>CALRKA020000031.1:0-4827 GCA_943367815.1 Tabrizicola sp. YIM 78059 | reverse complement strand
CCGGCCTCATCGATGATCGAGAGGCGACGCAGCACGGCGTCGTTGCCGGGGTACTTGAGGCGCACCTGCTGGAGGAAGCGGCGGTTGATCTCGAAGATCAGCTCGAGGTGGCGGGGCAGCAGGGACCCGAAGAGGTCGAGGCCCCACTTTTCGAGGGCCTCGGGCAGCAGGGTGTGGTTGGTGTACGAGAGGCAGGCGGTGGTGATGGCCCAGGCGGCATCCCACTCGAGGTGCTTGTCGTCGAGGAGGAGCCGCATCAGCTCGGCGACGGCGATGGAGGGGTGGGTGTCGTTGAGCTGGATGGCCCAGTGGTCGGGGAACTGCTCGACGGGAATGCCGCGGGCATCGAGGCTGCGGATCATGTCCTGCAGCGAGCAGCTGACGAAGAAGTGCTGCTGCTTGAGGCGCAGCTGGCGGCCCTTGGCGGTGCCGTCGTTGGGGTAGAGCACCTTGCAGAGGGTCTCGGAACCCACCTTCTCCTCCACCGCGCCGTAGTAGTCGCCGCTGTTGAAGGCGTAGAAATCGAAGGATTCGGTGGCATCGGCGCGCCACAGGCGCAGCCGGTCGCAGGTGTTGACCCGGTAGCCCAGCACCGGCACGTCGTGGGGGACGCCGATGGCGTGCTCGGAGGGGATCCAGCGCACCCGGTAGGAGCCGTTCTGGTCGCGGTAGCTCTCGGTGTGGCCGCCGAAGCCCACGAAACAGGCCTGGTCGGGGTGGGGAATCTCCCAGGGCCAGCCGGCCTTGAGCCACTTGTCGGTGATCTCCACCTGCCAGCCGTCGCGGATGAGCTGGTCGAAGATGCCGAACTCGTAACGGATGCCGTAGCCGGTGGCAGGGATCTCGAGGGAGGCGAGGGATTCGAGGAAGCAGGCGGCCAGGCGACCCAGGCCGCCGTTACCCAGGCCCGGTTCCTCCTCCACGTCGAGGATCTCCTCGATGTCATGGATGCCGAACGGCTTGAGGGCCTCGGCGGCCTCCTTCTGGATGCCCAGCATCAGCAGGTTGTTGCCGAGCTGGGGCCCGATCAGGAATTCGGCCGAGAGGTAGGCCACCACCCGGGCGGGGCTGGCAAGGATGGCGTCGAGACCCGCCAGATAGCGGGTCATCAGCCGGTCACGCACGGCGTAGCTGAGCGCCATGTAGAGGTCGTGGCGGCTGGCGCTGGGGGCCAGCTTGCCGAGCGTGTAGAAGAGGTGCTCGGTCATGCCCTCGAACACGTCCGTCGCCGTCAGGCCGCTGCGATCGGGGTCCGCGAAGCACCCGGGCGTGGGGAGGCTCAGATTGCGGGGTTGCTGGTCGGTCATGGCGGTCGGCGCGCGGTGGTCCCTCGGGCACAGGTCTTGCCGTGCGTTCCCAGACCGTAGCGGTGGTTGCCATTCCTCCCGCCCGGCCTGTTGGGAGATCAGCAACGGCACACGTGGCCGGCGCCGACGCCCTTAGCGTCCGTTCGCCACAGATTTCGTTCATGGTCGCGCCCAGCCTGCTGCTCGAGGTCGGCAGCACCCAGATCGAGACGGTGGAAACCCTGCTGCAGGTGGGGCGCTACCTGGTCATCTTCCTGGCGGCCCGGGCCCTGGCGGAGCTGATGGTGCGCCTCGGGCTGCCCACGATCCTCGGGGAACTGCTGGCGGGCGTTCTGATCGGTGTCACCGGTCTGCACCTGATCCTGCCGCCGGACGTCCACGCCCAGCTCAACCAGGGCATGCTCGACCTGATCGGCGCCTGCGCCGGGGTCAGCCCGGAGGCCGTGGCCAGCATCTACGCCGAGAGCTTCCCCTCCCTGGAGGCCACGTCCAAGCTGGGTCTCTACGCCCTGCTGTTCCTCACGGGCCTGGAGAGCGAACTCGACGAGCTGATGGCGGTGGGCCGGCAGGCCACCACCGTGGCCCTCACCGGCGTGGTGCTGCCCTTCGCCCTGGGCACGGCGGGGCTCTACCTCCTTTTCCATGTGCCCCTGTTTCCGGCCGTGTTCGCCGGTGCCTCGATGACCGCCACCAGCATCGGCATCACCGCCAGCGTCTTCGGGGAACTCGGGTTCCTCCGCACCCGCGAAGGCCAGACCGTCATCGGCGCCGCCGTGCTCGACGACATCTTCGGCATCGTGATCCTGGCGGTGGTGGTGGCCCTCTCCGGTGACGGGGTGCTTTCGGCCGGTCCGATCCTGCAGCTGGTGCTGGCGGCGGCGGTGTTCGTGGCGGTGGCCCTGTTCCTCAGCCGGACGGCCGCCCCCGCCTTCGACTGGCTCCTCGATCGCCTCAAGGCGCCCGGGGAGGTGGCGGTGGCCGGCTTCGTGGTGCTGGGCCTGTGCTGCTTCGTCGCCGAGGCCATCGGCCTCGAGGCGGCCCTGGGGGCCTTCGCCGCCGGCCTGATCCTGAGCGCCTCGAAGCACACCAAGGCGATCCAGCAGTCGGTGAAGCCCCTGGTGGCCCTGTTCGCCACCGTGTTCTTCGTGCTGATCGGCAGCTCCCTGGACCTCTCGGTGATGAATCCCCTCAATCCCGACAACCGCGAGGGGCTGGTCGTCGCCCTGTTCCTGCTGGCGGTGGCCATCGCCGGCAAGGTGGCCGCCGGCTGGAGTTACCTCAGCAAGGAGAAGACCAACCGCCTCGTGGTGGGCCTGGGGATGATGCCCCGCGGCGAGGTGGGTTTGATCTTCCTGGGCCTGGGCAGCCAGGCCGGCATTCTTTCGGCGCCCCTGGAGGCGGCCATCCTGCTGATGGTGATCGGCACCACCTTCCTGGCGCCCCTGCTGCTGCGGCTGGCGCTCAGCGGCGTGGAGGCCCCCGCCGACGGAACCGCTGAGCCGGCCGCCTGATCCCGGCCCCGCCGGCGTTCGGCCCCGGCGCGGTCTCAGCCCTTGCGGTCGTCGTCCCGTCCGGCCGCCAGGCCGATCGACAGGCCGCCGAGCACGGCGATCAACCCGAGGCTTCCCGCCCAGCCCGGACCGAGGGCCCAGCTCAGCAGCAGTTCCACCACCAGGCCCATCGCCAGGGCCAGCAGCAGGCTGCCGCCCACCAGCACCAGCTGCTGCATCCCCTCCTCCAGGGAACCTTCGGCCAGGACCTTCTCCAGCCGGGCCAGGGGAACGCTCAGGGGCAGATAGAGGGCCAGGGCCCAGAGGGCGATCCCCGGCAGCAGCGGGCTCAGGTCGGAGAGGCTGAAGGCGTCGGGCATGGCGGCAGGCGCAGGGGGCGGGGCCGCACGCTGGCCGGGCTTCCTAGCATCGTCCTTCACCGCCACGCCGCTGCGTCCATGGCTTTGTCACCCGAAACCCCCTGGCAGTTCCTGGGCCATCGGGTGCACGCCATTCACGCGGCTCCGGAGCAGCCCACCGGGCCGGCGATCCTGCTGGTGCATGGCTTCGGCGCCTCCACCGACCACTGGCGCTTCAACATCCCTGTGCTGGCACGGACCCATGAGGTCCATGCCATCGATCTGCTCGGCTTCGGCCGCAGCGCCAAGCCGGCCGGGCTCACCTACGGCGGCGCCCTCTGGCGCGACCAGCTCTGCGCCTACGTGGCGGAGCGGATCGGCCGGCCCACGGTGCTGGTGGGCAACTCCCTCGGCGGCTTCGCCGCCCTCGCCGCCGGAGCCGCCCTGGGCGATCAGGCCGCCGGCGTGGCCCTGCTCAATGCCGCCGGCCCCTTCAGCGACGAGCAGGAGCCGCCGCGGGGCTGGGGGGCCATCGCCCGCCGCACCATCGGCGCGGCCCTGCTGCGCAGCCCGGTGCTGCAGCGCCTTCTGTTCGAGAACATGCGCCGGCCCGCCACCGTGCGCCGCACCCTGAATCAGGTGTACATCGACCGCACCAACGTCGATGACGCGCTGGTGGAGGCGATCCTGCGGCCCTCCCGGGACCCCGGCGCCTTCGGCGTCTTCCGCACCGTCTTCGACATCCCGCGCGGCCAGCCCCTCGACGAGCTGTTCGCCGACCTCCGCGCCCCGCTGCTGCTGCTCTGGGGCATCCGCGACCCCTGGATCAATGCCGCCGGCCGCCGGGCCAGCTTCCAGCGGCATGCCCCTGCCCGCACCACCGAAGTGGTGCTCGAGGCCGGCCACTGCCCCCACGATGAGGTGCCCGACCAGGTCAACCGGGCCTTGCTGGAGTGGCTGGCGGGTCTGGTGGAAAGCCCGGTTCCCGCGCTGACCGCCGGCTGAACCCGGCGGCGGTCCCCGGTCGGTACATTTCCCTCCACACAGGGGGGCCGAGTTGATCGCCGCCGTCACGAGCACCGGAGCCACGCCGACGGCGAGCGGCCCGGCGACCGGAGCAGGCGGGAAGGGGGGAGGTTTTGCCTACCGGCCGGACATCGATGCGCTGAGGGGGGCGGCGATGCTGGCGGTGCTGGTGTTCCACCTGAACAAGAGCTGGCTGCCCGGTGGCTTCACGGGGGTGGACATCTTCTTTGTGATCTCGGGCTACGTGGTGATGGGCTCGCTGCTGGGCCAGGCGAGCAAGCCGCTGTGGCCCCGGCTGGGCAATTTTTATCTGCGGCGCGTGCGGCGGCTGCTGCCGAACCTGCTGGCGTGCCTCGGGGTGACGAGCCTGGCGGTGGCCCTCTGGGTTCCCCCCGGCGAGAACGGGCCTTACTTCATGACCGCCATCAAGGCGTTGTTCGGCTGGTCGAACAACTACCTGATGGGCCAGATCGATTACTTCAATCCGGACGCCGACCTGAACCCCTTCCTGCACACCTGGTCGCTGGGTGTGGAGCAGCAGTTCTATCTGGTGTTTCCGCTGCTGATGGTGGGGATCGGCTACGGGGTGCGGCGGAGCGTGCCGCTGCTGGCGGCGCTGGTGGTGCTGTCGCTGGGGGCGAGCTG
>CALRKA020000030.1:0-5151 GCA_943367815.1 Tabrizicola sp. YIM 78059 | reverse complement strand
GTTGCCGTCGAGGCGGAACAGGCCGCCCGGGTTGCCGTTCGGCGCGAAGGAGAAGCTGAAGGTGTCAGTTCCATCCGGGTCCGTGGCGGACAGCAGCCCGACGAGGGTGTCGGCGGGCAGGTTCTCCAGCACCGTGCCGCCCGTGAGCGTGATCACGGGCGGCACGGTGTCGCTGCGCACCGAGAGGCTGAAGTCGGCCGAGCCGGTCACCGTCTCGATGGCCCAGGCCGGCTGGTTGGTGATCGGGTCGGTGCCGGAGAGCAGATGGAAAGCACCGTCGACCTTGTCCGTCGTCACGGTGAGATCGAGGAAGCCGCGCCGGTTCACATCGGCGTAGGCCAGTCCTTTGATGTAACCCATGAACAGACCATCGAGCCCATCGACGGCGGGGTAGTTCGCCCGGATGTAGGCATCGGCGCCAGGGAGATACTTCTCCAGCCCCGGCGAGGTGACCCCGGGGGTGGCGAACTCCAGGCCGGCCAGGCTGCCGGCGGGGCGTGTGCCCGCCGTCATCGTGTCGAGCACGCCGGCCCAGGCGTTGTGGGTGTCGCCGGCCAGGCTGATCAGACGCTTGCCCAGGGCCAGGGCGCTCTGCAGGATCGTTTCCCGCTCCACCCCGTAGCCATCCCAGGCGTCGAGGTTGTAGGGGATCTTGCCGGCTTCGGCGAACAGGGCTTTCTCCGCCGGGGAGAGCTGGTTGAAGGGGGTCCCGGTGGCAAGTTTCTGCAGGGGGGCGGCGTACTTGTCGAGCAGGGCGGGGTTGCCGGCATCCAGCAGCAGCTCCGCCGGCACCGCCATCGACTGCATCAGCACCTGCTGGCCCAGCACCTGCCAGGCGGCGGAAGAGCCGGCCATCCGTTGCTGCAGCCAGGCCATCTGGCTGTCGCCGAGCAGATCCCGGCCGGGATCGCCCCAGGCCTGCTGGACAGTGGCCAGCACCAGTTCCTGGGTGACCCGGGGAGCCAGGCCGGCCGCAAAGGCCGGCACCGCCGCGGGGGAGGCCGGCGGCGTGAGCCCCAGCTGGTTCGCATAGGCCGCCACCAGGGCCGGGTCGGCGAGGATCGCGCCGATGCGGGCCTGCACGGCGGCGGCATCGGGGTACTCCAGCTGCTCATCGCGGGCGGTGAGACGGGTTTCGAGGATGTGCAGCGCCAGCACATCGCCGAAATCGAAGGAGCGGTAGCCCTGGGTGAGCGGTGTGAGGGCGGTGGCGCCATCCCCGCTCTGCCGCAGGCCGGGTTCCCGGATCGGCAGCCACTCGTGGTACGCCTTCAGGGCCGCATCACGCCGGCTGATCCAGTCGCCCTCGGTGGCGCTCTGGTGGTTCTGGGCGCCACCGGCCCAGCTGTCGTTGGCGGTCTCGTGGTCGTCCCAGATGGCGATCAGCGGCGCCGCGGCCCGCAGCGCCTGGAGATTGACATCGGTGTGGTACTGGGCGTAGCGGAGCCGGTAGTCGTCGAGGCTGACGATCTCGCGGTTGGGCAGGAAGCCACGGTCGCCGGCGGCGTCCTCCGCCTCATCGAAACCCCCGGGGCCGTACTCGTAGATGTAATCGCCCACATGCACCAGGGCGTCGTAGGGGTTCACCGCGTGGACGGCGGCGGCCCGGCCGTAGGCGAGGAACTCCTCGGCGGCGGTGAAGTTGGCGCAGGAGAAGACGGCCAGCCGCACCGGGCCGCTGCCCACCGGCAGGGTCTTGGTCTGCCCCACCATCGACTGCACCGCACCGGCGCGGAAGCGGTAGTGGTACACGGTGTCGGCACTGAGGCCGTCGGCCTCCACCTTCACGGTCCAGTCACGGGCAACGCTGGTGGTGAACACACCGCTGTCGACGATCGAGCCGGCCTCGAAGCCGGCGCTGCGGGACACCTCCCACTGCACATCCACCAGGCCGGCGAAACCGGCGGGCGGTGTGATCCGGGTCCAGAGGATCACCGAATCGGCGTAGGGGTCGCCGGAGGCGACGCCGTGGGAGAAGGCCAGTCCGGCGGGCAGCGCCCGGCCCAGATCCAGGTCCAGCAGCAGGGGGTCGTGGTCGGAGGTGCGGTACGGATCGGGCGCGAAGAAATCGCGGGCCGCCGCATTGCCGTTGCTGTTGGTGTCGAGGTTGTAGTCGCGGAAGGCGCCCTCGGCGGCGTTGATGCTCCAGTCGGTCGCGGCCACCGCCTGGCTCACCAGGGAGGGGGAGATCAGCATGTGATCGAGGGCCCCGCTCATGTCGACCGGGTTGAAGAAGGCGTAGCTCGAGGGGGGCTCGGCGGTGAAGGTGGGCAGGGCGTTGCGGAAGCCCGCCGTTTCCAGCACCCGGATCGGGTCCTCCTTGGCGTAGGCATTGATGTCGCCCAGCACCACCCAGTCGCTGTCACCGGTGCCGGTGGGGTCGGTGCCGATCCACCGGAGCAGCTCGGCGGCCGCCGCGGTGCGGGTGGCATTGAAGGCCGACTGACCATCCCGCTGGTCGAGATCAGGGCCGGTGGCACCGCCGCTGCCCTTCGACTTGAGGTGGTTGACGGCCACATTCAGCACTTCGCCGCTGGCCAGTTCCCGGAAGCCCTGGGCCAGGGCCGGCCGGTTGAGTGGGCTGCCGGTGGCGAGGGGATCGGTGAAGCTGGCGGTGCCGAGCACCCGGGCCGGGCCGGTGGGGGCCACCGTCCGGCTGTCATAGATCAGGCCCACCTTGATGGCGTCGCTGCCGATCAGGCCGGTGGGCACGAAGCTGTACAGGCGCGCCGAGCCACTGGGCTGGGCGGCGTTGAGCCGCGCCACGATCGCAGCCAGGGTGGCGTCGTCGGCGTCGTTCTCCAGCTCCATCAGGCCGATCACATCGGCCCCCAGGCCGACCAAGGCAGCGCTGAGCTTGGTGAGCTGGCGCTCCAGCTCCTCGGCGGTGTTGGCCCCGCGGGGGGCCAGGCCGGTGTCCGTGAGGGCGCCACCGGCATTGAGCGTGGTGAAGGTGTTCAGCACGTTGAAGCTGGCCAGCCGCAGCTGGCCGGCCCCGGCCGGCGCCGGTGCCGGCGGGCGGGGGTTGCCGGCCTCGAAGCTGAGGGGCGCCGTGGGCTGCAGCCGGTACTTGCCGAAGTCGAATCCGAGCACCCCCTCCACATCGGTGATGGTGTCGCCGCGGCGCAGCAGCTGGTCACGCACCGGCGCCGCCGGGGTGGCGGCCGCCGCCGGCCGGTAGGCGCTGTTGCTGCCGTCGTCGAGCACCAGCTCGCGCAGGGCCGTGGCCTGCTCGGCGGCAAAGGCCGCCGGTCCCGGCTCCATCACGTTGGTGGGCTGGAGCGGCAGTCCTCCGGCGCTGAGCTCCACCTCGCCGAAGCGGAACTGGCCGAACAGACCGTTGACGCTGAGGGTTTCCGGGAAGCGCACCCACATGCCCTCGTAGGGCTCCAGATCGAGGGCGCTGCTGCGCTGGGCGAGCAGGTCGGGGATGTCGACCCGGCGGGTGTCGCCCAGGCGGCCCTGCCCTTCCACCGTCAGGGCGCTGACGGCGGTGAGCGCCGTCTGGCCGAAGCGCTCGGCCACCGTGCCGGTGAGCCGCACCCGGTCACCGATTACCACATCGACGTTGGTGCCCGTCAGGGGATAGGCCACGTAGAGCCCCTCGGACGTCAGGGCGCTGCTGTCCCAGTCGGCGGTCTCCTCCTGCAGGAAGAAGCCACTGAGCTCGCCGGTGGCCTGGAAGTCGCCCACCACCACGGCGCTGAGGGTGACGCTCTGGGCCAGGAGGGGACTGCTGGTGCCGCTGCCTTGGACCGCCGAGATCCGGCTGATGCGGTCGTTGTCGGCAATGGAGACGGTGGCGCTGCCCGCCGCTGCGGCAACCGTATGGCCGGCCGGTGCGGCCAGCTCGATGCGCAGGGTCTCGGGGCCTTCATCGAGGGCGTCATCGAGCACCGCGATCGCCAGATCAACGCTGGCTGCGCCCGCCGGGATCAGCACCGAAGCCGGAAGGGGGGTGGTGAGGTCGCCGGCCTCGGCCAGCCCGGCGCCCGCAGCCAGGCTGATCGGTACCGTCAGGGCCGTCAGGGTGGAGCCGCTGCGGCTGATGCGCAGGCTGGCCCCATCGCCGGATTCGCTTGCCACCGCGTCGATGGCCTGGATCGAGACCTCCGGCAGCGCCTGAGGCGTCGCCGCCGACAGGCGCAGATCGTCGATGGCCAGGCCGTGGTCGTTGCCGGGATCGTTGATCTCCGCCCAGCGCAGCCAGAGGGTGGCATCGGCCGCCCAGGGGCTGGTCGACAGGTCGAGGCTGCCGCCCACGCCAGCCACCCGGCCGGCGCTGTTGCCATCGACGGCACCGGCCGGGCTGCCGGTCACCGGTGAGGTCCAGTTGAAGCTGGCCCCCGGCGTGGCCCAGAGGCTCACCTGCTCGAAGCTGGCGCCGAAGCCCCACTGCAGCTCCATCGTTTGGGCCGCGGTGTTGCCGCCGTTGCGCCACTGCTCGCCGTTGAAGGCGAGATCCAGGCTGGCGATCGCCGCCCCGGTGGTGTTGCTGAGGGCCAGGGCGAACCAGCCGGCCACCGAGCCGCTGGCGGGCGAGCCGAAGAAGGCGCCGCCGGAGCCGAGCCCCCCCAGGGCCCGGTCGCCGCTGCCCGTCGACCCGTAGCTCACGAAGGCGCCGGCATTGCCGGTGCCGCTGTCGGCGTTGTAGGTGGCCAGGGCGACGGGGGCGGCCGCCGGCTGCCGGAACAGGTGCCAGCCCGGCAGCGTCACGTCGTTCGCCCAGGCGTTCCCGGATCCGAAGGAGGCCAGGGCATCGAAACTCTGGCTGTACAGGCCTGTGAAGAGGGCTGGCATGGTCCGGGGGGGGGCGAGGGAGGAAGACGGAGACGCGAGGGGGCCCAGGGGAAACCCAGGTGCCGGGGGAGGCCCCATTCCCGGAAAGGGGGATGGGCCTCCAGGACTCACTCGGACCAGGACGGAGCTGGCCTGGTTGTCGAGAGCGCAGGAGCCGATGGACGTGGAGCAACCATCGGCGCCGGGGCGGTCATTGGAAGCTGTCGGAAGCTGAACGTGGCCGTCAGGCCAGCAACTGGATGTCGCCGGCACTGCCCACGCTCAGGCCCCTCACCCCCTCCAGCAGCACACCCTGCAGGGGACGGCCCGTGAAGCTCAGGAAGGTGCCGTTGGCGACCTCCGCCACCTGGG
>CALRKA020000029.1:0-5865 GCA_943367815.1 Tabrizicola sp. YIM 78059 | reverse complement strand
CCGGCGGCCCGACCCCAGCCGGCCGCGACGGCGGCCAAGCCCGCGCCAGCTCAGGTGCCGGCCGCCAGCCGACCCGCCCCCAGCGTCGCCCGGGCCACCCCGGCACCAACGCCCCGACCCCAGCCCGCCACGGTGGCGGCCGCCCCCCGGCCCGCCAGCACCGCCACGGCGAGCCCTGGCAAGCCCGACTGGCGCAACTACGGCCCCCTGCAGGTGGACTGGGCCAACTGGCAGCCCATGGGCGGCAGCATGGTGGCCCCCACGCTCAATTCCCAGGGGGAATCCCTCTACCTGGCCGTCAACTGCAGCGCCCGCAAGCTCAACGCCACCAGCCAGGCCGGGCAGTGGAAGAGCTGGGACGACCCCCAGGCCGATTTCGAGCAGCAGCTGGTCTCCGACCTCTGCAAGGCCCGCAGCTGAGCGGCGGCCTGGGGCCGACCCCTCAGGCCGACCAGCGCAGGGGCCAGGGATCCCGCAGGTAACTCCGTCCCACCGGGCGCAGGTACAGGCGCTGCGCCCCGTCATCGCTCTCGCTGATCAGTTCCTCCTGCACCAGCCGGCGGGCCAGCCAGGCCCAGGAGGGTTCCTCCTCCCCGTGGGCACCGGCCAGGTCCTCGGCCAGGCTGCGCAGGTCACGGCCGCTGCGGTCCTCCAGGGCGGAGAGCAGCACGGCTGCCTGCGGGGCCCAGTCGTTGCTGGACCGGGCCGAGAGGCAGTTGTCGCAGCGGCCACAGGGTGGGGAGATCTCCCCCACGGCCAGGAGCAGGGCCTGCTCCCGGCAGCCCTCCCCTTCGGCCACCGCCTCGATGCGCCGCAGCTGCTGCTGGGCCAGCTCAAGCCGGTGGCGCTCCAGCAGCCGCTGGTCGGGGGGCAGTTGCTGGCCGGCGGAGCGCATGGCCCAGCCCAGGCTGGTGCGATCGGCCGGATCAAAGAGCACCAGGCAACGGGCGGGCAGCCCGTCACGGCCGGCCCGCCCGGATTCCTGCAGGTAGCCCTCGGCGCTGGCGGGCAGGTCGAGGTGCAGCACCAGCCCGACGTCGGGCCGGTCGACCCCCATGCCGAAGGCGACGGTGGCCACCAGCACCGGGGCCGGATGCTCCTGGAAATGGCGCAGGGCCAGCTGGCGGCTCTCGGGGTCCATGCCGGCGTGGTAGGCGATCGCCTCCACCCCGGCCCCCGTCAGCCGTGCGGCCCACTGCTCCACCGAGCGGCGGGTGCGGGCATAGATCAGGACCGCCCCGCGGCTCTCGCCGATCGCCGCGACCACCTCCGACAGGGGATCGGCGGGGCGCCGCCGCATGGTGTAGGCGAGGTTGCCGCGGCGGGCCGATCGCACCTGCACCAGGGGTCGCCGCAGCTGCAGCAGGCGGATGATGTCGGCCCGCACCTGGGGGGCGGCCGTAGCGCTGAGGGCCACCAGCGGCACACCCGGACACAGGGCCCGCAGCTGGCCCAGGCGCCGGTAGTCGGGGCGGAAATCATGGCCCCAGGCGCTGATGCAGTGGGCCTCATCCACCGCCAGGGCCACCAGCCGGCCGCTCTCGAGGGCCTCATCGAGCAACTGGCGTGTGGCCTCCGCCTGGGCCCGTTCGGGGGCCAGATAGAGCAGGCGCAGCCGGTTGGCCGCCAGGCGCTGCTGCAGCTGGCGCCGCTGCCCCGGATCCAGCCCCCGGTGCAGGCAGGCCGCCGGGATGCCGCGGGCCTGCAGCTGGCTCACCTGGTCCTGCATCAGGGCCACCAGGGGGGAGATCACCACCACAAGGCCGTCCCTCACCAGGGCGGGGAGCTGGAAGCAGAGCGACTTGCCGGCACCGGTGGGCAGCACCGCCAGGCAGTCACGGCCGGCGAGCAGGGCCTCCACCACCGGGCGTTGACCGGGCCGGAAGCTCTCCCAGCCGAAATGGCGTCGCAGGCTCTCGGTGAGGGGATCGGCCCCCAAGCTCACTCCACCACTGGTACCGCCAGACCCTAGCTCCCACCAGATGTGGGGGGCGCCGGTTCAGTGCAGCGGGGGCGGCTCCAGCTGGTCGGGGGACTCCTCCACCAGCTGCAGTCGCACCCGCTTGCCCCCGGCCAGTTCCCCCAGGGAGACCCGCATCGTGGTGCCGCTGAGGCTCTGCAGCACGGTGAGCAGCTCCCGCAGATGGGGCGTGCTGCTGCCGCTCTCCACCCAGAGCCGCTCCTGCAGGCCCCCCAGCCGGCGCCAGCTGGTGTGCAGCTTGAGCACGGCACTCTCCAGGGCCTGGGCCTGGCCGACCGCATCGGCCAGGAGGCCGAGGGCATCGAGGCGCTGGGCCTCCTGCAGGGCCTTCTCCAGGTCGAGGTTGCCCTGCTGGAAGGCCCGCACCGCCAGGCCGGCCTCGGCCGCCTTGCTGAGCCAGCGGGCCGTGAGGGTCACATCCTTGACCCGCTCCAGTTCCGGTTCATCCCGGAGCACGCGACGCAGGTCGTCCTGCTGCTCCTCGGGCAGCTTGGCCAGTTCCCGCACCAGGGGCGCCACGGCCCGGGGAGGCAGCAGGTTGTCGGCGGTGCGCTGGCGGATCTCCTCCGGCAGCAGGGGGCTGGTGGCGGCGGTGAACTCGTCGGTGAGCCGGCGGACCTGCTTGCGGGTGATCTGCTGGCCCTCGTTGGCCGCCTCGCTGATCATCAGCTGGACCTCCGGGTCCGCCTGGGCCGTCTCCAGGAAGGCCCGCTTGGAGAAGTTGTTGACGCTGGCCTCCTCCAGCAGGCCCTCGCCCACCAGGCCGTCGGCCGACTCCGCCAGCTGGATCAGGGTGTAGGCCCGGGTCTTGCTGATCTCCCGCTCCCGAAGCCACTGCAGGAAGCCGGTGCCACGCCCTTCGCCGCCCCGGCGTTCCCGGTCGCGCACGGAACGCAGGATCCGGCCCCGCCAGATTTCGGTCTGCAGATCGAAACGGTCGCAGACGGCCCAGGCCTCCTCCAGCCGGGCCAGGAACTCCATCGTGCTGAGGGTGTCGCTCTCCGGATCGGGCAGATCCAGGCGCAGCTGGGGGGCCTCGGGCAGGGCCATGGACGGGACCATCGGCGGGGCCGGCGGTGGGTGCGGGGATGCTGCCACGGGGCCGGCAACGAACCGTGACATCGCCGGGGCACGGACCCCTGATCGCCGGTAGTGTCGCTGCGCAGACCACCCGACCTTCCAGCCCAGCGATGGCCATCTCCCGCGGCGACAAAGTACGGATCAAGCGTCCCGAGTCCTACTGGTACAACGAAGTGGGCACCGTGGCTTCCGTGGACACCTCCGGCATCCGCTACCCGGTCGTGGTTCGCTTCGAGAAGGTGAACTACAACGGCTACAGCGGTTCCGACGGCGGCATCAACACCAACAACTTCGCCGAGAGCGAACTCGTCAAGGCCTGAGCTTCTCGCCCGGCCCTCCACGCTCAGACCTACGATCCCGGGCATGCCCGAGCTCCCGGAGGTCGAAACCGTACGCCGGGGGCTTGACCAACAGACGTCCGGTCTCGTCATCGACCGCGTCGAAGTGCTCCGAGCCCGTGCCATCGCCAGCCCCGAAGACCCTGCCGATTTCTGCAGGGCTCTTCGGGGTCTTTGCGTGGGCCGGTGGCATCGCCGCGGCAAGTACCTCCTGGCCGATCTCGAGGCCCCGGACGGCAGCCCCGCAGGCCGTTGGGGCGTGCACCTGCGCATGACGGGCCAGTTTCTCTGGCTGGCCCAGGAGCATCCCCCCTGCCCCCATACCCGGGTGCGGGTCTGGAGCAAGGGAGGCGAGGAACTGCGCTTCGTCGACACCCGCAGCTTCGGCCAGATGTGGTGGGTGCCCCCCGGGGTCGCCGATGACGTGGTGATGGGTGGCCTGCGGCGCTTGGGCCCCGAACCCTTCGCGGCGGAGTTCACCGGGGCCTACCTGCGGCAGCGGCTCAAGGACTCACGGCGGCCGATCAAGAATGCCCTGCTCGATCAGTCGCTGGTGGCGGGAGTGGGCAACATCTACGCCGATGAATCCCTGTTCGCGGCAGGGATCCTGCCCCAGACGCCCAGCGGCCGCCTGGCGCTGAGCCATCTGGAGCGGCTGCGCCTGGCCCTGGTGGAGGTGCTGGAGACCAGCATCGGCGCCGGCGGGACCACCTTCAGTGATTTCCGAGACCTTCAGGGCACCAATGGCAACTACGGCGGCCAGGCCTGGGTGTATCGCCGCAGCGGATCAGCCTGCCGCCGTTGCGGCACGGTGATCCTGCGCGAGAAGCTGGGGGGGCGCAGCAGCCACTGGTGCCCCCGCTGCCAGAGCTGACCAGGGGGCAGACCCCCGCCACTCGTTTCGTTCGCAAGCCGTTCCCTTCGTTCCCAAGCCCGCGTGACCAGCGCCCTCGCCGTCCAGCTCAGCCAGACCATGGCGGCCGTCCATGCCCGCGGCTGGTGCGACGGCACCGGCGGCAACTTCAGCTGCGTTCTCTCGCGCGACCCCCTGATCCTGCTGATGGCCCCCAGTGGCGTCGACAAGGGCACGGTCGCCCCGGAGGCTCTGATCCAGGTGGACGCCCGCGCCCAGGTGGTGGCGGGCAAGGGTCGGGCCAGTGCCGAGACCCTGCTGCATCTGGAGATCGTGGCGCGCACCGGGGCCGGCGCCGTGCTGCACACCCATTCCCACGCAGCCACCCTGCTCTCCGACTGGTGTCTGGGGGAGGGGAGGGAGGCGGGGGCCCTGCCGCTGCACGGCCTGGAAATGCTCAAGGGACTGGCAGGCATCGACAGCCATCGCCGCCGGGTGATGCTGCCGGTGCTGGCCAACGACCAGGACCTGGGCCGGCTCAGTGCCACTGCAGGCCCGCTGCTGGGCGACGCCCCCCACGGACTGCTGATCGGCGGCCATGGCCTCTACGCCTGGGGGCGGGACCTCGCCGAAGCCCGGCGCCATCTGGAGATCCTGGAGTGGCTGCTCGAGCAGCGCTGGCGCCGGCTGCTGCTCGAGGCCCTGGGCCAGCGGCACCCCAAGGCCAGCGGCATCCAGGCCGTGCTGCTCGACATCGAAGGAACCACCTGCCCGGTGCCCTTCGTGAGCCAGGTGCTCTTCCCCTACGCCCGTGAGCGGCTCGATGGCTTCCTGCGGGAAGGGGCCGACGAACCGGCGCTGGCCCCGCTGATCGAGGCGATCAATGCGGCCATGGCGGAGAGCGACAACAGCGCCACCAACCACCTCAGCAGAGTTCGGTTCCTTCAGGAACTGATCGATCAGGACCGCAAGCTGCCGGCCCTGAAGGAGCTGCAGGGGCTGATCTGGGACCAGGGGTATGCCAGCGGCGAACTGTGCTGCCCTCTGTTCGAGGATGTGGCCCCAGCCCTGCGGGCCTGGCGACGCGCCGGGCTGGAGCTGGCCGTGTACTCCTCTGGATCGGTGAAGGCCCAGAAGCTGCTCTACCGCCACAGCAATGCCGGCGATCTGTGTGGCCTGTTCAGCCACTGGTTCGATACCAGCACCGGCGCCAAGGGCGACGCCGCCAGCTACCGGGCCATCGCCGCCGCCATGGGGCTGGAAACCGGGGCGATCCTCTTTGTGAGTGATGCCAGGGCCGAGCTGGAAGCCGCCCGCACCGCCGGCATGGCGACACGCTTCAGCCAGCGCCTGGAGAATCCCGAACAGGAACCCGGTCCCTTCGAGGCGATCACGTCGCTGGCACAGATCGACGTCTGATCCTGTTCAACAACGGAACCATCGAGAAGCTGGCCGCAACAACGCTTGGGGCTGCTGGATGCCTGCATCCTGCCCTGTCCCAGTCCCGCGGCCCATCCTCACCTCAGCCTCCGCTTGCCGCCACAAAACACGCCAACAGAAAAGCCACCCTCATCGGGTGGCTTCTCCTCATCGCCCCCTTCAGGGGGCAGAAG
>CALRKA020000028.1:0-9487 GCA_943367815.1 Tabrizicola sp. YIM 78059 | reverse complement strand
AGCATCGGCATCATCGGCCTGGCCCTCAACCTGCGGGCCTACGACTTCGTCAGCCAGGAGATCCGCGCGGCGGAGGATCCTGAATTCGAGACGTTCTACACCAAGAACATCCTGCTCAACGAAGGTCTGCGTGCCTGGATGGCCCCCGCCGACCAGCCGCACGAAAACTTCATCTTCCCTGAAGAGGTTCTGCCCCGCGGCAACGCGCTCTGATCCCTTCCCCAGGGATTTCCAGCCCCCTCCATGGGGGCTTTTTTCATGGCCCGCCTTCGCGGGCAAGAAAAGCTGGTTACGATGATTGGGTTCCGTCAGCAGTGACGTGGTGATCGACGGAAACGCCTGATCGGAGTGCGCCCCATCGTCGGGCCCGGTGATCCTCCCCCGCTGTCTCGGCAACGGTGGAATCGATCGCAGGACTTTGGCGCTGTGGTGACCTTCCGCCCTCGGACGTCTTCCGCCTTTGCCGCAGGCGTCGCCGGCTGGCATCCAACCCACAGGAGGAGGTGTCCATGACCCCAAGTTGTCCCATCCAGGGTCTGCAGATCGCGGAGAATGCCGGCTGATCACGGCCGCTGAATCCTGATCCATCGGTTCCGCGCCAGAGCGGACCCGGCGAGAGCCCCCGAGGCCGTGGTTCCAGGTTCCCCTGGTACCCCGGTTTCGGGGGCATCGTTCATTCGGGCCTGGCATTCGGCCCTGACATTCGGCCCTGGCATTCGGGCCTTGCCCTCAGGGCCCCTCAGCCCCCGGTGCCGGTGAGGTCAGCACGTCCCGGATCAGCGGCGCGGCCAGTCGCACCGCCTGCTTCGAGGGGTGGGAATGCTCGTCCCGGTAGAGGATCTCCCCACCCCGGGCCCGATAGGTGCAGGCCCCCTCGGGGCAGAAGAGATCGAACAGGTCGACCACCTGCAGCTTCCCCTGGCGCTGCAGATCGCCCAGCAGGTCGTCGAGGGGCTGGCGTCGCTGCAGGGATTCCGCCCGGCCCGGCATCAGGCAGGGGCCGCCGAAGGGGGAGAACCACTGGGGCACGGCACTGGCGGGGTGGCAGTTGGCCTCCCGTGCGAAGGGCAGGCCGTTGAGCACCGCCAGGCGCACGCCGCGCTTCGCCAGGCTGGCGGAGAAGTCGGTGAGGCCCACCCTCAGGGTCTGCAGGACGAGGCGGCTGCCTGGCCCCTGGCTGGGCGGCGAGAACATGACCATGTCGTTGACGAGGAACACCCAGTCGCCTGGGCGCAGCTGGGCCACCAGCCCCGGCACCACCCGGTTCCAGTAGGCCCGGTTGGTGGCGGCAAAGGGGCCGCTGCCGCCGAGGGCGGCGAAGTTGCCCACCGGGGAGGCGGCCCAGGCCGAGGTGATCGTCACCGCGTAGTCGTCCCGGGCCACCAGCTCGTCGAAGGCGCCGGCGAAGGAGGCCGAGAAGGAATTGCCCACCACCAGCACCCGGTGGCGGGCCGTGGCGAAGTCCCCGAGGGTGCAGGCCTCGGTGGCGATGGTTTTCGTCGCTTCGCCGTCGTTGGCCAGGACGCAGGGGGATCCCTGCCAGGTTCCGGCGGCGCCCGCCACCCGATAGGGATCCACGAGCGATTCCACCCCCATGCCGGCGGGGATCGGGTTGCGTCCGGCGTAGAGGCTGAATGGAGGCAGGTTGTCCACACCGATCAGCAGCCCCGCCCCGGCGGCCAGGCCGCCCACCCCGATGGCGATCGTCTGGTCCCGCCGCGGGGCCCAGCTGGCTTGCCTCAGGGGCTTCTCGATCCAGCGGTAGGAGGCCACCGACAGGAGCACCATCAAGCCGATCTGGAACGGCAGCGACCACCAGTGCAGGCCGATCGTCCAGCGGCTCAGGGACAGCACCCCCCAGTGCCAGAGGTAGAGGGAGTAGGAGATCAGCCCCACCCGCACCAGGGCCGGCCGGCTGAACAGCCGATGGGCGGCGGTTCCCTGCCGCAGGCTGGCGATCAGGAGCGTGGTCAGGACGACGGCGGCCACCGTGGCCGGAACCGCCCAGGCCAGCGGCAGCAGCATCACCCCCACCAGGCCCAGGACTGCCGCCAGGGGCGGCAGGCGGCCCAGGCCCCTGGCGGCGGCCGGCCAGACGCCGCCGAGGCAGAACAGCAGACAGCCCGCCCCCATCTCCCAGAGCCGAGGCGGCATCAGGAAGTAGGCAGCGGCCTGCTGGGTGGGATAGAGCTGAACGAAGGCGATCAGGGAGGCCAGCGAGGCCACGCCCATCACCCCGAACAGGGCCCTGTGGCCACCGGCTCCGGGGCGGGCGAAGCCCGTCAGCCAGGCCACCAGGGGAAAGAGCAGGTAGTACTGCTCTTCCACCCCCAGCGACCAGGTGTGGGTGAAGGGGTTGAGTTTGGTGGCGGTGCCGAAGTAGTCGGTGGCCTGCCCATGCAGGTACACGTTGGAGAAGCCGAACAGGGCGCTGATCCCCGTGCGCAGGGCCGTATGGGGACGGGGGATCACCAGGCAGGCCAGGATCCCCACCACCACCACGAACAGCAGCAGGGCCGGCACCAGCCGTTTCAGGCGCCGGCTGTAGAAGCCCAGCAGCAGATCGCCCAGGGAGCGGGCCGGACGGCGCGTCAGGGACGCGGTGATCACGAAGCCGGAGATCACGAAGAAGACGTCCACCCCCAGGTAGCCGCTGGGGAGGAGCCGGTCGTCGATGTGATTGAGGATCACGGCCACCACGGCCAGGGCCCGCAGACCATCGATCTCGGCCCGGTAGCCGGCCCCGGAGGAGAGCGGGGTGTCGCTCACGCCGGCATCGCCCCGCCGCCGTCCCGATGGCGGCCCAGCACCACCAGGCCCACCGCGGTGGGCAGCAGCACGGTGCACACCCGCAGCACCAGGGTGACCGCCAGCGCGGCCGGTCGATCGACGCCGAAGGCCACCGCCAGGCCGATGGCCGTGGCTTCCGCGGTGCCGACCCCCGCCGGCAGGAAGGAGAGGACCCCGCCCAGGGCCATGGCGGTGCGGATCACGGCGGCCTGGGTCAGGGCCAGGGGATCGCCCTGCAGGTGCAGCAGGCCCATCAGCGCCGCCGCCTCGATCAGCCACACCAGGGCCGCCAGGGCGGTGCCCACCAGCAGGGGCCAGGGCCGCAGCAGCCGGCGCAGCCGGCCCACCGCCCCGAGGGCCTCCCGCAGCAGCCGGGTCAGCCCGTGCCAGCGGCGGTGGGCCGGCAGCCGGTCGAGGAACGCCTCCAGGCGCCGCAGGGCGGCCGGGTGGGTCAGCAGCCAGGCGCCGATGGCCAGGGTGCCGCCGCCCGCCACAAGGGCAGGCAGGATCCGCCCCCCGAGCCCCCAGGCCAGCACCAGCAGGGCTGCGGCCAGGTCCGTCACCCGCTCCGCCAGGGTCACCCCCACGCCGACCTGCATCGGGATGCCGTGGCGGCGCTGCAGCCACAGCCCCCGCAGGGCCTCGCCGCTGCGACCGGGGGCGGCGATCAGCGCCAGGCCGGCCACGTAGATCCGGCTGCTGGGCCGCCAGGCGAGGGGGTGCCCCAGTTGCCGCAGATAGAACTGCCAGCGCTGGAACAACAGCAGATAGCCCGCGGCCACCAGGGCCGGCACCAGCGCCCAGGACCACCAGGGCAGCGCCCCCAGGGAGCGCATGACGTTGGCGAAACCGAACCAGATGCTGAGCCCCAGGTAGAGCACCAGGGTCGCCACCAGCCCCAGGAACCAGCGCTTCTTCATCGGCGAGCCTGGCGGCGGGGGGATCGGGCGGACACCCGCGGCTTCATGGGGTGAAGCGGAGCTTCTGGGCCGCATAGAGACACATCCTCGCCAGGATCAGCCCCTCCTTCACATGGGCGATGTTCGAGCTGCCGTAACTGCGTTCCTGGTACCGCACCGGTACCTCCACGATCTTGAGGTTCAGCTTGGCGGCGCCGAACAGCAGGTCGAAGTCGCCGAAGGGGTCGAAGTCGCCGAAATAGGCCCGCCCGGCCTTGAGTCGCTCGTAGTCGGCCTTCCAGATCACCTTGGTGCCGCAGAGGGTGTCCTTGAGGCGCTGGCGCAGCAGCCAGGAGAAGGCCGCGGCGAAGAAGCGGTTGGCGGCGGTATTCAGCGGCGGCATGGCGGCGCTGGTGCGGGGGTACACCAGCCGGCAGCCGTTGACGAACTCCCCCCGGCCCTCGGCCAGGGCTTTGTAGAACCGCGGCAGGTCCTCGGGACGCACGGTGAGATCCGCATCCAGGATCATCAGCACCTCCCCCTCGGCCTGATCGAAGCCCAGCCAGACGGCGTCGGCCTTGCCGCGGCCGCTCTGGCGCAGGGCCCGCAGCTGCAGCGGGCCGCTGTAGGACCCGCAGACCCGCTCGATCTCCGCCCAGGTGTCATCGGAGGAGTGGCCCTCCACGAACAGCACCTCGGTGGCCGACCCCAGCAGGGGCATGCGGTCGATGGCGGCGGCGATGTTGCCGGCCTCGTTGCGGGCCGGGATCACCACGCTGACGCTGGGGCGGCGCTGGGCCGGGGTGGCGGGCCGGGCCACCAGCCAGTGGGTCAGCCCGAACTGTTCGAGCAGCGGCAGCTGGCTCAGCCAGCGGTTGGCCAGGGGGGCGAGCAGGGGGATCCGGCGGGGCAGCAGGCAGCGATGGCCCTGCTTGAGCACCTCCCAGCCGGCCAGATCAAGCAGGTTCTGGACGTCCCTGGGGGTGAGCCAGCTCTCGGGGGGCTGGGGCTGGCGCAGGCCCACCGTTTCCGCCGTCTTGAGCAGGGGTTGCCACAGCCAGTTGTGGAAGCTCACCACCAGCCGGGTGCGGTCATGGCAGAACGCCGCCAGCCGCTCGAGCACACCCTGCACGTCCTCGAGGGTGTTGAGGGTGTTGGCCAGCAGGATCACGTCGAAGGGGGCGCTCTCACCGATCGCCTCCGGGTCGATGGTCGCCGCTTCGGCGCAGATGATCCGCAGATGGGGGTGGGCCTCCCTGGCGGCGGCGGCGATGGCGGGGTCGCGCTCGATGCCGACCCCGTGGCCCGGCTGGGTGGCCGCCAGCAGATCCCCCAGGCCACAGCCGATCTCGAGCACCCGCAGGCCCGGGGCGACCAGCAGCTGGTGCAGACGGTTCAGGTCCTCGTAGTAGGCGCGGTTGCGGCGGTGGAACCGCTGCAGTCCCTCGGGCTGGAGCGTGCCGTTCATCGCAGCAGGGCCAGGGTGCCCGCCAGATCGAGCCGCAGACCGCGGGCCACGATCCGCAGCGTCCGCAGGGTGCGGTTGCCGGGGTCGAGGCGGGCGGCGGCATCGAGGGCCACCTGGGCCTGGCCGGGCTGAAAGCGGTAGAGCTGCACGAAGCCGAGGGCCATCAGGGCATGGGGATTGGTGGGTTCGAGGGACACGATGCGCTGCAGGGTGTCGACGGCCCCATCGGCGTGCCGCTGCAGCGCCTGGGCCAGGGCCAGACCATAGAGGTCCTCCAGACGGGCCTCCATGGGTTCGATGCCACTCTCCTCCAGCCTGGCCCGCAACAGCCGCTCCCCCTGGGAGAGGTAGATCTGCTGGGGGTCCCGCTGATTGATCTGCCCCACCTGCCGGAACAGGAGGTCGAGATCGCCGGCCCGCAGCAGCCTCCCAAGGGCGACCAGCTGGTCGATGCGGTTGGGGGGCGCCCCGGCGTCCATGCCCTGGGCGCCGTCGCCGGCCACCGTCAGCGTCAGGGGGGCGCTGCGCAGGGCCAGCGGCCGTCCCTGGCGGTCGAGGGCCCGGGCCCGGAGTCGGTAGGACCCGTCCGGCAGCCCGGCCGGCACCACCAGGGCCAGCCGTTCCCGGACCTCCAGGCACCCCTCAGGCCCGGCCCGCACCATGCCCTGGCCGATGCCGCGGTCATGGCGCCAGCGGGGCCCCACCCCGGCGGCGGCCTGGCTGGAAGGTGCCGCCGGCTGCGGCAGCCAGTCGAGCAGCAGCAGGCCGTCCCGCAGCTCGGCCGCCGGCCCCCGCAGCCGGCTCATCAGCACCGCCCCGCTGCCCGGCCTCAGGGGCGGTGCTGGCTCGACGGCCAGGTTCAGGGTCAGGTCCCGCCCCGGCCCGCAGGCCACCGGGACCACCTCCAGGCCCAGGGTCCGCCGCCCGAAGAGCTCGGCGCTGCTGCCATCCGGCAGGGGCCAGCGCCCGGCGGCCTGGAACGCGGCTGATCGGCGCACCATCCCGTCCAGGGTGGCCTGGCGCCCGTCGCTCATCACCCCCTGGTCGCCCCCCTTGAGCAGGAACCAGTCGAAGCCGGCCAGGTCCCCGCTGAGTTGGTCGAGGGGGGCGACGGTCTGGCGGGCGGCGACGCGGAAGTCCTGCCGGCGCCCTTCGGCGTCGAGGTTGAAGGCATTCAGCCCCTGGCTGTCGGGCAGCACCGCCAGGGTGGAGAGCTGCTGGGGGCTCCGCTGCCGGATCGTGGCCACGATTGCCTCCAGGGGCCAGGGGGGGCCGGCGACGGGCGGCCGCGGAGGGAAGGCGGTCGGATTGGCCGCCAGGGCGAACTGGCTGGCCAGGGCCCCCCAGATCCCGATCGCCACCACCGCCAGCTTCCAGACGGGGGTCCAGCGGCCGGCGGCCGAGGCCAGCACGACCCCCAGGCCGAGGCAGAGCTGGGGAACCAGGGGAAGCACGAAGCGGAAGTCCTTGGTGCTCATCAGGGTGGCCAGCAGCAGGGCACCGAGGGGAAAGCACAGCCACCAGGCAAGCCGCCGCCAGGGCAGGGGGCCGGCAGGGGTGCCGCGGTGTCGCCACCAGCTCAGTGCCCCCCCCGCCACCACCACCGCCACCAGGGCGGCTCCGGCCATGGTGGGCAGCAGGCGGGGGTAGAACAACCAGCCCGCCAGGGTGTTCGCCTCCAGACCGTCCTGGTAGAGGACGCCCCACTGGCGGGCCTTGTTGACGGTGGAGAGGATCGTCAGCCAGTTCTGACTCCACCAGGGCCAGGCCACGGCCGTCGCCGCTGCCGCCGCCAGCAGCGCCTCGGCCAGCCGACCGAAGCGGGCCGTCAGGCCCGGCCGGCCCCGCCGGAGGAGGGGGGCGACGGCCCGCCAGGCCAGGGCCATCAGGGGCAGCCAGAGCATCACCAGGCCGGTGGGGCGCGTCAGAACGACCGCCCCGAGGCCCAGGCCGCCGCCCAGGCTCCAGAGCCAGGGGTGCCGGGGGCGGCCCAGCACCCGCACCGTCAGCAGCCACCAGGTGGCCGTGAGCACGGCCGTCAGGCTGAAATCGATCAGGTAGTCGCTGCGCTGGTTCAGCAGGGCCGGCGAAACGGCGCAGAGGAAGGCGGCCCAGAGGCCGGCCGCCCGGCCATGGGCCAGGCGCCCCAGGCCGTAGAGGCTGCCCAGGAGCAGGGCCTGGAAGAGGCTGTTGGAGAGGATGGCGCTCCCATACCCGGGCCCCAGCAGGCTGAACACCGGTGCCGTCACCAGATAGGTGAACGGCCCCCGGTAGGTGGGGGTCTCGGCCCAGAGCCGCTGCCACCAGAGCGGATCGAAGGGCGCCGCCTCACCGAGCACCTGCCAGACCCCCAGGGCCCGGCTGAGGTGTTCCCCCTGGTCCCAGGCCGGCGGCTGGGCGTGGCGCTGCAGCCAGAGGACATCCAGGAGCAGCCCGGCCAGCCACAGCCCCAGCAGGATCCATCCGTCCCGGCGCCGCGTCCCCCTCATCGGGCCGCTCCCGGCGCTTCGGCCAGCACCCAGGGCTCCAGTTCCGGGGCCTGCAGCCGCACGGACCATCCGGCGGGCAGCTCCAGGCGCCGGATCCACACCCGCTCCCCGGGGGGCACCCGTTCCGCCGGACCGATGCGGGGCGTGAGCCTGGGGCTGGCCAGGGCCACCAGGATCAGCCCGGCATGCTCCTCGCCGCTGAGGGGGGGGCCGGCCACGGCCGCGATCGGCCCGGCCGCCAGGGCCGCGGCGGATTCAGGGCGCTCCAGGGCCTGCCGTTGCCGGGGGCTTCGATCGGTGAACAGGCCGGCCTGCACCAGCAGGGCCAGGGCCAGCCAGGGACCCACCATGAGCGCCCCGAGCCGGCGGGACCCGGAGCGGCACCAGGGCACCAGGGCCCAGGCCAGCCCCAGGCAGCCCGCCGCCACGGCGAACAGCTCCGGAGCCGGGGCCAGGCCCGCCACCCCATTGGCCACCAGCCGGCCGGCCGGCGCCCCGGGCCAGAGCACCACCACCGCCGCCAGGAGCAGCAGCAATCCCAGTCCCCCGGCACCGAGGGCCGCCCCGCGGGCCCACCGGCCGGCTCCGGCGCTCCAGGACCGCAGGCCGGCCGTGGCCGCCAGGGCGACAAAGGGGGTGAGCTGCAGGCCGTAGTACGGGGTCTTGGTGCGGAAGGCGCTGAGCAGCAGCAGCAGCAGCGGATAGAGGAGCAGCAGCAGGCGCCGGGGCCGCTCCAGCGGTCCGGCCAGCCAGCCCCACCAGCCCGCCAGGGCGAACAGGCTCCATGGGGCGGTGTTGGCCGGCAGGTTCCAGAGGTAATAGAGCGGGCCGGCGCTGTAGACGTCACTTTCGGAGAGGTAGAGCAGCTTCTGCCACAGGCCCGCCACCACCGGCAGGCCCAGCACCCGCAGGCTCAGGGCCAGCCAGAGGGCCACCGGCAGCCAGCCCAGGACGAGGCCGAGCCAGAAGGCGGGCCGCCGCAGCAGGACCCGGCGCTCCAGCAGCACGAAGGGCAGCAGGGCCAGCACGGGCAGCGCCACCATGAAGCCCTTGATCAGGAAGGCCGGGCCGATCCAGGCGCCGGCCAGGAACGTCCAGGGCCGCTGCGCCTCTTCGGCCCGCAGCAGGGCCAGGATTCCCAGCAGCTCCAGGGCCAGCAGCGGCATGTCCTGGCTGGCCAGGTGGGCGTAGTCGAGCCAGAGGGGGGTGAGGGCCAGCACCGCCGCGGCGAGCCACCCGGCTCCGCCCCCGCCCACCAGGCGCCTGGCCAGATCGGCCGTGAGCAGCAGGCAGGCCACGGCGGCAACCAGGGACGGCAGATGGGCCACCCAGGGGGCTAGGCCGAGCAGTCGGTAGGCCGCGGCGATCAGCCAGGGCAGGCCGATGGTGCGATCGAAGATGACCTGATCCCACCAGGGGGGACCCAGCCACTGGCCGCTCTGGGCGATCCAGCGGGCCTGCAGGGCGTAGTAGCCCTCGTCGTGGGCCAGGAAGCTGCGCGGCGCCGCCGTCAGCAACAGGGGCAGGAAGGGCAGCGTCGCCCACGGGGCCTTCATGGGCGGCACTCTGGCAGCACCCACGGGTACCGGACGTTGTGTTTTCTGGCACATGGACCCTGGATGGCCATGTCCACCTGGGGGATCCTTCGTTTGGCGCATTGCGCCGCTTCCGTGTGAGGAACCCATGAAACTCTTCCAGCAACTGCTGGTTGCTCCTGCAGCCCTCGGCCTGCTCGCCCCCGTGGCGGTCCAGGCTGCTGAGCTCAACATCGACGGCGTCAACAAGTACGCCGCCGAAGAGCAAGTCACCAGCATCAACCAGTTTTCCGACGTCAAGCCCAC
>CALRKA020000027.1:0-13238 GCA_943367815.1 Tabrizicola sp. YIM 78059 | reverse complement strand
CCGGCCTCATCGATGATCGAGAGGCGACGCAGCACGGCGTCGTTGCCGGGGTACTTGAGGCGCACCTGCTGGAGGAAGCGGCGGTTGATCTCGAAGATCAGCTCGAGGTGGCGGGGCAGCAGGGACCCGAAGAGGTCGAGGCCCCACTTCTCCAGTGCTTCCGGCAGGAGGGTGTGGTTGGTGTAGGAGAGGCAGGCGGTGGTGATGGCCCAGGCGGCATCCCACCCGAGGTGCTTGTCGTCGAGGAGGAGCCGCATCAGCTCGGCGACGGCGATGGAGGGGTGGGTGTCGTTGAGCTGGACAGCCCAGTGCTGGGGAAACTCATGGACGGGAAGGCCGCGGTCATCGAGGCTGCGGACCATGTCCTGCAGCGAGCAGCTGACGAAGAAGTGCTGCTGCATCAGGCGCAGGCGCCGTCCGGCATCGGTGCCGTCATTGGGATAGAGCACCTTGGAGAGCGTTTCCGAGCCCACCTTCCTTTCGACGGCGCCGTAGAAATCGCCGCTGTTGAAGGTCTGGAAGTCGAAGGATTCGCAGGCCTCGGCTCGCCAGAGACGCAGCCGGTTGCAGGTGTTGACCCGGTAGCCCAGCACCGGCACGTCGTGGGGAATGCCGATGGCCTGTTCGCCCGGGATCCAGCGCACCCGGTAGGTGCCGTGGCCGTCGCGGTAGCTCTCGGTGTGGCCGCCGAAGCCGACGACACAGGCCTTCTCCAGTTGAACGATTTCCCATGGCCAGCCGCCCTTGAGCCATTTGTCGGTGATCTCCACCTGCCAGCCGTCGCGGATGAGCTGGTCGAAGATGCCGAACTCGTAGCGGATGCCGTAGCCGGTGGCGGGGATCTCGAGGGTGGCGAGGGATTCGAGGAAGCAGGCGGCCAGACGGCCGAGGCCGCCGTTGCCCAGGCCCGGCTCCTCCTCCACGTCGAGGATCTCCTCGATGTCATTGATGCCGAACTGGCGCAGGGCCTCGGCGGCCTCCTTCTGGATGCCGAGCATCAGCAGGTTGTTGCCGAGCTGGGGGCCAATCAGGAACTCGGCCGAGAGGTAGGCGACGATCCGCCTGGGGTGGGCGTCGATGGCCTCGGTACCGGCCAGGTAGCGGGTCATCAGCCGGTCACGCACGGCGTAGCTGAGCGCCATGTAGAGGTCATGGTGGTCGGCTTTCTGCACCCGCCGGCCCAGGGAATAGAGCAGGTGCTCGATCAGGCCGTCGAGCAGATCCTGCGCCGTCAGGCCGTTGCGTTGGGGATCGGTGTAGGCGCCAGCTTCGGGGAGACCCATCACGGTGGCCATGGTGCTTGTCATGCTGGTTGGTCACGGGCACCCCTCAACCCTCACCAGGGAGGGTTAAGACCCGGGGAACGCCGAAGCCCTGCCCGCTTGGGAAGATGGAGGGGCCTGCCCAGCTCCCATTCCCGACCCTGCAGCCCAGTCCGGGGTGGCCCCCGCGCCGCTG
The DNA here is from genome assembly GCA_943367815.1 of Tabrizicola sp. YIM 78059. Taxonomy (GTDB): domain Bacteria; phylum Cyanobacteriota; class Cyanobacteriia; order PCC-6307; family Cyanobiaceae; genus Cyanobium. The sequence continues at coordinate 11,780 of CALRKA020000027.1, read as the reverse complement.
TCCGCTCCCGGGGCGTCCTGCCCGCGGGAGGGCTCGGTGCTGATCTGTGGCCTCGGATCCCTGGGCCAGGCCTGCCTGCTGCGCCTGCTGCCCTTCGACGTGCCGCTGCGCTGTCTCGACCGTGAGCGGCCGGACTGGCGCGATCCCCGCCTGGAGGAACGCTTCGGATCCACGCTGGTGCTCGGGGACATGCGCCTGCCCCACGTGCTCTCCCAGGCCGGGGTCGAGACGGCCCGCGCCGTGCTGCTGCTCAGCACCGAGAGCACGGTGAATGTGGAGGCGGCCCTGCAGGTGCGGTTGCTCAATCCCTCGGCCGACCTGGTGGTGCGCTCCTCCGGCCAGCTGGCCAGCCTGGGGGCCCTGCTCGAGGAGCGCCTGCCCGGGGTGGCCGTGGTGGATCCCCTGCTGCTCACGGCCGGGGCGATCACCGAGGCCCTCCGGCCCGGCGACCAGGAGGCCTGCTTCCGGGTGGATGGCCAGTCCTACCTGGTGGTGGAGGGTAACGACCCGGCCCGCCGGCAGCAGCGCAGCCTGCGCCAGGACGGCCCGGGGCCTGCCCAGCCCCTGCAGGTGGTGCCGATGGGCTCGCACCACCACCGGTCGGCGGACGCCGTCCCCGCCACGACGGCCAGGGGCCGGTGGCTGGCCCTGCGTCGCGGCCTGGGGGCTCCGCTGCGCCTGTGGCGGCATTGCAGCCGGCTGCAGCAGGCCGGGTTGCTGGTGATCCTGGCGTTGATGGCCCTGGGTCTGGCGCTGTTCTCCGCCGGTGGCGGCTGGAGGCAGGGGGTGTTCGTCACCCTGGCGCTGCTGCTCGGGGAGTTCGTTGATCCGGTGAATGTGCTGCTGCCCCCGGGTGACGGCATCGCGGCGGCGGCCCCCTGGCTGATCGGCGTCACCCTGCTGTATTCCCTGGTGGGCACCCTGCTCACCTCCGCCCTGGTGGCCGTGATCCTGGAACGGTTGTTGCGGGAACGTTTCGGACTGGGCCATCCCGGCCGCTTCCGGCGCGGCAGCCGCTGGATCCTGTTGGCCGAAGGGGACGAACTCGCCATGCGGGTCGCCGACAATCTGGTCAGGGATGGCCTGCAGGTGCTGCGGATCGATACGCGCCCGGTGCAGCCGCTGCAGCGGGCGGGGATGGTGGTCTTCCAGCGCTGGGAAGCCGCCCTCGCCGCCCTGCAGCACTGTCGGCTGGAGGGGATCGGCCTGCTCTCCGTCGATCTGCTCGCCAACCTCCAGGAGACGTTCCAGCTGCAGAAGTCCTGGCCTGAGGCCCGTTACGTGATCCTCTCCCATGCCGTCGAGGCGGCCGAACAACTGGGCGACCTGCTCGGCGGCATGGCGGTGATCTCCAGCATGGATCTGGTGGCCGATGCGGTCGTGGCCACGGCCTTCGGCGAACGGGTGGAGGAGATCTGCCGCATCGATGGGGCCAACCACCTGCTGGTGCGCTATCGGATCCAACAGGGCGATGGCCTGTGGGGTCTGAACCTCTCCCGGGTGGAGCAGGGCTACGGGGTCACCACCATCCATCTGCTGCGTCCCGGCCGGAGTTCCCCCCTGGTGTTGCCCTCCCTGGACCTGGTCCTGGCGGCGGGGGATCAACTGGTGGTGCTGGCGACCCTGCGTCAGCTGCGGCGGATCGAGCTGGGCTGCCCCGTTCCGCCCGCCTGGCGCCTGCGCCTGCAGGGCGCCCCCAGGGAGGAAGGTCGCTTCGAGGCGCTGCAGTCCCTGGCGCGGCATCTGGGCGGCGCCCCCGGGGCGATGGCCCCCCTCCTGGACGGAAAGGAGCACCTCACCCCTGCCCTCGACCGCGAGCTGGCCGAACAGCTGGCGGAGGACCTGCGCCGGCAGGGCCTCCACTGCACGGTGGAAGCCGTTGCCGTGGCTGAAGCTGTAGCCACCGAGGGCCTGCGGCCATGAAGGACCCCACGCCCGCCCCGGCCCTCTGGCTGCTCGAGACCTTGCTGGCCCTCAGGGCCACCCTGGAGCGCATCGAGGTGGAGGAGGCCGCCTGCCTGATGGCCGTTCACCCCGACTACCGGGCCAGTGCCCGCAACCTGCTGCATTTCATTTCCTTCCACCGCCATGCCCATCCGGGCCTGCCGAAGGCGCTGCGGCAACGGGGCCTGTGTCCCCTCACCGATTGTGACGCCCACCTGCTGGCCAGTCTGGAGTCGGTGATCACCGCCCTCGAAGCGCTCGAAGGTCTGGGCCACTCGGCGGCGGCGGCGCAGGAACAGCCGGGCGGTCCCTCAGGTCTGGGCGGTACCGAGGTGCTGGAGCAGCATTGCGACCGGCTGTTCGGAGCCCTGGCCGCCGCCGGGGTCGCCGGAATCATGGTCACCCTGCCGGCGGAGGCGGCCGAGCGCCCCGCCCTGGTCGCGGATCTGCTGACGGCGGGGATGACCATCGCCCGCATCAATTGCGCCCATGACGACCCCGAGGTCTGGGGCCGGATGGTGGACGCGCTCAGAGCGGCCCAGGTGGCCACCGGCCGCCCCTGTGCGATCGCCATGGACCTGGCGGGCCCGAAGCTGCGCACGGGTCAGCTGGCCCCCCAGCCCGCGGTGATCCGCGCCCGTCCCCCCCGCGACCGGATGGGGCGGCCCACCGAACCGGTGCGGATCCTGGCGGTGCGGCCTGGAGTCGTGCCCCGTCCGCAGGACACGGAAGCCGTGCTGCTGCCGGTGAGACTGTCGAAGGCGAAGCGGCTGAAGCAGGGGAATCGCCTGCAGGGGCGGGATGCCTCCGGCCGCCGACGCAGCCTCCAGGTGGTTCGACGCGGCCCCGATGGGGTCCTGATGCTGCAGGCCGAGAGGACCTGTCACTTCAGTTCCGGCCTGGTGTTCCGCCAGCGGCACGGCAAAGCCCGGCTGCGCGTGGGTCCGCTGGCGCCGGTGAGCGGCGAACGGCTGCTGCGCCCGGGTGACGCCATCCGCCTGACGCCGGAGCCGGACCAGGGCGGCGGCACGCTCCCCTGCACCCTGCCGGAGGTGTTCGTCGATCTGCGCCCCGGTGAGCGGGTGCTCTTCGACGATGGCCGCATCGGCGCCGTGATCCTGGGGGTGTCAGCCCGGGAGGTGCGGCTCAGGGTCACAACGGCCCGGGCCAGGGGCAGCCGGCTCCGCTCCGACAAGGGGATCAATTTCCCCGACAGTGACCTGCGCACGCCGGCCCTCACCGCCAAGGACATCGAGGACCTGGCGTTCGTGACGCGGCACGCCGACATGGTCAGCTATTCCTTCGTGCACCGGGAGTCCGACATCCAGACCCTGCGCCAGTGCCTGGAGGACCGGGGCCGGGGCGATCTGGCGGTGGTGCTCAAGATCGAAACCCGCCAGGCCTTTCTGAACCTGCCCCGGCTGCTGCTGGCGGCCATGGCCCACGGCGCCCCGGTGGGCGTGATGATCGCCCGGGGCGATCTGGCGATCGAGTGCGGCTGGGAGGCCCTGGCTCCGATTCAGGAGGAGATCCTGCGCATCTGCGCCGCGGCGCATGTGCCCTGCATCTGGGCCACCGAGGTGCTCGACACCCTGGCCCAGCACGGGCATCCCACCCGGGCCGAGATCACCGATGCGGCCATGGGGGCCCGGGCCGATGCGGTGATGCTCAACAAGGGACCCAACATCACGGCCACCGTGAAGGTGCTGGAGGCGATCGTGGCCCGCAGCGCCAGCGACCGCAGTGACCGGAGCCAGCCGCTGCTCACCTGCCTGGCGTTCCGGAGCAACTGTGAACCCGACGACCCGCTGCCGTGATCTCCGTCACAGCGCGGACGACAGGATCAGTCCGTGGATTCGTCGAAGAGGGAACTGCGGGTGAATTTGAGGCCTTTCCAGATCTTCTTGATTTTCGCGTAGGCCTCGTCCTGGCTCATCTTGCCGTTGGCCTGCAGACCGACGATCAACCCCACCTGGTCGGCGAAGGACTCCAGATTCTGGTGAAACATCAGCCGCTCCGGAGTCCAGTCGCTGCCGCGGTAGCTGCCATGGGCCTCCATCGGAGACTTGACATCACTCTCCTGGCGGCCGAGTTCGGGATGGATCGGTCCCGTGGAGGGCTGGTTGCTCAACGATTCATCTTGATGAGTCTCCAACCTTAGCCAGCCTGGCTTAAGGCTCCGTAAAGGGATCCGGCCAACTCCCTGGAGCTCCCCATGCCGGTCATACCCACCGGCCGGCGGCTGCGGTTGAATCACAGCAACAACCGGAACCTCCGTGGTGCGACTCACCCCTGGGGCGCTGAGCTCCCAGCGTCTGGAGCAGCGGCCGGCAGGTCTGCCCACCCATCTCTATGTCCATGGCGGGCTCGGCCCCACCCGGGCCGATGCGGTGCTGTTCCTGGATTCCGGGCCGGTGCGCACCCCCTCCCCCGCCATCGAGCAACTGGCCAGCCTGCGCCAGTCGGGTACCCCGCTCTGGCTGCGTCTGCAGGGTCTTGGGGATCGCCGCTACATCCAGCAGCTCCTCGATCGTCTGGAGGTGCCGCCGGTGCTGCTGGCCCCCCTGCTGGAGGTGCCCCAGCGGCCCCAGGTGAATGGACTGGAGGATGTGCTGCTGGTGGTGCTGCACCGGCTCAGCTTCGCCAAGGACCCGGCCCATCTGGTCAGTGAGCAGGTGGGCCTGGTGCTGCTGCCCGGCTTGCTGATCACCCTGGAGGAGGGCTGCGGCGGCGATCCCTTCCCGGATCTCACCGAATGGCTGCTGTCCAAGTCGGGGTCGCTGGCCGACCGGGACCTGGACGACATCCTGCACTTCGTCATCGACGACCTGCTCGATGATCTGTTCCCGATGCTGGAGGCGATGTCCCAGCGGCTCGATGGGCTGGAGGAATCCTCCCTGCGCAATCCCCGCCCGTTGGTCCTGCGCCGCTCCTATGAGTTCCGAAGCAATCTGCGCATCATCCGCACCTTGATCTGGCCCCTGCGCCACCAGATCCGGCTCCTGCTCCGCCAGCGCCAGCGGCTGCTGGGCACCGAGGCCCTGGAAGGCTTCCGGGACATGGCCGAACTGGTCGACCAGCTGTTCGAAGCCTGCGGGACGCTGCGGGGCCAGTGCGATGCGATCACCCAGTCCTATGCGGCCAGTGTGGGCAACAGGATGAACCAGGTGATGAAGACCCTCACCATCCTCACCAGCATTTTTGCGCCGCTCACGTTCATCGTCGGCATCTACGGCATGAACTTCGAGTTCATGCCCGAGCTGAAGTGGCGCCATGGTTACGCCTTCGTCATGTTGCTGATGCTGCTGATCGCCTCACTCCAGGCCTGGTGGCTGTGGCGCCGGGGCTGGTTCCAGGACTGGACGGGCCAGGGCTGACGGCCTGGGACGGCACCCCCTGCAGGGTGGGTTTCAGCGGCCGCAGCCACAATCTTTCCTTAACCCAACCCCTCGGCTTGCTGGTGCAGGATCGGCGCAGCGTCCTCCCTTCGCTGTTCTCCACCATGGTCCTGAAGCTGCCTGCGACAGTCCGGTCGAGGGGCGTGATGGCCTTCAGCGGACTGGGTGCCCTCCTCGGCGTCGGGCTGACGCCATGGCTGGCCCTGGTGCCCGCCCAGGCGCAGACGGGGACGGCTCCGGTGGTGCGCATCGAGGGCTCCAGCACGGTGTTCCCGATCATGGAAGAGGCCGCCAAGGCCTTCCAGAAACGCCAGGGTTCGCCGGTGTCCATCGCCCTGAAGGAGACGGGCAGCTCGGCCGGGATGCGCAGGTTCTGCCGTGGCGAGATTCCGATCAGCAACTCCTCCCGCCCGATCAGCTCCAAGGAGCTGAAGGCCTGCGCCGCCAAGGGGGTCACCTTCATTGAACTGCCGCTGGCCTTCGATGCCATTTCGGTGGTGGTCCATCCCAGCAACAGCTGGGCCAGCCGCATCACCACGGCCGAGCTCTCCACCCTGTGGAACCGCAAGGCGCAGGGACGCATCAAGCGGTGGAAGCAGGTGAACGCCTCCTGGCCGGATCGGCCGATCAATCTGTGCGGCCCGGGGGCCGACTCAGGAACCTTTGATTACTTCAACAAGGCCATCAATGGGGATTCTCGGAATTCCCGCACTGATTACACCGCCAGCGAAGACGATAACGTCCTGGTCAGTTGTGTTGAGAAGAACCCTCTGGCGCTGGGCTATTTCGGCTTTTCCTATTACCGCGCCCAGGCAGCCAAGTTGAAGGCGCTCGCCATCACAGGTCCCAAGGGAACGTGGCCACCCACCATCGAGAACGTGCAGCAGGAGCGCTACGTGCCGCTGTCCCGACCCCTGTTCGTCTACATCAACGACAAGGATCTGAGGGACCGGCCTGAGGTGCGTCGCTTCATCACCTTCACGGTCCAGGGTGGGTTGCGTTTCAGTGAGAGGGCCGGTGTGATCCCCCTGCCTCCTGACACCTATCGTGTTGTTGAGTCCAAGTTGTATCGCCACTTGATCGGCACCTCCTTCGGGGGTGATCTGCCCGTCGGGCTCTCGATCAACGAAGCGATCCGGCGCAGCTTCGAGCAGATCCGTTCGAAATCACCCCGCTGAGGCCTCCGGCCCCTCCCATGGCCAGCCCGCACGATGATCACCCGTTCAGCAATGGAGCGTTTGCGGTCGATCTGATCGGGCGCTTCACCCACAAGCTCGCGTCACTGCAGGGGCCCGTGCTCGCCGACAACGATCCCGAACCCCTGCATCAGATGCGGGTGGCCTTGCGGCGGCTGCGCACCTGCCTGAACCAGTTCGCCCCCGCCCTGCAGTTGCCCAAGGCCGTCGCTGACCCCCGCCTGGCCAAGACCGTGCGGCGGCTCGGCATGGCGCGGGATCTCGATGTGCTCCGGGATCGGCTGGAGAAGGATCTGATGCCCGAGCTTCCCGAGGCGGAACAACGGGCTCTCAAGCCCGTGTTCAAGCAGCTGCGGCGTGAACGGGCCCTGGCCTATGAGCAGGTGGTCACCACCCTCCAGAGCAGCGGCTACCTGAAGCTGCTGTCCCAGCTGCAGGGATGGCTGCGCCATCCCGAGTTCACGCGGCTGGGGGAGCTGCCGCTGCTGGCCTGGACCCTGGAGTGGCAGGCCCCGATGATCGCCGGGCTGTTCCAGCATCCCGGCTGGTTCATCCTCGAGCAGGAGGGGGACATGGAACGGGTCCACGACCTGCGCAAACGGCTCAAGACTGCCCGTTACGGCCTTGAGAATCTCGGGGCCGTCACCGGCTCACGCTGCCGGCAGTGGGTGGCTGAACTGAGGGAGCTTCAGGAGCTGCTCGGAGAACTCCACGATCTCCATGTCCTGGAGAGGGCGATTGACGACCAGCTGACGGCCGGACTGGCCAGGAGCCTGCCGGCTCTGGAGGCCCTGCTGCGCCGCAGGGCCCAGGGCTGCTGGGACCAGTGGCGGCAGCGCGCCGATGGGCTGATCCTCCCCGAACGCCGGCGCAGCCTCTCGATGGCGCTGTGGCTCGAGCGGCGTTCCGACAGCCACCCTGAAGTGCCCCCGCTGGCCCTCGCCTTACCAAGCTCTTAACCAAAGCACTACCAGCTCTTTGCCCTTCCCTCGGGTGTCGCTGCATACAGTTCGCTGCATCCGATGCGCTTTCCCCGATGGTATTCACGCCCTCCCGTGAATCCGGCAGCAAGGATGGATTCCGAGAACTTCTCGAAGCGAACTACCAGAAACGCAGTCTGGTTCATGTCAGCGCCGGCAGCCATGTACCCCTGCTGAAGAACAACGTCTGGCTCGTTGTCCGCGGCATGGTGAAGCTCAGCGCCATCACCATTCACGGCGACGACATGCTGCTCGGGCTGGCCGGCCCTAACGAGCCCTTCGGCGATCCCCTCAATGGTGTCGAGGCCTACGCCGCCACCACCCTGGCCGACACCGACCTGCTCTGCCTCAGCTGCAGCGAGATCCGCCAGGACGGCACCCTGGCGGTGGCCATGCTGGAGGCCCTCGGCCAACGCATCCAGCAGAGCCAGGCCCTGCTCGCCCTGATGGGTCTCAAGCGCGTCGATGAACGGGTGCGCGGCTTCCTGGAGCTCCTCGCCAGTGACTATGGCCAGCCCTGCGAATCGGGCCTGCGCCTCAACCTGCGCCTGACCCATCAGGAGGTGGCCAGCGCCCTGGCCACCACACGGGTCACCGTCACGCGGGTGATCGGCACCCTCCGCGACGAGGGCTGGTTGCAGCTCGACAGCCAGCGGCGGCTCGTGGTCAGCTATCTGCCACGGCGTTGAGACAGTTCTGGGGTCTGCCCGCGGCGGACGCCGATAATGCCGTCATGCACCCCCCCCTCCTGGTCGTCGAGGACGACGACACGATCCGCGAAACGATTCGCGACGTCCTCGTCCTGGAGGGGTTCTCGGTCACGGCCTGCGGCAACGGCCGGGAGGCCCTGCGCACCCTTCAGGAGTGCCCTCCGGGCGAGGAATTCTCCCTGGTGGTGCTCGATCTGATGCTGCCGGGCCTGGGGGGCCTCGATCTCTGCCGCCAGCTGCGCCTGGCCGGCAACCAGACCCCGATCCTGGTGGTCAGCGCCCGCGACAGCGAGACCGACCGGGTGCTGGGGCTGGAGGTGGGGGCCGACGACTACCTCATCAAGCCCTTCGGCCTGCGGGAGCTGGTGGCCCGCTGCCGCGCCCTGATGCGCCGCAGCCGTTCGGTGGAGGTGCCCGCCAAGGTGTTCCACCACGCCAACCTCAGCCTGTACCCCGAGGAATGCCGCGTCACCCGCGATGGCCTCGAGGTCAACCTCTCGCCCAAGGAATACCGGCTGCTGGAGCTGTTCATGCAGAACCCCCGCCGCGTCTGGAGCCGCGACAAGCTGCTCGAGAGGGTTTGGGGCTACGACTATTTCGGTGACAGCAAGACCGTCGACGTCCACATCCGCTGGCTGCGGGAAAAGCTGGAGGCCAATCCTTCGGCCCCCGAGCATCTCATCACCGTCCGGGGCTTCGGCTACCGCTTCGGCTGAATGGGGGTTCTGCTGGCGGGTCTGCTGGGGCTGGCCCTGGGTTGGCTGCTGGCGCGCCGCACCAGCCGGCCCGGCCGGGCCCGTTCCGGCCTGTGGCACCGCCAGCTGCTGCGCTGGATCGGGGAGGCCCCCGATGGCTGGCTGATCCTCGACAGCGGCGACCGCATCCAGTTGATCAACCAGCGGGCCGAACGGCTGCTGGAGGCCCCCGGAGCGGGACTGCGGCGCCAGGAACCCCTCGATGGGGTCTGCAGCTCGCCCGAGCTGCTGGAGGTGGTCCGCAACGCCCGCCGGCGGGAGCGTCCCCAGCGCCTCGACTGGGAGCTTGGCGAGCAGCAGCTGGCCGTGTTCGTCCTGCCCGGGGACGACGGCTGGGTGGCGCTGCTGCTCCAGAGCCGTCGTTCGCTCGAAGCCCAGCTGGAGCAGCAGGAGCGCTGGGTGAGCGATGTGGCCCACGAGCTCAAGACGCCCCTGACGGCCCTGCTGCTGGTGGGTGACAGCCTGGCCGCCCACGTCAACGACGCCAATGTGGTGCTGGTGGAACGGCTGCAGCGGGAGCTGCTGCGGCTGCAGCGGCTCGTGGGCGACCTGATGGAGCTCTCCCGGCTGGAGAACACCCTGCCCGAGGGGGTGCGCCTGCGCAGCCGTGTCGATCTGCCCCAGCTGGTGCAGCAGGTCTGGCTCGGTCTGCGGCCCCTGGCCGAGCGGCGTTCCATCCGCCTGGAGCTCATTGCGGCGGGCGACCTGGCGGTGCTGGGGGATGGCTCGCGGCTGCACCGGGCCGTCCTCAACCTGCTGGACAATGCCCTGCGCTACAGCCCGGAGGAGGGCACCGTGTGGGTGGAGATCGAAACGACGGCGGGCTGGTGCCTGCTGTCGGTGCGCGACGAGGGCCCCGGGCTCAGCGAGGAGGACCTCGAGCACATGTTCGAGCGCTTCTACCGCGGTGATCCCTCCCGGGTGCGCAGCGACCGGGGCGGCAGCGGACTGGGTCTGGCGATCGTCCAGCAGATCGCGGTCACCCATGGCGGCCGCATCCAGGCCGCCAACCACCCCGAGGGTGGCGCCGTGATGGAACTGCTGCTGCCGGCGGGGGCCTGAGATGGGGGGTGCCTGAGATGGGATGGACAGCTCCCGAAGCCGCGGGGCGGATGGCGGCGGTGGCCGACCCGGTGATCGCCCAGGTGGGGGCCCTGATGCGCCAGCGCCCGGACGCCCTCTCCCTGGCGCAGGGCATGGTCAGCTGGGCGCCACCGGAGGCGGTGCGCCAGGCCGTCGGCCGGTCGCTGCTGGGGGCCGACCGGCGGCTCGACCGCTACGGGCCGGTGCAGGGCGAGGAGGCCCTGCTGGAGGCGGTCCGGCGGGAGCTCACCGAGGTGCGGGGGCTGGATCTGGAGGGCAGCGACCTGCTGGTGACCGCCGGCAGCAACATGGCCTTCCACGCCATCGCCCAGGTGCTCTGCGACCCGGGCGATGAGGTGCTGCTGCCCCTGCCCTTCTATTTCAATCACGCCATGGCGATCCGCCTGGCCGGCGGCGTGCCCGTGCCGGTGGCGGCGGGGCTGGTGCCCGATCCCGAGCGGCTGGCGGCGGCGATCACCCCCCGCACCCGCGCCATCGTGACGATCTCCCCCAGCAATCCCAGCGGCCTGGTGGCGCCGCCGGAGGTGCTGGCGGCCATCAACACCCTGTGCCACCGCCACGGGCTGCTGCACGTGAGCGACGAGGCCTATGCCGATTTCATCCATGGGACGGTGCCCCACGGAAGCCCCGGTCGGCTGCCGGGCAGCGGCGGGCACACGGTGTCCCTGTTCTCCCTCTCCAAGGCCTACGGCATGGCCGGCTGGCGGGTGGGCTACGCGGCGGTTCCCCGCCAGCTGATGGGCGCCCTGGCCAAGGTGCAGGACACGGTGCTGATCTGTCCGCCCCAGGTGAGCCAGCGGGCGGCGCTGGCGGCCCTGGAGGCCGGTCCGGCCTGGTGCCGGCCCCAGATCGCCGCCCTGGGCCAGCGGCGACGACAGCTGGTTGACGCGGTGGCGGCGGCCCGTGCCGGCGGCCAGGCGGTGGAGCTGCTGGGTCCCCCCGATGGCGCCTTCTATGGCCTGCTGCGCTTCCCCTGCGGCCTGGCGGGCGAGCCGCTGATGCGCCATCTGGTGCTGGGGCATGGGGTGGCTGCCCTGCCGGGCGACAGCTTCGGCCTGCCGCCGGTCGGCGGCCAGGCCCTGCTGCGGCTCAGCTACGGCATGCTCGAAGCCGGTGCCCTGGCCGAAGCCCTGGGGCGCCTGTTCGAGGCGCTGGCGGCGTTGCAGGCCAGCGGCGACTGAGCCCTGCCCCCGCTCAAGGCCTGGCGCTGGAGGTACGGCTGTCGCCGGCGGCACGGCTGTCCCCGGCGGCACGGCTGTCCCCGGCGGCCGCCAGCATCCAGAGCGTGCTTCCGTCCGGCCACAGCAGTAGAACTTTGCCGCCCGCCAGCACGGCGAGGGGATCGCTGAACGGCAGTCCGGCGCTGCGGGCCTTGGCGAGCGGCAGCCGCCGCAGTTCCATCCCCTCCGGAGCGGCGGCCATCCCGGCGGGGACCTCGCGGGTGGGCGTCGCCTGCTCCCAGAGCGTCGCCACAGCGGTGGCCTCGGCCGCCTCGAGCGGCCTGGCCTGCAGGGCCAGGGCCAGCATCCGGGTGGCCGCTGCCAGCTCCGCGCCCGGCCTGGTGCCGGCGCCCTGGGGGGCGCCCGGCGGCGCCGGGGTGGCCGCCCCCGCCCGTGGCTCTTCCGCCTGCAGGCCCTTCCCCTCCCCCGCTGGCGCCATCTGCGGCTGCCCCTGCTCGGGGCCCTGGCCCTGA
>CALRKA020000026.1:0-16425 GCA_943367815.1 Tabrizicola sp. YIM 78059 | reverse complement strand
TTCGGCCGGCTGATCTTCCAGTACGCCTCCTTCAACAACAGCCGCAGCCTCCACTTCCTCCTGGCGGCCTGGCCCGTGATCGGCATCTGGTTCGCCGCCCTGGCGGTGGTGAGCTTCTCGTTCAACCTCAACGGGCTGAACTTCAACCACTCGATCCTGGATCACCAGGGCCGCGTGGTCGACACCTGGGCCGACATCCTCAACCGCGGCGGCCTGGGCATCGAGGCGATGCACGAGCGCAACGTGCACAACTTCCCCCTCGATCTGGCGGCCGCCGCCAGCACCCCCGTGGCTCTCAGCGCACCGTCGATCGGTTAGTGGGGCTTTGAACCCCGCCCAGCCATCGGCGCCCTGAGCCCCTGCCGGGCCCGGAGAGATCCGGGCCCTTTGGCCGTGACACGCTATTGATCTTCGCCGGCTGACTCGATGGCGCGCCCCCCCTACCAACCCTCCCTGCTGCGCCTGACCCATGGCGTCACGGCGTTGCTGGTGCTGGCCGCCTGGCTGAGCGGGCTGTTCGTCTACAGCCGCTACGACGGCCGCTGGGGGCGGCTGCCCTTCACCCCGCCCGGCAGCTGGATCGACCTGCACGGCCAGGCGGGCTTCCTGCTGCTGCCCCTGGGCCTGGTCTTCGCCGCCTACGCCCTCACCCTCGGCCGGGCGCGCCTGCGGCGAGCCACCAACGCCATGGCCCTGGGGGCCCTTGTGCTGGCGGTGGCCACCGGCAAGTTGATGCAGGAGGACTGGCTGCGGGACGGCCAGCTGCACCACCTGGCCTACAGCCTGCACCTGGTGGCCTGGCTGCTGATCGGCCTGGCGGTGGTGCTGCACGTGGGCGAGAGTCTGCGGCTGGGGGGCACACCGCTGCTGGCCTCGATGGCCAGCACGACCCTGCGGCCAGGCGATCTGCCGGGCGACTGGCCGGAGCAGGTGCGGCGGTTTCTGAAGCGTGGTCAATAGTGATACCGAAGCTGGGCCAACAGCAGAGCGTCACCGTCGACCTTGTAGACCATGCGGTGCTCGTCGTTGATGCGGCGTGACCAGTAGCCAGCCAGGGCGTGTTTCAGCGCTTCCGGCTTGCCGGTGCCTGAAAACGGCGTCCGAGAGGCTTCCTTGATCAGTGCGTTGATGCGCTTGAGCAGGGTCTTGTCGGTGGCCTGCCAGTGGAGGTAATCCTCCCAGGCCTGCTCAGCGAAGATCAGCCTCATTCGCTGAGGGTCCGCTCCCGGCCCTGGCCCGCGTCCAGGCTTGCCGTCGCCTCCAGCAGACGCCTGGCGTTTTCGGGGACCCGCAGGAGATAGGCGGTTTCCTCGAGGGCTTTGAAGTCCTCCAGGGACATCATCACCACCGATTTCTGCCCGTTGCGGGTAATGATCAGCGGCTCATGGTCGGCGCAGACCCGGTTCATGGTCTGGGCCAGGTTGGCGCGGGCCGTGGTGTAGGTGATGGCGTCCATCGGCAGACCTTCCGACATGTACGCGTTACTGTACGACTAGCGTCCTGCCGACGCTTCACACCGGATCCCCGGACAGGAAGCGCCGGATGAACAGCTCCAGGACCATCGGCCCGCAGCGGGGCTGCCAGACCTGCACCTGGAGCGGCGCCGAGTCGCCCGCCAGCAGCTGCACAGGGAAGTGCCACCGTTTCGGTTGCAGAATGGTTGCCGCTGCCCCGGCAACGGCGATGGCCAGGAGCCTCACCCTCAAGAATCTCCCCGACGACCTCTACGGCCGCCTGAAGCAAGCGGCCAGGCAACATCGCCGCAGCCTCAACAACGAAGCGATCGTGTGCCTGGAAGCGGCCCTTCCGCCCCAGGCCATCACGGCCGCCGAGCGACTGGAGCAGATCCGGGCCCTGCGCCACAGCCTGCCGACGGAAACGGCGTTCACGCCCGACCAGATCGATGCCTTCAAGCGCGAGGGCCGCCCGTGATCGTGGTGGACACCAACGTGGTGGCCTACCTGTTGCTGCCAGGCCCCCAGACCGAGAAGGCTGAGGCGCTGCTACTTCACGACCCTGACTGGGCCGCTCCGGTGCTCTGGCGCAGCGAGCTGCGCAACGTGCTCAGCGGTTACCTGCGACGCGGGCAGCTGGATCACCAGCAGGTGCTGAGGCTCCAGGGCCAGGCAGAAGCGTTGTTGCAAGGATCGGAAGTAGCGGTGGATTCCGCCGACGTGTTCCGGCTGGTGGAGGCGAGCGACTGCAGCGCCTACGACTGTGAGTTCGTGGCGGCCGCCCTGGCACTCCAGACCCGCCTGATCACCTCCGATCGCCAACTGCTGCGGGCTTTCCCCACGCTGGCCAGCCCGTTGGAGCACGCCGTGCCCTGAGACAGGCTCAACAACGGCTCACGGTGGATCCCCGGGCAGGAAGCGCCGGATGAACAGCTCCATGGCCATGGGCCCGCAGCGGGGCTGCCAGCTGGCGCCGCCCGGCAGCCGCCGCCAGCAGGCCACCTGCAGCGCGCTACCGCCGGCCAGCAGCTGCACCCGGTAGCGGTACTCCGCATCGGCGGCCTGGGCGGGGGCGGCCAGGGGTTCGGCGCCGGGCTGGCTGGCCAGGAACGCCGCCGCGAAGGCCTCCGGCTCCGGCCGCTGACGCAGGGCCGTGGCGAAACGCCAGGCGGCGCCGGTGGGGTAGCCGTCGTGGTGGAGATAGAGGTGGCGCTCCGGAACGCCGGGAAAACCGGTGAACGAGTAGACGGCGCGGGTGGCCAAGGGGCTGGGGCGGCTGCACAGGGAAGTGCCACCGGTGTCTCACAGCCAAGGAATGGTTCTGGCCGTACGATGGACGTACAAAGAGGCCGGCCGATGGACACCGCCCCCACACGCGCCCGTGATCGGCGCCTGGAAGTTCGGGCCACGGCGGAAGACCGCCAACTGATTGATCGGGCAGTTGCCGCTTCCGGCACCGATCTCACTGGATTCGTGATCACCCATCTGCGCCTGGCCGCCCAGCAGGTGCTTGCCGACCGCGAAGGCTTCCGCCTTGACCCCGAGGCGCTCGACGCCTGGGAGCGCATCAACCAACGACCGGCACGGTCGCTGAAGGGCCTGCGCGAGTTGATGGATCGGCCCTCACCATTCCAGGGGTGAGCGCCGATTACCTGTCGCCCCGCCTGCTGACCGCCGCCGATCGCCTCGACGGTTTCAAATGTCGATCAGAAGAGCAAACGATCTGGTTGAGGCAGCACGCTCGCCAGGCCCATGCCCGTGGAGGCACCAGCAGGGTGTTCGTGGTCAACGAAGTCGGCGGCAGTGATGTGGTGGCTTACTACGCCTGGTGCATGGCCAGCATCACTCCTGCCCAGGCTCCGCAACGGCTGCGGAAGGGTGCCGGCCGCTATCCCCAGCCCGTTGCCCTGCTGGCCCGGCTCGGTGTCGACCTTGACCATGAAGGGCGAGGCCTCGGTGCCGCTCTATTGGCGGATGTGATCAGCCGTACAGCCCAGATCGGCTCCGAAGTGGGTTGTCGGGGACTGCTCGTCCATGCCGAGAGCGCATCAGCCAGGGCGTTCTATCTGCATCTGATTCCAGAGTTTGAGCCGTCCCCCACTGACCCCTTGCATCTGGTGCTGCTGATGAAGGACATCCTGCGGACGCTGGGGTGAGTTCCCTACGCTCGGTAGAGATCAAAGAACGGATTCCGCGAATCAGAACCGTGAAAAGCCTGATTGAGGAACTGGCCAGGTTCCCTGCAGAGGCTCTTTGCCATGCCTACGAAGGTGAGATCATCGGGATCGTTGTTCGGCACTGCGGACGCGAGGGCTGGATCCATGGACTCCCCCGCCTGCGGTTACATGTAACACGATAGGAGGGCTGACCCATGGCGCCGCAGGCCCCAGGCTGGGGCAAGCACGACGCCGCGCGACGGCTGGCCATGAGCGATCCAGCCACCCCCACCGATCCCGCCCAGCTGCGCCGCGACTACCGGCGCCAGGACCTGCGGCGGGGGGATCTGGCCGACGATCCGGTGGCGCAGTTCCGGCGCTGGTTCGATCAGGCGGTGGCCGCCGCTCTGGACGAGCCCAACGCCATGGTGCTGGGCACCAGCGATGGGGTGCGCCCCAGCGCCCGCACCGTGCTGCTCAAGGCCTTCGACGAACGGGGATTCGTCTTCTTCACCCACTACGAGAGCCGCAAGGCCAGCGAGATCGGCGCCCACCCGGAGGTGAGCCTGCTGTTTCCCTGGTACGGGCTGGAGCGGCAGGTGGCGATCCTGGGCCGGGCCGAGCGGATCAGCGCCGCCGAATCGCTGGCCTACTTCCTCTCGCGCCCCGTCGGCAGCCGGCTGGGGGCCTGGGTGTCGCAGCAGAGCGCCGTGATCGGCTCCCGCTCGATCCTGGAGATGCAGTGGGACGCCATGAAGCGCCGCTTCGCCGATGGCGAGGTGCCGCTGCCGCCGGCCTGGGGCGGCCTGCGGGTGGTGCCGTTCGAGTTCGAGTTCTGGCAGGGCCGCAGCAACCGCCTGCACGATCGCTTCCGCTACCGGCCCGACGGCGGGGCCTGGACCATCGAGCGGCTGGCGCCCTGAGGCACTATGCGGCTATGCTCATACCAGTTGATGGTTGATCGCCCATGGCTGTCGCACCCGTGCCCTCCCTCTGCCTCGCCGCCGCCGCAGGGGGCAGTCCGCTGCTGTTCCGCCAGCTGTTCGACGCCGACACCGGCACCTTCACCTACCTGCTGGTCGATGTGGCCAGCCACAAGGCCCTGCTGATCGATTCGGTCTTCGAGCAGCACGACCGCGACCTGGCGCTGATCCGGGAACTGGGCCTCGAGCTGGTGGCGTCGATCGACACCCACGCCCATGCCGACCACGTGACCGGCAGCTGGCTGATGCACGAGGCCACAGGCTGCGCCATCGGCCTGGCCGCCAGCGTCGGCGCCGAGAACGTCACCCGCCCCCTGAAGCACGGCGATCGCGTCCTCTTCGGCGGCCGCCATGTGGAGGTGCGCGCCACCCCCGGCCACACCGACGGCTGCCTCACCTTCGTCCTCGACGACCACACGATGGCCTTCACCGGCGACGCCCTGCTGGTGCGCGGCTGCGGCCGCTGCGACTTCCAGCAGGGCAACGCCCACACCCTCTGGGCCTCGATCACCGGCCAGATCCTCACCCTCCCCGACCATTGCCTGCTCTACCCCGGCCACGACTACACCGGCCGCAGCGTCACCTCCGTCACCGAGGAGAAGGCCTTCAACGCCCGCCTCGGCGGCAACGCCACCGAGCGGGACTTCGTGGGCCACATGGAGAACATGCGGCTGCCCCATCCCCACCGGATCGCCCAGGCCCTGCCGGGCAACATGCGCTCCGGCAAGCCACGCGACGCCAGCACCGCGCCCGCCTGGGCGCCCATGGCCCGCAGCTATGCCGGGCTGCCCGAACTCAGCCCCGCCTGGGTGGCCGCCCATCGCGGCGATGTCACCGTGCTGGATGTGCGCTCCGCCGAGGAGTTCGACGGTCCCGACGGGCACGTGGCCGGCAGCCTGCCGATCCCCCTGCCGGAGCTGGAGAGCCGCGCCAACGAGATCCCCTCAGGTCGCCCGCTGGTGGTGGTCTGCCACTCGGGCAGCCGCTCGGCCCTGGCCACCCAGCAGCTGCTCAAGGCCGGCCGGACCCAGGTGGCCAACCTCCACGGCGGCCTGAGCCGCTGGGCCGCAGAAGGCTTCCCCCTGGACGGGGTCGTCCAGGCCTGAAGCGCCTGCCATGTGAATTCCATCCCACTCCTTCCTCCCTCCATGACCCCCACAACCATGACCAGCACACCTGTGACCACCCCCAGCCGCCTGGGCGCCCACGACCTGGCCGAACGGCTGGCGGCCGGTGAAGTCACCGTGATCGATGTGCGCGAGCCGATGGAGTTCGCCACCGGCCACATCGCCGGCAGCCTCAACGTGCCCCTCTCCCGCCTGGCCCAGGCCGACCTGCCCCGCGGCCCGCTGGTGCTGGTCTGCCAGAGCGGCAACCGCAGCGGCAAGGGCCTCGCCCAGCTGTTGCAGCAGGGCCATCCCCACCCCGTCGCCGACCTCCTCGGTGGTCTGCCCACCTGGCAGCAGGCCGGCTTCCCGGTGCGCAAGCTCAAGGGGGCGCCGCTGCCGCTGATGCGCCAGGTGCAGATCGTCGCCGGCAGCCTGGTGCTGCTGGGGGTGATCCTCAGCCAGGTGGTGGCCCCCGGCTGGATCTGGCTGAGCGGCTTCGTGGGCGCCGGACTCACCTTCGCCGGTGTCTCCGGCTTCTGCGGCATGGCCCGGCTGCTGGCCGTGATGCCCTGGAACCGGGTGTCACTCGGCTCAGGCCGGGGCTGATCCGCCGCCTCCGGGCGAAATCGGCCGGCGCCACAGGCCGATCCATTCGTCCCGGCGCTGGTCCACCGAACCGATGGCCGGCTCCCAGAGCTCGGCCACCAGGCCCGCCCGGCCCAGCTGGGCGGCCACCACCTCGGGGTCGCTGCCCCAGGGCGGACCGCCCGGGTTGCCGTGGCACCAGAACAGCCCTAGCAGCCAGCCACCCGGCGCCAGCAGCAGGCAGACGGTGGCGATGTAGTCGTCGCGCCGGGGCGGGCCGGCCCAGCTCCCAGCCGTCGGCGCCCTGCCGGTAGCGCTGGTCCCAGTGGCCTGGCTGAGCGGTGGCTGCCGGTGTGGAGGGTGACTTCCGCATCCGCCTGGATGCCGCCGCCTCCGAGCAGGAACGGGGCCTCGCCGACGCCATCGCCTACATGCAGGAACGCATGAAGCTCTGCCCCATCTCCCGCAACCTGCCCGATGGGGTGCGCAAGCGCATCGACCTCACCTCCCTGGGCTGAATCCTTGAGCAAACCTTCGATCTGCTCGATCCGCGGCACGAGCAAGGCCGCCGAGCAAGCCGCTCAACGTTCCTGGGGCGATTCCCCGGAGAGTTCGGTTCAGGCCAGATCGTGCAGGGTCAGGGTTTGCTCGGGGTTGAGATCGATGCGCAGCGGTCCGGCGCTGCTGGTCAGCGTGAGCTGTAGGGGAAGTGCGTCGCTGGGACGGGGGGTCAGAGCCTCGAGGTCGAACTGGGCCGAACCAGCGGGAATGGGCGTGCCGTCGGGAGGCACGATTTCCTCGCTCCTGTTCACCAGGGTCCAGCGCTGACCCATGGCGTCGCTGACCTGCAGAGCGTCGGCGTGGTCCAGCTCGATGCCGGCCCCGAGTGCGTTGAGGCGCAGGCGCCAGCCGCTGTTGTACTCGGGAAAGGGTTGCTCGAAAACCGAGGCCTGGAAGCGGTGGCCGGCCTCATCGCTCAGCGGCCAGCTGTCGACTGCCGCAGCCGGGGCGACCAGCACTTGGGAGGCCAGCAGCACAGCCAGAAGGCCAGCCAGCCCCTGGCGCCAGCGACATGCGAACCACTCGAAACAGATCGTCATATTCATGTTTTCTTAGCTCTTATGCCGATAAAATCATAACAAGATTCGGGTTCCTTCCCCTTTCCACTCCGCCCATGGCCGTCGTCCATTTCCCCGCCCGGTCAGGTCTCGGCACTCCCTCACGCGCTGCCTGCTGATGCTTGCCACTCTCGATGTCGTGACCCTGTCACGGCTGCAGTTCGCTCTGACGGCGATCTTTCACATGCTCTGGCCCGTGCTCTCCACCGGCCTGGCGATCTATCTGGTGGTGCTGGAAGCCATCTGGCTGCGCACACGCAACCCCCTTTACTACCGGCAGGCCCGCTTCTGGGCGAAGCTCTACGTGCTCAATTTCGGCATCGGTGTGGCCTCAGGTCTGCCGATGGAGTTCCAGTTCGGCACCAACTGGGCGCCACTGTCCGAGTTCGCCGGCGATTTTTTCGGGTCGGTGCTGGGCTTCGAGGGGGCGATGGCCTTCATGCTCGAAGCCGGATTCCTCGGGATCATGTTGTTCGGCTGGCAGAAAGTGCCACCGGTGATCCACTTCCTCTCCACCGTGATGGTGGCCTTCGGCGCCAACCTCTCGGTGTTCTGGATCCTCAGCGCCAACTCCTGGCTGCAGACTCCGTCGGGCGGCACTTTTTCCGAGGGCCATTTTCATGTGCAGAACTACTTCGCCGCCATCAACAACCCCTTCATGGTGAGGAGTGTGATTCACATGGCCCTGGCCACAGTGGAAACCTCGATGCTGGTGGTGGCAGCGATCAGTGCCTGGTCGCTGATGCGCCAGAAGGCACCGGAGTTCTTCCTGTTTTCCTTCAAGCTGGCGCTGGTGATCCTGCTGGCGGTGGCGCCGCTGCAGATCCTGGCCGGCCACGAAAGCGCCGTGCAGGTGGCCGAGCATCAGCCCACCAAGCTGGCCGCGATCGAGGCCCTCTGGGACGACCAGGCCGCCGGCAGCTCCCCGGCCTGGACGCTGCTGGCTTCCCCCGATGAGGCCACCGGCAGCAACCGCTGGAGTCTGTCGGTGCCTGGCGCCTTCAGCTGGATCCTGGAGACGCGGCCGCAGCTCAGCCAACCGCTGCGTGGGCTCAACAGCTGGCCCGCCGACCAGCGGCCCCACATGGTGGGTCTGCTCTTCTATGCCTTCCGGGTGATGGTGGCGATCGGCCTCGCTGCGGCGGCCCTGATGGCCCTCAGCCTGCTGCTCTGGTGGCGAGGCGGCCTGAGCGCCGCCAGCTTCGCCCAGTGGCCCTGGTTCAGCTGGGCCTGGATCCTTTCAGCCCCGGCCGGCTACCTGGCGATTGAATCTGGCTGGGTGGTGCGTTGCGTGGGCCGCCAGCCCTGGACGGTCTACGGCCAGCTGCGAACCGCCGATGCCGCCTCGGTTCTGCCGGTGGGCGAGGTCCTCACCAGCTTGAGTGTGTTCGCTGTGATTTACACGGTGTTGCTGGTCTTCGCGCTGTATTTCGGCTCCCGGATCATCGCCAAGGGACCGAATCTCACCCTTGAGCCGCCCCCTGGCCTTGCCACCGCCGTGATTCTTTCCGACCCATCGGCGAGCGCCTGACCATGGAGTTCCTCGAATGGTTCATGCCCACGGTCTGGTTTGTGATCCTGGCCCTGTTCCTGCTGCTCTATGTGATCCTCGATGGTTTTGATCTGGGGGTGGGCATCCTCTCGCTCACCTCCCCCAGCGAATCCCAGCGCACGATCCTGATGACGAGCCTCGGCAATGTGTGGGATGCCAACGAAACCTGGCTCGTCCTGATGGGCGGCGCCCTGTTCGGAGCCTTTCCCCTGGCCTATGGCACCATCCTCAAGGCCCTTTACGGCCCCATCTACCTGATGATCCTGGGGCTGATCCTGCGGGCCGTCGCCTTCGAGTTTCGCGAAAACGCCACCAACAAGCGCCCTTGGAACCTGATGTTCGGTATTGGCAGCGTGCTGGCCGCTGGTTCCCAGGGCATCTGTCTGGGCACGGTGCTCTCAGGCATCCCCACCGATGCCGCAGGACACTTCACAGGCTCCGTCTGGATCTGGGTGAATCCCAGCAGCCTGGTGGTGGCTCTCACGCTCATCCAGGGCTACGTGTTGATCGGCTCCACCTACTTGATCCTCAAAACCAGTGGTGAGCTGCAGCGGTTGCACGTGCGCACCGCTCGCCTGGCGGCTGCCACCACCCTTGGAGGGGCCCTGCTGATCACCTTCACGGCACCGTTCGCGTCGGAAACGCTGCGGCAGCGCCTGTTTGATCCTGCGTTCCTGCCCTTCTTTGTTGTATTGCCGCTGCTGGGTGTCGCCCTGATTGTTCAACTGTTCCGCAGCCTGGCGATGCAGCAGGAGGTATGGCCCTTCGTGTACACCGTACTGCTGTTCATCCTCAGCTTCGCTGGCCTGGGGGTGATGGTGTTTCCGGCGGTGATTCCGCCGTCGGTCACGATCTTTCAGGCGTCGTCGTCGGTGAGTTCGATGGTGTTCATGCTGACGTTCATCGGCGTGCTGATTCCCATCATGCTCTTCTACAACATCTACAACTACATCGCCTTCCGAGGCAAGGTGAGTGCCGAATAGGGAAAACCTCTGGCCCCCAGCACGATCAATCCCCCTAGGATGTGTCGAAACCCCATATGTCTCGCCTTCGCTCGCTCCTGCTGGGGGTCGCCCTTGCCCTCTGCCTGCTGATCTCAGCGCCTCAGGGTGCCGCTGCGGCTACCACGCTCGCCCCTCCGGATGCCACGGTTGCTGCAGGCGAAGAAGCTGCCATTGACGCCGCAGTGGAGCAGTACCTCTCCAACCTGCCGGGTGATTTTCACGCGATTCGATCGGTATCTGCGCTGAAGCGCCTGCTCGCCAGCGGCAACGTGTCACTAATTGACGTGCGGACCCCTGCTGAGTACCGGGCGGGACACATTGCCGGAGCCATCAACAGACCTTTGAACGATCTCAGCCACCACGTGGCTGAGATTTCCCCAGAGCGAGAGGTGGTGCTGTACTGCTCCAGTGGCTTTCGCTCTGCCATGGGAGTGATGGCGCTGCAGCTGGAGGGCCGCCACCATGTGAAGGGCTTTGCACCCAGCATCGAAGGCTGGAAGGCGGCCGGTGAGCCCGTGGTGACCACAGAAGGCGCGTAGGCCTGGCGAACGTTGGCGGGGTGCTGATGGCGGCCGGCGACTTCGGCGGCACTCACGCCGCGCCGGCCTGGCTGCAACGCCTCGAGCCATCCGCAACGAACCACCAAGATCGCAAGGCCCAGGCGGGCTTGCTTCGCACACTGAAGGAACAAGCCTCCAGGCCGATGAACCCGTCGATCAACCAGGCCCTGCGGCTGATCACGCTCTGGATCGCCTGGCTGCTGGCGATGCTCTTCCACGTGGACCTGGGCCTGATGCCCCTGTTCCATGGTCAGTCGCCGGAGATCCACAGCCATGTGCAGGAGGGGGCCCTACCCCTGCTGTTCGGGGCGATGCTCGGCTACTTTCTGCTGCCGCTGATTGCGATTGTGCTGATCGCCTACGCCGCCACCACGGTCGGTCCGGCCACGCACTGGCGGCCCTGGAGGCGAATCCACTTCTGGTTCAGCGTCGTCTATTCGGTCACCAACGTCCCCCATCTCATCGCCGACATCCTGGTGCCCGATGCCCGCCTCGATCAGATCGTGCTGATGGTGGCCCTCACGGTCTTCGGGCTTCTGATCAACGTGGAGGCCTGGCGCTGGTGGCGGCAGACCCCATGAGAACTCCATCACCTTGACGAGGAAACGATGCGCAGTCCTCGGAAAGGCTGGCTGCTGACGCCGATGCTGGGAATGCTGCTCGGCCTGCTGCTGGCGCTCACCCCTTCGCTGGCCCCTGCCCAGCCCGGCGTGGGGGGAGCTGAACTTCAGGTGTTCGTGCGTGATGGCTGTCCCCACTGCGCCGCCGCCAAGGCCTTCCTCCCCGAGCTGCAGAAGCGACGCCCGGAGATTCAGGTGCGTCTACGGCCGCTCGAATCCGATCCCGCCGCGATCGACGACCTGTTGCGCTACTCCCGACAGGCCGGTATCGGTGCCCCGGGGGTGCCCACGTTTGTCCTGGAAGGCCAGGTGCTTGTGGGTTTCGATGACGCCGATGGCCGAGGCAGGGAACTGCTCGACTTGATCGATCGACGGGAGCGTGCCTCCGGCAACGTGAACCTTGGCCGCTTCGGCAGCATCAGCGCCACGGCGCTCGGCCTGCCGATCTTCACCCTGGCCATGGGGCTGCTGGATGGCTTCAACCCCTGCGCGATGTGGGTGCTGCTGTTTCTGCTCTCGCTGCTGGTGCACTGGCGCGACCGGCGGCGCATGGCCCTGGTGGCCGGCACCTTTGTGGTCGTGAGCGGGGCCGTCTATTACGCCTTCATGGCGGCCTGGCTGAACGTCTTCCTGCTGCTGGGCTTCACCGCCTGGCTGCGGCTCCTGCTTGGATCCCTGGCCCTGGTGCTGGGGGTGGTGAATCTGAGCGAATTCTGGCGCAAGGGTCCGGGCTTCACCCTCTCGATTCCCGCCAGTGCCAAGCCGGGTCTCTATGCGCGCATGCGCGGGGTCATGCAGAGTCAGTCCCTGCCGGCAGCACTGGCCGCGGTGGCAGGTCTGGCGGTGGTGGTGAACGCGGTGGAGCTGCTCTGCACCGCGGGGCTGCCGGCGGTCTACACAGCGGTGCTCAGTCAACAGAACCTTGCTGCGGCCGCCCATTACGGCTACCTGGGCCTCTACATCGTGGGCTACATCGCCGACGACGCCCTGATGGTTGGGTTCGCCGTGCTGGCGCTGAGCAGCAACAAACTCACCGAAGGCACGGGCCGGTGGCTGAAGCTCATCAGTGGTGTCGTGATGGTGGCCCTGGGCCTGCTTCTGGTGCTTCGGCCCGGCTGGCTGTTCTGAACAGGCTCAATCAGCGGCGGGTCCAGGTACCAATGTCGACAACGGAATCGAGATCAGAGGTGTGACGATAAACAACCTGAATCTGGTTGGGACTGATGATCTTGCCATCCGCAAACCCGTCCTCATCGACAATAAACATGGTGGCATTGTCATGGCCGAGCGTGCCGACAAACTTCTCAGTTGCGTACTTGGATTTGAAGACTCCGTGGAAAACGCGACCCTGTTGCTTGGTGATTTGAGCGACGGCATTCAGATCACTGAAATCACCATGATGATGGGTCTTACATCTCGATGCTTCGACTTTGCAGAGCACGGCCCCCTTCCCTTCAACCGTCCATGTGCCGATCAGGTTGGGTGTGACAGGGGCAGCCAAGGCTGCAGAGAAGGTTCCTACACAGATAAGAGTTGTCACGCCAGCCATGGCAAGCCTTGCCGTGAGCGGTTTTGCGATGGAATTGGCGCCCGCAACATAGTTCATTAGCCTTTACACGAACGTCTCATCTATACCCTAGCCATAGAAGGCAATCACGAATAAAACACGCAAACTAATGACATATCAGCAGGCAAGGGGCTTCCTGGCGAGTTTACGAATTGGAGCGATTGATCCGTGCATGACGATGCCAGACAACGGCAAGATATGTACTGTGGAGACTATCCAAACGGGAAGAGAGACAGCCCGATCCAACTGAATCATGGGCGCAAGAAGAGGGCTCCCTGCGCAACGCCCATCCTTGGGAGCCAGGGCTACCGCCAGTCGAGGCCGGGCAGAAAGGGAACGATCGCCGGGGTCGATGTCATGTAGTCGGCATAGCCGCTGTGCATGGAACACAGGCGCTGCTCCTCGCGTCGTGCCTTGAGGCTGAGTACGGTCGCCAGCGCCAGCAGCAGGCCAAGGTGCAGCAGGCTGCCGAGGGCCAGGGTCACCCCCAGGGAACAGAGCAGCAGCGACTGGTAGAGGGGATGGCGGCAACGGCCGTAGGCCCCCTCGGTGATCAGGGCCGCTCCGGGCATCGGCTCCGGCAGCGGACTGAGACTGTCCCCGAGGTTCAGGGCCCCCTGGGCGCCGATCACCAGGCCGATCAGGACGGTGAGCCCGCCGATCACGCGCAGAGCCAGGGGCCAGTGAATCCCCAGATCCGAGGGCGGAGGTGTTGGCGGCAGCCAGTGGGCGGCGATCAGGATCATCTGCGCCAGCACCCACCACTCGCCGTGGCGGTTGTCCCGCAGACCCTCCCAGGAGAAGCCCCACTTCTGCATGCGTTCGTTCAGTTGGCTCAGCACGGTTCGATCTCCTCAGGTGAAGGGGGTGGGCCTGGCTGGCGCCACAGGCCCAGCCACTCGTCGTTGCGCTGGTCCACCGACCCGGTGGCCGGCTCCCAGATCTCCGGCACCAGGCCGGCCTGGCGCAGCTGGGCTTCCACCAACTCCGGGTCACTGCCCCAGGGCGGGCCGCCCTGCTGGCGGTGACACCAGAACAGTCCCAGCAGCCACCCGCCTGGTGCCAGCAGTCGGCAGGCGGTGGCGATGTAGTCCTCCCGCAGGCCGGGATCGATGGCGCAGAAGCAGGTGTGCTCCACGATTCCGCTGAGGCTGCCGGGAGTCAGGTCCGCCGCCTCCAGGGCCTGCCGGTCGAACAGGTCGGCCTGCAGCCACTGCAGGCCGGCGCGGTCCTCGCCATGGAGCCTGCGGGCCTCTCGCAAAGCCTCACCACTGAAATCCAGGCCGATGGCCGAGAAGCCGAGGTCTTCCAGCAGGGCGACCTCGTGGCCGCGTCCGCAGCCAGGCACCAGCACCCTGCCCGGCGACTGGGGCGCCAGCGGATGGCTGCGCAGGAGCTGGGCCAGCGGTGGGGCGGGCTGGCCCAGCTCCCAGCCGTCACGGCCTTCCTGGTAGCGCTGGTCCCAGCGGCTCGCATCGGCGATGGGGCTCTGGCTGGAAGGACTCATGCCTCCAGCTTGCCCCGTTCAATCGCAACATGTGTTGAGCAGCATGGCTACAGCCTGCGGGACCATCAGCAGGGGATCGATCCAGGGAGTGTGGCGCTGAGCATGGGGCACTCCCTAGAGGTACATCTGCGCAGCTATCCATGGGCTTCAGGTCAGGGGGCAGCCGCAGCTTTTGCGAGAGCTTTGGAGAGATGAGGTACGAGAGGGAATGGCGACGAGGAGTTGTAGGCATGCCCAACGAACTTTGCTCACTGGGCCGTGGCGGGACACCCCCTGAGCTGGGCCGCGTTCGCCCGCGGCTGCAGGTGATCAGGGTCAGTGGTGATCACGCCGAGCACGGTGCCGGGCTGTCCTTGCCTACTGAAGCAACAGCCCGGCCAGGAGCAGACCCCAGGAGAACGGCCCCGTGGGCCCCCAGCGGATCCAGAGTGAGCTTTCGCCCCCGCAAAACCGCTGCGACTGCTGCCCGCGCAGCTCGGCAACCTGGCCGGTTTCACTTGTCAGGGCAGGCCGGCCTTGGTGGACGGGTCCGGCCGAGCGGACTGGCTAGCTGCCATTTGGGGGTCCTGCGGCAAAAGGAACGCCAAGCCACAGGACCAACGAGGCGGAAGCCCAACCCAGTCAGGTAGCAAGGTTCGGCGGCAGCTCGTGGAGCGCTTGCACGACTTCAGGTTGCAGCATGACCATGATCGTGCCCTCTGGATTGTCGGTCGGCACCTCCAGCTGCAGCGGCAGCACGTCGCTGGGCCTGGGGTCCAGGCCGTTGGCGTCGAACTGGGCCGAGGACTCGGGGATCGCCTCCTCCCCCTGTCGCACCAGTTCCTCACTGCGGTTCAGCAGCTCCCAGGCGCCGCCGAGGCCATCGCTCAAGAGCAGTGGCCTTTGGTGATCGACTATCTGCCCGGGTGAGCGGGCAGTCAGGCGCACTCGCCAGCCGGCTGGGTAGGCGGGATCAGGTTGCTCGAACAGGGTCAGGCCCCAGGAACGACCCGAGGAATCCGTGAGGGTCCAGCGTTGTGGATCGGCTGCTGCCTGGGCCTGGAGCGGCAGCAGCATCAGGGTCAGGGCAAGCAGAACAGCGGCGAAGACTGGCCGCCAGTTGGGTCGATGCAGCCGGTGCGCAGCTGGGCGGAAACCCGCACCAGCCCTTTGAGAAAGAATGCTCATAACGCCTCTCGCGTCATAGAAGGCTTCAACGCTACTGTTGTATTGGGAAGAGTCGGCGCTTGGTTGGCCATCCACCACGATGGCCCGCCCTCGCCTTCGCAGCTCTCCCCAGTCCCGTCCTCATTCCTCGCCATGACGACAACCATCCTCAAGCGTTCCTGGAGCAACCCATGGAACAGCTTCAAGGACTGGGTGACCAGCACCGAGAACCGCCTCTACGTGGGCTGGTTCGGCGTGCTGATGATCCCGACCTTGCTGGCTGCCACCGTCTGCTTCGTGATCGCCTTCATCGCCGCTCCCCCCGTCGACATCGACGGCATTCGCGAACCGATCGCTGGCAGCCTCCTCTACGGCAACAACATCATCACCGCCGCCGTCGTGCCCTCCAGCAACGCCATCGGCCTGCACTTCTACCCCATCTGGGAAGCCGCCAGCCTCGATGAGTGGCTCTACAACGGCGGCCCCTACCAGCTGATCATCTTCCACTTCCTGATCGGCATCTTCTGCTGGATGGGCCGTGAATGGGAACTGAGCTACCGCCTGGGCATGCGTCCCTGGATCGCCGTGGCCTACAGCGCCCCGGTGGGTGCCGCCACCGCCGTGCTGCTGGTGTATGCCATCGGCCAGGGTTCCTTCTCCGATCCCATGCCCCTGGGCATCTCCGGCACCTTCAACTTCATGCTGGTGCTGCAGGCGGAGCACAACGTGCTCATGCATCCCTTCCACATGCTCGGCGTGGCCGGAGTGTTCGGCGGCGCCCTGTTCTCCGCCATGCACGGCTCGCTCGTCACCAGCTCCCTGGTGCGGGAGACCACCGAAACCGAGTCCCAGAACCGGGGCTACAAGTTCGGCCAGGAGGAGGAGACCTACAACATCGTGGCCGCCCACGGCTATTTCGGCCGGCTGATCTTCCAGTACGCCTCCTTCAACAACAGCCGCAGCCTCCACTTCCTCCTGGCGGCCTGGCCCGTGATCGGCATCTGGTTCGCCGCCCTGGCGGTGGTGAGCTTCTCGTTCAACCTCAACGGGCTGAACTTCAACCA
>CALRKA020000025.1:0-24919 GCA_943367815.1 Tabrizicola sp. YIM 78059 | reverse complement strand
CTTCCCCCTCGACCTGGCCGCTGCCAGCGCCACCCCGGTGGCCCTGACCGCCCCGGCGATCGGCTGATCCGGCCTTCCGGACACCCTGGAATCCCCCGAACCCCCTGCCTGCGCAGGGGGTTTTTTCATGGCGACGGGTTCCGGCTGGGCCTGGCTGGGCCTCCCTTCGCCGTGCCAGCGTGGGTCGGCGGAACGCCACTGTCGGCGGTTCCCTTCCAGCCCCAGCCTTCGCCCCATGACCGCTGACGCTGGCCCCGATCCCCTGCCCTCCTGGCGCGAGGGCAGCGTCAAGAGTCGCCTGCTCGCGTTCATCGCGGCGGTCAGCACCCCCGGGGACCCCGCCTGGGTGGCGCCCCAGGAGCGGATCGCCGTGTTCGACAACGACGGCACGCTCTGGTCGGAGCAGCCGATGTACGTGCAGTTGGCCTTCGCCCTCCAGCGCGTACGGACTCTGGTGGCGGAGCGCCCCGAGCTGGCCCGCCATTCCCTGGTGGCGGCGGCCCTGGACGACGACATCAAGGCCCTGATGGGCCACGGTCTCGAGGGGCTGCTGGAGCTGGCGGCGATCACCCACGCCGGCATGACCGACGCGGCCTTCAGCGACCTGGCCCGCGCCTGGCTGCGGGAGGCCCGCCATCCCGGGCTGGGGGTGCCCTACACCGGGCTCGTTTACCAGCCGATGCTGGAACTGCTGGCCCTCCTGCGGGCCAGGGGGTTCCGCAGCTGGATCGTGACCGGTGGCGGTGTCGAGTTCGTGCGGGTGTTCGCCGAGGAGACCTACGGCATCCCTCCGGAGCGGGTGATCGGCTCGACGCTGCAGCTGCGCTACGGCGAGGAGAACGGCCAGCCGACTGTCTGGCGCGAAGCCATGGTCGATTCCATCAACGACGGCGACGCCAAGCCGGTGGGGATCGCACGGGCCATCGGCCGCCGCCCGATCGCGGCCTTCGGCAACTCCGACGGCGACCTGGCCATGCTGCGCTGGACCACCGCCGGCCCCGGCTGCCGGCTGGGGCTGCTGCTGCACCACGATGACGGCGAGCGGGAGGTGGCCTACGACCGCGCCTCCCCTTTTGGCCGCCTGGATCAGGGCCTGGAGCTGGCCGGGCGCCACGACTGGAGCCTGGTCAGCCTGCGGCGTGACTGGGACAGGATCTTCCCCTCACCTCCAACCCAGGACTGACCCGGATGCGCAGGCCCTCCTCCACCTGGTACGCACGCCAGAAGCGGCGGCGTGAATCGCCGTTCTTCCAGCTGCTGGACCGCTCCTTCGGTTTCCGGGTTCTGATGGCCGCCGCGCTGTCCTTCGCGTTGCTGGCCGTGGTCAACCGTTTCGAGAACTGCCATGCCAAGGCCGGGCAGGCCGATTGCCTGACCAGCAATTTCCTGGAGATCATCAGCGTCGGCACGGTCGAATCGTTCAGCATCGTCACGGCGGCGATCTTCTATCTGCTCGAAGCCGGACAGCGCAAGGAGAAGGAGCACCAGGAGATGTTCGAGCTGCTTCTGGCCCAGCGTCAGGCAGGGGCCTCCAACAGCCTGGGCCGCCTTCGGGCCGTGGAGATGCTCTCCGCCGATGGCCTCTGGCAGGACGGCTTCGATCTGGGAGGCGTTGATCTCGAAGGCCTGAGGATCCCGTTCAGCCGTTGGCGCGGTGCCAACTTCTCCGGCACGGTGCTGCGCAATGCCGATTGCCATGGCGCTGATCTGGCCGAGGCGGATTTCAGCCGCGCCGATCTGAGCGGGGCGAATTTCCGAGACGCCGATCTGCGTGGGGCCAACTTCACCGGGGCCGACCTGAGCCAGACGGATCTGCGGGGCGCCAGAGTCGACGGGGCGGAGTTCCGGGGCGCCCGCCTCAGCCGGACGCTCACCGATGGTGCCTTTCCCTCCCAGGAGGCTGGACCTGCCGCCGAGGAGAGCTGATCGAGCTCAGGCGACCAGCCTGGTGAGGGCGTCCTGGGGGAGCGAGGCGTTGAGGAAGGACAGGCCCACGTAGGTGTTGAAGCCGGTGTTCCGCACCCAGCGCACCTTGGAGCGCAGGGTCACCTTCGAGCCGGCGTCATAGTTGCGGGCTTCAAAGATGACGGTGTCGTCCTCCTGGACGTCCAGGCTGCCCTGACGCAGGACGCAGGCTCCCTGCTCACTGACATCGCGGAGATTGACGAACACCGATTGCTTCGTGGCCAGGGTGAGGCTGACCGAGACGCCGACAGGGACGTGGTGCCGTGGGCTGGCACGCTTCCCTTCGGGATGCTGATCCTGTGACATGGAACGGGCTCGACACGCCCCTGCCATGAAGCGCGACCAGGGGCAGTGCCAATTCTAGGTCCGGTTGTTGTCTGCGTCACCACCCCTTTCGCCCCCTTTGTGCTCTTTCCCGGTGCGGCCGCCGAAGCATCGGCTAAGGTGAAGCGATCCGGCAGAAGCCGGCGAACCTGTTGTTCGCCTTCGCCGGAGCCAGCACCGAGCCGCCCCGCGCTTCCTGGGGTCGGTCCACCAGGTCCAACGTCGGTCCGACAGGTCCAACATCGACTGCCGTGTGCGATTCCCCGCGGGGGATCGGCAGTTTCCCGGTGCGAGATCCATATCCCCTTGTCCACCCTTCCAATGAACACCCTCTCCAGGCGGCCGTCCGCCGCGACCCGCCCTATTCCCGGCTCCGCAGCCTCCGGCCGCGGACCCCACGCCTACCCCTGCTGCCCCCTGGCGGCCAGGCCGCCCCGCCAAGACCCCGCCCAGCACCCCCTCACCTGGGAGGACCTGCTCGGCCGCCGCTGAGCCAGGCGGCGGCGGCAGCCCTGCCGCTCAATCGTCGTCATCGTCACGGTCGCGCCGCTTCTCCAGCACGTAGACGCGGCCGTCGGGCGTCACCAGCCGTTTCACGTCCTCACGGGAGGCGCGCCAGCGATCGCGTGCCTCCGCGGCGCGCCGGGCCTGCCGGGCCTGCCTGGCCTGGGCCGCCCGCACCTGCGGCGCGTAGGTGTTGCGGTACCAGTCGTCCTGGACGAACAGGACCGGCACGTTGCAGGCCTGGTACAGCGCGCAGTAGCGGCCCCAGTCGCGGGCCTGCTGGGGGGGCACCCGCAGGTAGATGGGCTCGATCGCGGACGGGTTCCAGCGGTCGCTGCCCAAGGGCTGCCAGCCGATCACCGGGCCGTAGCCGAGGACCGGCGGTGGGGCCTGGTTGCCGATGGTGATCCGGCCGTAGTACCCGGACTGCCCCAGGGGCACGGTCAGGGAGGTCTGGGCCTGGACCGGGGCGTAGACGATTCCGGCGCCGCAGACCACCACCAGGGCGGCGTGGAGCAGGCGGGAGGAACGGCTGATCATGGTCGAAGCTCCGTGGCCCCACCAGGAAAACGCCCCCGTATGACTCAGCCCTGACCGGGGCGGGGGCCATCTGTGACCGGACGTGACAGCTCCATGCCGGTGGCGTGGATCCGGGCGAGCTCGTCGGCGGCCCGCACCACCAGGGTGTGGCGCTCCACCAGGGCCGCCAGGTCGTCGTAGCCCCCGCCGATGACGGTGGCCACCGGCAGGCGGCGCCGCAGGGCGGCATCGATCACCAGTCGGTCGCGCCGGTGCAGGCCGTCGTCGCTCAGCTCCAGCCGGCCGAGGCGGTCGTCCCGGTGGGGATCGACGCCGGCGTTGTAAAGCACCAGATCCGGACGCACCTGATCCAGCAGGTCCGGCAGGGTCCGCTCCAGGGTCCGCAGGTAGGCGTCATCCCCGACGCCGTCCTCCAGGGCCAGGTCGAGGTCGCCCGTCTGCTTGTGCAGGGGGAAGTTGCTGGCCGCGTGCATCGAGAAGGTGAACACCCGGGGGTCGCCGGTGAAGATCGCCGCCGTGCCGTCGCCCTGGTGCACGTCCAGATCCACCACCAGCACCTGCCGCACCAGGCCCTCGGCCAGCAGCACCCGGGCCGCCACGGCGCAGTCGTTGAAGATGCAGAAGCCGCTGCCGTACAGCGGAAAGGCGTGGTGGGTGCCGCCCGCCAGGTGGCAGGCCAGGCCGTGGCGCAGGGCCAGCCGGGCCGTGAGCACGGTGCCCCCCACCGCCAGCCAGCTGCGCCGCACCAGGGGGCCCGAGATGGGCAGGCCGATGCGGCGCACCTCCTGGGGAGTCAGCAGCCCCCGGGAAAAGGCCTCGTGGTAACGGCGGCCGTGCACCTGCTCCAGCCAGCGGCGCGGCGCCGGCAGGGGCTGGTGGATCTGCCCCGGGCGGGCCAGCTCCAGCTGCTCCAGCCGCTCCTTCAGCAGCCGGAACTTCTGCATCGGGAAGCGATGGCCGCTGGGCAGGGGGACCGCGTAGGCCGGGTGGTAAACCAGCGGGGCCCCCATCAGTCCGGCGACAGCGGCTCCAGCAGACCGTAGGGGGTGTAGCGGCGCTCGATCCGGCAGGGGGGGGCGCCGGCGGGCTGCCAGCTGAGCGTCACCCCCACGGGCCCGGCCTCGCCGGGTGCAGGGGTGATGACCACCTCGACGCCATCGTCCAGGCGCCAGCGGTGGCCGGAGGCGTCCCCCGATCCGATGCTTTCGATCACTGCCACCAGCGGCGTGTCGGGGCCGCCGTCACCAGTGCCCGGCCGCCACTCCCTGGCATAGGTGAAGCTCTCGAGTCGCTCCACGCCATGGCGCAGCACCACGCGCCGGCGCCGCTCGCCGTGGACAACGCAGAGCTCGGCGATCCAGGGCCACGGTCCCATCCGGTCCATGCCCAGGCTCCAGTGGCCGGAATCGCTGATCTGCATCGCTGCCGGGGGTTCGCTGAAGCGCATCGGCACGACGCGACCGGTGTTCATGTAGGTGAGGGCGGCTTCGATCGTGCCGTCTTCGTCGCTCACCCGCAGCCGGGTGGGAAAGCGCTCGATCTCGCGGCCGTCGGAGCCGAGCCGGTGGAACAGACCCTCCCAGCAGCCGCCGTTCGCCTCCAGCAACCTCTGGCGGGGTGGGGCGCTCAAGGGCATGGCAGAACGGATAACGGCATCCAGCTTGGCGAGGACACCCCCGCCGGCGCGGGCTGCGCTCTGGGGTCAGCGCTCAGCCGAGGGTCTGCGCTCAGCCGATGGCCAGGGGTCGGCTCTGGGCCTGCCGCGGCGGCGCCGGCAGCCGGGTGCTCACCAGCCAGGCCAGCCCCACCAGCAGGGCCGAGCTCCACAGGCAGGCCTGCAGGCCGCCCACCAGGAACAGGGCACCCGAGAGAACGGTGCCGAGCAGGCGGCCGCCGGCGTTGGCCATGTAATAGAAGCCCACGTTCAGGCTCACCGATTCCGCATCGGTGTAGGCCAGGATCATGTAGCTGTGGATCGAGGAATTCATGGCGAACACCACCCCGAAGGCCGCCAGTCCCACCACTACGGCCACACCGGGATTCCCCACCTCGCGCCAGAGGGCGATGGCGATCAGGGCCGGAATGGCGGTGAGCAGTCCGCTCCAGAAGGTCACGGCGGAGACGCCCGGCGGCGCGGTCTGGCCCCAGCGGCGCCGCAGGGCCGGGGCCGATCCCTGCACGAGGCCGTAGCCGATCACCCACAGGCCCATGAAGCCGCCCACCTCCCAGTAACGCCAGCCGAGCGTGGTCTGCAGGAACACGGGCAGGGCCACCACGAACCAGACATCCCTGGCACCGAAGAGAAAGAACCGGGCCAGGGAGATGCGATTGATGCCGGGGGACTTGGAGAACAGGGAGGTGAAGGCGGGCTTCTGCTTCATCCGGCCGATCTCCCCGGGCAGCACCAGGGTGAACAGGAAGGCCAGGAACAGGCCGGCCGCCATGGCGCCGACGGCGGCGTTGAAGCCGATCGTGGCCAGCAGCAGGCCGCCGAGGAAGAAGCCCACCCCCTTGAGGGCGTTCTTGGAGCCGGTGAGGATCGCCACCCACTGGAACAGCTGGCTTTCGCCCTTGTCGTGGTCGTCGGGGGTTTCCGGAACCACCGACTTGATGGCACTTTTGGCGCTCATCTTGTTGAGATCCTTGGCGATGCCGCTGAGCGCCTGGGCCACCATCACGTAGGCCACGCTCCACCATTTCGGCCAGCTGTCGGCGACGGGCACCAGCATCAGCAGGGCCGCCACCTGCATCAGGGTGCCGGTCCAGAGGGTGAGGCGCAGACCGAAGCGGGCCCCCAGCCAGCCGCCGCAGAGGTTGGTGATGATGCCGAAGAACTCGTAGAAGAGGAACAGAAAGGCGATCTCCAGCGTGCTGTAGCCCAGCGAGCGGAAGTGGAACACCACCAGCATCCGCAGGGCGCCGTCGGTGAGGGTGAAGCACCAGTAGTTGGCCGTGACGATGGCGTACTGCTGCAGGGCCGTCAGTGGCTGGCCGGAGCGGAGCGGAAGCATCGGCCGTTCACTCCGCCCGGGCGGCGTCCAGAGCCACCACATGGCAGGCCAGATCCGCCATCCGGCAGCTGTAGCCCCACTCGTTGTCGTACCAGGCGTACACCTTCAGCTGGGTGCCGTTGATGACCATCGTCGAGAGGGCATCGACGATCGAACTGCGGCTGTCGTTGATGTAGTCGACCGAAACCAGGGGCCGCTCCTCGTAGCCCAGGATGCCCAGCAGGGGGCCCGCCGCCGCCGCCGCGAAGGCGCCGTTCACCTCCTCCACCGTCACCGGGCGCTCCAGTTCGAACACCGCATCGGTGAGCGAGGCATTGAGCAGAGGCACCCGCACGGCGTGGCCGTTGAGCTTGCCCTGCAGCTCGGGGAAGATCATCCCGATGGCCTTGGCCGAGCCGGTGGTGGTGGGGATCAGGCTCTGGCTGCAGGAGCGGGCCCGGCGCAGATCGCTCTTGAAGCTGTCGATCACCACCTGGGTGTTGGTGATGTTGTGCAGGGTGGTGATCGAGCCGTGGCGGATGCCGAAGCTCTCATGCACCACATTCACCACCGGCGCCAGGCAGTTGGTGGTGCAGGAGGCGGCGGTGAGGATCCGGTGCCGTTCCGGCACGTAGGTGCCGTGGTTGATGCCGAAGACGATGTTCGGGATGTCGATGCCGTCCAGCTCGCCCTTCACGGGGCAGGCCACGATCACCCGCTGCACGCCGCCCTGCTGCAGGTAGGTGGCGAGGGCCTCGGGGGTCTTCACCTTGCCGCTGCACTCCAGCACCAGCTCCACTCCCGCTTCCTGCCAGGGCACCAGCGCCGGATCGCTCCCCCGCGACCAGCCCACCCGGCTCCCGTCGACCGTGAACCCCCCGCCGTCGGCCTCGGCTGCCACCGGCCGGCTCCAGCGGCCGTGCACCGAGTCGAATTCCAGCAGGTGGGCAGCGCCGGCGGCGTCCCCGGCGCTGTCATTAACGTGAACCAGCTCCAGGCCCGGCCGCCCCCAGAGGGCGCGGAACACCAGGCGACCGATCCGCCCGAAGCCGTTGATGCCGATCCTCACAGCGCCTGCCGCGACAGGCCCCTAACCTCGCATCAACCGGAATTGATCGATTTATGGCCGGGTTAAGGACCGCCGCTTCGCCACCGATCCCCGGCGCTTCTGGGCCGATCGCCTGTGCTGCGGCCCCCCTGGAGGCCGAGGAGGCGCGCCTGCTGCTGCGGGCCCTGGCCGATCCGATCCGCCTGCAGGTGATCGAGGCCCTCGGCGGTGGCGAGCGCTGCGTCTGCGACCTCACCGCCGACCTCGGCCTGGCCCAGTCGAAGCTCTCCTTTCACCTCAAGGTGCTGAAGGAAACAGGTCTGCTGGCCGACCGCCAGAGCGGCCGCTGGGTGTACTACCGCCTCCAACCGGAAGCTCTGGAGCGCCTGCGGGGCTGGCTCGCCGCCCTGGCGGCCAGCTGCACCGCCCCGGCCGAACCCTGCGGCTGAAGGCCCCAGCGGCGTCATGCTGGAGCGCAGCACCGGCTCTCCCCATGCTGCGCTTCCTGCTCAACGTCCTCTGGTTCGTGCTCGGGGGCTTCGTGATGGGCCTGGGCTGGTGGCTGGCCGGCCTGGTGGCGGCGATCACGATCGTGGGGATTCCCTGGGCCCGGGCCTGCTTCGTGATCGGCAACTTCTCCTTCTGGCCGTTCGGCTACGAGGCCGTCAGCCGCCGGGACCTCACCGGCCGGATGGACTTCGGCACCGGTCCCCTGGGGCTGGTCGGCAACGTGATCTGGTTCCTGCTGGCCGGCTGGTGGCTGGCCATCGGCCACCTGAGCGCCGCGGTGGCCTGCTTCGTGACGATCGTGGGCATCCCCTTCGGCATCCAGCACATCAAGCTGGCCCTGATCGCCCTGGCCCCGATCGGCATGCAGGTGGTGCCGGTGCGGCGCTGACGTCCTGCCAAGGACCCGGATCCGCCGGGTCCACCAACGCCCCCTGATGGATTCGAACCATCGACCGGCTGCTTAGAAGGCAGCTGCTCTATCCAGCTGAGCTAAGGGAGCACGGTGCGCATTGTGCCAGCGTTCGGTGGCCAGGGCACTCCGGTAGCCACCCTTACAGTGGGCAACCGCGCTTGAACCGATCCATGGCCGCCACCCGGCTCAGCGACAGCCAGAAAACCGAACTGGTTGGGCGATTCCGGGAGGGTTCCAGCAGCCAGCAGCTGGCGGACAGCTACGGCTGCAGTGCCAACACGGTCATCCGCGTCGTTCGCACGGAACTCGGCGAGGAGGAGTACGAGCGCCTCAAGGCGGAGCGCTCCCGCCGGCGCAGCCGTACGGCGGCCGATGGGGCCGACCCCGCCGCTGCCCCGGAAACGCTGCAGACGGCCCTCGCCATCAGTACCCCCGAGCCGGAGCCCGAGCCTGCCCTGGAGCCTGAGCAGCCGTCCGATCCCGAGCCGGAGGCATCGTCTGACCCGGAGCCCGAGCCCGCCCCCGAGATGACCACCACGGCCCGCAGGACCCTGCCCGCCCCGCCCCGCCGCCTGACGGTGGCGACCCCGGTGAAGGCTGAGGCGGAAGCGGAGGACGGTCCTGCGGTGCTGGCCATCGAGGATGCCGACGACTTCGGCGCCGATGACGACGACCTGCTCACCAGCGACGACGGCGACGACGAGGGCTCCGACGACGGGGCCGAGGGGGAGATCAACCCGTTCCAGCCGATCCCCGTGGTGCTGCTCGAAGACGGCGCCCCGGCGGGGGCCGACGGCCGGCTCCAGCCCCTGGCCAGCGCCGCCCTGCCCTCCAGCGCCTACATGCTGGTCGACAAGACCGTGGAACTGCAGGCCCGGCCCCTGAGCGAGTTTCCCGAGCTGGGCCGGCTGCCGGACGCCGAGCTGGAGCGCCAGGCCCTGGTGGTGTTCCTCAACCCCCGCCAGGCCAAGCGCCAGTGCGGCCGCACCCAGCGGGTGATCAAGCTGCCCGACCTGAAGGTGTTCGAGCTCACCGCCCCCTACCTGCTGGCCCAGGGCATCAGCCGGGTGGTGATCGAGGGTTCGCTCTACGCCCTGCCAGGCAGCTGAGGCCTCAGCCCTCGTCGCCCCGGGGGCTCCCCGGCAGCAGCAGGGCCGCGCTGGCACCGCCGCTGATCACCCCCAGCACCAGGGCCACCCCCACGATGAAGCCGGCCGGCAGCGGGGCGCTGCGGGCGAAGCCGAAGCGCAGCTGGGGCCGCACCTCCAGGTTCTGGGCCCCGAGGCAGAGCAGGGTCAGCAGCAGGGTGCCGCCCAGCAGGCTGCCGCACAGGAGGCGCAGGCGCAGAAGCATCGGGGCGTCGCAGGAGCTGGCCCCTCAGTCTGACGGCTCGCGGTGCAGCAGGGCATAGAGGTCCCGGCGGCTGTGGCCGCTGCGCTCAGCCAGGGTGCGGGCGGCCTCCCGGTTGCTGAGGCCGCCGGCCACCAGCTCCTCGAGGGCGCAGCGCAGGTCGGCCTCGTCCCAGACGGGGGCCGCCGCCGGGGGGGCGCCGCCCAGCACCAGGGTGCACTCCCCCTGGGGCGGGATGCGGCGGAAGTGCTCCAGGGCCGCTGCCACCGTCGGGCCCACCTGCTCCTCGTGGCGCTTGGTGAGCTCCCGCGCCACCTGCAGGGGCCGGTCCCCCAGCACCGCCAGCAGGTCTTCGAGCAGGGCCAGCAGCCGGTGGGGCGCCTCGAACAGCACGATGGTGCGCTCCTCCGCCGCCAGGGCCTCCAGTTGCTGGCGCCGGGGGCCGCCTTTCGGCGGCAGGAAGCCCTCGAAGCAGAAGCGGCCCGTGGGCAGGCCGCTGCTCACCAGGGCGGTGGTGACGGCGCTGGGGCCGGGAACGCAGATCACCTGGCGGCCGGCGGCCCGGGCGGCGGCTGCCAGCTCCTGGCCCGGATCCGACACCCCCGGCAGGCCGGCATCGCTGATCACGGCGATCGCTTCGCCCGCCTCCAGGGCCGCCAGCAGCTGGGGGATGCGGGCCGTCTGGTTGTGCTGGTGGAAGCTCAGCAGCGGCGCCTTGATGCCGAGGTGGTGCAGCAACAGGCCGCTGCGGCGGGTGTCCTCGCAGGCGACCCGGTCGGCGCCCGCCAGCACCCGCCGGGCCCGGGGGGAGAGGTCGTCGAGGTTGCCGATGGGGGTGCCCACCAGATAGAGGACGCCGGCGGCGGGTTCGTGCTCCTGCACCGGGTCCTGCACAATGCCGTTTTCCGGTCCCCATGATGCCGTCTCCCTTCGCCCTGCCCGACGGCATCGGCCGTGAGCCGCTGCTGGCGGAGCTGCGCCGGCTGGCCTGGGGGGCGGCCGACATCCTGCGGGCCTATTCCCGCGGCGCAGTGCCCCCCTACGGCTTTCCGCCGGCCATGAGCGTCGACCACGGCGGCGAGGGGCCGGTCTCGGCGGCGGATCTGGCGGTGAACCGCTGGCTGCTGGATGGCCTGGCGGCGGCCTTCCCGGCCACCGGCTGGACCCTGCTGAGCGAAGAGACCGCCGCCGAGATGCTGGTGCCGGGCCAGCCCCTGGACGCCGATTGGCTGTGGATCCTCGATCCCCTGGATGGCACCAAGGACTTTCTGCAGGGCACCGGCGAGTACGCCGTCCACCTGGCCCTGGTGCACGGCCAGCGGCCGGTGCTGGGGGTGGTGCTGCTGCCGGAGCCGGAGGAGCTCTGGTTCGGGCTGGTGGGGGCGGGCGACACCGGCACGGGGGGTGAGGCCTGGCGCGAGAACCGGGCCGGTGAGCGCTTTCCTGCGGCCCTCAGCGGCCGCGGCGAGGAGCTGGTGCTGGTGGCCAGCCGCAACCACCGCGACGACCGCCTGGAGCAGCTGCTGGCCGAGTTGGGGCCCGCCCGCAGCCTGGCGATCGGCAGTGTCGGCGGCAAGGTTGCCACGATCCTGCGGGGGGAGGCCGACCTCTACATCTCCCTGTCGGGCCGCAGCGCCCCCAAGGACTGGGACATGGCCGCCCCGGAGGCGGTGCTGGTGGCCGCCGGCGGCGCCTTCAGCCATGCCGATGGCCGGCCCCTCACCTACAACAACGGCGACGTGCGCCAGGCGGGCTGCCTGATCGCCAGCCATGGCCCGGCCCACGCCGACCTCTGCCGCCGGGCGGCGGCGGCGATGGCGGTGATCGATCCGGGTTTCGCCGTCTGAGCGGGGGCCCGGCCGCACGGCCAGGCCCCCGTGGTGATCAGACCGGTGCCGGCTCCTGCTGGGGCACGCCCCGCAGGGTGAGGTTGATGCGGCCGCGGTTGTCGATCTCCCGCACCCGCACCGTCACCTGGTCGCCGACGTTGACCACGTCCTCCACCTTCTCGACCCGGGCTTCGGAGAGCTGGGAGATGTGGATCATCCCCTCCTTGCCGGGCAGGATCTCCACGAAGGCACCGATCGGGATCACCCGGGTGACCGAACCGTTGAACACCTCGCCTTCGCTGACGCGACGGGTGAGGCCCTCGATGATGCGCTGGGCCTCCTCGGCGGCGGCGCCGTCATGGCTGGCGATCGTGACGATGCCGCCGTCCTCGATGTCGATCTTGGTGTTGGTGCGCTCGGTGATGCCCTTGATGGTGCGGCCGCCGGGGCCGATCACCGTGCCGATCAGTTCCGGATCGATGCGGAAGCTGAGCAGGCGCGGGGCGTGGGGGGAGAGGGTGTCGCGGGGCTTGTCGATGGCCTCGAGCATCTTGCCGAGGATGTGCAGCCGGGCCGGACGGGCCTGGTTGATCGCGTCGGCGACGGTCTTGACCGCCAGGCCGGAGATCTTCATGTCCATCTGCAGGGCGGTGATGCCCTTCTCGGTGCCGGCCACCTTGAAGTCCATGTCGCCGAGGAAGTCCTCGATGCCCTGGATGTCGGTGAGGATGCGCACCTCCTCGCCCTCCTTGATCAGACCCATGGCCGCGCCGCTCACCGGAGCCGCCAGGGGCACGCCGGCGTCCATCAGGGCCAGGGTGCTGCCGCAGACCGAGCCCATCGAGGTGGAGCCGTTGGAGCTGAGGCACTCCGAGACCACCCGCAGCACGTAGGGGAAGCTCTCCTTGGAGGGCAGCACGGGGATCAGGGCCCGCTCGGCGAGGGCGCCGTGGCCGATCTCGCGGCGACCGGGGGAGCGCATCGGCCGCGTCTCACCGACCGAGTAGGGGGGGAAGTTGTAGTGGTGCAGGTAGGTCTTCTCGCTGATGGGGTTGAGGTCGTCCATCTCCTGGGCGTCGCTCGGGGTGCCGAGGGTGGCGCAGGAGAGCACCTGGGTGAGTCCCCGCTGGAACAGGCCCGTGCCGTGCACCCGCTTGGGCAGCACGCTGACGGCCGCCTGGATGGGACGCACCTCGTCGAGGCTGCGGCCATCGACACGCTTGCCCTCCACGATGATCTGCTGGCGCATCAGCTTCTTGGTGAGGCCCTTGTAGGTGTTGCCCAGCAGCTTGCTGTTGCTGCTCACCGCCACCTTGATCGGATCCTCGCCGCCGAGGGCGGCGATCTTCTCGCCCACCTCGGCCTTGATGGCATCGAGCTTCTCGTCCCGTTCGGCCTTGGTCTGGCTGAACTGCTTGAGCACCTCACCGATGCCCTTGGCGCATTCTTTCTCCAGGAACTCGGGCAGGGCGGGGTCTTCGCTGCGCTCCTCGGGCAGCACCTGCTCGATGCCGAGCTCCTTGAGCAGGGCCAGCTGGGCCCGGATCAGTTCGCCGACGGCTTCGTAGCCGAAGTCGATGGCCTCGATCACGTCCTGCTCGGGCAGCTGGTTGGCGCCCGCTTCCACCATCACCACGCCGGAGGGGGTGCCGGCCACCACCAGGTCGAGCTCGCTGCGCTCGATCTCGCGGAAGCTGGGGTTGAGCACGAAGTCGTCACCCAGCAGGCCGACGCGCACGGCGGCCATGGGGCCCATGAAGGGGATCTTGGCCAGCAGGGTGGCCATCGAGGCGCCGGTCACGGCGAGAACGTCGGGGGGAACCCGCTCATCGAGGGACATGCAGGTGGCGACGATCTGCAGGTCGTCGCGGAGCCAGCCCGGGAACAGGGGCCGCATCGGCCGGTCGATCAGGCGGCAGGTGAGGATGGCCCGCTCGGGGGGACGGGCCTCACGCCGAAAGAAGCTGCCCGGGATGCGCCCGGCGGCGTAGAGACGCTCCTCGTAGTCGCAGATCAGGGGCAGGAAATCGATGCCTTCCCGGCCTTTCGAGCGGGTGGCGGTGACCAGAATCGCTGTATCGCCGCATTCCACCATCACCGAGCCCCCGGCCTGGGGCGCAAATCGGCCGCTGGTCAGCCGGATCTCCCGACCATCGAAGGAGATCGACTGAGTGTGTCCTTGCACTGGGCGTTATGTCCGTTTTGTTGTCGCCGACCATTCTCGCATCCACCGTTCCAGGCCATGAAGAAGGCGCCCTCGCGGGGCGCCTTCTGCGACCAAAAGCCGTTGCAGTGGAAGGGCTGGAGCCCCCGGCTCACCAGCTGGACTTGACCACGCCGGGGAGCTCACCCTTGTGGGCGCGCTCGCGCAGCTGGTTGCGGCAGAGGCCGAAATCGCGGTAGTACCCGCGGGGTTTGCCGGTGGCCCAGCAGCGGTTGCGGATGCGGTTGGGGGCGCTGTTGCGGGGCAGCGACTGCAGCTTGCGGTGGATCTCCAGGCGCTCCATCGGATCGCCGGCCGCATCGAAGGCCTCCTTGAGGGCGGCACGGCGCGCTGCGAAGCGCTCCACGATCTTGCGGCGCTTCACGTCACGCGCGATCATCGACTTCTTCGCCATGCGGCCGGAGGAGGGGGAAACTTCAGCCCGCCATCGTACCGTCTGGCCCGCCCTGTCCACCCAGGCCGCCCCGGGTCAGGGGCCCGGGTGACTGGGGCAGAGGTCGGCTAGGCCGCAGCCGGCGCAGCGGGGCTTGCGGGCCACGCAGACGGCCCGGCCATGGAAAATCAGCCGGATCGAGAGGGTCTCCCATTCCGGCCGCGGCACCAGCTTCATCAGGTCGGGTTCGATTTTCTTCGGGTCGCTGTGGCGGGTGAGGCCCAGGCGGTTGGCCAGCCGTTTCACGTGGGTGTCGACGGTGACGCCGGCGTTGATGCCGAAGGCGTGGGCCAGCACCACGTTGGCGGTCTTGCGGGCCACCCCCGGCAGGGGCAGCAGCTCCTCCATCGATGCCGGCACGTCCCCGCCGTGGCGTTCCATCAGCAGCCGGGAGGCGGCCACGATGTGCTTCGCCTTGTTGCGGTAGAAGCCGGTCGACTGCACGTAGGGCTCCACGGCGTCGCTCTCGACGGCGGCGGCGGCGGCGGCATCGGGGAAGCGCTCAAACAGGGCCGGGGTCACCTTGTTGACCCGCTCGTCGGTGCACTGGGCCGAGAGCATGGTGGCCACCAGCAGTTCCCAGGGGGTGCGCCAGTCGAGGGAGCAGGTGGCTTCGGGATAGAGGACGCCGAGCCGCTCGAGGATCAGCGGCGCCCGGGTGCGGGGGCTGGGGAAGCGGGGCACCTCAGCGGCTGAGCAGTTGCTGGATGGCGGGAAGCTGGCTGGTGTCCTTGACGATCAGCACCAGGGAGAGGCCCACCAGGAAGACGAAGCCCGACTGCATGAAGGCCATCTGGTAGCGGTCGGCCAGGGGGCGGCCCCGCACCCCCTCCAGCAGCAGCAGGGCGAACTGGCCGCCGTCGAGCAGGGGCAGGGGCAGGGCGTTGAGCACCGCCAGGTTGATGGAGATCAGGGCGGTGAACAGGAACAGGCTGCTGCCCCCCTGGCTGGCCAGGGAGGCGCCCATCTCCACGATCTTCACCGGACCCGACACCTGGGGTGCGGTTTCGCCGAAGTGGGTGAGCAGGGTGCCGAAGCCCTCCACCGTGCGGCGGGTGAGGACCATGAAGTCATGGTTGGCCTGCAGGATCGGCTCGAGCGGCGAGGCTGCGGGGCGGAAGGACTCGGTCCCATTGGGCTGCAGCTGGGCGCCGATGCGGCCGATGCCGCCGCTGTCCGTGGGGGTGAGGGGCAGCCGCAGGAGGGTGCCGTTGCGGTCGGCCTGCAGGCGCAGGGTGCGGC
Organism: Tabrizicola sp. YIM 78059; assembly: GCA_943367815.1. Lineage (GTDB taxonomy): Bacteria > Cyanobacteriota > Cyanobacteriia > PCC-6307 > Cyanobiaceae > Cyanobium. The sequence continues at coordinate 9,548 of CALRKA020000025.1, read as the reverse complement.
CGGGGGCGTCCTTGATGCGCTCCACCAGGGCCATCACCGCGTCCTGGCCGCCAGCCAGGGGGGTGCCGTCGACCGCGACGATGCGATCGCCCGGCTGCAGACCGGAGCCGGCCGCCGCCTGGCCGGGCTGGACGGCGGCCACCACCACTCCGGGGGTGGCGCTGAAGCCCGAGGGGATGCCGAGCACCAGGCCCTGGGCCAGCAGCACGCTCCAGGCCAGCAGCAGGTTGGCGATCACGCCGGCGGCGATCACCAGGGCCCGCTGGGGCAGGGGCCGGTTGCCCATCAGATCGGGATCGTCGGCGGGGATGGTGCTGTCCTCCTCGTCGTCGGGGAAGGCCACGAAACCGCCCAGGGGGATGGCCCGCAGGGCGAACAGCACGCCGCGTCGCCGCCGCTGGATCAGGGCGGGCCCGAAACCGATCGAGAAACCGCTGACCCGGATGCCCTGCCAGGTGGCGGCGAAGAAGTGGCCGGCCTCGTGCACCACGATCAGGCCCGCCAGGATCGCCAGCGCCGTCAGTACACCCATCCAGTTCCCAGGCTCCGTTGGACCCATTCTGCGGGAACCGCCGCGGCACCGGGACACTGGCGCTGCCGGTAGGGAGGGATAGCATGGCCTCGTCGATGGGCGGGTCTGCCTGCATGGCCGAGCAACAGACCGGTGAGCAACAGACCGGTGAAGACCAGACCGTTGCACCGGGGCACGAGGGCCAGGCCGCCGATGAGCCTGAAGAACTGCGCACTTCGCTGCGCCACGCCCTGCCCGGAGGTGTCTCCGCCAGCATCCGGCTCTCCACCGGCCGCACGGTCTACGTGACGGTGGGGGATGTGAGCCGCACGGGCGCCTGCGTGGTGCGCCGGGGATCCCTCGAGGTGAAGGCCGATGAGGAGGTGCTGCTCGACATCAGTGATTACGAGCAGCACCAGAGCGTGTCCCTGCCGGCGCGGGTGCAGTGGGTGAACAGCCGCAGCTACAACACCCTCGTCGGTCTGGCGTTCAGTGATGGCCCGCTGCTGCCCGGCACCATGCTCGACCAGTACTTCGACCAGACCCTGCAGGTGCGCGGCAACTTCGAAGACTGAGGGGGCCGCCGAGCCATGGCTGGCCATGGGGCCTGTCCCCTGACTAGGGTTGGTTTCACGCTTCAGGAATGTCCAGACGGCGAGATGAAGAGATCGAACCCCAACACCCCTCCGGTGGGCCCGATCCAGGCAAGGCAGGAGCAGAAGTCGAAGCGCTTGCTAGCGTTTGTTAAAAGTCATCGCGACAGTGAGATCGCAGCTATGAAGTCGCGCTACCCGGTGCGTTCTGGCCTGCCTCCGCAAGCTCGGCTCAGCAAAGCCAGGCTGCTCCTGCACCTGCTTACGGCACGCTCGCGGAACGAGCAGCAGGCGGGCTCCACCATGGTGGCGGGGATGCTGGTGATCCTGGCCCTGCTGGTCGGAACCCTGGGCCTGGTGGCGATCGTCAACGGATCGAATCTGGCGGCGCTGGGAAGTGGGGAAACCCGCGATGCCCAGCAGGTGGCCGAAGCCGGAGCCGATCAGATCATCTCCACCTTCAACCAGCCGGAAAACCGCCAGCTGCTGGTGGCTGGCAGCACCCCTCCCAACCAATGGAGCACCACCAACACGGCCTTGCAGAGTCCGTGTGTCTCCAACACCAACGCGCGGCCCGGCGCCAATAACGACGGCATGCCGTCCGCCAGGGCCGTCAATTTCGCCGGTAACCAGTTTCGCAACCTGGAGGACGTCGATCAGGTCGACCAGGGCAATCGCCGTTTCAGGATGGTCTCCATCCGCTATTCCACGGGCACGTCCGGCAGCACGGATCGTCGGGCCGTCTATCGGACCTTCGCTGCCAATGGCGGGGTTCTGAGCCAGGCCGGAACCATTCCCACCGGAGCCACCTTCAGCAGTCTGCTGAATCTGGACGATCCCGATGGCACGGGTGCCCTGCAGCCCGGCACCCACACCGGATACGTCGCCGTGACGGTGGAAGGCCGGTTGTACCGGCCGGATGGCACCTTCTCCACCTCCACGATCACCAAGGAATTCGAAGTGCTGCCGAAATGCTGCGGCGGCTCCTTCGGCAGCAACGGCTCCGGCGGTACCACCACAGGGGCCTCCACCGCGGGCGCCCTGGGGGCCGACAGCCGCTTCTGTGGCATTGAGTTCGGCATGATCACCGGCATCAACGGCGGACGCTTCCTCTCCCAGGCGGCCAACGATCGCTACACCAAGAGGAATGCGGCCGGACAGGTCGTGAATATCGGGGCGATCCTGGGGATCATTGATGTTCAGAGTTATGTCTGGGATCGCAACACCCAACAGGTCGTTGCCAACCGCCAGGTCGGCTGCCGCACCGTGCCGAGCCCCTGCAACACCAATGCGGAGTTCGTTCCTGGAGACGTCAGTGGCATCAGCCTGGCGAGCTACTACTCGCCTCTGACCACCGCCACACCACAGAACTGTCCAGCCTCCTACGGCAACCTCGCCTCGATTCAAGGCCGGGCGGCGTCGTGCATTCCGATCGTCCCCCTGTTCCTGTCCTCGGGCCTGCCCACCATCGCCAGCAAGTACACCTTCAACTGGACAGCGGGGGGCAATCCCGACACCGTCAGCCAGCAGACGGTGACCTCGGCGAGCACCGGCGGCTACCCCGTGATCAACCTGCAGGCTGCCGACCGAACGGCACCCAACGCCTCAGGGGTCAACATCTGGATCCGCGCCAACGGTGCCACCGCCGTCAACCAGGTCACGCCCGGCCCTTTTCTGGAGTACTGCAACACCCGCTATCTGCCCGCTGACGCCTGTTCCTCCGTCTTCAATGGCGCGGGCTCAACGATCCACGCCTGGGCCGTGATTTCCCGGCCCGGCGCCGTGACGGGGGGCATCGGCGATAACTTCGCCAGCAATTCGGTCTCCGGCTACACCTCCAACAGCACGCCTCGATGGACGTCGGTGTGGACTGAACGTGATCTCGACAATGGCGGCACTCCGCTGACGAGCGGTGATCTCACCATCAGCGGCGGCCAGGTGACGTTCCAGGATATCGGTGCCAACTTCGGCGGTGTCTTCACGGATGGCCCAACGTTGTCGCGGGCCGTCAATCTGTATGCCCTGCAGACGCCGGTTCTTGAGTTCACCTTCCAGCGAACGGGCAGTGGATCGTTCACCACCCAGTCAGCCCTGCAGCTGGCCTACAGCTTCACCTCGCCGATCACCACCGATGCGGCGCTGAACACGAACACCGGTTGGGTGACGCTGAACACGAACACCGGTTGGGTGACGCTGGCGGATATCCGGGCCGATGGCCAGGTGAGCAATACGGCAGCAACCAGCCCAAACTGCACCCTGTCCGGTTCCACCTACACCTGCCGCATCGCCTTCCCGGCGGCGGCTTACACCTTTGCCAACCGCTTCAGCCACTACGTCAAGTTCCGGATCAGGCCCAACAGCAATTTCAACAACGGATCCGGCTCCATCACCAATGTGACGCTGGACAACGTCGCCATCAAGAGTTCCACCGCAGGTGCCGATCCCCAATACCTCAACTGGTGCGAGTACAGCGCCAGCCTGCCGGTGACGGATGATTTCAATGGCGGTTTCCATTGCCTTGGCCCCACGATCGATCTGCGGGGTCTGGGTAACAATCTCTGGCTCGATACCACCGACCACGCCATCAGCTTCTACTACAACCGCTCCACCGACACCAGGGGAATCACCAACGCCAACCCGTTGATCAACCTGTTTCAGGGCGGCACCATGTCGAATGTGAACTGTCCCAGGGGCACCTCTCCCGTCCTCGGTGTGGCTCCAACGGAAAACTGCAAAACCCTGATCTCCGAGAATATCTTCAATCCCGTTGGGCAATACGATCGCTTCAATATTTTTGGAAGGGATACGGCCCCAGGTAACACCTGCACGGAAATGGGGCTCACGAACCAGCCCTGCAACCAGATCGTGATCATTGGTGCCGATTCCAGTGCCACATCCACCAACCGCTCCCGCATTGCAGGGGCCTGGATCTACATGCCCTGGGGCCTCGTCTCCTTCTGCGTGAATGGTTGTGGTGGCCTGCCCTCGTTGACGGCAGCGCAACTGGCGCAGGACGACAGCTGGAACTTCGGCGGTCGGATCTGGGTCCGCACCATCCTGCCGGGTGGCCAGAACCATTTCCGAGTGCCGCCGTCGGCCTCCTCCAGCCTCACCCAGCTGGTCGGTGTCGCCAACTCGGCCGATGTGTCGTTCCTCGGCTGGGAGGGGGTTGACTGGGTGGCCCGAGCCCCAACGGCTGCCCGCAAAGGCTTCTCGTTGAATTAGGAAGATGAAGACCCTCCTGCGAAGGAATCAGCGCCGCCCCCTGCCCTCGGATCAGGGGGTTGGGATCGTGGAACCTTTGGTTCTCACCCTGTTGCTGATGGTCGTGGTCGGCTCCACGGCGCTGGTGTTCAACAGCATCAACCGACGGACGATCTCCACGCAGCAGCAGGTGGTGATGCAGGCTCAGATCGACGACGACCTGCGTCAGATCAAGACTCTGGCCCGCCGCTTCACCTGCTGTTCCGGCGTCTGCACCACCACGGTACCCACCAGTGTCGGAGTCGTTGGTGGTGTCACCCAGCCCTGCGCCACCATCAATCCCCTGGACGATCGCTACTACTTCCCCCAGGTGGACCTCAACACCACAACCACGAATTTTGCCAACACCTCCACACCTTCGGAGCCCCTGGCGGTCGCCCAGCTCTGTGCCAACAACACGGTCTTCATGACGCCCTTCCAGACGGCCGTTAATGCCGTGGCACTGCCTCCAAACGCCACCTGGTCGCGCACCACAACGATTCGGCCCGAGCGCATCCTCCAGGTGACCTTCAGAGACACCGCCAATGCCAATCGCGTGGCACGGGTCGAGAACATCATTCCCCAGATGGCGTATTACTGCCCATGACTCCCTTGCCATCGTTCCTGCAGCGTCCATGGCGCCCCCAGGCGTTCACCGTGGTCGAGTTGCTGGTCACGGTGGCGGTGATCGGTGTGCTGGGTGCGGTCACGTTTGCGTCGTCGCAGGTGTTCCTGCGCCGTGATCAGGCCAATGCAGCCGCGGCCGAGCTGGTGGGCTGGCTGGAAGCCATCTCCGGGCGTGCCGGTGCCTTCGGCCCCTGCACCGTCCAGTTCACCACAGGCAATGGGCTGGCGGCCGGTGCCACTTTTGCTTCTCTGCAGAACGCGGGCACCAATGCCAGGTGCACCCCCCAGTCCAACCTTGCCCTGCCGTCCTCCTCCGGCGGCAACACCTACAACGTCGCGGTGACCTTCACCCCGAACGGCACCACCGCGCTCACGTTCACGCCCCGGGGTGGCGTCGTGGCCGGTGGCGTGGAGGCCGTCGTCAAGATAGCGGTGAACAACCAGATCCCCCTGCGCTGCGTGAGGATCTCCTTCGGCACCCTCAGCACCGGCATCAACAACACCACCAACGATGTTTCCCAGACCTGCACCGTATGGGAGCGCACCTGATGAGATCCACCACCGGCCGTCGGAGATCCAGAAACGGGTTCACGCTGATTGAATTGCTGATCGGTGGTGTGCTCACGGCGATTGCCCTGGGCTCCGTGGCCGTGTTGTCGGTGCACCAGATCCGTATCGCCGACCGTGTCTATGCCCTGACGACGGTCAACCGCAACTTCCGGCGTCTTTCTGATCTGTTGAAGGTGGAAGTGGGTGAGGCCTGCATCCTGCGAGGAGGTGCCAATCCACGCACCACCGCCACCCTCCCGGACACTCCCTGCAAGCCGCAGGATCCTTCCGTCTGCTCCCCTGCGGCAGCGGCCGCCGACCTCCGGATGCTGATTCCGGTTCAGGCGGCTGGATCGAATGCCATCTCCTACAACATCGTCAGGTTCTACCTCAGTGGCAACGAGCTGCTGCGTGATGGCCCCCAGGTCGATGCCAATGGCCTGTTGACCAACACAGCCGCCACCGGCAGCAGGGTCCTGAGCAATGTCTCCACGTTCACGCCCACCGTGTCTGCCGATTGCACCTGGGTCAGCCTGGTGCTCGGTCTGAATGTTCCCGGTTCAACGAATGTGGTGACGCGCACGCTCACTCTCTACTCTGGAGCCGCCGAAAGCATCAACTGATGTGGGCGAGGCCTCCTGGGATCACGGCTACCACTCGTCAACGCCGTACACGAGTGCCTTCTACCGTGAACTGACTCCCAGCTGGCTGGATTTCGCCGCCCTGCTCAAGGGACATCTGCCGCCGCGGGATTCGGAGGGAGAGCCGTTCACCTTCCTCGACCTCGGCTGTGGCACGGGCTTTTCCCTGGTGATGCTGGCCGCCCTCTATCCGGAGGGGACCTTCTACGGCGTTGACTTCCATCCGGATCATGTGGCCCACGCCCTTGATCTGGTTCGCCGTTCCGGGTTGAAGAACCTCACCGTGATCGAAGCCGACTTCCTGGCGTTGGCCGGCTCCGATGGGCCCTGGCCATGGCCCGCGGCTGGCTGCCATTACGTGGCGGCCCACGGCATCGCCACCTGGGTCACCGAGCCGGTTCAGGGCGCCATGCTCTCCGTGGCGGCGGCCTCCCTGCGCCCCGGTGGGCTGTTCTACTGCTCCTACAACACCTATCCCGGCTGGCTGGCCCGCAGCGGCTTCCAGCAGCTTGTGGCCCTCGAACTGCCGACGGCCAAACCGGCGGAGCTGGGCCGTTGCTTCCTCGAAACGGCAGGCCTTCTGAATCAGCTGCTCGGCGAGGATTCGCAGCCCTCTCCCCTGGGGACAGCCCTGCCGGGTCTGCGCCGGGAGTTGCAATCCCTGCAGTTCGCTCCTGTCGACTACCTCTGCGGTGAATTCGCCAATGCCGGTTGGTCGCCGCTGTATGTCACGGAGATGCTGGGCCGCTGCGCCACCCACAAGCTCTCCTTTCTCGGATCGGCGACCTATTCCGAGTCCTTCGTCGAACTCCTGCCGCCAACCCTGCGCGATCTCGCCCTCCGGGAAACCAGGCCCGTGGCCCGTGAGCTGCTGATCGATCTGGCCACCAACAAGGCCTTTCGGCGCGACCTCCTGACCCGGGGGCATGCGCGGCTCACCCAGCGGGAATGGGGCGAGCGGCTGGCCACGCTGTCGTTTCGGTTGCTGCTGCCCCAGAGCGAGTGGCTGCCCACCCCCCGGGACACGCTGCACTTCCGGGCCAGCTTCGGAGAGATCCAGGGCGACCCGAAGGCCTACGGACCGGTGCTCGCGGCCCTCGCGGCGGCACCGGCCTCGATGGCCTCCCTGCTGGGCTCCAGCCAGCAGGGCCAGGGCGACCTGGTGGTCATGCTGGCGCTGTTGCTCGAGGCGGGGAGCATCGGCTTTGACCGCGGGTCTGCAGGGGCCAAGGCGGCACCGCTTGTGCAGCGCCTCAACCAGCTGCTGCTGGATCGGATGCAGGAGGGGCGCTCCTACACCCAGCTGGCCCTGCCGGCGGCCGCCTCCGCCCTGCCGTTCTCCATCCTGGAGGCGCTGATCCACAAGGCCCGTCTCGAGCGCCTGGAGGAGCCGATGCTCAGCAGCTGCGTGCTCCTGGGGCTCAAGGAACTGGAGGTGCAGCTGCTCAGCCAGGACAACCAGGTGATCACCGATCCGCAGGCCCAGATCGACAGAATTCAGGCCATCGCGGCCACCGTGATGGACTCCAAGGAACCGCTGCTGCAGCGCCTGGGCGGCCTCCCCGCCCCGCCCCTCAGCCAGCCCCGATCCGGTCGGAGCCGAAGTAAGGCACCAGCGCCGCGGGAATCCTGACGCTGCCGTCCGGCTGCTGGCCCGCCTCCAGCAGGGCGGCCATGGTGCGGCCCACGGCCAGGCCGCTGCCGTTGAGGGTGTGGAGCAGGCGGGTGGTTTTGCCGTCGCGGAAGCGGATCGAGGCCCGCCGGGCCTGGAAATCACCGCAGGTGCTGCAGCTGGAGATCTCCCGGTAGGTGCCGGCCCCCGCCAGCCACACCTCCAGGTCGTAGGTGCGGGCGGCGGAGAAGCCCAGATCGCCGGTGCAGAGCTCCAGCCGCCGGTAGGGCAGCTCCAGGGCCTCCAGGATCGCTTCGGCATCCAAGGTGAGCTGCTCATGGGCCGCCTCCGATTCCTCCGGGGCCACGAACCAGTAGAGCTCCACCTTGTTGAACTGGTGCAGGCGGATCAGGCCGCGGGTGTCGCGGCCGTAGGAGCCGGCCTCGCGGCGGAAGCAGGGGGTGTAGGCGGCGTACTTCAGCGGCAGCTGCTCGGCCCCCAGCACTTCGCCGCGGTGCAGGGACGTGACCGGCACCTCGGCGGTGGGGGTGAGCCAGAGGTCGTCGTCGGCGCAGCGGAAGCTCTCCTCGGCGAACTTGGGCAGCTGGCCGGAGCCGGTGAGGCTGGCGGTGTTCACCAGCACCGGCGGCAGCACCTCGGTGTAGCCGCGCTGGCCGTGGCGATCGAGCATGAAGCTGATCAGGGCCCGCTCCAGCCGGGCGCCCTGGCCCAGCAGGGTCACGAAGCGGCTCTGGGCGATCCGCACGGAGCGCTCGGTGTCGACGATGCCGAGCCGCTCGGCGATCTGCCAGTGCTCCTGGAGCTCCTCGCCTGCGGCGGCGACGCGCGGCGTGCCCCAGCGCTTCACCTCCACGTTGTCGGCCTCGCTGCGGCCCGTGGGGCAGAGGGGCGAGGGCAGGTTGGGCAGCACCATCAGCTGCTCCAGCAGCTGGGCCTCGATCCCCTTCTCCTGCTCCTCCAGCTCCCCCACCTGCCGTTTGATCCGGTTGCCCTGCTCCCGCAGCTCCTTCACCTCCTCGCCGCCGGGGGCGGCGCCGGCCCGGATCCGCTCGCCCACCTCCCTGCCGATGCGGTTGCCCTCCGCCTGCAGTTCACTGCGCTGCTGCTCCAGGTCGCGGGCCTCCAGGGCCAGCTGGCGCAGCTCGGAAAGGTCGGTGGCCATGCCGCGCCGGGCCAGGGGGCCGGTGATCAGCGTCGGGTCGTTGCGCAGCAGGCGCTGATCCAGCACGGGTGAACCCATCGTCTTGGGGGCAGCCTACGGACCGGCGGTTCCTTCCAGCACCTGGCGATCGCAGCGGCTGTAGGCCTGGGCGGCGGTGGGCAGCAGATCCATGCCGTTGCGGATCTCCGGCGGCAGCAGCCGTTCCAGCTCGGCCACCGCCGCGTCGTAGGCCTGCTGGGCGGCGCGGTACTCCTCGCTGCCGGGGGCGTACTGCTTCTGGGCCACCATCCAGGGCTTGGCGGCGTTGGTCAGCCGGGCCGCCGCGGCCTGCACATCCTCCTGGTGCACCCGGCAGTAGCGGTAGCGATCGATCGGCGCCGGGGCCGCCGGCGGTGCCGCCGCCACCGCCGGCGGGCCGGACGGCGCCGGTGGCTTGTCGTGGTCCCGCAGCGCGGCGGCCAGGCAATCGGCGTTGCGCCGCAGCGCCTCCTCAGGGGTGGCGGCGCTCTCGGCCTCGCTGCGGCAGGCCGCCCGCTGGCCCTCGCTCACCTCCACCGTGGGCTGCCGGCACCCCGCCAGCAGCAGCGGC
>CALRKA020000024.1:0-26792 GCA_943367815.1 Tabrizicola sp. YIM 78059 | reverse complement strand
TCCATGCGCTTGAAGCTGTCAGCGACGACGCCGGAAAGGGCATCGATCTGACCAGCGTTGAGGAATTCGCCGCGGGCATCAGCCTGAGCAACGACCTTGGTGAAGGCGTCGAACATTGAGTTAGCTCCTGTTCTCGACGTCGAACGTCGGGATTGGGTGGGTAAGGGGGTCGAGTCTGGAGCGTCAGTCCGGGGGGAGGGCTGACGTCGACTGCGTCGTTGCTTTCGATGATCGCCTGGCCAGGGCCGGGCATCGCTCCGAAAGACCTACCTATTGTTGGTGACGGCGCCCGGTGGATGGGGGTGCCTTAATAAATGGTCACCACCGCCAAGATCCACACGGCCGCAGGGGTTCTGACCGCCTGATCGGCGGCTCGGGTTCAGCCTGGACGGTCCCCCCGGCGAATGGGTGTAGGGCCCGGTGTCCTGACCGATCCATCCGGCCCATGAAAAAGGGCCCCCTCGGAGGGGACCCCATCGAAAGGCCGGACCGAGGCTCGCCTCAGCCTTCGGACTTCGCCTTGCCCTTGCGGGGGGCCGGCGCCTCGGAGCCAGTGCCACCGCCGGTCACGGAGACGCTGACGATCTTGCCGCCCATGGCGTGGACGAGACGCATGGTCTCGTTCATGCGGGTGAACGGCACGTTCATGACCATGTCCGCGGTGCGGGAGTAGTCGTTGTTGCTGACGCCGGTGACGGTGAACGCCACCTGGCGGGAGCTGTTGAGGCCGGTGCCTCGGGTACCTGCGGAAACCTTCATGGATTCGGAGGGGTAGGGGGGAAAGGCTGAACGGGTGCCCGGCTCAGTTGACCGGGGTGATGCTGGCGATGCGGCCGCCTTCGCGGAGAATCTGCTGCTGGGTCTGCAGCAGCTTGTTGAAGGGGATGAAGCGCACCCGGTTGCTGCGCTTGTGCAGGCGGTAGTTGTTGAAGCCAGAGATCTCGACCCGGAAGGTGCGTCCCTCTTCACCGGCGCCCACTCCCTGGCGGGTGACGCCGTCGGTGGCGACCTTGCGGAAGACGCTGCCCCGGGCGTTGGGGCTCACCACCGGCATGGGGGCTTCCGCATGCACCGAGGGGTTGAGGCGCGACTGGTTCTTGAGCAGATCGCCCCGCACCGAAGCGCCCACGCCCCGGGTCAGCTGGAGCATGTAGGAGAACTGCAGGCCCTGCTGGCCGGAGGAGTAGTCCCAGCCGTGCAGGTAGGGAACCACCTCTTCGCCGAAGCGATTCTGGTACTCGGCACTGTCGATGTAGGAATCGATTTCGGCGTCGTAGCCCTGCTCCTGCAGGATCGTGAAGTGGTGCAGCATCTCGGCCTTGTTCTGGGGAGCCCGGCCCAGGAGATGCTTGAAGTTCAGCTCGATGAAGCGGTAAGGGTTGCAGTTCTCGAAGAACTTGGCCTTGTAGAGCCCGCTCTTGGCCACCTGGCGCACGAACTCCCGCACGCTGAGGTAGCCGCGCTTGAACAGGGACTCAGGCCCTTCGAGCCGCTCGCTGGCCATGACGTACTGATTGCCGAGCACCTGCTTGTAGACGGCGCGGATCAGGGCGGCCTTGTCGTTTTCGGTGGCGTTCGTCCAGTTTTCCTTGTTGCGGTCGCTGGAGAAACGCTCGATGCCCAGATAGGCAGCGTTGGCAAGTGTCATGAGCGTGGGTGCCGGGGGGAGAGGCGTTGGAGAGAAGGTCAGTGGGCAGGGCGCATGGGCAGGGCGCATGGCCACTGCGGATCTGCAGACGCCTTCGAGGACGACTGCAGGAAACGTCCCGATCATGGGCTGCAAGGCGGATCCTATGGGCCTGTCCGCTCGCCACGACAGGGTTTTCAGAATCGTTACAAACCCCCCGGCCAGGGCCACCCCTGGCGGGGCGGCTCCACGCCGATACCATCCGGCCATCATCCCGGTGCCGTCATGGCTTCTGTTGTGTCCCCATCCGAGGACTCCTCCCTCCGGTTGGCCGATCAGCTGCAGGTGTTGTCCCAGGTGGCCGAAGCGCTCACCTACCGCCTGCTGGAGCTCGAGGAACGGCTGGGGGGCCACGAGGATCGCGTCGGTGCGCGCCTGGAGGAGGTCGCCGACCTCGAGGCCGCCCATGGGGCCGCCATGGACGAGCGCCTCGGCGACACCGAGGAGCGCCTGGCCAGGATCGAGGCGGCCCTGCGGGGTCTCGATCGCACCGGCACGTCCCGCCATCTCCAGGCGGTGCAGCCGCCGGCGCTGCAGCAGGAGCCGCCGGCCTCCATGCCGGTGGCGGAATCCTTCGATCTGGGCCCGGAGGAGGTCGACCCCTTCGTGGATGAAGGGGAGCAGCCCTTCATGGACGAGCTGATCGCCGGCTGAACGTTCTCGCGAACGGCGTTCCGCTCACGAGGCGTTCCCCTCCACCGTTCTGCGGAGGACCCTGTGCCCGGGGATGTCAGGCCCCGGCCGGATCAGGCCTCCAGCCAGGCGGGAGGCAGCTCGGCGCGGTAGTCGTCGGTGCGCTCGAATTCGAAGGGCCCGGCCAGGGATCCCCAGAGCTGCTCATGGGTGGTCGGATCGTGGCCCCGGTCGATGGTGCGCATGCCCCGGGAATCGATCTCGAAGCTGCTGACCAGGTAGGCGAGGCTTCCCTTGCGCTCCACGAGGCAGCGGCAACCGGGCTCCACCTCGCCGACGAACCCGTCGCCCAGCTCCCGCACCACGTAGGTGCAGCCTTCAAGGGGCTGCAGGTCGCCGGCCGTGATGCTGCCGCGTCGCCCCTCATCCTCGGTGGCGCCCCAGAAACGCTGTTCCTCGTGCAGGGCCTGGTTGTGGATGATCAGGTCACCGTCACGGCGCTCGGCACGCAGCACGCGGATCCTGTAGGGCGTCCCGGGTGAGATGGCGTAGGACTGCTCCAGCAGCAGCGAGCCCGGAGCCAGGTGGGGCAGAGGCCGGAACTTGACCAGGATGTGGGCGTAGATCGGCGGATTGTCGAAGGCCTGGGTCTGGTTGCTGAAGCCACCGCTCAGGAGCTGGAGAAGGCGGGCGAGGGAGCTGCTCATGGGCGCCAATTAAAGGTCGAGCAGGCGGATCCTGAAGGCTCCCACCTGGCGGGCCATGGCCGGATCGGCCTGGGCGAAGGGATGGCCCGCCACCAGGCCGAGGATCGCCTCGAGCTTCTCGGCGGTCGAGAGCCCGTGGGAGGGATCCTGCCGACTGTGGTCCTGCCAGGCCTCGTCGAACGCCTGGGCGAAGCTGTCGGCGTTGTTGAAGATCTGGCTGGAGGTCGAGGGCTGATGGGGCATGGTGATGGGCTGCAACGCAGTCCGCACGCAATGCCAGGACCCAGATTTGAACTGGGGACACGGCGATTTTCAATCGCCTGCTCTACCAACTGAGCTATCCCGGCCCGTCGCCGAAGCGACGCAGCGATCTTAGATCACGGCCCGCTGGGGGGATCGGCCCTTCCGGCTGCGCCCCCGGGGCGTACGGGCCAGGCAGAGGAGTCCCACCACCTGCCAGCCGAGGGTCTCCAGGGCCGAGGCGGCGCTGCAGCCGGTGGCCCCGCTGGTGAGGATGTCGTCGACGATCAGGACCGGCCTGCCCAGGGCTTCGCCGAGGCGGGGGCCCCGGCGACAGCGGAAGGCCCCCTCCTGGTTGGCCAGGCGCAGGGTCCGGCCGAGGTGGTGCTGGCCGAGCACGGGCCGTGACCGCTCCAGCAGATCGGCGCGGCGATACCCCAGCTGGCGGACGAGCTGGCGGCATACCAGCGCCGGCAGGGGATTGCCCTGCCGTTTCCAGCTCGGCACCGGCACCACCAGCGGCCGCTGCCGCCACTGCGGCAATCCCTCCGCCAGCACCTGCACCAGGGCGCCGACCCCGGCGGGCTCAGGCCGCTGCCGCAGCCCCAGCAGCAACCGCCGCAGCTCGCCGTCGTAGGACCCGGCCGCCCACCAGAGCAGGGGATCGTTGCCCTTGAGGGCCCCGGCCGGCAGGGGCAGGCGGCGGCGGCAGTCCGGGCAGGCCGCTCCGGCCCCGTGCTGCGGCGGTTGCAGGCCACGGCACAGGGGGCAAGGGGTGGTGGCGAACCAGTCGAGCGGAAGCCGGCTCAGGCGTGCGAGAAGGGTCAGGGGTCCGGCGCCGCCGGTGGCGGCGCAGTCGCTGCTTCAAGCTTTCCCGGGGAGCGACCGCAGCATGGCCACCAGGGTGCGGTGGGCGTCCTCGCTGTCGGTGAGGGCGTGGTCGAAGGGCACCTCCACCCGGGTGCCGTCCACTTCCAGGCGCATCGCCTGCGGCTCCACGGCCACCATCCGGGCCTCACTGGCCTCGGTGCAGCCGCCGTAGTGGCGGGCGTAGGCCAGAACGGCTTCGGCGTGGTCGTCGTTCATGTGCTTGCAGATGCGGTCGCTCACCGCGGCGGTGAGGGGATCGGCGGCCATGGGTTCAGAGCGGTTGGGGTGATTCTGGGCTCAGGCGCCGGCGAACCGCTGCCACAGCAGCAGACCAAGGCGCACGCCGCTGAAGCCCACATAGCCGGCCAGCACGACGAACAGGGCCATGGCAAGGATCGACTTGAGACGTTCGTTCATGGCCGAGGCGAGGGGGAATCGGCCCCCATCCTGGAGCTGGCCCGCGCCAGCAGGGCCATGCCCAGGGCCGCCGTGCGTTTCGGTCGGTTCAGCACCGGGATCCCCAGGGCGCGCGTCCGCAGGGCCCGCCACTGGCTGTTGCGGGCGCCGCCACCGACGCTGACCACACGCCGCAGGGCCGGGGCCCCCAGCTCCCGCAGTCGCCGCCAGCCCGCCACCTCGATGCTGGTGAGCCCCTCCAGCAGGGCCTGGAGATAGCGGGCATCACTGACTGGCCTCGGCTCCAGGACCGGCTCCAACTCCGGGTCGTCGACCGGGAAGCGCTCACCCCGGCGGCTCAGGGGCCGCAGGGCCAGCCCCGTGGGACGGTCCGGCGTGATCTGGCGGCTCAGTTCGGCGATCTGGGCGTCATCGAAGAAGCGGCGCAGGATGCCGGCGCCGGCGTTGGAGGCTCCCCCCGCCAGCCAGCGGCCGCCCACCCGGTGGTTGCTCAGCCCGGCCCCGGCCAGGGGGGCGGCCACGAACTGCTTCAGCACCAGGGTGGTGCCCAGCACCGCGATGCCATCGCCCTCCTGGGGATCGGCGGCCAGCACTGCGGCATTGGCATCGGTGCTGCCGGCCACCACCTGGCAGTCAGCGGGCAGGCCCAGGCTGGCTGCCGCCGCCGGAGCCAGCAGGCCGAGGCGGCTGCCGCTGCTGCGGATCCCCGGCAGGGCCCCCGCACCGAGGCCTTCGGCCACCCCCGCGAGCCAGCGGCCCTGCTGCAGGTCCCAGCCCAGCCGCACGTTGTTGCCCTCCTCGCCCCAGCGCCAGTCGTCCAGCAGCCAGCCCATCAGCCAGTCGGCCTGGTGGCGCACCAGCAGGCCCGGCCCCAGCCCCGTTTCCCTGGCCAGGGCCAGCAGGCGCAGGGCCCGGGCCAGGCTGCCGCTGCTGCTGGCGGCCGGATGGTCGGCGCACAGGCCTTTCTCCGCGGCCCCCGCCCCGGTCTTCGCGGCCAGCAGGGTGGCGATGGCCCCGGCCTGCTCCGGGCAGGCCTGGTGGTAGGGGAGGGCGTCCGCCAGAGGCGGCGGCAGCAGGCTGCCCCCGGGCCCGCAGGCCAGGAGGGTGCCGGAGGTGCCATCGATGGCCAGGGCCCCGACTCGCCGGCGCACCTCCTCGGGCACGGTGGCCAGCAGATCGATCAGGCCCTGCCGCCAGGCCTCGGGATCCTCGAAGCGGCCCGGGTAGGAGGACTGCCGGCCCAGAACGGGGCTGGCGGGGTCCCCGCCAGGAGCCCCGGCCCCGGCCAGAACGGCCAGGCGCAGGCCGCTGCTGCCGAGGTCAACCCCCAGATACAGCGCTGACACGGCTCGCCGTGGCCTGCTTCAGGGTCGCGGCGATGGCGGTCACGTCCTCCCAGGGGAGGTCGAGATCCTTGCGGCCGAAGTGGCCGTAGGCGGCGACGTCCTGGTAGAAGCGCCCGCCCCGCTGCTGGGGCAGTTCCCTCAGGCCGAAGGCTTCGATGATGGCGCCGGGGCGGAGGTCGAAGTGCTCCTGCACCAGGGCGGTGAGGTCGGCGTTGCTGAGGGCGCCGGTGCCGAAGCTCTCCACCAGGATGCTGACCGGCCGGGCGACGCCGATGGCGTAGCTGAGCTGCACCTCGGCCTTGTGGGCCAGGCCGGAGGCCACCAGGGCCTTGGCCACGTAGCGGGCCGCGTAGGCGGCGGAGCGGTCCACCTTGGTGGGGTCCTTGCCCGAGAAGGCACCGCCGCCGTGGCGGGCATACCCGCCGTAGGTGTCAACGATGATCTTGCGGCCGGTCAGGCCGGCGTCGCCCTGGGGGCCGCCCACCACGAACTTGCCGGTGGGGTTGACGTAGAAGCGCGTGCCCTCCTTGGAAGGCTGGAGGGACAGATCGGCCGTGGCGGGCAGCACCACGTGGGTCCAGAGGTCCTCCTTGATGCGCTGCTGCACCGCCTTCTCGTCGCTGATGCCTTCCACCTCGGCGGTGTGCTGGGTGGAGATGAGGATCGTGTCGATCGCCACGGGGCGGTCGTTTTCGTACACCACGCTCACCTGGGTCTTGCCGTCGGGGAGCAGGTAGCCGAGGCTGCCGTCATGGCGCACCTGGGCCAGCCGCAGCGCCAGCCGGTGGGCCAGGCTGATCGGCAGGGGCATCAGCTCAGGCGTTTCGTCGCAGGCGTAGCCGAACATGATGCCCTGGTCGCCGGCGCCCACCTTGTCGAGGGGATCGCCGTCGTGGTCGTCGGCCTCATCCACACCCTGGGCGATGTCCGGGGACTGCTGGTCGAGGGCGATGAGCACGGCGCAGCTGCGGGCATCGAAGCCGCCGGCACGGGCGCCGCTGTAGCCGATCTGTTCGATCACGCCCCGCACCAGGGTGTTGAAGTCGACGCGGGCGTTGGTGGTGACTTCCCCCGTGATCAGGCAGAGGCCGGTGTTCACCACGGTCTCGCAGGCCACACGGCTGGAAGGGTCCTGGGCCAGCAGCGCGTCGAGCACGGCGTCGCTCACCTGGTCGCAGATCTTGTCGGGGTGGCCTTCCGTCACCGATTCCGAGGTGAAGACGAAACGGCTCATAGGGGGATGGGGTCAGTCGATGGCTGAGCTTATTCCCACCGGTTCGCCGGTCCCGGCACCACGGCCAGCTCCCGCCAGTGGTCCAGCTGCAGGAAGGAGCCATCCAGCGCCACCGGCCGCCGCCAGCCCGCCCGGTAGCCCAGCACCACCGGCACCCCGGCGGCCCGCGCCATGCGCAGGTCGCTGTTGGCGTCGCCGACCAGGGCACAGCTCTGGGCCGCCACGCCCAGTTCCTCACACAGGCCGTGGATGGCGGCGGGGTCGGGTTTGCGGGGCTGATGCTCGGCGCTCCAGATGGCCTGCACGTAGGCGGCCAGATCGTGGGCCGCCAGGAAGGCTTCGATGCCTTCCACATGGTCGTTGCTGATCACGGCGCAGCGCACCCCCGCCTGGCGCAGGGCCTCCAGCAGGGGCCGCAGGCCGGGGGTGGGCTCCGGACGCTGCTCGCTTCCCTGGCCGTGGAGGCCATCGGTGCGGGCGAACACCGCCTCGGCCATGGCCAGGGCTTCGGGCCAGCCGAGGCCCACCTGGGCCAGGGCGGTGGCGGTGGCCACCAGGTTCTGGTCGCGGCTCCCGACCGCCATCGTGCCGGCCGGATGGATCCCCTCGGTGGAAAGGCCGTAGGCGCGATGCAGAAGGCTGCCCAGGTCGCAGTGGCGCTCCGGGTCGGCCTCGGCCAGGTCGGCCAGGGCCAGACAATGAAAGACCCTGGCCTGGGCCAGGGCCACGAGCATCGGTTCGCTGTGGCTCATGGTGCCGTCCTTGTCGAACAGCACCGCCTCCAGGGGGCGGTCCCCGCAGGGCAGCGGGGTGCCCCGCAGGGAAAGGTGAACCATCGTCAGCGGATCCGAGCCGTTCTCATTCGAGGGAGACACCCATCGGTTCGGTGTCCTCGGCCTGCTCGAGCAGCATCTGCTTGTAGCGGGCGGCCATCTCCTCGGCCTTGTCGAACACCTTCTGGGGATCGCTGAGCATGTCGCCCGGTTCCGGCTCGAGGGCCTTGGTGGACAGGGAGATCCGGCCCCGCTCGGCGTCGAGATCGATGATCATCACCTTCATCTGATCGTTGACGTTGAGCACCGTGTGGGGCGTCTCGATGTGCTCGTGGCTGATCTCGGAGATGTGCAGCAGGCCACTGACACCGCCGATGTCGATGAAGGCGCCGTAGGGCTTGATGCCCCGGACGGTACCCAGCACCACTTCGCCCACCTCGAGGCGATTCATCTTGCGCTCCACCAGGGCGCGGCGATGGCTGAGCACCAGGCGGTTGCGCTCCTCGTCCACCTCGAGGAACTTGAGGGGGAGGAAGTCGGCCACGAGCTCCTCCTTGGCCTTGCGGGTGCTGATGTGGCTGCCGGGGATGAAGCCCCGCAGGCCCTCCACCCGCACCAGGGCGCCGCCGCGGTTGGTGGCGAACACCTCGCTGTAGATCGTGGCGTCCTCCTTCTGCAGCTGGCGCACCCGTTCCCAGGCGCGCTGGTACTCGATGCGACGCACCGACAGGGTGAGCTGGCCGTCCTCGTTCTCCTCGCTGAGGATGAAGAACTCGCGCACCTCGCCGGGTTCGAGCACGTCCGAGAGGTGCTCGACGCGGTTGATCGAGACCTCCTGGAGGGGCATGAAGGCGGCGGTCTTGGCGCCGATGTCGATCATCGCGCCCTTGGATTCCAGGGCGAAGACGGTGCCGTTGACGACGTCGCCGGGCTTGAAGTTGTAGTCGTACTTGCTGAGCAGGGCCGCGAACTCGTCCAGCGTGAAGCCCACACCGTCGCCGTCCCGTGCGCTGACCCGGCTGCTGGAGTCGTCGGCGCTGGGCACCTCTTCCGGGATCGCCAGATCGAGATCGGCTGTGGCCTCGATGTCGGCGGCCTCCTCGCTGCTGATCGGCGTGAGGGCCTCGAGGGTGTCGGCTTCGGAAGAAGGAGTGAGGGTCATGGAGCTGGGGCGGTCTGCCGGTGGCAGTGCGAAGGAACGGGATGGCTGCCCGCCTGCAGCGCACACCCGATCGATCACTCTATCAATGGACCGGCTGCCCGATCGGCTCGCGGGTCAGGAGCCGGGTTCAGCCCACCACCGCCAGCCGGTTCTTGGCCTTGCTGCGGCTGCCCAGCCCTTCGAGGGTGGCCACGAAATCGCTGACGCTCTGGAACTGGCGATACACGGAGGCAAAGCGCACGTAGGCCACCTCGCTCATCTCCCGCAGGCGCTGGAGCACCAGTTCACCGATCTCATTGCTGCTCACCTCGCGGCCGACCCGCTGCTGCAGGGCCAGTTCGATGTCGTCGACGACCGCCTCCAGCCGGGCCGGCTCCAGGCCCGTCTTCTCGCAGGCCCTCAGCAGACCGTGGAGCAGTTTGCTGCGGTTGAAGGTTTCGCGGCTGCCGTTGCGCTTGACCACGGTGATCGGAACGGTCTCGACCCGTTCGTAGGTGGTGAAGCGGAAATCACAGTTGAGGCACTCCCGCCGCCGCCGCACGCTGCGCCCGGAATCGGCGGCCCTTGATTCCAGAACGCGGCTATCGGTGTGTTGGCAGGAGGGACATTGCATCCCCGGGCACGCGTCCAAGTGTTGGGAGTGTAAACAGCTACGCGCGCAAAGAGAAGGGGCTCCTTCCCGGTTTGGGAGCCGAAGCATGAAAAAACCCCCGGTTTCCCGGGGGTTGCATCAATCAGGAAGGCTGGTCACTTGCCGATTTTCGGGGGGTCGCGGAAGGCGATCGCGAAAAACAGCGTGGAAATGGCCAGGGCCAGGATCAGGATGTAGGCGAAGCTCTCCATGGGAATCCTCGGGGGGACTGGCGGTCAGCTGAGGGTGGAACCGGCCGGGGGCACGTAGCCCTCGGGCAGGCGCCGGGTGGAACGGTCGCCCAGTTTGGCGAACAGACCGAACTCCACCTGCTCACCGAGATCGGGGTCGATGCCGGCGAAGACATCACGGTAGAGGGTGCGGGCACCGTGCCAGATGTGGCCGAAGAAGAAGAGCAGGGCGAAGCAGGCGTGGCCGAAGGTGAACCAGCCGCGGGGGGAACTGCGGAAGGTGCCGTCGGAGTGGTAGGTCTCACGGTCGAACTCGAAGGCCTCGCCGAGCTGGGCCTTGCGGGCCAGCCGCTTGACATCCGCCGGGTCGGTGAAGGTCTGACCGTTGAGGGCACCGCCGTAGACGGTGGCCGTCACGCCCTGCTGCTCGAAGGAGTACTTCGCCTCGGCCCGACGGAACGGGATGTCGGCGCGAACGATGCCCTGCTCGTCCTGGAGCACCACCGGGAAGTTCTCGAAGAAGTTGGGCAGACGACGGACCTCGAGGTCATGGCCTTCCTTGTCGGTGAAGGCGATGTGGCCGATCCAGGAGGTGGGCAGGCCGTCACCGTTGATCATCGGGCCGACGCGGAACAGACCACCCTTGGCTGGGCTGTTGCCGACGTAGTCGTAGAAGGCGAGCTTCTCGGGAATGGCCGCGAAGGCCTCCTGCTTGGTGGCGCCGTTGTCGATGGCGGTCTGGACGCGACGGTTGATCTCCGTCTTGAAGTAACCCTGATCCCACTGGTAGCGGGTGGGGCCGAACAGCTCAACCGGCGTGGCCGCCGAGCCGTACCACATGGTTCCGGCGACGATGAAGGCCGCGAAGAACACTGCGGCGATGGCGCTGGCCAGCACCGTCTCGATGTTGCCCATGCGGAGGGCTTTGTAGAGGCGCTCCGGGGGACGGGTGGTGATGTGGAAGATGCCGGCGATGATGCCGACGATGCCCGCGGCGATGTGGTGCGCCACGATCCCGCCCGGGTTGAAGGGGTTGAAGCCCTCCGGCCCCCAGGCGGGCTGCACCGGTTCGAGGTGGCCCGTCAGGCTGTAGGGATCGGAGATCCACATCCCCGGCCCGAAGACACCGGTGAGGTGGAAGGCGCCGAAACCGAAGCAGCCGAGCCCTGCAAGAAGCAGGTGGATGCCGAAGATCTTGGGCAGGTCGAGAGCCGGCTCCCCGGAGCGGGGGTCCTGCCAGATCTCGAGATCCCAGTAGGTCCAGTGCCAGATGGCGGCCAGGAAGAGCAGGCCGCTGAAAATGATGTGGGCGGCGGCCACGCCCTCGAAGCTCCAGAAGCCGGGGTCGACGCCGGTTTCACCGGTGACGCTCCAGCCGCCCCAGCTCCCCGTCACGCCCAGGCGGGCCATGAAGGGCATGACGAACATGCCCTGGCGCCACATGGGGTTGAGGACCGGGTCGGAGGGGTCGAAGATCGCGAGCTCATAGAGCGCCATGGAGCCGGCCCAGCCGGCAACCAGGGCGGTGTGCATGAGGTGCACGGCCAGCAGTCGGCCCGGGTCGTTGATGACGACCGTGTGCACCCGGTACCAGGGCAATCCCATTGGGGGGTCAGGTCTGGGTTGACAGTTGCCGAAGCCGGTCGCCGGGGCGATGGCGGCTAAGGAGACGCTCGGTGATTACCGATCCGTGCTGGCGATGGTAAGGGTTGCGGGCAGCGCCACGGGGCCCAGGTAACGGACCGCAACGGCGCGCCTCACAATGGGAGCCGTCGTGTTTCCCCAGAGGCTTCCGCCATGCCCGTGATCCGGTTCGTGCGTGAGCAGCGTGACGTGGAGTGCTATCCGGGGGAGAACCTCCGCGAGGTCGCCCTGCGGGAAGGCATCGAGCTGTACGGCCTCAAGGGCCGGCTGGGCAACTGCGGGGGCTGCGGCCAGTGCATCACCTGCTTCGTGGAGGTGGTGGAGGGCGGAGCGGCCAACGCCCTCACGGAGCAGACGGCGGTGGAGCAGCTCAAGCTGAGAAGGCGTCCCCAGGGCTGGCGGCTGGCCTGTCAGGCCCTGGTGCAGAAATCGGTGATGGTGCTCACCAGACCCCAGGTGGGACTCGCGGACCGGGAGGGCGACCTGGCCAGGGCCCGCACCCAGCCCCTGCCGGAGGGTCCCACCGCCTGGCCCCTCCCCCCCGAGGAGGAGGAGACGGAGGGGGAGGCCGGCCCATCCGCAACGAGCGATGAAGGGGGCGTCCTTCCCGCCGATGGGCGGTGATACCTTCTCAGAACCTCTCCAGCAGTCATGGAAACCAACGACCTCGGCTTCGTTGCCAGCCTCCTGTTCGTTCTGGTTCCCGCCGTTTTTCTGATCATTCTCTACATCCAGACCAACAGCCGCCAGGGCGGCTGAGTCGGCCTCAGCGCGCCCGCCCCTCCGGCTCCCGCACCAGCAGCACCGGAGCCGGGGCGTGCACCCGGATGTAGTCACTGACCGAGCTGCCCAGCAGCTTGTCGAGATCCACCAGGGCCCGGGCCACGAGCGGCCTGCGGTCCTGGGAAGCGATCACCACCAGGTCCGCCTTCGCATCCTCGGCGGCGGCGCACACACCGCGGGCGATGTCGCCCGTGCGATGCAGGCCCTTCATCTCCACCCCGAAGCTGCGGGCCCGTTGGATCGCCTTCTGCAGCACGTCGTCCCCGGGGGTGCGTCCCCCGCGCGAAGGGGTGATGTCCTGGCGGGACACGTGCACGCCGGTGAGGCTGCCGCCGGGGATGCCCTGGACCAGCTCGCAGGCCAGCCGCAGGGCATCGTCGCCGACCCCGGTGCCGTCGATGGCCACCAGGACCCGGTTGATGGCCTTCACGTAGAGGTCGTCCCGCACCAGCAGCATGGGCCTGGTGGAGAGCTGGAAGACGTACTGGCTGGCACTGTTGCCCAGGATCGACTGCAGCCGGCCCAGGCCCCGCGACCCCATCACGATCAGGTCGGCCTCCAGCTCATCGGCCACGTTCAGCACGGTCAGCTTGGCGTCGCCCTCCCGCACCATGGTGTTGACCTCGCCGGGGCTGAGACCGAGACGCTCGACGGCCTCCTTGATCAGCACCTCGGCCTGCTGGCGGTGGCTCTCCAGATCCAGACCCCCCTGCTCGGGAATCACGTGCAGCAGGTTGATCCGGGCCTGACGGCAGGGAGGGATGTCGCGCAGGATGCGGACCATCTCCTCCACATGACCTTTGCCGGAATCGGCGATCAGCAGGTTGCGGAACACGGACGTCAAAGAGGCTCTGGATCAGCCTATGGCTGATCCTCTTTCCGCAGTCCCCCGTGGTGAAGACCGTGATGCAGTGCTCCGAAGAGGGCTGGTGGTGCCTGAACCGGCGGGTGCTGCCGCAGCACACCGACCACGCCGGGGTGATGTGGCACGGGGCCTATCTGGCCTGGCTGGAGGAGGCCCGCGTCGAGGCCCTGGCCCGGGCCGGCCTCCACTACAGCGACCTCTCGGCCCGTGGGCTGGAGCTGCCGGTGGTGGGCCTGCGCATCGATTACCGCCAGGCCCTGCTCCACGGTGACGCGGTCGCGATCCACAGCCGGGTGCTGCCGCGGGAGGGCGTGAAGCTTTCCTGGCAGAGCCGCTTCCTGCGCCCGGGTGGGGGGCTGGCGGCCGAGGCCTGCGTCGACCTCGTGCTGGTGGATCTCTCCGGTGGGGGCTCGCGGCGCCGGCTGCAGCGGCGGCTGCCGCAGGATCTGGAGCAGGCCCTGGCCATCCTGCGGGCGGGACCGCCCGACATCGACATCCGGGCATAGTACGCTTGTACTGATAAGCGGGCACTGGCGCGGGCCATGGGAGATCTGGTGCAGGGGGCGTTCCCCCGCAGGGTGTCTCCGGTCTGGGACCGGCAGCGGCGGCTGTGGTGGCTGCTCTGGAGCCGCTGCCCCGGCCTCGGTTGGCAGCGCCTGCGGGCCCTTGAGGCCGGCTGTGGTGGGCTCGCCGCCGCCTGGGGGGCTTCCGCTGCCGAGCTGGCGGCGGTGCCGGGTCTCGGTGAGGGGCTGGTGGCGGGGGTGGAGCGCTTCCGCCGCCGCTGGGGGCCCCGGCCCCTGGAAGGCTTTGCGCCCCGGTGCCGCTTCGGCCGTGGCGTGCTGGTGCCGGGGGATCGGGGCTGGCCAGCGGGCCTGGGGGAGCTGCAGCGGCCGCCCCTGCAGCTGTGCTGGCAGGGACGGGGCAGCCTCTGGCCCCACCTGGGCCAGCGCCGTTCGGTGGCGGTGGTGGGCACCCGCCGCCCGTCCCTGCACGGTCTCTCGATGGCCCAGGCCATCGGCGCGGCCCTGGCCGAGGCGGGCTGGCCCGTTGTGAGCGGGCTGGCGGAGGGCATCGATGGGGCCGCCCACCAGGGGTGTCTGGCGGCCGGAGGGTCCCCGGTGGGGGTGCTGGGCACACCGCTGGGTCGCGCCTACCCCCTCCATCACGCGCTGCTGCAGAGCCAGGTGGCCCGTCAGGGTCTGCTGGTGAGCGAGCTGGCCGAGGGCGCTGCCGTACGTCCCGGCAGCTTCGCCGCCCGCAACCGCCTGCTGGTGGCCATGGCGGCCGCGGTGGTGGTGGTGGAGTGCCCGGTCGTCAGCGGGGCGCTGCATTCGGCTGAGCTGGCCTGGCAGCTGGAGCTGCCCCTGTGGGTGGTGCCGGCCGATGTCGGTCGGGCTTCGGCCATGGGCAGCAACCGGCTGCTGGCCAGGGGGGCCACGCCCCTGCTCCTCCCCGCCGACCTGATCGACCAGCTGGGTCCTGGTCCCCTGGCCGGCCCCGGTCCCGGGGCGGGCCCGCCGGGGGCTGGGTCAGCTGCGCGCACCCAGGCCGCCCACACCCAGCCGGCGGATGCCGCGGCGATGGCGGCCGAGGGGCTGCTGGCGGCGGTGGGCGGAGGCGCCAGCCTCGAGCAGCTGAGCCTGGCGCTCGATCGCCCCATGGCCGAGTTGATGCCCCGGCTGCTGGAGCTGGAGCTGGCCGGGCGGCTGCGGGCCGAGGCGGGCCTCTGCTGGCGTCCCTGCTGAGGTTGTCGCCCCTGACTAGGCTCCCCCCATGGTTTCGCAGGCCGGCACCCCCCCGATCGCAGCCCCCCCGGCGCCCGGGCCCGAGGCCCTGACGGTCACGGGGGCGGACCTGCTGGAGTGGCGCCGCCGCCTGAGGGCGCAGGGCGGCGCCGCCGCCGACCTCGACTGGCTGCTGGATCTGGGCGGCGGGCTGAGCTGGAGCCAGCTGCAGTCGCTCTGGTGCCACCCGCAGGCCACCATCCGGCTCGATCACCCGCTGGAGGCACTCGAAGCCCTCTGGCGCCGCCACCTGAGCACCCAGGAGCCCCTGCAGTACCTGGTGGGCCGTTGCCCCTGGCGCGACCTGGAGCTGCCGGTGGCCCCTGGGGTGCTGATTCCCCGGCAGGAAACGGAGCTGCTGGTGGATCTGGCCCTGGAGCTGCGGCGGCCGGGCCGCCCCATCGCCTGCTGGGCCGACCTGGGCACGGGCTCCGGCTGTCTGGCCATCGCCCTGGCCCGCAGCCTGCCCACCAGCCGGGGCTTTGCCGTCGAGGCCAGCTCCCTGGCCCAGGCCCAGGCCGGCGCCAACCTCGCCCGCTGGGACCTGCAGCGCCAGGTCACCCTGCTGGCGGGCGACTGGTGGCAGCCGTTGCAGCCCTGGTGGGGCGGGCTGGACCTGGTGGTGAGCAACCCCCCCTACATCCCCAGTGCCACCTTGGCCGGCCTGGAGCCGGTGGTACGTGACCACGAACCCCGCCTGGCCCTCGATGGTGGCCCCGATGGGCTGACGGCCCTTCGCTTGATCGTGGCCGGGGCCCTCCAGGCGCTGGCCCCTGGCGGTCTGCTGCTGCTGGAGCACCACCACGACCAGAGCGGGGCGGTCGGCGAGCTGCTGCGCGGCGCCGGTCTGGAACGGCTCGCGGCGCATGCCGACCTGGAGGGCCGGGCCCGTTTCGCCAGTGCCTGGAGGCCCGGCGCCCGATGAACGGACCCGCCGATCTGGCCAGGTGTCTGGCGGCCGGGGAGGCCGTCCTGTTCCCCACCGACACCCTGCCGGCCCTGGCCTGCCGGCCCGCGGCGGCCGCCCTGCTCTGGCGCCTCAAGCAACGGCCCGCCGACAAGCCCCTGATCCTGATGGGGGCCGACCTGCCCCAGCTGATCGAAGTCCTCGGGGTGCCCTGGCAGGAGGCCTGGCTGGAGCAGGCCCGGCGCAGCTGGCCCGGCGCCGTCACCCTGGTGCTGCCGATCACCGGAGCCCTCACCGACCATCTCCACCCCGCTGGCGCGAGCCTCGGCCTGCGCGTGCCGGCCTGCGAGCGGGCGCGGGAGCTGCTGCGCCTCAGCGGTCCGCTGGCCACCACCAGCGCCAACCGTTCCGGCAAGCCCCCGGCCACCACGGCGGCGGAGGCGGCGCACCAGTTCCCCGGGCTGGCCCTGCTGGAGCCCCTGCCCTGGCCCCCGGGGTCGGGGCAGGCCAGCACCGTCCTGGCCTGGCAGGGCGAGGAGCACGGCGTCGCCCCCTGGGCGGTGCTGCGCTCAGGGGCCACCCCGGCGCCGGGCGCGGGAGGGGCCTGATGCTGCCGCTGCTACTGGTGGTGCTGCTGGGGGTGTCCCTCAGCCATTGGCTGCTGGTGCCCCTGGTGCACCTGGCCACGCCGGTGTTCGAGCTGGGTTGGCTGGGTTGGCTGCTGCTGGCCCTCGGCCTCTGGCTGTTCGCCGGCGCCTGATGGCCCCCTGCTGACGCGCCGCCCGCCCAGCGGCCGTCCGGGGCCGGCCGGCACCTAGCCTCCCCACCGATTCCCCCGGTATCGCCCTTGCCCGCGGCCGGTCCCGTTGTCCAGCGCCGATGGAGGCGTGCCCGACGCCCCCATGACCCTTCCCCCCGCCGGTGATCCCGGCCTGGCCGCCTTCGGCTCCAGCCTCACGGCCATCACCCTGGCCGAGCTGGGCGACAAGACCTTCTTCATGGCCCTGATCCTGGCGGCCCGCCACCGCCCCCGCTGGGTGTTCCTGGGGGCCTTCGCCGCCCTCAGCCTGGTCACCCTGCTCTCCCTGGGCATGGGGTACGGCCTCAGGGAGTGGCTGCCCCAGGCGGTCGTTCCCTGGCTGGCGGCGGTGCTGTTCCTGGGCTTCGGCGTGAAGCTCCTGGTCGATGCCTCCCGCCTCCCGGCCGACGCGGCGACGGAGGAAGCCCACGAGGCCGAAGCGGCCATCGACGCGGCCGAGAGCGACGGCAGTGTCCGGGGTCCCGGCGCCGTGATCTGGGAGGCCTTCGTGCTGGTGTTCCTGGCCGAACTCGGGGACCGCACCCAGTTCGCCACCATCTTCCTGGCGGCGGCCCCGGCCTTCACCTTCACCGGCCTGCTGGCCGGCACGCTCCTGGGCCATGCCCTGGTCACCTGGCTGGCGGTGGGCGCGGGCCAGTGGATCGGCGGCCGGATCAGCGAGAGGGTCCTGTATCGCCTCAGCGGCGGCCTGTTCCTGGCCTTCGGCCTCCTGTCGATCCGCCAGGCGATCGGCTGAGGCCCCTCACTGGGAGGCGGGGGCCTGCAGGTCCCAGCGGAACAGGCCCCGCAGGGTGGGCTGCTGGAACGGTCCCTCCTCCATCGTCGGCTTGAAATCCACCCGTTCGTTGACGGGGACCGTCAGGGGGCGCTCCGGCGGGCCGACGGCCGGCAGCGTTTTCGCCCCAGCCGTCGGCGCCGGGCCGCTGGGATCCACGTAGCGGGTGCGGATGCCGGGACTGCCCAGGATCTTCGCGCCGGAGCGGGTCGGCGCCGCCTCCCGCTCCACAGGGGCCGGTGCCACCGGCGGCAGTGGCGGTGGCGGGCCCGGTGGGACCTGGGCCAGGGCCCCCGGCAGGGCGATCAGCCCCCCCACCAGCCAGGTGTGGCTCGCCATGGCCCCCCGTGCGCTGTGCCGGGCCGATGGTAAGGGCGGTGGCGGCGCCCATCCCCTGGCAAGCCGGCTAACGGATTTGAACCGATGGCCTTCGCTTTACAAAAGCGCTGCTCTACCACTGAGCTAAGCCGGCATGGGCCCTTGGCCCGGCCCAGCCTATCCCTGGGCCAGGGCCCACAGGAGGAGCTGGGTGCGGTTGCGGCAGCCGGTCTTGGCCAGCAGATGGGAGACGTGGCTCTCCACCGTGCGCGGACTCAGCACCAGCTGGGCGGCGATGTGGCGGTTGCTGTCGCCCCGGCGGAGCAGGTCGAGGACCCGCTGTTCGGCCGGGGTAATCGCCACCGGGAACGCTTCCGCCAAGGCCCACCATCGCTGCACTGCCTGCAGCGTTCCCACCGGCCGTCGCCCGGGTTGTGCCGCCTCAGTCCGGATCGGCGGGGGAGGGCTCTTCGGTCGGTTCGCTCGCCAGGGGAACGGCCAGCTCCTGCGGGGCTTCGGGGTCGGGGGCCTGGGCCATGCCCACGGCGGCGGCCGCCGCCACCAGGGCCGGCAGGGGCCGGGCCCGCTTGATCGGCAGGTTGGCCACCAGGGCGGTGACGCGGTCCTCGGTCTCCAGGCTCACGTCCCCTTCCTCCAGGTCGATCTCCACGTAGCGCTGCACCACCTCGAGGATCTCGCGGCGCATCTGCTCGAGCAGCTCGGGGTTGAGATCGCTGCGGTCGTGGGCCAGCACCAGCTGCAGCCGCTCCTTGGCCATGGTGCCGCTGGGTTTCTGGCGCCCCAGCAACCGTTGGAGGAAATCGAACAGCGTCATGGTGCTCAGAAAAGACCGGTGGTTTTGCGGATCTTGTTCATCAGCCGGGCGCGCAGGCCCCTGCGGGCCTTGGAGGGATCCTCCAGGGGGATGTCCTCGCCCCGCAGGCGCCGGGCGATGTTCTGGTAGGCCTTCGCGGCCGGGGATCCGTTGCCGTTGAGGGTGAGCGGTTCCCCCCGGTTGGTGGACACGATCACCTGCTCGTCCTCCACCACCAGGCCCACCAGGGGCAGGGCCAGGATGTCGGTGACGTCATCGACGCCCAGCATCTCCTGACTGGCCATCATCTTGGGCCGCACCCGGTTGAGCACCAGCTGCACCGGTGCCACCCCCCGGGTGTTGAGCAGGCCGATCACCCGGTCGGCATCCCGCACCGCGGACACTTCCGGCGTGGTGATGACGATCGCCTCGCGGGCGGCGGCGGCGGCGTTCTTGAAGCCGTCCTCGATCCCCGCCGGGCAGTCGATCAGGACGAAATCAGCTCGCTCCGCCACCATGGCGACGATGCGCTGCATGTCCTCGGGGGTGAGCCACTCGAGCATCCGGGGATTGCCGGCGGGCAGCAGGGCGAGATTCGGTTCCTGCTTGTGCTTCACCAGGGCCTGCTCCAGCCGGCAGGTTTCGGCCAGCACCTCCTGGGCCGTGTAGACGATGCGGTTCTCCAGGCCGAGCAGCAGATCGAGATTGCGCAGGCCGAAATCGGCATCGAGCACGACGGTGCGCTCCCCCAGGCGGGCCAGGGCGATCCCCAGGTTGGCGGTGAGCGTCGTCTTGCCGACGCCCCCCTTGCCGGAGCAGATGAGGATGATGCGGGCGGGTGCTGACGTCACGGCGTCCACAGGCGTCGCGGCAGGTTAATCCCATCGGACCGGGCGGCTGGGCCAAGGTCCGCAACTGCCGCTAGAAAGGCCCATTCCCTCCACGCTGCGATGACCACTGCCCCCCACCGGCCCCAGAGGCTGCTGGTGATGCCCGACGACGGTGTGGAAGCGGTGGTCGCGCTGATCGAGACCGCCAGCGAGCAACTGCTGCTCAAGCAGTTCAAGCTGCAGTCGGAGGCGGTGGAGGAGGCCCTGCGGCGGGCCCGGGAGCGGGGGGTGGAGGTGCGGGTGATGCTCAACCCCCACACCTCCGGCGGCGACCGCTGGAACGACGAGGCCTTCGCCCGTCTCCAGGGCTGGGGCATCGACACCGCCTGGACCAGCGAGGCCTTCCCGGTGACCCACGAGAAATCGATGGTGGTCGACCGGCACACCGCCCTGGTGGCCACGTTCAACCTGGCCGACAAGTACTTCACCGAGACCCGCGACTACGGGGTGCTCACCTACAACCCCGCCGTGGTGGCCCAGGTGACCGCCGGTTTCGAGGCCGACTGGCAGCGCGTCTTCTTCCAGCCCGATCTGGGGGTGGGGCTGGTGTGGAGCAGCGCCCACAGCCGCGGTCAGATGGCCCGCATCGTCGATGCCGCCACCCGCACGCTCTGGATCCAGCACCCCAAGTTCGTCGATGCGGTGATCCTGGAGCGGATCATCAGCGCCCGGGAGCGGGGGGTGAAGGTGCGGGTGCTGTGCGGCGGCAAGCACGGCATCAGCGACTGGGACATCTACGACACCTTCTCCTCCCTGCGGGTGATGCAGCGCTTCGGCGTCAAGGTGCGGCGCCAGCAGCGGCCCAAGCTGCACGCCAAGCTGATCCTGGTGGATGGGGCCTTCGCCCAGACGGGCTCCATGAACATCGACCGCAGTGCCTTCGATCTGCGCCGCGAACTGGGCATCGAGAGCGACGCCCCCGAGGTGGTGACGCGGCTGCGCGAGATGTTCGAGACCGACTGGGAGAACGCCGAGAAGTACAACGCCCCCGATCCCCTCGACCCCAGATATCACGAGGAAGGGGAACTGCCTCCGGATCCCCATTTCGTCCATGACTGAGCCCCCCGCCCCCGCCCCCGCCCCGACGGCCGCTCCGCCCGGGCTGGGGCAGCTGTTCACGGGCATGCTGATGGTGGCCCTGTCCGCCTTCGGCGGCGGCCTCTCGGCCTGGAGCCAGCGGATCATCGTCGAGCAGCGCCGCTGGATGAGCAACGAGGAGTTCCTCACCGGACTCACCGTGGCCCGGCTCTTCCCCGGCCCCAACCAGATCAACATGGCCGTCTACGTCGGCACCTTCTTCCGCGGCCTGCCCGGGGCCCTGGCGGCCCTGGCGGGGATGCTGCTGGTGCCCTTCACCCTGCTGATGGCTGTCGGGCTGCTGTACTTCCAGTTCCACAGCCTGCCCGCCCTCGACCGGGTGCTGGCGGGGGTGGTGGCGGCGGCGGCGGGGATGGCCCTGTCGATGGGCTTCAAGATCCTCGATGAGTACTGGAAGGATCCGATGGCCCTGCTGCTGGCGGCGGTCACCTTCGTGCTGATGACGTTCTTCCATGTGCGGCTGGTGCCGCTGGTGCTGGTGGCCGGCCCCCTGGCGATGGCCTGGTACTGGCCGCGGCGGTCCCAGCCCGGGCCCCCGGCCGGAGAGCCCCGCTGATGGCGCCCCTGCTGCTGGCGGCCGCCGCCGAGGCGGCCAGCTGCGCCCCCATGCGCCTCAACGATCTCGGCCACCTGCTGCAGGTGATGGGCACCTTTCTTGGCCTGTCGCTGTTCTCCCTGGGGGGCGGCAACACCCTGCTGGCCGAGTACCACCACCTCAGCGTTGTCGAGTACTGCTGGCTGCGGCCCTCCCAGTTCGCCGACCTCTACGCCCTGGCCGAGGCAGCCCCCGGCCCCAGCTCCATGATCGTGGGCCTGCTCGGCATGGGGGCCGGCTGGCCCGAGGGGCCCGGCTGGGCCCTGCTGAGTGCCTACGGCGCCGAGATCGCCATCCTGCTGCCCTCCACCCTGCTGATGGTGGTGGCCTGCCTGAGCTGGAACCGGCTGCGGGACTCCCCCTGGCGGGTGGCCTTCGAGCGGGGCCTGGGCCCGATCACCCTCGGCATCCTGTTCGCCGTGGGGGTCAAGATCCTCCAGACCGCCGACACCAACGCCCCCGGGGTGGTGGTGTCCCTGCTGGTGTGCGTGCTGATGCTGCGCACCAGGATCTCGCCGCTGTGGTTCATGGCGGTGGCCGGCGGGCTCGGGGCCTTCGGCCTGATCAACCGCTGATCAAGCGCTGATCTCCGCTCAACCGCTGAAGTCCGGCGCCGCCGGATCGATCCGGATCTCCCCGTCCACCAGTCGGGCCTGCTCGGCCAGCCCGGGTGGCGGCAGACCCTCAGGGCCCCGGGCCACCACATCGGCGATGCGCAGCTGCAGGGGCCGCAGCTGCAGGGCCACGATCCGGGCCCCCCGGTCGCCGCTGACACCGGCATGGGCGACGCCCCGCAGCCGCCCCCACACCAGCACGTTGCCGGCGGCGCTGATCCGGGCGCCCGGGTTCACATCCCCCAGCAGCAGCACCGAACCCTCCCCCTGCAGATGGTCGCCGGCGCGCAGGGTGCCGCGATGCACGAGCAGATCGGGCGTCGGTGCCGCGGCGGGTGGGGCCGGCCGCCCCGCGCCCAGATCGGTGTCGAGGCCGAGGGCGGCGGCGGCCACAAGGGTTTCCGGCCGGCTGCTGGCGACGCGCACCAGTTCCAGCTGCAGCGAACCCAGCAGCTCCTGCAGCTGGCGCAGGTCCGGCAGCCGCAGCAGCCAGCGGCCCGCCTCCAGCACCACCGGGCCCGGCGGCGGCTGGCGACTGCCGAGGGCATAGCGCACCTCCTCGAGGGCACTGGCGGATCCCTCCTGGGCCGGCAGCCACAGCAGGTGGGGCTGCTGGCCATCGATCGCCTGGATCAGTGCGGCTGCCACGACGATGCCCTGCGGTGCAGCGAACCTAGAGGTCCCGCCGGCCGGCGTCGTCCTGCCGCCGCACCGCCAGGGTCTCCCGCAGGGCGTCGCTGACCCGGGCCGGATGGATCAGCCAGGCCATGTCGACCGTCTGACAGAGGCTGGCCACCAGGGGTGAGCGCTGCTCGAGGGCCTGCAGCCGCTGGCCGTCCCAGAGGCGCAGGCCCCCGGAATAGGGGTGATAGCCCCGGCTCTGGCGTTGCTCCAGGGCGCAGCAGCCTTCCGCCACCAGGCCGGCGCGTTCGCACAGGCCCCGTGCCACCGCCAGCAGTTCGATCCTGCCGGCCGGGGAGAGGTCGCTGACGTCGGTGGCCTTGGGCAGGCGCCGCTCCAGCAGCCGCCCGCAGGGATCGGCCAGCTCCTCGGGCCCCTCCTCACGCCAGCGCGCCAGGTGGTAGCCCGTGCGGATGTCGTCGTTGGCCAGGTAGCTGTCCAGATCGAGGTGATCCCGCCCCCAGAGCCAGCGGGCCATGGTGGCGTCCGCCCAGACCAGATCCGGGCCGAGCCTGCGGGCCACGCTGATCACCCGGTTGAGCAGCCAGTTGCAGACGATGTTGAGCCGGTGGTTGTAGACGCTCCGATACATCAGATGGCGCACCACCAGGTAGTGCTCCACCGCCATCAGGCCACGGGGGTGGAGGGCCAGATCCCCGTCGGGCGCCAGGGTGAGGCTGGCGAGGATGCGCTCCAGATCCAGCTGGCCGTAGCGGGTGCCGGTGCTGTAGCTGTCGCGCAGCAGGTAGTCGAGCCGGTCGCAGTCCAGCTGGCTGCTCACCAGGGCCTTGATGGCCCGGCTCGGGTGGCGGCCGTGCTCCAGCAGGTCGGCCACCAGGGCGGCCCGGCCCGGGGCGCCGTCATCGAGCCGGTCCCGCAGGGCGGGATGGTCGCGGATCAGCCGGCCCGACCAGGTCTCATGCCGCAGGCCGAACATCTCCTCGCCGGAGTGGCTGAGGGGCCCGTGGCCCACGTCGTGCAGCAGGGCGGCGGCATAGAGCACGTCCCGGTGCCGGGACAGGGAGGGATCGCGCCGCTCCAGTTGCTGCAGGGCCAGCCGCGCCACCGCCAGCACCCCGAGGGAATGGGTGAAGCGGCTGGATTCCGCCCCGTGGAAGGTGAGGAAGGCGGGCCCCAGCTGGCGGATGCGACGCAGCCGCTGGAAGGGGGCGGTGTCGATCAGGTCGATCGCCAGGGCCTCGGCCGGATCCTGGCGATCCAGACGGATCGCCCCATGGAGCGGATCGTGGTAGGTGCGCTGGCTCATGGGACCGGGGCCGACAGACCGGCGACCAGCAGCCCGGCCGCGTCCTGCAGCCAGCTGTCCCCATCACCATCGGGCTCCAGCGGCTCCGGCTGGGGCAGCCGCACGTCCGGCTCGATGCCCTGGTTCTGGATGTCGCGACCGCTGGGGGTGAGGTAGCGGGCCACGGTCACCGCCAGGCCGCTGCCGTCGCTCAGGTTGATCAGGGTCTGGATCAGCCCCTTGCCGAAGGTGCGGCTGCCGGCCAGGCGCGAGCGGCCGCTGTCCTGCAGGGCCCCGGCCAGGATCTCGCTGGCGCTGGCCGTGCCGGCGTTCACCAGGGTGAGCATGGGGCCGCCATACAGCTGTCCGGGACCCGCCTGCTGCCGGTCGGCGATGCCGCCCCGGTCCTGGGTCTCCACGATCGGGTCCCCGTTGAGCAGCCCGTCGGCCACCGCCAGACCGGCGGCCACCAGGCCCCCGGAGTTGTTGCGCAGATCCAGGATCAGCCCCTCGATCGGCCCGCTGCCGCCGGGGGCGGTCAGGGCGGCCAGGGCGGCCCGCACCTGCTGGGGCACCGGCTCGCTGAACTGGGTGATCCGCAGGTAACCGAGGCTGTGGCCATCGCTGAGCAGGCGGTGGCTGCGCACCGGTTGAAGATCCA
Source organism: Tabrizicola sp. YIM 78059 (assembly GCA_943367815.1). Classification (GTDB taxonomy): domain Bacteria; phylum Cyanobacteriota; class Cyanobacteriia; order PCC-6307; family Cyanobiaceae; genus Cyanobium. Next base: position 2,406 of record CALRKA020000024.1, on the reverse strand, counting down.
CCTCGCGGCGATCGAGCAGCACCTCCGTCTCCTCTCCTGAAGGCGCGCGCAGGGCCACGAGCACGTCGCTGCCGGCGGGTCCCCGCAGCCGGGCGGCGGTGCCGTCCAGCCCCAGCTCTTCGGCCGGTGTGCCGTTCACCCGCAGGATCTCGGTGCCGGAGACGATGCCGGCATCGGCGGCGGGGGAGGCGTCGAGGGGGGCGATCACCACGATCCGCTGGTCCCCCGCCCGCCGGCCCAGTTGCAGTCCCACACCGCTCACCCGCCCCTGGGTGCTGGAGCGCAGGGTGGCGAACTCCTCCGGGCGCAGCATCCGGGTGTAGGGGTCGTCGATGGGGGCCAGCATCGCCTCGATCGCCGCGTAGGCCTCCAGGGAGCTGCTGATCGGCTGCTCCAGGGTCTTCTGGCGCAGGCGCCGCCACTGCACCGCCTCCAGCTGAGCCGGATCGACGTAACTCTGGTTCACGAGCCGCCAGGCCTCCACCACCAGCTGCTGGGCATCGTTGAGCGCCAGCGCCGCTGCGGGCATGCCGAGCGGCAGGCACAGAAGCAGGCAGAGCCCTGTCCCCACCAGGAGCCGGAGGGGCGCCAGCCGGCTCCGCGGCCCTGTTGCAAACCATTGAGCCGGCAGGGAGCGGCGGGCCGGGTCTCTCACGGGGGGGTCAGAACGATCGGTAGACTCTCGCAACCCAAGCCCCACGCTGCATGGCGAACTCGTCCACCGGCGCCAAGTCGTCCCCGATCTATGACTGGTTCGAGGAGCGCCTGGAGATCCAGGCCATTGCCGACGATATCTCCGCCAAGTACGTCCCCCCCCACGTCAATATCTTCTATTGCCTGGGCGGCATCACCCTGGTGTGCTTTCTGATCCAGTTCGCCACCGGGTTCGCGATGACCTTCTACTACAAGCCCACGGTGGTGGAGGCCTACAGCTCGGTCCAGTACCTGATGACCGACGTGAGCTTCGGCTGGCTGATCCGCTCGGTCCATCGCTGGAGCGCCAGCATGATGGTGCTGATGCTGATCCTGCACGTCTTCCGGGTGTACCTCACCGGTGGCTTCAAGCGTCCCCGTGAGCTCACCTGGGTCACCGGCGTCACCATGGCCGTGATCACCGTGTCGTTCGGCGTCACCGGCTACTCCCTCCCCTGGGACCAGGTCGGCTACTGGGCCGTGAAGATCGTCAGCGGTGTCCCCGCCGCCGTGCCCGTGGTCGGCGACTTCATGGTCGAGCTGCTCCGCGGTGGTGAGAGCGTCGGCCAGTCCACCCTGACCCGCTTCTACAGCCTCCACACCTTCGTTCTGCCCTGGCTGCTGGCGGTGTTCATGCTGATCCACTTCCTGATGATCCGTAAGCAGGGCATCTCCGGCCCGCTCTGAACCCCGTTCTTCCCCTTAGCCTTCCCCCACCGGTCACCAGCGCTCCGAGCTCCCCCCATGCACATCCTCAAGAAGCCTGACCTCACCGATCCCAAGCTGCGGGCCAAGCTGGCCAAGGGCATGGGGCACAACTACTACGGTGAGCCGGCCTGGCCCAACGATCTGCTCTACATCTTCCCGGTGGTGATCCTCGGGACGATCGCCTGCCTCGTCGGCTTGGCCGTTCTGGATCCGGCGATGCTGGGTGATCGGGCCGATCCCTTCGCCACCCCGCTGGAGATCCTCCCCGAGTGGTACCTCTACCCGGTGTTCCAGATCCTCAGGGTCGTCCCCAACAAGCTGCTGGGCATCACCTTGCAGACGATGGTGCCCCTGGGTCTGATGCTGATCCCCTTCATTGAGAGCTTCAACAAGTTCCAGAACCCGTTCCGCCGCCCCGTGGCCATGGGCGCCTTCCTGTTCGGCACCGTGTTCACCATCTACCTGGGCATCGGCGCCTGCCTGCCGATCGACAAGTCCCTCACCCTGGGTCTGTTCTGAGTCGTCGGTCGGCTTCCGCCACCATCCATACCCACTAAGCCGCGAGCCATCGCGGCTTTTTTTGTGCCCATGGGCCTGAGCTCCATGGGGCTGTCCGGAGGGGCCTGGTGGGGGCCGGACGCATCACACCCGGCCGAGGGACGGGCCCACAGCAGCCGCGCTCCCATGGAGCCCTCCCAGGCCCACCGATGCGGTGCCTGAGGGGGGCCTGGCAGCCAGCCACCCCGTCCGTCCAGCTGGGCAGCCAAGCAAGCGGTTCCAGTCCTTCGTGCCGCCCAGGCCAGCTCTGCCAGGGCCACCGGGCTCCTCGGGACTGTTCCGACCAGGGGCTGGCCATGGCCCCGCGAAGCACGTGATATGATTTTGGACTGCGCCCCAGAGAGCGAGAGCTCGAGCGGGGAGCAGGCTTACGAGATCGAGAGGCGCGAGCCGACGATGTTGTAAGTTTTCTGAGTCGCCGGGAGGCGACGCGCCGCGAGAGCCCCG
>CALRKA020000023.1:0-32094 GCA_943367815.1 Tabrizicola sp. YIM 78059 | reverse complement strand
GAGTTGGCGGTGACCTCGGAACCCTCGGTGAGCTTCTGGCGGGTGAGCTGCTCGATCACCTCCTTCGGCCCGGGGTTCTGCTCCAGCCAGGTGATCGTGTTGTCGCGGCCCTGGCCGATGTTGTCGCCCTCGTAGCTGTACCAGGCGCCCTTGCGGGTGACCACACCCGTTTCCTCGGCCAGATCGAGCAGGCAGCCCAGGGTGCTGATGCCGCGGCCGAAGAGGATGTCGAACTCGGCGATGCGGAAGGGGGGCGCCACCTTGTTCTTGGCCACCTTCACCTTGGCCCGGATGCCGTACTCCTCGGTGCCGCGCTTGAGAGTCTGGATGCGACGGATATCGAGGCGCACCGAGGCATAGAACTTGAGAGCGTTGCCACCGGTGGTGGTTTCCGGGTTGCCGTAGGTGACGCCGATCTTCTGGCGCAGCTGGTTGAGGAAGATCACCGTGCAGCCGGACTTGCCGATGTTGCCGGTGATCTTGCGCATGGCCTGGCTCATCAGCCGGGCCTGGCTGCCCACCGCCAGGTCGCCCATCTCCCCCTCGATTTCGGCCCGGGGCGTCAGCGCCGCCACGGAGTCGACGACGACGATGTCGACGGCGGCCGAACGCACCAGCTGGTCGACGATCTCCAGGGCCATCTCACCGGTGTCCGGCTGGGAGACCAGCAGGTTTTCGATGTCGACCCCGAGGGCGGCGGCATAGACCGGATCGAGGGCATGCTCCGCATCCACGAAGGCCGCCACGCCGCCGCGCTTCTGCACCTCGGCGATGGCATGCAGGGTGAGGGTGGTCTTGCCGGAGCTCTCCGGTCCGTAGACCTCCACCACCCGGCCCTTGGGATAGCCGCCCCCGAGGGCCAGATCGAGGGTGAGGGCCCCGGTGGGGACCGTTTCCACCCGCATGCGGGAGGCATCCCCCAGCCGCATGATCGAGCCCTTGCCGAAGTTGCGCTCGATCTGGGTGAGCACCAGGCCCAGGGCCTTGTCGCGCTCGGCGGCGGCCCGGGGATCACCGCTGGGGGCGGCGGCGGACACGTAGGAGGTGGAAGGGGAGCCGGAGGAGGAAGACGCTGCGGCGGCGGCCGTGGCCCTGGAATCGGCAGGCATGGTGGGGGTGGGTGATGGAACGGGCCGCAGCCGGCTGGGGCCGTGCAGGCGGGGGGTGGGGATGGGAGAGGGGGCCGGAACCGGGCGCCATCCTGCGACCTCTGGAGAACCAGTGCCACCCGGAGAGGCCGGCGTATCAATCCCGTGTAGTACGGGCGTACTCTAGCGGTTCATGGCCAGAGCGCCAGGGGGGCCTCGAAGCCGGCGGGCTCCAGCCAGCGGATGCCAAGGGGTGCCAGCCCCTCGCCGTCCCCCGGGCCCAGGTACCCCCACGACACCAGATAGCAGCGCACCGCCTCCAGCCCGGGGGTACGCCGCACCAGCTCAAGGGTGGGGCGCCGGTCCTCGACGAACCACACGGGCCGCTCAGCGGGATCGTGCCCGGCCAGCAGCCGCGCCAGCACCGACGGCTTGCTGCCCTGTTCGTGGCCGTACAGGGCCAGGGGCGTGAGGCCGGCGGCGGCCAGCAGGCGGGCGGCGAAGGCCCCGCCCTTGGTGGTGAGCACCGCCCAGTCGGCCCCCTCCGCCGCCAGGCGGCCCAGGCGCGCCTCGACGCCGGGGTAGAAGCGGTGCAGGGCCAGCCAGGCGTCGAGGTCGGTGGCGATGGCCTCGGCCCGCAGCCCCTCGAGCGCCTGCTGCAGCTGGTCGGTCGTCCAGCCCCAGCGCCGCAGCGCCGCCCCGAGGAAGGTGTCGTAATCGGCCAGGGCGGCGTCGAGATCGACGTCGGGCCGTCCCAGCTCGGCGGCCATCAGCACCATCTCCCAGCCCTTGTGGATCAGGGGCCGCAACAGAGCGAAACCCGGCGGCGCCTGCTCCGGCAGGTGCCAGCCGGCGGGGGCGGCGGTTCCGGCGCCACGCTCGCCGTCAGCCCCGGCGGCCAGGGCCAGGGCCGCCCGCCGGGCCGACCACCAGTACTCGGCCATGCCGTCCACCAGCACGCCATCGAAATCGAACACCAGCAGCGGGCGTTCAGGCACCGGTGGGGAAGGGAGAAAAAACTGGGCCGCTAGGATTCGAACCTAGGAATGTCGGGACCAAAACCCGATGCCTTACCGCTTGGCGACGGCCCAATCAAGCCCATGGGATGGGACAGGCGTCGGTCCGAAACCGGCGCCTTGCTAGTTACCCACAGCGGCTGGTCCTTCGTCAACTCGCCGGCGTCCACCCCGGCGGCAGGCCCCTTCAGGCGGGAAAGACCCGCAGCCGCTGCTGCAGGCCGCGCCCGAACACGGCACTGCGCAGCCGGTAGTGGTGCACCAGCTCGGCCTGCAGGGCCCGCACCGCTTCGCTGCGGGGCAGCAGCTCCACCGGCCGGCCCTCGGGCAGCACCACCTGCTCCACCGCCAGCCGGCATTCCTCCAGGGCCGCATGGGCGTCGTCGAGGCGGGCCGGAGCGGCCGGTTCCTCCCCGTCCGCCCCGCCTCCCCCCCGGCGCCGCTCCAGCAGGCGCTCGATGGCCCGCTGCAGCTGGTGGGGGGTGTCGGATTTGATCACCAGGATCGGCAGGCCGAGGTCGCGGGCCAGGCGGCGCAGCTCCGGATCGCGCCCCAGCTGGCCGCGCACGCTCAGCACCGCATCCGCCTGCTCCGGGCCCTCCACCACCTGCACCGGCAGCTGGCGGCGGCGCACGGCCTCCTCCAGCTGCTGAGCCGCCAGCCCCACCCCATAGACCCGCAGGGCGGGCAGGGCCGGGGCGGGGGGGGCGGCGGCCGGCCGGGGGGCCGTCGGATCGGGCAGGGGCACCACCGCCAGGGGGGCGGGGCCGGGGCGCCGGGGGGGCGGAGCCGCGGTGCCCCAGGCGGGCGGCGGGGCGGGACGGACGGGGCCGTCGTCCCGCAGCACCAGGCGGCCGTCGGTGCCCAGTTCCCGCGCCTGGGGGTGGGTGGGCTGGCCGCGCAGCAGCAGATCCACGGTGCCGGCCACATCGCGGTGCACGAGCCAGCGGTGGCGGCTGTGCATCTCCACCGCCAGGGGGAAGGTGGGCTCGGCCGCCCGCTCCAGCACGGTCTTCTGGGTGCGCCGGCGGCGGGCCTCCTCGTCCCCCAGGGTCACCGACTGGATCCCCCCCACCAGGTCGCTGAGGGTGGGGTTGCGGATCAGGTTGGCCAGCTCGTTGCCGTGGGCCGTGGCCACCAGCATCACGCCCCGTTCAGCAATGGTGCGGGCCGCCTGGGCCTCCAGTTCGGTGCCGATCTCATCGATGACGATGACCTCGGGCATGTGGTTCTCCACCGCCTCGATCATCACCTGGTGCTGCAGCTCCGGGCGCGCCACCTGCATCCGCCGGGCCCGGCCGATGGCGGGGTGGGGGATGTCGCCGTCGCCGGCGATCTCGTTGCTGGTGTCGATCACCACCACCCGGCGCTGCAGGTCGTCGGCGAGCACCCGGGCGATCTCCCGCAGGGCCGTGGTCTTGCCCACCCCGGGGCGGCCCATCAGCAGCAGCGACTGGCCCGTGTCCAGCAGGTCGCGCACCATCGCCACCGTGCCGAACACGGCCCGGCCCACCCGGCAGGTGAGGCCGACCACGTCGCCGGTGCGGTTGCGGATGGCGCTGATGCGGTGCAGGGTGCGCTCGATGCCGGCCCGGTTGTCGCCGCCGAAGGGGCCGAGGCGCTGCAGCACCGCCGCCAGATCGGAACGCTCGATCGCGTCGTTGCCCAGGGCCCGCACGCGGCCGGGGTAGCGGGCCTCCGGCACCCGACCCAGGTCGAGCACCACCTCCAGCAGGCCCTCCCGCTGCTCCGGCCCCGCCAGGGCCCGCTGCACCACAGGCGGCAGCACGGCCAGCAGACGATCCAGGTCGTCGGTGACCCGCTGGGGGGAGAGGGATGGGGGGGGCGAAGGCTCCAGGGGGCGGCGGGGGGAGCTGCCCGTTCGTTCTAGCCGGGCCCGGGGCCCGCCAGACCCCGGGGGCCGCTGGCACCACGGGCCAGCCAGGGGGCGACCAGCGCTTCGGCGATGGCCAGGGCCCGGGGCCAGAGCAGGGGCAGGTCCAGCAGCCGTCGCCCCTCGGCCTGGGCCTCCTGCAGCAGGGGCTGGAGCTGGCGGCGGGCCACCCCCCCAAACGCGACCCCGGCGGCCCGGGGCCCGGCCGCCGGTGAGCGGGCCAGCACCGCCAGGGTGTGGGCATTGGTGCCGCCGGCCAGCTGCAGCGGACCCGGCGGCGCCAGCGGACCCAGCCGCTCCAGCAGCCCCACCGCCGCATGGGCCGTGCCGGCCCCCACATCACCGCTCATCGGCCGGCCATCCAGCTGCCAGAGCGGCCGGAAGCCGGCCCCGCGCAGCAGGCGGAACCGAGCCCAGAGCTCCGCCGCCAACTCCTCCACCGTGGCCCCTCCCTCCAGGGCCGCGCTCACCGCCACCCGGCGCAGCGGCACGCCGCTGGCGGCCAGCTGGGCCACCCGATCGCCGAAGGCCTCCAGCCGCCCCGGTCGGGTGTGCAGCTCCACCGCGTCCGGGGCCAGCTGCGCCAGCAGGGCCCCCACGCCCGCCGCCTCCAGCACCTGGCTGCGCTCCTCGATCAGCCCCAGGGGGCAGGCGGGCAGGCAGCGGCCACAGCCGTAGCAGCGCTCCTCCACCACCCCGTTCCCGCCGATGGCCAGGGCGGGGCAGACCCGCTCGCAGGGCCGGGGGCAGGCGGGCGGACAGCGGCCCGGATCGAACCAGGCCTTGCGGAAGTGGGGGTCGAGGCCGTCACTGAGGCTGACCATCAGCCAGGGCCGGGCCGCGCCGCGGGCCTCGGCCCAGGCCATGCCACGCCGGGCCGCCGCCACCACCGCCGGATCGGCGGCCACATCGATGCAATGCACCCCGGCCAGGGCATGGATGCCGGCCAGGTCCTCGATGGCGGCCAGATCCTGGTTGCTGGCCCCGCCGATCAGCTTCACCCAGCCGCCGGCGGCCAGGGCCTGCTCGGGGTCCTGCCGGAGCAGCGGCGCGGGGCCCCGGGGCAAGGCACCCATGGTTGGCGCGTGTGGGGCGAAACGATCCTGCCACCGGCGGGGGCCTCAGCCGGTCCCGGGCAGCTCCGGCGCGACCTCGGGCTGGGCCAGCCCGAGGCGCTGCACCAGCCAGGGGGCGGTGAACCCCTGCAGGCCGACGGTCATCAGGATGGTGAGGAACACCAGCCCCTTGAGGGTGGCGCCGCCAGGGACCTCGGCACGGTCAAGCTCGAGGGCGAACAGGCTCACCACCGCCGCGGTGACGATGCCCCGCGGCGCGATCCAGCTCAGCAGGGCCTTCTCCTTCCAGTCGAGGCTGGGCAGCCCGAGGCCCGTCAGCTGGATCAGGGGCCAGCGCATCAGCATCAGGCCCAGCACACAGCCCAGGCCGCCGAGGCCGAGCGGACTCAGCTCGGCCCAGGAGACATCGGCCGCCAGCAGGGGAAACAGCACGGTGATGGCCAGCATGGCCAGCTGGCGGATCAGCTCGTCGAGCTGGGTGGCGGCCCCTTCGAGGCGCAGCCCCACCACCACCCCGGCGCTCACCGCCGCCGGCAGGCCCGACTCCGGCAGCAGCGCCTCACAGCCGCTGAACATCAGGAACAGCACGCCGAGGGTGAGCTGCAGCTCCAGCCCGTTGCCAGCGGCGGCGGGCGCGCCCTCGGAGCCCCGGGACGCCGCGACGGCCCCCAGGCGCCGCAGGGCCTCCGAGAGCAGCAGCCCGGCCAGGCCGCCGAGGGCCACCCCGCCCCCCAGGCGCAGCAGCAGCCGGGAGGCCACCTCCTGCCAGCTGCCCAGGTCCCCCAGGATCACCTGGAGCAGCACCAGGCCGAGCACGGCACTGACCGGCTCAAGGATCAGGCCCTCCGCCTCCAGCAGCTGGCCCAGCTTCGGAGCCAGGCGCAGCTGGCGCACCATCGGGGAGACCACCGTCGGACCGGTGGCCAGGGCGATGGCGCCGTAGACCAGCGCGAGGGACCAGGGCAGGCCCGCCAGGACGTGGGCCAGCAGGGCCGCCAGGGGCAGCGCCAGCACCAGGCGCACCAGCACCAGCTGCAGCACCGAACGCTGCAGATCACGGCCGGCCAGACGCAGGTTGAGCCCCCCGTCGAAGAGCACCAGGCTCACCAGCAGACCGACCAGGGGCTCCAGACCGGCGCCCAGGTTCTCGGGGTGGACCAGGTCGAAACCGGCATGGCCCGTGAGCAGGCCGATCGCCAGGAGCAGCACCACCGCCGGCTGGCCGGTGAGCCAGGCCGTGGCCTGGGCCAGGGAGCCGGCGAAGAAGGCCGAACCCCAGATCAATCCGAGCCGCTCACTCAAGGCCCTGGAGTCCGCGGAACGGCCCCAGGCTATGGGGTGAATTCAGCTCAGGCCGCCACGAGCTGCTCGAGCGGCTGCCAGCGCAGGGCCCGGGCGCCGCCCATCTCCACCACCAGTTTCAGGCGCGGTTCGCGGCGGCAGAGCTCGCAGAGGGCGGCGAGCTCCGAGCTGCTCAGCACCTGGCCCTCCAGCAGCCAGAGCAGCACCGGACCCTCGCCGGCCAGGGCAGGGCCCAGCAGGGGCATCACCCGCTGCACCTCGCCCACGGCGGCCGCCCGGCCGACGCTGTGGTGGCCCAGGTGGGGCGGCCGGATGCCATGCAGCTGCAGCAGGTAGGCCTCGGGATCCCCCAACCCGCGGGCGGAGGTGAGGTGGGCCCGGTAGCCGGCCGCCCGCAACCGCCGCAGCAGCCGGGTCTCGGCGCCGCCCTCCAGGGGAACGAACAGGGCGAGGGCACCGCAGCGCTCCAGCTCGGTGCGGAAACCACGGCCGGTCATCAGCAGGGGCATCGGGAGCGGCAGGCGAATCGGGGCTGAGTCTGGCAGCCGATGAGGGTCCCGGGGGTGGTGGTGCACACCATGGGGTACTGTTGTCTCTTGTGCCGATGATCTGTGCCCGTCCGCTAGCCGGGCCTCCAGAGAACGGTACGGGGTCCGTCAGTGGTGACGAACCCTTCCCGGCCCGTACGACTCCTGCAGCGCTCGTCGCTGTTCGGACCGTCGGGATACTGCCAGGGGCCTCATCGCTTCCGGCAAGTCCCAGCCCGCTGATTCGCCTCGCTAGCTCCTGACCCTCGGGTCAATCTGCGATTCCACGAATTCAGCCCCCCCGCCGTCCAGCGGGTCCTCCACGGATGTCGGGCCTCGGCCCAGATCCATGGCGGCACGCCACGGCAGTCCAGCTGGTGTTGTTCTCCCTCCCATGTCCATCGGCATTCTCGGGAAGAAGCTGGGTATGTCCCAGTTCTTCGACGAAGAAGGCAAATCCATTCCGGTCACCCTGATCGAAGCGGGTCCCTGCCGCATCACCCAACTCAAGAGCGAAGCCACCGACGGCTACACCGCGGTGCAGCTCGGCTTCGGCGAGACGCGCGACAAGCTCGTCAACAAGCCCGCCAAGGGCCACCTGGCCAAATCCGGCGAGGCGCCCCTGCGGCACCTCAAGGAGTACCGGCTGGAGGCCATCGACGGCCTCGAGCTCGGGGCCGCCGTCACCGTCGGTGACTTCGCCCCCGGCCAGAAGGTCGACGTCAGCGGCGACACGATCGGTCGTGGTTTCTCGGGCCTCCAGAAGCGCCACGGCTTCAGCCGCGGCCCCATGAGCCACGGCTCCAAGAACCACCGAGAGCCAGGCTCCATCGGCGCCGGCACCACCCCAGGCCGGGTCTACCCCGGCAAACGGATGGCCGGTCGCTATGGCGGCAAGCAGATCACCACCCGCGGCCTCACCATCCTCAAGGTGGATGCGGAACGCAATCTGCTCGTCGTCAAGGGCTCGGTACCCGGCAAGCCCGGCGCCCTGCTCGACATCCGCCCGGCCCGGCGGGTGGGCGTCCCCGCAGCGAACTGAGGAGAACACCCATGACTGACTGTGTGATTCGCGACTGGCAAGGCAAGGAGAGCGGCAAGGCTCCCCTCGACCTCAAGGTCGCCAAGGAAACATCCGCCAACGGCCTGCTGCACAGGGCCGTCGTGCGCCAGCTGGCCCATACCCGTCAGGGCACCGCCAGCACCCTCACCCGCGCCGAAGTGGCCGGTGGCGGCCGCAAGCCCTACAAGCAGAAAGGCACCGGCCGGGCCCGCCAGGGCTCGATCCGCACCCCCCTGCGGCCCGGTGGCGGCGTGATCTTCGGTCCCAAGCCCCGCAGCTATGCGGTGTCGATGAACCGCAAGGAGCGTCGCCTGGCCCTGCGCACCGCCCTGATGAGCCGCGTCGCGGACATCACCGTGGTGAAGGGCTTCGGCGCCGGGCTCGACACCCCCAAAACCAAGGAGATCACCGCCGCCCTGGCCCGCTTCGGCATCGAGGCCGGCGCCAAGGTGCTGCTGATCCTCGATGGCGCTCCCGAGGCGGTGACCCGCTCGGTGCGCAATCTCGAGAAGGTGAAGCTGATCGCCGCCGATCAGCTCAACGTGTTCGATCTGCTCCATGCCAACAAGCTGGTGCTCAGCGAAGAGGCACTGGCGAAGATTCAGGAGGTCTACGGCGATGTCTGAGCGTTTTGCAGGCCGGTTGGCGGACGTGATCCGTCGCCCGCTGATCACCGAGAAGGCCACCCGGGCCATCGAGATCAACCAGTACACCTTCGAGGTGGACCATCGGGCCGCGAAGCCCGACATCAAGGCGGCCGTCGAGCATCTGTTCGACGTCAAGGTCGTCGGCGTCAGCACCATGAATCCCCCCCGCCGCTCCCGTCGGGTGGGTCGCTTCGCCGGCAAACGCGCCCAGGTGAAGAAAGCGGTGGTGCGCCTTGCCGAAGGCAACGCCATCCAGTTGTTCCCTGAGTCCTGAGGGGTCTGAAACGTCATGGCAATCCGCAACTACAGGCCCAACACTCCCGGCACCCGCACGCTGGTCGTCACCGACTTCAGCGACATCACGGGCAAGAACCGGGAACGGGGCCTGGTGGTGTCCAAGCACCGCCACAAGGGCCGCAACAACCGCGGCGTGATCACCTGCCGCCACCGCGGCGGTGGCCACAAGCGCCTCTACCGCATCGTCGACTTCCGTCGCGACAAGCACGGGGTGAGCGCCAAGGTGGCCGCGATCCACTACGACCCGCACCGCAACGCCCGTCTGGCGCTGCTCTATTACACGGACGGCGAGAAGCGCTACATCCTTGCCCCCGCCAACGTGGCGGTGGGCCAGAGCGTCATCTCCGGCCCCGACGCCCCGATCGAGAACGGCAACGCCCTGCCCCTCTCGGCCATCCCCCTGGGCTCGAGCGTTCACAACGTGGAGCTCTACGCCGGTCGCGGCGGTCAGATGGTCCGCACCGCCGGGGCCAGCGCCCAGGTGGTAGCCAAGGAAGGGGACTACGTCGCCCTCAAGCTGCCCTCCACCGAGGTGCGGCTGGTGCGCCGCGAGTGCTACGCCACCCTCGGTGAGGTCGGCAACGCCGAGCAGCGCAACACCAGCCTTGGCAAAGCCGGCCGCAAGCGCTGGCTGGGCCGCCGTCCGGAAGTGCGCGGCAGCGTGATGAACCCCTGCGACCACCCCCACGGTGGTGGTGAGGGCCGGGCACCGATCGGCCGTTCCGGTCCGGTCACGCCCTGGGGCAAACCCGCCCTGGGCCTCAAGACCCGCAAGCGCAACAAGCCGAGCAACCGGTTCGTGCTGCGGAAACGACGCCGCACCTCCAAACGGAGCCGTGGCGGACGCGACTCCTGATGACCCACACCGCTCTGCTGTTCGCCTGATCCGCCATGGGACGCTCACTCAAAAAAGGCCCGTTCGTCGCCGACCACCTGCTTCGCAAGGTGGAGAAGCAGAACGCTGCCGACGACAAGACCGTGATCAAGACCTGGTCACGGGCCTCCACCATCCTGCCGATGATGATCGGCCACACCATTGCCGTTCACAACGGCAAGGCCCACGTGCCCGTCTACGTGACGGAGCAGATGGTGGGCCACAAGCTGGGCGAATTCGCCCCCACCCGCACGTTCCGCGGTCACATCAAAGACAAGAAGGGAGGCCGCTGATCCGATGGCAACCACCACACCCGACACCCAGGCCCTGGCTCACGGCCGCTTCATCCGCGGTTCCGTGTCCAAGGTGCGCCGGGTTCTCGATCAGATCCGGGGTCGCACCTACCGCGACGCCCTGATCATGCTCGAGTTCATGCCTTACCGCTCCACGGGCCCGATCACCAAGGTGCTCCGCTCTGCGGTCGCCAATGCCGAGCACAACCTCGGCCTCGATCCGGCCACCCTGGTCATCAGCCAGGCCAGTGCCGACATGGGACCCTCCCTGAAGCGGTTCCGGCCCAGGGCCCAGGGCCGCGCCTACGCCATCAAAAAGCAAACCTGCCACATCAGCATTGCTGTGGCAGCGCCCACCGCCTGACCCCCGAGGACACCGCCCGATGGGACACAAGATCCATCCAACCGGCCTGCGCCTGGGGATCACCCAGGACCACCGCTCCCGCTGGTACGCCCCAAGCAAGACCTACCCCGTCCTCCTTCAGGAGGACGACCGGATCCGGTCGTTCATCAACAAGAAGTACGCCGCCGCCGGCATCAGCGACGTGCTGATCGCCCGTAAGGCCGACCAGCTCGAAGTGGAACTCAAGACCGCCCGTCCGGGCGTTCTCGTGGGCCGCCAGGGCAGCGGCATCGAGGAGCTGCGCACCGGCATCCAGAAGACCCTCGGCGACGCCCACCGTCAGGTGCGCATCAACGTGGTCGAGGTGGAGCGGGTCGACGCCGACGCCTTCCTGCTGGCCGAGTACATCGCCCAGCAGCTGGAGAAGCGGGTGGCCTTCCGGCGCGTCATGCGCATGGCGGTGCAGCGCGCCCAGCGGGCCGGGGTGCTGGGTCTCAAGCTCCAGGTGAGCGGCCGCCTCAACGGCGCCGAGATCGCCCGGACGGAGTGGACCCGCGAGGGTCGCGTGCCCCTGCACACGCTCCGCGCCGACATCGACTACGCCACCAAGGTGGCCACCACCACCTATGGGGTCCTGGGCATCAAGGTCTGGGTGTTCAAAGGGGAGGTGCTTCCCGGTCAGCAAGACCAGCTGCCCGTGGGTGGAGCACCGAAACGCCGCGCCAACCGCCGGCCGCAACAGTTCGAAGACCGCTCCAACGAGGAGTGATCAGGAGGCCTGAACCATGCTGAGTCCAAAACGCGTCAAGTTCCGAAAACAGCAGCGAGGCCGCATGCGCGGCATCGCCACGCGCGGCAACACGATCGCCTTCGGCGATTTTGCCCTGCAGGCCCAGGAGTGCGGGTGGATCACCTCCCGTCAGATTGAGGCCAGCCGCCGTGCCATGACCCGCTACGTCAAGCGGGGGGGCAAGATCTGGATCCGGATCTTCCCCGACAAGCCCGTCACCATGCGACCGGCCGAAACCCGCATGGGTTCCGGTAAGGGCAACCCGGAATTCTGGGTGGCCGTGATCAAGCCGGGCCGCATTCTCTTCGAGATGGGTGGCCCCGAAATCACCCCCCAGATCGCCAAGGAAGCCATGCGTCTGGCGCAGTTCAAACTGCCGCTCAAGACGAAGTTCCTCGCCCTGGCCGACCAGGTGGCAGCCGCCCCCGAACCCGCCCTCGCAGTGGAGTCCTGACCATGGCCCGTCCCACCATCACCGATGTGCGTTCGCTCAGCGACGCCCAGATCGCCGAACAGATCGATGGCGTCCGCCGCGAACTGTTCGACCTCCGCTTCCAGCAGGCCACCCGCCGTCTGGAGCACCCGCACCGCTTCAAGGAGTCCCGCATCAAGCTGGCCCACCTGCTGACGGTGCAGGAGGAGCGTCAACGCTCCACCGTCGCCTCCTGATTCCCCCCTCGATCCCCATGGCACTCAAGGAAAGGGTCGGCACCGTCGTCAGCGACAAGATGGACAAAACGGTGGTGGTGGCGGTGGAAAACCGCTTCCCCCATCCCATCTATCAGAAGACCGTCCGCCGCACCACCCGCTACAAAGCCCACGACGAAGCCAACAGCTGCCGCGTGGGTGACCGGGTCCGGATCACCGAGACCCGTCCCCTCAGCCGCACCAAACGTTGGGCCGTGGCCGAAGTTCTCTCCACCACCAGCGCCGGCTGAGGCACCTCCCATGATTCAGCAGGAAACCTTCCTCAACGTCGCTGACAACAGCGGCGCCAAGCGCATCCAGTGCATCCGGGTGCTCGGCACCAACCGTCGCTACGCCCACGTGGGCGATGTGATCGTGGCCGCCGTCAAGGACGCCATGCCCAACATGGGCGTCAAGAAGTCGGATGTGGTCAAGGCCGTGGTGGTGCGCACCCGGGCCACGCTGCGCCGTGACACCGGCAACGCCATCCGCTTCGACGACAACGCCGCAGTGATCCTGGGGAACGACAACAACCCCAAGGGCACCCGCGTCTTCGGCCCGGTCGCCCGGGAGCTGCGCGAGCGCAACTTCACCAAGATCGTGTCCCTCGCCCCGGAGGTGATCTGAGATGGCCACCGCAACCCCCAAGGCCCGGCCCGTCCAGCGCGTCAAGATGCGCATCCGCAAGGGCGACACCGTCCAGGTGATCGCCGGCAAGGACCGGGGCAAGACCGGCGAGGTGCTGCGCACCCTGCCCAACGAGAACCGTGTCGTCGTGCAGGGCATCAACCTGCGCACCCGCCACGTCAAACCCACCCAGGAGGGCGAGACCGGCCGCATCGTCACCGAAGAGGCCTCCCTGCATGCCTCCAACGTGATGCTGTACTCCACCGCCAACAAGGTGGCCAGCCGGGTGGAGATCGTCGTCCAGGAAGACGGCAGCAAGAAGCGCCGCCTCAAGAAGACCGGGGAGGTGCTCGACTGACCGCCCCCGACCGCGTCGCCGCCCACACCCCCCTCCGCGACGCCCCCCACGCTCCGCGTCCCTGCCCCCCTCCCCTGTCCGCCTTCTGACCACGTCCAGAAGCGCCCCCCCATCCCCCCGTCATGTCACTCAAACAGCGCTACCGGGAGACGATCCAGCCCAAGCTGCTGAAGGATCTCAACCTCTCCAACGTCCACGAGGTTCCCAAGGTGGTCAAGGTCACCGTCAACCGGGGCCTCGGTGAAGCCGCCCAGAACGCCAAGGCCCTCGAGGCCTCGATCACCGAACTGGCGACCATCACCGGTCAGAAGGTGGTGGTGACCCGCGCCAAGAAGGCCATCGCCGCCTTCAAGATCCGCCAGGGCATGCCGATCGGCGTGGCCGTCACCCTGCGGGGCGAGCGGATGTATGCCTTCCTGGAGCGTCTCATCCACCTGGCGCTGCCTCGCATCCGCGACTTCCGCGGTGTGAGCCCGAAGAGCTTCGACGGCCGGGGCAACTACACCCTGGGGATCCGGGAGCAGATCATCTTCCCCGAGATCTCTTTCGACAAGATCGATGCCATCCGGGGGATGGACGTCACGATCGTGACCAACGCCCGTAACGACGAAGAGGGCCGGGCCCTCCTCCGCGAAATGGGAATGCCGTTCCGCAATACCTGAGCCCCCTCCCGGACACGACCATGGCCAACCACGACCCGATCTCAGACATGCTCACTCGCCTTCGCAACGCGAGTGAGAAGCGCCACGAGCGCACCAGGATTCCCGCCTCCCGGCTCTCCCGCAGCATCGCCAACGTGCTGCACCAGGAAGGCTTCATCGGCGCCATCGCCGAGGAAGGCGAAGGCGTGCAGCGCCAGCTGGTGCTCGAGCTGAAGTACAGCGGCAAGCACCGCCAGCCCACCATCCGCTCCGTGCAGCGGGTGAGCAAGCCCGGCCTGCGCATCTACAAGAACACCCGCCAGCTGCCCAAGGTGCTGGGCGGCCTCGGCGTGGCGATCATCTCCACCTCCCGGGGTGTGATGAGCGACCGTGATGCCCGCAAGCAGGGCGTCGGCGGCGAAGTGCTCTGCTACGTCTACTGATCCCAGGAGTTGTCCCATGTCTCGTATCGGTAAAGCCCCGATCCCCATCCCCGACAAGGTCACCGTCAGCCTCGATGGCCTGGCGGTCACTGTGAAGGGTCCCAAGGGGGAACTCAGCCGCGTTCTCCCGGAGGGCGTCAGCGTCAGCCAGGAAGGCGGCACGGTGGTGGTGAGTCCCACCAGCAGCCACCGCCGCTCCCGGGAGCGCCACGGCCTCAGCCGCACCCTCGTCGCCAACATGGTGGAAGGGGTCAGCCAGGGCTTCACCCGCAAGCTCGAGATCGTCGGCGTGGGCTACCGCGCCCAGGTCCAGGGGCGCAAGCTCGTGGTCAGCGCCGGCTACAGCCACCCGGTGGAGATGGTTCCCCCCGAAGGGGTCACCTTCTCGGTCGAGAACAACACCTCGGTCTTCGTCTCCGGCCCCGACAAGGAGCTGGTGGGCAACGAGGCGGCCAAGATCCGCGGCATCCGTCCGCCCGAGCCCTACAAGGGCAAGGGCATCAAGTACGAAGGTGAGCGGATTCTGCGCAAGGCCGGCAAGACCGGCAAGAAATGAGGTCTGCTCGAGCGTCATCCGTCTGATCCCCCATGTCTACCCTCTCCCGCAAACAGCAGACCCAGAAGCGTCACCGCCGCCTGCGTCGTCTGCTCTCCGGCACCGCCGACCGTCCCAGGTTGGCCGTGTTCCGCTCCAACAACCACATCTACGCCCAGGTCATCGACGACGACGCCCAGAGCACCCTCTGTGCCGCGTCCACCCTCGACAAGGACCTGCGCACCAGCGTCACGGTGGGCGCCAACTGCGATGCCTCCATCGCGGTGGGCCAGCTCGTCGCCCAGCGCGCCCTCGCCAAGGGCATCCAGCAGGTGGTCTTCGATCGCGGCGGCAACCTGTACCACGGCAGGGTCAAGGCCCTTGCTGACGCCGCCCGGGAAGCGGGCCTTCAGTTCTGATCCCTGCTCTCACCATGACCGAAACCAACGACCAGATCCAGACCGGCGCCGTGCCTGCGGCCTCCGACGTCCCCGCCGCTGCCGAAGGCCAGCAGGAGCAGCGCCGGGGCGGCGGCGGCGGTGGCCGCGGCGATGCCAAGGGTGACCGCCGCGGTGGCGGCGGCCGTGGCCGCGACAACCGCCGCGGCCAGGAACGCGACTCCGAATGGCAGGAGCGGGTGGTTCAGATCCGCCGCGTCTCCAAGACCGTCAAGGGCGGCAAGAAGATGAGCTTCCGGGCCATCGTCGTCGTCGGCAACGAACGCGGCCAGGTGGGCGTGGGCGTCGGCAAGGCCGGCGATGTCATCGGCGCCGTCCGCAAGGGCGTGGCCGACGGCAAGAAGCATCTGGTCAAGGTGCCCCTCACCCGCACCAGTTCGATCCCCACCCTCAGCAACGGCCGCGACGGCGCCGCCAGCGTGCTGATCCGGCCGGCCGCCCCCGGTACCGGGGTGATCGCGGGCGGTTCGATCCGCACCGTGCTCGAACTGGCCGGCATCAAGAACGTGCTGGCGAAACGGCTGGGCTCCAAGACCCCGCTCAACAACGCCCGCGCCGCCATGCAGGCCCTCGAAGGCCTGCGCACCCACAAGGAGACCGCCAAGGAGCGGGGCATCTCCCTCGAGCAGATCTACTCCTGAGGCCCGCCATGACGTCCTTCTCTCTCAACAGTCTCCAGCCCCAGACGGGCTCGCGCCGGCGCAAGCTGCGCAAGGGTCGCGGCATCGCCGCCGGCCAGGGCGCCAGCTGCGGCTTCGGCATGCGCGGCCAGAAGTCCCGCTCCGGCCGGCCCACCCGTCCCGGCTTCGAGGGTGGCCAGATGCCCCTCTACCGCCGGATCCCGAAGCTCAAGCACTTCCCGGTCATCAACCCCACCCACTACACCGTGATCAACGTGTCGCGGCTGGGTGAGCTGAAGGCCGGCAGCACGGTCAGCCTCGAGTCCCTCGAGCAGGCGGGTCTGGTCACCAGCCCCCGCTACCCGCTGAAGGTGCTCGGCAACGGCGAACTGAAGGTGAAACTGACGGTCCAGGCCGCCGCCTTCACCGCCTCGGCCCGCGCCAAGATCGAAGCCGCCGGCGGCACCTGCGAGATCATCGACTGAGGCCGGGCCCTGCCCAGCCCCCAGCCGCGAGCCGCCTGCCCGTAGCCTTGTGCTGCGGCAGGCGGCTCCGGTCGTAGCGACCCGTTCCCTCCACTCCCGACATCACCATGCTCCTCAGCAGGGGGCGCAATCCGAGCGCCGCTGAAATCCTCGTCCAGCTGGTCCAGTCGAAGGGCCTGCGGGATCGGGTGCTCACCACCCTGGGCCTGCTGTTGCTGGTGCGACTCGGCATCTACATCCCGGTGCCCGGCATCGACCGGGTCGCCTTCCAGGACTTCATCCGCCAGGGGGGCCAGCTGATCGGCTTCCTCGACATCTTCACCGGCGGCGGCCTGTCGACCCTGGGCGTGTTCGCCCTGGGCATCCTGCCCTTCATCAACGCCTCGATCATCATCCAGCTGATGACGGCGGCCCTGCCCCAGCTCGAGGAGCTGCAGAAGAACGAGGGGGAGGCCGGACGCCGCAAGCTGGCCCAGATCACCCGCTACGTGGCCCTGGGCTGGGGCATCCTCCAGAGCATCGTCTTCGCCCTGATCCTGCGGCAGTACGCCCTGCCGGGCCTGCCGGAATGGCTGTTCGTAGTCCAGACGAGCCTGGCCCTGGTGACCGGATCGATGGTGGTGATGTGGATCAGCGAGGTGATCACCGAACGGGGCATCGGCCAGGGCGCCTCCCTGGTGATCTTCATCAACATCGTCGCCACCCTGCCCAAGGCCCTCGGCTCCACCATCCAGCTGGCCCAGAGCGGCGACCGCGCCACGGTGGGCGGCATCGTCGTGCTGGTGCTGGTGTTCCTGGTGACGATCGTGGGGATCATCTTCCTGCAGGAGGGCAGCCGCCGCATCCCGATCGTCAGCGCCAAGCGGCAGGTGGGCGGGGCCAGCACCCTGGCCTCCCGCCAGAGCTACCTGCCACTGAAGCTCAACGCCGGCGGCGTGATGCCGATCATCTTCGCCTCGGCGGTGGTCTTCCTGCCCCTGACGATCGCCAACCTCACCAAGAGCCCCTGGCTGATCCGGGTGGCGGGCTACCTCAACCCCACCAGCAGCACCCCCTGGCTCTACGCCCTGGTGTACTTCGCCCTGATCTGCGGCTTCGCCTTCTTCTACGCCTCCCTCACCGTCAACCCGGTGGACATCGCCACCAACCTGAAGCGCTCCGGCGTCGCCATCCCGGGGGTGCGGCCGGGCTCGGCCACCGCCGACTACCTCTCGGGGGTGTCCAACCGGCTCACCCTGCTGGGGGGCCTGTTCCTGGGGGCCATCGCCATCATCCCCTCGGCCGTGGAGGGCGCCACCCAGGTGCGCACCTTCCAGGGGCTCGGGGCCACCTCCCTGCTGATCCTGGTGGGCGTGGCCATCGACACCGCCAAGCAGGTCCAGACGTATGTGATCTCCCAGCGCTACGAAGGACTGGTCCGCCAGTAGGCCCCTTCTCCCGTTTCCCTTCCCATGAAACAGCGACTCCTCTTCCTCGGTCCCCCCGGTGCCGGCAAGGGCACCCAGGCCGAGCTGCTGTCTGAACGCCACCAGCTGCTGCATCTCTCCACCGGCGACCTGTTGCGGGCCGAGGTCAAGGCCGGCACCGCTCTGGGCCAGGAGGCGGAGGCGGTGATGGCCCGCGGCGAGCTGGTGAGCGACGCCCTGGTGCTGGCGATCGTGCGCCACCGCCTGGAGGGCCACACGGGCGGCTGGCTGCTCGATGGCTTCCCCCGCAACCTCGCCCAGGCCGAGGCCCTCGACGCGCTGCTGGCCGAACTCGACCAGCGCATCGAACGGGTGCTGCTGCTGGAGCTGGAGGACGGCGTGCTGATCCAGCGCCTGCTCTCCCGCGGCCGGGCCGACGACAACGAAGCGGTGATCCGCAACCGCCTGGTGGTGTACCAGGAGCAGACCGCCCCCCTGATCGACCACTACCGCCAGCTGGGCCTGCTCTGCAGCGTCGAGGCCTCCGGCACCGTGGAGGCGATCGCGGGCCGGATCGTAGCCAGCTTGACGGACTGATGTGATAAGGTAGCTGTTTGCAAATTCGGAGAGCACAACGCCCATGAAGGTGCGTGCCTCAGTCAAGAAGATGTGCGACAAATGCCGGGTGATCCGTCGCCACGGCCGGGTCATGGTGATCTGCACCAACCCGAAGCACAAGCAGCGTCAGGGTTGACCCCCCACGCTTCCACGGCGGCCGCCTTCGGCCGCCACCCCCTTTGCCCTCTGATCGTTTCCTGACGTGGCTCGGATCGCCGGTGTCGATATCCCTCGTGACAAGAGGGTTGAGATCTCACTCACTTACGTGTACGGGATCGGGCTCACCAGGGCCCGCAAGATTCTCGCCAAGTCGGGGGTCAGCCCCGACATCCGGGTGAAGGACCTCAGCGACGGCGACGTGCAGAAGCTGCGCGGCGCCGCCGACTCCTTCGTCCTCGAGGGCGACCTGCGCCGCGAAGAGGGCATGGCCCTCAAGCGCCTGCAGGACATCGGTTGCCTGCGGGGCCGCCGCCACCGCATGGGCCTGCCCGTGCGCGGCCAGCGCACCCGCACCAACGCCCGCACCCGTCGCGGCGCCCGCAAGACCGTCGCCGGCAAGAAGAAGTGAGGTCCGGGCCTCCGGGCCCGCCCTCCCTTCCCTGCCTGCACCATTTCCCGGCCCGTGGCCCCTCGCGGCAGCCACCGGGCCCCAGTCCCGCCGCCCTCCCTTTGCGGAGGTCGTCACCGGGGCTCCCCCCCAGTCCTCCGATCACCTCCCCGCAGCCGCGGGGTCACCGCCATGGCCAAACCAGCCAAGAAGACCGGCCCCAAGAAGGCCAAGCGCAACGTGCCCAACGGCGTCGCGCACATCCAGAGCACCTTCAACAACACGATCGTCTCCATCACCGACACCGCCGGTGAGGTGGTGAGCTGGTCGTCGGCCGGCGCCAGCGGCTTCAAGGGAGCCCGCAAGGGCACCCCCTTCGCCGCCCAGACCGCCGCCGAAGCCGCCGCCCGCCGTGCCCTCGAGCAGGGCATGCGTCAGATCGAAGTGCTGGTGCGCGGCCCCGGCTCCGGCCGTGAAACCGCCATCCGCGCCCTGCAGGTGGCCGGTCTCGAGATCACCCTGATCCGCGACGTCACCCCCCTGCCCCACAACGGCTGCCGCCGGGCCAAGCGCCGCCGGGTCTGAGCCCCCGGAGTTCCTCCGGCCTCCTTCCCGCCTTCCCCGGGCCGCCGTCGCGGCCACCGTTCCCTTTTCACCTCCTCAGACCGTGTTGCACTACCAGATCGATCGGGTCGAGCACCAGGTCGCCGACGACCGTTCCCAGACGGGCGTCTTCCTGATCGGCCCCCTGGACCGGGGTCAGGCGACCACCCTCGGCAACGCCCTGCGGCGCGTGCTGATCGGTGGTCTCGAGGGAAGCGCCATCACGGCGGTGCGTCTCTCCGGGGTCAACCACGAGTACGCCACGGTTCCCGGTGTGCGCGAGGACGTGCTCGACATCCTGCTGAACTGCAAGTCGGTGCCGGTCAACAGCCGCAGCCGCGACCTGGAGATCGGCCGTCTGATGGTGAACGGCCCGGCCAGGGTCACCGCCTCGGATCTGCAGTTCTCTCCCCAGGTGCAGGTGATCGACGGCGACCGGGAGATCGCCACCGTGGCCGAGGGTCACAGCCTGGAGATGGAGGTTCACGTCGAGCGCGGCGTCGGCTACCGGCCGGTGGATCGCCACAACGAGGACACCTCCGCCATCGATCTCCTGCAGATCGATGCGGTGTTCATGCCCGTCCGCCGGGTCAACTACACCGTCGATGAGACGGCGGTCGGGGAGGGCGGTTCGGCCCACGAGCGCCTGCGCATCGAGATCGAGACCAACGGCAGCGTCACCCCCGACGACGCCATGGCCCAGGCCGCCAACCAGCTGATCAGCCTGTTCCAGCCACTGGCCACCCTCACCATGACCGAGGAGCCCGGCCTGGAACCCGAGCCTTCGGCCGAGGCCCAGATTCCCCTGGAGGAGCTGAACCTCTCCGTCCGCGCCTACAACTGCCTCAAGCGCGCCCAGGTCAACTCCGTCTCCGACCTCATGGGCTTCAGCTACGAAGACCTGCTGGAGATCAAGAACTTCGGTTCCAAGTCCGCCGACGAGGTGATCGAGGCTCTCGAGAGGATCGGCATCTCCCTGCCCCAGAGCCGCACCAGCGGCTGAAAGGCGGTTTTCCCTTCTCCGTTTCGCCACCCGCCCCGTCCCCACCATGCGACACCAGTGCCGAGTCCCCCTGCTGGGACGCCCCGCCGACCAACGCAAGGCCATGCTGCGTGGTCTCACCACCCAGCTCATCCGTGAAGGCCGCGTCACCACCACCAAGGCCCGTGCCAAGGCCCTGCGTGACGAAGCCGAGCGCATGATCACCCTGGCCAAGGACGGCACCCTCGCCGCCCGCCGCCGCGCCATCGGCTACATCTACGACAAGCAGCTGGTGCACGCCCTGTTCGACAAGGCCCAGGACCGCTACGGCGATCGCCAGGGTGGCTACACCCGCATCATCCGCACGGTGCGCCGCCGGGGCGACAACGCCGAGATGGCCATCATCGAGCTGGTCTGAAAAGGATCGCCCTCTCGCTGCAGTACGACGGAGCCGCCTTCCACGGCTGGCAGCGGCAGGCCCATCACCTCAGCGTCCAGGAAACCCTGGAGGCCGCCATCGAGGCCCTCGACCCGCACCGGCCCGTCCGGGCGGTGGCGGCGGGCCGCACCGACACGGGTGTCCATGCCGCCGCCCAGGTGGTGCACTTCGATGCCATCGGCCCCATCCCCGTGACCCGCTGGGCCAAGGCCCTCAACGGCCGCCTGCCGCCCACGGTCCGGGTGCGGGCCGCCGCCGAGGTGCCCGGCGACTGGCACGCCTGCTTCAGCGCCACCTACCGGCGCTACCGCTACACGATCCACAACGGCCGCACCCCCAACCTCTTCCTGGCCCCCTGGAGCTGGCACCGCTACCAGTGGCGCCTGGATGAGGCCCTGATGGCCCGTTGCCTGGAGGCCCTCCTGGGCGAGCACGATTTCTCCGCCTTCCAGCGGGCGGGCAGCCGCCGCGCCCATGCCCGCACCACACTCCAGGAGGTGCGGGTCGATCGCAGCGGCGATCTGCTGGTCACCGAGGTGCAGGCCAGCGGCTTCCTTTACGGCATGGTGCGCCTGCTGATGGGCCAGCTGGTGGCGGTGGGGGAGGGTCGCCTGGCAGCTTCGGAGTTTCTGCACCGCTGGCGCAGCGGCGCCCGCCACGCCGTGAAGGAAGCCGCACCGCCCCAGGGCCTCTGCCTGCTGCGGGTGGGCTACCCGGAGCCGGTGTTCCCTGAGGCTGCCTGGTATGATTGTCAACCGCGATTTCTGTTGGAATCGCGCGATCCTCCAGCCGATCCTTTCGGCGACGATCCGATCGGTTGAGTGCCCTGCAGGGAGCCCCGTTCAGGTGGCCCCAGGCAGCCGGTGCCTCTCCGAACTCGCCGCATCCGGCGACACGGTAGGGTCGAATCTTCCTGTCCCGACCCATCCGGCTGCGATGGGCTCACCCCAAACCGGCCCGCCGGCGCGATGAACAAGACAACCCCACCCTCCATCGATTCGCTCGAGCGCCAGTGGTATCTGGTCGACGCAGCGGACCAGACCCTCGGCCGTCTCGCCAGTGAAGTGGCGCAGGTGCTGCGCGGCAAGAACAAGCCCACCTTCACGCCCCACCTCGACACGGGTGACTTCGTGGTGGTGATCAACGCCGACAAGGTGCGCGTCAGCGGCAACAAGGCCACCCAGAAGATCTACAGGCGCCACTCCGGCCGTCCCGGCGGCATGAAGACCGAAACCTTCGAGCACCTGCAGGCCCGCCTGCCGGAGCGGATCATCGAGAAGGCCATCAAGGGCATGCTTCCCCACAACGCCCTGGGCCGCCAGCTGTTCCGCAAGCTGAAGGTCTACAAGGGTGCCGAGCATCCCCACGCCGCCCAGCAGCCCCAGCCCCTCGCCCTCGATCCCGCCGCCGCCGCCCAATGACCAGCACCTCCAACCGCGTCGTCTACTGGGGCACCGGCCGTCGCAAGACCGCCGTCGCCCGTGTGCGGGTGGTCCCCGGCAGCGGCAGCGTCACCATCAATGGCCGCCCCGGCGACAACTACCTCAACTACAACCCCGTCTATCTGGCGGCGGTCAAGGCTCCCCTGCAGACCCTGGGTCTGGAAGCCCAGTACGACCTCCTGGTCAACGTCCGCGGCGGCGGCCTCACCGGCCAGGCCGATGCCATCAAGCAGGGTGCGGCCCGCGCCCTGTGCGATCTCTCCCCTGACAACCGCAAGCCCCTCAAGATCGAAGGCCACCTGAGCCGCGATCCCCGGGCCAAGGAGCGTCGCAAGTACGGCCTCAAGAAAGCCCGCAAGGCTCCCCAGTTCTCCAAGCGCTGATTCCTGTCATGCCGAAAGCCGACATCCATCCCACCTGGTATCCGGACGCCAAGGTGATCTGCAACGGGGAGGTGGTGATGACCACCGGCTCCACCCAGCCCGAGCTCACGGTCGACGTGTGGAGCGGCAACCACCCCTTCTACACGGGCACCCAGAAGATCCTCGACACCGAAGGCCGGGTCGACCGCTTCATGCGCAAGTACGGCATGGGCAGCACCGATTCCGCTTCGGGTGCCAAGAAGGCCGCCAAGGCCACCGACGCCACCGCCACCCCGGTGGAAGAGCCGGCCGCCTCCGAAGCCTGACGCGTCCCTCGGCCTGACTCGCGTCCCTCGGACCCCCGGACCGCGCGACGGTCCTGTTCTGCCTTGGCCGGGTGCCTGACGCACCCGGCCCTTTTTGTTGCCGGTGCCGCCCCATGGATTCCGAGCTGCTGCAATCCCGGCTGGAGACCGCCTGCCGCACCTTCCAGACCCTGGAGCGCCAGCTGGCGGATCCGGCGGTGGCCTCCGACCCGGCCCGGCTGCAGGCGATCGCCCGGGAACGGGCACGGCTGGAGCCCCTGGTCAACGACTACCAGCGGCTGCGCAAGCTGGAGCAGGAACGGGAGGAGGCCCGCGCCCTGCTGCGGGCCCACCGCGACGACCCCGCCACTGAGGAACTGGCGGCCCTGGCCAGCGAGGAGCTGGTGAGCCTCGAGGGCCTGATCGGCGCCCTCAACGAACGTCTCACCCTGAGCCTGCTGCCCTCGGATCCCCGCGACGAGCGCAGCGTGATGCTGGAGATCCGCGCCGGTGCCGGCGGCGATGAGGCCAGCCTCTGGGCGGGGGATCTGGCCCGCATGTACGAGCGCTACGCCCAGGGCCAGGGCTGGCAGGTGCAGCCGGTGAGCGCCTCGGAGGCCGATCTCGGGGGCTACAAGGAGCTGATCCTCGCCATCCGCGGCGACGGGGTCTACAGCCGGCTCAAGTTCGAGGCGGGCGTGCATCGCGTTCAGCGGGTCCCGGCCACCGAATCCCAGGGGCGCGTGCACACCTCCACCGCCACCGTGGCGGTGATGCCGGAAGCCGACCCGGTGGAGGTGCAGATCGACCCGGGGGATCTGGAGATCAGCACGGCCCGCTCCGGCGGCGCCGGGGGCCAGAACGTCAACAAGGTGGAGACGGCGGTCGACCTGCTGCACAAGCCCACCGGCATCCGGGTGTTCTGCACCCAGGAGCGCTCCCAGCTGCAGAACCGGGAACGGGCCATGGAGATCCTGCGGGCCAAGCTCTACGAGCGCCAGCTGGCGGAGGCCAACGCCGCCGAGCGCTCCGTGCGCCGCGCCCAGGTGGGCAGCGGCGACCGCAGCGAGAAGATCCGCACCTACAACGCCAAGGACAACCGGGTGACCGACCACCGTCTGGGACGCAACTTCTCCCTCGAGCCCGTGCTGGCCGGCCAGATCGAGGACCTGATCGGCGCCTGCATCGCCGAGGAGCAGCGGCAGGGTCTGGAGGCCCTCGCCCTTGAGGCCAGCGGAACCGGCGGCTGAGGGGGAGATGGAGCCGACGACGACGCGGGGCGGATCAGGCGCCGATGACGTACTTGGCCCACTCCTGGTGCTGGCCGGAGCGGATGCGCCGGTTGGCCTCGAAGCTCAGGCTGCCCAGGGGCCGGCGGGGCTCCCGGGCCAGGGGCATGCCCGCCTCCCGCGGGGTGCGGTTGCCCTTGCGCACGTTGCAGGGCAGGCAGGCGGTGGTGACGTTCTCCCAGACGTCGGTGCCACCGCGGCTGCGGGGCACCACATGGTCGATGGAGAGCTGCTCACCGCTGTAACCGCAGTACTGGCAGGCGTGGCCGTCGCGATGGAAGACGTTGCGGCGGGTGAGGGGGAGCGGCTTGTAGGGCACCCGCACGAACTGGCGCAGCCTGATCACCGTGGGCAGGAAATGGTCCGGACGGATCGTCCGTTCGGGGTCGTGCTCGAGACCCTCGGCCTTCCCCTTGAGCAGCATCACCATGGCGCGCCGCCAGGTGGTGATGTTCAGCGGTTCGTAGGACGCATTCAGAACGAGTACGTGGCCCATTCCCGTCCGCTGGTTACGCGGCATGCTAACGGGATTCCCATGATTTCCATGGTCCACTCCCGCAGGCGTCGCCCATGACCACCGCTTCGCTCGCCACCGCCAGTGCGACGGAGGAGACCCAGCCGTCGCGGCAGCGGGCCTGGGTGGAGGTGAACACCGCGGCCATCCAGGCCAACGTGCGAGCCCTGCGGCGCCACATCGGCCCGGCGACCCAGCTAATGGCGGTGGTCAAGGCCGACGCCTACGGCCACGGCGCCCTGGCGGTGGCCCGCGCCTCCCTGGAGGCGGGGGCGGCCTGTTTCGGTGTCGCCACCCTGGCCGAAGGGCTGCAGCTGCGCCGCGCCGGCATCTCCGCTCCGGTGCTGGTGCTCGGCAACCTCACCCAGCCCGAGGAACTGCGCAGCTGCCTGCGCTGGCAGCTGATGCCGACACTCAGCAGCATGCGGGAAGCCCTGCTCTGCCAGAACCTGGCCAGCGGCAGCGGCCGCCCCATGACCGTGCAGCTGAAGCTGGACACCGGCATGGCCCGCCTCGGCGCCGACTGGCAGGAGGGCCCCAGGCTGGTGGCGGCCCTGCAGGGCATGGAGGCCATCGAGCTGGCGGGCCTCTACTCCCATCTGGCCTGCGCCGATGCCGCTCCCGGGGAGGACGAGGGCCTCAACGCGCTCCAGCAGCAGCGCTTCGAGACGGTCCTCACCAGCCTGGCCGAACAGGGCCTGGCGGCCGGTTGCCGTCACCTCGCCAATTCAGCGGCCACCCTGCGGGGGCACGGACAGCATTACGACCTGGTCCGGGTGGGCCTGGCCCTGTACGGCCAGGCTCCGGCGACCCACCTGGCCGGCGTGGTCCCCCTGCAGCCGGCCCTGCAGATCCACGCCCGCGTCACCCTGCTGCGCCAGGTGGGGGCGGGGGTCGGCGTCAGCTACGGCCACCGTTTCCACACCAGCCGGCCCAGCCGGCTGGCGGTGGTGTCGATCGGCTACGCCGACGGGGTGCCCCGCCAGCTCTCCAACCGCATGGACGTGCTCTTCGACGGCCGGCGCCTGCCCCAGGTGGGCGCCATCACGATGGACCAGCTGGTGATCGACGCCACCGAGGCCCCCGGCATGGAGGTGGGCAGCATGGTCACCCTGCTGGGCGAGCAGGAGGGGGAGACGATCAGCCCCCTCGACTGGAGCGAGCGCTGCGGCACCATCCCCTGGGAGATCCTCTGCGGCTTCAAGCACCGCCTGCCGCGTCTGTCCATGCCTCCGGATCCGGGGGCGCCCCTGCCTCCGGGGCCCGAGACCGAGCCCTGATAAGCTCGCTGGGCCACTGGAGAGGTGGCTGAGTGGTTGAAAGCGGCTCCCTGCTAAGGAGTTACAGGAGGCAACTTCTGTCGAGGGTTCGAATCCCTCCCTCTCCGTTCCAGGCCCTTCAGTGGGCCGACCCCAAGGCCCTTCCATGGGCCCGACCCCCAAGCCCTTCCCGGGCCCCCGTCGCCAGGTCCGCTCAGAGCCTGGCGACACCGCTCCAGCCCAGATAGGCCGCGAACAGAAAACACAGACCGCCGTTGATCTGGCCCTGGTGGGCCAGGGTCCAGTGGCAGAGCTGCTCGAGGCGGGCCCGCCCCCAGGCCCCCGTGAGGACGAGGACCAGCGGCGGCAGCAGCGACGGCGCCAGGGTGACCAGGCTCACCAGCAGCACCAGGGCGGCCAGGGGGCCCGCCGCCAGGCCGGAACGGGCCAGGTCCTGCAGGGCCGGCAGGTAGAGCACCAGGGAGGTGAGGTTGCCGGCCATCAGGACGATCCCCAGTCCGAAGGATCGGCCCAGGGACTGGCCCCCCGGGGCGGTGGAGGCCGTTGGGCCCTCGCGATGCAGGGCCCGGGCGCCGATGGCGAGCAGGACGGCAGCCAGGACCAGCCGGACGCCGGCGGACACCGGATCGGCGCCGGCGGCGGGGCGCGAGGGCAGGGATCCCCCCGAACCCAGCCCCACCAGCGCCCAGCCCGCCACCACGACGGCGTTGCCGGCGACGTAGGCCCAGCTCTGGCGCAGCCCGGATCCCGGAGCGGTGAGGGTGCGCATCTGGCCCACCAGCAGCATCGGGCTCACCGCCGCCCCGAGGGCGAGGGGAACCACATCGAGGGGCGGGGCAGTCACTGGGGCAGGGTCAGGCGTCCAGCAGGGCGGCGGCCATGGCCGGCAGCAGGGTCTCGTCAGCGGCCCGGACCCGTCCCTCACTGAAGACCACCAGCAGCATCGGCGCCTTTCCCTCCACCTCCACATAGGCGGCGTCATGGCGCGCCTGGCTCATCCAGCCGGCCTTGCTCCACAGCCGGGCCCCCTCGGGCAGGCCGGCCCCGAGGAAGCCATCCACCTGGTTCTCGGGGTCGGCGGCCCGGGCCTGGGGGTCGAGGGAGCGGTGCAGCAGCGCCGTCATGCGGCGACAGGCCGGGGGGGAGACCGCCGCGCCCGCCATCACGGCGTGCAGCAGGCGGGCCGTGACATCGGTGCTGAGGCGGTTGCGGTTCTCCAGCTCGGCGCCGTAGAAGTCCCGTTCGCGGCCGTAGGGGCCCTCCGCCCAGGTCTTCTGGCAGGCGTTCACCCCCGCCATCTCGCTCCAGCCGAGGCGGGCCAGCCAGTCGTTGACCACCTGGCGCTGGCGGCACCAGGCGGCATGGCGCTCGGGCGGCAGGGACGGACCGCTGGTGGTGCCGCTTAGCAGATCCACCACCAGGCTGGTGGCATCGTTGCCCGAATCGCGCACCATGTCGGCCAGGGCCCGGCGCAGCTCCGGTCCGTCCTCGATTAGCTGGCGCTGCAGCCAGGCTTCAGCCGCCACGAGGTAGACCAGCTTCACGACGCTGGCGGGATAGCGGGGCGTCGGGCCCGCCCAGGAGGCGCCGGTCACCGTCCGGCCCCAGAACTCCTCCTGGCCCAGACCTTCGGCCGCGCCCACGAGGGAGTCGCCGTAGCGGAGCCAGGTGACGGAGAGCTGCTCCCCCAGTCCCGGGCGCCCCTCCGCCTCCAGTCGGCCGATCAGCTGGCGGAGGGCCTCGCCCATGGCCGGATCCGGGCTGTAGAACGCCATCAGCGGCGGCACCTTGCGATGGCGACCTTAGGCACCCTGCCGGCGCCGGGCCGTGTCTGGACCCTGACCCGGCCGTTACCGGCCTACAGCCGGCCCCAGGGCCCCGGGCTGGCCACCGAGATCCATGCGGGCCGGAGCCTGACGGTGCTGGCCGCGGCCCCCGCCGCCGCCGCCGGCGAGACCCGCCTGCGGGTGCGGCTGCAGGAGGACGGCTACCCCTGCTGGGTGGACGCGGCGGCCCTGGAGAGCCACGGGCAGCCGACGCCGTCGCCGGCGCCCCTGCCCCGCCTCGATCGCGACCGGATCGCCGCCCGCCTGGAGGCGGTGCTCGCCTTCGCCGAGGCCGCCCGGCACCGCCCCAACCGCTACCTCTGGGGGGGCACCCTGGGGCCCGATTTCGACTGCTCGGGCCTGGTGCAGACCGCCTTCGCCCAGGCCGGCATCTGGCTGCCCCGCGATGCCTACCTGCAGGAGCGGTTCTGCCGCCCGGTGGCCGTCGCCAGCGGTGTCACCAGCCTGCTGCAGCCGGGCGACCTGCTGTTCTTCGGCACCCCGCGGCGCTGCACCCACGTGGCCCTGCACCTGGGCGGGGGCCGCTACCTGCACAGCTCCGGGCGCCAGCACGGCCGCGACGGCATCGGCATCGACGACCTGAATCCCCGCAACCGGGATCCGGTGGCGTGCCATTACCGCGCCGAACTGCGGGGCGCGGGGCGGGTGATGCACAGCCACGACGGCAGCCCCCTGCCGCCCTGAGGTAAGTTCAGGCGACGAGCCCTGGGGAACGGTCATGGCGGGGGCAGCCCTGGCCCACAGTCCAGAACCCTCCGTGCCCGAACGCTCCGTACCCGAACTCTCGGTCGTCGTCCCCCTCTACAACGAGGAGGAGAGCCTTCCCCATCTGGTGGAGAAGCTGCTGGCGGCCTTGCGGCCACTGGGGCGCACCTTCGAGCTGGTCCTGGTGGATGACGGCTCGAAGGACGGCACCGCGGCGGTGCTGCGGGACCTGGCCGGCCGGGTGCCCGAACTGGTGGCGGTGCTGCTGCGGCGCAACTACGGGCAGACGGCCGCCATGGCCGCCGGCTTCGACGCCAGCAGCGGCGCGGTGATCGTCACCCTCGACGGGGACCTCCAGAACGATCCCGCCGACATCCCGATGCTGCTGGGCCGGCTGGAGCAGGACGACCTGGACCTGGTGAGCGGCTGGCGGCACCAGCGCCAGGACGGGGCTCTCGACCGGCTGCTGCCCTCCCTGCTGGCCAACCGCCTGATCGCCCGGGTCACCGGGGTGCGGCTGCACGACTACGGCTGCTCCCTGAAGGCCTATCGGCGGGAGGTGCTCAGCGACATGAACCTCTACGGGGAACTGCACCGCTTCCTGCCGGCCCTGGCCTTCATCGAAGGGGCCCGGATCGGTGAAGTGAGGGTGTCCCACCAGGCCCGCCGCTACGGCCGCAGCAAATACGGCATCGATCGCACCTTCCGGGTGCTGATGGATCTGCTGACGGTCTGGTTCATGAAGCGGTTCCTGACCCGGCCGATGCATGTGTTCGGCTTCGCCGGCCTCCTGGCCCTGCTGTCGGGGCTGGCCATCTCCGCCTGGCTGGTGGGCGAGAAACTGCTGCTGGGGGCCGACATCGGCAACCGACCCCTGCTGCTGATGGCGGTGCTCGCGATCCTCAGCGGCGTGCAGCTGTTCAGCTTCGGGCTGCTGGCGGAACTGCAGATGCGCACCTATCACGAAAGCCAGGGTCGGCCGATCTACCGGGTGCGGGCCACCGTGCGGGGCGGCCCTGGCTGAACTTTTATGTCGCCCCCTGCGCCGCCGAGAAGCCAGACAGGGCATGGTCCTTACAGTACCGGCGGTTCCTATTGGCCCAAGCCATGACTGGTGAATTTGCCGTTGCCTGGATGCCGTCCGTGATGGTTCCCCTGGTGGGAATCCTCGGCGCGGCGGTGGCCATGGCCCTGCTGTTCAACGTGATCGAGGCGACCGACTGACGCCGGCTCCGGCCCCAGCGTCATTCGCCTCCTGATCCGACGACCTCCGATCCGCCGACCCCCCGATCCGCTTCCCATGACCGTGACCCCCGTGGCCGACCCGACCGTCGGCAATCTGGCCACCCCCGTCAACAGCAGCTACTTCACCAAGGCCTTCCTGAACGCCCTGCCGGCCTACCGCCCCTCCCTCTCGCCCAACCGTCGCGGTCTTGAGGTGGGCATGGCCCACGGCTACCTGCTCTACGGCCCCTTCGCCTACACCGGCCCCCTGCGCGCCACCGAGTTCGCCAGCACCGCCGGCCTGCTCGCCGCCATCGGCCTGGTGTCGATCCTGACCATCTGCCTGTCGATCTACGGCACCGCCGGCAGCGGCCCCAGCGTCCAGCCCCCCGACGCCACCATCGACAACCCCCCGGCCGACCTGTTCACCAAAGCCGGCTGGGCGGAATTCGCCAGCGGTTTCTGGCTGGGTGGCTGCGGCGGCGCCGCCTTCGCCTGGTTCCTGTGCAGCACCGCCATCCAGTCCCCGCTGGCCAACATCGCCGGTGGCGTCTGGAGCGTCGGCTGAGTTCAGCGATCGTCGGCCATCTCCGGGTCCCGATCCCGATGGGATGGCCTGCCACCATCAGCTGGCCTCCCAACCCTTCGCTTCACACCCTGCCTCGGCAGGGTTTTTTCATGGTCCTGCTCCTGCCCCCGAGCGCCGGGGGGCCGCCCCCGGTGCCGTTCCCTCAACCGAAGGGCATCAGCCTTGCCTCAACCGAAGGGCATCAGCGGAGACTCGACGAGGCGCTCGCTGAACAGGACCAGATTCAGCGCAAGGGTCAGCAGGGAACAGATCAGGAACATGATCTTCAGCGATCTGGGCGCCTGGGAGCTTCCAGCGGCAGCAGCGGACAGCACCACCAGCGGAATGAAGACCACGGCGAGATAGCGAGGGCTGATGAATCTCAGCAGCAGCGGCGGCACCAGGGAGAGGAAAGCCGCCGCCCCGAGAAACCTCAGGCTGAGTTGGCTGGCTGCAGGGAAGACCCCGAGACGCAACGCCCGAAAGAAGGGAATCAGCATCAATCCCATCGTCTGCATGACGGAGACAACGCCGTAGGCGCCAGCCACCAAGACAAAGTCAAGATACTTTTTCGGATACCGAAGCATCACCTCGCTCACGGTGCGAGCGCCCGGGAACACCGAACGCATGACCTCCTGCCAACTGGTGGGATCGGCACCCAGCCCCTCGGAGACGGGAGAAAACTGATGGGGGCTGAACATGAACACGTAGGACGAGGCAAAGGTTCGCAGTCCCTTGACCGTCCTGACCATGTCGATCCCATAGAGCTTGAAGCCGGGAGCCATCAGCAACACCAGCCAGAAGGCCATCCCCAGCGGGATCTGCCATCGCATCCTGTTCTGCCGGAAATCCCACCAGTACCAGACAGCACCGACCCCCAGGGAGCAGACGAGCAACTGGATCTTGGAGACGCCAAAGAGGATCAGCAGGCCAGACGAGATCAGCCGCGGCCACCCCAGTCGCACGGACAGCATGAACAGGGCGAAGATCGACGCCGCGATGATGTCACTGGAAGGCTCAGCGAATTGAAGAGCGGAACTGGCAAGGACGGAGAAGGCCAGCGCCTGGAAAACCCAGTGGCGGATGAACAGCAGACAAAGAGAATAGGAAGATCCCAGAAACAACAGGGTGGTGATGCACTTGGCATGCCAATTCAGCGTCTCCGGGGCAGGAGACACAACCAACTTATAGAGCCCGATCAGCAAGCTGGCCGATACCCCGCCAGACCAGTTGAATCGGGGATACTGGAAAACCCAGCCCGTCGGCAGGCGATAGAGACGAAGATCTGCCCTCGTCACAAAGGACTGATCCATGGGCCATTCGGACACCTGACCGCTCTGACTCAGGATCCCGGCAAACGAAACAACAATGGCAATAACAAGCAGCAGTGGCAAGCAAATCTTTCTGAACAAGCCCGGAAGATCCTGGGACTTTAATTGCATTTCCAGCAGGCAACCATCCGAGCGTAGCAGGCAAAAAATCAGCCATCCACGCCCGGGGTCGATGGAATCAGACGATCTGACTGAAGTTGAAGCCGATCACGTGGTCGTCGAAATCACGGTCACCACCACCGAATGTGTCCTCCAGGCCGAACAGATTGGTGCCCAGGGTGCGGAAGTGACTGAGGCCGTCGGCATTGGCTCCGGCATAGGCAAAGAAGGTGCGGCCCCGTCGTCGGCCGGATCAAGCGCCAGGCTGATGA
The DNA here is from genome assembly GCA_943367815.1 of Tabrizicola sp. YIM 78059. Classification (GTDB taxonomy): domain Bacteria; phylum Cyanobacteriota; class Cyanobacteriia; order PCC-6307; family Cyanobiaceae; genus Cyanobium. The sequence goes on along the minus strand of CALRKA020000023.1, from coordinate 197 downwards.
GCAGCCTGTTCAGGGCGCGCTTCAGGACCGTCTACAGCTCCACCCGTCGTCGGAAGCTGAACGTGGCCGTCAGGCCAGCAACTGGATGTCGCCGGCACTGCCCACGCTCAGGCCCCTCACCCCCTCCAGCAGCACACCCTGCAGGGGACGGCCCGTGAAGCTCAGGAAGGTGCCGTTGGCGACCTCCGCCACCTGGG
>CALRKA020000022.1:0-35804 GCA_943367815.1 Tabrizicola sp. YIM 78059 | reverse complement strand
CGGGGCTCTCGCGGCGCGTCGCCTCCCGGCGACTCAGAAAACTTACAACATCGTCGGCTCGCGCCTCTCGATCTCGTAAGCCTGCTCCCCGCTCGAGCTCTCGCTCTCTGGGGCGCAGTCCAAAATCATATCACGTGCTTCGCGGGGCCCTTGGTCTCCAGGGCTTCTGCCCAGGGCATGAACCGCTCCAGCGTCTCCTGGCGGTTGGCCACGAGCACCGGGAAGTCCGTCTGGGCCAGGTCCTGGCCGGGTTGCAGCCCGCGGGGGCTCGCCCCCAGCCAGCGCAGGGGACAGCCCAGCTCTTCGAGCACCAGCCAGGCCGCCGCCAGGTCCCAGATCTTCGGTGTGGCCTCCAGGGCCGCCATGGTCTGCCCCATGGCCACCGACACCAGATTGAGGCTGGCGACGCCCAACAGGCGGATCTTGCCTGGGAACGGACGGTGGGGGAGCTTCTGGAGCACCCGGATCGAACGGCTGCAAAGCGAGGCACAGCCGGCGTTGTGGAGCTGCTGGGCGGGCGGCGGGATGGGCTTGCCGTTGCGCCAGGCCCCTTCGCCCCGGATGGCCACGATCCGCTGCCGCAGCGGCGGCACGTCGAGGATCGCCAGAACGGGCACACCGGCCTCGAAGCGGGCCATCGAGATGGCCCAGTAGGGGATGCCGGCGGCGAAATTGGTGGTGCCATCGAGCGGATCCACCACCCAGTAGGCCGGCGTGGCAGGGACCTGCTGGCGGCCCTCCTCGCTCAGGACCCCCTCCCCGGGAAACAGCTCGGCCAGTCCCTCCACCAGGGTGGCGTCGCTCCAGCGATCACAGGCCGTGATGAAGGAACCATCCGCCTTCAGATCCGGCTGGCTGTGGCCGAAGTCGGCCCGCTGACGTTCGGCGACCCGGTCGAGCAGGGACTCCAGACGGGAATCGAGGGGGTGCGGGGTGAGGACCTTCATCCCATTTCCATCTCCAGAACCTGGCTGAGGCTGCGGGAGGTGTCCTCCCGGAACTGGCGCACGTTGACATACCCGAGCAACAGCAGGGCCGCCAGCGCCACCAGCAGCTCGACACCCAGCACCAGGGCGAAGGGTCCGTAGGGCCCGTCCCCCAAGGGCAGGGAGCGGCCGATGTCATACAGCCCGCCGCCGAGGAGCTTGCCGATGGCCCGGGACAGGGCCTGGGCCAGGCCCCAGACGCCGACGAAGGTGCCGGCGGCCTGGGGAAGGGTGAGGTCGAGCATCAGGCACAGGGCGCTGTTGGTGCCGATGCCGGCCGCGAGCCCGAACAGCACCATCACGGCCTGCAGGAAAGGGATCCGGGTGGTGAGGCCCGCCCCGATCAGCAGCAGCAGGGACAGGGCGATCAGCTGGCAGCCCAGGCGGGCGGTGGCCATCTTCCCGAGCCGGGGCACCACCCAGAGCCCCGCGAGCAGCAGACCGACCAGGGTGCCGACACCCCAGAAGGCGTTGAGCTGGGCGGTGGCGGCGATCGGCATGGCGAACACCTGGGCGCCGTAGCTCTCGAGCACCGGATCCTGCAGGAACAGGGCCAGGGTGAACAGGATCAGGAAGGAGAAGAAGATCAGCACCTGGCGGCTGGAGGTGATCAGGGTCCAGGACTGGCGCAGGCCGATGGCATCCTCCCGCGGCACCACCGTCCCGTCGCTGCGCTCGCGCAGAGGGGACTCCATGCCCCAGGTGGCGACCACGGTGAGCAGCATCACCACCCCGGCCACGGTCGTCATGAAACGGGAGAGGGTCGCCTCAAGCACCACCGGATCGTTGACCCCGTCCAGGGAGCGCAGGCTCACACCGATGGACACCGCGCCAATGACGATGCCGACCGTGAGCATGCACCAGATGATGCTCACCGCCCGGGGCCGCTCCTGTTCGCTGGTGCGGTCGATGACCAGGGCCAGGTAGGGGGTGGTGGCCAGGGAGATCGCCAGGCCGTAGAGGGCGAACAGACCGCAGAGGGCTGCGATCCCGAAGGCGAGACCGGGCTGGCTGCCGTCCTCGAGCAGGCGCCCCACCCGGAAGATCAGCGGCACCGACAGCACGGCCAGCAAGCAGAAGGCCGCCGTGCCGAGCAGCACGTAGGGAACCCGGTGGCGCGAGGCCAGGGGGTGGGCGTCGGAGATCTGGCCGAACAGCACCCTGGAGGGGGCCACGAACTGCTCGAAGGCCAGGGCACCACCCACCAGAAGTCCTGGGAAGCCCAGCTCACTGAGCATGATCCGGTTGAGCAGACCGGAGAAGATCACGGCCAGGCAACCCAGGCAACCCTGGAAGAGGCCCAGTCGCACGGTGGCGGGGAGGGTCAGGCCGGGGCGGAGGGGTGACGACAACGGGCGTCAGGACCCCGGCGGCATCGCCTGGGACCCGATGGGGCTGCCCGCCCGGCAGGCCGGGATCAGGGGCTGGGGCTCCACGGGGATCTCGGACGTGCCAGCCGCCCTCGGGCTGGTGGCCGGCAGGGCCTGGCGCTGGCACAGGCCGACCTGGTCGAGACCGGTGAAGCGCCGCAGCCGGGCCAGGGCCTTGTTGTAGTCGGAGATGGCCGTCGACCAACGCACTTCCGCCTGGGTCAGGTCGCGCTGGGTGTCGACCACCTCGCGCTGGGTGGTGACGCCGGCCTGGAAGCGCAGACGGGCCAGCCGCAGGGATTCCCTGGTGGAGATCACCTCGCGGGAGGTGGTGGTGATGTTGCGGTTGTTCTTCTCCAGTTCGTAGAAGTTCGTTTCCACCTGCTGGCGAATCGCGTCCCGCTGCTGGGCGAACTGGAAGGAGTTCTCCTGGGCCACCTGCTTCTGGCGGCGGTAATTGGCCCGGGCGGCACCGCCGTCGAAGATGGTCCAGCTGAGGTTGAGGCCCACCGTGTTCTCCACCGACCAGCCCTCGTTGCCGAAGTTGACCCCCGGGGTGCTGCGGTTGGCGAACTGAACACCCCTGGTGCGGCCACCGGTGAGGCCGTAGGCGATGTTCAGGAACGGCTGGGCCGCGCCCAGGGCCGCGTTTGCTTCGCTGTTGGCGATCGAGATGTTGAGCAGGACGTTGTCCAGCTCTTCGCGGAAGGCGTAGGCCGCAATGATGCTCTCCTGCAGCGACGGCAGCCAGGAGCCCACCACCCGCGAGGGCTCCTTCGAGGTGGGGGTGATGTCCTGGGGCAGGTCGAGCAGGGCGGCGAGGGCGCGACGGGCGATGGCCTGGTCGGACAGACCCTGGGTGAGCACCTGCTGGTCGCGGGCCAGCTGGGTTTCGGCCTCCAGCACCTCCAGCTTGGTGGCCACGCCGGCCTGGAAGCGGGCCTTGGCATCCCGCAGGCTCACCAGGGAGGAGCGCACCGACTCCTGGCCGATGCGGACCGTCTCGTCGGAGACCTGGAGATCGAAGAAGGCCTCGGCCGCCTCCAGGCGCCGCGCCCGCAGGCCGATCAGGTACTGGTTCTTGGCCTGCTCGAAGCGGTCGCGGGCGGCGGCGATCTGGGGCGTGCGGGTGGGATTGATCAGGCCCCAGCTGGCCTGAAGCACCGCCGTCATCCGCCAGATGCTGGTGATCGTGTTGCCGGGCTGCTGGCCGGTGCCGGTGAAGGCGCTGCTGAACTGCTGGCCGCCGGTGTAGGTGGGCAGGCTGTTGGCGTTGAGCTGGATCGTGGGATACCAGAGGGCGATCTGGGCCCGCAGGGCCGACTGGGCCTGCTCCACCTGGCTGGCGATCGCCTTGAGCTCGGGGTTGTTGACCTCGACCAGGGTTTCCACATCGGCCAGGCCGAGGGGGCGCAGCTCCCGGATGCGCACCTGGGAGGGGTTGACCGGCAGGGCCAGGGGGTTGGGGGCCGCCAGATCCTGGAGCCCCGGGGGCAGTTCCTTGGCGGCCGGCGCCAGCACCGTGGGGTTGGACTTGGGCCTGGGCCCCTTGACCTCAGGCGCCAGCGGCAGGGCCGGGGGGGCCGGAAGACTCGGGGTGGCGGGGGCTGGGGCGGACTGGGCCCGCACCGGCAGCTCCTGGAGGCCGAACGACGGGAGCACCACCAGTGCCGCGAGCAGGAGTGGTTGGCGCCTCACGTTGGACCGTTCGCTTCAGCCAGAGCTTAAGCATCTCCCCGTGGGGTGCCGAGGCAGGCGGCCACCAGATCGTCCGCACCCCCCAGCAATCGAACCGGCACAGGCAGACGACCGCGCAGGTCGGCGAGGGTGGAGTCGTCGAGGAACACCTCCTCCCCCTCCCGCAGCATCACCCGCGGCAGCAGCAGTTCCTCCCCCAGGTCACGGCCGCGGAGGCCCTCAATGAGGTCGGAACCCGTGAGCAGCCCGGTGACCACCTGCTCCTGGCCCCAGTAGGGGCTTGGCAGGCCATGGAGGAGCAGCTCCAGCCCCTCGACCCGGTTGAGCCGCTCCACCACCGGCTGCAGGGCCTCGGCCACGAGGCGACCCACCACCCAGCTGCAGCGGCGCGGGCTGGCGATGCTGGCGGGAAGCTCCCGGGTGGCGCCCTCCAGGTCCTCCAGGAAGGCGCGGATGCTGCCGACCCCGTTCTCCTGCTGGGGCAGATCCTCGTAGCTGGCGCGCGGCGGCAGGGGCCGCCCGGCGATCAGGAACCACTCATCGGACAGCCAGGCGAAACGGCTGCCGGTGCTGGCCTGGAAGGTGGGCTGCAGTCCCTCGACCCGGGCGATCACCTCCAGAGCCACCTCCCGGTCGACCGGCCTGAGGGCATCGCCGGCCGGACGGAAGCGTGTCAGGCCCACCGGCACCACGGCGGTGGAGAGCACGGCGGGCCAGGGTCCGGTGGCGAACCGCGCCAGGTCGGTGAGGGTGCGCTCCAGGGCCTCGCCGTCGTTCAACCCCGGGCACACCACCACCTGGGCGTGGATCTGGAGACGCCGCTCGGCGAACCAGGCCAGCTGCTCCAGCAGCAGGGCGGCCCGTGGGTTGACCAGCAGGCGGCTGCGCAGCTCCGGATCGGTGGCATGGACCGAGACGAACAGGGGCGAGAGGCGCTGCTCTTCGATGCGGCTCCAGTCGGCCGCCGTGAGGTTGGTGAGGGTGAGATAGGAGCCGTAGAGAAAGCTGAGCCGGTAGTCGTCGTCCTTGAGGTAGAGGCTGTCGCGGCGCCCCGGCGGCTGCTGGTCGATGAAGCAGAAGGGGCAGTGGTTGTTGCACTGGCGCAGGCCGTCGAACAGGGCCTCGCTGAAGCCCAGCCCCAGCCCCTCGTCCAGGTCCTTCTCCAGCTCCACCACGTGGAGGGTGCCGTCGGGGTCCTCCACCTCGAGCACCAGCTCCTCCTCGCCCTGCAGCACCTGGACGTCGATCAGATCCCGCGGACGGATGCCGTTGATGCTGCGCAGGCGGTCACCGGGCTGGAACCCCAGCTCCTCGGCGATCGAACCCGGCTCGACGGTGGCCACAAGGGCAGGCCGGGGCTGGGTGACGGGCCCGGCCAGGGTGGTGGGCCCGGCGAGGGCAGAGGAGGGCTCCTTCCACACGGGAGGTGACGGCGAGGCGAGGGGAATTGGCTCCAGTGTGGCGGCCCCGCCCGCTCAGGGGGTGGCCCCCTCCAGGCCCCGGAAGCCCAGCAGGATCACCAGACCGAACAGCAACCGGTAGCCGACGAAGATCCAGGTGCTGTTCTGCTGCAGGAAGCGCAGCAGCCAGGCGATCGCCAGCCAGGAGACGACCGCCGCCGCGGCGATGCCCACCAGCATCGGAATCACGCCGCCGGTCTCGACCGAGCCGAAGGCCGACTTGAGTTCCACCAGTCCGGCCAGGGTGATGGCGGGAATGCCCAGCAGGAAGGAGAAGCGGGCCGCGTCGGAGCGCTGCCAGCCATCGAACAGCGATGCGGTCAGGGTGCTGCCCGAGCGGGAGACACCGGGAATCAGGGCGAGCGCCTGGGCCAGCCCCACCAGCAGGCCGTCGCGGGGGGTGACGGCCTCCAGCAGGCGGCGGCGCCGGCCCACCAGCTCCGCCACCGCCAGCAGCAGGGCCATCACGATCGAGACGATGGCGATCGACGTCAGGCTGCGCAGGGGGGAGGTCTCGTAGCCGGGCAGCAGCACCTTGATCGCCAGTCCCGCCAGCAGGATGGGCACCGTGCCCAGCGCGATGGCCACCCCCAGCCGGGCCGGCGGGTCGTTCCACTGGCCATGGCGGAAGGCCCGGGCCACCCCGGCACTCACCTCGGCCAGATCCTTGCGGAAATAGCCGAGCACCGCAGCGATGCTGCCCAGCTGAATCACGGCGGTGAAGGCCACCCCGGGGTCGCCCCAACCCAGCAGGACCGGAACCACCTTCAGATGGGCCGTGCTGCTGATCGGCAGGAACTCCGTCAGCCCCTGCACGACCCCCAGAACGAAGGCGTGCCAGCAGGCCTCGACCAAGGGCAGGGCGGCGGCCGTGGCGACCAGCGGCATGGAGAGAGCCGATACTGCGGCTGACCCTATGGCGGGACGGGTCACGGAAGCACCCCCCCAGCCCCTTAAGGTTGCACAACTTTCTTCACAACCAGGTGCTCGGGGTTCCGCCCACCCTTTCCGCCCGTTCCTGGGCCCTGCCGAGCCTGGGGCTCGGCGCCCTCCCGGCCGCGGCCGTGCTGCCCCTGGCGGCCGCCCTCCTGGTCACGGTGCCGGTGTTCCTGCAGGCCCCCTGGGTGCGCTCAGCCCCGATGGCGGCGACCCTGTTCACCGTCCCCCTGATGGCCTTCGCCCTGCTGCTGGAGCGCCGGGGCCAGGGGCCGTGGCAGCAGCTGGGCGTGCTGCTGGTGGGCTTCAGCGGCAGCTGGCTGGGGGGCTGCCTCTTCTGGGGCTGGTTCCGGCTCCACCCGGTGATGCATCTGCCGATTGAGGCCTTCGCCCTGCCCCTGGCGGTGGCGGGCCTCGGCGGCCGCTGGCGGCTGGCGGGCGCCTTCTACCTCGGCTCCCTGCTCGGCACCGCCAGCACCGATGGGGTGATGGCGGCCGCCGGCCTCATGGACTTCTGGCCCCGGGTGCTGAACGCGCCCCTGAGCGAGGCCCCCCTCCTGCTCCAGGACGCCGCCCTCCAGGTGCTCCAGCCCTGCCCCCTGGCCCTGGTCGGCCTGGCGGCTGGCCTGCTGCTGCTCCTGGGCCGCCGCCTCTGGTCGCTGGGCGGGCCCTGGCGGGTGGCCGCCGCGGCCGTGGGCACCACCCTGGCCGTCGACGCCCTGTTCCTCGGGGCGGCCCTGCTGGCCCCCCAGCTGAGCGGCCTGATCTGAAGAACTGCAAAAGCGCGCCCGCCTGCGCAGGGAGACCCGGGGGCCTTCTGTAACGTTGCTGGGGTGATCTGCCGATCACCGCCCTGTCCCTGCCAGGGTCCCCTGGTTCTATCCCCCTAAGGAGTGTCGTGATGAAGCGGCTGCTTGCCTGGTTGATGAGTGGTGTGGTCCTGGCCGGTCTCCTCGTGACCCTGCTTCTGCCCGGTGCCGCCCTCGCCGCAGAGCGCCGCAACGAGATCGACGACAAGCTCGCCGAGAGCGTCGGCAAGGTGGATCTCAACAACGCTTCGGTGCGCCGGTTCCAGCAATACCCCGGCATGTACCCCACCCTGGCCGGCAAGATCGTCCTCGGTGGCCCCTACGACAGCGTCGACGACGTGCTGCAGCTCGATCTGACCGACCGTCAGAAGGAGCTGTTCAACAAGTACAAGGCCAACTTCACCGTCACCCCCCCGGCCATCGCCCTGAACGAAGGCTTCGATCGCATCAACGACGGCGTCTACCGCTGATCCCGCTGAGCCAGGGCCGGGCCCCTGGCCTCCCCGGCTCGATCGCCCCTCTCCGAACCGCCGTCCATTCGGCGGTTTTTTTGTGGGCGGCCGGCCGGCCGCACCCCGTCCCATAGGCTCGGCTGCAGAAGGCACGGTGCGAAGGGGTGAACCAGCCGCTTGGATGAGCCCGATCTGCGCATGGCACCCCACTGGGACGTGGTGGTGGTCGGCAGTGGTGCCGCGGGCCTGATGACCTGCCTGGAATTGCCCCCCCAGCTGCGCGTGCTGCTGCTGAGCAAATCCAGCTCCCCACCGTCGGCCAGCCGCTGGGCCCAGGGGGGCATCGCCGCGGTGACCGGAGCCGACGACAGCTTCGCCAGCCACATCACCGACACCCTCAAGGCCGGCGCCGGGCTCTGCGATCCGGCCGCGGTCGAGGTGCTGGTGCGGGAGGCGCCGGCCTGCGTCGAGCGCCTCGTGCAGCTGGGCATGGACTTCGATCGCACCCCCCAGGGCCTGAGCACCACCCTGGAGGCCGCCCACAGCCACCGCCGCGTGCTCCACGCCCAGGACCGCACCGGGGGCGCCCTGGTGGATGCCCTGGAGCGGGAAGTACAGCGTCGTCCCGGCCTGGAGCAACGCAAGGGCATCCCCGCCCTGCAGCTGTGGGTGGAGAACGGCCACTGCCTCGGGCTGCAGGTGCTCGAGGGCCACCGGCTGCGCTGGCTGCGGGCCGGTGCGGTGGTGCTGGCCAGCGGCGGCGGCGGCCATCTGTTCGCCCACACCACCAACCCGGCCCAGGCCAGCGGCGACGGCGTGGCCATGGCCTGGAGCGCCGGCGCCCGGGTGCGGGATCTGGAGTTCGTGCAGTTCCACCCCACGGCGCTGATGCTGCCGGACGCCCCCCACTTCCTGATCAGCGAGGCGGTGCGCGGCGAGGGGGCCCGGCTCTTCGACGACGCCGGCCGCTCACCGGTGGCCCGGCTGGAGGGGGGCGATCTGGCGCCGCGGGACCAGGTGAGCCGCGCCCTGGCCCGCTGCATGGCCGAGCAGGGGGTCACCCACCTGTGGCTCGACCTGCGGCCGGTGGGTCGCGAACGGCTGGAACGCCAGTTCCCGACCATCCTGCGCCGCTGCCGGGAGCTGGGGCTGGCCCCCGGAGAAGCCCCGATTCCCGTGGCCCCGGCCGCCCACTACTGGATGGGGGGCATCGGCACCGACCTGGAGGCCGCCACCAGCCTGGGGGGCCTCTACGCGGTGGGGGAGGTGGCCAGCACCGGGGTGCACGGGGCCAACCGGCTGGCCAGCAACTCGCTGATGGAATGCCTCGTCTTCGCCCGCCGGCTGCGCCATCTGCAGCCCCAGCCCCTTCCCCCCGCGCCCGAAGGGGCCCCCTGCGAGGCCCCGGCCCTCAGCGAGGCCGAAGCGCGCTCGGGCCCGGATGAGGCCACCCTGATCGCCGCGATCGACGACCTGCGCCGCCTCTGCTGGCAGGTGGCCGGCGTGGAGCGCCGCGGCGTCGATCTCATCGGCGCCCTGCGGCGGGTGCGCCGCGAGCGCTCGGGCCATGAACGCTCCCCCCTGCTGCGCCGGGCCCACGATCTGCCCCACGACCGGGAGCTGGCGCTGACGCCGGAGCAGGGCCGCCGTCTGCTGCTGCTGCAGGACCTGCGCCAGCGGCTGGTGCTGGCGGAGCTGCTGATGGAGGCCGCCGCCTTCCGGGTCGAGAGTCGCGGCGGCCATCACCGCACCGATGCCCCGGCTCCCCAGCCGTTCTGGCGGCGCCACACGGTGCAGCAGCGGGGGCGCTCCCCTTTCACCACCCCGGTGGGGCAGGACTGAGGAAGCTCAGTTGGCGATCGAGCCCTTGTAGCCGCTCAGGGCGGCGAGCTGGGCAAGGGACTTCTGGCCGGAATCGAGCTTGCCCTGGATCTCCCAGCTGGGGAAACCCTGGATGTTCTTGCTGGCGCAGAGGGCGGCCTGACTGTTGCGGCCGTCAGGGGCGCATTCGACGATCTTGAGCTTGGCGGTGGCCTCCTTGCCGAAGAGCTGCTTCTGGTCGTGACAGTGGGGGCACCAATAGGCCGAATACATGACCGCGCCGCTGGCGGTGAGGTGGTCGGCGAGGGCGATCGTGGCCGGCGTGCTGGCGGTGGTGACCGGAATCGGCATGCCCGGCCCCGTCGCCGACTCGGGCCGGTTGAGGGAGGTGGCCCAGCCGAGGCCGATCAGGCCGACGGCCAGCACCGTGAGCACGCCCCGGAAGAGCAGGGCACCGGTGTCCTCCCACTCCCCGCCGATCAGGCTGAGCACGAACAGCGCCAGGCTGATCGCGGCCGACATCAGGCAGAAGGTGCAGAAGGCCTTGATCTGGAAGGCCATCACCCCCACCAGCACCAGGCTGAAGACCGCCATGCCGGCGCTGAGCAGGAACAGGCCCCACCAGCTGAGCCCATTGACGGAGGTGCGGGCCTCGCCCTTCAGCAGCAGCGGGAGCACCGCCATCACCAGCACCGCGCCGTAGGCCAGGAAGCCGAACAGGGACAGGGGCTGGCCGAAGACACTCCCCCAGGGGCTGTTGAGGACCTTGTCGCAACCTTCGGCACCGCCGGGGCAGCTGAGGTTGCCGATCACGCCCCAGCGGTTCAGGGTGATCGTGGCGGTGTCGATCACGCCGATGGTGGCCAGGACGGCCATCACGACCCGCGCCCAGCGGCGACCCGGCTCGGGGCGACGGCGACTCGTGAGGCGACTGGCGAGGCGAGTGGAAGTCACGGGGACCAACGGATCACGGCCCGATTCTCGCAGTCGCAGGGGCTTGCATAGGGTGGAGTTCGGCGTTTGTCGCCAGGCCCCCCGCGGGCCGCAGGCCCGTCCCCCTTCCTCCCGCAGCACCATGCCCCCCCAGCCCGGCCGAGAACGGCCCACCGTGGCCTTCACCCATCTGGGTTGCGAGAAGAACCGGGTGGACACCGAGCACATGCTCGGCCTGCTGGCCGAGGCGGGCTACGGGGTCAGCGCCGACGAGAGCGAGGCACGGGTGGTGGTGGTCAACACCTGCAGCTTCATCCAGGACGCCCGCGCCGAATCGGTCCGCACCCTGGTGGAACTGGCCGAACAGGGCAAGGAACTGATCATCGCCGGCTGCCTGGCCCAGCATTTCCAGCAGGAACTCCTGGACTCCCTGCCGGAGGCCAAGGCCATCGTCGGCACCGGCGACTACCAGCACATCGTCGAGGTGCTGGAGCGGGTCGAGGCCGGCGAGCGGGTCAACCGGGTGAGCCCGGTGCCCACCTTTGTGGGGGACGAGCACCTGCCCCGTTACCGCACCACCTCCGAGGCGGTGGCCTACCTGAAGGTGGCCGAAGGCTGCGACTACCGCTGCGCCTTTTGCATCATCCCCCGCCTGCGGGGCGACCAGCGCTCCCGACCGATCGAATCGATCGTGGCGGAGGCCCGCCAGCTGGCCGAGCAGGGGGTGAAGGAGCTGATCCTGATCAGCCAGATCACCACCAATTACGGGCTGGATCTCTACGGCAGGCCCCGCCTCGACGACCTGCTGCGGGCCCTGGGGGCGGTGGAGATCCCCTGGATCCGGGTCCACTACGCCTACCCCACCGGCCTCACCGAGCCTGTTCTGGCCGCCTACCGGGACGTCCCCAACGTGCTGCCCTACCTGGATCTCCCCCTGCAGCACAGCCACCCGGAGGTGCTGCGGGCCATGAACCGCCCCTGGCAGACCGGGGTCAACGGCGCCCTTCTGCAGCGCATCCGCGACCAGCTGCCCGACGCCGTGCTGCGCACCACCTTCATCGTCGGCTTCCCCGGGGAGACGGAGGAGCACTTCGAGCATCTCCTGGCCTTCGTGGCCGAGCAGCGCTTCGACCACGTGGGGGTGTTCACGTTCTCCCCGGAGGACGGCACCGCCGCCGCCGACCTGCCGGATCCAGTGCCCGCCGAGGTCGCCAGCGAGCGGCGGGACCGGCTGATGGCCCTGCAGCAGCCGATCGCCGCCGAGCGCAATGGCGCCTGGGTGGGCCGGATCGTGGACGTGCTGATCGAACAGGAGAACCCCACCAGCGGCGAGATGCTGGGTCGCTGCGCCCGCTTCGCCCCTGACGTGGACGGGGAGGTGCACGTGAGCCCCGGCGAGGGGGGGCTGTGCGCCGCTCCGGGCACGATGGTGCCGGTCCGGATCACCGCCGCCGACACCTATGACCTGCGCGGCGAGGTGGTCGGCGCCGGCGCGATGGTGAGCGAAGCCCTGGCGGCGACACGGAGCCGGGCTTGAGTCCCGGCAACGGAGGCGGCTGGCTGCAGCGGCACCAGCGCCCCCTCTTCCTGGTCGCCTCCGGCCTGAGCACCACCGGTTCCTTCGCCGGGCTGACCGCCAAGGGCTGGATCCTGATGGCCGGCACCGGCAATCCGCTGCTGCTCGCGCTGCATTTCGCCGCCCTGGCCCTGCCGAGCCTGGTGGTCAGCGGCCGGGCCGGGGTGCTCACGGATCGGCTGGGCTGCGAGACGGTGCTGATTCGCTCCCAGTGGGGCCTGTTCGGCGGGGCGGCCCTCGGGGCCCTCGCCATTCCCCTGCTCCAGGGGGTGGGGCAGGTGGTGCTGCTGTTGCTGAGCACCCTGGTGGTGGGCGTCGCCAGCTCCTTTGAGCTGACGGCCCGCAGCAAGTACTGCTCGCTGCTGGTGGAACGGCCGGAGCAGGTGGCCCCGTATCTGGCCAGCTTCTCGGTCGTGTTCAACGTCGGCAAGCTGGTGGGCCCTCCCCTGGGGGGCTGGCTGGTGGCCCTTTCCGGGCCCGCCATGGCCCTGGCGATCGATGCGGCCTCCTACCTGCTGCCGATCGCCACCGTCATCTGGCTGCTGCGGCCCCACCGGGAGCTGGAGCAGCGCAGCGCCGGGGGCGCCGGCGCCAGCCTTCAGGCCGCCTGGCAGGGCTGCGGGCCGACCCTGCGCCACGTGCTGCGCTTCACCACCGTGGCCTGCCTGGTGGGCTTCTTCCATCCGGGCCTGGCGCCCCTGATCGCCGCCCAGGTGATCGGTCCTTCCCCGCAGGCCCTCGGCCTGTTCACCAGCGTGCTGGCGGCCGGCAGCATCGTCGGCGGCCTGGTGCTGCAGCGAAACAGCCGCGCCCTCAGTGAGCGGCCGGCGCTGCTGCTGGGGGGCTGCGCCGTGGCGGTGGCCCTGGCCCAGCTGGGGATGGCCGCCGTGTCCGGGGGGCCGATCGCCCTGGCCATGGCATGGCTGCTGGGCGCCGGCACCGCCGGCCTGCTGGCCGGATCGAGCCTGATCCTGCAGGTGGGCGCTCCGATGGCCCTGCGCGGCCGCATGGCCGGTCTGGGGCAGATCGCCTTTCTGGGGGGCGGTGGCGTGAGTGGCCTGGTGGCCGCCGGCCTGGCCATGACCGTGGGGCTGCCCGTCACCTTCGCCCTGCTCGGCGGCGTGGGTCTGGTGGTGGGCGTGCTGGAGCTGGGGCGGAAAGGAGCGCTGCGGCTCAGATCAGCCTGATGCCCTTGAGCACGACGGTGGCCAGGAAGGCGGCGGTCAGCCCGCCACCGACGAGCGCCAGATAGATCACCACACCCACGGACGCTGCTGCGAGGAACGGCCATCATTACAGCAGAGGATCCGCCCCATTCCGGCCCCAGGCCAGGCGAGGAGGGGGTAGAACCATCGAACATTTCGCGAAACCTCCTAGGGTTGCGGCGCAGCGGAACCCGCCCGAGCCCCTGCCGCAGCCGCGCTATCGCCCACGGACCATCCCCCCCGGACCATCCACCAAGCACCTGCAGCATGCGCACCCTTTTCATCTATCCCGAGTTCCCGAAGACGTTCTGGAGCTACGAAAAGATTCTCGAGCTGGTGAACCGCAAGGTTCTCCTTCCCCCGCTCGGCATGGTCACCGTGGCGGCCCTGCTGCCCCAGACCTGGGAGATGAAGCTGGTTGACCGCAACGTCCGCGAGGTGACGGAGGCCGAGTGGAACTGGGCGGAGCTGGTGGTGATCTCCGGGATGATCGTCCAGAAGGCCGACATGGCCGCCCAGATCGCCAAAGCCAAGCAACGGGGCCTGCCGGTGGCGGTGGGTGGCCCCTTCGCCAGCTCCACCCCCGATGCTCCTGAGCTGCAGCTGGCCGATTTCAAGGTGCTCGACGAAGGGGAGATCACCCTGCCGATGTTCATCGAGGCGATTGAGCGCGGCGAACGCCAGGGTCGGTTCAGCGCCGACGGGGAGAAGCCCGACGTCACCGGCACCCCCATCCCCCGCTTCGATCTGCTCGAGCTGGAGGCCTACGACTCCATGTCGGTGCAGTTCTCGCGCGGCTGCCCGTTCCAGTGCGAGTTCTGCGACATCATCGTGCTCTACGGGCGCAAACCCCGCACCAAGACGCCCGAGCAGCTGGTGGCGGAGCTCCAGTACCTCTACGACCTGGGCTGGCGGCGCTCGATCTTCCTGGTCGACGACAACTTCATCGGCAACAAGCGCAACGCCAAGTTGCTGCTGCCGGAGATCAAGCGCTGGCAGATCGCCCACGGCTATCCCTTCAGCTTCGCCACCGAGGCCTCGGTGGATCTCGCCTCCGATGACGAGATGATGCTGATGATGGCCGAGGCCCGCTTCGACAGCGTCTTCCTGGGCATCGAGACCCCCGACGAGGCCAGCCTCGAAACGGCCCGCAAGCTGCAGAACACCCGCAGCTCCCTGGAGGAATCGGTGGACCGGATCACCTCCTACGGCATCCGGGTCATGGCCGGCTTCATCATCGGCTTCGACGGCGAGAAGCAGGGCGCCGGCGATCGCATCGTCGAATTCGTCAGCCGCACCGGCATCCCCGCCGCGATGATGGGGATGCTCCAGGCCCTGCCCAACACCGGCCTCTGGCATCGCCTCGAGAAGGAAGGCCGGCTGGTCCAAGAGAAGACCGACGCCAAGGGCGTCAACCAGACCAACCTGCTCAACTTCGTGCCCACCCGGCCGATCCGCCAGATCGCCAACGAGTACGTCGATGCCTTCTGCCGCCTCTACGAGCCGAACGCCTACATCGACCGCGTCAAGCACTACTACCTGAAGATGGGCCAGCCCCGCTGGCAGCAGTACGTGCCGGCGGCGGCCTTCGGCAAGGCCAGCCTGCCCAGCTGGACCGATGTCCGCGCCCTGCTGATCGTGATCTGGCGTCAGGGGCTGAAGCGCGACACCCGCGGTCGCTTCTGGGGTTCCCTGTTCACCATCGCCCGCCGCAACCCCAACAACCTGGAGCAGTTCCTGGTGACCCTCGCCCACAACGAGCACTTCCAGGAGTACCGGGGCGTGGTGACCCGCGAGATCCAGGAGCAGCTCGCCGCCCTGCCCCCGGAACCACCCGAAGGATCGCGCGAAACCACCCGGGAGCTCCAGCCCGCCTAGAGCTCCAGCCCTCCCAGGAAAGATCGGGGCTGGATCCATAGTCCTGGGTCGCGACCGGCCCGCGGAATACGCCCGGAGTTCTCCGGGAGTACGGTCAATTCGCTGCATCGGTGACGCAGTGATCCAGAAGACTCCCGAACCGAAGGGCCGGCTCACCCGCACCTCGGCCCTGGCGATCGTCGCCGGATGCGGCCTGCTGGCCCTGGCCCTGCTCCGCTGGGATCCCCTGGGCCCCCAGTCGATGATCTGCCGCCACCGGGACGACCCCACCGGCCAGATCGATTTCCGCGTCGATGTGGGGCGGGGGGACGATCGGGTGCGCTTCGCCGACGGCCAGACCCTGCCGGTGAAGACCTCCCGCGACCGGATCACCTTTCTGGAAAAGGAAGCCAACAACTTCCATCTCTCCGACAACGACGGCGATGAGGTGGCCCTGGGCCATGCCCCGACCAGCGAGCAGCTTCCGGGCATCGCGGCACTGAAGCCCCCGATGGTGATGCATCCCGACCAGCACCACGACGTGGAGCACCACACCACGATCGACCGGCGCACCCTCACCTTTCAGGAAAACGCCATGCAGAAAGGGGGCGGGCTCGGGGCCTTGATGATGGACGGCCGCTGCCGTCTCGTCGCCGCCGGCTGAATCGGACCCTGGGCGACCTGGGACTAGTCCTGCACGTAGGGCAGGCCCGCCACAAGGCAGTGCTCCGCCTTCTGGAGCTCCCGGCCCAGGTAGAGGGCATGGTCGAGCCGCGACAGGGGATGGGGGCCCTCTCCCTCGGTCAGGGCGATGCCGAGCTCCTTGGCACTGCGGCCCCGGTACACGGCCCGGGGCGCCCGCGGGTCGCCACCCCGGCAGCTGAGCACCTCACCGGTGTCCGGGTCGGTGGCCAGTCCCCGTTCATCGATGCCGTTGGCGTAGTGCTCGGCGATCAGCTCGCCGGCGGCCGCATCCACCTTGATCAGGAAGTAGCCCGCTGCATCGAGGCTGATGAAGCGCTGGGAGAGAGCCTCATCCAGGCTCTGACGGGGGTTCGGGTCGCGGTGCATGGGGAGGATCGTAGGAAGCGGTGAAGGGAAGCTCCGCGTTCATCGCCGTGATCGCCGCGTGCATCTCCCGGTTGGCGCCCGGCAGCCAGTCCCGCAGGATGGCGTCAAAGCGGGGGTCGTACCAGCGGTGCAGGCTGGCCCTGGGCTGGGCCACGAAGCCCCGGCGCCGCTTGTGGCTGCCGCCGGCACCGGGATCGAAGCTCTCCAGGCCCCGCTGGATCGCCCAGGCGATCGGGGCGTAATAGCAGACCTCGAAGTGCAGGTTGTCGAGCTCGATGTCGCTGCCCCAGTAGCGGCCCCAGAGGCCGGTGGCATCGTGCACGCACAGCGACATCGCCAGCGGCTCCATCGGCTCGCCCCGATGGGCGCTGAACAGCACCAGGTGCTGGCGCAGGTCGGTGGCGGCCGCCTGGAAGAAGGACTCCGTGAGGTACTTGCTGCCCCAGGGCCCCCAGCGGCTGCAGTGCTGCTCGTAGAACCGGTGCATCTGCTCCAGCAGGCGCGGCGGGATCTCCTCCCCGGCCAGGGGCGTGACCGTCAGCCCCGCCGTCTCCACGGAGCGACGTTCGCGGCGGATGTTGCGGCGCTGGTTGGCATTGAAGCTGGCCAGATAGGCCTCGAAGTCGGCATGGCCCGGGTTGCGCCATTCGCTCTGCTGGTTGATCCACAGCGCGCAGCCGGCGGCCTCCGCCAGGGGCTGCCAGGCCGGATCCACATAGAGGAAGTTGCAGCTGAGGATCCCCTGCCGCCGGCAGAAACCGTCGATCTCAGCCAGCATCCGCTGGGTGAGGGCCGCCGCGTCCTCGCCGGGGGCCACATGGAAGCGGTAACCCTGCACCGGGCTCACCGGGCTCATGCCGACGAGCTTGGGGTAGTAGCGCAGGCCCAGCTGGCCGGCGAGCTGGGCGAAGGACTGGTCGAAGACGAACTCCCCGTAGCTGTGGCCCTTCAGATACAGGGGGGCCAGGGCCACCAGCCGCTCGCCGCGCCAGAGCCCCAGGTGGCAGGCCTGCCAGCCCTGGCGGGGCACGATGCTGCCGCTGGCCTCCAGGTGGTGCAGCCAGCGCCAGCCGTAGAAGGGGCGATCCACCGCCTCGGCCTCGGCCGCTCCGGCGCCCCCCACCAGGGCCTGCCACTGGGCTTCAGGGATCTCCTGCGTTGCCTGATGCCAGCGGACTTGCAGCTCGGCCATGGCCGCTGGCAACGCAGGGGGGACGGGGCAGGCGCAAAACTAACGGTTGATTCCCTGCGACCGAGCGTCCTTCCCCCGCCATGGCCAAGCCCCTGCGGATCCTGATGCTCCTGACGGCCGCCACGGCACTGGTCGTGCCGGCGGCCCCCGCCAGGGCCGGGCTGCTGCGGCCGGTGCTGATGCTGCTGCGTCCCCAGCTGGAGAACCAGCTGACCCGGGTCTGTGTGGAGACGGTCTCCGCCGGCCGGGTCGACCTGGAGAAGAGCCTGCAGGATCCCTGTCGCAAGCTGGCGGTGCCCACCAGCAAGTGCCTGATCGAGGAGACCGACAACAGCGGCCGCAGCCTGGGGGTGCTCACCGAGATGGTGAGCGGACGCTTCGGCGATGACAGCGAGGAGGTGGTCAAGCGCTGCCTGGCCAGGATGTTCGGCCTCCCCACCGACAGCCTGCGGGACATGCCGCTGCGGGAGCTCGGCAGGCGTTTCGGCAGCTACGGCCTTCAGGAGGTCACGCCCTGAGCCCCTGGCCGGCGCCAGCGCAGCAGCAGCTCATCCCCCGGCAGCGCCCGGTGCTCCACCAGCGTCCAGCCCGAGCGGGCCTCCGGGACCACGCGGGCGTCGGCCGGCAACCAGCCGTGGGGGCCGCCCAGCAGGCGGGGGCAGACGGTGAGCTGGAGTTCATCGAGCAGGTCCTCGGCCGCCAGGGCCGCCGCCAGCTGCGCCCCCCCCAGCACGGCGATGCGCCGCTGACCCAGGGCCGCCAGGGCCGCCAGGGCCTGGGGCCAGCTCTCCAGCGGCAGATGGCGCTCGAACCCCTGCGGCGGGCTGGGGCCGGGGACCGCCGCGGCCTGCAGCAGCCAGCGCTCCAGGGGCTGGCGAAAGAAGGGCAGGGCGGCGGGCAGCCGGCCGCTGCGGCTGACCGCAATGGCGATCGGCTGGGCGGCGCGGCCCTCTGAGCGGCGGGCCTTGAGCAGGGCGGGGCTGTGGATCAGGCAGGTGCTGCCGTGGCGCCGCAGGGTCTCGGCACCCACCAGCACGGCATCGGCCCAGGCCAGGGCCTCCTCCAGCACCTGCCGGTCAGCGGCGCCCCCCAGCTGGGCCGCCCCACCGTCGGCTGGGGCGAGGCGGCCGTCGAGGCTCACCGCCAGGACAAGCCGCAGCTCCGGCGTTGCCGCCGGCCTCAAACGGCCGCGAGGGCTTCGAGGGCCGCAGGGACCATCTCGAGCTGGGGGGTCTCGGCGAAGACCTCGGCGGCATTGTTGGGGCTCTCCTGCAGACGCACCTTGTGCAGCCGGGCCCCGGTGGCGGCGATGGGGGCGCTGAGCAGGTCGGCGATATGGAGGGCGATGTTCTCGGCCGTGGGAACGCAGCCGGCGAAGTGCTCCACGTCCTTGTTCAGGAAGGTGTGGTCGAAGGGTTCCACCACCAGGTCGGCCACCAGCTGCTGCAGCTCGGCCAGGTCGCAGACCATACCGGTGCGCCCGTCGATGGCCCCCCGCACGGTGACGTCGAGCAGGTAATTGTGGCCATGGCCATGGGGGCGGGCGCACTTGCCGTAGATCGCCTCGTTCTCGCTCTGGCTGAGCTCGGGGCGGGCCAGGCGGTGGGCCGCGGCGAAATGGGTGCGGATGGAGAGGAAGGCTTCCATGGGATCGATGGTGGGACCGCAGAGCACGTCGGCCCAGAGGTTGGTTTGTTCGTGGAGCCGCAGGGCCACCAGCGGCAGATGGGGGGCCAACCGGTCGCGGATGGCGAGCAGCAGGGCCTCGGTGGTGGGCAGCCGCCCCTCGGGGCGGGAGAGGTCGAACTCGGGCCAGACCTCGTTGAGGAAACGGAAGTCGAGCGGCTCGGTCACCTCCCTCCGGATGGCGTGCTTGACGTCGGAGAGGTTGAGCACCATCCCGTCGGCGTCGAGCGGGCCGCCCATCGCCACGGTGAGCTCGTAGTTGTGGCCGTGGCCCGGGGCCAGGCTGCAGCGGCCGAAGCGCCGGGCGTTCTCGGCGTCATCCAGTTCCGGCAGCCGGTAGAGATGGCTGGCACTGAACGTGGCTCGGCGGGTGATCACGCAGGGGCGGCCACGCCCGTGGGCGGCGCTGGTGGGGGAGGGTGCCGCAGGAGGGGCGGTCAACCGGGTTGCGGTCATCGCCGAGGCCCAGGGGACGCCCATCCTAGAAACGGGGTCCGGACCGCCGCCGACCGCGAACCCATGGCCCCAGACGATGACGCCCCGCCCCGCCCCTCGCACCGGGACCTGGCCCGCCGTCTCGATGGCCTGAACATCTACCTGGTGGGGATGATGGGCGCCGGCAAGAGCGCCGTGGGACGCCCCCTGGCCGAGGCCCTCGGCTACCGCTTCATCGATGCCGACACCGCTCTGGCGGAGGTGGCCGGCCGACCGATCGCCGAGATCTTCGCCAGCGACGGGGAGGACGGCTTCCGCGCCCTGGAGACCGCCGTGCTCAACGGCATCGCCAGCTGGCATTCCCTGGTGGTGGCCACCGGCGGCGGGGCGGTGACCCGGCCGGAGAACTGGGGTCACATGCGCCAGGGGGTGGTGGTGTGGCTGGATGCCCCGGCGGAGGAGCTGCTGCGCCGCCTGGCCGCCGACCCCACGCCCAGGCCCCTGCTGGATACGCCCGATCCCGCCGCCCGGCTGGAGGCGCTGCTGCACGAGCGCCGGCCCCTCTACGCCCAGGCCGACCTGACGGTGGCCCAGCAGGGGGGGGCTCCCGCCGCGGTGGCCCTGCAGGTGCTGGAGGCCCTGCCCTCGGTGCTGCGCGACCCCGCCGAGGCTCCGTCCGACCCCGTCCGCCTGCAGGACGCGGACGGGCAGGCCCGCCCCTCGCTCAACTGAACGGCAGGCGGGCGCTCAGGCCGGCGGTTCCAGCCGCACGGCGAACCACTGGATCGCGCAGCCCGGCGCCAGCTCCAGTTCGCAGGCGGTGTCGAGCAGCCGGCCGGCCCGGGCCTCGGGGTCGGCCAGGTCGGCGAGATCGGCCGGGGGCTCGGCCAGCGCCGCCAGATGGCCGGCCAGCCAGTCAAGGGTCTCGGCGGCGCTGAGGATGCTTTCGCCCTTGCCGGGCTCCAGCACCACGTAATGGTCGAGCTCCCGCAGCAGCGGATCGGACACGGCCAGAACAACGGCGGCCCCCATCCTGACGGGTGGGGTGCCGGTGGGGGTGGGGGTTCGGCGGGGGCCTCAGCCCCGACCCACCGCGGCGTGCACCCGGTCGCGCCAGGCGAACAGGGGCTCCAGCACGGGGTTGTCGGCGATGCCCTCCACCCCGCGGCCGGCCAGGGGGGCGCCGGCGCAGGCGGGAAAACTGAGCAAATAGAGCTGGGCCGCCACGGCGATGTCGGCCAGGGTGAGGCCATCCCCCTCCAGGTAGGGGCGCTCACTGACCAGCAGGGCGAGCTGCTCGAGGCTGCGGTGCAGTTGCCGCACCTCACAGGGGCCGAGCAGGTCACGCATCGCCTCGGTGGCGGGGCCGATCAGGCCGCCGGGCAGGGCCCCCACCAGATCCCGCAGGGGCGCGGGAGTGGCCTCGGGCAGCAGGGCGGCGCGCAGGACCGGATCGGTGGCCGCAGCCTGGAGCAGGGCCAGACGGGCTCCCCGGGCCAGGGCGGTGTCGGCCCAGTCCTCCAGCAGCAGCACCCGGGCGCGGGCGACCGGATCGCCCGGCAGCAGGGGCGGCTCCGGGTGGGTGGCCTCCAGATGCAGGGCGATGGCCGTGGAATCGGCGATCACCTCGCCCCCGTCCACCAGCACCGGCACCTGCCGCTGGCCGGAGAGACGGAACAGATCCAGCTGCCCCAGACCGGGGGTCACCTCGACGATGGTGGCCTCGAGACCCTTGCGGGCCAGGAGCAGCCGCACCTTCTCACAGAAGGCGGAATGTCTGAACTGATGCAGCTCCATGGACCCTCCGGGCCGGCTGGGCGTGGCCCCGGGCGGCAGAGTAGCCAGCATCCGACCAGGACCGTCGCCGAGGCCATGAAGGACTTCTTCGTCAATGTCACGCGCTATCCGCGCTATCTGATCGCCTTCAGCCTGGGGGTGTTCAACTCGGTGTTCGAGCCGCTGGCCCGCCGCCGCAGCAACCCCGTCACGGCGGTGGCCCTGGTGGGCGCCCTGATCAGCGGACTGGTCAGCCTCACCCTGGTGCTGCGTGCCATGGTGCAGTCGGCACCGCTGTCGTAGTCATGGCCCAGAGCCGACGGGTGGAACGGGTGGCGGCCCTGATCCGCCGTGAAGTGAGCGAGCTGCTGATGAGCGGCATCAAGGACGAACGGGTCCACCACGGCATGGTCAGTGTCACCAACGTGGAGGTGGCCGGCGACCTGCAGCACTGCCGGATCTTCGTGAGCATCTTCGGCAGCGCCGAGGATCGCGAGGTGGCGATGGCCGGCCTGCAGGCGGCGTCCGCCTATGTGAAAGGGGAGCTGGGCCGGCGCCTCAAGATGCGCCGCACCCCGGAGGTGGTGTTCGTCCTCGACCGGGGTCTGGAGAAGGGCAACACGGTGCTGGGACTGCTGCAGCGCCTGGAGACGGAGCGGCGCGAACGGGAGGAGCCGATGGCGGAGGCGGGCGAAGCGGAGCCGGCGGCCGACACCGACAGCGACAGCTGATCCCGCCCATGGCTGTGCTCCCCCTCTCGCCCCAGGCCGCCCTCTCGCCCCAGGCCCCCCTCCCGCCTGAGGCACTGGATCGCCTGGCCGCCTCCCTGCTGGTGGTGCGCTGCAGCGGACACCCGGCCGATGGCCAGCGGCGCTATCCCCGCTGGGAGCTGGACAACGCCAGCCTGCAGCGCCTGCTGCAGCGCGGGGTGGGCGGGGTGATCCTGCTGGGGGGCAGCGCCGCCGAACTGCGGCTGCGCACCCGCCAGCTGGAGGCCTGGGCCGGCGCCCCGTTGCTGCTCTGCGCCGATGTGGAGGAGGGCGTCGGCCAGCGCTTCGAGGGGGCCAGCTGGCTGGTGCCGCCCCTGGCCCTGGCCCGGATCCATGCCGAGGATCCTGCCCTGGCCGTGGATCTGGCCCGGCGCTACGGGGCCTGCACGGGCCGGGAGGCCCGCCAGCTGGGGCTCAACTGGGTGCTCGCCCCGGTCTGCGATGTCAACAACAACCCGGCCAACCCGGTGATCAACGTGCGGGCCTGGGGTGAGGACCCGGCCACGGCCGGAGCCCTGGCGGCCGCCTTCTGCCGCGGCGTCCAGGCCGAAGGCGTGCTCGCCTGCGCCAAGCACTTCCCCGGCCACGGCGACACCGCCAGCGACTCCCACCTGGAGCTGCCCCTGATCCCCCACGGCCGCGAGCGCCTGGAGACGGTGGAGCTGCCGCCCTTCCGGGAGGCCATCGCGGCGGGGGTGGCGGCGGTGATGACCGCCCACCTGCTGCTGCCGGCCTTCGACCCCGACCATCCGGCCACCCTGTCGCAGGCGGTGCTCACGGGACTGCTGCGCCAGGAGCTCGGTTTCGAGGGGCTGGTCGTCACCGATGCCCTGGTGATGGAGGCGATCGCCGGCCGCTACGGCGCCTCGGAGGCCGCGGTGCTGGCCCTGGAGGCGGGGGCCGACCTGGTGCTGATGCCAGGGGATGCGGATGGGGCGATCGACGCCATCGTGGCGGCCGTGGCCAGCGGCCGGCTCGGCCTGGAGCAACTGCAGGCCAGCCAGCAGCGGCGGCGCCGGGCCCTGGAGCGCTGCCCCGCCGACGGGGGCGGCACCGCCCCTGCCCCCCTGGGTGATCTCAGCAATGGCCCCGCGCCCGCCGACCAGGCCCTGGCCCTGGAGCTGGTGCGGCGCAGCCTGGTGTCGCGGGGGCGGGGCCCGGTGCCCGGCGGCCCCGGGGTGAACCTGATCCGCCTCGACAACAGCCTGGGCTGCCCCTTCCTGCCGCCGGGCGCCCCGGCCCTGGCCCTGCCGGCGGCCGCCGGACTGCGGACCTGCCTGATCGACGGCCAGGGACCTTCCCCCTGGAGTGGGGACGGGGAGGCCCCCCTGGCCCTGGAGCGACTGGGCGAGGGGCCCGTGCTGCTGCAGCTGTTCGTGCGTGGCAACCCGTTCCGCGGCCGGGCCGACGGCCCGGATCCCTGGCCGGCGGTGATCCGCCAGCTCCAGGACGCGGGCCGCCTGGCGGGCCTGGCCGTCTACGGCAGCCCCTATGCCTGGGAGTCCCTGGCCGCCCTTGTGGATCCCCAGGTGCCGGCCGCCTGGTCGCCGGGCCAGATGGCCCTGGCCCAGGGCGAACTGCTGGGCCGGCTCGGCTTCGGGCCGCAGCAGAGCGCCACCCCTGCCGCCGCCGCAAGCGCAGCCGCTGCGGTGGACTTCACCGACTGAGCCCCCGCCGCCACCTAGCCTCCTGCCACGACCGTCCTGCCCCGCGGCGTCCGATGCTGAGCCTGTCGATGATCGTGCGCAACGAGGCCGAGCGCCTGGAGCGCTGCCTGGCTTCGGTGGCCGGCTTCGTCGACGAGATGGTGGTGGTGGACACCGGCTCCGACGACGGCACCCCTGACATCGCCGCCGCCTGCGGCGCCAGCGTGCACCACCTGGACTGGCCGGGGGACTTCGCCCCCGCCCGCAACCACGCCCTGGATCTGGTGACAGGCGACTGGGTGCTGGTGCTGGATGCGGATGAATGGCTGCGGCCGGAAGCCCGCGCGCCGCTGCAGGCCCTGATGGAGCAGCCCCGGGTGCTGCTGGTCAACCTGCTGCGCCAGGAGGTGGGGGCCGCCCAGTCGCCCTATTCCAGCGTCAGCCGCCTGTTCCGCCGCCATCCGGCGATCCGCTGGAGCCGCCGCTACCACGCGATGGTCGACGACAGCGTGGCCACGCTGCTGGGGCAGGAGCCCGACTGGCAGGTGGCGACCTGCCCGGAGCCGGCCCTGGTGCACGAGGGGTACCGCCCCGAGCTGGTGGCCGGGCGCGACAAGGCCGCCCGCCTGCGTGTGGCCATGGAGGCGGAGCTGGCCGCCCGGCCGGGGGATCCCTACGCCTGCGCCAAGCTGGGGGCCCTGGAGGTGAGCCAGGGCCAGCGCCGCCGGGGCCTCGCCCTGCTGGAGGAGGGCCTGGCCCGTGCCGGGGCCGACGCCCACTCCGAGCGCTACGAGCTGCTGCTCCACCTCGCCATCGCCCGCAGCCCCGATGAGCCCGCCGCCGCCGCCACTCTCTACCGCCAGGCCCTGGCCCTGCCCCTCGACGGGCGGCTCAGCCTGGGGGCGCGGCTCAACCTCGGGGCCCTGCTGCTGCGCCAGGGAGATCTGGAGGCGGCGGCGGCCCTGACGGCAACGGTCACCGACCTCTGTCCGGAGCTGCCCCTGGCCTGGTTCAACCTGGGCCTGATCGAGCGCCAGCGGGGCCGCCTGGTGGAGGCCATCAGCGCCTACCGGCGGGCCCTGAGCCTCTCCCCCGAGCACGCCGACGCCCAGCGCAACCTGGCGGCCGCCCTGCTGCTGGCCGGCGACATTCCCGGCGCCCGCGACGGATTCCGTCGGGCGATCGCCCTGCTGGAGGCCCAGGGGGAACCGCAGCAGGCCCGGGAGCTGGCCCACCGGGCCGGCGCCCTCGTCCGGCTGGACGCCTGATGGCCGCGACGCCGCCACTGGAGGGCCGCACGGTCGCCGTGACCCGGGCCGAAACCCAGCTGGGCGCGGCCCGCCAGCTGTTCGAGCAGGCCGGGGCCAGCGTCATCGACCTGCCGGCCCTGGTGATCGGCCCCCCGGATCTCTGGGGGCCCCTCGACGATGCCCTGGCGGAACTGGATCAGTTCCACTGGATCATCTTCTCAAGCGCCAACGGAGTCGACGCCGTGGAGCAGCGGCTGGTTCGTCGGGGGAGCAGCCTGGCCGGACGGCCCCGGGGGGTGCGGCTGGCGGCGGTGGGACGGAAGACCGCCGAGACGCTGGAGGCCCTGGGGGCCCCCGCCGATTTCGTGCCCCCGGCGTTCGTCGCCGACAGCCTGATCGAGCATTTCCCGGTGTCGGGCTGGGGGCAGCGACTGCTGCTGCCGCGGGTGCAGAGCGGCGGGCGCACGCTGCTCGCGGAAGCCTTCGCCGAGGCGGGCGCCCGGGTGGTGGAGGTGGCCGCCTACGAGACCCGCTGTCCGGCCGGGCTTCCCAGTGGGGCCATGCAGGCTTTGGAGCGCCGCGGGCTGGATGCCATCACCTTCAGCAGCGGCAAGACGGTGGACCACACCGCCCAACTGCTGGCGGGCAGCTTCGGCGAGACCTGGCTCGAGCGACTGGAGGGGGTGCAGGTGGTCTCGATCGGCCCCCAGACCAGCCGCCGCTGCATCGAGCGGCTCGGGCGGGTGGACGAAGAGGCTGATCCCCACGACCTGGAGGGCCTGGTGGACGCCTGCAGCCGGGCCCTCAGAGCTCGACCTTGACCCTGCGGCTGCCGCTCTGCAGGACCAGCCGTCCGTTGGGGACATCGACGGAGGCCACACTCCAGCCGGAGGGCAGCAGATCGGTGTTGCGGCCACCCCGGTCGCCGGGGCGCAGGCTGCCGCTGAGCTGCCGATAGGTCACCACCGCCTCGCTCTGGCCACCGCTGGCGATCACGCCGGTGACGCGGAAGTCCTGCAGGAAGGCCGGTGGCGTGGCGGCGGCCCGGGCCGAAGCGGCAGCGGTCACCGCCCCGGGAACCATCTCCGGCACCAGGGTTCCGAAGGGATCCTGGCGGCCCAGGGGGAAAGCGCTCACCACCTGCTGGGAGGTGGGCAGGGGGGTGAGGCCCTCGGGGACGGCCGCTGACGCCGGGGTGGGAGCGGCCGGTGGCGGGGCGGGGGCGGGCGGCGGCGGGGCTTCCACCGTGGGGGACGCCGCGCATCCGGTCAGCAGCAGCCCGGCAACGACGCCGATGCCGAGGCGCCCGTTGAGGCGCCCGTCAGCCCTTCTCCACCAGGTCGCGAAATCGATCAAGGTTGGCCTGCAGCTCTTTGGTGACGATGCCACCCATGATGGTGGGTTCCATCAGGGGTGCAAGCGCGCCGGGCAGTTCATAGCTCACCGTGAGTTTGACCGCCGTGAGATCGGGCCCGAGGGGATAGAAGCGGACGGCCCCCTTGGTGGGCAGGCCGCCCACGGATTCCCAGTGCAGCCTCTGGCAGTCGACCCGCTCGGAGATCCGGGCCTTCCAGTGGAAGCGGAACCCCTGGGCCGCCAGGGTCCAGTCGGTCAGGTCCGGGTCGTCGAGGGTGACGACCGATTCGATCCAGCGCATCCAGCGGGGCATGGCCTCCAGATCGCTCCACACCTCCCAGACCCGGGCCACCGGGGCCTGGATCTCGGTGGTGACGCTGTGCTCGAGCCATTTGCCCATGGTTGTGCTCCTAGGCCACCGCGGCGCAGGTGGCCAGGGCCACCGGCTGGTCCAGGATGGCAGCCGCGGCCAGCCGTCCGCTCATGGTGGCCCCCTCCATCGAGTCGATGTAGTCCTGGCGGGTGTAGCTGCCGGCCAGGAAGAAGTTGGCCACCGGGGTGCGTTGGTCGGGGCGGAACGGCTCCATCCCGGGCGCCTCCCGGTACAGGGACTGGGCCAGTTTCACCACGTTGCTCCAGACGAGCTGCAGGCCGGCGGCGGAGGGGAACAGCTCACGCACCTGGCGATCGGTGTGGGCGACGATCTCCTCCGTCTTCTTCGGGATCCAGGGATCCCCGGGGGTGAGCACGCACTGCAGCAGGGAACCCAGGCCCTCGCGCCGGTAGTCGGCCGGGCTGGCCAGGGCCAGGTCGGCGAAGCAGCTGAAGTCGGCGTCGGCCGTATAGAGGAGGTTGTCGAGGCCCGCCGGGCGGCCCAGGTCGGCCCGGCGGGCGGCGGGGCCGGCCCCGTCGCCCAGTTCGGTCACCCAGCCGTCGTAACGCAGCTGCACGGTGGCCACCGGCACCGTCTCGAGCCGGTCGATGGCGGCGAACTCGGGGAAACGGCGCCAGGCCTGGGGCAGCAGCCGCTGGGCTCCCGGCACATCACAGGCGGCCAGGTAGGCGTCGGCCTCCACCCGCTTCTCCCCGTCCGGAGTGCCCAGCACCAGGGACGTGACCAGGGTCTGGCCGTTGCGCTCCTCGTGGCGCACCTCGCTGACCCGGTGGCGCAGGTGCAGGCGGCCGCCACGGGCCTGGATGTAGTCGAGGATCGGACCGGTCAGCCAGCGGTGGGGGGATCCCTTGAGCAGGTTGAGCTTGGAGGCCTCCGTCCGGGAGGCGAACATCATGAAGATGGTGAGCATGCAGCGGGCCGAGATGGCCTCGCAGTCGATGAAGCCGAGGGCGTAGGCGATCGGGTTCCACATCCTCTGAATGCTGCGGGGGCTGCCCCCATGGCTGAGGAACCACTGCTGGAAGCTGATGGCATCAAGGGAACGGATCACCTTCATCGCCCCCTCGTAATCGACCAGCCCCCGGACGATCGGGCTCGTGCCCAGGGCGAGGGCGTTGCGCAGCTTGTCGATCCAGTCGAGCTGGGGGGTGGTGAAGAAGGCCTTGAGGCCATTGAAGGGGGCCCCGACGGGAAAGCGGAAATCGAGGGCCCGCAGGTCGCCGCCGCGGTTGACGAACAGGTGCCAGTGCTCCTTGGGCAGGAGATTGTCGATGGCGCCCACCTTGCGCATCAGGGCGAAGAGGTTGGCGTAGTTGAAGAAGAAGACGTGCAGCCCCATCTCGATGTGGTTGCCGTCCGGGTCCTCCCAGCTGCCCACCTTGCCCCCCATGAAGGGGCGGGATTCATACAGATCGACCGTGTGGCCGGCATCGACCAGATCGACGGCCGCGCTCAGACCGGCCAGACCCGCACCCACGATGGCGACCCGCACCCTTGGATTCCCGTGAAGGTCCTGACTCTATGGACCGGAGCCTACCCACCGGGGAGGGATCTCCATAGAGTGGTCGTTCACCGCGTCGTCCGGCGGCCCGATTCTCCCCATCCGACCCCCCTGCGATCGATGAGCAGCCCCGCCCAGACCCCGATCCCCAGCCCGGCTGCCACCCTGGCCGCCGCTGAAACCGCCACCCAAACCGCCGAGGTGGCCGTCACCCACACCGGTGTGGACGGCAAGGGCATCCTGATCACCGAGCCGGCCATGCGCCAGCTGGGCACCCTGATGGCCTCCCAGGGGGGCGAGAAGGTGCTGCGGGTGGGTGTGCGCTCCGGCGGCTGCAGCGGCATGAGCTACACGATGGATTTCATCGACGGCTCGGAGATCCTTCCCGACGACGAGGCCTACACCTACGAGCCCGCCGGCGCCCCCAGCTTCCGGGTGGTCTGCGATCCCAAGAGCCTGCTGTACATCTACGGCATGCAGCTGGATTTCTCCTCGGCCCTGATCGGCGGCGGCTTCAACTTCACCAATCCCAACGCCTCCCAGACCTGCGGCTGCGGCAGCTCCTTCGCCGTCTGAGAGCGCACCGGTCCATGGCGTTCCGGTCCCGTGGCATGGGAGTCTGACGATCCCCACCCCACCACCCCCAGCCGCCATGACGGCCCAGCAGGAGTCCCGCTTCGACCAGGCCATCGCCCGCTACCAGCAGGGGGCCGCGCCCGAGGAGCTGATCGACGAGTTCCTGCAGATCACGGCCCAGGAGCCGCGGCAGTCGGCGGGATGGACCTGTCTGGCCTGGCTGCAGCTGCTGCTCGACCAGCCCCAGGCGGCCCTGCCCTCGGCCCGCAACGCGGTGAAGCTCAATCCCCAGGACCCCCAGGCCCGCATCAACCTGAGCGTGGCGATGCTGGAGACCGGCGCCAAAGGGGTGCGGGAGCACATCGAGATGGTCAAGCGGGTGATGCTCATGGCCCCGGAACTGGCGGAGGAACTGCAGGGTTCGATCGCCGATGGCCTGCAGCGGCGGCCGGGCTGGCAGGCCCTGGAGAAGGTGAAGGCCTGGCTCAGCTGAAGCTGCCGGGGCCCCGGCTGAGGGCCTCGAGCACGGTTTCGGCGATGCGCCGCGAGCCCCCCGGCGGGCCGACCCGCTCCAGGGCGGCCTGGGCGCAGCGCTGCGGCAGCTCCGGGTCGGTCAGCAGGCGCTGGATCAGGCCGGCGGCCTCCTGGAGCTCGGCCGTGTCGGCCGGGCGCCGCCCGACGGTGTGGACCGTGGGGCCCAGCAGCCGCATCTGGGATTCGGCGAAGGCATAGCTGAACTGGGGGCCGCGGCCCACCAGCTGCACCACCGGCAGGCCGAAGCCCACCGCCTGCTCCACGGCGGTGCCGGCCATGCCCACCACCAGGTCACTGGCGGCCAGGATCGAAGGCAGGGCGCCCGGCAGTAGCCGCACCTCGAGGTCGCCGCCGGCGGAGCGGAGCACGCCACCGTCCAGCTGCCAGCCGACCGCCGCCGCCAGGGGTTCCAGTTCCCGCCAGTGGGGGCTCTCCACCACCGCCACCAGGAAGCGCCAGGGACCCTCCCCGGCCCGCTCGCCCAGCTGGCTGCAGAGCCGCAGCATCAGCACCAGGTTGTGGAGGGCCTCCGGGAAGCGGCTGCCCGGCACCAGCGCCAGGGTGCGGCTGCCCGGCAGGCGGGCCACCTGGCCCGGGTCCGGTGGCGGCAGATCCATGATCGGGTAGCCGCGGAACAGGGCCTTGGCCTGGCCCTGGGCCTGGAGGTCGGTGGCGCTGAAGGCATCCCGGGTGAGCACCACGCGCACCCGCCGCCGCCGGCAGCACCAGCGGGTGAGGGCGGACAGCCGCAGCCGGCCCTCGTAGTAGCTCGAGGTGGAGACCAGGAACACCACCGTCGGCCGTCCGGTGAGCAGGGCGAAGATCAGGGGGACGTGGTCGCCGATGCTGACCACCAGGTCGAAGCGGCGACCGTGGCGCCAGGCCGTCCAGAGCTGGGCCAGGCTCTGCTGCAGCCAGCCCGCCGCCAGGTCCTTCCAGAGGTTGAGGCCCTGGTACACCATGCCCCCGGACGGCAGGCTGCGGCCCGAGTAGAGGAGGGGAATGCCGCGGCGTCCGTAGGCTGATCCGGCGCCGACGATGGGCAGGGCCGCCAGGTCCAGCCCGGGATCACACTGGCGCAGGCCATCGGCGATCAATCCCCCATTGAGATCCTCCCCATGGCCGTTGCTGATCAGCAGGATCCTGGGGGCAGGGGAAAGGGGCACACGGGACACCAAGCACGGTCGAGTTTAGGTTTGGGCTCACCGGGGATTTCCCCCTCCCGGCTCACCCCGCAGGCATGAGCACTCCCGCCACCGGCCCCGTCGCCCAGGTGCGCCGCGTTCTCGACGTCGTGCTCGTGGCCGACGTCTTCCTGGTGCTGGCCGGGGCCCTGTTCTTCGCCGTGGCGGTGGTGCTCCACGGCCAGCGGCTGGACGCACCCCTGGAGCTCTTCCAGCGGCTGTGGCAACCGCTGTTCACTCCGGCCATCGGCCTGCTGATGGCGGCGGCCCTGCTCAGCGGCGGGCTGGGCTGGTGGCAGCGGCGAGGGCAGCGCTGAGCTCCGGGTACTGGAAGTGGAAACCCTGGGCCAGCAGCCGCTCCGGCCGGACCTGCTGCCCTTCGAGCACCACCGCGGCACCGTCACCGAGCAGCAGCTGCAGCAGGGGACCGGGCACCGGCAGCAGGCTGGGCCGGCCGAGGGCACGGCCGAGGCTGGAGGCGAAGATCCCCATGCGCGTGGGCTCCGGGGCCACGGCGTTGTAGGGGCCGGCGTAGGCCTCGTCCTCCAGGGCGGTGACGATCAGCCGGCAGAGGTCGTGGCGATGGATCCAGCTCATCCACTGCTGGCCGCTGCCCACCGGCCCGCCGAAGCCGGCCCGGAACACGGGCAGCATCTTGCCGAGGGCGCCGCCGTCGGGGCCGAGCACGATGCCCACCCGCAGCACCACGAGGCGGCAGGCCTCGGGGGCGACCTGGGTGGCGGCTTCCCAGCGGGCGCAGAGGCGGGCCAGAAAATCGTCGCCGGGGGGGCTGGCCTCCGTGAAGTCGGCCTCCAGGCTGGTGCCGTAGTACCCCACGGCCGAGCCGTTCACCAGCACCCGGGGCGGTGTGGCCAGGGCCGCCATCGCCCGCACCAGCTGGGTGGTGGTGCCGATGCGGCTGTCGAGCAGCCGCTGGCGGTGGACCGGCGTCCAGCGCTGGTCGGCGATCGGCTCGCCGGCCAGGTTGACGACCCCATCGGCCGCCGCCAGGGCCTCCAGCAAGGCCGGCTGGGCCCAGCTGGCCGGATCAGAAGGATCACAGCAGAGGGTGGTGAGCCGGGGGTCGGCCGCCTCGCTGTCGGGCCGGGCACGACGGCTCACCAGGGTGAGCTGATGGCCGAGGTTGAGCAGGAACGGCACCAGCTCCCGGCCGACGAAACCCGTGCATCCGAGCAGAAGCAGCCGCATGCCCACCGTTCCATCGGAATCCAGAGCCGAGGTTAGGTTCCGGCAGCCCTAACCTGTGCCGAACCCTCCTCTCCACGATGGCTGAGTCCGCGCCTGCCGCTCCCCCGAGCCTCAAAAAGGGTGCCCTGGTCAGGGTGAACAGAATCGCCTACACCAACAGCCTCGAGGCCGGGGCCAGCGATCCGGTGCCCCCCGGCTACCTGTTCGAGGGGCCCGGTGAGATCCTGGCCATCCAGGGGGAGCACGCCCAGCTCCGCTGGCGCCTGCCCGTTCCCGACGTGTGGCTGCGGCTCGACCAGCTCGAGGCGATGCCCGCCGCGTAGACCGTCAGCGCCGCCTAGATCTCCACCCGGCGCCGCTCCTCCTTCAGGCGGCTGCGGCGCAGCCTGGCCTCCCGCAGCATCTCCTTGCCGTCATGGAGGTAGCTGTCCACATAGCCCATGGTGTAGCGCTCCAGCTCCACCAGGGCATCCTGCACCTGGCTGAGGCAGTGGTAGAGGCTGAGGCCGAACCCCTTGGCCGCCGATGGGCAGGCCCGGGACCGGTAGAGGGCCTCCACCTTCTCCATGCGCAGCCGGCTCTGGTCGAGGAAGGCGCAGAACGCCCCCATCAGCTCGTCGTCGTAGGGGTCGGCGGCCAGGGAGCGCAGCTGGGCCGGGAACGGATTGATCACCTGGCCGATCAGCCGGTCGATCGGCACGTACACCTGCTGAAGCCAGCCGAGGAGCTCCTCGTCACTGGCGGCCCCGACGCCGCGATGGCGACCCGCCCCTGCCCCCCTGGACGTTGCGGAAGCGCCCGCCGCGGGGCGTGCCGGCACGCCAACGCCGGCCCCGTGGTCGTAATGGCGGCGGCGGTCCCCGTCGCCCAGCACTTCCCAGGCCGCATTCAGGGCCAGGATCGTGCGCGGATCGCCGCCCGCATCCGGGTGATGGCGTTTGACGAGGGCGCGGTAGGCGGCCTTGATCTCGGCGGTGGTGGCCCCAGGTGAGACCCCGAGGATGGCGTAGTGGTCGGCGGAGGTCCTGGCCATGCGCTGGCGGCGCCATCTGGCTCCAGCATCGCCGATGGGCCCGCCCTGACGAACCCTCACACCCGCCCATGAAAAAGCCCCCCTGGAGAGGGGGGCTGAAGGGTTGTGAGGAAGTGTGAGGAGGAAGGAGCGCCGATCCAAGGGTCCCGCGGGGGGACCCGAGGGAATCAGAACTTGAACTGGGTCTGGATCAGGCCGCCGAGCACGCTGCTCGACTGGCCGATGGTGGTGAACTGGCCATTGGGGCGGCTCAGATAGAAGAGCGCCGGGGTCACGCTGATGTTGTCGGTGACCTGGAACTTGTACCACCACTCCCAGGCGAAGTTGCCGTCCTGGGGCGTCTGGCCGTTGCGCAGCGAGGTGGCGAACACCGGCTGACCCACGGCCATACCGGCCTGGTTGCCCTTCATGAACACATCGTTCCACTGCAGGCCCACGCTCCAGGACTGGCTGGCGCCGCGGTTGGCCGACTGGTTGAAGGTCGGGACCGTGTTGAAGGTCGGCACCCGCACCGCGGTTGCTCCCCTGCCAATCAGGGCGGTCTGGGGGTTCAGCTCAGCCTGGGTCATGGCGTTGTAACCCCAGCCCAGGTTGATGGAGGGGATCAGGCCGCTCTTCTTGGGCTGCCAGGCGAAGGTGGTGGCGAAGTTGTTGGAGTAGGCGGCGCTGTTGCCGAAGTTCTCCGAACCCAGGAAGTTGTTGGTGATGCTGGAGCAGTCGACGCCCGGCTGGGCGAACGAGGTGCCGCGGCGGAAGTTCTGGCCGCACTGGACGTAGCTCCAGGCGAAGGCGAAGCGCCAGTTCTTGCCAGCCACACCGGCCTGGGTGGTCCAGGTGCCACGGCTGCGCTCGTTGAGCAGGCCGCCCTGGTTGGGGTTGCCGTTGTCACCGTTGGGGGCGACGTAGGCGGTGGAGATCGCGAAGAAGGGCTTGCCCTTCTTGACGTTCTGCTTCCACATCAGGCCGAAGGTGGAACCCGTGGCCTTGTTGTAGGCGCCGGGGGCGCCGTGCAGCGTGAAGACGTCGAGGATTTCCGACCGGTAGAACCAGGGGGTGATCGCCAGGAACTCGGTGTTCCGGGCCCGGGCGCCGATCAGGGCGGTGAAGTCGCGGCCGATCGGGAAGCGGTAGTAGAGACGGTCGATGTTGACGACGTCAGCGCCACCAACGGGGGAGAAGGCGCGATCCAGCGCCATCAGATTGTAAGGCTGGCCGCCGAAGGGGCTGTTGTTGAAGTTGCCGCTGCGCAGACGGGTGTACAGCAGATCCTTGCCGGTGAAGCTGGTAAGGAAGTTGAGGCGCAGGTCGTAGTTGAAGACCGTGGCGCCCCAGTTGCGCCGGTTGTTGGCGGGGAAGGCGTTGGCGGCGGCGGCGGGGACGCCGACGGCCGGGTTCGGCAGGCCCTGGTTGCCACCGAAGCTGTTGGAGCCGATCACGAAGACGGCATCACCCTGGAGCTTGGTGGTGGTGGAGAACTGGGTGGCCTCGAGCTCACCCACCTTGGCCTCCAGGCCATCCACACGGCCGCGCAGCACGGCGAGTTCCTTCTCGAACTCGTCCATCAGGCGCTTCAGCTCGTCGGTCACCTCGGTGATCCGGTCGAGGCAGGCGTTCAGCAGGGCCGCCGCTTCATAGCGGGTCATGGCCTGGCGACCCTTGAAGGTGCCGTCCGGGTAGCCGGCGACGCAGCCGTAGCGCTCGACCAGGTTGGAAAGGGCCTGGAAGGCCCAGTCGGTGGGCTTGACGTCGGAGAACTGGTTGACGCTGGTCACCTGGTTCTGGGCTTCCCAGGCCTTGAAGCGATCGATGTCCTGCTGCTCCATGTAGGTGGAGATCTCAGCCCTCTGGGACTGGGAGATCTCGCCGGCCGAAGCGGCAAGCGGCGACAGCAGCCCAAGGGCCACCGGCGCCAGCAGAAGTTGCTGGAAGGGTTTCATTGGTCCTCACACCAAAAAGAGGAATCCCCCAAGGGGGACGGCGCAAAGGTATAGGAATCCAGGGACGCGGCAGACAGGCCTGAGCACACCAAGGCGTATCGCAGTTGACATGAGGCCCCGCTGAGCGCCGCCGGGGAAGGGTCTGAGCGGGATCGGACTCTGCAGCCATCCGGCGTACCCATGGGGCGGCCGGGGGGAAGCGGGTGCACCTCCGGCTGGCTGGGGGCGCCGAGCGCGACATTTCTGTCTTCAAAGCAGAAAAAAGCCCGGCTGCAGAGCAGCCGGGCAGAGGGGAGGACGTTGTGAGGAGACGTGATCCGGGAGGATCAGAACTTGAAGGTGGTCTTGATGAAGCCGCCGAAGTTGTTGAAGTCGGAGCCCACAGGACCGATCGCACCGACGTTCTTGGAGACCTGACCCAGAGGAGCGCTCAGGTAGTACAGAGCCGGGGTCACACTGATGTTGTCGGTGACCTGGAACTTGTACCACCACTCCCAGGCGTAGTTGCCATCGACGATGGCGGTCGCGGCGGCGGGACCACCGAAGACGGCGGGACCGGCGCTGACGGACGTCAGGAAGGTGGGCTGACCCACGGCCATGCCGAAGGCGTTGCCCTTGATGAACACGTCGTCCCACTGCAGACCCACGTACCAGGACTGGCTGGTGGAGTTGGTGATGCCGGTGGTGGAGACGAGATTCGCGGCGCCGTTGAGGGTGGTGGTGCCGTTGTAGTTGCTGCGGTTGATGCCCCAGCCAGCGCTGATGGAGGGAACCCAGCCGGAGTTGCTGGGCTGCCAGTAGGCGCTGATGCCCACCGAGTTGGTGGCGGCGGCGTTGGTCTGGAAAATGGTGGCCAGAGGCGTGCCGTTACCGGTGTAGAGACCGGCGCCACCCGAGGAGTAGGTGTAGGCCGCCGCGATGCCCCAGTTGGAGCCGGTGTAGGCGATCTGGCCGGTGCCCGTCTGGGCGGAGCAGGCGTTGCCGATGCCGCCGCAGTTGGGGGTGCCGGCGATCGGGTTGCCCACGTCACCGTTGGCGGAGACGTAGTTGGCGCTGATGCTGAAGCCGCCGCTCTTCCACCACAGACCACCACCAGCGCCCAGGTTCAGGCTGTAGGTGCCGGGGGCACCGGCGTAGGTGAAGATGTCGAG
>CALRKA020000021.1:0-41419 GCA_943367815.1 Tabrizicola sp. YIM 78059 | reverse complement strand
GGCCGGCTGGGGTCGGGCCGCCGGTGTCGGCGCGGGCCTGGTGGCTGTGGCGGCGGGCTTGGGCGCCGGCTTCGCCGCCGCTGCGGGTCGGGCGGCCGGCCTGGGGGCGGGCGCGGGGGCCGGCTTCAGCCGCAGCCGGGTGCCGGATTCCACCAGGTCGGGATCGCTGATGCCGTTGATGGCGATCAGCTGCTTCATCGGAACGCCGTAGGCGTCGGCGATCTGGGAGAGGCTCTCGCCGTTGCGGACCACGTGCTCCGAGGCCTTGCGGTTGACCGCGGCGACCGGGCCGGCGCTGCGGGAGGAGGAGGGCACCACCAGCTTCTGGCCGGCTTCGATGTGGTCCGCCTTGCTGAGGCCGTTCAGCTGCATCAGCCGGCTGACGGTGATGCCGTGGCGTTCGGCGATTTCGGAGAGGGTTTCTCCGGGGGCCACGGTGAGGTTGCCGCCGGAGGCCCGGGGTCGCGGCGCTCCCCCCGGCAACGTCAGGCTCCGGCCGGCTTCGACGAGATCGGGATCGCTGATCCCGTTGATCTTCATCAGGGTGGACACGCTCACCCGGTGGCGCGCGGCGATGTCGGAGAGGGTCTCACCGGGCTTGACGGTCACCTGGGCAGCCAGAGCCGGCAGCGGCAACACCATGGCTAGAGCCAGGGCGATGAGGGGGCGGCGCATGGGCACTAGGGATAGCTGATGGCACGTTAAGGGCCACGTCCAGGCCCGCCCAGCCCCCCCCATCAGCCCATCAGACGCCGGACCAGGCCCAGCTTGCCGGCGTAGGGGGGGAAGCGGATCGGGGGATCGGGCTGCAGCGACCGGCTGATCACGCTGCGCCGGTGGGAGAAGGTGAGGAAGCCGGCTTCCCCGTGGTACGCCCCCATGCCGCTGGGGCCGATGCCGCCGAAGGGCAGGTTGGCCATGGCTCCCTGGATCACGGCATCGTTGACCACCAGGCTGCCCGAACCGCTGCCCGCCAGCACCCGTTCCCGCTCCGCGGCGCCGCCGCCGAACAGATAGAGGGCCAGAGGTTTCGGCTGCCGCCGCACCAGGGTCAGCGCCCCCTCCAGATCCGCCACCGTGAGCAGGGGCAGGACCGGGGCGAACAGCTCCTCCTGCAGCAGCGGATCGTCGTCGGGATCGTCCACCGCCACCACGGTGGGCTCGATCTTCCGTGCGGCCCCGTCACAGCGTCCGCCCAGCAGCAGCTGGCCCCTGGCCCCCGCCTGGGCCAGCTGCCCTTGCAGCCGCTCGAAGCGGGCCGCACCGACGAGGCACCCGAGGTCGGGGCTGGCCAGGGGATCCTGGCCGTACAGGGCCCGGGCCTGCTCGCGCAACGCCGCCACCAGCGCCTCCCGAACCCCGGCCGCCACCAGCACGTGGTTCGGGGCCAGACAGGTCTGGCCGGCGTTGAGGCAGCGCCCCCACAGCAGCCGCCGCGCCGTGATGGTCGGATCCGCATCGGCCAGCACGATCGCCGGGTTCCGGCCCCCCAGCTCCAGGGTGACGGGGGTGAGATGGCGGGCGGCGGCGGCCATCACCAGCCGTCCCACCCGCTCGCCGCCGGTGTAGAGGATGTGGTCGAAGCGCTCCCGCTCCAGCAGCCCGGCGGCCACGGCCCCGTCGCCGCACACCACCTGGACCACAGCCGGGTCGAAGTGGCTGGCCAGCAGTTCGGCCAGCAGGGCCGCCGAGGCGGGGCTCAGTTCGGAGGGCTTGACCACGGCGGTGTTGCCGGCAGCCAGGGCATGCAGCAGCGGGTGGAGGCAGAGCTCGAAGGGATAGTTCCAGGCGCCGATGACCAGGACGCAGCCCAGGGGCTCGCTGTGCACCGCCCCCTGGCCCGGCCAGGCCCACACCGGCAGGGGGCGGCGGCGGGGACGCATCCAGCCGGCCAGGTGACGGCGGGTGTGGCGCAGCTCCTGCCGCAGGGTCGCCAGCTCCAGGCTGCCCTCCATGGCGGGGCGGCCCAGGTCGCTGGCCAGGGCCGCCAGCAGTCGCGGCTCCGCCGACTCCAGCAGGAGAGCCAGCCGCTGGAGCTGCTCCAGCCGCCAGGCCAGGGGCCGGGTGGTGCCCCCCTCCACCAGGGCGCGCATCGTCGCCACCGGCACCGTCAGGAAAGAGGACATGGGGTGGGCCCGTTTGGCCCAGGCTGGCAAATCGCGCCCCGCCACGGCCCCCGCCGGACCCCCTGGCGCTCAGGTGCCGCCGCAGCCGGCCAGGAACACAGCTCGCCGCAGGTTGTCGAGCCTGGGGGAGGCGGGGCCTTCGAGGGCGTAGAGCAGGGCCAGGCCCAGGCTGAGGTCGCCCTGGTCGAAGGTCCGCTGGATGGCGGCCCACCACAGGTCCGGATCGGTTCCCAGTCCGTCGAGCTGCCGCTGGGCCCGCCCCATCCGCTCGGCCGGATCCCCCTCCAGTTCGATGAGGGCGAAGTCGTCCTTGCGGACGCCCAGGGGCCGCAGCAGCAGCACCAGCCGCTGGCCCGGGCGGATCGGTGCCAGGGGCCAGGGGATCGGCCCCTCGATGGGCTCGCCGGGGAGTGCCCGCCGCTGCCAGAGCACCTCACCA
This sequence comes from Tabrizicola sp. YIM 78059, assembly GCA_943367815.1. Lineage (GTDB taxonomy): Bacteria > Cyanobacteriota > Cyanobacteriia > PCC-6307 > Cyanobiaceae > Cyanobium. The sequence goes on along the minus strand of CALRKA020000021.1, from coordinate 38,854 downwards.
TCCCGTTCAATCCGCACCTCCTCCAGGGGTTCGGTGCTCAGGATCGTGGGGGCTCCGATCGGCACGGCGGCCACCGCCTCGGCCCGGGCGTTGAGCGCCAGCCTGGGGGTCAGCACACAGACCGCGGCCGCCTGCAGCCGGGCGGCTCCGGGCAGCACGGCCAGGGCAAGGCCCAGACCGATCGCCAGGCAGGTCCGGCGCACGGCGGGGAGCAACGGGTTGCCGACCAAGGGGATGGGGGGACGCTAACGGCTGGCGCTCAACCGCCCATGGACAGCAGGTTCAGACCGTGCAGCCCTTCAAACAGCAGGTAGGCCCCGAGCACCAGGGCGAGGACCCCCACAAGCCACTCGGCCTTGTGCTGCAGCCATTCCTCAAGTCGGGTGATCGGCTCGCGGATCGCCCCGCCGCTGACCAGCCAGGCCAGGGGCGGCAGCAGAAGCAGGGAGCTGGCCATCAGGGTGAACAGCCCGGTCACCTCCGCGTCGGCGGTGAGGCCGGGGTCGTTGAGCAGCAGCAGGCCGGCCTCCTTGAGATAGAAGACCAGGTTTTCCGGGGTGAGCAGGGCGCTGGTGGCACCGATCAGCACCAGGGTGAAGGTGCTGAAGTCGGGCAGCTGGTTCATCAGCCGCAGGGCCATGCCCTCCTCACCGATGTTGGCCTGGGGCGTGAGCTGATAGAGCCCCAGGCCCACCAGCGCGCCGGCCCCGAGCAGGTCGATCAGCACCTGCTCCCGCTCGCCGTGGCTGAGGCTGATGGCGAAGGCCTCCCCCAGCACCATCAGCAGCACGATGGCCAGGGCGTTGGCGGCGGCCCAGCCCGCCACGTAGGCCATGGCCCGCTGCAGCGGCGAACGGCCCAGCAGCAGCAGGGTGACCACCGCGATGTGCAGGGGGCTGAAGGCGATGCCGATCCCGAACAGGGACGACTGGGTGATCAGGGCCGGAGACAGGAGCGCGGGGACGCTGATGGCAAGGGGCAAGGCGGCGTCCAGCGATTCGGGAGGCGGCCATTCTCCACGACATGACCGGGCTGTCGTGAGGCGGGGCGTCGCCGTGGAACCGCGTCTGCCCATTGCCCCCTCCTCAATTGGACAGGTTGAAGGCCAGTTCGTTGGTGAGGATCAGCCGCTCCCCAAGCCGCCGGGAGACGATCTTGTGCAGCAGGATCGCTGCGGCGGGATCTTTATCTTCCAGCTCGGCAAGGTCGGCGATAGCCAGGGAGAGGGAGCAGACGACGGTCTGGGCGATCACGGAAGCCGTTGTTTCCCGGCGCAGATAAAAACTGATTTCGCCGACGCAGGTCCCTGGATCCATGGTGCGCAGCCGGATGGGAGGATCTTCCGGTCGGTTTCGGCGTTCCACGCTCACCCGTCCTGAGAGGATGAAATGCAGGCCAACGGGCGGAGATCCCTGCTCGATGATGATCGATCCCGGCGGCCATTCCTGGTGCTTCAGGTAACCGAGAAGCCCTTCCCGGGCTGCTTCTTCGGCCGGGGTGAAGGCTTCAAGAAGCGAATCGATTCCATGGTGCTCCTGGGGCAATGTATGCGCATGGAAGGCCAGTAATTCGTTCTCGCAATACTCGAGGCCGTGGTCAAGATCTTGAAACCAATCAATCCCTTCTGTTCCTCCTTCAAGTACCTTCGCCTTTTTGAGGGAGTGGAGGATCTGCTCGCTGGGAGCCGTCAGAATGAGTTCCACACTGTAGGAATCGCAGAGTTGCTTGATGCGGCTGAAGGTGTTGATGGCTGAGGCATCGATGCCGCTGCCCCGCTTCATGTCGATCAGGACCCAGTGGGGATTCGTATGGTCCTGGGATTCGAGGTGGCGGCCGATGGTCCGCAGCAGGCCATGGGCAGTGCCGAAAAACAGATGCCCCTGGAGACAGAGGATCAGGATCGAATCGCCGTAGCGCTCCAGCACTTTGGTTTTGGCATCGTCACGATCGACGTTGCTGCGTCTGGTGCGCCCCGTGAGGGTCAAGCGGATGGCGGAGATGCGGCTGTAGTCGAAGGTGAACAGGGCCACCGCCAGAATCAGCCCGAAGATGATCGCCGCCATCCATCCGGCCGTCAGCATCACCAGCAGGATGGCCAGCAGGATGGAATATTCCATGCCCGAGAGAAACACTCTCTGATCCACCAGCCAGTTGCCCAGCAGGGAAAGACCCAGGAACAGCAGCAGTCCCCCGGTGATCGCATAGGGGATCTGATTCACCAGTCCCTGCCCGCCCACCAGGGCCAGCAGGCAGAGCAGGGAGGAGATCAACCCGGTGGAACGGCCCCGCACCCCCATGTGCATGGGCAGGGCCGTGGCACTCAGGGAGTGGAAGCCTGCCGGACTGCCCACGCAGGCGGCCAGCAGGTTCGCCAGGCCGACGGCCTTGAGATCGCGATTGAAGTCGAGTTCCTTGCCGATCGTCGCTTCGATGGCACTGGCATTCATCAGGGTGCCCAGGCTGGCGATGAAGCCCACCGACAGCATGTCGGGAATCATCCGGGCCAGGCTGCCCCAGCCGATGCGTTGAAGATCGGGCCAGCCGGCTGCCAGTTCCCGGGGGGAGAGGGCCAGTTCCCGGGCGGGGAGGAGGCCGGCCTCCCGCGCCTGGGCGAGCTCGGTGCCGGAGAGGGCCAGGGCGCCGTGGAAGACCATCAGACCGATCACCAGAAAGGCCGGGATCGTCAGCCAGGAGCGCCAGATACGGGTGGCCAGAAACATCGCCAGGCCGAAGGTCACTCCCGGCAGCCAGAGCTGCAGGGAAGAGGCCTGCAGCAGCAGAGGCAGATCGGAGCCCCCTCCGCCGCTGGAGAGCATCACGCTGAAGCCGCCCTTGGCGAGCAGCATGCCGCTGCCTGCCACGAACCCCCCCAGCACGGGATAGGGCAGAAAGCGGAACAGATTGCCGGCCCGGCCCATTCCCATCAGCAGCGACAGCAGGCCGAACAGGAACGTGGTGCCGGCGATCATCACCAGCACGGTGGCGAAGGGATCGGCCTGGGGAGAGGAGGTTGGCAGCTGCCCGACCAGGCGGGTGCTCAGCAGCGCCAGGATCACGATCGGCAGCTCATGGGGCCGACCCACGGTTCCCGGAAACGATCCGGTCAGGGTGAGGACGAGGCCGATCACCACGGCGCCGGCCAGGGTCATCAGGAAGCCCAGGCCCATCGAGGGCTCCAGGGGACCTTTGTAGAGCAGCGTTGCGAAGGAGGCCTGGGTCAGGATCGTGAGGATCCCGACGGTCAATCCAGCGGAGAGCGACGCAGCGAGCCGATGCGCTCGGGGCGGCATGCGTGTTCAACGACTCTCGAAGCGTTCGAAGGATACCGGGCGGCTTCTGTTGCCCAGGACGCCTACGAAGTGTTCAGGTTGAACGCTTTTCAGGGGCGCCGTCCCCTCCGTGGGCCGATGCCCCAGTGTCTGCGCCGGCCCAGCGCCCCCTTGACCGGCTTGGAGGGCTCCTGAGCGGCCAGGGCGATCGTTCGCCCGGTCTGGCCTGCCGCCGCCGGCTCCCGCTGGCGGGTGCAGGCAGCGACGGGGACGGGATCGGGAAGCCCTTGACGAGATTTGAACTCGTGACCTCTCCCTTACCAAGGGAGTGCTCTACCACTGAGCTACAAGGGCATGTGGAAAGGTGGGCCGGGTTGGATTTGAACCAACGTAGGCAGAGCCAGCGGATTTACAGTCCGCCCCCATTAACCACTCGGGCACCGACCCGAACCACACCTTCAGAACTTACCAGCCGACCTTCCCACCCCCTCCCTCCCCCCCCTTCCTTCCCCAACGCCTCCCTCTCCGATGCGCCTGCTCGTGCTCCATGGCCCCAACCTCAACCTGCTCGGCCAGCGGGAGCCGGGTCTCTACGGCAGCAGCACCCTGGCGGCCATCGATGCCGCCCTGGAGCAGCAGGCCGCGGCGCTGGGGGTGGAACTCGTCTGCTTCCAGAGCAACCACGAGGGGGGCCTGGTGGACCGCATCCAGCAGGCCGGAGGCCAGGCCGGAGGCCAGGCCGGGAGCCAGGCCAGCGACGGGATCTTGATCAATGCCGCCGCCTACACCCACACCTCGGTGGCGATCCGTGATGCCCTGCTGGCGGTGGCCCTGCCCTTCGTGGAGGTGCACCTGAGCAACACCCACGCCCGGGAACCCTTCCGCCATCGTTCCCTGCTGGCGGACCGGGCCCTGGGGGTCATCTGCGGCTTCGGCCCCACCAGCTACCGCCTCGCCCTCGAGGGCCTGGTGGCCCATTTGCGGCCCTCGGCATGAGCGGCGCCCCGCCAGCCGCGGCGGCCCGGGTGAAATGGCTGGCGGCCCCCAGCAGCGCCGCCTGGCTGGAGCAAGCCCTGGCCCACCCGGAGCTGCTGCTGATCGACCATGCCCACTGCGAGCGCAAGGCGGCCGGTGCCGCCCTGCAGCTGATGTTCCGCTACCCCTCCGACGGGGAGCTGGCGGCCGTGCTCAGCCCCCTGGCCCGGGAGGAACTGGAGCACTTCGAGCGGGTGCAGGCCCTGCTGGAGCGGCGCGGCATCGGCCTGCGGGCCCTGGCCGCCCCGCCCTACGGCGCCACCCTCGCCGCCCTGGTGCGCCGGCAGGAGCCGGAGCGGATGCTCGACAGCTTCCTGGTGGCGGGTCTGATCGAGGCCCGCAGCCACGAGCGGATGGCCCTGCTGGCCGCCCACAGCCCCGATCCGGAGCTGCGGGATCTCTACGCCGACCTGCTGGCCAGCGAGGCGCGCCATTTCGGCCTCTACTGGGTGCTGTGCGAACGGCGCTGGCCCCGGCCGGTGGTGGCCGAACGCCTCGCGGCCCTGGCCGCGAGCGAGGCGGAGATCCTCGCCAGCCTCCATCCCCAGCCGCGCATGCACAGCTGACCCCAGCCGCGCATGCACTGCTGAGGCGCACCATCAGGCCGCGGCCAGTACCTCCTCCAGGAGGGGAAAGCGCGTGGCGATCGGATCGTCGGTGAAGGTGGCCACCCAGCCGTCGCTGTTGTCGAAGAAGCGCAGGGCGCAGAAGGACGGACGCTCGCCGGTGTCGAACCAGTGGCGGGTGCCGGCGGGCACACCGATCCAGTCGCCCTGCTCGCAAACCACTTGGAGCACCTCGTCGGCGATGTGCAGGCAGAAGAGCCCGCGGCCCTCCACGAAGAAGCGCACCTCGTCCTCGGCGTGGGTGTGCTCGGAGAGGAACTTCGCCCGCAGGGCCTCCCGGTCCGGATGGTCGGGGCCGAGCCGGATCGCGTCCACGGTGCGGTAACTCCCCTCGGCCTGCACCCGGGTGATCTCCGCGGCGTAGGCGGCCAGGATCGCGGTCTGGTCGGCGTCCGCCGCCAGGGAGGCCGGCGTGGCCCAGCGCTCGAAGCGCACCCCCCGGGCCCCGAGCTCCCGGGCGATCACGTCGGCGTCGCTGCTGCGCAGCAGGGGGGTGGCGTGGCCGTCGCCGGCGGCGGAACGGATCACCAGGTGGGTCATCGGGGCGCTCCAGGGCGTTGTGGGGATCTGCAGCCTAGAAAGGTCTGCAGCGGACTTCCCCCCATCGCCGACCGTGCTGCCAGCGCCGGCCTCACCCTGTTGGGGGTGGGGCCCGGCGATCCCGACCTGCTCACCGTGGCGGCGGTGCGGGCGATCGAAGCCGCCGACACCGTTGCCTACCCGGTCGCCCGCGAGGGGGCCGAAGGGATGGCGGCCGCCGTGGCCGGCCCCTGGATCGACCCCGGCCAGCGGCGCCTGCCCCTGGTGTTCCCGATGGTGGCGGCGGCCGAGCCTCGGCGTCAGGCCTGGCATGCTGCCGCCGACCGGCTGGCCGCCGAGGTGGCCGACGGGCGGTCGGTGGTGCTGCTCTGCGAGGGCGACGTGTCCCTGTTCGCCAGCAGCAGCTACGTGCTGCTGGCCCTGCGGGACCGCCATCCCGCCCTGTCGGTGCGCCTGATCCCGGGCATCAGCGCCGTGGCGGCGGCGGCCGCCGCCGGGGCCTGGCCCCTGGCCCTGCAGCAGGAGGGGCTGCTGATCCGCCCCACCCCGGAGGAGCCCGGCCAGCTGGAGGACCTGCTGGCCCAGGCGGCGGCCGGTGGCTGGGTGCTGGCCCTGCTCAAGCTGGGGGGGCGCTGGCCCTGGGTGCGCCCGCTGCTGGCCGAACGGGGCCTGCTGGCGGACGCGCTGTTCGCCCAGCGGGTGGGCTGGCCCGACCAGCGGCTCTGTCCGGCCGCCGAGGTGCCCGCCGCCGAGGTCCCCTACTTCTCCCTGCTGCTCATCCGGCAGGGGTGGCCCGCGGTGCTTCCATGACCCTTCGCGTTCCGCCCCGCCCTTGCCGATGCCTTCCGCCGGGATGACTGCTTCTGGGATGACCGTCACCGACTGGTTCGCCCTGCTGCACCCGGTGCTGATCATCCTGTTTGTGTACCCGGTGGTGGGCGCCACCATCCGGCTCGGAATCCTGGCGCGGGAGCGTCGCCTCGACATCAACCCCCTGCCGCCGACGGTGGGGGTGGAGCACACCGACCATGGCCGCTGGGTGACCTCGGGCGTGGTGGTGGCGGTGCTGATCGCCATGGCGGCCACCTACGCCCGGGGGGGCGCCGTCGGCGGCGCCGGCACCGGCGTGGCCCTGCTGCTGGCCGGGGTGGGGTGCCTGGTGAGCTGCCTGGCCCTGTGGCGGGTGAAGGGGGCCTGGCTGCGGGCCGGCTTCGCCCTGATCTGCTGGTTGGGACTGCTGACCCTGGGCAGCCAGCCGGCCCTCTGGCACCTGGGCCGCAGTCCCTTCGACGGGGGCGTGTGGGGCTCCCACTACTGGAGCGGTGTGCTGCTCTGCGGCCTGCTGCTGTTCGCCATGGCGGCGGCCCCCGAGACCCTCAGGTCCCCCCGGATGCGGCGCCTGCACGTCAGCGCCGCCTTCCTCACCGCCCTACTGCTGGCTGTGCAGGCCATCAGCGGCAGCAGGGACCTGCTGGGCATGGCTCTGGGTCACTGATCTCCAGCTCCGCCTCCGCCCGCTGCAGCAGCTCCAGCGCGCACCCCAGGCTGGGGGCCACCATCAGCTCCCGGCGCAGCCTGGCCGCGCCGGCGAAGCCCTGGCAGGTCCAGCCAAGGTGCTTGCGGGCGATCAGCAGCCCCTGATCGCCGCGGGCGGCCACCAGGGCCTCCAGGTGCTCCCTGGCCAGGGCGATCCGGTCCTGGGGATCGGGCTCGGGGGGAAGGGGCCGGCCGGCGAGGGCCGCGGCGATGCGTCCCACCAACCAGGGGTGTCCCAGGGTGGCCCGCCCCACCATCACCCCGTCGGCGCCGGTGATGGCCAGGCAGCGCAGGGCCTCCTCCGGGCCGGTGATGTCGCCGTTGGCGATCAGCGGAATGCGCAGGGCCGCCTTGACCCGGCCGATCGCCCCCCAGTCGGCTTTGCCGGAGAACCCCTGCTCCCGGGTGCGGCCGTGCAGGGTGAGGGCGCGGGCGCCGGCGTCCTGCAGGGCCAGGGCGAAGCCCACCGGATCGGCACTGGCCCCGCACCAGCCCAGCCGCGTCTTCACCGTCACCGGCACCCGCACCGCCGCCGCCACCGCCGCCACGATCCGCAGGGCCAGATCCGGCTGGCGCAGCAGGCCGCTGCCGCCCCCCTTGCGGGCGATCTTGCGCACCGGGCAGCCCATGTTGATGTCGATCAGCCAGGCCCCGGCGGCCTCGGCCCGGCGGGCCGCCTCGGCCATCGCTTCGGGCCGGTGGTCGAACAGCTGCACCCCAACGGGGCCGGGATCCTGATCGAGGGCCGCCATCTTGGCGCCGCCGTGGCCCAGCTCCAGGGCCGTGGCATTGACCATCTCCGTGAACAGGAGGGCGTCGGGGGCCCAGCGGCGCACCAGGGCGCGGAAGATGCCGTCGCTCACCCCCGCCAGGGGCGACTGCAGCACCCGGCAGTGGAGCTGCCGGTCGGTGCCGTTGCCCTCCAGCTGCAGGGGGCCGGTGGGGCAGGGATGGGGGGCGGGACTGGGCATGCTGGGGGCACTCTCGGATGCCAAACGCCCCTTTGGACGCTGCCGCCGCTCCCCCTTTGAAGCCCGATGGCGCCCCAGGACCGTTTCCCCTCAGCCGCGCCCTGCTGGAGACGGTGCTGGACGACCGCACCAGCGATCGCTTCGTCTGCCGGCTGATCTGGGAGCGGCTGGGCTATCGCCCCGCCGCCGATGGTCGCTGGCAGGCCGGCCCCGACACCCCGCCGGCCTGGGCCGAGGCCTTCCCCGAGGCGCCGGAGCTGGTCGCCGAGCGGCCCGCGAGCGTGCGGCTCACCCGCTCGATCGCCCCCGAACACAAGCAGTTGCTCAAGCAGCAGCTGGGCTTCGCCGGGTACCGCATCGGTGGCCTCTACCCCCGCCGCACCCGGCGGGCCACGGCGGTGAACTGGTTGCTGGCCCACCTGGCCCAGCGGGGCGAGCCGCTGCCGGAGGCGGGCCCGCTGCCGGAGCTCCTCGATCCGCCCGAGGATCCGGTGGCCGGCCATCCCGGCGATCCCCCGGTGGGTTGAGGCGGCGGTGGGCTGGGGCGTCGGTGGCTCTGTAGGGTCTAGGTAACGCATCCGTCGTAAGGAATAAGTCAGATTGGCGCTCCCCGTCGTCGCCGTGATCGGACGCCCCAACGTGGGGAAGTCCACGCTGGTCAACAGGCTCTGCCGCAGCCGTGAGGCCATCGTTCACGACCAGCCCGGTGTGACCCGGGACCGCACTTACCAGGAGGGCTTCTGGGGTGACCGCATCTTCCGGGTGGTGGACACCGGCGGCCTGGTGTTCGACGACGACAGCGAATTCCTGCCCGAGATCCGGGAGCAGGCCAACCTGGCCCTGGCCGAGGCGTCGGTGGCGGTGGTGATCGTCGATGGCCAGCAGGGGGTCACCGCCGCCGATGAATCGATCGCCGAGTGGCTGCGGGGCCACAACGTCCCCGTGCTGCTGGGGGTGAACAAGTGCGAGTCGCCTGATCAGGGCCTGGCCATGGCGGCCGACTTCTGGGGCCTGGGCCTGGGCGAGCCCCACCCGATTTCCGCCATCCACGGCGCCGGCACCGGCGATCTGCTCGACCGGGTGATCAGCTTCCTGCCGGCCACCACCGAGAGCGATGAGGCCGAGCCGATCCAGCTGGCGATCATCGGCCGCCCCAACGTGGGCAAGTCCAGCCTGCTGAATGCCATCTGCGGCGAGAACCGGGCCATCGTCAGCCCGATCCGCGGCACCACCCGCGACACCATCGACACCACCCTCGAACGGGAGGGCCACACCTGGAAGCTGCTCGACACCGCCGGCATCCGCCGGCGCCGCAGCGTCGACTACGGCCCGGAGTACTTCGGCATCACCCGCAGCTTCAAGGCGATCGAGCGCAGCGACGTCTGCATCCTCGTGATCGATGCCCTCGACGGCGTCACAGAGCAGGACCAGCGCCTGGCGGGCCGGATCGAGGAGGACGGCCGCGCCTGTGCCGTGGTCGTCAACAAGTGGGACCTGATCGAGAAGGACAGCCACACCATGAGCGCCATGGAGAAGGAGCTGCGCGCCAAGCTCTACTTCCTTGACTGGGCGCCGATGCTGTTCACCTCCGCCGTCACCGGCCAGCGGGTGGAGAGCATCTTCGCGATCGCCGCGGTGGCGGTGGAGCAGCACCGCCGCCGGGTGAGCACCTCGGTGGTGAACGAGGTGCTGCAGGAGGCCCTGCGCTGGCGCTCGCCCCCCACCACCCGCGGCGGCCGCCAGGGCCGCCTCTACTACGGCACCCAGGTGGCGACCCGCCCGCCCAGCTTCACCCTGTTCGTCAACGAACCCAGGCTGTTCGGCGACACCTATCGCCGCTACGTCGAGCGCCAGATCCGCGAGGCCCTGGGCTTCGAGGGATCGCCGGTGCGGCTCTTCTGGCGCGGCAAGCAGCAGCGGGACGCCGAGAAGGAGCAGGCCCGCCATCAGAGCCGGGGCGGCTGAGGTCGATGGGGACGGCGATTCCGGGGGCGATCCAGGGGGGCCTGGCCTGAATGGACTGGTTGCGGCAGCTGCCGATCGGTCAGTACGTCGATGACGGCGAGGGCGGCGAGGCTGGCGATACCGGCGGCCGCGGCAGCTGGCTGCGGCGGCTCGATCCCCGGGTGAAGCTGGTCTGGACGGTGGCGTTCCTGGTGACGCCGATCCTGGCCGGGCCCCTCTGGCGGCTGGCCCTGGTGGGGCTGCTGCTGCTGATCACCGCCCTCAGCGGCCTGCCCTGGCGCCTCTGGCGGCAGAGCCTGCCCCTGCTGATCGCCCTGGCGCTGCTGGTGGGCCTGCTGGCCGCCCTGCTGCCGGCCGGAGGCGGCGCGCCGGCCAGCCTCCAGCGTCCGCCAGGGGAGCTGCGGCTGGTCCCCGGCCCCGCCGGCGCCCCGGCCCCGACGCGGGCGGGCCTCTCCTGGGAGCTGGTGCGCTGGGGTCCCGTGACCGCCGGGCCGCTGGAGCTGGGCCCCCTGGTGGTCACCCGCCGCTCCGCCGAACTCGGCATCAACGGCGCCACCCTGCTGTTCACCGTCATCCACAGCGCCAACCTGCTGCTGCTCTCCACCCCTCCCGAGGAGCTGGTCTGGACCATCACCTGGTGGCTGGGCCCCCTGCGGGCCCTGGGCTGGCCCGTGGAGCGCCTGGGCTTCACCCTGCTGCTGTCCCTGCGCTTCCTGCCCCTGGTGCAGGAGGAACTCCAGAACCTGCTGCGCTCGATCGCCACCCGGGCGGTGAATCTGCGCCGCCTGGGCTGGAAGGCCAGTCTCGGCCTGGTGCTGGCGGTGGGGGAGCGGCTGCTGGCCAACGTGCTGCTGCGCTCCGAACAGGGGGCCGAGGCCCTGATGGCGCGCGGCGGGATGTGGCTTCCCCCCGACCGCCTGCACCAGCCAGCCGCCACCCCCTCGGGCGCCAGCCTGGCGGCGGTGCTGGCCCTGGCGGCCCTGCTGGCGCTCCGCTGGAAAGTCGGTGCCCTTTAATGGCCCCAGCCTGCAGGGAGTCGTGAGCACGGAGCGCTATCTGAATCACCCGACCTTCGGGATGCTCTATCGGGTAGCGCCGGTGGCCGAAAGCCGCGACCTCTATGCCACCCTCTACGCCCAGCGGATCTTCTTCCTGGTCACCCTCCAGGAGCGCGGCGCCCACTTCGAGGTGATCCCGCTGATGGACGCCCGCCACTTCGCCGAGCAGAACCTGGCCCGCTGCCGCCGCGAGGGGCCCGAGGCCCAGGCCCGCTGGCGCCAGCTCTTCGACCAGACCTTCATCTGATGGCACAGGCGTCCCCCGCGGCGGCGGCGGCGTTCGGTTCCACCCTGGCGGAGCGGCTGGGAGCCCTCCAGGCGGCGTTGCCACCCTCCACCCGCCTGCTGGCGGTCTCGAAGGGCCATCCGGCGGATCTGGTGCGCGAGGCCGCGGCCCTGGGCCAGAGGAGCTTCGGGGAGAGCCGGCTGCAGGAGGCCATCGCCAAGCAGGACGCCCTGGGGGACCTGCCGGATCTCGACTGGCACTTCATCGGCCGGCTCCAGGCCAACAAGGCCCGCGCCGTGCTGCGTCGCTTCGGCACCATCCATTCCGTCGACAGCCTGGAGCTGGCCGGGCGGCTGCAGCGCATCGCCGCCGAAGAGGGTCTGACCCCGGGGATCCTGCTGCAGGTGAAGTTCCGCCCCGACCCGGCCAAGACCGGCTTCGAACCGGACGAGGTGCGGGCCCTGGGGCCCGACCTGGGGCAGCTGGCGCCCCTGCGCTGCCTCGGTCTGATGACCATCGCCCCCCTGGGAGTCACCCCCGGGGAGCGTCTGGAGCTGTTCCGGGAATGCCGCGACCTGGCCGACGCCCTGGGCCTCCACGATTGCTCGATGGGGATGAGCGGTGACTGGCGCGACGCCGTGGCGGCGGGCAGCACCTGGGTGCGCCTCGGCAGTGTTCTGTTCGGAAGTCGCCCAATCCAGCCATGAAAGGGCGTTGGGATCTTGCCGGCTCGGATGTGGGACGCTATTCAAGGCCAAGCATCCTTCCCGAGGTCGACTCCGTGTCGTTGTTCTCCCGCCTGCGTGCCGTCGTCTCCGGTGACGACTATCTCGATGGCGACTTTGACGACGAACTCGACTACGACCCCGGCGACACCACCACGGCCGCGACCACCTCGACGGCCGGCAGAAACACCGGAGCCCTCGCTCTGAGCACCGATTTCTCCAGCGATGATCCCTTCGCCGGAACCAACGTCATCGGCATGCCTGGGATCACCAGCGCCGTGGCGGAGGTGTGCCTGATGGAGCCGCGCAGCTTCGATGAGATGCCCCGTGCGATTCAGGCCCTCAGGGAGCGCAAGACCGTCATCCTCAATCTCACGATGATGGAGCCGGACCAGGCGCAGCGGGCCGTTGATTTCGTCGCCGGCGGCACCTTCGCCATCGACGGTCACCAGGAACGGGTGGGCGAGAGCATCTTCCTGTTCGCCCCCAGCTGCGTCACGGTCACCACCGCCGGTGGTGAGGAAGCCGCCTCCCCCACGGTGGTCTCCGGGCGCACCGGCCCCGTCGACGACCAGCAGGAGGCCGCCCCCAGCCCCGCCTGGGGCCGTTCGGATGCCATGGTCTGACACCGTCGGGGTGGTGGGCCTCGGCCGGATGGCCCGGGCTCTGCTGCTGCCGCTTCTCGACGCCGGCCTGCTCGAGCGCTCCGCCGTCAGGGCCGCGGTGGCCAGCGAGGCTTCCGCCCGGCGGCTGACCGACGAACTCGGGATTCAGGTCTCCACCGATGCCGCCCAGGCCTGGGCCGCGTCGGTGGTGCTGCTGGCGGTGAAGCCCCAGCAGATCGAAGCGGTGGCCCCCGCAGCGGCCGAAGCCCTGGCAGAGACCCTGGCTTCGGGCCCCTCCATGGCGGCCGCCCCCTCCGGCGGCGAGCCGCTGCTGATCTCCGTGCTGGCGGGGGTGACCCTCGCCAGGCTGCAGGCCCTGTTCCCGGGACGGGCCTGCGTGCGCGCCGTGCCCAACACCCCGGCCCTGGTGCGGGCCGGACTCACGGGGCTGAGCTGGGGCGAGGGCATTGGCGAGGCCCGGCGCGATCAGGTGCGCGGCTTGTTCGCCCAGGTGGGGGAAGTGCTCGACCTGCCGGAGCCCCAACTCGATCCGTTCCTGGCCCTCACCTCCTCCGGTCCCGCCTTCCTGGCCCTGGTGGCCGAATCGATGGCCGACGGGGCGGTGGCGGGGGGGCTGCCCCGCCCGCTGGCCATGCACCTGGCCCACCGCACCATGGCCGGCACGGCGGCGTTGCTGCAGGGGCAGGAGCTCCACCCCGGCCAGCTCAAGGACATGGTGACCAGCCCCGCCGGCACCACGGCGGCCGGGCTGCGGCACCTGGAGCGGGCCGGACTGCGCTCGGCCCTGATCGAGGCCGTGCTCGCCGCGGCGGAGCGCAGCCGCCAGCTGGCCTGAACGACGGTCAGCGGCGCCCAGCAGGCCGTCAGCTGCGGCCGGCCCCGAGGCGCGGTTCGGTGCCGGCCATCAGCCGCTGCAGGTTGCTGCGGTGCCGCCAGAGCACCAGCGCCGTGGTGAGCAGGGCCAGGCTCAGGTAGGCCGGCCGCAGGCCGTCGGACCCGAAGGAACCGAGCATCAGCAGGGGCAATGACAGGGCCGCGACCACGCTGGAGAGGGACACGATGCGGCTGAGGGTCAGCGTGGTGAGGAAGATTCCGAAACAGGCCAGCCCCACGGGCCAGGCCAGCCCCAGCAGCATGCCCAGGCCGGTGGCCACAGCCTTGCCCCCTTTCCAGCCCAGCCAGAGCGGCCAGATGTGGCCGGCCAGGGCCGCCAGGCCCGCCGCCACCACCCCCCAGTCGGTGATGGCGCTGAAACCGAGCGGCTGGAGCACCGCCTTGGCCAGCAGCACCGCGGCGGTGCCCTTGAGCACGTCGAGCAGGAACACCACCAGGGCCGGCCCCTTGCCCAGCACCCGCAGCACGTTGGTGGCGCCGGTGGAGCCAGAGCCTTCCTGGCGCAGGTCGACGCCGGCGAGCCAGTGGCCCGCCAGCCAGCCGAAGGGAATCGAGCCCAGCAGGTAGCCCGCCGGCAGCACGAGCAGATCGGGGAGGAAGGCCATGGCAGGAGAGGTCGGGTGGGTCAGTAGAGATCGGCTTCGGCGTCGATCTCCCCGGGGCCGGCGGCGAAGGCCAGCCAGAGGGGGAACTGCAGGATCGGAATCTCGATCACCTGCTCGGCCGCGTCGATCACGATGAAGGGCAGCTCGCCCCGTTCCTCGAGGCGGTCGGCCCGCTCGATCAGGGCATCGGCTCGCTCGAACAGCACGATGCCGCTGGCGGGGCCGAAATCGTCGCGGCTGAGGCCCAGGCAGTCCTGCAGCCCCCGTCGCCATTCCCCCAGGCGCTCCGGCTGGCTGGCCAGCACCAGGGTCTGGAAGCGCTCGCCGTAGAGCTCCCCCAGGATCGCGATCGCCGCCGCCGCGGCCAGGGCATTGCGGCTGCGGCTGCCGCCGCTGGGCTGGGCGCCCCGGCCGCCCTGGGAGAGGAACCAGTCCTCGAGCCGGATGGCGGCGGAGCGTTCCAGGGTGCGGCGCAGTTTCCAGGGATCGGCGTAGAAGTCGGGCTGGCCGCCGAACTGCTCCAGCCGCTCCCGCACCAGGTCCGCATCGTCACGGAACAGGCCCGCAGCGGCAGGGGCCGCGGCGGCCTCCGGGGCGACGCCGGCCTCGGTGCCCGTCGCCGCCTGGTCGAGGGGGGAGGGCTGCACCACCAGCGGCTGGACCACCAGCTCCATCTGCTCGGCGGCGGCCGCCAGATCCTGCAGGGCCCCCACCAGGTAGTCCTGGAAGCCCTTGAGCCGCCGGGCGATCGCATCCGACTGGCCGGCGAAGCTGCCGGCGATCTCCTGGCGGATCTGCTCCCGGCGGGTCTCCAGCTCGCCGATCTCCCCCAGCAGTTCGGCACGGCGCTCCCGGAGGTCCGTCAGGGCCAGCTCCAGCAGCCCTTCGGTCCCGGGGACGGCTGAGGCGGGGGTGGTTGCCGGGGTGGGATCCGGCTGGGGGATGGCGGGGGGGTCGGGGTGGTCGCTCATGGCAGGCGGGGGGGCAAGGCGGCGGGGGGCTCAGGCGGGGTGCGGGGTCACGGGGAGCCTGCTTCAGGGGGAGCGGACTCCGGCGGGTACGGGGCCGGCAGGCGCCGCTCCAGCTCCTCCCGCAGGGCCGTGGCGTCGAACAGCATCGGCAGCAGGTGGATGCTCTTCTGCTCCCGGAAATAGAACAGCACCGGCAGGGCCGGCCACCAGACCCGCCAGCCGATCCAGTCGTCGTAGGGGAAGCGGCGGATCACGGTGTCGCCGCGGGACACCAGCAGGGCGTCGGCCGCGAAGCGCAGCCGCAGCAGGGCCGTCTGCAGCAGCAGGAACAGCCCCATGAGCCCCATCGCCAGGGCCGGCCAGAGCGCGGCGCTCCACAGGGGCCGCAGGCCCAGGACGGCGCCCGCCAGCGCCAGCAGCCCGAGCGGCACCCAGGCCCGGGGGCGGAGGACCACCGCGTCCGCGTCGATGGCGCCCTCGGGGACAGCGCTGGCCGGAGGGGGGGAGGGGGCGGAGGTCATTGGCCGAAGAGCAACTGGGTGAGCAGCACGTCCACCAGGGCGACGCTGACGAGAATCATGACCACCGCACCGGTGGTGCTGGCGCCCACCTCCTTGGGGCCACCCCGGGTGGTGAGCCCCCAGCCGCAGGCGATGACGGCGATCATCAGGCCGAACACCACGGCCTTGAGCAGCATCGAGGGCAGGTCGTCGGGTTTCATCCAGACCCGCACCGAGTTCCAGAAGACGGTCGGAGGAATGTTGTACAGGAGGGTGCTGCTCACCTGGCCGGACCAGATCGCCATCCAGAAGAACAGCAGGCACTGCACCGGTGCCATCACCACCATGGCCAGCACCCGCGGCACCACCAGATACTCCACCGGGTCGGTGCGCAGCATCGTGATGGCGTCGATCTGCTCGGTCACCTTCATGGTGCCCAGCTGGGCGGCATAGGCGGTGGCCACCTTGCCGGTGAGCAGGGTCGCCGTGAGCAGGGGGGCGATCTCCCGCGAGAGGCCCAGGGCCAGCAGCCCCCCCACGGCGGCGCTTGCCCCCTGCTTGGAGAGTTCGGCCGCCACCTGGATGTTGAACACCGTGCCGGCCGCCAGGGCCGTGATCAGCACGATCAGGAAGCTGCCCGGCCCGGCCTCCAGCAGTTCCTGGACCAGGTCGACCATGCCGATGCGGCCGCGGGCGATGGCGCTCACGGCCTGACCGCCGATCATCAGGCTGGCCCCCAGTCGCTGCAGCCAGCGCGGCGGCTTCATGGCGCCGAGGGCGTCAGGGACTCCGGCTGGGGGCCCCTCTCCGGCCAGCGACGCATCACCACCAGGCCCAGCACCACCAGCAGCGCCGGGATCAGACCCATGCACATCCGGATCGCCAGCAGGGCGCTGTCCGGCTGCAGGATGCCCTTGGCCGCCTGGTAGCCGCTCAGGCTCATGAGGTTGCCGAAGAAGAACAGGGCCAGGCTGATGCAGATCTTCTGGGTGAACACCATCCAGGCGCTGTAGAGCCCGGCGGGCTTCTCCGGATCGGCATCGATGGCATCCGGCAGCAGGGCCCAGGGGATCAGGTAGGCGGTGGAGGCCCCCAGACCGACGATGAGGATCGTCACCACCAGGGCGGTGAGACGCACCAGGTTGGCGGCCGAGGCGGTGGGGCCGATGGCGGCATCAAGCGGCACCAGCAGCATCGCCATCACACAGGCGGCGATCCAGAGGGCGGTGCCCCAGTGCAGGGCCGTCAGACGGCCGCGGTGGCGGGCGATGGCGGTCCAGAGCTGGAGCCCCACCAGGGTGCTGATCTGGAAGGGCAGCAGGATCCAGTTGCTCCATCCTTCCGGCAGTCGCATCACCACCGGCAGGAAGATCAGCGCCGCCGTCTGCATGATCTGCAGGGCGCACCAGAGCAGCAGGTACAGCCCCAGGACCATCTGGAAACGACCGTTGCTGCCCACCCGGGCCAGGAGACGACGGGTGGTGCCCCGCTGGCTGGTGGGTCGCTGGCAGTGCCGGGCCGCCGGTGCGATGCCCCAGCCGCAGAGCAGGGTGGAGCAGGTGATCAGCACCCCCGAGAAGATCCCCACCTGCAGGTAGCTGTCGGGGTTCTGGTGATCCTTCAGCAGCACGCCCCCCAGCACGATGCCCACCAGGCCGGCGATGATCGAGCCGGTGAAGCGGGCGCTGTTGAGGCGGGTGCGCAGGTTGACGCTGGTGGTGAGTTCCGCCGCCAGGGCGGAGTAGGGAAGGTTGACGCAGGTGTAGAGGGTGTTGGCCACCATCGAGATGGCCACGAACACGGCGAACCGGACCCAGAGCCCACCCGGCGGCAGCCACCACATCAGGGCCATGGCGAAGCCGAGGGGAACGGCGCTGCCCAGGATCCAGGGCAGCCGGGGCCCCCAGGAGGAGCGGGTCTTGTCGCTCAGCCAGCCCACGATCGGGTCGTTGATGGCATCCCAGAGTCGGGCCGTCATCAGCACCAGCCCGGCCATCCAGGCCGGCAGCCCTGCGGCCGAGGTGTAGAAGATGAAGAGGTAGAACCCGATCAGGGAGGCCGCCATGCCGGTGCCGGCGTCCCCCATGCCGTAGGCCAGCAGAACCCTGCGGCGCTCACCGGCCGGAAGGTCCGCCGTATCCGCCACACGATCCGCCACACCCGACGGCAGGTCCGGCGCAGCCGGTGGCGGGGTGGACGGTGTGGGGGTGGTCAAACCTGGAAGCGCTCCGGTGGTGGTCGTCCGGTTGTGATCGCCCGGTGATGGCCGCCCGATCGTGATCGTCCGGTGGTGATCGGGCGAAGCAGATCGGGCGGTGCAGGTCATAATGCTGCAGCCGGTTCCAGGGAACCAGTCGCCAGTACCCATGTACTGCTGCGGGCGTAGTTTAGTGGTAAAACCTCAGCCTTCCAAGCTGATGATGCGGGTTCGATTCCCGCCGCCCGCTTGCTCCTCCGCCGGAGCCGCCCCCGCAGGCCCAGCCTGGGCTTCCGTGTCCTCGAGCAGCGGGGTTGCCACCAGCAGCATCAGGCTGCGGCTCTCCAGGGGCGCCGTCGGCAGCAGCCAGGGATCGGCTTTCGCCGGCAGGTCGTGGTCGCCGGGAATGGCCGTGTCGATGACGCGCCGCCAGCCCGCGGCCTGGGCAGGCAGCTGGAACTGCATCGGCTGGTAGTAGGCGTTCATGCCGCACCAGAGCAGGGGGCCGAGGCTGGCGTCATGCAGGCTCCAGGCCAGGCAGTGGGACCAGCTGGCCCAGTCAGGCTTGCCCAGCTCGAGGCCGTGCCACTCCCGCCAGAGGGGCAGGCTGCCGGCGCCCCGGGCCGGGCCGGCAGGGGCCGGGGCCAGGGGCAGCTCCTGGTTGAGCAGGGGGGCGAGCCGCTGGCGCAGCTGGATCAGGCGCCGCAGGAAGCGGCGCAGGGCCATGTCCCCGGCGTCCGGCTGCCAGTGCATCCACCCCAGGGGGTTGTTCTGGCACCAGGTGTTGTTGTTGCCCCCCTGGCTGCGGCGCACCTCGTCGCCCATCAGCAGCATCGGCACCCCGGGGGCCAGCAGCAGGGAGGCCAGCAGGTTGCGCAGCTGCCGGTCCCGCAGGCCGTTCACGCCCGCGTCGGTGCAGGGGCCCTCCACGCCGTGGTTCCAGCTGTTGTTGTGGTTGTCGCCGTCGCGGTCGTTTTCGCCGTTGGCCAGGTTGTGCTTGCGGTCGAAGCTGACCAGGTCCGCCAGGGTGAAGCCGTCGTGGGCGGTGAGGAAGTTGATCGTGCGACCCACCGGAGAGGGCTGGCCGTTGAACAGATCCGGATTTCCTGACAGGCGCTGACTCAGGCACCAGGTGCTGCGGTCGTCGCCCTTCCAGAACCGGCGCACGTCGTCGCGGAAGCGGCCGTTCCAGCTGGCCACCCGCCGGGCCGGGAAGTCGGCGAGCCGGTACAGGCCGCCGCAGTCCCACGGTTCGCTCACCACCTTCAGATCGCTGAGATCCGGATCCGCCTCCATCTCCTCGAACAGGGGGGGCGCATCGAGGGGGGCCAGGGCCTCGCCCCGGGTCAGGGCGATGCCGAGGTCGAAGCGGAAGCCGTCGATGCCCAGCTCCGTGCTCCAGCAGCGCAGGGACTCCAGGATCAGACGCCGGACCAGGGGGCGGTTGGCGGCGATCGTGTTGCCGCAGCCGCTCACGTCGAGGTAGTCGCCCCTGGCCGTCTGGTGGTAGTAGAGGGCGTCGCCGAACCCCCGCCAGCTCAGGGTGGGGCCCTCCTGGTTGCCTTCGCTGGTGTGGTTGTAGACCACGTCCAGAATCACCTCCAGGCCGGCCTGGTGGCAGGCGGTCACCAGCTGGCGCACCTCATGCCGGCCCTGCAGCGGGTCGCTGTCGACCAGGTAGGCGGGATGGGGGGCCATCCAGCTCACGGGGCTGTAGCCCCAGTGGTTGAACCGCCCGGCGGGGGCGTCCTGGGGATCGAAGGCCATCACCGGCAGCAGTTCGATCGCCGTCACCCCCATCGACTGGAGATAGGGCAGGGTGTCGATCAGCCCCAGCAGGGTGCCCTGGCGTTCCGCCGGCACCGGGCAGCCCGCGCCCTGGGTGAAACCGCCCACGTGCAGCTCGTAGATGACGCTCTTCTGCCAGGAATGGCGGGGACGGGGGGCGGCGTCAAAGTCGAACCGGTCCCGCTCGGTGACCACCCCCTTGAGGCAGGCGGAGGCGTTGGGGACGGCGCCGACGGCGGCGCCCCGCTGGTAGTCGTCCCAGCCGGTGATCGCCCTGGCGCAGGGATCAAGCAGCACCTTGGAGGGGTTGAAGCCATGGCTCCCGGGCTGGATCGGGCCGAACACCCGGTAGCCGTAGCAGCAGCCGATCCCAAGCCCTTCCACCTCCACATGCCAGTGCTCACCGGAGCGGTGGCCGGGATCGAGTTCGATCACCTCCAGGGGCTCCCGGGCAGCCCCGTCCGCGAAGATCAGCAGCTCGATGCGGGTGGCCAGGGGGGCCACAACGGAGAAATTCACGCCCCGGCGGGTGACGGAGGCCCCCAGTGGCCAGGGATGTCCGATCCGGGTCGCCGACAAATCACTGGCCTGGGTTCAGCCCAGGCTACGCCGGGCCTCCGGAAGCTGCCGCCGGGGGTTCAATGGGGCGATGAACGCTTCCCCCGCCGCCCTGCTGCCGTCCGAGGAGGGCCGCCCGCCCCTGCCGGTCCGGCAGGGGCTGTGGCTGTTCGCCCCCAGCCGCGAGAGCCAGGGGGGCAGCGCCTGGCTGCTGGAGGCCGCCGGCGCCGACCTGCTGATCGACTGCCCCGCCTACACCCGGGCCAACCTGCGCTTCCTGGCCGACCGCCCCCGCCATCGGACGGCGGGGACCGGGCCGCCCCAGGCCTGGATCCTGCTCACCGGCCGCGGCGGCCACGGCCGCTGCCGGCGCCTGCAGCAGGCCCTGGGCTGGCCTGTTCTCGTCCAGGAACAGGAGGCCTACCTCCTGCCCGGTGTGGATCCGCTGCACACCTTCGCTGATGAGCACCAGCTGGAGCCCGACGTGCGGCTGCTCTGGACGCCGGGGCCATCCCCGGGCGCCTGCGTCGTGCATGTCGCCCCGGCGGGGGGGGACGGCCTGGGCGGGCTGTTCTGCGGCCGGCTGCTGGTGCCGGTGGCGCCGGCCCGCGTCGCGCCCCTGCGGCAGCGGGGCACGTTCCACTGGGGGCGCCAGCTTCGCAGCGTCGAGCGTCTGCGCCGATGGCTGCCTCCCGGCTCCCCCGGCTGGATCGCCAGCGGCGCCGGACTGGGGGCCCTGAGGGGGCCGAAGCTGGTGGAGCAGGGCGCCGCCCTGCTGGGGGTCCTGGATCTGGAGTCCCTGACGTTGGAGCTCCCCGGGGGCGGTCTGGAGGTTGCCGCCTTTACCACGGAACCCCCCACTGCGGGGCCCCTGCCCCCCAAACCGCTGTCATGAGTGGACTTCTCCTGTTGCGGCCCCGCCGCAACGCCCATACGATTGGCGCGCTGAACGCACCGGGCGGTCGGGGACTTCCGATTCGCCTCCATCACTCGACGACCCGAACCCCGCCATCGCCACCTACCCGGAGGCTTCCCCCGAACAATGAACAAAGCTGATCTCGTCAACATCGTGGCTGCCCGCACGGAGCTCACCAAGACCGACGTCTCCCTCGTCGTCGATGCCGCCATCGAAACCATCGTTGATTCGGTGGTCGAGGGCAAGAAGGTATCCATCCTCGGCTTCGGCTCCTTCGAGCCCCGTGAGCGGTCCGCCCGTCAGGGTCTGAATCCCAAGACCGGCGAGAAGATCAAGATCCCCGCCAAGCGCGTGCCCGCCTTCACCGCCGGCAAGCTCTTCAAGGACAAGGTCCAGGGCTGATCCACCGCCGCCGTTCTCCGGCCATGGCGGCGGCCGCAGGGGCTCCCACACCGCCCCTGCGGCTACCCCTCCATCTCGAGGAACGCCTCGCCGCCGGTCTGGAGCACAGGCGGCAGGGCTACCGAACCCGTTTCGCCCCCTCCCCCACCGGTTCCCTGCACCGGGGCAACCTCCGCACCGCCCTGCTCGGCTGGCTCGAAGCCCGGCTGAGGGGCGGTGAATGGTTGTTGCGCATCGATGATCTCGACGGGCCCCGCAACCGGCCGGGCGCCGAGGCCTCGATCCTGGAGGACCTCCGCTGGCTGGGTCTGGACTGGGACGGTCCCGTGTCCCGCCAGAGCGCCCACCTCGGCGTCTACGCCACCGTTCTCACGGCCCTGCGCCAGGCCGGACGGCTCTATCCCTGCCGCTGCAGCAGGCGGCTGCTGGCCGATGTCTCCGCCCCCCATGGAGCGCTGGCGGTGTATCCGGGCCATTGCCGGAATGGCCCGCCCCTGTGGGGCCCCCAGGCCGGGCGGCTGCCCAGCTGGCGTCTGCGCCTGGAGCCCGGTGTCCTGCGCTGGCAGGAGCGCTGCGGGCCCGCTGGCGGCCAGGACGGCCCCGCCATGGTGGGGGACGTGGTGCTGCGCCGGGCCGACGGAGTGGTGGCCTACCACCTGGCGACGGCCGTGGACGAGCTGCTGATGGGCATCAGCGAGGTGCTGCGGGGAGAGGATCTCTGGCCCTCCACCGGGGCCCAGGTGGCCGTGATGGCCGCCCTCGGCGCCGAGCCGCCGTCCTATGCCCATGTGCCCCTGTGGCGGGATGGCCAGGGGGAGCGGCTGAGCAAGCGGGAGGGGGCCGAGGGGCTGGCCGGTCTGCGGCGCCGGGGTCTGGATGCCCCCGGGGTGATCGGGGCCCTGGCCGCCAGCCTCGACCTGGTGCCGCCGGGCAGCCGCCTCAGTGCCCGGGAGCTGGCGGATGGCCTGACCCTGGAGCGGCTGCAGGGTTGCCTGTGCCGGGGGCAGGTCTCCAAGGCTTAAGGAAGATTTCGGGATCCAGGGGGTCTGGGCGAGGCACAGTGAGGAGATGAAAACAAACCCCTGCGAACCGGCCATGGCTGCCCAGGTTCCTGCTTCCGGGCCGAGGGGTCAGTCCCTCGGTCAGAGCCGATGTCCCCAGTGCGGCGGCAGCGGCCTGCTGCGCATCGATGATCAGCGTTACCGCACCTGCCTCGACTGCCTCGGCCAGGGGCGCTCCCCGGCCATGGGCGGCGATGGGATCCTCTTCCGGATGGTCACTTCGAGGTCCGTTTCTTCCGCCAGATGAAGAAGGCGGCGGTGGCCACAACCACGGCCAGGGGTGCCGCCGTGAGCAGCAGCAGGATCACGGCGGTCCAGTCGGTGTACATCGGTGCGTGTGTTGAAGCGGTGCCATCATCCCAGCAGATGCCCCCTCCGGTGATGGCCGACGCTCCCCTGCCCAGCGACGTTTGGCGGCCCTCCTTCGGCCTCCGGGTGGGCTCCCTGACCGGTCTGCTTCTGCTTGTCCTGGCGGGGGGAGGGGGCCGGGCACTGGCGAACGTGCAGTTCGAGAATTGCGTCACCGCCGCCGATGGGTCGATCACCTGCGACACGGTGCCCACCGGCAACACCCTGATGAATGACGTGGACGCCCGCTACGGGTTGCTGCAGAACGCCAGT
Organism: Tabrizicola sp. YIM 78059; assembly: GCA_943367815.1. GTDB lineage: Bacteria > Cyanobacteriota > Cyanobacteriia > PCC-6307 > Cyanobiaceae > Cyanobium. The sequence continues at coordinate 15,764 of CALRKA020000021.1, read as the reverse complement.
CCCGGCTGGAGTGAATTCGAGCCCTACGAGGGTTATGACGATGACTTCGGCGGCAATGAGACATGAGGGTCCGGGACGGGCAGGTTGCAACGACATGTGGCGTCCCCTCGCGGCCGGCAGGTCCTCTGGAGTAGTTCAGAACTGTCACTCGCGGGGGTTGTGATGCATTTCTGGGCACCCGAGATCGATCCGGCCCATCCCCTGGAATGCACCCAGGCCGAGCGCTATGTGCTGCAGCGTCTCTCCGACCGCTCCTACGTCTCCATCCGTCCCGATGACCAGGGCCTCGGGGACGTGAGCGAACCGACGTCGGCCTATCTCTTCCATACCCACGAGGCGGCCGTGCGCGCCGCCGGTGAACTGAATCGCCTCGGTGGCGACGACTTCGACGTGGTCAAGGTGGAGTGGCCCGTCGCCCTCTGCTGAAGCCTCCCCGGGTTTGCGTTGGTTCGTGGCAACAATCGCCAGATCCTCCAATGGCGACAAGCGACGAAACCTTTATAGTGTGAGCCGAAAGGTCTTTCGTGCTTCCGATGCTTACCGGATCTGATCTCCTGGCCAAGGTCAAGGAACTGGGCGATGTCTCCAAATCCGATCTGGTGCGTGGTTGCGGCTACGTCAGCACCAAGAAGGACGGGGCGGAGCGTCTGAATTTCACGGCCTTTTACGAGGCCCTGCTGGAAGCCAAGGGCGTCAGCCTGGGCGAAGGTGGTGGCAAGGGTGCCTCCAAGGGCGGCCGCAAACTCAGCTACGTGGCCACCGTCCAGGGCAACGGCAATCTTCTGGTGGGCAAGGCCTACACCGCCATGCTCGATCTGCAGCCCGGCGATGAATTCGAGATCAAGCTGGGTCGCAAGCAGATTCGCCTGATCCCCGCCGGATCCACCGAAGACGACGACTGAACGAACCTTCAGCCCGGCCCGGGGGGCGGAGTTCCTCTCTTCTGGCGATCGCAGGCCACCAGAAACGCCGTCACCCGTTCGCCCCAGTTCACCACCACCAGCAGGTTTCGGGGTGATCGGGAGAAGCCCTGCTGCGACAGCACGGCGAACCGGTTCAGGTCGTCGTGGCTGACCAGGGGGAGCGTTCCCTGCACATTCTCCCAGGCGCCCAGGAAGGTCTCCCCTTCGACGGCGCGACATCGGGCATAGGCCTCGCCCACGTCGACGCCCTGGCGCCGCAGCCGCACGAAGGCATCCAGATCCGGCCCCAGATGCTCGATCCAGCGGCCCAGGTCCCCGACGGCCACCACCTGGCTCCGGGGCGGGCCTGCGGCCCGCAGCAGCAGGGCCGTCGTCGCCAGCGACCAGGACGGCTCCACCAGCAGGCGTTCGGCGGCCTGGCAGAGGGCCCCGTGGTGGCTCTCCAGCAGGCCTTCATGGCGGGCCTTCAGATCATCCATGGCCGTTCAGGGCAGCGCTGGAGTGGCCCCAGCAGGCCGGGGCTGCGGAAGCCTCAGGACGGCCGGCGAGCAACGGGAGCGAGGTGAGCGAAGAAGCCGGTGATCGGATTTGAACCGACGACCTACTGATTACGAACGGGTCATGGGCCGCTGTGGCTGCAGGCCGTTTCAGTCCCTGCCTGGGTTCTGACTTGTCGTGATCGGTCGTGATCGGCCAGACTGGGCCGATAACTGGGCACGCGCCCCCGGTTCCGCCCTCCGTGCCCAGCCCTTCATGGCATCCCCCACGCCGAACTGGCTCACCGGTTTCCGCTTCGCCGTCCATGCCATCGCCGGCCGCGGGTGGTCGGTCAAGGAGAGCAGGGGAAGCATCCGCCTGTCGGTCCGCTACGGCGCCGAGGGCAAGGGAACCAGCGTGACGCTGCCCCTCGAATGGGGTGCGCACAGCGTGAAGCCGGCCCTGGACCTGATCGGCCGCCTGCACCACGCCACCACCATCGGCAACCGCTCCCTTCGGGATGCCCTCCGCCTGGAGACGGCACCTGATGCCGCCAACGTCGACAGCCGCGGCCAGTGGGCCCAGCTGGTGGACGCCTTCCGCCATGACCTCAAGACCCACGACCGCATCAAGGCGTCCACCTGGACCGACACCTACGGCCGGTTCCTCGCCGCGGCCGTGGCTGAGCTCGAGGCGAGCCGGCCGCCGACCAACGGCTACGACCTGATCAGCAGGGTGCTGATGCCCTGGGCGGCGAAGCCCCGCAGCAGGGTGGTGGCGGTGAACGCCATCTGCCGCTGGCTCGATTTCGGTGTCGATCACCATGGCCTCAGCGACAGCTGGAGGGTAAGCCCGAGCTCACGGAAGCGGCTCAAGGGCAGGCTGGTGCCCGGCGACCGGCGCGAGAAGACCACCCTCACCGATGCCGAGATCCTGCAGCTGATCGCCAGCGTCAGCAACGAGCCGTGGGCGAACGCCCTCAAGCTGCTGGCGCTCTACGGCTTGCGGCCCGAGGAGCTCAACCACTTGGAGGCCCGCACCGACCCCCGCACCGGCGAGCTCCGGATGTTCTGCCGCTACTCGAAGACCTGTGGCCGTGGCGCGACCCCGCCCCGGTGGCTGTTCCCGGTGCCGCTGCTGGGGGCGGACGGTGAGCCGGTGATCTGGAACCTGGTGGGCGCCATGGCGATCGGCCAGTTGCCGCTGCCGCCGCTCTCCGACAAGTACGCGGTAGGGACGTTCCTCCGCCGGTCGCCGGCCTGGCATGAGCTGGTGGCCAGCTACAAGGCCCGTGGCCTCTGGGTGCGCCCCTACTCGCTGAGGGATGCCTATGCCACCCGGGCCCACCAGAGCATCCCGAACACCGCGGCGATCTCCACGGCGATGGGGCACAGCCTCAGGGTCCACTCCGACAGCTACATCAGCGCCACCGAGGACACCACCGCCGAGGCCTTCGACGCGATCGGCTGAGCCAGGCCCTAGCCGTTGGGGACGGTTTCGTGATCGTCCAGGTGATCTGCTGGCCCCGGAGGGGATCCGGCGACGGCCAGCTGCAGGTGGCTCTCAGGCCATCCGGGTGCTCATCCCTTCGCCCTGCTGGCCTCTCGGCCAGGTGCGGCGGCATCTCGTGTAAGCCGAAACCGCTATCTAATGCCTATCTCGTTTTACACGGGATCCATAAAGACATTTACTCTCGTGTAAAACGGGGCGGATCTTTTGCCAAAACGGCAAAGGAATGGACGGTGCAAGGGCGATAAATGCCGATAGTGTTCGATCAGTTCTCACCACCTCGACATGGCAACTTCCACGGCAACCCGATGGGTTGATTCCAGCACGATGGCCCAGTCCCTGGGCGTCAGCGTGATCACGCTGCTCCGCTACCGGAAGATGCAAGACGAGCGGCAGTTTCTCATCGAGGGCACCCATTTCCGCCGCATGTCGCCGGCGCCGCGTGCGCCCTGGGTCTGGGATCTCGACAAGACCCAGAAGGCCTTCGCCGTTGCCAGCCGTGCGCCCAGGGTGGCCAGGGCCTGATCACCACCAACACGAAAGCCCCCCGCTGTGGGAGGGCTCGCGTCACCGCCGGTAGGGCCGGCAGTTCACTTCTCGCGCTGGGCAGGCGCAGTCACGGCGGCAACCATGACCTTCCATCAATCTAACCCGAAACCTGATTATTTCCCGCCGGTCGTCATACCTGGGGAGGTGGCCTGATGGTGGCTTCACCAGAAGCGGTTCATCCCGCTGCAGCCTTCCTCCAGCTGCTGGGGAAGGATCCAGCACAGACGTGGTTTCGGATCATCCGCCACAACAAGGACCGCACCCGTCATCCGAGGGGAGGCACCGACTGCCAGGGCCTTCACAAAGGATCTCTGCGGAGCCTGAACTTCGACAACCGCAAGGGCTGGGCCGTCTACTTCGTCACCGGCAACGCCACCACTGCGACCAGCGTCAACAAGAAAACGGGCATCCCGACAGGTGCCGTCTGGGAGGGCGACATCACCAGCTGCCCCTGCCTGTTCGTGGAGTGGGACGACAGGCCCATCGAGTGGCAGGTGAACGCCTGGCGTGAGCTGGGACTGCCTGAGCCAACCGTGCAGGTGCTGACGGGTGGAAAGTCGGTACACAACTACTGGGTGCTCAGTGAGCCCATGCCCCCCGATCAGTGGCGAGCCCTCCAGGCCCGACTGATTGCCCACTGCGGTTCTGATCAGCAATGCAAGGACCCCAGCCGCGTCATGAGGCTCCCAGGGTTCCTCTACATCAACAAGACCACCGGCAAGCCAACCCGCAACCTGGCCGAGGTGGTCCACAGCACCACCACCCGCTACAGCCCCCAGCAGATTGCCGCCTGCCTGCCGCCCCCGGCGCCAGCAACAGCCCCCAGCACCAAGGCCAGGGCGAAGGCCGGCACCAAGGCCAGCAACCTGCCGCCCCGGCCCCTGGAGCAGATCGAAGCGGCTGCTCAGTTCATCCCCGAGCGGGTGGTGGGCGGCGACACCTATGAGCAGTGCCGCAATGCCCTATGTGGCTGTGCTGCGGCGCTGGCGGCCATCGGAGAGCCGGAGGAGAAGGCGCTCGATCTGCTGGCGCATAAGTGGCCCGACCGTGCCACCGCTGAGCAGGTGCTGAGCACCACCACCACCCGGGAGCCAGCATCGTTCTGGCGGATCGCCGCGGACCACGGCTTCGATCTCAGCCGTCACGACCGGGGACGCGACAACAAGGTGGTGCCGCTGCGGCCACAGCAGCCAGCAAAGGCCGCGGCCCAGGTGGAAGTGGAAAGGCAGCATTCACATCAGGCACCCTTCCAGGTGATGGGGCAGGCCGGCGACGCATTCGTGTATCGCACCGCCAGCGGGGAGCTGGTCACATTGGCCCGCAGCCGCCATACCAGCGTCTGCCTGGTCAGCCTCGCCCCGATCGCCTACTGGGAGACCCTCTATCCCGGCAAGACCGGCTCGAACTGGCTGGCGGCCGCCAGCTCCCTGTTTGAGCAGCAGCGCCGCCTCCCGCCGTTCTCCATGGATCGCATCCGCGGCCGCGGCGCGTGGATGGATGACAACCGGGCGGTGCTCCACCTGGGCGACCGCCTGCTGATCGACGGCCAGCCTGCGGCGCTGCAGCATCCGCAGACCACCTACGTCTACGACCGGCGCCCAGCGCTCCCCGACCTGGGCCCTGAACCGCTGGCCGACGAGGCTGGACTGCAGGTGATGGAGTTCATCCGCGGCGCCGGATGGCGCGGTCAGATGGAACACCTGCTGGTCGCCGGGGCCATCGTGTTGGGCCCCGTCGGAAACGCGCTGCGGCTGCGTCCCCAGCTGGTGGTGACGGCCCCCCGCGGCGCTGGCAAGACCGAAGGGGTCATGAAGCCCGCCGAGGCCCTGATGGGCGGCCCAGACATGGTGCTGTTCGCCAAGGGCTGGACCGCCTCCGCCGTGCGCCAGTCCCTGGCCGGCGACGTGCTGCCGGTGATCTGCGACGAGTGGGAGAACGCAGCCAAGACTCCTGAACGCCGCGACCAATGGGGGGAGCTGCTGCGGGTCGCCTACGACGGCGGGGAGTGCGGTAGGGGCACCGCCCACCAGCAGGCCATCCGCCAGAGGGTGAGCAGCTCGTTCATCCTCGCGGGCATCAATGTGGAGGGGATGGACGACGCCAGCCGCTCCCGCGGGGTCATCGTCCAGAAAGGTGCCCTCAGCCAGGCTGACATCCGTCAGCAGGTACTGGCCGCCCGCGGGCTGGCAGTGCCCGACCTGGGGCGGCGCCTGATGCGGCGCACCCTGATGAGCCTGCCGGTCCTGCGCCACAACGCCGAGACCATCCATCAGGCCCTGGTCGACATGGACAGTCGCCGCGCCGACGTGTTCGCCCACCTGCTGGCTGGGGCGCTGCTGCTGGTCACTACCGAATCCCTCGACTCGGTTGCCACCGCACAATCCTGGCTGGCCAGGATCGGCTGGAAGCCTGATGAGGCGGCCGAGGAGGACCTGCAGCAGGACTCCGAGGGCCGCCGGTGCCTGGACCGCCTGTTGCGCCACACCGTCCGGTGGGACGAGCTGGGGGACCGCTCCAGGGAGATCACCGTCAGTGAGCTCATCAGGAAGGCCCTCACCGCGTCCGTGGATGACACCAAGGCCGGCGAGGTGCACAAGGTGCTGGGGCGGCTGGGGGTCAAGGTCGCCCCTGGTCACCCCTGGGGCATCTACGTGGCGAAGCGCTGCAGCGAGGCCATCTACCGCGGCACCACCTGGGCCGATGGCAACCACCTGGGCCGCCTGCTCGACCTGGAAAAGACCAAGAAAGATCAGGTGTGGTTCCCGGTCAGCAGGGCCCAACGGTGCGTCTGGATTCCTGGCGACCACATCGACGACACAGAGCCGGAACTTGCCGCCGAACAGCAGGTGGCAGCGTGAGCCCCCATTCCAGCCTGGAAGGTTCATGGAAGCAGAGTGGAATGCGAGATCGCTGTCCCTGTCTCTATTCCTTCCATCCTTCCAGCATTCCAAGAAATAAGACCCCTCTAGAGAGGGGTGCCTGTGTGGAACCCAGCCGGATCAGCACCTTCTCTAGGGGGGTCTGTCCCCCCTGGAAGGTTGGAAGGTTGGAAGGATCCCTGACCCGCACAAGGTTTCTGGCTACCAGAGCACCTTCCAGCCGCCTTCCAACCCCGTAAGGCATGCCCCCCGCGTCACCCCTGATCACCACCACCATCACCGCCATGCCCCGCCCCACCACCAGCTCGAAGACCACCACCCAGCCCCAGCCCAGCCCCGCGGCGCCGATGACGGCGCATGAGCGCACCGCGCACCGCGAGCGTCTGCGGACCCTGCCGCCCGGCACCGCCATGGCGATCTGCCAGCCGGGGAAGCCACTGATAACCGGCCTCCGGTTCGTCGGCGTCTACAACAACGTCGACGGCCTGGTGCGCAACAAGCACAAGGAGGTGGTGCGCTGCCCCTGGCTGTACCTGCGCGAGGCGATCAACGCGAACGACCTGGGCAAGCTCATCGAGCCCGCCGAGGAGCCCCCGGCAGCCCCCGCCGCCGAGCCCCAGGCATGACGCGCCCCGCCCGCTTCCACGTCGCCACCCTGTTGATGCCGAACCCACCGAACGGCAAACGCGTGATGCGGCCCAGCCGATGGGGCAACCCGTTCACCGTGAAGGCCGAAGGGACCGCCGCCGCCGCTGTCGATCGCTTCCGCAAGCACCTGGCCGAGCATCCCGAGCTTGTGGAGCTGGGCCGGCGTGAGCTGCGCGGCTTCGACCTGGGCTGCACCTGTGCCCTGGGTGAACCCTGCCATGCCGAGGTGTGGCTGGAGCTGGTCAACGATCCGGAGGTGGCACCATGACGCCCGCCCCGCGCCTCCGCCCCAGGCCCCAGCGGCCGCCCAGGGCCCGCCCGGCGCCTCCGGTGAGCTGGCGGCCGGTGCCTGTGACGCCGCCGCCCCTGGCCGATCAGGAAGCCGCCTGGAGCAGCGATCTGGGCCGCCTCGACCTGATCTGAGTGAAAGAGCGTCACCCGTCATGCCGTCCCCGCCCCGCCAGGTGCTGCAGTGGGTCTGCAGGCGTGACGCCAGCGTGACGGTGGGTCGTCATGCGTCACGGTGCACGGCCGCCGCCAAGGACTGGAGCCGGCCTGCCGGTCTTAATCCAGACCACGACCGTATAGCCAACCGATCACGATTAAGACGCTACGGAATACGACAGCAGCCGCAACATCGGCCGGTAGCGGTTAGACAGGCGGGGTCCAATCACGTCCCGACCGTGAGAGTCCTACTCACAATTCCCCAGGCCGCCGAGGCCCTGGGCTGCAGCCCCCGCCACATCCGCCGGCTGATCGCTGAAGCCGACGCGAACAGGAAGAGCCGCTGGCGCTTCGGCCGTGAGCTCGTCGACCTGGCGCCCCTGGGTGCCCAGCGCCGGATGGTGCGCATCAACGTGGCCGCGGTCGTCCCCACCATCGAGGCCCGCCCGTGATCATCAGTGCCACCACCGCCGCCGAGGCCGACCTGCTCAGCCGTCGCCTGCCGGCGCTGCGGCACCTGTTCGGGCCGGACGTGGAGATCCAGACCCCCGGGCTGCAGGGGCCCCGGCTGGAGGCCCTGCTGCAGCCAGCACTGGCCGTCGCCGATCTGGAGCGGTGCCTGCGGCAGAGCTGATCAGCTCGCCTTGCCCTCGAGGCGGGCCTTCCGCTGGAGCAGCACCTCGAGGTCCGACTCGATCTCCGCCAGCTCCTGGGCCAGGCGCTCCTCAGCGCTGATGGCGTCGGGGTCGGCGTCGTCATCGCCGGGCGTGATCGACATGGTGTCGGGCCATGCCTCACCGGCCACCGCCTTGAAATCCCCAGCCATGGCTGCAGCCTGGGCGCGGCGCTGCGACGCGGTGGGCGCTGCAGCAGGTGCAGGGGCGGACTGCTGCTCCGGGGCAGGCTGCGGGTGCGCGGGCTTGTAGTACGCCGTTTCGTATGCCCTGGCGGTCTTGCCCGCGTCGCCTGGATCAGGCCATGCGAGTTCGGCGAGCTGCTGGGTGCTCAGCCGGCTGTGATCGATCGGCATTGTTGATAATTCGATGGGGAATAACGCCATGGCGTCCCCGTGAGTTTTCCCGGTGAAGCGCGCTAGAATTCGCACAGATCGGAGAGCCGCTGTGACGGCCCGATCACTCACAAGCATCTTCAACAATGAACACCCTGCTCTGCGCCCTGGTGGTGCTGCTGGCCGTTGTCGTCGGCACCATCGTCTGGTTCACCGAAACACCTGCTGATCGTGCCCGCCGCTGGCACCGCGCCGGCGTCTCACAGCGGCAGATTGCCCAGCGCCTCGAGGTATCCCGCCACCGCGTTCGCGCCTGGGTGGTGGCCTGATCACCCGCCGCCGACTGGCACACCCTGCTGGTGAGACGCCCTGGATCGGGCCGTTTGGACAGGATCCTGGACACGAGTCGCAGTTGTCGCGGGTGAACCGGGCCCGGTGAGACGGCGCGAACCGGACGGCGGCTGGCTCCACTGGCACAGCCGGCGCCGATCATCTGTGTTCCGCGCAGGTTGGCCGGGCCGGGAAAACTGACGGTGCATACATGGCGCCCACATGGCGCACGATCCCATGCCCGACCCCCGTTTCGCCTGGCTGTATCCCCATCCCCCGAGCATCGATGCCGCGATCGATCGGCTGAAGGCCGAGGTGCTCGAACTGCCCGACCCGGAGGCCACCAAGGCCGAGATGGAGCGGCTGCTGCAGATCCGCGCCCAGACCCAGCTGCTCACCGAGCTGGAGGCCCGGCGGGTGGCGCAGGCCATCGACACACCGGAGCACCACGCCCAGGTCGCCGCCTGCTGGGACGTGCTCGAAGGCCTCGGCGTCCAGCGCCCCCACCCCAACGACCGATGATCGACGCCATCGCCCCCGGCCGACGCGCCAACCTTCGCGCCCGGATCGAAGCGGCTGAGCGGGTGCTCAGCGACGACCGCGAGGAGGCCGAGCTGCGGGCGTTCGCCGCCCGGGAGTTGGAGCGGGCCCGCGCCGCCCTGGCCGAGCTGGAGGCCCAGGGATGAACTGCACCACACCCACGCCCGGTGCCACCGCCACCACCCCGGACCTGCGGATCCGCCAGCTGCAGGCGGTGCTCCTCGACCCCGCGACCGATCGCCCCACATGGATGGCTGCCCACCGCGAGATCGGCCGGATTCACAGGGAGCAGCACCTGCGGCGCCAGATCGAGGTGGACACCAACTGGCTCGACCAGATGAAAGGCCGCCCCAGGCGGTCGGACACGCCCCAGGTGCGGCGCCGGCTGGCCGCCAACCTCGCCGAGCTGCGCCAGCTGGAGGCCGCATGAGGACCGCCACGCCCCGGCGCCGTGGGCAAATGACGCCCGAACTGCTGGCCCGCGCCAAGGCCCTCCGCCGCCGCCGGTGGAACTGTGCCGAGATCGGACGGGAGCTGGGGCTGAGCCGTGACTGTGTGGCCTACTGGACGCAGCCGGGCATAAGGGCCAGGCGCACAACGAAGGCGGCTGCCCGCCAGCGCGGCCGTCACGGCTACCGGCCCCGCCAGCGGGCGGTCCCGTGCCGCCGCCTGGGGATCACGCTGCCGACGGCCGCCCTGGAGATCCTGGATCGGCGGGCCAAGGCCGCTGGAGTGAGGCCTTCGACTGTGGTGCGCGAGCTGGTGATCGAATCGCTCGAACTTGATCAGCCTGCCGATTTCGTCAACCTCTAACCATCATGCGAATCCGTTTCACCGTTGATTATCGAGGCAAGGCAAGACGCGCCTCTGAGAAAGCGGCGGCGGCTGTATTTCAAACTCTAAACGCAAGATTTCAAGCCGCATTAGCCAAGCCAGTGTATAGCTGGAATCCCGTAACTACGATCCGCAGCAACGGCCAGGAAGTAGGCAGCCCCAGGAACATCATCGACAGCGGATTATTGCGCCAAAGCAACGCCGGGCCAACCATCAATGGACTCCGCGCAGAGTTCAGGTGGACAGCACCTTATGCAGCGGCAGTTCATGAAGGTGCGCGATTATCGAATGGAACACTGTTGCCTGCTCGGCCGTGGACTTCCGCTGTTTTAGGTTCTGAACCAGTCTCAGGTATCGAGCCGTTCGACTATAAGAAAGCGTTCAAGGATACCTGGCTCAAAGCATTCAATGGTGGGTAGGGACTCCCCTACGAAGTGTCAGCGGGCCGCGGTGACGCTGCGGCACGTGGCCAGGGCCGGGTAGAACGGCGCCCCGCGGCGCTGCTCTGTCTCGAGGCACCGCACGCTGGGGAGGGCCTTCATCTCGGCCAGGGTCTCCTCCATCCGGCCGAGGCTGCCCCGGCTCCGGTAGTCATCGAACGACTCCTGCAGGATCTCCCGCTGGTCGTTGATCCGCTCGATCTCCTTGGCGTAGAGCTCGTCGTCGGGATCCACCACTGGCGCGGGTGCTGCCGGCGGGGCGGCCGCCACAGGAGGCGGTGCAGGCGCTGGCGCCACGGGTGCCGCTGCTGGCGGGGGAGCCGGCCGAGGCCGGCTGAGCTGTGCCGGAGCGAACCATGCCACGGCTCCGGCGACCGCTACTGCAACGCCACCGACGGCGCCGATCACCACCAGATCACGTTGCATCCCTTGAGTGGTGTGGGGAGATCCAGAGTAGGAGCGCCACCAACGAGGGGCTCAGCCTGGAAGGCTGCCGCTGAACTGATGGCTACTCGCCCAGCTGGAGATACCACTTTTCGATTGAGTAACCCGACTGCCGGACCATTGAGCTCAGCAGAGGAGGCACAAAAGGCTGTTTGGGACAGTCCACAGTGACCAGCCGCATTTGCCCGTCAACAAAGGCCTTCCAGTGCTCATGGGAGCCTTTCTGTCGGTGGAACTCAAAGCCGAGGGCGATGAGGATCCGCTTTACCTCTTTGCAGGTGAGAGGTCGGTACTTCCGCCCCACAGGGCCCTAAGCGGACAGGTATTGGAACGGACGCTGGTAGCCCCTGAGAAAGCCCTTGGCCGAGCGGATGCCTTGGAGGACTGTGGCCGCGTGGAACAGGATCCAATCGCCGATTGGTGCTCGGCGGTTGAGCAACTGCTCGGCATGGGCCCCACCATCCATGGCAAGGGCTTCTTCCACGTAGCTGGTGACCTGATCGAAAAGCCGCCGCTGGGCTGCCTCAAAGCTGTCGTCCTGGGCAGCCAGGTCGAAATCCAGACACGACACAACCCACTGACCGTGAACGTGACGGGCAACGAGGTGCAGGTGATCGGGGATCTTGGTCTTCATAGCGGTAATCCTATGGCCATCGGTGCCAGTCGGTAGCCCATTGGGCTACGAGTGTTCCCCCCACGGTCGCCCCTCTGGCACCTCCTGGAGGAGGCCAGGAGGCGCCAGATGCTGGGCACGGACTGGGCACGCTGCCTGCTCAGCGTTTCGGTGATCCTTGAGAAGCCTTGCGGTGTCTAAGCCGGTGATCGGATTTGAACCGACGACCTACTGATTACGAATCAGTTGCTCTACCCCTGAGCTACACCGGCATCGGCCAAGAAATTAGCATTCGCTGGATCACCACCTGCAGGGCACCATTCCATGGGATCCGACCCGAAACGATCCCTGGATCCGGCGTTGCGCGAGCGTCTGCTCAGCGAAGCGAGGACCCCCTGGCGCGGGCTCAGGCGGGCCCTGTGGTTCGCCCTGGTGGCCTCCGCCGGGCTGGGTCTGGCCACCATGGCCCTTCGGGCTGCCGCCGGCTCTGAGGTGGCCTCAGCCGATCTCCTGATCCAGGTCGGGGCCTTCGGTCTCTTCGGGTGCCTGCTCTGGTTCGACCGCAACCGCCTCGACGGTTGAGGGTTCGGCGTCTGGGACCTCGGCGTCTGAGGACTCGGAAGCCGGGAGCTCGACGGCTGGGGTCGGGGGCGGCGCTGGTGGCTCATCGGCTTCTGGTGGGTCCTGGGCTTCGTCTGGCTGCGTGGCTTCGGGCGGCGCCATCGTCTCGGCCAGCTTCAGGGGCTCGGGCAGCAGCAGGGGCAGGCCCAGGCAGAGGCGCTGCTGCTCCAGTTCCTCCAGGCTGAGGGGGCGGGTGGCGGCCACGACCTCGGGGCTGCGGCTCAGCAGCCACAGGGACTGGATCAGCTGCTGCCACTGCCACAGCATCACCACCAGCACCAGGGCCGCCAGCAGCAGGGCCACCAGGCGCGGGCAGGAGGCGAAGGGGGTGATGGGCGCGGCCACGGCGGCATGGCCATCGATCCACCACAGCAGGGGCAGGGCGAGGGCCGCGCCGCCGGCTGTGGCCAGGGCCAGCCCCGGGGCTGCCTGGAGCCGGCTGAGCCGCCGCTGCAGCTCCCGACGGCCCCGCAGCGGCGTCTGCAGCAGCAGCAGCGACCAGACGTCGGCGGGACGGCGGGCCAGCAGCAGCGAGGGTGCCAGAGCGCCGATCGCCCAGCAGAGCAGCCGCTCCAGGCCCGGCAGGGGGCCGGGGTCGCTGCCGGCCAGCAACAGCAGCAGCAGCAGCGCCTCGAGCGGCAGCACCCCGAAGGCGATCAGCTGGAGCCAGAGCAGCGGCTCGCCGCGGGGGGTCACGGGATCAGGTGCTGAGGGTCCGGCGCTGGGTGACCAGCTTGAAGGCCTCGACCCGATCCTTCTCCTGCCAGCCGGTGTACCGATCGCAGCCGATGCCGCACTCGAAGCCGGTGGCCACCTCCTTGACGTCGTCCTTGTTGCGCCGCAGGGAGTCGAGGTCGCCCTCGTAGACGAGCTCCTTGCCGCGGTGCACGCGGATGCGGCAGTTGCGCTGCAGCTTGCCGCTGGTGACGTAACAACCGGCCACGGCGCTCTTGCCGATCGTGAACACGGCCCGCACTTCCGCTTCGCCCAGGCTCTCCTCCACCATCTCGGGCTCCAGCAGGCCCTCCATGGCCATCTGGATGTCCTCCAGGAGCTTGTAGATGACGTCGTAATCGCGCACATCCACCCCGGTGGCATCGGCGGCGCGCTTGGCGCCGGAGGCCATCGAGGTGTTGAAGCCCACGATCACGGCGCCCGACGCGGCCGCCAGATCGACGTCCGTTTCGGTGATCTCGCCCGGTGCCGACAGCAGCACCCGCACCTGAACCTCTTCCTGGGGCAGCTGTTCGAGGGATCCGAGGATCGCCTCGACGCTGCCCTGCACGTCGGCCTTGAGGATCAGGTTGAGCTCCTTGAGCTCCCCTTCGCTGGCCTGGCCCGACATCGAAGCCAGGGACACCCTCCTGGAGGCCATCTGCTGGGCCAGGCGGGTGGCCCGGGCCTCGGTGGCCCGGTCGCCGACGACGGCCCGGGCGCTCTTCTCATCGGCGTAGACCTCAAACTCGTCGCCGGCGGTGGGCACCTCGCTGAAGCCGAGGGCCTCCACGGCGCTGGAGGGGCCGGCCTGCTTCACCCGCTTGCCGGTGTCGTCAACCATGGCCCGCACCTTGCCGAGGATCGGACCGGCCGCCAGGACGTCGCCGGCCTTGAGGGTGCCGTTCTGGATCAGCAGCGTGGCCACGGGACCCTTGGCTTTGTCGAGGTGGGCCTCGATCACCGTGCCCCGGGCCATCCGGTCGGGGTTGGCCTGCAGGTCCTCCACTTCGGTGACCAGCAGGATCATCTCCAGCAGCTTGTCGATGTTCTCCCCCTTGATGGCGCTCACGGGGACCATGACGGTGTTGCCGCCCCAGTCCTCGGCCACCAGCTCGAGGCCGGAGAGCTCTTGCTTGACCCGGTCGGGCTGGGCCCCTTCCTTGTCGATCTTGTTGATCGCCACCACGATCGGCACCTCGGCGGCGCGGGCGTGGCTGATCGCCTCCAGGGTCTGGGGACGGACGCCGTCGTCGGCGGCCACCACCAGCACAGCCACGTCGGTGACCTTGGTGCCGCGGGCCCGCATGGCGGTGAACGCCTCGTGGCCCGGGGTGTCGAGGAAGGTGATCTTGCGGTGCTCGTCGCCGTGGGGCACATCGACCTGGTAGGCGCCGATGTGCTGGGTGATGCCGCCGGCTTCCCCGGCCGCCACGCGGGTCTTGCGGATGGCGTCGAGCAGGCTCGTCTTGCCGTGGTCGACGTGGCCCATCACGGTCACCACGGGCGGGCGCCGGATCAGGTGCGCCATGTCGCTCTCCTCGATCATCTCCACGGTCTTCTTGGCCGCGGCCTCGACGTCGTCCTCGAGGACGGGCACGCCGAACTCCTCGGCCACCGTCTCGATCGTGTGCAGGTCGAGGGTCTGGGTGACAGTGGCGCTGATCCCCTTGAAGAACAGGGATTTGATGATCTCGGAGCTCTCCACGCCGAGGCGGTCGGCCAGCTCCTGCACCGTGAGGTTGCCCTCGGGCACGATCAGCATCTCGGGGCGCTGGGCCTTGGCTTCGCGGGAGGCCCGCAGTTCCATGGCACGGCGCCGCTGGCGCTGGCGGGTGGTCTCCTTCTTGCGCTTGCGCACCGCCACGGTGGGCTTGGCAGCGGTGCCAGGCGCGGAGCGGGGCTTGGCCGGGCGGGCCAGGCTGGCCTGGAGCACCAGGGCTTCCTGCTCACCGGCGTAGCCGCCGGTTTCGGCGGTGAGGGCATCATCGTTTTCGCCGATGATGTGCACCTTCTGGCGCTGTTTCTGCGGGGTGCGGCTGCGCAGGGCCTCGAGCTTGGCGCTGTCGTCCCAGTCGGGGCGCCGGGCGCCGGGGGCGCGGGCGCCCGCCGGGGTGGGCGGCCGGAAGCCGGGGCGACGGGGCGCGGCCGGCGGGGTGGCGGTGGGGCGCGTCACGCCCTCCGTTTCACCACCGGCCTCGGTGCCGCCCTCGCTGCGGTCGGGTCGCCGCGGCGGCGGGGCGGTGGGGCGACCGGTGGGCTTCTGGAGCTGCATCAGCTCGCCGGGGGCCATCGGCTTGCGCATCCCCGCGGGGATGCCCGGGCGGCCGGGGGCCGCCGGACGGCCCGGCGCCGAGGTGCCGGGACCCGCCGAGTCGCGGCGGATCGGCTTGCCGACCAGTTCGAGCGGGGTGGGGCCGGGCCGACCCGGAGCCGAACCGGCCCGGGCGCCGGCGCTGCCGGGACGGATCGGTGCGGGGGCACCGGGGCGCTGGGGCCGGGCCGAGGGCGGGGCGGGCCGGCTGCTGGTGGGTCCGCCCTGGCCGGGCTGGGGACGACCGACCAGCTGGGGCCGGGTCGCGGGAGGCCGGGTCGGCGTGCCGGCCGGGGCGGGCCGCCCCGGAGCCGGTGCCGGGGGCCGCTGGGGCGAGCCGACCCGGACCGGGGGCTGGGAGGTGCGGTTGACCGGGGCCGGACTGGTGGGCTTCGGAGCTGCCAGGGGTTTGGCCGGTGGGGCCACGGAGGCCGGGCGGGCGGGCGCCGCCGGGACCGGTCGGGCCGGTGGGCCAC
>CALRKA020000020.1:0-45010 GCA_943367815.1 Tabrizicola sp. YIM 78059 | reverse complement strand
GTGCTGGAGGTGGAGGAGAACTTCGCCAAGGGCCAGAAGGGCAGCTCGGCCATGCCCCACAAGCGCAACCCGATCCGCAGCGAACGCATCAGCGGCCTGGCCCGGGTGCTGCGCAGCTACACCGTGGCGGCCCTGGAGAACGTGGCCCTGTGGCACGAGCGCGACATCAGCCACAGCTCGGTGGAGCGGATGATGCTGCCCGACTGCTCGGTGACCCTGCACTTCATGCTGCGGGAGATGACCGCCGTGATCGAAGGCCTGGGGATCTACCCCGAGAACATGGCCCGCAACATGAACGTCTACGGCGGCGTGGTGTTCAGCCAGCGGGTGCTGCTGGCGCTGGTGGAGGCGGGGCTGAGCCGGGAGGAGGCCTACCGGATCGTGCAGCGCCACGCCCATGCGGCCTGGAACAGCGAGGGGGGCGACTTCCGCGCCAACCTGGCGGGCGATCCAGTGGTGACCAACCACCTGGGCCCCGAGCAGCTGGCGGCCTGCTTCGCCACCGACCTGCACCGGGCGAATCTGGATGTGATCTGGCAGCGGCTGGAGATCTGAGGGCTGCCGGCCTCAGCCGGCCGGCGGCCGCTCCGTGGCCGGATCCAGCTTGCCGTTGTCTCCGGCCAGCAGATCCTCGATCTCGCAGACCGGGAAGCGGTTGATGCTCTTGAGCGCCAGGCGTGAGTTGCGGCGCAGCTGCTCGCTGATCGCCTCGCAGTAGGGCACCTGGGCCAGCAGGTCGACGGTGCGGCGCAGGATCCGCACCACATCCCCTTCATCGAGGGAGGTGTTGGCGATCACGTCGTTCCAGCTGGCGCCCCGGGCCCAGGCGTGGACCAGGCCAGTGAGTTCCGGCTCCCACCACACCGGCACCACCACCGACGCCCGCTCCTGCTGGCGCTGCAGTTCACGCCGAAGGCTGCGCAGGTCGTGGAGCGCCTCCTCGGAAGCCGGTGGCGGCGGGTAGCCGCACCAGAGATCGGGCCGGTTCACCTCGGTGGAGATGGCCTCCAGCACCGCCGCCAGCTCGGCCGGATCCAGGCCATCGAGGTGGCCGCTCATCAGGGCCAGCCCCAGCCAGAGCTCGTTGTCGCCCCGCAGAGCCGCCACGGTGCGGCCCACCTCGGTGGGCTCCAGACCCTCCTCACCGTCGAGGGCGCCGAAGAAGCGCAGGATGTCGATCAACGAGAGAAAGGTGTCCCAGTGGCGGTTGGCGCGGTGGTGCAGCAGCCGCTGCCTTTCGCCGATCTCCTCCTCCAGTTCCTCCATGCGGCGGCGGTGCTTCTTGAGGTGCTTGCGGTCGCCCCAGCGGTGGGCGGGGTGGGCCTCCAGCTCCTGCTCCAGCTGCTGCACCCGCTGGCCCTGCTGCTGCACCTCCCCGGCCAGGTCGTAGCGGGGGGTGTGCATGTCGTGGCGGCGGGCCATCGAGGACACCGCCAGGGCCAGGCCGCCGCTGGCATTGTCGCCGTGGCGCAGCTCGTTGGCGTGGTGCAGCTCCGGCGGCTCCAGCTGGTTCACCTGCAGGCAGCTGAGCTCGGCGTGCAGGGTCACCACCGCGTGGCAGGGCAGCAGGATCCAGACGTTCTCGTCGGTGAGGCAGAGCAGCAGCGGGAACTGGCCGGATCCGGGCACCTTGGCCACGATCACCGCCGGGGTCACCCGGCTGCGCAGGGCGGGCGCCTTGACGCTCACCAGGGTGCCCTCACTGGCGAACTGCAGCGCCAGGGTGAGCTCGTGGGCCAGGGTTTCCTCGGCCTGCTGCTGCAGGATCCGGTGCAGGCGGCGCTCCTCCCGCAGGCGGCCGCGCACCTTCTCATAGTCCTCGAAGTCGTCCCAGGGCACCTCGCCGCCACTCGATTCCAGGCTGGCCAGCTGGGCCATCAGCTCGGCGATGCGGGCCTCGTCCTCGGCCAGATCCAGCCCCGCCAGGTAGCGGCCGAAGCTGCGCTCCACCAGCTCCCGAGCCTTGGCCAGGTCGTAGCGCTGCAGCAGGTTGAGCACCATGCCGTAGCTGGGGGTGAACTGGCTCACCAGGGGATCGGCCGGGCTGGTGGCCAGGGCGCCGGCCTCCCTGACCCCCTCGAAGCGGCTCTGCACCGTGACCACGTAGCCCTGCGTATCCAGGCCGCGACGGCCGGCGCGGCCCGCCATCTGCAGGAATTCGCTGCCCATCAGGGGCCTGTGGCCCCGTTCGGTGCGCTTGGAGAGGGCCGAGATCACCGTGGTGCGGGCCGGCATGTTGATGCCCGCAGCCAGGGTCTCGGTGGCGAAGACCACCTTGATCAGCCCCTGCTGGAACAGCTCCTCGATCAGT
Organism: Tabrizicola sp. YIM 78059; assembly: GCA_943367815.1. Taxonomy (GTDB): domain Bacteria; phylum Cyanobacteriota; class Cyanobacteriia; order PCC-6307; family Cyanobiaceae; genus Cyanobium. Next base: position 42,699 of record CALRKA020000020.1, on the reverse strand, counting down.
TCCTTCCAGGCCGGCAGCACGCCGGCGTGGTGGGCGGCGATGCCCCGCAGCAGGGCATCGGCATGGCCGCCCTCCCGCACCGCCTCGGGGGTCACCGCCATGAAGGCGTCCAGCCGCTGGCGGATGCGTGCCTGCTCCTCGGGATTCACCAGGCACACCTTGGCCAGGTCGCGGACGGAGCGGTCGCAGTTGCGGCGACTGAAGATGAAGTAAATGGCCGGCAGCATCTCGCGCTCCGCCATCTGGGCCACCACGAAGCCGATCGGCGGCGCCTCCGGCTGGGGCGGCCGCGGTTCCTTCGGTCCCTTGCGGCGGGTGGACTTTGGAGGGCGCCAGACCTTGCAGTTGGGGTGCAGGCCGGTGCCCTCGTCGTTGAGCAGGGGATGCAGGCCCTTGGCGCTGCAGAAGCTGAAGGCCAGGGGGACGGGGCGGAAGTCGCTGTGGATCAGCCGGGTGGGGCCATGCACCCGCTCGATCCAGTCGGTGAGCTGGCCGGCATTGGCCACCGTGGCCGAGAGGGCCACCAGCTGCACCCGCGAGGGGCAGTGGATGATCGATTCCTCCCAGACCGTGCCCCGCTGGGTGTCGTTCATGTAGTGGCACTCGTCGAGCACCACGGCCTCCACATCGGCCAGGGGGTCGTCGTCGAGGTGGTCGATCTCCGCGTAGAGCATGTTGCGGAAGATCTCGGTGGTCATCACCACCACCTGGGCCTCCCGGTTCAAGCTCAGGTCGCCGGTGAGCAGGCCCACCTTCTCGTCGCCGAACTGGTGGCGGAAATCCCGCAGCTTCTGGTTGGAGAGGGCCTTCAGGGGCGTGGTGTAGAAGACCTTCTGGCCGTGGGCCAGGGCCCGGTGGATGGCGTACTCGCCCACCAGGGTCTTGCCGGAGCCGGTGGGGGCACTCACCACCACCGAATGGCCCTGGTTCAGGGCGTCGATCGCCTCCAGCTGGAAGCCATCGAGGGGGAAGGGGAACAGCTGCTCCAGCGACGGCACGCCACCGGTGGTGGTGTCAGCGGAGCCGACGGTGGGGCTGGAGGGCATGAGGGAGATCCTATGGCGCGGCCGCCCCGGGGGAGCGGGGCTCAGGCGCCGTGGGAGCCGGTGCGCGGGAAGGGGTTGATCACCAGCACGCGTGCCCGTGAGCTGGGCCAGGGGCCCTAATGGGGGCGTCGATCGCACGTCGGTGACCCCGTGGGGCAACGACCCGATCTGGCCGTCGGCCTTCGTGGCGGGCGTCACACCCGGCCCTGGTCGCCCCCGATGAGGTGGCCGATGACACCGAGCGGAGACTCTGGTTCTGCGACATCGAGATCAACAACGGTGCCGCCTACTGACCGTTCGTGCGGCTGGAGACGGACGCTCACGCGGCGTGACGCTGTTCAGCAGAGGCTATGGACCTTCAGGCGGCTGACGCGAGGTGCGGCCGTACTTCGAAGTCGACCCTCTGAGCGGACAGGTGAAACAGGTGACGCCGGTGTCGCCGAAACCGGTGGTGGAGGTGTGACCGCTTCGCCGAAGCGCTGGACCTTGGGGTCGGGGCGGAACACCTCTGACTCAGCCCGCCACTCTGGGACAGGCTGATCGACCTGCCCGAGCCGGACAGCGCAGAGTTACGGCTGGTGATCGCGGAGTATGAGAAGTACGTCATCGATGGCCCAGCCCCGCGCCACAACATGGCCAGCACCAAGACCGTCCGACGGCTTGTGTTTCTGGAGCATGTGCCCATTGGCTGAGGGAAAAGCTGCCCTGTATTGATGAGGTGGAAGCTTGAGAAAGCCACGAGGCCCTGTGATAAGCAGAACGCTTGCCATCACCAGGCCGCAGTGAGCCATGGCAGAAAGCAGAGGCCTCATTGTGGCGGCCCTGGCGAATGGCGTGGTTAGCCGTTTGCTTCAAGCATGGCGAGTAACTCTTCCTTTGAAAGAAAAGGTACATCCGCTCCTTGGTGAGCACTAATCACAAGGTTATTGCTTGGCGGCACCTGCTTCCATGGCTCAACAAAGGCTTCATCGCTCTCTGGACGATCAAATTTAACTATGTTGCATAGTTCACCATTAAGGACTTTCAATGCTCCTACGACATTGGCGATTGAGATTGAGGTGATTTGCAGAAGTGGCGCGACTTTCTCAATTTTCCAATTGACAAAAACCTGTTCAGAGACAAGTGATCGTTCGCCGCGCTTTCCCGAGGCATTCAAAAAACGCCAAAACGAAGTCCCAAATTCAGATTGCAGAATTGATTGCATTTCATTTTCAGGAGGTTGCACGCCGTATTCGTGTTCCAGCCCAACACTTAGTCCGTATCCTCCGCCTGTAACTCGAAACCCATGCTTTAAACTATTGTATTCATCTATGCGGTTCTGATCGAGAAACTCGGCTGCTAAGCGCCGCCAAAATTCTGCGAATAGCTTGATTGACTCGCTTTGACGCTCAGTTCCTGAACGGTACCAGCAAAGAGTTGCCCGAGCGAGTTCTGTCCAGCTCACTGACTGAAGAGAAAGTCCTCTAGGCAGATTGTTGTCGCAATCAGAAATGCGACGCACAAGCTCCTTGAGCTGTGAGTTTTGGCACTTCGCAATCCAAGCTTGTGGCGCAGCAGGCGCCTGTAGGAGAGCTCCAAGAAAGGAGAATAACGTTTCCATGGCGTGATGGAAGGCAACTCTTAGAGCCATTGCGGCACGCTCTTCATCTTCTGAATCTAGATATAGCTTAAGCAGGTGATCAAAGTATCCTGTGTCAATGCCGGCCAAGAATGACATCGTCTGCGCATTGAGGTTCTCCTCCCAAAGGCAATACGGCTCCTCAACAACTTGGAATAGAATTTTGCTCATTTTGGATGCAGTCCAGCTAACGTTGTCCCTGAGTGGCCGGCAAGCACTTTAGAGCTCAAGCAGGGAATCGGCGGTGGCCTTACCACTCCAGGGGCATGTCAGACAGCTCGCGAATACCGCATAACTAGGTCATAGAACTTCTGGAATGTCGGCTGCGCTGAGCGGAGTTCTGATAGGTCAACACCCAAGGGCACCTGCGCGATCGCTTCCCACTGGGGCGAGCGCCACTTCCCTCGATCTTCCAACCGGACTTCGGGATGAACCACAAAAGGCGTGAACCAGGCTTCAATTCCTGGATCGACCACCACAATTTCAGCCGTGTCATCCAGATGCTCTGCGATCATTCGCTCAGTTCGGTCAGGATCATCGTCCCCATCTGCTACCGCTGCAAAGCCAGCTGTATGCGGGAGAGAGCGCCGGATCGCATTGAGTACTCGCGGGATGTTGTGCTTTCCCATCGCAACTACAAAGCGCACTACCCCCGCGCGCTTCTCTTGCTGAAGAATTCGCTGCGCTAACGTCGTAAGCGCCACCTCATCACGCGGACCCTCACAAACAATCACCAGTGATGTGGGGCATTCGTCATTAGTCGCTGCGACTTCCACAGTTGCCTGGGTTTCGTTGCGACCAAATGCCGCCCCCACAGTCAGTTGCGTTGCGCTGACTCGGAAGTAAACAGAACCCTCCTCCGCAGCAGCGCGAAGCTTAGCTTTGAGCACACCACCGATCCCCGAGTCGGCCGCAAGAGCCGCCACAACGTCATCTCGATCGGCGAGGATAACGTTTAGTATCTTGCCCAGGGTTAGTGCCTCTACCGCATCCTCGCTGTAGCCAGAGATAGAAACGAACACACCAAGGGTTCCTGCCAGCTTGCCGTCAACCTTGCCCTTGAAAGCGTATATCGCAGATGCGGGCAGGGGATCGAGATGCCACTTGGCTTCGAGCAGATAAACGCGTCCCGATAGCTCGAACGAGCCGTCGATCTCCTCTCCGACAGGGCGGTAGCGTGTGCGAGGCTCTAGATTGCTGAAGGCTAGAAGGTTGTGGAGGAATACCTCAAACTCCTGTCCACGCTTGCGCTTGGCCGCAGCCGGTGCGTCCGCTGGAAGCGAGTCCAGCTCACGGAAGTGGGCCGTAAGAGCATCGCGGTCAAGGCTCATGAATACTGGGTTGCTGTCGAACGTTTGACATGACAGGCGTTGACCGACTTGTCGGGCAGCGTCCTCTCGATTGAAGGGTTAGGCCGCAGCTTTGCGGAAGCGTGCCTGAAGGGTGCGCAAGTGGCCCAGCTAGCTCGTCACGATGTCATAGGCGGCAACAATGTTGCTTATCTTTACCGAGGCAACTCGCCTACCATCTCCCACGGCCGTAATCAGCTTTCGATCTGGCAATTTTGGCACTTCGTCATTCATGAGCAACTCGACATCCATCCAGTTCCCATCGTCAGATATTGAGTTGATCCTTTGCACGGCAATTACATAGCCGTCGATGGTCTGAAGGCCAAAATACCACTGATCTCTCATCATGCGCTTCGTGTACCAAGCTGGCACTACTTCGCTGGCTGCATTGGAATCACTCAACATGGCGATCTTCTTGTTGATCTTTCGCCACTGACGTTCGGTAAACCAGAGACTGCCGAGCCCCGTAAGCGCTCCGACGACGGCAATTGTTGTTTCCAGCATCTCGCTCAGTCACTCCTGTAGGTTTTCTGTGGCCTAACGCTCGCCATCACCTGGCCGCAAGGATGTAACGCGATGATAACGAGAAATTTGGAGGTGGCTCAAGTGTATGGCATTGTTAGATGCCATTCCTTAGGGCCTCAGCAAGATTGTCGTCTCCATGCTTGCTAAGTGCAACCTTCTCTAGAGTCTCCGATAAGTTTTCTGAGGTACCGCTCACAGACATGCCTACTCCTAGGCGAATCTGTTCCTTTTCAAGCTCTGCTACATGGCCAGATACTTCATGCTTTAGGGAGTCATACTCACAGGCTATATCAAGAACATCCTTGGTGGTAATCATGCTAATAATATAGCGATGGATAACTCTATTCCGTAGATCATAGAGGGAGTTAATGCGGTCAAAGGTCTCCTTAGTGATTATTCTCTTTGTTAAAGCCCTTCGATAGATCTCCCGTTCGGAGATCCCCTTTTCGTCTTCCTCTTGATAAAGGAGCTCATCCAGTAGATCATTGGTATTTGTGTCAAGTTGATGCTTGAGTATTAAGCCCATACGAAGAGTGCCGTCGATGACGGCAGCCGAAAGAACCACGCACTCCACGAAACAGCCTTCTTTTGCGGCTCTCTTATCAAGCTCAACAGCTGCAGCAAAACCAGTCATGAAATTGTGAAACTTCTGATTGCTATCCATAGATTGGCATGCTCTTCTTAAATTGCCTAGTTTAGGATTTCTGACTTGTAGCAATCATTCAGAAATCGAGAATATGTACACGACCAAAAGTTGCCCGATGCATCAGTCCCAGAACAGGTCGTGATCGAAGTGCCTACTCCAAAGCAGTTTTCTGTCCAATAGGATCCTGTTCGTGAGTTACTGCCTTGAAGCATCACTGAGCTTCCTATAGAGCAGACAAAGTATGAACTACCATAATTACCCTGAACAGTCCTGCATGAGGCGTGCGCAGGCTTGGAGTCGAAAACTATCACTGGCAACGACGCCGAAATAATTGCCACGGCTTGCGACAAGCAAGCTTTACTTAGATTTCTAAGCACTTTGAGATTCATTGTCAGCAAGTGTACATCACCTCACTATATGAAGCATATCTCCCGATTGCCCGAAGGTAGCGACAGCTACAGATCGGTCTGTGCATCTAACGCTGCCCCTGAGGGGCAGGCAAGAAGCCTGGGGTGGCACAGCAGATAGTCGGCGGGGGCCTGTCCACTCAAGGGGCTGGTTAGACCCCTTTGCCACGCTTCCAGTTACACGTACGGTGAGCCAAGCGAGCATTCACAGGAACCGTCTCACCGCCCTTCCAGTATTGAAGATTGTGGTCAAGAGCGGCATCATTTAGCATAACAATCTTTTGGCCGCATATCGAACACGAATTATCGGCTTCAAACATCTCTTCTTTCAAGCTTCGGCTAAAGAGACGAACTGCATCATTTTCCCTTTCGCCAGACACCGCATCTTTGAGTCGGGCTTGCCAAGTTTCAAACGCATACTCTATACGAGAATAGTCACCTGTGGCCGCCGTGACCGACGCGACCCATCTTTCATCGGTTTCGATCAAGTCGATGTAGGCCTCATAAATGCTGTCCGCCGATCTAGTGATTATGCCAATATCGTAGTCGTTAAACGACACTGATATAACTTGGAAGATAGAGGCATTAATCCGAGAAGCCCACTCTCCACCGCCTTTTTCGTAGACGCGCCGAAGGCGAAAGGCCTTATTCCCAAACACCGTCAGGCAAGCGCGCATCGCATGCTTAAACGCTCCTCTAAACTCCTTCGTCTTTTCTACGGTGGGATTCCGATAGGTAGTAAAAAACTCGTTGAAAAATGCCTTTAAGCCCTTCTTCGCTTTTGTGTAGGTCATCTGATAGAATGCCAAATAGCGGAGAATGAGAGTGCGGTCTGCCATCCTCTTATCAAGACCGCTCTGCCCCGCTGAGTTCTTAAACTCTTCGAGCTGGCAAAGCTCCTTAATCAAGTCATTAAGACCACCTCGATAGAGACAATTACGAATCTCCATATCATTGAGCGCCATGCCTCCAGTGTTGAGGCGCTCAAAGATGATAAACATCAAATCCTTTGGAGCTGTCTGGCTGAGCTCAAAAGTTCTGAGGGTCGCATCCTCAAGTTTTGACTGAAGCTCGGTATCAAGCTCTGAAAATTGCTTTCCTACCAGTTCCTTCCGGATCTCCAAGCCAGTTAATGCATATCGATTCTCGAAGTAGTCAAATATGGATGTAAGGCGCTGGAGTCCATCAATGACTTCGTACTTGCCATCGTCGTTGACCGCCAAATAAATTACTGGTACAGGCAGGTCAATTAAAAATGATTCGACAAGCCTTGAGGCTCTCTTGCGGTCCCATACATATTTCCGTTGCCACTCAGGATCTACAATGATTCTGCCTTTGGTATACCAACGATGGAACTCGGATAGGCTCCGATCATTCTTATCAAGCTTGATGGTTGGTTTTGTCCCCTCTAGCGTCAGATCTCCTTCGTCAGAAGAGTCGATGACTTCATCCGTGGTGACTCCATCTGGCTGGATTGCCTCTGAGTCGTCCATCATGCTCATAGTTTTGGGCCAGTCTAGTCAGGTCTGGGGCGTGGGTCTAACGCTCACCATCACCTGGCCGCACATAGCATCGCGCATCAGGAGCTAACTTGCGGTGGCGGCTCAGGTGCATGGTGATGTTAGGCACCCTTGCTGGACATGGCAGGCACATCAATCTCCTTGATACAGGTTTGGCGGGATAAGCACAAAACGCAGTCGATAATCATAAGTAGATCTTCAAGCGGGATCGCATCTGTTGCGGCAGCTCCAACCTCTTCTAGGTCCGAGAGCACTTCTGGAGTTCCCACATTCCCTGGATTGATCACTGTCACAGAAATCCGATCATGCCGAAGCTCTTCACGCAAAGAGTGGACCACACCTCGGAGCCCAAACTTCGAAGCAGAATTTGCGACCTCTCTGCTGGGAAAGTTGTCACGCCCGGAAAGAGCTCCCATGAAGATGATCTTCGGATTGCTGGACTTTCTCAAAGCAGGCAGCATTGCCTTTACGATTCTGATGGGTGCCATCAGATTGACATTTAGAACTCTAGTAATGTCCTCATCAGAGCAACTTGTAAATGAATATGATGTCGTAAAGGCATTTGTCTCCCAAGTGCCTCCCATGTAGAGAAGAGAATCTAGAACTCCTTCCCCAGCAGCTTCTGCAACCGTATTGACTCCCTCAAGAGTCGAGACATCAGCCCTAATCCACTCGCCATACTTTGAGGCAGAGCGCGACACAGACAATACTCGTTCTGATTTGGCAACGAGGTGTCGCGCAACAGCCTCCCCAATCCCTCTGCTGCCTCCAATGATTGCGACGTTTGCCATGTCAGGAATTTCAGGTGTGCCTAACTAGTCATTAGACGGTTCCGAGAACCACGCCCCAGTCGCCTGTCCTTTCCGTGAACCACAGGTGCACCCCGAACATCGGCACGGCCAAAACACAGTCAGCCCATAAGTTATCCACCCCACTCACGAAGTGCTCACCTCTGGTTCTCGGACCCGTGAACCACCTGTATCCCGGGCTACACCTATGAGGTGCACGTCTGCAGTGACACGGCCCACGCATTCACTCCATCGACGGCCGGATCGAGCCTTCACCCACCCCCCATCCCAGACTGCCCCCTGTCATTGGTGTCGGGCCGCCCTGATCCCTCCTCCCCCCACCACGGAGAGCGGCGACCCCACCGCCCCCCAGCCCCCCTGGCGCCAGCAGCTGGGCGACGCCCTCGCGGCCCTGCCCGCCGCCCGCAGCCGCGCCCTGCGCACCCTTGAGCCCGCCGCCGCCGCCAGCCTCCAGCCCTCACCGTCCGGCGACGCGCTCCCCCTGCTGGATCTGGCCAGCAACGACTACCTCGGCCTCAGCCGCCATCCCGCCGTGCTCGCGGCCGCCGCGGCCGAACTGGCCGCCAGTGGCCTGGGGGCCGGCGCCTCCCGCCTGGTCACCGGCACCCGACCCATCCACCAGCAGCTGGAGGCCGCCCTGGCCGCCTGGGTCGGCCGCGATCGGGTGCTGCTCTTTCCCAGCGGCTTCCAGGCCAACCTCGCCGCCGTATCGGCCCTGGCGGATCGCCACACCCAGGTGCTGGCCGATCGGCTCATCCACCACTCCCTGCTGGTGGGCGTGCGGGCCAGCGGTGCCCGCCTGCAGCGCTTCGCCCACAACGACCCGGCGGATCTGGAACGCCGCCTGCTCGCCGCCCGGCGCGAAAGGCCCGATGGCCGGTTGCTGGTGCTCTGCGAAAGCCTCTACAGCATGGAGGGCACCAGCGCGCCCGTCGCCGCCCTGGCGGCCCTCTGCCTCCGTCACGACGCGCCCCTGCTGGTGGATGAGGCCCATGCCCTGGGCGTGCTCGGCCCCGGCGGCCGCGGCCTCGCCCATGGCCTCGGCTCCGTGGCGATCGTGAGCGGCACCTTCGGCAAGGCCTTCGGCAGCGGCGGCGCCTTCCTCGCCGCCGACGCCCTGGTGGGCGACTGGCTGCTGCAGAGCAGCGGTGCCTTCCGCTACACCACCGCCCTCGCCCCGCCGCTGGCGGCCGGCGCCCTGGCGGCCCTGCGCCACCTGGAGGCCGCACCGTCCACGGGGCTGGGCCTGGCGAAGCGGGCGGCCCGCTGGCGGGACGCCATCGAAGCCGCGGGCTGGCCCCGGCCCCCCGGCGTCGGGCCGATCCTGGCGCTGCTCCTCGGCGCCGACGCCGAGGCCCTGGCGGCCCAGCGTCGGCTGGAGGCGGCCGGCCTGCTCACCGTGGCGATCCGGCCGCCCACCGTGCCGGAAGGCACCGCCAGGCTGCGGTTGGTGCTGCGCCAGGATCTCCCCACCGGCTCCCTCGAGCGGCTGCTGGCCGCGCTCGGGCCCGGCCCCCTCGCCCCCCGCCATGCCCTCGCCCCCTGAGGCCGCCCCGGCTTCGTCCCTGCAGGTGATCGCCATGCACGGCTGGGCCGGCGACGGCCTGGGCTGGGACCTGCTGCGCCAGGCCCTCGCCGCGCCGGACTGGCACTGGCAGTGCGGCGAACGGGGTTACGGCGGCCGCACGCCCCAGCGTCCACACTGGGCCCCCGGCGGCCGGCGGCTGCTGATCGGCCATTCGATGGGGCCCCACCTGCTGCCCCCCTCGCTGCTGGAGCAGGCCGAGGCCGTGGTGCTGCTGGCCAGCTTCGCCCGCTTCCTGCCCCCGGGCCGCGAAGGCCGCCGGCTGCAGACCGCCCTCGCCGGCATGGCGGCCCAGCTCGCCGAAGGGCCCGACGAAACCGACACGGCCCGCCGCGCCCAGCGGATGCTGCAGGCCTTCCTTGAGAAGGCGGCCTCCCCTGATCCGCCCGAGCTCCTGCCCCACGGCCCCGCCAGCCAGCCGGTGGGTCCCGAGGGCCGACAGCGGCTGCGCGACGACCTGGAGCGTCTGGCGGCCTGTGCAGACCTGCCGCCCGGCTTTCCCGAGGACGTGCCGGTGCTGATCGTGGAGGGCGGCGCCGATCGGATCGTGGGGCCCGAGGCGCGGGCCCTGCTGCGCGAACGCCTGCCCCACGCGGAGGTGCTCCGCTTCGAGGGGGCGGGCCACTGCCTGCTGCAGGCGCCCCTGCCGACGGAGCTGCGCCGCTGGGTCACGGACACCCTCGGCCCATGACCGCCTTCCCCCTGCAGGTGGTCGGGGCCTTCGGCCGCCATGCCGCCGACTACGAGGGCCAGGCCGGCCTGCAGCGGGGCATCGCCTGGCGGCTCGCCCGCCTCTGCCGCGACCTGCCGGCCCCACCACCCGACGCCCCCCGGGCCGACCTGGGCGCCGGCAGCGGCCTGCTCAGCCGCGCCCTCCTGCACCACTGCCCCGGCCTCGCCAGCCGTCCCCTGCTGCAGCTCGATCTCTGCCCCGAGCTGCTCGCCCGCAATCCCCTCGCCACCGCCGGCCCGGCGCCGCTGGTGTGGGATCTCAACGGCGGCCTGCCCGCCGCCCTGGAGCCGGCGGGGCTGCTGGTGTCGAGCTTCGCGCTGCAGTGGCTGGAGGCGCCGGCCCGGGAACTGGAGCGCTGGGGGCGCGCCCTGACCCCGGGCGGCTGGCTGGCGCTGGCGGTGCCCGTGCGCGGCAGCTTTCCCCAGTGGCGCCAGGCCGCCGCCGCCGCCGGGGTGCCCTGCACCGCCCTGGAGCTGCCCGACGCCGACGAACTGATCGACGCCTTGGGCAGCGCCGGCCTGGCCACCACCCTCCAGCAACGCCTGCGCTTCAGCCGCCCGGCCGGCAACGGCCTGGCCACCCTGCGGCGCCTGCGCGATCTGGGCGCGGGCAGCAGCCGCACCGCGCCGCTGAGCCCCGCCCAGCTGCGCCGCCTGCTGCGCCAGTGGCCCTCCGATGCGGCAATCTCGTGGGACGTGCTGCTGCTGGTGGGCCGGAGGATCGCATGAGGCTGGTGGTCTGCGGCACCGACACCGACGTGGGCAAGACGGTGGTGAGCGCCCTGCTGGTGCAGGGCCTGGGGGCCCACTACTGGAAGCCGGTGCAGAGCGGCACCGACGGCGGCGGCGACACGGGCCGGGTCCAGCAGCTGCTGGGGCTGCCCCCGGAACGGGTGTGGCCGGAGGCCTACCGCCTCACGGCCCCCGTCTCTCCCCACTGGGCGGCGGAGCGGGATGGGGTCACGATCGATCCGGCCCGGCTGGCCCTGCCGGCCGGGGACGGCCCCCTGGTGGTGGAGACGGCCGGCGGGCTGCTGGTGCCCCTGCGGCGCAACTGGCTGCAGATCGAGCAGATCGCCGTCTGGGGTCTGCCGGTGCTGCTGGTGGCCCGCAGCGGCCTGGGCACCCTCAACCACACCCTGCTGTCTCTGGAGGCCCTCTCCCGGCGCTCGATCCCCGTCCTCGGCCTGGTGCTCAACGGTGATCCCCACCCCGACAATCCCCGCACCCTGGAAGCCCTCGGCGGCGTGCCGGTGCTGGCGGAGCTGCCGCCCCTGGATCCCCTCGACCGGGAGGGTCTGGAGCGGCAATGGCAGCGCAGTGGCCTGGCCCGTAGCCTGCAGCCATGAGCCGCAAGCATCTGCTCGTGACAGCTGCCGTGGCCGCGCTCTGTGCGGGCATCCTGGTGCTGTTCACCGACATCGAGACCAGCGTCACCCGCTGGGTCAACTGCGGGCCGATCGCCACCGAGGGCGAACGCCGTTCGGAGGTCTGCCGCTGAGCCCCACCGTGACCGGACCTGGCTGGCATCCCCACCTCTGGCACCCCTTCACCCAGGTGGCCACCGCCGACCCGCCCCTGCGGGTGGTGCGCGGCGAAGGGGCCCTGCTCGAACTGGATGACGGCCGCCGGCTGATCGATGGCATCAGCAGTTGGTGGGTGACCCTGCACGGCCACGCCGAGCCCGCCATCGCCGACGCCGTCGCCCGCCAGGCCCGCAGCCTCGAGCAGGTGGGCTTCTCCGATTTCCGCCACCCGGCCGCCGAGCAGCTGGCCGAGCGCCTGGCCGCCTGCAGCGGGCTGGATCGGCTGTTCTTCTCCGACAACGGCTCCACGGCGGTGGAGGTGGCCCTGAAGATCGCCTGGCAGTGGTGGCGCAACCGGGGCGAACCGCGCCGGCAGCTGATCGCCTTCGATGGCGCCTATCACGGCGACACCTTCGGCGCCATGGCGGTGGGGGAGCGCTCCCTGTTCTCCGAGGCGTTCGAGCCGCTGCTGTTCGCCGTGGCCCGGGCCCCCTGGCCCGCCACCTGGTGGGGCGACGAGGGGGTGGAGGCGCGGGAGGCGGCGGCCCTGGAGCGGTTGGAACAGCTGCTGGAGACGCCCACCGCGGCGGTGATCCTCGAGCCGCTGCTGCAGGGGGCCGGCGGCATGGCCCTGGTGCGGGAGGAGTTCCTGCGCAAGGTGGAGGCGCTGGTGCGCGCCAGCGGTGCCCTGCTGATCGCCGATGAGGTGATGACCGGCTTCGGCCGCAGCGGCCACCTGTTCGCCTGCCAGCGGGCCGGCATCCGCCCCGACCTGATGGCCCTCTCCAAGGGACTCACGGGCGGCTTCCTGCCCATGGGCGTCACCCTGGCCCGGGAGGCCATCTTCGAGGGCTTCATCGGCACCGCCCCCGGGCTGACCCTCTTCCACGGCCACAGCTTCACCGCCAACCCCCTCGGTTGCGCCGCCGCCCTGGCCAGCCTGGAGCTGCTCCAGGAGCGGCCGGAGCGCCACCAGGGGTTCGAGGCACGCCACCGTCCCCACCTGGAGGCCCTGGCGCGCCACCCCCTGGTGCGGCGGCCACGGCTGATGGGCAGCGTGGCCGCCTTCGAGGTGGCCACCGACGCCCCCGGCTACCTCAATCCGGTGGGCTCGCGGCTGCAGCGGCAGGCCCTGGCCCGGGGGGTGTTCTTGCGGCCCCTGGGGCAGGTGGTCTACCTGCTGCCGCCGCTGTGCATCGACGACGAGCAGCTGGCCCACTGCTACGCGGTGATCGAGGAAGCCCTCTCCAGCCTCTGAGCGGCCGCCGGATGCTGGCTCAGGGCGGGGGTTCAGGGGCCCGCCAGGATCGCCGCCTCCACATCGGCCCGTGACAGCCCATAGGGGAACTGGCGTGCCGTGGTGCGGCCCTCCTGGTGCCAGCTCACCCGCAGTTCCTCCACGTCCATCTCGATCCGGGCGCTCCACTCGGGGCGGTGCAGGTCCCAGTGGGCCACATTGCTGCGGGACTGGCTGGCGCCGAGCTGCCGCAGCCAGTCCTCCAGGGCGGGCAGGGGGTGGTTGTAGAGGGGGGTGGTGGGCTCGGGGGGCAGGGTCGCCATCGGATCGGCAGGGAAAAGGATGGTCAGGCGGCAGGCGGCTGGGGCAGCGGGGACGCCTCGGGCGCCGGAGCCAGCGGGGCCGGGGGCACTGGCTCAATGGGGGCCGGGGGCGCCGATGCCGCCTCCAGGTCGGACCACCAGCTGGGCCAGGCCATCAGTTCGGTGCCGCGGGCCCAGGCCACCCCGAGCCCCAGCACCAGGCTGAGCACCAGGGCCAGGGCCAGCAGCAGCAGGGCGAACCACTCGCCGCCGGACAGGGCCCGGCGCACCGGCACGGGCCGGACGACGGCCGCCGGGGGGGGGCGCAGCGGCGCCGGCGGGGCCGGCTGGGCCAGGGCGGCGTCGTAGAGCCGGCGGGCGGCCGGGTCGCTCAGGACGGCATAGGCCTGACGCAGCTGCCGGAAGGCCACCTCGGCCTCGCTCGCCGGCAGGGCGGTGGTGTCGGGGTGGTAGCGCTTGCTGAGGCCCCGGAACGCCTGGCGCAGCTCCTGATCGGTGGCGGTGGGCTGCAGCTGCAGCACCTGGTAGTGGGTGGGGGTGGAGGGCTTGGCTGTGGAGGACATGGTCCCTGAGGCGGCGGTGGCAGCCTGCCCGGCGTGAGGGATCCTAGGGAGAAGCACCACTGCCGTAGCGGATGGCCGCCAGCCCCGACCCCAGCGCCCCTCCCGATGCCGGCCTCTGGCAGGCGCTGGGCTGGACCCCCACCGATGAGCAGCTGGCGGCGCTGGTGGCCCTGCAGGAACAGCTGCGGCTGTGGAACGGCCGGGTCAACCTCACCCGCCTCGTGGAAGGCGACGATTTCTGGATCGCCCAGGTGTTCGACAGCCTCTGGCCCTGGGTGCCGCTGCTGACGGCCCCTGGCGGCGTTCCAGACGGCCTGGAGCTGATCGACGTCGGCACCGGCGGCGGTTTCCCCGGGCTGGCCCTGGCGATCGCCCTGCCGACGGCCCGGATCACCCTGGTGGATTCGGTGGGCCGCAAGCTGGAGGCGGTGCGGGCCATGGCCCGCAGCCTGGGGCTGGAGGAGGGGCGGTTGCGGCTGCGCTGCGAACGGGTCGAGCGCACCGGCCGCGCCCGGGACTGCCGGGGACGCTTCGATCGCGCCATGGCCCGCGCCGTGGCCAGCGCGCCGGTGGTGGCGGAATACCTGGTGCCCCTGCTGAAGCCCGACGGCCTGGCCCTGCTCTACCGGGGCCAGTGGGGGGCCGACGACCAGCGGGAGCTGGAGGCGGCCGTGGGGGTGCTGCGGGCGTCGGTGGATCCCGTGCAGCGCCGCGACCTGCCGGCGGGCCGGGGCGTGCGGCACGGCCTCTGGCTGCGGCCGGCCGGCCCCTGTCCGGCCGCCTACCCCCGGGCCGTGGGGGTGCCCCAGAAAACACCGATCGCGCCGGGGGCCATCACGCCAGGGACCTAGGCCACCTGCAGCCGCTTGACGGCCTCACCGCCCAGCCGCTGCCGCAGGCGCCGCAGCAGGTCGGGGATCTCGGCGGCCCAGGGGCTGGCCTGCAGCACCGCCAGCAGCTCGGCCTCGCGGACGCTGCCATCGAGGGCCTCGGCGTTCTCCCCCGGAAACCAGTGGCTGCCCTGGCCCAGCAGGCCGTAGCGGGCGCGGCCGTAGGCCTCCAGATCCCAGGCCTCCAGAAGGTTGTGCAGCCAGAGCAGCACCGGCAGGTTGATCCGGCCGGGGGTGTCCTCCCAGGCCGGCAGGCCCCGGTCCCAGCTGGCCAGCCAGTCGTCCCCGAGGGTCCGGCGGCGGGCCTCCTGGAGGCGGTCCAGGATCGGCGGCAGCAGCTCCCCGGCCCTGGGCAGCAGCGCCACCGCCTCCAGGTGCAGCTCCAGATCCTGCGGAGAGGCGGCGCCGACGCTGATCGTGTGAATACCGGGGGCCGACAGGCAGAACAGGTCGTTGAAGACGATCGGGTGCAGTGGCGCGCAGAGCTCACAGAGGCGCTGGGAGGGGCTGTGCAGGTGGCCCCCCTTGTCGGTGGGGCTGATCACGAACACCCCCATGTCGTGGGCGGTGGCGGCCTCGATCGCCGCCCGGTTGTCCTGGCGGATGAAGTACCAGTGGAGGTTGATGTAGTCGAACTGGTCGCTGGCGATCGCCTCCAGGATCAGGGGCAGCGGCGCATGGGTGGAGAAGCCCACGTGGCCGATCCGGCCCGCCTCCTGCCAGCGGCGGGCCACCGCCAGGCAACCGCCGGGCCGCAGGGTCTGGTCGAGCAGCTCCGGGGTGTTGAGGCCGTGGATGGCCAGCAGATCAACCCGGTCCGCTTCACCGCCCAGCCCCGCCTCGCCGTCCAGGCCCAGCCGCTCGAAGCTGGTCCGCAGGTCGGCCTCGAAGGCGGCCGGGTCGGCGGCCGGGGGCACCTTGGTCTGGAGGATGCGCCGGGGATCCGGCAGCCGGGGCAGCAGCCATCCCAGTTGCCGCTCCGAGGTGCCGTAGTGGCGGGCGGTCTCGATGTGGTGCAGCCCCGCCGCCATGGCGGCCCGCAGGGTGGCCTCGAGATTGGCCTGACTGCCGGCCTCCACGGCCTCGGCCGGCAGGTCGCTCCAGCTCTGCTGGAAGCGCATCCCCCCCAGGGAGAGCAACGGCATGGCCAGTCCCGTGCGGCCGAAACGCCGGGTGGGGATGGTCACGGCGATGGCGGAACGGAGCGGGGCAGGGTGCGGCGGCGGCGCCCGTGGGAGGGGAGGCCCAGGGGCTGGATCTCCTGCTCGTCGAGCTGGGCCCTCAGGACCGGCAGCTGCTCATAGGGAACCCAGTGGATGCAGTCAACGGGGCAGGTGTCGATCGCCTCCTGGATCCTCTCGGTGCTGTCGCCGTCCTGGCGCAGGGCCCGGGAGCGACCCCAGTCGGGTTCCACCACGAAGGTGTTGCCGGCCACATGGGCGCAGTAGCGGCAGCCGATGCAGACGGCCTCATCCACCCAGACGGCCTGCTGGCGCAGGGCCCCGCCCAGCACGGGCTCCCGGCCCGTCGCCGCCGCCTCCGGGGCCGCCGCGGTGCGGAAGGCGAGGGCGGGGTCGAGACCGGCGGCGGGGCCCGTCGCGCTCACGGGATCAGGCGTCCCAGCGGGTCACCACCAGTTCGATGCTGCCGTCCTGGTGGCTGGTCTGCTCGCTGACCTGGAAGCCCTCTTCGGCGGTGCTGGCCAGGATGGTGCGCAGGGCGTAGCGCTGGGTGAGCTTGGCCAGGAAGCGCTCCACCGGGATGGGCTGCTTCCAGAGCTCCAGGTCGGTGACCAGCTCGTAGCTGCCGCTGTCGGGGTTGAAGCGGAAGCCGATGTCGACGCCGTCGGTCTGGGGGATGGCGAGATCGGCGGTCACCGTCTGGCCGCGGTAGCCGCGCACCTGGCAGGCGCCCTCGGCCGGAGGGTGGCCCAGGTCGCGGAGAGCGTCCACCAGGGCCTGGCGATCGCGCAGCTCGGTCTTGACGGTGCTGAAGTGCGACATGGGACGAAAGGGAAGGGGGAGCGGCGGGTCAGGGGCCGTGGTGCTGGACGACCACCTGGGGGTCCTGGAGAACGAGGGGGGGCGCCTGGAACGCTTCCGAGGTGCTGCGTCGTTGCTGCACGCTGCCCAGCCGGGCCTCGATCCGCTCCGTGAGCTGGGAGCACCCCTCGCCCTGCACGCCCTCCACGAGTTCCTCCACGCGCCCGTCGGGGCGAATGCGGAAGCGGATGGTGCGTTGGGCCATCCCGGATGGGCTGCACAGGTGAGACCGGGATCTTAACCGCGATTTCCGGAGCTCGCGGCCGCTGAATGGCCCTGGCCCGCGCCCTTCAGCTGATCAGTCCCTCGTCCACCAGGGTCTGCAGCCGTTCGAGCACCTCGGGCTGCTCCAGCTGCTCGAGGGCCATGCGGGCTTCGTCCCGGACGGTGGGGTCGCCGTCGTGGAGCATCGTGTGCAGCAGGGCTTCCACCACGTCCCGCTGGCGCGGCTCCACCAGGTCGGTGTAGAGGCGGCCCAGGGACCAGGCGCAGTTGCTGCGCACCGCCGGCTCGCTGTCGATGCGAAGGCTCAGCAGCAGCTGGGCGGCGGCGGGGTCGGCCTTGGCCACGCCGGTGGCGCCGGCATCGGCCAGGGAGCTGGCCGCCCACAGCCGCACCGCGGCGATGTCGAGCTCCAGGGCCCGGATCAGCGGGTTGAGCACCGGGGCCTCGGGGTAGTTGCCCAGGCTCCAGGCCACCGCCTTGCGGACGTAGCCGTTGTCGTCGGCCGCCAGCAGGCCCAGCAGGGGCTCCACCGCCAGGGGGTGGGGGTTGCGGCCGAGGGCGTAGACGGCACTCATCCGCACGATCGGGCAGCCGGCCTTCAGCAGCGGCAGCAGCAGGGGAATGGCCCGGGGGTCGCGGTGCTCGCAGAAGATGCGCAGGCCCTGCAGCCGCTCCTCCCGTCCCCCCTTCAGCAGCGCGATGCCGAGGTCGCACTCGGCGGCCACGTCGGAACTGGAGGGGGCGACGCTGTCGATCTCATCGAGGGGGTCGCCCAGGAGCTCCTGCGCCAGTTCCCGGGCCAGCACCTCCGGATCGAGGGCCAGCGCGTGGGTGGTTTCGGGAAAGGGCAGGCCGTCGTCCGGCATGGAGCCATCCAGGTGCAGGCATCGTAAAAGCCGAGGGGCGCCGGATCAGCCCACCGGCACGGGATCAACCCAGCGGGGCGGGGGCAGCCATGTCGCCGGGCAGCCAGATGCGGGCGCTGACGGCGAACAGGGCCAGGCCGAACAGCAGCACGATCGCGACCGGCAGCAGCGTGGAGCGCAGGAAAGACATGGGGGAGAGGGACGGCGGTGCTGGCTGCATTGTGGTCCGACCCGTCGCCCCTAGGGTTCGACCATCCGCGAGCGGCCATGGCCAGCCCTGCTTCCAGCAGCGTCCGCCCCTGGCGTCGCCTCCTGGCGGTGGCCGCCGAGGGGGTGGCCAGCGGCACCCCCTACATGGTGGGCACCAAGCTGCTGCAGGGCTGGCTCACCGCCAGCCAGATCCCCCTGGGCCTGATCGGCCTGCTGGGTCTGGCGGAGCTGCCGTACACCCTGAAGATGTTCTGGGCGCCGGCCCTCGACCGCTGGCCCCTGCCCTGGCCCGACCGTCGCCGTGGCTGGCTGCTGGTGCTGCAGCTCACCCTGGTGGCGGTGATCGGCGCCATGGCCCTGCTGCGGCCCTCGAGCGATCCGGCCAGCCTCACGGCGATCGGGGTGATGGCGGTGCTGCTGGCGGTGGTCAGCGCCACCCAGGACATCGCCGTCGATGCCTACCGCACCGACCTGCTGCCCGATCTGGAGCGGGGCGCCGGAGCCGCCGCCTCCAACCTGGGCTACCGCACGGCGATGCTGGCGGTGGGGGCCGGCGGCTTCATCCTGGCCGGCCGCTTCGACTGGCCCCTGGCCTTCCTGTTCTCGGCCCTGCTGATGCTGGTGGTGGTGCCCTTCACCCTCACGGCGCCGCGGTTGGAACCCCTGGCGGTGCCGGTGACCAGCCTGCGCCAGGCGGTGCTGGGTCCGGCGCGGGAGTTCCTGCACCGCAGCGGCGGCCCCCGGGCCGTGGCCCTGCTCACCCTGGTGCTGCTCTACCGCTGGCCCGACGGCTTGCTCGGCCTGATGGCGGTGCCGTTCCTGATCCAGAAGGGCTTCAGCCCCGAGGTGGTGGGGTCGGTGCTGGCGGGCTGGGGCATCGGCGCCACCATCGTGGGCACGGTGCTGGGGGGCGTGCTGTTCGGCCGGCTGGGCATGAACCGCTCCCTGTGGCTGTTCGCCCTGGTGGGGGCGGCGGGCAACCTGGCCTATTGGGGCCTGGCCCGCTTCGACGGCGGCATGCCGGCCCTGCTGACGGCCGTGGCCCTGGAGAACATCGGCGGCGGCATGGTGGGCGCCGCCTTCGTGGCGCTGCTGATGAGCCTCTGCAACCCCCGCTTCTCCGCCACCCAGTACGCCCTGCTCTCGGGTGTCTATGCCCTGAGCCGCTCCCTGCTGGCCGCCCCGGCCGGCCTGGTGGCCGAGCGGCTGGGCTGGCCGGGCTTCTTCCTGGCCACCACCGCCGCGGCCCTGCCGGCCTTCCTGCTGATGCTGCGGCTCACCCCCTGGAACGGCCAGGGCGCCCGCGGGGCCTACAGCGCCGAGCGGGACGGGCACTGAGCGCGCCGTTTCATGGGCGCGGTCACGCTCATTGCCGTGGCACCTGCTCCACGATCTGATGCACGACCCTGTGCCACGGCAGGCTGTTGATCAGCACACTGCCGTGCCCACGCAACGTGACCAAAAACAGACCATCGCCGCCGAACAGCATGGTCTTGAGGTCTCCAGCCCGCTCGATCGAATAGTCCAGATCCGCGGAAAACGCCACCAGGGCACCGGGCTCGATGCGCAGGGATTCACCCTTCAACTCACGCCGCAACAGGGAACCGGTGGCATGGAGGAAGGCCATGCCATCCCCTGAGATTTTCTGCAAGATGAAACCATATCCTCCGTAGAATCCGACGGTGGGTTTTTTCACCAGGGCGGCATCCAATTTCGTGCCCATCTCGGCACACACAAAGCTGCTGGCTGCACACAGAATCTGACCGCCCCAGGACGGCAGTTCTACCGGGACTAGCTTGCCGGGATTACTCGCACCGAAGACAGCCTTACGACTGTTCTGAGTCGGATTGGTGAAGTGAGTGAGAAAGAGCCCAGCCTGGGACCCCATCCGCTTGGCGGCCCCCTTGAGGCTGCCGAGAAGTCCCTGGCCGGCGGGCTCGGTCCCATCGGCCATCAGGGCCTGAAACGTGATGCCCTCCTCCAGAAGGATCAGGGTGCCGGCTTCCGCGATCACGGCCTGGCCTGGGGCCAGGTCAATCTCGACGGCCTGCATGTCATCGCCAATCACCTGGAAGGACGGTTGAGAGCCCATCGGCAACTCACACAGAAGACAAAGTTTGCTGGCCCATACTGACCGAATCCCATCGCGCCAGAATCCACCACAAACAGTTTTCGCTCCGGCACAAAGAGCGGCGTCAATGATTCATCCACGAGGTTATTCCGCTGAGAATCGGGTGTGAAATTTCAGGCTCAGGATGTCACCGAGCCTCGAAGATCTGCAGCGGCTGGCTGGTGCCCCGCCAGCCGCTGCAGGTCAGGGGTCGCCGCGCAGCAGGTCGACATAGCGGGGTGACTCCTCCACGGCGTTGTGCCCCTCCACCTGCAGCACCACCAGGGAGGCCACCCCGGGCCGGAAGCTGGACAGCAGGGCGTCGGTGTTGGCGCGGGGGATCACCTCGTCCTGTTCGGCGGCAATCAGCAGGGTGGGCGCCCCGACCCGGGGAGCCGCCGCCGCGGAGCGGTACTTGTCCTGGAGCAGCAGACCCACCGGCACCAGGGGGAAGCGCTGGGCCGCCACCGCCTCGATGCTGTCGAACGGCGTCACCAGCACCAGCCGGGCGACGGGGCGCCGGGCCGCCAGGTGCACCGCCACGCCGCTGCCCAGGCTGCGGCCGATCACGGCGATCTGCCCGTGCTCGGACCGCACCCGATCGAAGAGGGCCAGGGCATCGGCGAACAGGGCCCGCTCCGAGGGCTGGCCGCTGCTGCCGCCGTAGCCCCGGTAGTGCGGGAGGTAGAGGGAGTGCTCCGGAAAGGCGGCCTCCAGCAGGGGCAGCTGGCCCGCCACATCCTCGGCATTGCCGCCGAAGTACAGCAGCGCCTTCGGGCCGGGGCGGCGGCGGACCGTCACCAGCACCCGGGCCCCCGGTGGGCCGCCTGTGATCGGCAGGGCCAGCAGCTCGCCGGGCGCATCGGCGGCGCGGGGCTGGGGAAAATAGAGCAGGGAGCGCTGGCGCAGGAACAGCAGGCCGCACAGGGCCCCGTAGGCCAGGGCGCCGGCCAGGAGGACCGCCAGGGCCGGGAGCAGGCGCGGCGGCATCGACATGGCCCTCACCCCGCCGGGGCGTCCATCAGCCGGCGGCGCAGCTGGCCGCAGGCGGCGTCCTGGTCGAGGCCGCGGCTGGCCCGCACGCTGACGGCGATGTGGCGCCGCTCCAGCTGGGCGCGGAAGGCCTCCACCGCCTCCGGGGCCGGGCGCCGGAAGTCCTCCTCGGCGATCGGGTTGTAGGCGATGAGGTTGACGTGGCTCTGGAAGCCCCGCAGCAGGCGAGCCAGGGCATCGGCCTGGCGGGGATGGTCGTTGAGGCCGCCCAGCAGGATGTATTCGAAGCTCACCCGCCGGCCGGTGATGGCCACGTAGTGGCGGCAGTCGTCCAGCAGCGCCTCGAGGGGATAGGCGTGGGCGGTGGGGATCAGCTCCTCCCGCAGGCGCTGGTCGGGGGCATGGAGGCTCACGGCCAGGGTGAACTGGGCCCGCCCCAGCCGCTCCAGGGCCCGCTCCGCCAGGGTGGGCAGGGTGCGGGGCACCCCCACCGTGCTGACGGTGATCTGGCGCTGGGCCATGCCCAGGTCGGTGCAGAGGCAGGCGATGGCCTCCAGCACCGCTTCGGGGTTCAGCAGGGGTTCGCCCATGCCCATGAACACCACGTGGGAGGGGCGCCGGTCCATCGCCTCCCGGATGCTGAGCACCTGGTCGACGATCTCGTGCACGGCCAGGGAACGCTGCAGACCCCCCTTGCCGGTGGCGCAGAAGCGGCAGCCCATGGGGCAGCCCACCTGGCTGCTGACGCAGACCGTGAGCCGGTCGCCGCTGGGGATGCCGACGGTCTCGAGGCTGAGGCCATCGGCAGTGGCCAGCAGCAGCTTGGTGGTGCCATCGCGGGCGTCACTGCGGTGCAGCAGGGCCGAGCGGCCGATGTCGGTGCCGGCCGCCGCCAGCCCCTCGCGCCAGGCCTTCGGCAGCACCGTGATGGCGTCGAGGCTGCGGGCCCCCCTGGCGTAGATCCAGTCGTGCAGCTGCCGGCCCCGGAAGGCCGGCTGGCCCTGGTCACCGGCCCAGGCCTCCAGGGCCGCCTGGCCCATCCCCAGCAGGGGGGCAGGCCCGGCCATCAGGGCCAGATCAGCAGGCCGTGGCCCAGCTTCCACTCCACCGCCAGCAGGGCGATGAAACCGAGCATGGCGAAGCGGCCATTGAGGCGCTCGGTGTGGGTGTGGAAGCCGAAGCGCGGCAGCCGGCGCACCGGCACGGGGGTGGCCCGGGAGGGGGCGGCAGGGGTGGCGACGGCGGGATCAGTCATCGCTGAGCAGACCCTCCTCCTGCAGACCCTCGAGGGCCGCCGGATCGGCGATCAGCTCCTCCTCCAGTCCCTCCTCGGCGGTGGGACGGGCGAAGGCGGCGAAGCCGCTGGCGGCCGCTTCGATGCCGTGGCGGCTGCGGGTGGCCTCCAGATCCTCCTCGGAGGGGTCGTCCAGCACGGCGGCGGTGACCGCCGGGGCCGGCATCTCGACCGTGTAGTCGGGACGCAGGTTCTGGTTGCGGCGGTAGCCGGCGGCCTCCTCCTCGAGGATGTCGGGGTGGGGTCCGGCCTCGGCGCGCAGCTCCTCCTCGAAGCCCCCGAAGCCGGTGCCGGCGGGGATCAGGCGGCCGATGATGACGTTCTCCTTGAGGCCCCGCAGCCAGTCGCTCTTGCCCTCGATGGCCGCTTCGGTCAGCACCCGGGTGGTCTCCTGGAAGGAGGCCGCCGAGATGAACGAGTCGGTGTTCAGGGAGGCCTTGGTGATGCCCAGCAGCACCGGGGTGAACTCGGCGGGGGCGCCACCGGTGATGCCCATGGCGGAGTTCACCTGCTCCACCTGACGCAGCTCGATCAGCTCGCCGGGCAGCAGGGTGGTGTCGCCGGCATCCTCGATGCGGACCTTGCTGGTCATCTGGCGCACGATCACCTCGATGTGCTTGTCGCTGATCGAGACCCCCTGCGATTTGTAGACGTTCTGCACTTCCGTCACCATGCGGAACTGCAGCTTGGAGATCGCCTCCTGGGCCGCCTCCATGGTGGGCTTGCGGCTGCGCAGGTCCTCGAAGAAGCAGTCGAGCAGTTCGTGGGGGTTGATCGGGCCATCGGTGAGCATCTCGCCGGCGCTCACCTGCTGGCCATCGGAGACCATCACGTTGCGGCCGAGCAGGATCGGGTACTCGGTGATGACGTCGTCGGTCTCGATCACCGACACGGTGATCGAATCGTCGTCCTCGCCCTGCTTGATCTGCACGGTGCCGCTCTTGCGGCAGAGCACCGCCGATTCCCGCGGGCGGCGGGCTTCGAGCAGTTCCTCGATCCGGGGCAGACCCTGAACGATGTCGCCGGTCTTCTGACGCTCGAACACCAGCAGCGCCAGGCCGTCGCCCCGTTGGACCAGTTCACCGTCACGGACGTGCAGCACCGAATCGGGCGACACCATGTAGGGCCGGCCGAGGCGGATGGTGAGGGTCTTGCCGTCGATGGCCTCCACCTGGCCGCAGCAGGGGGAGATCACCCCGTCGGCGAGCACGTCGCCGTCGACGATGCGATCGCCCACCGCCACCGTCGGGGCGGCCTTGCCGAGATCCAGGCTGCGGGTGTCGTCGGCCCGCTCCACGATCAGGCGTCGGATCGGTTCGCCGGCGGTCGGATCGGGCAGCTGCACCACCCCGTCCTCCTTGCAGAGGATCTGGGTGGTGGCGACCACGTCGCCCCGCTTGACGGTGATGCCGTCCTCCACCTGGAGCTCGGTGTGGGTGGAGCCATGGCTGGCGTCGGACAGGGTGTCGCGACGCACCAGCAGGGTTTCCAGGATCACCAGCTGCAGGCGCTCGATGGTCTTGGCCCGCTTGTCGGCGACCGCCTCCACATCCACCGTCATCTGGGGGGTGGTGTCGAAAGTTTCCAGGATCAGCTGGGTGCGCAGCAGTTCCACCCCTTCCACCGACTTGATCAGCTCGCCGTCCTTGAAGGTGAGGCGCTGGGTGGCCTTCAGACCGAGGGAGGGACCGCCGGTCTGCTTGACGGTGGACAGCTCGGGCAGGTGGGCGGCATCGGGGATGGCGTACTCCTCGACGGGGCGCAGCAGCAGGGCGCCACCTTCAGGGGTGTCGACCTTCTCGACGAACTTCATCGCCTCGGCCTTGAGGCCGGGGGCGATCTCCTCGCCGGGGTTGACCATCTTTCCGTCCTCGCCATAGCGGCCGAGCACCTTGGCGTCGGAGACCAGGTGCAGCTCACCGGAGCGCACGATGATCTCCCGCAGGATGTCGTTCTTCTGAGTGACGGTGACGATGCCGGCGGTCTGGCTGAAGATGTCCTTCACCACCTCGGTGCCGGCCTCGATCCACTGGCCGTCCTCGATCATCAGCAGGGAGATGTCCTTGTTGATCTCGTGGGTTTCCTGGGGAATCCACAGCAGGGTGCCGCCCTTGCTCACCTCGAAGCCGTGCTTGGCGGAGCGGGCCTTCTTGATCGAGAGGCCGGGGGCGAACTTCACCATGCCGCCGGTCTGGGTGCGGAAGCGGTCGTCGGTGAGTTCGGCGATCACCTCACCGGCGCCGATCTTGGTGCCGGGCTGGGTCTTGACCAGGTAACGGGTGTTGTCCTTGCCCTCGAGGTGCCAGCTCTCGCCGGTGTGGCTGGATTCACCCACCAGCTTGCAGTCCTTGAGGGTGAGGCTGGCGGTGACGATCTGCACCTCGCGGGAATCGCCGGTGGACTCCCGCAGCCGCACGGCGCCGCCGTACTCGCTCTGCAGGCGGCTCTCGGCCAGCACATCGCCGGTGGTCACCGGCTTGTCGGTCTCGACGACGGGGAGGGCGTTGGGCGGCAGGTTGTAGACGTCGCCGCTGAACACCCAGAGGCGGCCGAGACGCTGGGCCTTGTGGGTGATGTTGCCCTGGCGGTCGGTGACCTCCCGGGGCTGGATCACGTCCTCGAAGCGCACCTGGCCGGCCAGGTCGCAGATCACGTCCTTGGTGGCCTTCTCCACGCTCTTCTTCACCGCCGAGCCCGAGGAGATCTGGGCCAGGATGATGTCGTGGGCGACAGGATCGCCATCGGCCACGAACAGGATCGAGCCGTTGGTGATGTCGATCTTCTGCACCTTGCCCTTGCCCGAGGGCTTGAGGGTGAGGGTGAAATCGGTTTCGGCCAGCTTGGCCTCGACGCCATGGGGGGTGCGGTGGTCGCGCACCCGGGCCTTGGGCCCGAATTCCACCACCCCATCCACCAGGGAGCGCACCACGCCGGTCTCGGCCGTGGACACACCACCGGTGTGGAAGGTGCGCATGGTGAGCTGGGTGCCCGGCTCCCCGATCGACTGGGCCGCGATGATGCCCACCGCTTCGCCCAGGTCGACCAGTTCGTTGTGGGCCAGGGCCCAGCCGTAGCACTTGCGGCAGACCGAACGGGAGGCCTCGCAGGTGAGGGGCGAGCGCACCATCACGGTGGCGATCGCCGCCTTCTCGATGGCGGCCGAGATCGCCGGGTCGATCTCACCGTTGCGGTCGACGATGACGACGCCGTCGCTGTCGACGACGGGCTGGGCCGCCAGACGGCCCACCAGCTTGGTGCCGAAGCGGCCCCGCTCGTCGGCGTTGATGGGGATGAAGCGGTGGGTGCCGCAGTCCTCCTCCCGCACGATCACGTCCTGGGCCACGTCCACCAGACGGCGGGTGAGGTAGCCGGAGTCGGCGGTGCGCAGGGCCGTGTCCACCAGGCCCTTGCGGGCGCCGTAGGAGGAGATCACGTACTCGGTGACCGTGAGGCCCTCACGGAAGTTGGTGCGGATCGGCAGGTCGATGATCTCCCCCTGGGGGTTGGCCATCAGGCCGCGCATGCCCACCAGCTGACGCACCTGGGACATGTTCCCCCGGGCGCCGGAGTTGGCCATCATCCACACCGAGTTGAGTGGATCGTTGTCGTTGAAGTTGCGGCGTACCGCCGCCACCAGCCGCTCGTTGGTTTCGGTCCAGGTGTCGATCACCTTGGTGTGGCGCTCCACCTCGGTGATCTCACCGAGCCGGTAGCGCTCCTCGGTGGCCGTGATCTGCTCCTCGGCCTCCTCGAGCAGAACGGCCTTGTCGCCGGGGATGCGCAGGTCGTCGACCGAGATCGACACCGCCGCCTGGGTGGCGTAGTGGAAGCCCAGATCCTTGAGCTCGTCGGCCATCGCCGCGGTGGCCGCGGTGCCGTGGTGCTTGTAGGCCCAGGACACCAGATTGCGCAGCGCCTTCTTGTCGATGATCCGGTTGCGGAACGGCGGCGCCTGCTTGCTGAGGGCCGAGGCGGCGAGTTCGGCGGCGGCGGTGGCGGCCGCCAGTTCGGCGGCGGCCTTGGCGCTCTTCTTGCTGATCTTCTT
This sequence comes from Tabrizicola sp. YIM 78059, assembly GCA_943367815.1. Taxonomy (GTDB): domain Bacteria; phylum Cyanobacteriota; class Cyanobacteriia; order PCC-6307; family Cyanobiaceae; genus Cyanobium. Next base: position 16,138 of record CALRKA020000020.1, on the reverse strand, counting down.
GGCGGGGGTGGCGGTCATGGCGGCGCGCGATGGAGAAGGCTGGAGGAAATCGGAAGAGACGGGGCGCGGGTCTCAGCCCGGCCGGTGGAACTCAGGAGGCGGCCACGGCGTCGATGATCGTGTGGTTGATGACGACCCGACCCACGGTGGTCAGCAGGTAGCGGCTGATCAGGGCGCCGTCCTCATCGAAGCGGTCGCGGCGGAACTTCCACTGCTCGAAGCGGGTGCCGTCGGAGAGGGTGCCCTGCTGGGCGGGCTCGCTGTCCTCGTCGTCGCTCTCCACCTCGCCGTTGAAGCGCACCCAGACCCAGTCGTGCAGGGTGAGGTGCTTCTCTTCGAAGGCGGCGATCACGTCCTCCAGGTCGGCGAAGGTGCGGGAACGGTCGCCAAAGGCGGGCTGCGCCTTCTCCCGGTCGACGGCGGTGAGGTAGTAGGCGCCGAGCACCATGTCCTGGGACGGGGTGATGATCGGCTCGCCGGTGGCGGGGGAGAGCACGTTGTTGCTCGCCAGCATCAGCATGCGGGCCTCGGTCTGGGCCTCGATCGCCAGGGGCACGTGCACGGCCATCTGGTCACCGTCGAAGTCGGCGTTGAAGGCGGGGCAGACCAGGGGATGGAGCTGGATGGCACGGCCATCCACCAGCTTGGGCTCGAAGGCCTGGATGCCGAGCCGGTGCAGGGTCGGGGCCCGGTTGAGCAGGATCGGGTGCCCTTCGATCACTTCCTGCAGCACCTGCATCACCTCGTCGTCGGCGCGCTGGATCAGCTTTTTGGCCGCCTTGATGTTGTTGACGATGTTCTGGCGGATGAGGCGGTGGATCACGAACGGCTGGAACAGCTCGATCGCCATCTCCTTGGGCAGGCCGCACTGGTGCATCTTCAGCTTGGGGCCCACCACGATCACGGAACGACCGGAGTAGTCGACCCGTTTGCCGAGCAGGTTCTGGCGGAAGCGGCCCTGCTTGCCTTCGATGATGTCGCTGAGCGACTTGAGGGCCCGGTTGTTGGCCCCCACCACGGTGCGGCCGCGGCGGCCGTTGTCGATCAGGGCATCGACGGCCTCCTGGAGCATCCGCTTCTCGTTGCGGACGATGATCTCGGGGGCGAGGATCTCCTGGAGGCGCGCCAGGCGGTTGTTGCGGTTGATCACCCGCCGGTAGAGGTCGTTGAGATCGCTGGTGGCGAAACGACCGCCGTCGAGCTGCACCATGGGGCGCAGATCGGGGGGGATCACCGGGATCACATCCAGCACCATCCACTCGGGACGGGCGTTGGTGGCGATGAAGTTGTCGATCACCCGCAGGCGCTTGATCAGCTTGGCCCGCTTCTGGCCCTTGGAGTTGTTGATGTCCTCGCGGAGCTGCTCAGCCTCCTTCTCGAGGTCGAGGTCCTCCAGCAGCTGCTTGAGGGCCTCGGCGCCGATGCCCACCATGGGCTCGTTCTCGATCTCGGAATCCTCGGCGAAGATCTGGTCCTCGATCTCCAGCCACTCGTCTTCGGTGAGCAGCTGCTTGTAGGTGAGGTCCTTGTGGTCACCCTTGTCGAGCACCACATAGCAGTTGAAGTAGACGATCTGCTCCACGTCCCGCAGGGGCATGTCGAGCAGGATCGCCACATAGCTGGGGATGCCCTTGAGGTACCAGACGTGGGACACCGGGGCCGCCAGCTTGATGAAGCCCATGCGGTGGCGCCGCACCCGGCTCTCGGTGACCTCCACACCGCAGCGCTCGCAGACGATGCCGCGGTGCCGCACCCGCTTGTACTTGCCGCAGTGGCATTCCCAGTCCTTGGAGGGGCCGAAGATCTTCTCGCAGAAGAGCCCGTCCATCTCGGGCTTGAGGGTGCGGTAGTTGATCGTTTCCGGCTTGGTGACTTCACCCACCACCTGTCCGTTGGGCAGCGTGCGCTGCCCCCACTGCATGATCCGCTCGGGGGAAGCGAGCGTGATCTTCACGTAGTCGAAGTGGTTTTCGGTGCGGAGGTTGCTGTTGGACATGGCGGGGACGCAGGGTGATCGAGAGAGACGGAGAAATCAGAGCCGGTGAATCAAGCGATCAGTCATCGTCGTAATCCGCGACACCGAGGGATTCGTAGGTGGGACGGCTGGGGGTGCTGCGGCGCGGGTTGACGTCCTGCATCAGGTCGACCTCCTCGCCGGCGTCGGTGTAGACGGCGATGTCGAGGCCGAGGGACTGCAGCTCCCGCATCAGCACCTTGAACGACTCCGGTGTGCCCGGCCGGGGGATGGGCTTGCCCTTGACGATGGCGTTGAGGGCCTCGTTGCGTCCCTGCATGTCGTCGGACTTGACGGTGAGCAGTTCCTGCAGGGTGTAGGCGGCGCCGTAGGCCTCCAGGGCCCACACCTCCATTTCCCCGAGTCGCTGGCCGCCCTGCTGGGCCTTGCCGCCCAGGGGCTGCTGGGTCACCAGGGAGTAGGGGCCGGTGGAGCGGGCGTGGATCTTGTCGTCCACCAGGTGCACCAGCTTGAGGATGTGGGCGTAGCCCACGGTCACCGGCTGGTCGAAGGGTTCGCCGCTGCGGCCATCGATCAGCTGGATCTTGCCGGGGTTGGCGGGGTTGTAGACCCAGTCCTTGCCGGGCAGCTTGGCGGCTTCCTCGAGGTAGGCCTGCACCGTCTGCTTGGACTTCTCGGGGCCGTACATCTCATCGAACGGCACCACCTTGACGCGGCAGTCGAGGTGGGACGAGGCCCAGCCCATCAGGCACTCGAACACCTGGCCCACGTTCATGCGGCTCGGCACCCCCAGGGGGTTGAGCACGATGTCGATGGGGGTGCCATCGGGCAGGTAGGGCATGTCCTCCCGGGGAAGGATGCGGCTGATGATGCCCTTGTTGCCGTGGCGGCCGGCCATCTTGTCGCCCACCTGGATCTTGCGGCGCTGGGCCACATAGACCCGCACGACCATGTTCGCGCCCGGCGGCAGTTCGTCGCCCTGCTCGCGGGTGTAGATGCGCACGTCGACAACCCGGCCCCGTTCGGTGCTGGGCACCCGCAGGGAGTTGTCGCGCACGTCGCGGGCTTTCTCGCCGAAGATAGCGCGCAGCAGCTTCTCTTCCGGCGGCTGATCCGACTCGCCCTTGGGGGTCACCTTGCCCACCAGGATGTCGCCGGATTCGACGTAGGCGCCGATGCGGATGATGCCCATCTCGTCGAGGTGGCCCAGGCTCTCCTCGGCCACGTTCGGGATCTCCCGGGTGATCTCCTCGGGACCGAGCTTGGTCTGGCGGGCTTCGATCTCGTACTTCTCGATGTGCACCGAGGTGTAGAGGTCGTCCTGGACGAGCCGGTCGCTCACCAGGATGGCGTCCTCGTAGTTGTAGCCCTCCCAGGGCATGTAGGCGATCAGCACGTTCTGGCCGAGGGCGATCTCACCGCCCTCACAGGCGGAGCCGTTGGCCAGCACCTGGCCGGCGATCACCGGATCGCCCTGGCGGACGATCGGCCGCTGGTTAAGGCAGGTGTCCTGGTTGGAGCGCTGGTACTTCTGCAGGAAGTGGGTGTGGTCGCGACCGTGCTCGTCACGGATGACGATGGCGGTGGCATCGACGAAGGAGACGGTGCCGTTCACCTTGGTGATGGGCACCATGCCGGAGTCGCGCGCCACCTGGGTTTCCAGACCGGTGCCCACCAGGGGCCGCTCGGGGCGCAGCAGCGGCACCGCCTGGCGCTGCATGTTCGAGCCCATCAGGGCCCGGTTGGCGTCGTCGTGCTCCAGGAAGGGGATCAGGGAGGTGGCCACCGAGATCACCTGCACCGGCGACAGCTGGACGTAGTCCACCTGCTCGGGGGGCACTTTCTCGAAGTCCTGGCGGTAGCGCACCGGCACCAGGTCGACGGTGATGCGGCCGGTGGCGTCGGTGGGCACGTCACCGGGGGCCACCCGGCACTCGTCCTCGAGGTCGGCGGACAGATACAGGGGATCGCCCTGCTTGAGGACGATGCCGTCCTCCACGCGCCAGAAGGGGGTTTCGATGAAGCCGTACTCGTTGACCCGGGCGTGGGTGGCGAGCGAACCGATCAGACCGGCGTTGGGGCCTTCGGGGGTCTCGATCGGGCAGATGCGGCCGTAGTGGGAGGGGTGGATGTCGCGCACGGCGAAGCCGGCCCGCTCCCGGGTGAGACCACCGGGGCCGAGGGCGCTGATGCGGCGCTTGTGGGTCAGCTCGGCCAGGGGGTTGGTCTGGTCCATGAACTGGCTCAACTGGCTGGAGCCGAAGAACTCCTTGACCGCCGCCACCAGGGGTTTGGGGTTGACCAGCTGGGCAGGGGTGAGCGATTCGGTCTCGCCCACGGTCATCCGTTCCTTGATGATCCGCTCCAGGCGGTTCAGGCCCACCCGCACCTGGTTCTGCAGCAGCTCGCCCACCGAGCGCACCCGGCGGTTGCCCAGGTGGTCGATGTCATCGAGGCAGGCGCCGCCCACATCGAGCTCCAGGTTGATCAGGTAGTCGATCGTGGAGAGGACATCCTCGGCGGTGAGGGTGCGCACCGCATCGGGGATGGTGAGACGCAGCTTCTTGTTGATCTTGTAGCGGCCCACCCGACCCAGGTCGTAGCGCTTGGGATCGAAGAAGCGGCTGTGCAGCAGCTGCTGGCCGCCGCTCACCGAGGGCGGTTCACCGGGACGCAGCTTCTTGTAGAGCTCCAGCAGGGCCTGGTCTTCGGAGCTGATGCCCTCCTCGTTGGAGGCCTCGATCGACTTCTGGTAGTACTCCGGGTGCCGCAGCTTGTCGAGCACGTCGTTGTCGGACAGGCCGATGGCCCGCATCAGCACGTGGGCGTTGATCTTGCGGGTCTTGTCGACACGCACGTGCAGCAGATCGTTCTTGTCGGTCTCGAATTTGAGCCAGGCACCCCGGTTGGGAATCAGGCTGGCGTTGAAGGTCTTGCGGCCGTTCTTGTCCTGCTCGTCCTTGAAGTAGACCCCGGGGCTGCGGACGATCTGGTTGACGATCACCCGCTCGGCGCCGTTGATGATGAAGGTGCCGCGCTCAGTCATCAGGGGAAGTTCCCCGATGAAGACCTCCTGCTCCTTGATCTCACCGGTCTCCTTGTTGACCAGGCGGCAGGTGACGTACATCTGGGAGGCGAAGGTCGCATCGCGACGCTTGGCCTCTTCCACGTCGTGGCGCGGGCGTTTCAGGCGATACTGGTCGCCGATGAAATGCAGCTCCAGCTTGCCGGTGTAGTCGGTGATCGGGGAGAAGCTGTCCAGCTCCTCGATCAGGCCCTTCTCCAGGAACCATTTGAAGCTCGCCCTCTGTACCTCCACGAGATCGGGAAGGTAAGTGACGGTCTTGGCGACCTGGATCGCGCTGCTCATGCGGTGAACCTGCAGGAACGAGGTGGTGTGGCGGACCTGGACGGGGACGGATCGGCTGGACGGGCCATGCCAACAGGCGCTCAGCCGAAACGTCCGCCCCTGGAACAGGGACGAACGATCCGGCAGGGGCGCTTACAGGGCTCGCTGCTGGTTTGCCGACTCAATTGATGCCGTCGTGGACAAAAGGAGCGCTTCCGCTTCCAGGCCAATAAGACATCATACAACCTGGAGGGGCAGCCGAAAAAGACGGGCGGCATTGGCGGTCGTCGTCGTCGCCACCTCCTGCAGCGTCTCGCCCCGGAGTTCGGCCACCCGGGCCGCCACCGAAGCCACGTAGGCGGGCTCGTTGCGCTTGCCGCGGCGGGGCACCGGCGCCAGGAAGGGGCAGTCGGTCTCGACGAGGTAGCGGTCGGCCGGCACCAGCCGGGCGCAGGCATGGATGGGCTCGGCCCTGGGGAAGGTGACCGTGCCGCTGAAGCTGATGAACATCCCCAGCTCGAGGAAACCGGCCATCTCCTCGGGGGTGCCTCCCCAGCAGTGCATCACCCCGCGGGGGCAACGGCCCTCGGGCTCGCGCCGGCGCAGCTCGGCGAGCATCGGTTCGGCCGCGTCCCGGCAGTGGATGATCACGGGCAGATCCAGGGCCACCGCCAGGTCCAGCTGGGGCCCCAGGGCCGCCAGCTGCTCGTCGAGGTTGGTGGCCTTGAACAGGTCGAGGCCCAGTTCACCGATCGCCACCACCCTGTCGTCGGCGCGGGCCGCCGCTTCGAGGGTGGCGGCGGTGTCGCCGTGCCAGTGCTGGGTGTCGAGGGGATGGACCCCGACGGCATAGCGCAGTTCGGGGAAGCGATCGGCCAGGGCGCGGATCGCCGGAATCTCCGACGGCTCCACGCAGGCATGGACCAGGGCCTTGACCCCTGCCTCACGCCAGCGGCCAGCCACCGCATCGAGATCCGCCTCGAAATTGCGGAACACGATGTGACAGTGGCTGTCGACCAGGGTCGGCGTATCGGCTGGTTCTGGGCGTTCCACCGGAGCTGGGCGTTCCACTGGGACTGGGGCGCAACGGGTGGGGGCGGGGAGCCCTCAGGCGCCGGCGCTGCCGGCGGCGGGCTCAAGCACCTTCTTCACCGCCACGCTCAGGCGGGACTTCTGGTTGGCGCCGGTGTTGCGGTGCACCACACCCACCTTGACGGCCTTGTCGATCTTGCTGAAGGCGGCGTTCATGCTCGTCTGAACGGCGGCCTTGGCCTCCTCGCCGGGCTGCTGGCCATAGGCGCTGCAGGCGGTGAGGCAGCGCTTCATCAGGGTGCGCAGGGCGGACTTGTAGGTGCGGTTGCGCAGGCGATTGCGTTCGGCGATCTCGATGCGCTTCTTCGAAGACTTGTTATTGGCCACAGGCGTAGGGGCGCTGACTCGGCAAACGCGGATCCTACCCCGCGGGCCCCGGCCGGTTCCAAGGCCCTAGTTTCAAGGCAGCCCTCCGCCTCCGGCACCGCCCCGTGGTCGCTTCCACCCCAACCGGCAGCAGCCCTGCCGGCAGCACGCCCGCCTCTGCCGTCGCCGGGACCCGGCCGGCGCTGCGGATCGCCTGCCTGCGGGACCGCCAGCGGGCCGGCGAACGGCTCGAGGCGATCGCCGCCCGCACCGAGGGTGGCCGGATGCGTGAGGAGGAGGCGCGGGTCGCGGCGATCCTGGCCGAGGTCCAGGAGCGCGGCGACGCGGCCCTGCTGGACTTCAGCGAGCGCTTTGACGGCCTGCGGCCCGATCCCCTGCGGGTGCCCCCCGAGCGGCTGGCCCAGGCCTGGCACGACGGCCCCGAACCCCTGCGCCGGGCCCTCGACCTGGCCCACGACCGGATCCTGGACTTCCACCGCCGCCAGATGCCGGCGGATCTGGCGGTGGTGGGCCCCCACGGCGAGCGGCTGGGGCGCCGCTGGCGCCCGGTGCAGCGGGCGGGGATCTATGTCCCCGGCGGCCGGGCCTCCTACCCCAGCACGGTGCTGATGAATGCGATTCCCGCCCGGGTGGCGGGGGTGCAACGGCTGGTGATGGTCACCCCGCCCGGCCCCGGCGGCGAGCCGAACGCCACCGTGCTGGCCGCCGCCCACCGGGCCGGAGTGGAGGAGGTCTACCGGGTGGGGGGCGCCCAGGCGATCGGGGCCCTGGCCTACGGCACCGAAACGATCCCCGCCGTCGATGTCATCAGCGGCCCCGGCAACCTCTACGTGACCCTGGCCAAGAAGGCCGTCTACGGAACGGTGGGCATCGATTCCCTGGCCGGCCCCAGCGAGGTGCTGGTGATCGCCGACCACACGGCCGTACCCGCCCAGGTGGCCGCCGACCTGATGGCCCAGGCAGAGCACGATCCCCTGGCGGCGGCCATCCTGATCACCACCAGTGAGGAGCTGGCCGCCGCGGTGCCGGCCGCCATCGAAGCCCAGCTGGAGCGGCACCCGCGGGCCGCCATCACCCTGCAGGCTCTCAACGACTGGGGCCTGATCGTGGTCTGCGCTGATCTCGCCGAGGCGGCGGCCCTCAGCGACCGGTTCGCCCCGGAGCACCTCGAGCTGCTGGTGGACGATCCCGAATCCCTGGCGGATCGGATCACCCATGCCGGCGCCATCTTCCTGGGCCCCTGGTCGCCCGAGGCCGTCGGCGACTACCTGGCGGGCCCCAACCACACCCTGCCCACCTCGGGCACCGCCCGCTTTGCCGGCGCCCTCAGCGTCGAGACCTTCCTGCGCCACACCAGCCTGATCCACTTCAACCGGGAGGCCCTGGAGGCCACCGGTCCGGCCGTGGTCACCCTGGCCGAGAGCGAGGGGCTCCACAGCCACGCCGAATCGGTGCGTCAGCGGCTCGGGACCCAGCACAGCTGAGCGGACCGTCGCTCATCCGCCTGCTGAGGGCGGGAGGCTCCAGCCGGGCAGGTCCTCCGCCGGCATCGGCCGGGCGATGACGAATCCCTGGGCCAGTTCACAGCCCATCGCCCGCAACGCCTGCAGGTGCTCAGGCGTCTCCACGCCTTCGGCCACGCAGGTGCGGCCGAAGGCATGGGCCAGATCCACCACGGCCTTGACGATGGCCCGATCGGCGGGGTCCACCAACATCCTGGCCACGAACGAGCGGTCGATCTTGATCGTGGAGATCGGCAGCCTCCGCAGGTAGGTGAGCGAGGAGTAGCCGGTGCCGAAGTCGTCGAGGGCAAAGCTCACACCCAGCTCACGGCAGTGGGCGATGTTCTGGGCCACCTGCTCCAGGTCCTCCAGGGCGGCTGTTTCCAGCACCTCCAGCCTCAACGCCGAGGCGGGCAGATCGGGATGGAGGGCCAGGGCCGCGCGGATCCGCCCCGCGAAACCTGGATCACGCAGCTCCCGGGCCGACATGTTCACGCTCACCGCCAAAGCCAGCCCTGCCCGCATCCAGGCCGAGCAGTGGCGCAGGGCCTGCTCCAGCACCCAGTCGCCGAGGAGGCTGATCTCCGGTTGATCCTCGATCCAGCCCAGCCAGGCTTCCGGCAACAGCAGCCCCTGTTGGGGGTGCTGCCAGCGCACCAGGGCTTCGGCAAAGCTCAGCTGCCCGGTGGCCAGGTCGATCACCGGCTGCACGAACAGGCGCAGCTGCTGCTCTTCGATGGCCTGGCGCACCCTCTCCAGGCGAGAGCGCTGCAGCAACTGGCGCCGTTCCAGCTCCACGTCGAAGTGGTGCATCCGCCCCGGACCATCTCGCTTGGCGGCATACATGGCCTGGTCGGCCTGGCGCAGCAAGGTATCCGGATCGGCATCGTCGGGAGGCACCAGCCGGAAGCCGATGCTGGTGCTCAAGGCCACGCAAAGCGTCTCGCCAAGGAGGGTGGGCTGGGCCACGGCGCTGAGCAACCGTTCACCCAGCGATTCCAGCTCAGCCCGGCTGCTGAGGCCGGGAAGGATCACCACGAATTCGTCCCCACCCAGCCGGCCCACCGTGTCGCCCGGTCGGAGGCACCGGCAGAGGCGCTCGGCCACGGCCACCAGCAGCTCGTCGCCCACGGCATGGCCATGGCTGTCATTGATGGGCTTGAAGTTGTCGAGGTCGAGGTAGCCCACCGCCAGGTGGGTGCCGTTGCGCCTGGCCCGCTCCAGCTCCTCGCCCAGACGCTGACTCAGCAGGGAGCGATTGGGCAGGCGGGTGAGCGGATCCTCGTAGGCCAGCTGACGCAGTTGCTGGTCAATCAGGCGACGTTCGAACCCCTGGGCAAAGCCGCTCACCACGATCGAGAGCACGGCCACCTCCTGGTCGCTCCAGCGGCGGCTGCCGCGGATGTGGTCAAAGCCCGCGAAACCCTCCAGCCGGCCCCGCCGCACCAGGGGGAGCATCAGCACCGACTGAATGCCCAGGGAGCTCAGCATCTCCCATTCGTGGCCGGCCTCGGCCGGAAGATCAGCCAGCGACTCCAAACTGATCGCCCGCCCGGCCAGCAGTTCTGCCAAAAACCAGGGGATCGACCCTTCCGACACGTGCTGGAGCAGGTGGATCTGCGGTTCCACTCCAGGCGCGCACCACTCGTGGGTGTTGCTGGCATACCCCGGATACAGGGTCAGGGAGAACACATAGGCCCGATCCACGTCGAACAGGCCGCCGATGGACGCCAGGGTGCGATCAATCGTGGCGTCCAGTTCACTGGTGGGCTCGACGATGAACGCCTCTGCCGTCTCCGCCAGCAGCTGGAGCAGCAGCTTGCTGAGGTCGCCGTGGGGCACCGTTCGCCTAGCCCACAGAGTACCCCCCATTCTGAAGGCCAGCCGCCAGGTGGCCCAGCTGAAGCGGAGCTCAGCGCCTCGCCAAGTCGCGCACGCCGGCTTCACCGTCCACGACCTCACCCACCAGCACCTGATCGGCGAGGTTCACGAACAGGCCGTTCTCCAGCACCCCGGGAATGTTGTTGATCGTCGCCTCCAGGGCGGCGGGATCGCCGATGCCGCCGTCGAAGGCCACATCCAGCACCAGATTGCCCTGGTCGGTGACGACCGGGCCGGCCTTGCGGACGGCCATGCGCAGTTCGACGCGGCTGCCCATCGCGGTGAGCTCATCCCGCACCTGGCGCCAGGCGCCAGGCAGCACCTCCACCGGCAGCAGGAAACCCAGGTTGAGGCGCTCCACCAGCTTGGTGGCATCCACCACCACCACGAAGCGGTCGGCCCGGCGGGCCACCAGCTTCTCCTGCACGTGGCAGGCCCCGCCCCCCTTGATCAGCTGGAAGGCGGGATCCACCTCATCGGCGCCGTCGATGGCCAGATCGATGCGCTGCACGGCGTTCAGTGTCTGCAGGGGGATGCCCAGCTCGGCAGCCAGCACCTCCCCCTGGAAGGAGGTGGTGACACCGACGATGCCGGTCAGTTCGCCCTGCTGCAGCTTGCGGCCGAGGGCCCGGATCATCAGGGCCGCCGTGGAGCCCGAGCCCAGCCCCACCACCATGCCGTCACGGATCTGATCCACCGCCGCCGTGGCCACGGCCTCCTTCATGCGGTCCTGAAGATCGGACATCGGGGTCTGCCGGAAATGGCGCAGACCGTAGCAAGGGGGACTGTCCTGCCCCCCTCGGCACCTAGCCCGCCTGGGGCAGGGCCGCCGGCCGGATCGAGAGCTGCAGCTCCCGCTGGCCCCGCACTACCTTCAGCGGCAGGGGCTGGCCCACCTGGGCCCGCTCCACCTGCTGGAGCAGGGCCGAGGGGGTGTTCACCGGCTGGTCGGCGATGGCCACCACCAGATCACCGCGATGCAGCCCGGCCGCCTCCGCGGGACTTTCCGGCAGCACCCGCTGTACCAGGGCGCCGTCCCGCTCGGGGAGCTGCAGCAGGGCATCGGGATCCCTGTTGTTGTCGCGGGCCATCCGGGCCGTGAGCGGCACCAGCTGGAGGCCGAGGTAGGGGTGAACGACGCTGCCACCCTCGCCGAGCTGGTCGGCCACCTTCTTGGCCAGATTGATGGGGATGGCGAAGCCCAGCCCGGCCCCCGGTCCGGAGCGCACCAGGGTGTTGATGCCGATCACCTCGCCGGCGGCGTTGATCAGGGGGCCACCGGAGTTGCCCGGATTGATGGCCGCGTCCGTCTGGATCAGGTCGAGGCGCTTGTCGGCGAAGCCCAGGCTGTTGATGTCCCGATGCAGGCTGCTGACGATCCCCAGGGTGACGGTGCGCTCGAGGCCGTAGGGGCTGCCCAGGGCGATGGCCCAGTCGCCCACCTCCAGGGCCTCGGAATCCCCCAGGGGGGCGGCGCTCAGGCTGCCCTGGCCGGTGATGCGCACCACCGCCAGATCGGTCACAGGGTCGGTGCCCACGACGGTTCCGTCCAGCTGGCGGCCATCGGCCAGGGTGACGGTGACCCTGTCGACGCTGTCGACCACGTGGGCGTTGGTGAGCACCAGGGAGCGCCGGCTGTCGATCACCACCCCCGAGCCCTGGCCGCGTTCGCGCGTGCTGCCGGAGGGATCGCCGAACAGATCCCGCAGCAGGGGATCCAGCAGGGCCGGATCGAACGGAGGCCGGGCCACGTTGCGCTCGGTGTCGATCCGCACCACCGCCGGCCCCACCCGCCGGGCGGCGTCGGCCACGAAGCTGTGGGGGGTCAGGAGCGGGGGGACCTCCTCGAGGGCCGCCACCGGCAGGGGCAGGGCGGCGAACGCCAGGAGCAGGGCCACCGCCATCAGGCCCCGCAGCCGCCGGATCAGGGAAGACAGGGGGAAGGGGCGTTGCATCAGCGGAGGCTAGGACCGTCGCGTGGCGCCCAGCGCAGCAACCGCTGCCGCAGGACGCCGTCCTCCCCCAGCGCCAGCCAGCGCCCGCCGGGGTCGGCCGGCCGCCCCAGGGGACAGGGCTGCACCGGCCCGAAGCTGCGCAGGGTGGAGGGACACCCCAGCAGGGGCACCGCCGGGCGCCCGGGGAATCCCGCCTGCCAGTGCTGGTGGATGTGGCCGAAGACGAGCCCCCGCAGGGCGGCCACCGGCCGCAGCAGATCCAGCAGGGCGTCGCCGTCCCGCAGCCGGATGGGATCCATGTCGGCATCGCCGATCGGCACCGGGGGATGGTGCACCGCCACCACCAGGGGCAGGTCGCCGTCGGCCGATCCGGCGGCCAGCCGGCGCCGCGCCCAGTCCAGCTGGAGCCGGCCCAGCTCGCCGCCGGTGTCGCCGCTGCGGTGGCTGTCGAGCAGCAGCAGCTGCCCGCTGCCGCAGCGGATCAGGGCCGGAGCGACAACAGCGCGGCGCCCCAGGGCAGCCCGCAGCAGGGCAGGGTGGTCATGGTTGCCCGCCAGCAGGGCCACCGGCAGCGGGATCTCCTGCAGCAGGTCCCCGAGGCGGGCGTACCCGCCCCAGCTCTCGTCATCGCAGAGATCGCCGCTGATCAGCAGCAGATCGGGGGCATCGCCGGCGCTGCGGAGCAGGCCGAGGGCCTCGTGGAGCCCGTGGCGGAGCAGGGTCAGGGCCGGCCGGCCATGGCAGCGACCCCCGGGATCGGCAAGCAGATGGGGATCGCTGAGTTGAAGAATTCGCATCGGAGAGGGCTCCGGCCGGCCCGGGGCGGGACCGCTCGACCTGAAACGGCTTAACTTTGCCCCCACTCCTTCCCGAGGCCATGGCCCCGATCCCCCCCGGCACGCGGCAGCGCTGCACCCTCTGCAAGGTGGAGATCCAGGGGATGGCCGGGGGCAACGACCTGGTCCACTTCAGCCAGGGGGCTCCGGGCAGCCGCGCCAAGCTCTGGGCGCGGGTGTGTCAGTACCTGCGCACGCCCGAGCAGTGCGGCCAGTGCCTCAACCAGGACCTCAGCCTGCGGGGCGAAGTCAGCGCCAACGACTACTACGCGGAGGCTCCGATCCTGGAGATACCCAGGCCGCCGGAGGCCAATCCTCTAGGGTGAACTGGTGCCCGCCGGGCCTCACCCTTGTTCCGCACGGCCTTCCCCCTGACGGGAAGAGGCCGGATGGTTGGGGGCAGTAAACACTGCAGCGCGCGGCGGACCATCCCGCCAGCGGGAGTCCTCTCCCTACGCACGCCGCCCGTCCTTGCCCCATCCCCTCACTGACGACCTGGAGACACTGGCTCGGCCGGTGGTCGCGGCGGCGCAGCTCCAGGTGCAGTCGGTCGAGGTGCTGGCCCACCGCATCCCCCTGACGGTCGTCGTGCGGGTGCAGCGGGCCGACGGCACCGATGTCAATCTCGACGAGTGTGCCGCCGTGAGCGGTCCCCTCGCCGAGGCCATCGAGGCCTCAGAGCTGCTGACGATGGCCTACGTCCTGGAGGTGAGCAGCCCCGGCATCGGGGAGGATCTCCACTCCGACCGGGATTTCGTCAGCTTCCGGGGCTTTCCGGTGGAGGTGCTCCGCCGGAACGCGGACGGTGAGGAAGTGCGGCGAACGGGCCTCCTGCTCGGCCGCGATGCCGAGGTGGTACAGCTCAACGAGCGTGGCCGCATCCTGCGCATCCCCCGCGACGACGTGCTGCGGGTGCGACTCACCCAGGCGCCTCCCGATTCCTGAACCGCTTCGGTTCACCCCCCGTTCCCTTCCTGCCCCCACGCCCCCGAGTCCATGGCCCTGGTTCTGCTCCCCGGTCTCAACAACCTGATCGAGGACATCAGCGACGAGAAGAAGCTGGCTCCCCAGGTGGTGGAGGCGGCCCTGCGGGAGGCCCTGCTGAAGGGCTACGAGCGCTACCGCCGCACCCTGTACCTGGGCATCAGCGAGGACCCCTTCGAAGAGGACTACTTCAGCAACTTCGACGTCGCCCTTGATCTGGAGGAGGAGGGCTACCGGGTGCTGGCCAGCAAGATCATCGTCGAGGAGGTGGAGAGCGACGACCACCAGATCGCCATCGAAGAGGTGCGCCAGGTGGCGGAGGACGCCCAGATCGGCGACACGGTGGTGCTGGATGTGACCCCGGAGAAGGACGACTTCGGCCGCATGGCCGCCGCCACCACCAAGCAGGTGCTGGCCCAGAAGCTGCGGGACCAGCAGCGCCGCATGATTCAGGAGGAATTCGCCGACCTGGAGGATCCGGTGCTCACCGCCCGGGTGATCCGCTTCGAGCGCCAGAGCGTGATCATGGCCGTCAGCAGCGGCCTGGGCCGGCCGGAGGTGGAGGCGGAACTGCCCCGCCGCGACCAGCTGCCCAACGACAACTACCGCGCCAACGCCACCTTCAAGGTGTTCCTCAAGGAGGTCAGCGAGGTGCCCCGCCGCGGTCCCCAGCTGTTCGTCTCCCGGGCCAATGCGGGCCTGGTGGTCTATCTGTTCGAGAACGAGGTGCCCGAGATCCAGGAGGGTTCGGTGCGGATCGTCGCCGTGGCCCGCGAGGCCAATCCCCCCTCCCGCGCCGTCGGCCCCCGCACCAAGGTGGCCGTCGACAGCGTCGAACGGGAAGTGGATCCGGTGGGGGCCTGCATCGGTGCCCGGGGCTCCCGCATCCAGCAGGTGGTGAATGAACTGCGGGGCGAGAAGATCGACGTGATCCGCTGGTCTCCGGACCCGGCCCAGTACCTGGCCAACTCCCTCAGCCCGGCGCGGGTGGAGATGGTGCGGCTGGTGGATCCCGAAGGGCACCACGCCCATGTGCTCGTGCCCCACGATCAGCTGAGCCTGGCCATCGGCCGGGAGGGCCAGAACGTGCGCCTGGCGGCCCGCCTCACCGGCTGGAAGATCGACATCAAGGATGCCCAGGAGTACGACCAGATCAGCGAGGACGAGAAGGTGGCGACCCTGATCGCCCAGCGCCAGGAGGAGGAGGCCCTGCAGGCCGAGGCCGAGGCCCGTCTGGAGGCCGAACAGGCCACCCGCGCCGAGGAGGACGCCCGCCTGCGGGAGCTCTACCCCCTGCCGGAGGACGAGGAGTCCTACGGGGAGGGTGATGGCGAGGACGAAGGTGTTGAGGGTGGCGAAGAGGTCGCCCCTTCCGAAGCGGAGTCCGTCGAAGAGGCTGAGCCCCCGGTCGACGAGGCCACCGAGGAGACCCCTGACGAGGACGTCCGGTGACGCCGCCCACCGGGAGGCCGGTGCTGCGGCGCTGCGTCTCCTGCCGCCGCCTATGCGACCGCACCCAGCTCTGGCGTGTGGTGCGCCAGGCGGACGGGACGGTGAGCCTGGATGGGGGAATGGGCCGATCGGCCTATCTGTGCCCGCAACCGAGCTGCCTGGAGGAAGCCCGCCGCCGTCGCCGCCTCCAGCGCGGCCTGCGCTGCGCCGTCAGCGAGGCCATCCTCGCCAGCCTCGAGGCACGTCTCGAGTGATCGGCCCCGCGACCTCTGAGGCAAGATGAACCATGGTCGCCACGTGCGTGCGGCCCCGGGGCCCTTTCGGCCCCACCGTACGGAGACCTTTCTGAATGACCAGCAGCGGCAAAGTGAGAATCTACGAGCTGTCGAAGGACCTGGGCCTGGACAACAAGGACGTGCTCGATGCCGCCGAGAAGCTCTCCATTGCGGCCAAGAGCCACAGCAGCTCGATCAGTGATGACGAGGCCTCCCGGATCCGTTCGCTGATCGGTGTGAACGTCGCGACCCCGTCCCCGGCACGGCCCGAACCGCCGGCGCCCACCCCCCCGGCCAAGGCGATCCTGGCGGTGAAGAAGGCCGCTCCGGCTCCGGTGAGCCCCCCCCGGGCCAGCGCGCCGCCCGTGGCTCCGGCCACCGCCGCTCCCCCCTCCGCCCCACCGGCTCCCCCCGCCAGCCGGCCCCCCGCGCCCCGTCCTGTGGCGGCGACTCCGCCACCGGCCCCGGCCCCGGCCCGCCCGGAAGCCCCGGCGGCGCGGCCCAGACCTG
>CALRKA020000019.1:0-49250 GCA_943367815.1 Tabrizicola sp. YIM 78059 | reverse complement strand
GTTGCCGTCGAGGCGGAACAGGCCGCCCGGGTTGCCGTTCGGCGCGAAGGAGAAGCTGAAGGTGTCAGTTCCATCCGGGTCCGTGGCGGACAGCAGCCCGACGAGGGTGTCGGCGGGCAGGTTCTCCAGCACCGTGCCGCCCGTGAGCGCGATGATCGGGTCGATCACCGTGTCGCTGCGCACCGCCAGGTTCTGCAGACGGTTGTCGCGGGCCGCCGGGGTGTCGGCCCCCGTGAATGGGTTGGCGGGAGAGTGGTTGGCCACCAGGAACTCGGCCAGGGCATCCTGTTCGGACCCGTTGGCCGCAAAGGTGGCGGCACCGCTGCGGGGGGTGCTGGGCTCGGTGATGTTGACCCGGTTGGGGTTGGTGAGGCTGGCGAAGGGGTAGCCATCGCCGCCGCTGGCCAGGAAGTCCAGGGTGACCATCCGGATGGTGCGGGCTGGATCGCCCACCACGGCACCGCCTCGGACGACGATGTCGAGATCGTTGCCGGCGGCGTCCTGGATCGCCAGGTTCACCACCCGGGAGCCGGCGGGACGGCTGAGGTCGTAGCTGAAGGCCATGCCGCCCACCTGGGGGAAGCGGCCCTGGTTGATGCCGGCGGCGATGCCGAATTCGATCAGCGACTTGAGTTCGCCGGGGGTGACGCTGACCAGGGACAGGCCATTGTTGAAGCTGAGGGCATTGGCGATGTCGTTGCGGGAGATGCCGCCCTCCGGCTTGACCACGTTGCCCTGGGCGTCGAGCACCGCCGCGGTGGGCAGCAGTTCGGGGACACCGCTCACCGAGCCGGTGGGAATGACCGACTGGCCGATCGAGTTGCGGATGCCGCCGCCGTTCTTGAGCGACACCACCACGGTGGGATCGATCTGGCGGGCATAGGCCAGGTTGGCGTCGGCCGTGAGGTTGCCGAGGTTGGTCTCCTCGCTGCGCACACCGGGGTTGCGGTTGCCGTTGAGGAACACCTCACTGATGCCGAACCATTCCGACTCCTGGGCGACGATCACCGCACGCAGGTTGTCGACCACCTGCTGCACCCGGGCATCGATGAAGGCCTCGGCGTTGAGGGCCGCCACCCCGGCGGCATCGGTGCGGTAGGCACCACTGAGGCTGGGGTCGTAGCTCGCCGGGATGATCACACCCTGGGCGTCGAAGTCGAGCACCAGCCGGCCCAGGTACTTGTAGTTGCCATCGGTGTTGACCACCGCCACCGGCTTGCCATCGGCGCCGGTCTTGACGATCGGGTAGGGGCCCTGGACGCTGTCGCCGGGGCGGGTCACGTCATTGCCGTCGAGGAGGCGGGTGTTGGAGCCGCCGGCCACGATGATGTCCACGTGGCGGAGGCGCTCGGCCAGGGCCTGCTCAATGCTGATCTGCTGCATGTGGGCCAGCAGAATCACCTTGTTGAGGCCAGGGTTGGCGGCCAGCAGGGCATCCACATCGGCCTGGATCTCCGCCGCCAGGGCATCGAGCTCGGCCGCCGTCGGCGTGCCACCGAAGGGGACGGGGGCCACGCCCACACTGCCCGGGCTGGAGATGGTGCGCAGGGTTGGGGTGGTGGCCCCGACCACACCCACCGTCTGGCCGTTCACGTCGAAAACGACACTGGCGGTGATGCTGTTGGGCTTGGGCGCCTGGCCGGCGGGCACCACCAGGGAAGCGAGGTTGCTGTCGGTGGCGAAGTTGAGGTTGCCGCTCAGGTAGGGGAAGGCGGTGCCGGGATAGCCGGCGGCGGCGTTGGGCCGGATCAGATCCCGTACCACCGCGGTGCCCTGGTCGAACTCGTGGTTGCCGAAGGCGATCGCCTGGACGCCCAGGGCGTTCTGAATCAGCACATCACCGCGGCCCACGGCGCCGTAGGCCTGGGCGGAGGCCCCGTAGAAGAGGCCCGGAATCCAGGCGTCGCCGCTGGAGAGGGTGAGGGTGTTGACGAAGCCGGGAACCCCGTCGAGGTCGATGTCCTGGGCCCGCAGGGCGTTGAGCACGCCGGAAAGGCGAGGCGCGTCGTTCAGGGCGGCGATGCCTCCCTCCTGATCGGCGAGGTGGAACAGCTGCAACTTGAAGGCACTGCCCGCCGCCAGGGGGGCCGCCGTGGTGATGCTGACCCTGTCGTTGCCCTCGCTGCTGGCGATCACCCCCGCCGGCGCACCGGCGGCGCTGCGCAGGAAGGTGATCCCCTCGATGCGCTCGGCGCCGGGGAAGACCACCGGATCGACCGCCGCCACGTTGTAGGGGTCCGTGACGTCGAACACGGCCGCCACGCTGGAGTTGGTGCGCTCAAGGGCGACGAAGGCGTAGGTGCGACCGGCCACGGTGGCGATCTCCACCATCTCGGGCTCGGTGCCCTTGTCGTCGTCGCGGCCGCTGGCCATCAGGCCGAGGCTGTTGGCCAGCTCCTCCAGGGCGTCGCTGGAGTCGAACACCACGTTGCCCTGGACGTCAAAGATGCGCAGCGAGCGGGAACCGATGCTGAAGGGCTTGTCGATCAGGCCATCGCCGTTGATGTCGCCGTAATCGTTGAGCAGGTTGAGGCGGGTGCGGCTGATGCCGGTGGCGGCGGCGAAGGCGGCGTTCAGGGCGCTGACGCCTGGGTGATTGCGGAAGGGTGTGCCATTGACCGCGGTCGTGGCATCGGCCCGGGTGAGGTCGACGAAGATGTTGCCCCGGTCCGGTTCGTACTCACGCGAATCGCCCTCACCCACCGCCAGCAGGAAGCTGCGGCCCTGGGCATCGGTGAACGCGGCGATGCCGTCCGGCATGGTGAGGCCGTAGAGCGGCAGGCCATTCAGGGGCGGTAGCGGTTGCCGCCGCTGTTGCTGCCGTCCACATCCCGATCGGAGCTGTCGAAGCCGGCGCCATCGAAGCTCACCACGGTGAAGGCATTGCCGCTGGCGCCCTCGGTGCCGAAGTCGTTGTCGTAGTTGATCACCACCGAACCGTCGTCACGGATGGTGAGGCCCTCCGGCTTGTCGTAGGCGAGGGTGCCGCCGATCGAGGGCAGGTTGAACAGCTCGGTCTTGTGGGCCAGGCGGATGCCGGCCTTGGCCAGGGCATCGGCCGTGGAGGTGGAGAAACTGGCTGGGGTGGCCGGATTGCTGTCGTGGTCCACCAGGGTGCGACGGTTGTCGAGCAGCTCGGGGCTGCTCAGACCCAGCGCATCGTTCCAGCCCGCCAGGCCGGTGCTGCCAGCCCTGGCGGTGACCATCAGACTCAGTTCGCCCAGCTCCACCTGGCTGGTCGGGCTGGCCACCGCCTTGTGGATCTGATCAGCAATCAGGAAGTAGCTGTACTTGGTGGTGTCGTATCCACTCACACCGCCAAGGAAGGAGCTGATATCAACAATCCCCGATGACTCCTCATCCGACGTGATCGCTCCGGCACCGCTGAACTGGGCAGGATCGTGCTGCGCCAGCTCCACCAACGTGTCGGTCTTCGTGTTGTACCGCCAGATCTTCGCAAGGCGGGCGTTGTTGCCCGGATCCTCCTGCAGAAGAATCGAGCCATCGTCGGCCACCGTCATGTTGTCGAGCATCACCTGACCCTCGCTGCCATTCAGCAGCATCCGCACCGTGCCACCGGCCTCAGGGTTGGCAGGATCGCTGAATTCAAGAGCCCACAGACGGCTGGCACTGGTGCTCGTGGCCGTGGTCACGAAATAGAACGTCTTTCCGTCCTTGCTCCACGCCCCGTCCTCCGGACGCAGCCAGTTGGTGACACCCGCGCTGATGCTCTCGCTGTTCAGCTGGGCACCGGTCTTGGCCTTCACATCACCAAGACTCACCAGCGAAAACGTTCCCACACCAGCCACAATCCCCAGACCCGTTTCGTTCGGGCTGGCCAGGTCCCCCACTTCCGTGTTCGTCGTTCCCGGTGAATTGACCCGCACCCCATACACCAGGCCTCCCGCCAGGCCCGCCTGCTCCACCGCGTTGCCCGTGGCGCTCTTGTTGCCCACATACACATACACCTGACCGTTGGTGATCGTGTCGTCCAGGTTGACCACCACCGTCTTGGCCTGCGCGAGCGGATTCGCCACAACGTTCTCAAACGAGAGGTTGCCGAGCCCGGACAGTTCGTACACCTTGCCCGCATCGCTGCCCGTAAGGACATGGGCAAAGGCCCGGCCCTCCGCACCGCTCTCTTCTCCGGTCAGATAGATCCGCCCGTCGTAGCCCGTCACCCCATTCCGGAAGGCCGTCGCTGCAGCCAGGTCGCCCGAGCAGAAGCGGCTGAACGCGGTGGTGGCTCCGCTGCTCCAGCTGCTCCCATCCGCGGAGGCCAGATACAGGTCGGTGGCTGAGGCCAGAAAATCCTTGCCACTCAGCACGCTCAGTGTCGCCTTGTCGATTGTCAGATCCGACACATACGCCCCCTTGGAGCCATGGGAACGCACATCCCCGGACGTGGCGCCGAATTCGTGGTTCACCACCACCCGCAGGGT
The DNA here is from genome assembly GCA_943367815.1 of Tabrizicola sp. YIM 78059. Classification (GTDB taxonomy): domain Bacteria; phylum Cyanobacteriota; class Cyanobacteriia; order PCC-6307; family Cyanobiaceae; genus Cyanobium. Next base: position 44,808 of record CALRKA020000019.1, on the reverse strand, counting down.
GCCATCGCCGTTGTCCATGACGCCGATGCCATCGGGAATCCCGTTGAACCGATAGCCGTTGGCCGCCTGCGCACCGGATTCGATCACCTCACGGAACGCGGCACGCCCTTCCGTTCCCACCAGATACGTCGCTGACGGCAAGGCGGAGTCCACCACAGGGCTGGCCAGGGTGAGCGACAGGGTGTCGGTGGCGCCGCGCAGATCCACCTCATAGACGTGCTTGAAGCCGGTGAGGCTGCGGCTGCTGTCCCGCTCCATCACCAGGAACACGCCACGGGCCGCATCGAAGGCCACATCGCCGATCTTGTCCTGGCCGTTACGGCCGCTGAGCAGGTAGAGGTGCTCCTTCACCGGGGCACCGGTGGCCGGGTCGATGGCCAGGATGCGGGTGAGCTCGGAGCGGCTGCGGCCTTCGGTGACGCCGTCGCCGTTGGCATCCACATCCAGGGGGCTCTGCAGGAAGGCGTAGAGCAGGCCGTCGGTGGGGTTGAAGGCCATGCCTTCGATGCCACGGTTGCTCCAGCGGTTGCCGTAGATGGCGGGCAGGCTGTCGATCGTCTCGGCACCGATCGGCGTGGCCCCACCGACGTTGTGCTGGGCAGCGAGCTGGGCCTTCTGGCCGGCGGGGATGTAGCGCTGGATCAGATTGCCGCTGGCCGCGTCAAAGATCGAGATCTGGCCGCGGTATTCATCGCCGACCGCGAACACCTGGCGGGTGCTGCCGCCGATGGTGAGGCTGAACCGCGAGACGGTTTCCGAGTCGATGCCGAACGGGTCGTAGGCCAGTAGGGCATTGGCGGCCGTGATCGGCACGTCATCCTTGATCGCCAGCTGGGGCAGGCCGGTGAGCGGGGTGCCATCGGGGCGGTTGAGGCCGAGGCGGCCCAGCTCGGTGACGGCGCCGGTGGCGCGATTCATGCCCAGCTTGTAGATGCTGGGCTGAAAGTCCGGATCCAGGAACTGACGCTGTCCGGCGATCAGGGCGCCGTTGGGACCGCGGTCGGTGATCGAGTAGTAGACATCCAGCTCCGTGCCGTTCAGGGTCTCCCTGCCGGCGAAGAACAGGCCGGAAAGGCCGCCGGCCAGCACCCCGGCGGGCTGGTTGGCGGTGCCGGCGGCGTACTCCAGCTGGTAGGTGAAGTTCTCGGCGCTCGCGACGCCACGGGACCAGTCCTTGACGCCAGCGGAGAAGATGCTGCTGATCACCGGCGCCGCACCGCTCAGATCCAGCACGGCGATGGCGTTGTTCTCCTGCAGGGAGATCCAGGCCGTGTTGCCATCGTTACTGATGGCGATGGCCTCCGGCTCGATGTCCTGGGCCACCGTGGCGGTGACGCCCAGGCGGGTGCCGATCCGGACGCCGCGGTTGATCAGCTCGGCGCGGCGGCTTTCCCAGGCTTCGAAGCCCACGGTCTGCACATCGGCGGCAGCGGGAGCCACGGGGGTGCTGCCCAGATAGCCACTGGTGTTGACCAGGGAGATCGAACCGACGGGATCAATGGTGTAGAGGGAATTCGGCTCACCCTCATTGGTCACCAACAGCTTGCGGCCATCGCTGCTGAACTTCACCATGTCGGGCAAGGCGCCCACGGTCACGGTGCTGATGTGAACGGGCAGAGCCGGATCGGTGAGGTCGTAGAACTGAACGAAACCGGGATCGGTCTTGACGGCGTTCTGCACCGCAACGGCAAGCAGATTGCCGAACACCGCTGCGCTCTGCAGGGTTTCACCATTGCCGGTGGAGGTGGCCCGGGCAACGGCCCGGGGGTTGGCGGGATCGCGCAGATCGGAGACAACAATGGCCCCGGATCCACCACCGACGGTATACAGATATCCAGTGGCCGGGTTATAGGCGGAGATCTCCGCATTGGCCCCCAGAGCTGCGAGAGAGATCACTCCATTGGTCGCCTGGACGGCGGGATCCAGGGCCGTGAAAGTGAGAGCCATGCCGATCTGCTTCAGTCAGCCTCAAGCTGCCAGCAGAACCCTTAGCGGAGGTTAAGCCCAGTCAAATGCGCGTTCAAGGAATGGGGGGCGTGGCGGGCCCGCCACGCCGCAAGGTGTCGGGGGCGACGGAAGCGCCCGGACCGACCTGCCCCCGGACCGGGCGCCACTGGCGGGCCTGAATCAGCACAGAAAAAACCCCCGGTGGTGACCGGGGGTCTGGGGGTCCCTCGAAGATTCGAGAAGGGGCGTTGACGAGGTTCGGGAGCCGGAGGCTCAGCCGAACTTGCCGGACGTGGACGCGATCAGGAAGGCCGCGTACGTGAGGATGTAGCCGATCGTGAAGTGGGCGAGACCCACCACACGGGCCTGAACGATCGAGAGAGCGACGGGCTTGTCGCGCCAGCCCACCAGGTTGGCGAGAGGCGTGCGCTGATGCGCCCAGACGATGGTTTCGATCAGCTCCTGCCAGTAACCCCGCCAGGAGATCAGGAACATGAAGCCGGTGGCCCACACCAGGTGACCGAAGAGGAACATCCAGGCCCAGACGGCCAGGTTGTTGGATCCCATCGGGTTGTACCCGTTGATCAGCTGGGAGCTGTTGAGCCACAGGTAATCACGGAACCAGCCCATCAGATAGGTGCTGGATTCGTTGAACTGGGCCACGTTGCCCTGCCAGATGGCGAGGTGCTTCCAGTGCCAGTAGAAGGTGACCCAACCCACGGTGTTCAGGGCCCAGAAGACTGCCAGATAGAAGGCGTCCCAGGCCGAGATGTCGCAGGTGCCGCCACGGCCGGGGCCGTCGCAGGGGAAGGAGTAGCCGAAGTCCTTTTTGTCGGGCATCAGCTTGGAACCCCGGGCGTCCAGGGCACCCTTCACCAGGATCAGGGTGGTGGTGTGCAGACCCAGCGCAATGGCGTGGTGCACGAGGAAGTCGCCAGGACCGATCTGCAGGAACAGGGAGTTGTTCCCTGAATTGATGGCATCCAGCCAGCCCGGCAGCCAGACGGCGCCGTTGTTGGGCCACGCCGTGGAGGCGATGCTGTCCGAGTTGGCCAGCAGCACATCCATGCCGTAGAGGGCCTTGCCACTGGCGGCCTGAACGAACTGGGCGAAGACAGGCTCCACCAGGATCTGCTTCTCGGGGGTACCGAAGGCGACCACCACGTCGTTGTGGACGTAGAGACCCAGGGTGTGGAAGCCGAGGAACAGGGAGACCCAGCTCAGGTGGCTGATGAGGGCTTCCTTGTGCTCGAGCATCCGGGCAAGAACGTTGTCCTTGTTGGCTTCCGGGTCGTAGTCACGGATGAAGAAGATCGCACCGTGGGCGAAGGCACCGCACATCAGGAAGATGGCGATGTACTGGTGGTGCGTGTAGAGGGCCGCCTGGGTGGTGTAGTCCTTGGCGATGAACGCATAGGACGGCAGCGCGTACATGTGCTGCGCCACCAGGCTGGTCACGACTCCCAACGACGCCAGGGCGAGGCCCAGCTGGAAGTGGAGGGAGTTGTTGACCGTGTCGTAGAGGCCCTTGTGGCCGGCGCCCAGGTCACCAGGGGTGCCCTTGGGGGGGTTGTGGGCGTCGAGGATCTCGCGGATCGAGTGGCCGATACCGAAGTTGGTCCGGTACATGTGGCCGGCGATCACGAAGATGCAGCCGATGGCCAGGTGGTGGTGGGCGATGTCCGTGAGCCACAGCGCTTCGGTCTGGGGGTGGAAGCCACCCAGGAAGGTGAGGATCGCGGTGCCGGCGCCCTCAGAAGTCCCGAACACCTGATTGGCGGTGTCGGGGTTCTGGGCATAGACGCCCCAGTTGCCGGTGAAGAACGGAGCCAGACCGGCGGGATGGGGAGCGACCGAGAGGAAGTTGTCCCACCCGACGTGCTGTCCCCTGGACTCGGGGATGGCGACGTGGACCAGGTGACCGGTCCAGGCGATGGAGCTGAAGCCGAACAGCACAGCCAGGTGATGGTTGAGCCGCGATTCAGCGTTCTTGAACCAGGCCAGGGAAGGCAGGAACTTGGGCTGGAGGTGGAGCCAGCCGGCGAACAGGGCCCATGCCGAGAGGATCAGCATGAAGATGGAACCCTGGTAGAGCTCCATGTTGGTCGTCATGCCGATCGTGTACCACCAGTGGTACAGACCGGAGTAGGCGATGTTCACCGGAGAGGAGGCGCCCGCTTGGGTGAAGGCGTCGATGGCGCCCTGCCCGAAGTGGGGATCCCAGATCGCGTGAGCGATGGGACGGACGTGCAGCGGATCGGCGACCCACTGCTCGAAGTTGCCCTGCCAGGCGATATGGAACAGGTTGCCCGAAACCCAGAGGCCGATGATCGCCAGGTGACCGAAGTGGGTGGAGAACAGCTTTTGGTAAAGCCGCTCCTCCGTCATTCCGTCATGGCTCTCGAAGTCGTGAGCCGTGGCGATGCCGTACCAGATACGGCGGGTTGTCGGGTCCTGTGCCAGACCCTGGCTGAACGAAGGAAATTTCGTTGCCATTGGGAAAGGTCAGGTGGAGGTCAGCCGACCGCGATGAGTCGGGACAGGAAGAAGGCCCAGGTTGTCGCGATACCGCCCAGCAGGTAATGGGCGACACCGACGGCACGGCCTTGGGTGATGGAAAGCGCCCGCGGTTGGATGGCGGGAGCCACCTTCAGCTTGTTGTGAGCCCAGACGATGGACTCGATCAGTTCCTGCCAGTAGCCGCGGCCGCTGAAGAGGAACATGAGGCTGAAGGCCCAGACGAAGTGGGCACCCAGGAACATCAGACCGTAGGCACTGGAGGACGAGCCGTAGCTGTTCAGCACCTGGGCGGCCTGAGCCCAGAGGAAGTCCCGGAGCCAGCCATTGATGGTGATGGCGCTCTGGGCGAAGTTGCCGTTGGTGATGTGCTGGACGCTGCCGTCGGCATTGACGGTGCCCCACACGTCGCTCTGCATCTTCCAGCTGAAGTGGAAAATGACGATCGACAGGGAGTTGTACATCCAGAACAGGCCGAGGAACACGTGGTCCCAGGCCGACACCTGACAGGTACCGCCACGGCCGGGGCCGTCGCAGGGGAAGCGGAAGCCCAGGTTCGCCTTGTCGGGGACGAGGCGGGAGCTGCGCGCGTAGAGCACACCCTTCAGCAGGATCAGCACGGTGACGTGGATCGTGAAGGCGTGGATGTGGTGGACCATGAAGTCGGCCGTTCCCAGGGGGATCGGCGCAGCGGCCACCTTGCCGCCGACGGCGACGACAGCGCCGTTGAACACTTCACTCACACCGGCCAGCGCATTGGGAGCGGTGGTGCCGGCTGCAGCGGCGTGCAGGCCCTGGATCCATTGCGCGAAGACGGGCTTCAGCTGGATCGCGGTGTCGCTGAACATGTCCTGGGGACGACCCAGGGCACTCATGGTGTCGTTGTGGATGTAGAGGCCGAAGCTGTGGAAGCCCAGGAAAATGCACACCCAGTTGAGGTGGCTGATCAGGGCGTCACGGGCTTTCAGCACCCGATCCAGAACGTTGTCGATGTTCTTGGCCGGGTCGTAGTCGCGGATGAGTGCGATGGCCGCATGGGCACCGGCTCCGACGATCAGGAAGCCGCCGATCCACATGTGGTGGGTGAACAGCGACAGCTGGGTCGGGTAGTCGATACCGATGTAGGGATACGGAGGCATCGCATACATATGGTGCGCCACGATGATCGTGAGCGAACCAAAGAGCGCCAGGTTCAGACCCAGCTGGGCGTGCCAGGAGGTGGTCAGGAATTCATAGAGCCCATCGTGACCTTTGGGCGCGGGGAACAGCAGGGGATCGCCCTTCTGGCCCTCGAGAATTTCCTTGATGCTGTGGCCGATGCCCCAGTTGGTGCGGTACATGTGGCCAGCCACGATGAACAGCACCGCGATCGCCAGGTGGTGATGCGCGATGTCGGTCATCCAGAGGCTGCCGGTCACAGGATTCAGACCACCCTTGAAGGTGAGGAAATCGCTGTAGGCGGCCCAGTTGCCGGTGAAGAAGGCGGAGATCCCCGCGCCGAAGCCGGGGAACAACTGGGTCAGCAGATCCTGGTTGAGGAACTCGTGGGGGAGCGGGATGTCGGCCACCGAAGCGATGGTCTTGCCGTTGAGCACCAGCGGGTTGCCGGCGTCGATGGCGTCCATCAGCTGGGTGGTGGGCAGCGACACGTGCAGCAGGTGACCTGTCCAGGACAGGGACCCGAGCCCGAGCAGGCCGGCCAGGTGGTGGTTGAGCATGGACTCAACGTTCTGGAACCACTCCAGCTTCGGAGCTGCCTTGTGGTAGTGGAAGACCCCTGCGTTGAGCATGAGGCCGGCCATCACCAGGGCACCGATGGCGGTGCAGAGGAGCTGGAACTCGTTGGTGAACCCCCAGGCTCTCCACACATGGAAGAGGCCGGAGGTGATCTGAATGCCGTGGAAGCCGGCACCCACATCGCCATTGAGAATTTCCTGGCCGAAGATCGGCCAGACCACCTGCGCACTGGGTTTGACGTGCAGGGGGTCGGCCAGCCAGCCGGTGTAGTTGGAGAAGCGGGCTCCGTGATAGAAGGCGCCGCTCAGCCAGATGAAGATGACGGCCAGATGGCCGAAGTGAGCGCTGAAGATCTTCCGGGAGACCTCTTCAAGATCGCTCGTGTGGCTGTCGAAATCGTGAGCGTTGGCGTGGAGGTTCCAAATCCAGGTGGTGGTTTTGGGACCTTTGGCGAGGGTGCGATCGAAGTGTCCGGGCTTGCCGAACACCGCGGGATCGGCCGGAACGGGGTTCCGGTCAACCATGTCCTTCGCCGTTTTCCCACGCTCTGGTGGGCTGATGGTCATCGAGACGTTCCTCGAGGGACGGGGTCGAGGTGGAGGGTCCACCCCTTCGACGGACGCCGGGGACAGGTCATGCGACCGTCCCGGCCCCATCGGTGGGCCCCATGGCCGGGAAGCCCCGACCATGGGCACCAGTCGCGATGGGGGAGAAATCCCTTGCCACGACTGGGGCTTTGGGCCCCGAAAGGGGACCGCTGGCGGAAGTATAGGGGTCGAAAACAAGGCGAATCGGCCGCCAGTTACAAAGGTTTAATCCCGGCGGTTCCAAGGCTGCGACTGAGGTCTGGCGACATGTTGTCAACAACGTAACAATCACGAAAACCACGGGGTTTCTATAACCCCTTGCTGCATTTTGCAGCGATTTCAACAGCCGATTACCCCTCTTCGGGCCCCAAAGCAGAATGGCTCCACGAACGACGGAGCGGGCGTGGGCGACAGGGGAGAGGGGCGTGGAGCCGCGGCACGGGCGGTCCGTAGGTACTTCTGCCGAGTCGGCCTGCTGGCGGCGGCCCTGCTGCTGGTGTTCACCCTGGCGCCATCGGCGGCCTTCGCCTTCTCCCTGCCGGGCCGACGCCCGAGTGCCGCCGCCCCGGCCACCCCCGCCATGGGACGCTCCAGCCAGCAGGAGGTGGCCCCGCCCCTGGCGGTGCAGCAGTTGCAGGAGGCCCTGGAGGGGCGGCGCCCCCAGGTGGAGATCCTCTCCCCCGCCGACGGTGCCCTGCTGCCGGCGGGTGCCTGGACCCTGCGGCTGCGGGTGGAGGACTGGCCCCTGGTGGATGCCGGCCCCCTCGGCCTCGGCCCCCACCTGGTGGTGCAGCTGGATGGGGATTCCCCCCTGCCGCTGACCGCCACCTCCACCACGATGCGGCCGCTGGAACCCGGCAGCCACCGGCTCACGGTCTATGCCGCCAGGCCCTGGGGTGAGGCGGTGAAGGGCCCCGGTGCCCAGCGCCAGATCCGACTGCACAGGGTCGCGGCCAATCCCCTCGGCCAGCCCGCCCCGGGCAGCCCCCAGCTGATCGCCGTCAGTCCCTGGGGGACGGCGGCTGGCACGCCGCTGCTGCTCGACTGGCTGCTGCTGGAGGCCCCGCTGCAGAACCTGCGCAGCGGCGATGCCAGCTGGCGGCTGCGGGTGAGCATCAACGGCGACAGCTTCCTGGTGGATCGCCAGACGCCCCTGTGGCTGGAGGGCTGGCGCACCGGCAGCAATGCGGTCCAGCTCGACCTGCTCGACGGCCTCGGCGAACCCCTCAATCCTCCCTTCAACAGCCTGGTGGGTGAGGTGATCCTCGAGCCCGGCGGCGAAGCGCCCCGCTGGCAGAAGGGACGGCTGACCGCCTCCGAGCTGGCCATCCTCCTGGGCGAGGCCCCGCCGCCGGCCGCCCCGGAGCCTGAGCAGGAGCCGGAGCCTGAGCCGGAGACGGAAACGGAGACGGAGCAGGCCGCGGCCTCCGACGCGACCCCGGCCCCGCAGGCCACGGCGATGCCGGAGCCGGCGCCAGCGCAGGAGACGGAGGAGCGGCCCGTGCCGCTGGAGCTGCCGTCGCCGGCCGGGGCCGCTGAGGCTCCTGGCCCGACCAGCGACCCAGGACTCCCGCGCCAGCCTGCGGGGCCGTCCCCGCAGCAGAGCCCGCTGGCGCCAGTGCCGGAGCCCCCCACCCCGCCCGACCCGCCGTTGGCGGACGGCACCACAACAGCAGATGAAAGGGCAGCGGCTGGCACCGCGGGCCCCGGCCCAGAGGACTCCCCGGACGGCCAGGACCTGGCCCCCCTCGACGGTGGGGTGGCCCCTTGAGCGACACGACGCGGCGACACATCGGCCTCGGCTTCGGCCCCACGGCCGCAGCGATGCTGCAGCGGCTGCGGCAGGCCGGCCTGCTGCACCTGGTGCGGGACCCGGAGGAGGCGGAGGCCTCCGCCCCCTGGCTGGCGCGGCACTGGGGGAGCGCCGACGCGGTGGTGGCCGTCGGGGCCTGCGGGCTGGTGACCCGGCTGATCGCCCCCCTGATCGGTGACAAGCAGAGCGATCCGGCCGTGCTGGTGGTGGACCCCCGGGGTCGCTTCGTGGTGCCCCTGCTGGGGGGCCATGGCGCCGGCGGCGACCGGCTCGCCGAGGAGATCGCCGCCCTGGTCGGTGGCCAGGCCGTGCTCACCGGTGCCGGCGCCGCCCAGGGCCGGCTGCCCCTGGATGCCTTCGGCCAGGCCTGGGGCTGGCGCCGCGGTGCCGGCGACTGGAGAGAGCTGATGGTGGAGGCGGCCGGCGGTCGCCGCCCCTTCCTGCACCAGGAGGAGGGCACCGCGCTGTGGCAGGGGCTGGAGGCCGCCGGCAGCGGCGAGGCCGACAGCAGCCAGAACGAAATCGGCCAGCTCGACAGTGGCCAGAACGACGGCGGGGCAGCCCTGGTGATCGGGCCCCGCTGCGGCGCGGGCTGCCGCTGGCATCCCCCCAGCCTCTGGCTGGGCATCGGCTGCGAGCGGGACACGAGCCTGCCGGTGCTGGAACGGCTGGTGGCGGAAGGCCTTGAGCAGCAGGGCCTGGCCCGGGAGGCCGTGGCGGGCCTGGCCAGCATCGATCGCAAGGGGGATGAGCTCGCCCTGCTGGCCCTGGCGGAGCAGCACGGCTGGCCCCTGCGCCTCTATGACGCCGCCACCCTGGCGTCGGTCACCGTGCCCCATCCTTCGGAAGCGGTGGCCCGGGAGATGGGCACGCCCAGCGTGGCCGAAGCCGCCGCCCTGCAGGCGGCATGGGAGGCGGGCCGGCCGCTGACGGAGCTGGCCGGGACGGACCCGGCCGGGACGGCGCCCCGCCTGCTGGTGGAGAAGCGGATCGGGCGCGCCGCCAGCGGGGAGCGGGGGGCCGCCACCCTGGCGGTGGCCCTGGCCGATCGCCAGTGGGCCCCGCAGCGGGGCAGCATGCATCTGGTGGGCAGCGGTCCGGGCCCGATCGATCTGCTCAGCGGCGATGCCCGCCGGGCCCTGGCCTCTACGACGGTATGGGTGGGCTACGGGCTCTACCTCGATCTGCTGGAACCCCTGCGGCGCCCCGACCAGCTGCGCCGCGAAGGCCGGCTGACGGAGGAGCGGGCCCGCTGCGCAGAGGCCCTCGACCTGGCCCGCCAGGGCCTCGACGTGGCCCTGATCTCCTCCGGGGACAGCGGCATCTACGGCATGGCGGGCCTGGCCCTGGAGCTCTGGCTGCAGCTGCCGCTGCTCGACCGTCCGGCCTTCACGGTGCATCCGGGGCTCTCGGCCCTGCAGCTGGCCGCCGCCCGGGCCGGGGCCCCGCTGATGCACGACTTCTGCACCATCAGCCTCAGCGACCGCCTCACCCCCTGGGAGGTGATCGAACGGCGGCTGAAGGGTGCCGCCAGCGGCGATTTCGTCGTGGCCCTCTACAACCCCCGCTCCCTCGGCAGGCCGTGGCAGCTGGGGCGCGCCATCGAACTGCTGGGGGAGGGCCGGCCGGCCAGCACGCCGGTACTGCTGGCCCGTCAGCTGGGGCGCGCCGAAGAGGCGCTCAGCCTCCACACCCTGGGCACCCTGCCCGAGGACCAGGTGGACATGCTGACCCTGGTGCTGGTGGGCAACAGCTCAACACGCGTTCAGGACGGCCGCATGGTCACCCCGCGGGGTTATCCGGGAGCCGCCCTGGCCTGAGAGGCAGAAGAAAAAGAATCGGGATGAAAGGATTGAATCGCCATGCCATAAAGCCGGATACGGAAGTACCAAGCGAGGGTGATACCTGAGACGGATGAATTCTCCCTCCATGGGAAGGAACGAAGGTGGTTCATCGTCAACCCTGTCCCCGCGATCAGGCGAGCAACATTTCAGGCCTCCGCCTTTGGCCACCGGCTCTTAGGCGTTTCGTTCACGGAGTTCGGGGAGAGGCGGGCTCCTGTGAACCGGGGTCAGGCTTGGGAGGGATGATTGGCGAGCCACGTCGTCAGGTCAGCCAGCGGCATGGGTCGGGCGATGGCGTATCCCTGCAAGTATTCGGCGCCGGCGTCGCGAGCGAGTCTTAGATGCTCGTCGTCCTCGACTCCTTCAACGACGACCTTCGCACCGATCACATGGGAGATTTCAACGGCCGAGCGGATGAGGGCAGCTCGACTTTCGGATCCCTTCTGTTGGCTCAAGAACGATCGGCCAAGCTTGATGTAGGCGGGGGTGAGTGCTTGCAGAAGTCCGAAGTTCGAGTAGCCGGATCCGTAGTTATCAATGCAGGCTTCGGCTCCAAGCGCCACGAGGGTATCCAACATCTCTAAGGCTTTGCTGTGGTCGGGGAGGAAGACGGACTCGGCGATCTCCACGACAAAGCCACCGAGGCCGTCCGGTGCGTCAATGGCGGCGATGATGTTCATGGCGTGACGGTCCTCGAGCTGCGTGACGGACACGTTGAAGGTGATGCGTAAGTCTTTGTGGCCAGTAGCCTGGAGGATAGGCAGATCGTTGCGCAGCAACTCAAATGCCAGCTGGCCCAGTGCGCGGATCTGGCCACTCTGCTCGCAGAAGTCGATGAAGTCGCACGCTGGAACGAGTTGGCCGTTGTGGCGCCACCGCAAGAGAGCTTCGACGCCCCACACGTTGTTCGTCATCGCATGGACAATGGGCTGATAATGCAGTTCGAAATCGCGACTTTTGATCGCCGCGCCGATATCCATGCGCATCTGTCGCCGCTCAGAGGCCGCGTCGTTCATCAACGGGGTGAAGTAGGCAGTGCCGTCCCCCGAGCGTTTCTTGACCTCGTACATGGCCGCATCCGCAGCCCCGAGCAGGTCCTCCGGCGAGTCGCCATCCGCGGGGAACAGCGCCACCCCGATGCTTCCTGAGACTCTCGCCTCCCGCCCATCGAGCTCGACCGGATAGCGAAGGGTGTCCAGCAGCCGATCCAGGATGGCGTCAAGCTCGGAGGGACTCTTGTAGCCCGCGATAATGACGCCGATCTCGTCGCCGCCGAGTCGTCCCACCACGTCTGTGGAACGCACGACCTCCAGCACCCGCGCACTCGCGGTGCGCAGCGTCACGTCGCCAGCGTCGTGCCCGTGATGGTCGTTCACCTCCTTGAAGTGGTCCAAGTCGATCCAGGCGAGGGCGAGTCGCGACCCGGTGCGGGACGCTCGAGAGATCGCGTTCGTCAAGGCGTCCGAGAAGTTCTTCCGGTTTAGGAGCCCGGTGAGCGAGTCAAACGCCGTCTCTTCGAGGAGATCGGACTTGACTTGCAGCTCGGCCAGGGTCACCTCGGCGGTGGCCCTCAAGCTGTCAAGCTCAGTCACATCCGTCAGGGTGATGATGGCGCCCAGAGGGAATCCCTCGGAGTCCTTGTACGGCAGGACCTGAACCAGATAGCAAACCTGGTCGTCTCGAGCCTGGATGCTGATTCTCGGACCGCCGCCTACGACGTCGCGGAGGGCTGCGTCCAGGCCCGGAATCGGGAGTGTCGTTCGTGCGGAGAGCACGGGAAGCCCGACATCAGTGTCCACGAGGCCAAAGACCCGAACGGCCAGCGGGGTGAACCGCGTGATGCGCAGGTCCTGGTCCACGATCACCATGCCTTGGTTGACTGAGGCCTCGACGTTCGCGAGGTGGGAGTTCAGGTTCTGCAGGAGGTGACCACGCTGAAAGGACTCCTGATTGAGAATGCCAAGTTCCTCATTCGTGGCTTGGAGCTCCTCGTTCGCCGCCTGCAGTTCCTCGTTCGACGCCTGCAGTTCCTCCGATGCCGCTTGCAGTTCCTCCGACGACGCCTCGAGTTCCTCGTTGACCGATTGGAGCTCGGCCAAGGACCGGCGAAGGGCGTTCTGGCTGACGAATACTTCTTGCTCAAGGCGCTTCAGTTCGCGGTCGAACGACGCGCTGCGATCAGGCAGTACCGATGAGCCGACACTCAGATCGGTGTCTGGGACGAAGGCGAGAACCGTGAACGATTCCTCTCCCACCTGTATCGGCTTGGCCGCCATGTGGAACGGGTGATCGACGCTCTCGATGGACAATGACTGCCCGCTGACGGGTTCGTTGCTGCTACGGCAAAGGAGAAGCAGCGCACGCGCCTCGTCCCGCAGCTCTTCTCGCAGAAAGGAGGAAACCGACACCGTCAGAGGCCCTTCGGGAACCCGGCAGTAGGAGGAGACATCACCGACAACTCGGACCGGCCGATGCCGGTCGTCCAGGACAACAAAAGCGTTGCCGCTGAAACGCACGAGCTGTTCGAGCAGGGCGATCAGCTCAACATCCCGCTCGGGCTCAAGGGTCAGCGGTCGAGGGGTGGGTCGTGTTTGCCGGGCGGCGTCTACGACCAATTGGCTTGGAACGTGCTCGTACGAGGGCAGAGATTCGCCCGAGTGCCGGAAGATGCGGCTAACTGCATCGACAACGGTGAAGCCCTTGCCCTCACGACCGAGGCCCTCGGTCACGCCTAGGAAGAGGAGCCCCCCAGACCGGAGGGAAAAGTCGAACCGGCGGATCACACGCCGCTGCAGCAGTGAAGTGAAGTAAATGAGGGTGTTGCGGCACGAGATCACGTCGATGCGAGGGAACGGCGGGTCGGTGGCCACGTCGTGCCGGGCGAAGACGGCACACTCCCGCAGCACGTCGGCGACCTGGAAGGAGTCGAGACCTTGCCTGGCGTAGGCCGACCGCAACGGTTCCGGGATACGCGACAGAGCCGAGGCGGGGTAGACGGCGCGCCGGGCCAAGGCCAGGGACGCATCATCCAGGTCAGTGCCGAAGATCTTCAATCTCCGGGCGAGGTCGGCCGGCCGGCCCATGAGATCGCCGACGATCATGGCGATCGAGTACACCTCCTCACCAGTGGCGCAACCGGGCACCCACACGCGCAGAACCTCGTCAGCGCCAGGACGGGCAAGGTAGCTGCCAAGCGCGTCTCGTAGCACCTCGAAGGCCTCCGGATCCCGGAAGAACGAGGTGACCGTCACCAAGAGGTTCTGCTTGAGCGCCTGCGCCTCATCGGGTTCAGCAGTCAGCAACTCCACGTAGTCGCTGGTGACGTCGATCTGCCGAACCGCCATCCGCCGCTGCACCTGCCGTTTGAGCGTCGATGGCTTGTAATCAGCGAAGTCGATTCCGATCGAGCGCCTCAGCTGCGCCACCACCCGGGGTAAGGCGTCATCCTCGACCGGAGGCAGCGTCGCGTCCCCATCGCCCAAGGAGGTCGGGATCAAGGACAGTCTGGGACCGAGCTCTCCCGCGTCGGCCACCACGTCAGGGTTGCCCAGTGCGAGTGCTGCGCGAGGCATCCCGTCGAAGCGGGCCGACTCCGGTGACTGGACCATCGTCAGCCCCCCCGCAGCCCGGATGGCACGCAGGCCACGGGCGCCGTCCGATCCCGTCCCCGAGAGGATGACGCCCACTGCGCGTGCCCCCCAGCTCTGCGCTAGTGACTCGAACAACAGGTCGATGCTCGGGCTGGGAGACACCCGCTCCGCAGCCTGCACAAGCGCCAGCCGATCGCCGACGAGGGTCAGATCATGATTGGGCGGCACCACGGTCACGATGTCCGTACGGAGCGGACTCCCGTCAACAGCCTCCACGACCTCGAACGGTGTCGCACGGGACAACAGTTCGATCAGCAAAGTGGGGTGATCCGGTGCCAGATGCTGGGCAACGAAGATCGCGGAACCATCCGGCGTGAATGAGCCGAGGAACTCCTGCAGGGCTTCCAGCCCACCGGCCGACGCCCCCACACCGACCACCCGCGAGACGGCGCTCAAAGTGGAGCCGGCGCCCTCATCGTCTTCGGTGGCGCGGTTCATCCACAGACTCCCTTCCTTGGCCTTCACTAACCCTAGGCGACCGTAACGGCCTACATGGCCCTGAATCGGTTCAGCGACTGATCGCGCCTTGGGCAAGATCAAGGTTTCTCAGTATATCGCTTGGGCGGCAGCCATTGGGGGCGCCGATACAGAAGAACACGTCCATGAGCTGGGCTGGCAGTTCGTTGTCGAAGCTCCTCATCAAGTCATTAACACGCTGGAGGCGCGTGAGTCTCAAGTCCCTCGAAAAGGTCATGCGGATAAGAAGGGACGTCAACCGCGAGACTATTAACTAAGCAGCCCAGTTCCTCAGAATCGAATCATTGCGCTCCCCAAGGCGACGATGTCCGCGCCGGCACCCAGTGATGTGAACAGTAAGAAGACGGCATCTCGGCCGCGTCGTAACGGCGCGCAGAGTCCAGGGTCTGGGGTCTGGGTCGGGATCTCCTCACCCGTCTCGCCATCGCCATCGCCAGCAAGGTCTTCGCGCAGGCTCCGAGCATCAGGGCAGCCGTGTCACCGCTCTAGAACGGGACGACAGCGGGACCACCAGGCTGAGGACCAGCAGCTAGCGACAGGAAGGCGGGGACTGCTGCGAGAGCCGGCGCCGCTGCATCAACTGTCGCCATCGAGAGGCGCCATCGAGAGGCGCCGCAGCAGGGCTCGGCCGACCCCCTGGAGCTTTTGAGGTACGCGCCGACTTCATCGTGCGCAGCTTTGCTCGGTGAGGCCCCTTCTCGTCCGGCCTGATCAGCAGCGAACTGGTCAGCCTGGGGCCTTCGCCTCCCTGCCGGCCACCTGGTTCGACACCAGCTCCTGGAGAACAGCCACTCGCTCGACCAGGGCCTCGATGGCTTGGCGAGCTTGAGGATCTACCAGGACCACTGATTCCACCTGAGCTGTCTCGACGTCGAACAGCAGGGGATCCGGCCCGCCTGCCGCGAGCCAGCCCAGATGGCTGGAGGGGGTCGTAGCCACAGCCGTCACGGCTGCTTTGTGCCGTGTGCACTAGCCATTTGCTAGCGGTACAGGCAGGTGTTGAATCGGGATGACAGGATTCGAACCTGCGGCCCCTTCGTCCCGAACGAAGTGCGCTACCAAGCTGCGCCACATCCCGATGGCCAGACTTTAGGGGATGGCCCGCAGCGACCGGCCACCGTGACCGGCGTCCCTACAGTCCGCACAGCCCAGCGATGCCCGTGACCGTCAGCGACCCCCGGCCCGCCCCCGCCAAGCCGCCCTGGTTGCGGGTCAAGGCACCGCAGCGGGAGCGGATCGGGGCGGTGGCGGATCTGCTGGTCGACCTCAAGCTCAACACGGTCTGCCAGGAGGCCAGCTGCCCGAACATCGGCGAGTGCTTCGCCGGCGGCACCGCCACCTTCCTGATCATGGGGCCGGGCTGCACCCGGGCCTGCCCCTACTGCGACATCGACTTCGACCGCAGCGTGCGGGCGCTGGACCCCACCGAACCCGAGCGCCTCGGGGAGGCGGTGCGGCGCATGGGCCTGAGCCATGTGGTGATCACCTCGGTCAACCGGGACGACCTGCCCGACGGCGGCGCCAGCCAGTTCGTGGCCTGCATCGAGGCCGTGCGCCGCACGTCCCCCTTCACCACGATCGAGATCCTCCTGCCCGATCTGTGCGGCGCCTGGGAGGCCCTGGCGGCGGTGATGGCGGCGGCGCCGGAGGTGCTCAACCACAACATCGAGACCGTGCCCCGGCTCTACCGGCAGGTGCGGCCCCAGGGGGTCTACGAGCGCTCGCTGGAACTGCTGCGCCGGGTACGGGAGGGCTGGCCGCGCACCTACACCAAATCAGGGCTGATGGTGGGCCTGGGCGAAAGCGACGACGAGGTCCGCGCCGTGATGGCCGATCTGCGCGCCCACGCCGTCGACATCGTCACCATCGGCCAGTACCTCTCCCCCGGCCCGAAACATCTGCCGGTCCAGCGCTTCGCGTCGCCGGAGGTGTTCGAAAGCTTCCGCCGTCACGGGGAAGGCGACCTGGGCTTCCTCCAGGTGGTGAGCAGTCCGCT
This sequence comes from Tabrizicola sp. YIM 78059, assembly GCA_943367815.1. GTDB lineage: Bacteria > Cyanobacteriota > Cyanobacteriia > PCC-6307 > Cyanobiaceae > Cyanobium. The sequence goes on along the minus strand of CALRKA020000019.1, from coordinate 28,240 downwards.
CACCCGCAGCAGCTACCACGCCGGCGAGGTGCGTCGCCTGATGCAGGAGCATCCGCGCTGAGCAGAACCGGACTCCCGGGGCAGGATGAGAATTCCGCAGCCCCACGGTCCGGTCATGAGCAAACTCGCCTCCTTCGGCCTGCTGCTGGCCCTGCTTGCACCGGCTGAGCCTGCCCTGGCGGTGCCGCACGTCTACTCGGATGTGGTGCTGGGCGTGAACGACCTGATGACCTGCGTGGACACCGCCAAGAAAGTGGCCAGCAAGAACGGCTTCACCGAGGATGTCCAGGTGGTCGGCACCGGCAAGAGCCGCTCGGTGTACGCCGACCACGCCAGTCTGCCGATGGCCCTGTCGATCAGCTGCAGCACCCACCTGGGTGCCGCGTCGATCGCCGTGGCGGGCATGAACAACGACGACACCTTCGCCGCCTTCCAGAAGGTCTACGACGACTTCTGAGCCTGAACCGCAGACCGGCTCAGGCCGCCACGGCCTCCCGCTGGGCCAGACCCACCGTGGCCGTCTCGCTGGGGGGCACCAGCACCCGGAAGCGAGCCTTCCAGGTGGGCCAGTCGGCCAGGATCGCCGCCGCCTTCGCGCTGCCGGTGGCCTGCAGATGGGCCTCCAGCAGGGGGAGCAGCAGGCCCTCCTGCTCGGGGGTGGTGAGGGGCACCAGCGCCACCGACTCGGGATTCAGGCGGGCCGCCAGACCTCCGGTCTCGTCAAGCAGGAAGGCCACACCGCCGGTCATGCCGGCAGCCACGTTGCGGCCGGTGCTGCCCAGCACCACCACCACGCCGCCGGTCATGTACTCGCAGCAGTGGTCACCGACACCCTCCACGACGGTGCGGGCGCCGCTGTTGCGCACGGCGAAGCGTTCGCCGGCCCGGCCGAGGGCGAACAGCTCCCCGCCCGTGGCGCCGTAGAGGCAGGTGTTGCCGAGGATCACCTGGGCGCCGGGGTCACGGACGGCAGCGGGGGGCACCACGGTGATGCGACCACCGTTGATGCCCTTGCCGACGTAGTCGTTGGCCTCGCCCACCAGGCGCAGGTCCATGCCCTGGAGCACGAAGGCACCGAAGCTCTGGCCGGCGGCGCCATGGAACGTGAGGGAAAGACCCCCCTGGAAGCCGGTGTTGCCGTGCAGGGCCGCGATCTCGCCGCCCAGACGGGCCCCCACGCTGCGGTCGGTGTTGACGATCGGCAGCTGGCGCACCACCTGGCCGTGGGTCTCGATCGCCGAGCGCACCTCCGGGTCGGCGAGCAACCCGTCCTCGAGCACCGGGCCATTGCCGTGGGCCTCGCCGTCGTGGCGCAGCCAGGCGCGGTCGGCGGCGGCGGGGATCGGGTCGAGCAGGCAGGAGAGATCCAGGGCGCTGGTCTTGGTCAGACCGATGGCGCGGGGCGCCAGCAGGTCGGTGCGACCGATCAGGTCCTCGAGCCGGGCCACGCCCAGCACGCTCAGCAGCTGGCGCACCTCCTCGGCCACGAAGACGAAGAAGTTGACGACATGCTCAGGCAGGCCGGTGAAGCGCTTGCGCAGGGCCTCCTTCTGGGTGGCGACGCCCACCGGGCAGTTGTTGGTGTGGCAGACGCGGGCCATGATGCAGCCCTCGGCGATCATGGCGACGGAGCCGAAGCCGTACTCCTCAGCCCCCAGCAGGGCGGCGATCAGGACGTCCCAGCCACTCTTGAGGCCCCCGTCGGCCCGCAGCAGCACCCGGTCCCGCAGGCCGTTCTCCAGCAGGCTGCGGTGCACCTCGGTGAGCCCCAGCTCCCAGGGGCTGCCGGCGTGCTTGATCGAACTCAGCGGCGAGGCTCCGGTGCCGCCGTCGTGGCCGGAGATCTGGATGACATCGGCATTGGCCTTGGCCACACCGGCGGCGATGGTGCCGATGCCGATCTCGGCCACCAGCTTCACCGAGACCCGCGCGGCGGGATTCACCTGGTGCAGGTCGTGGATCAGCTGGGCCAGATCCTCAATGGAATAGATGTCGTGGTGCGGCGGCGGTGAGATCAGCGCCACGCCGGGTTTGCTGTTGCGCAGCCAGGCGATGTAGGCGTCCACCTTGGGGCCGGGCAGCTGGCCGCCCTCGCCCGGCTTGGCGCCCTGGGCCACCTTGATCTCCAGCTGGCGGCCGCTGCGCAGGTAGGCCGGGGTGACGCCGAAGCGGCCCGAGGCGATCTGCTTGATGGCGGAGCAGGCGCTGTCGCCGTTGCGGAGCCCGCGCAGGGTGGGAAGGGTGGGGGAATGGCCCTCGCCGTCGACGTCGTGGAGGGGGTGGTAGCGGGCCGGGTCCTCGCCGCCCTCGCCGCAGTTGCTCTTGCCGCCGATGCGGTTCATCGCCACCGCCAGCACCTCGTGGGACTCCCGGGAGAGGGCCCCCAGGCTCATGCCGCCGGTGCAGAAGCGGCTGCAGATGCTCTCGATGCTCTCCACCTGCTCGATTGGCAGGGGCGCCGGGGCCGGACGCAGCTCGAGCAGATCCCGCAGCGCCGTGACCGGGCGGTTCTCCAGCAGGGTGCGGTAGGTGGAGAAGTGGTCGTAGCCGGGGCCCGCCGCCACCGCGGCGTGCAGGGCCTTGGACATCTCCGGGTTATTGAGGTGGAACTCGCCGCCGGTGCGGTACTGCACGAAGCCCATGAACTCGAGCTTGGTGCGGTTGAGCTCCGGGTAGGCCTTGGCATGGAAGGCCAGGGTCTCGCTGGCCAGATCCTGGAGGCTGAGGCCGGCGACGCGGCTGGTGGTGCCGGTGAAGGCGAGGTCGATCAGATCGGCACCGATGCCGATGGCTTCGAAGATCTGGGCGCCGTGGTAGCTGGCGAGCAGCGAGATGCCGATCTTGGAGAGGATCTTGCGCAGCCCCTCCTCCAGGGCCTTGCGCACGTTGGCCTGGGCCGTGTCGGCATCGAGGCGGGGGAGCTTGCCCCGCTCGATCATCGACTGGGTGCGGGGATGGGCCAGCCAGTGGCGGGTGGTCTCCCAGGTGAGCCACGGGCAGACCGCGCTGGCGCCGTAGCCGATCAGGCAGGCGAGGTGGTGGGTGCTCCAGCACTGGGCGGTGTCGACCACCAGGGAGCACTGCAGGCGCAGGCCGAGCCGCAGCAGGTGGTGGTGCACGGCCCCCACCCCCAGCAGGGGAGGAATGGCCGTGGTGCCGGCGCTGATGCCGCCATCGGCGCGGTCGGAGAGGACCAGGATCTGGGTGCCGCTGCGCACGGCCGCCTCCGCCTCGAAGCAGAGCCGATGCAGCGCCTGCTCGAGCCCATCGGGGCCGCTGGCCACCGGCAGGAGCGTGGAGAGGCTGGTGAGCCCGAGGCCATGGGAGCCGAGATCCTCCAGTTCGGCCTCGTTGAGCACCGGGGAGGTGAGGTGCAGGACGGCGGCGCCGGAGGCATCGGGCCGCAGGGCCGAACCGCGCCGGCCCAGGTGCATCTCCAGGCTCATGACCAGCTTCTCGCGCAGCGGGTCGATCGGGGGGTTGGTGACCTGGGCGAAGCGCTGCTTGAAGTAGTCGTAAAGGAGGTGGGGCTTGGAGGAGAGCACCGCCAGTGGGATGTCGTCCCCCATGCAGTAGGTGGGCTCCTTGCCCTGGCCGGCCATGTCCTCGATCACCAGATCGAGGTCCTCGGCGGTGAAGCCGAAGGCGGTCTGCTGCTGGAGGAGCTCCAGTTCACCCAGGGTGCGCTCCTGCTCCCACACGCCGGGGCACAGGCTGCGGCGATGGTCGAGCAGCCAGCCGGCATAGGGCAGGCGCGCTGCCGTCTCCTCCTTCACATCCCAGTTGCGCAGCAGCCGGTGCTGCTCCAGGTCGACGGCCAGCATCTGGCCGGGGCCGAGGCGGCCCTTCTCGATGATCCGGGATTCCTCCAGTTCGACCACGCCCGTCTCCGAGCCCATCACCACGTAGCCGTCGCTGGTGATGCAGTAGCGGGCCGGCCGCAGGCCGTTGCGGTCGAGGGTGGCCCCCACCATGCGGCCATCGCTGAAGACCAGCAGGGCCGGACCGTCCCAGGGCTCCTGCAGGCAGGCGCTGTATTCGTAGAAGGCCTTGATCGCCGGCCGTTCATCGAGTTCGGGCTGGTCGCGGAACGCCTCCGGCACCAGGGTCAGCAGGCTGTCGGTGATCGGCCGGCCGCTGCGCACCATCAGCTCGAGGGTGGCGTCGAGGTTGGCCGAATCGCTGAAGGCGGCGTTGACCAGGGGCCGCAGGTCCCGGGCGGCATCCCCCCAGACGGCCTCGAGGTGCGATTCGGCGGCCCGGGCCCAGTTGATGTTGCCCAGCAGGGTGTTGATCTCGCCGTTGTGGCCCAGCAGCCGCATCGGCTGGGCCAGGGGCCAGCGGGGCAGGGTGTTGGTGCTGAAGCGGCGGTGGTACACCGCGAAGGCGACGCTGAAGCGCTCGTCGCGGAGGTCGGCGTAGAAGGCGTCGAGCACCTCCGAGCGCACCATGCCCTTGTAGACGACGGTGCGGGCGCTGATCGAGGCGAAGTAGAGGTCGGTGGTGTCGGCCCCCCACACCTCCCGCACCCGGTCGACGGCGCGGCGCCGCAGGCGGAACAGCAGGGATTCGAGGGCGTCGACATCGGCCATGACGCCGGGCACCGCATCGGGGGCGGCCAGCAGCCACTGCTCGATGGCCGGGGCGTTCTCCCGCGCCAGGGGACCGAGCACCTCGGGAACCACCGGAACCTGACGCCAGCCGAGGCTCAGAAGCCCGAGGCGTTCGGCCTCCTCATCGCAGATCCGGCGGGCCTGGTCGCGGCGGTCGGGATCCGCCGGCAGGAACAGCATCCCCAGCCCGCGCACGATCGCCGTGGAGGCGGCGGCCGCCGGCCAGACGGCCTCCAGGTAGCTCCAGGGGATGGCGGTCAGCAGGCCGGCGCCGTCGCCGGAATCACCATCGCCGCCGCAGCCGCCCCGGTGCTCCATGCAGCGGAGGCCCCGCAGGGCCTGCTGGAGCACCCAGTGGTTGGCCACCCCATCGAGGTGGGCCAGGAAGCCCACGCCGCACGCGTCCGTTTCTCCAGGGCCTGGGGACGAGCTGTCGCGATGGGGCCAGAGCGGAACGGAGGAGGACATAGGCCGGGTTGGTGCTGCTGAAACGGAGCTGGAGATGGCTTGAAAACAACAAGCCTAAAGAAGCCGGCAGGAAGGTTCTGCCGAGGAGCTGCCGTGTCACCCGTGCAGCAGCCGTGTCCGCGACGACAGGGCGAGCCATCGATCCTAGGCAGCCACCCTTCCCCGGAGCGATGGGACTAACTTTTTGCCTCAAGGGGCAGGATTTTTGCCTCAAGAGGCAGGACGTCGTCGATGGCCAGGACTCTCCCGATCACCCTGGCCCTGCTGGCCCTGATCGGAGCTCCGCCGGTCTCCAGGGCCGCTCCGCCGCCGATGCCCCCGCCCCTGCCGGAACTGGCGCCCCCGCGTCCCGGCCGGCCGGGGCCGGTGCGCGCGGGCTCCGCCGCGGAGGTCGGCGGCACCGGGCTGACGCTCAACGGCCGCAGCCAGCAGGCCGCCTGGCGCTGGAGCGGCGATGACCTGCGCCGGCCGGTGGCCCTGTGGCTGCCGCTCGAGGTGCTCGAAGGCCAGATGGGCTTCAGCAGCCGCTCCCGGCCCGATGGCACCCTGGCCCTGGAATGGTTCGGCCGGGAGCTGCTGGTGCCCCCGGCCCAGCAGCGTTCGCTGGCGGACGAGGTGGCCGTCGACGTGGCCGCCCTCCTGCTGGAGGTGGGCGTGACGGTGGAGCGCCGCGGCGAGCGGCTGGATCTGCGCCTGCCGGCGCCCCGGCTGCTCCAGGTGCGCAGCTCGGAGCAGGCCGGGGTCCGGCGGGTGGTGCTCGACCTCGATGGTCCCACCCTGGTGCGCAGCAGCGAGGGCGGCCTGCGGCTGGCCCTGCTGAGCCGGCCCGACCAGCTGGCCCTGCTCACCGCCCGGGGCCTGCGCAGCGGCAGCGACGGGACGGACCTGACCCTGGCGGTGCCCGGTGCTGCCGCGCCCCTGCGCACGTTCACCCTTGGGGATCCGGCCCGGGTGGTCATCGACCTTCCCCAAGGCGCCGGCAGCGTCGGCACGGCGCCGGAGGCACCGGCGCCGATCGATCCGCGGCTGCTGGCCATGCTGGGCTCCCAGCTGCGGTGGGACCAGCAGGTGCGCAGCGTCGGCGGCACGCGGGTCCTGGTCAACGCCGTCCGGATCGATCCGCGCAGCGGCCCCCTGGAGCTGCGCACCCTCAGCCGCCCCGACGGCATGGCGGGGCTCAGCTCCCTGACGGCCCTGGCCCAGCGCCAGGACGCCCTGGTGGCGATCAACGGCGGCTTCTTCAACCGGGTGCGCCGGCTTCCCCTCGGCGCCCTGCGGGACCAGGGCCGCTGGCTGTCCGGGCCGATCCTCAACCGCGGCGCGATGGGCTGGGAACCGCGCAGCCTGCCCCGCTTCGGCCGCCTGCGGCTGGAGGAATGGATCAGCGACGACCGAGGCCAGCGCCTGCCGCTGCTGACGGTGAACAGCGGCCTGGCCCAGCGGGGCCTGAGCCGCTACACGGGTGAGTGGGGTCGGCTCTACCAGGCCCTGACCGGCTCCGAGACGGGCCTGCTGCTGAGCGGCGGCCAGGTGCAGCGCCGGATCGGCAGCGCCGAGCTGGCGGCGGGGGTGCCGCTGCGGCCGGAGGACACCCTGGTGGTGGCCCGCGGCGGAGCCGACCTGCCCTGGGGCGAGGGGGATCGGCTGCGGATCGAGAGCCGGCCGAGCGATCCGGTGGGCAACGCCTCCTCCGTGATGGGGGGCGGACCGCTGCTGCTCCAGAACGGCCGCATCGTGCTCAATGGCAGCGCCGAGGGGTTCGGGGCCGCCTTCCTGCGCCAGGGGGCGCCCCGAACCGTGGTGGGCAGCGACGGCACCCTGCTGTGGCTGGTGACCCTGGAAGGCGCCGGGGGGGGCGCCGGGCCCACCCTCTCCGAGACCGCCTGGCTCTTGCAGCAGATGGGGCTGGTGGATGCCCTCAACCTCGACGGGGGCAGTTCCACGGGCCTGGTGATGGGCGGCAGCCACCGGGTCAAGGGGCGCGGCGTGGCCGGCTCGGTCCACAACGGCCTGGGCCTGGTGCCCATCGGGGGCCCGGGAGCGGCCACCAGCCTGGCGCCGGCGGGCCGGTCGCTGGCCCAGTGAGTTCCACTGGCAGACTGAATCCCATTCGCCGCCTCGCCGTGCCCAGGGGCCACAGCCTCCGTCTCACCGCCGCCGCCGCCGCCGAGCTCTGCCGGCAGGCGGCCGTGGCGGGCACCCCCGGGCTGATGCACCTGGAGCTGCTGGAGGGCGCCTGTGAGGCCTGGGCGATCCGCCTGCGCCCCGGCCACCTCTCCGGCACGCCCGTGGCCCGGGCCGACGGCATCACCCTGTATTCCCCCGGCGACCAGCTGCCCCTGCTCAAGGGCCTCCAGCTCGACTACCGGGGCGACCTCAGTGGCGGTGGGTTCCTGGTGCGCTCCGGACCGGGCGTGCGCAGCTGCGCCTGCGGCGCCGCCTTCAGCCGCGAGAACTGAGCGGGACGACGACGAAGTAAGGTGTCGGATTGTCGATACGGTCGGACGTCCGACCTGTCCACCCAGAAGTCCCCACCGAGCAGCACCCGGCCCTCGATGCCCACTATTCAGCAGCTGATCCGCACCGAGCGGCAGCGTCTCACCCGCAAGACGAAGTCGCCCGCCCTGCGCGCCTGCCCCGAACGGCGTGGCGTCTGCACCCGGGTGTACACCTCCACCCCGAAGAAGCCCAACTCGGCGCTGAGGAAGGTGGCCCGCGTGCGCCTCACCTCCGGCTTCGAGGTGACGGCCTACATCCCCGGCATCGGCCACAACCTTCAGGAGCACTCGGTGGTTCTGATCCGCGGCGGCCGCGTCAAGGATCTGCCCGGTGTCCGCTATCACATCATCCGCGGCACCCTCGACACCTCCGGGGTCAAGGACCGGCGTCAGTCCCGCTCCAAGTACGGCGCCAAGACACCGAAGGCCTGAGCCTTCGCGCCACCGGCTCTCCGCGGCCGACTCCCTCCTCCTGCTTTTTCTCCCTCCGTTCCATGTCCCGCCGCAACGCCGCCGAGAAGCGCCCGGTTCTCCCGGATCCCCAGTTCAACAGCCGTCTGGCCTCGATGATCGTGGCCCGGCTGATGAAGCACGGCAAGAAGTCCACGGCCCAGCGCATCCTTTCCGATGCCTTCACCCTGATCAACGAGCGCACCGGCGCCGATCCTCTCGACCTGTTCGAGACCGCGGTCCGCAATGCCACCCCCCTGGTGGAGGTGCGGGCCCGTCGGGTCGGTGGTGCCACCTATCAGGTGCCGATGGAAGTGCGTCAGGAGCGGGGCACCGCCATGGCGCTGCGCTGGCTGGTCAACTTCTCCCGCGCCCGCAACGGCCGGAGCATGGCCCAGAAACTGGCCGGCGAGCTGATGGACGCGGCCAACGAGGCCGGCAGTGCCGTCCGCAAGCGGGAGGAAACCCACAAGATGGCCGAGGCCAACAAGGCTTTCGCCCACTACCGCTACTGAGCGACCCGGGAGCCGGATCCCTGGGCTGATCCGGATTCCCCCAGACCTGAGCCATCACCGGTCTGTATAGTTACGCCCGTTTTTTGTCGACCCACCCCCGGAGAACTTTCCCGTGGCCCGCGCCTACCCCCTGGAACGCGTCAGAAATATCGGTATCGCCGCTCACATCGACGCGGGCAAGACCACCACGACCGAACGGATTCTGTTCTATTCCGGCGTGGTCCACAAGATGGGCGAGGTGCACGATGGCGCCGCCGTCACCGACTGGATGGAGCAGGAACGCGAACGTGGCATCACGATCACCGCGGCTGCCATCTCCACCAGCTGGAAGGACAACCGGATCAACATCATCGACACCCCCGGCCACGTCGATTTCACGATCGAAGTGGAGCGCTCGATGCGCGTCCTCGATGGCGTGGTCGCCGTGTTCTGTGCCGTGGGCGGCGTCCAGCCCCAGTCGGAAACCGTCTGGCGCCAGGCCGACCGCTACAACGTGCCCCGGATCGTGTTCGTCAACAAGATGGACCGCACCGGTGCCAACTTCCTGAAGGTCTACGAGCAGATCAAGGATCGCCTCAAGGCCAACGCCGTGCCGATCCAGCTGCCGATCGGTGCCGAGGGCGACCTCAAGGGCATCGTCGACCTGGTGCGCAACAAGGCGATCATCTACACCAATGATCTCGGCACCGACATCCTCGAAGAGGAGATCCCCGCCGACATGCAGGACGAGGCTGCGGAATGGCGCCAGAAGCTGATGGAGTCGGTGGCCGAAACCGACGAAGAGCTGATCGAAGCCTTCCTCGAGAACGGTGAGCTGACCCAGGAGCAGCTGATGCGCGGCATCCGGCTGGGGGTGCTCCAGCACGGCATGGTGCCCATCCTCTGCGGCTCCGCCTTCAAGAACAAGGGCGTCCAGCTGGTGCTCGACGCGGTGGTCGACTACCTGCCCGCCCCCGTGGACGTGCCCCCGATCCACGGCCTGCTGGCCGACGGCAGCGAAGCCACCCGCCCCTGCGACGACAGCGCCCCCTTCAGCGCCCTGGCCTTCAAGGTCATGGCCGACCCCTACGGCAAGCTCACCTTCGTGCGCATGTACAGCGGGGTCCTGCAGAAGGGCAGCTATGTGCTCAACTCCACCAAGGACAAGAAGGAGCGCATCTCCCGCCTGATCCTGCTGAAGGCCGACGAGCGCGAGGAGGTGGACGAACTGCGAGCCGGTGATCTGGGGGCCGTGCTCGGCCTCAAGGACACCACCACGGGCGACACCCTGTGCGTCGACTCCGATCCGATCATCCTGGAATCCCTGTTCATCCCCGAACCGGTGATCTCCGTGGCCGTGGAGCCCAAGACCAAGGGCGACATGGAGAAGCTCGGCAAGGCCCTGCAGTCCCTCTCCGAGGAGGACCCCACCTTCCGGGTCTCCACCGATCCGGAAACCAACCAGACGGTGATCGCCGGCATGGGCGAACTGCACCTGGAGATCCTGGTCGACCGCATGCTGCGGGAGTTCAAGGTAGAGGCCAACATCGGCGCCCCCCAGGTGTCCTACCGGGAAACCATCCGCGGCAGTGCCAAGGGTGAGGGCAAGTTCGCCCGCCAAACGGGCGGCAAGGGCCAGTACGGCCACGTGGTGATCGAAATGCAGCCCGGCGAGCCGGGCTCAGGGTTCGAGTTCGTCAACAAGATCGTTGGCGGCATCGTTCCCAAGGAGTACATCGGTCCGGCGGAAGCCGGCATGAAGGAAACCTGCCAGTCCGGTGTGATTGCCGGTTTCCCCATGATCGATGTCAAGGTCACCATGGTGGACGGCTCCTATCACGACGTCGACTCTTCGGAGATGGCGTTCAAGATCGCCGGTTCCATGGCCTTCAAGGACGGCGTCAAGAAGTGCAACCCTGTACTGCTTGAGCCGATGATGAAGGTTGAGGTCGAGGTCCCCGAGGATTTCCTCGGTTCGGTCATCGGCGACCTTTCCTCCCGCCGTGGTCAGGTCGAAGGGCAGTCCGTCGACGACGGTCAGTCCAAAGTCCAGGCCAAGGTGCCTCTGGCCGAAATGTTCGGCTATGCCACCCAGCTCCGATCCATGACCCAGGGTCGGGGTATTTTCTCGATGGAGTTCAGCCATTACGAGGAAGTTCCTCGCAATGTGGCGGAAGCCATCATTTCCAAGAATCAGGGCAATTCCTGATCTTTCTTTCCATCCAACCCACCCCCCCGATTCTTTCCTTCCATGGCACGCGAGAAGTTCGAGAGGAACAAGCCTCACGTCAACATCGGCACCATCGGTCACGTTGACCACGGCAAGACCACCCTCACCGCCGCCATCACCAACGTGCTGGCGTCCCAGGGCATGGCCAAGGCCCAGGCCTACGACGAGATCGATGGTGCTCCCGAAGAGAAGGAGCGGGGGATCACGATCAACACGGCCCACGTCGAGTACGAGACCGAAAACCGTCACTACGCCCACGTGGACTGCCCGGGCCACGCGGACTACGTCAAGAACATGATCACCGGTGCCGCCCAGATGGACGGCGCCATCCTGGTGGTGGCCGCCACCGACGGCCCCATGGCCCAGACCAAGGAACACATCCTGCTGGCCAAGCAGGTGGGCGTGCCCGCCCTGGTGGTGTTCCTCAACAAGAAGGACATGGTCGACGACGAGGAGATCCTCGAGCTCGTCGAACTGGAGATGCGTGAGCTGCTGAGCAGCTACGACTTCCCCGGCGACGACATCCCCGTGATCGCCGGCTCCGCCCTCAAGGCCCTGGAGTACATCCAGGGCGGCAAGAAGGCCGTGCGCGGTGAGGATGAGTGGGTCGACAAGATCCTCGACCTCATGGATGCGGTCGATGAGTCCATCCCCGAGCCCGAGCGTGAGATCGACAAGCCCTTCCTGATGGCCGTCGAAGACGTCTTCTCGATCACCGGTCGGGGCACCGTCGCCACCGGTCGTATCGAGCGCGGCAAGGTGAAGGTGGGCGAGACCGTCCAGATCGTCGGCATCCGCGACACCCGGGAAACCACCGTCACCGGCGTGGAGATGTTCCGCAAGCTGCTCGACGAGGGCATGGCGGGCGACAACGTCGGCCTGCTGCTGCGCGGCATCCAGAAGGAAGACATCGAGCGCGGCATGGTGCTGGTGAAGCCCAACTCCATCAAGCCCCACACCAAGTTCGAGGGTGAGGTCTACGTGCTCAAGAAGGAGGAAGGCGGCCGTCACACCCCCTTCTTCGCCGGCTATCGCCCGCAGTTCTACATCCGGACCACCGACGTGACTGGCCAGATCACCGCCTTCACCGCCGATGACGGCACCAACGTGGAGATGGTGATGCCCGGCGACCGCATCAAGATGAGCGCCGAGCTGATCTGCCCGGTCGCCATCGAGCAGGGCATGCGCTTCGCCATCCGCGAAGGCGGCCGCACCATCGGTGCCGGCGTGGTGTCCAAGATCGTTCTGTGAGGCTGATCTAGCCTTTTCGGGGGAGCCTCACCACGGTGGGGCTCCCCCTTCCGGAACCGTCGGTTCCCTCCGCACCTCGACAACCCGTTTCCACGGCCTACCGCCGCCCTTCGCCCGCGTTTCCCTTCCGATGACCGCCTCCATCCCCCAGCAGAAGATCCGCATCCGCCTGAAGGCCTTCGATCGCCGCATGCTGGATCTGTCCTGCGAAAAAATCATCGAAACCGCCGATCACACCGCTGCCACGGCCATCGGTCCCATCCCCCTGCCCACCAAGCGCAAGATCTACTGCGTGCTGCGCTCGCCTCACGTCGACAAGGATTCCCGTGAGCACTTCGAGACCCGCACCCACCGCCGCATCATCGATATCTACAGCCCCAGCTCCAAGACCATCGACGCCCTGATGAAGCTGGACCTGCCGAGCGGTGTGGACATCGAGGTCAAGCTCTGATGCCGATGGGGTCAACGGGACTTCGCCGGACTGGTCGCTCTCTCTAGGATCGCGACACATCCCGAGTTGCCCTGGTTGATCCTTTCGCTGCCGACCTCCGATCGCCCCTTCCCCCCTGCCGCCAGCGGCATCCTGCTCGCGTGACTGATCTGGCCGTCAGGGAGCTGCCCCTGTTCCCCCTCCCCGATGTGGTGCTCTTCCCCCAGGAAGTGCTGCCGCTCCACATCTTCGAGCCGCGCTACCGCATGATGCTGCGCACGGCGATGTCGGAGGACAGGCGCTTCGGGGTGGTGCGCTGGGATCCCCAGAGCAAGAAGATGGCGGAGGTGGGCTGCTGTGCCGAGATCCTGCACTGCCAGGTGCAGGACGACGACCGCAGCAACATCGTCACCATGGGCCAGCAGCGCTTCCGGGTGCTCGACATCGTGCGCGACACCCCGTTCCGGGTCGGCATGGTCAGCTGGATCGAGGACACGGTGAGCGAAAGCCACGAGGAGCTCGAGACCCTCACCAGCGACGTGACCCGGGCCCTGCGCGACGTGGTCGATCTCACCGGCAAGCTGATCGGCAAGCCTTCCTCACTGCCCGCCGATCTGCCCGATCTGCCGCGGGAGCTCTCCTTCTGGATCGGTGCCCATCTCGGCGGGCCGGTGGCCGATCACCAGCAGGCCCTGCTCGAGATCACCGACACCGGTGAACGCCTGCGCCAGGAATTCGAACTGCTCGACCAGACCCGGCGCCAGCTGGCGGCCCGCACGGTCCTCAAGGACACCTTCTCCACCCTCGGCGACGGCAGCAGCGAGACCTGAGCCATGCCGAGCCTTCTTCCGCCGGGCGGCGCTCTGCTGCCCCTCCTCCTCACGGGGGGCGCCCTGGCGGCGGTCCTGGCTGCCCTGCTGTGGCAGCGCCGCTCCAGGGCCTACCTGTCGCCGGCCAGCGTGGCCGCCGCCTACGACCGCTGGACGGACGACCGTCTGCTGGAGCGGCTCTGGGGCGAGCACGTCCACCTGGGCCACTACGGCGATCCTCCGGGGACCCGGGATTTCCGCGCCGCCAAGGCCGCCTTCGTCCACGAGCTGGCGCGCTGGAGCGGCCTCGACCGTCTGCCCCCCGGCAGCCGGGTGCTGGACGTGGGCTGCGGCATCGGCGGCAGCGCCCGCATCCTGGCCCGCGACTACGGCTTCGAGGTGCTGGGCATCAGCATCAGCCCGGCCCAGATCGCCCGGGCCCGGGAGCTCACACCGGCCGACCTGCCGAACTGCCGCTTCGCCGTGATGGATGCCCTGGCCCTGGAGCTGCCGGACGGAGGCCCTGAAGGAGGCCCCGACACGGGCTTCGATGCGGTCTGGAGCGTCGAGGCCGGCCCCCACATGCCCGACAAGCAGCGCTACGCCGATGAGATGCTGCGCGTGCTCAAACCGGGTGGCGCTCTGGCGGTGGCCGACTGGAACCGCCGCGACCCGGGCGTCGCCCCCATGAACCGGCTGGAGCGCTGGGTGATGCGCCAGCTACTCGACCAGTGGGCGCACCCGGAGTTCGCCAGCATCCCCTCCCTGAAGCGGAATCTGGAAACCAGCCCCTGGAACCGGGGCCTGCCGATCAGCACCGCTGACTGGACGGTCGCCACCCTGCCCTCCTGGGTGGATTCGATCCTCGAAGGCGTGCGCCGCCCCGGAGCGGTGCTGGGGCTGGGCCCCCGGGCCGTGCTCCAGGGGCTGCGGGAGACGCCGACGCTGCTGCTGATGGACTGGGCCTTCCGCAACGGTCTGATGCAGTTCGGTGTCTTCCGCGGTCCGGTGTCCGGGGCCGGGGCCGTTGGCCGCTCTGGGGCCGGCTGACTCAGCCGTCCTTCTCCTCGGCGGCGAGGTTGGTCAGGGGATAGGCCCCGAACAGGGCCAGGTGCTCGCAGAGGGGGGTGAGGTCGGCGATCGCCCCGTCCAGCGGAGCGGCGCCGTCGGGAAGCTCGAGATCGACGAAGAAGATGTATTCGCCCATCTCCCGCTTGGAGGGACGGGATTCGATCCGGCTCATGTTGAGCCCCTGGCGGGCGAAGCAGCCCAGGGACTCCAGCAGGGCACCGGGCTGGTTGGAATGGAGCGAGAACGCCAGGCTGGCGTAGGGGCCCTGGTGGGAGCGCTCGCCGCGACGCAGCAGCAGGAAGCGGGTGCAGTTGCCCGGCACATCGTTGATGGGGTGGGCCAGCACCTCCAGGCCATGCTCGGCGGCCGCCTCCAGCGAGGCGATGGCGCCCCGGAAGCGGCTGCCCCGCACCAGCCGGGCCGCTTCGGCGGTGGAGCTGGTGGGCAGCTGCAGGGCCTGGGGCAGATGTTCCCCCAGCCACAGGCTGCACTGGGCCAGGGCCTGGGGGTGGGAAAGCACCTCGCTGATGGCGTCGAGGGGGCCGCTGCCCACCAGGGCGTGGCGGATGGGCAGCACCAGGGCCCGGGCCACCGCCAGGTCAGGGTGCTCCCAGAGGGCATCGAGGCAGCTGGTGACGCCCCCCTCGACGGAGTTCTCCACCGGCACCACCGCCAGATCACAGTCGCCGTCGGCCAGGGCCCGGATCACGGCGCGGATGCCCTGCTGGGGCACGAAGTCCACCGCCTCGAGGCCCTCGAGGGCCGCCAGTCGCTGCGCCGCCTGCTCACCGTAGGTGCCGACGGGACCGAGAAAGGCAAGACGCATGGCGGTGGGACGCTCTGGGGTGATCGGTAGGATCATGGCCTGCCGGCCCGCAGGCCATGTCCCTGGCCTTCAGCGCCAGTCAGCAACTCGACCTTCCGGTGGCCAGCGAGGCGGATCGCCTGCCCGCCTACCTCGACGATGAGCAGCGGGTGGTGCAGGCCCTGCTCGACCCCACCCAGCTCGAAGCCCTCGGCCCCGGCCGCTACCGCTACACCGTGAGCCAGGTGCGGGTGTTCCAGCTGAAGATCCAGCCGGTGGTGGAGCTGCAGGTGGTGCGTCGCCATGGGCGGCTGGAGCTGGAGGCCCTCGACTGCCAGCTCGAAGGGCTCGGACTGGTGGAGGACTTCCGCCTCGGGCTCTGCTCCTGGCTCGCCGCGGCCGACGGCGGCCTGACCGGTGAGGCCAGCCTCTCGGTGACCGTGAGCCGCCCCACCCTGCTGAAGCTGATCCCGCCCAAGGTGCTGGAGGCCACGGGCCGGTCAGTGCTGGGCGGCATCCTGCTGGGCATCAGGACCCGGGTGAGTCAGCAGCTGCTGGGCGATTTCCAGCACTGGTGTCGATCGACCTGAGAAAGCTGCGGCGGTGCAGGGGCGTGGGTCCCAGCCGCTGGATCGCCTCCCGGTGCTGAAGGGTGCCGTAGCCGGCGTGGCGCTCCAGGCCGTAGCCGGGGTGGCGCAGCGCCAGGCGCCGCAGCAGGCCGTCCCGCTCCTGCTTGGCGAGCACGCTGGCGGCGGCGATGGCGGCGCAGCGGCCGTCTCCGCCCACCAGGGTGGACTGGGGGCCGGGCCAGCCCCTCAGGGGCAGGACCCCGTCCACCAGCAGCAGCCGGGGGGGGCGGGCCAGCCGTTGCAGGGCCCGGAGCATCGCCCATTCGGTGGCCTGACGCACCCCCCAGCGATCGATCTCGCCGGCGCTGGCCTGCCCCAGGGCCCAGGCCAGGGCGTGGTGGCGCAGCAGGGGAACCAGGGCCTCGCGGCGCCGGGCGGTGAGCCTTTTGCTGTCGTTCAGGCCCGCCGCCGCCAGGGTCGCCAGGGCCGTGGCCGGCAGCACCACTGCCGCCGCGAACACCGGACCGAACAGGCTGCCCCGACCGACTTCATCCACCCCGGCACAGTCACCGGGGTCGAGTCCCCCCCAGACGTCTGCGTCGGGGTGCCCGAGGACCTCGGGGCCGGGGCGCCCGAGGGCGTCGCGGCCGGGGCGGCGTTCAGCCAGCGGCGGAGGAGCGGCGGCGGCGGCGCCGGGGTTCACCCGCATCCGCGGCAGCGGCAGCGGCATCGGCATCGGGAGCCGCGGCGGTGGCCACCACCGGGACCGGATCCGCGGTCGCCACCGAGACCGGCGCGGCCACCGGCGTGGATCGGCCGGCGGAGCGGCGGCTGGGTACCGCGACGGAGACCGGTTCGAACTGGACGGGGGTGGGCAGGGGCTCGAATGGGGCCGGGGTGATCTCCAGGATGGGGATCGCCTCAGGCTCCGGGGATGGGAAGGCCCTGGAGACAACGGGGGAGTCGGCAGCTTCTGGCGCGTCGGCCATGCCGTTGGCATCAACCATGCCGTTGGTGTCGGCCAAGCCGTTGCGGCCCTCACCGTTGCGGCCGCGCCGCCGGCGACGGGAGCCGCTAGCGGCCAGCTGCTGACGGGCTTCCTCGAGGACGGCCTCGGGGTCGGCGTCCGGGCGCACCACGCGCACCATCAGGCTGTCGCCGGTGGGGAGCGGATCCAGCAGCAACGCTGGACTCAGCCCCATCCAGCCATAGACCAGCTCCTGTTCGGGATCCATCGGCACGGCCAGCACCTCGGGCTCCTGGCGGCGCTGCGGGGCGTCGCTGACGGGGCTCTCCTGGGCCGCCGGCAGGACGACGGCGCTGCCGTTGCCGCCTCCCTCGCCGTAGCCGCCCAGGGAGGGGGTCTCGGCCCCGTCGGAGCCGCGGCCACCGCGGCCGCCACGGCGCCGCCGGCCGCCGCCGCCGGACTCGCCGGCGCCGGTGGAGGGGCTGGCCACTTCGGCCCGGGCCGAGGCCGCCGAGCGCACCAGGCCGGAGACCGTCGCCAGGGGCTGGAGGGTGTCCTTACCGGGCAGCACGGCGACGTGGCCGAGGCCGCCACAGCTGGGGCAGGCCCGGCCGAACAGTTCGTAGATGTTCTGGCCCTGGCGTTTGCGGGTCAGCTCCACCAGACCGAGCTCGGTGAGCTGGGCGATCTGGGGGCGGGCCGTGTCGTCCCGGGAGGCCTGGGTGAAGTGCTCCAGCAGCTGCAGCTGGTCGCGCCGGGACTCCATGTCGATGAAGTCGATGATCACGACGCCGCCGATGTTGCGCAGCTTGAGCTGGCGGGCGATCTCCACCGCCGCCTCGCAGTTGGTCCACAGCACCGTCTCGCGGGCGTTGGCCGAGCGGGTGAACGAGCCGGAGTTGACGTCGATCACCGTGAGCGCCTCGGTGGGCTCGATGATCACGTAGCCGCCGGAGGGGAGATCCACCCGGGGCTTGAGGGCATCGCGGATGGCGGCGTTGACCCGGTAGTGCTCAAGGATCTCGGTGGGTTCGCCGTGGTGCTCCACCAGGAGGTTGGCCTGGTCGGCGCCGAGGAACGCGTTGACGCGGGCCACCGCATCGGGGCTGTCGACCACCACCCGCAGCACGTCCGGGCTGTAGAGGTCGCGCAGCACCCGATGGATGAAGTCCTCATCGCGGTTGAGGAGCACCGGCGGCGAGGCCGTCTCGGCCGCCTGCTGGATCGATTCCCACTGGCGCAGCAGGGCCTCGAGGTCGTCGATCAGCATCTCCTCGCTGACGTCCTCGGCCTCGGTGCGGATCAGCAGGCCGGCCCCGGGGGGCTTGATCAGCACGCCGAGGGCCCGCAGCCGGTTGCGCTCGTTCTCGCCGTTGATGCGCCGGGAGATGCTGACCCCCTGGCCGTGGGGCTGGAGCACCAGGAAACGTCCCGGCAGGGAGAGGTTGCCGGTGAGGCGCGGCCCCTTGGTGCCCGTGGGCTCCTTCATCACCTGGACGAGCACCTTCTGGCGGGGCTCGAGCAGCTCGGTGATGCCGGCGCCCCCCTTCTTCAGGCGCAGGGGACCCAGATCAGTGATGTGGATGAAGCCGTTCTTTTCGCTTTCACCGATGTTGACGAAGGCGGCATCGATCCCGGGCAACACGTTCTCGACGGTTCCGAGGTAGACGTCACCGATCTGATAACGACCCTGGGCGACGATCAGTTCATCGACGCGTTCGTCGTTGAGCACTGCGGCGATCCGCAACTGCTCAGCGATGACGATCTGCTGGGGCATGGAAGAGATGGTGGGCTCAGTGGAGCCCTGCCGGGGGGCAGGTGGGGGAAGGAATCGGGCGGCGACCGTGGCGGTCGCTCAGCCACTGGAGAGAATCAGGCCGGACCCCGGAAACAAGGGAATCGGCAGGTTGCCTGGTCTGGCCCCCAGAAGCCATGGGGCCCGGAGGGGAGCAGGGATGTCGTCGGGCCGGCAGCGTGACGGAAGGAATGACGTTCCTTCCCGATGCAAAGCAACGAAGACCGAACCAAGCAATTGTGACTGTGATAGCGCTTTCGCCGAGGAGCTTCTAGAAAGCGTCCCTGATGCAGAAGCGTCTGGGCAGAGGAGGAAGAAGGGAGGGAGCCCCGCTATTCCTGTCTCTGTCTAGGGCGAACTTAGCATGCGTCCAGCCGGAGGCAACGGCGCTGGACCGGACCGAGCACCAGCGGCTGGCCGAGGCCGGTGCTCAGCCATTGGCGCAGATGGTCCGGCCGCAGGCTGCGGCCCTGGGGATCCACGGCGGCCTCCAGATCCAGCACCATGTCCGCCCCGAACGGGCCTTCGGGGGGCACCGGGCGGAGGTCGAGCAGGTAGGGGCGACACTCCCGCTCCCTTGGGCGCCCCTTCTTGTCCTGGTCCTGCCAGGGCAGGCTGGTGGCCTCCAGCAGCGCCGCGACCGCCGCCGCCCAGCGCTCCGGCGTCAGCGAAGCCGGAGACGGTGCCGCCGGATCGGGGGCCGCCTGATCGGGGGCGGGCCGCAGGGTGAACCGCCACTCGGCGGAGCGGATCTGCTGGGCCAGGCCGGGGGTCGCCAGGGGCACGGCCACGGCCGAAAGCAGCGTCAGCTCGGCGCTCAGCTCCACCTGCAGGCGCCGGCGGGCCGTCTCCGGGTCGACCGGGGCGGCGAAGTCCAGGTCGAGCCACTCATGGAGACCCTCCACCCCCAGGGGCAAAGGGAGCGCCACCTGCAGCCGCGGCAGGGGATGGAAGCCGCCCGTGAAGCTCACCGGCAGGCCGCTGCGGCGCAGGGCCCGCTCCATCAGCCTCAGGGTGTCGAGATGGCTGATCAGGGCCAGGGAGCCGGTCTTGGCGAAGGCGAAGCGCAGCCGGCAGACCCGCTCGCTGGCCGGCGCCCGCGGCGGCAGCGCCGGCGGCACGGGGGGCGGCGGGATCACCACGTTGTGCCCCAGCTCCGGACCGCAGACCCCGCAGCTGCTGCAGCCCTCGAAGGAGCAGTCCGGCACCACCGCGGCGGCCAGGGCGCGGCCGAGGTCCTCCGCCAGCCAGGCCTTGTCGACCCCGGAATCGATGTGGTCCCAGGGCAGGGGCTGGCGGCAGAAGGCCTCCAGGTCGCCGGCGGCGAAGGCCTCCGCCGCACTCCAGCCGCCCATCTCCAGGGCGCGGTAGGAGCCCCCCAGACCGGCGGCCTCGATGGCGCCGGTCCAGGCGGCATGGCTGCGATCGGCGGATTCGAACCAGGCATCCAGCCCCGCGCCGGCGCGCCAGGCCGCCTCGATCACCGGCGCCAGGCGCCGGTCGCCGCGACCCACGAAGTCCTCCACCGCCGACAGGCGCACATCGGTGTAATTGGTCTTGATGCCCCGCAGGGGCCGCAGGGCGTCGCGCAGCAACTGCTGCCGGCGCCGGAACTCCGCCGTCGACACGCTGTGCCACTGGAACGGCGTGTGGGGCTTGGGGGTGAAATTGCTGATCGTGAGGTTGAGCTGCAGCCGGCCCAGGTCACGGCACTGCTGCTGCAGCGCCCGGCAGGTGTCGACGATCCCGAGCACGTCGGCGTCGGTCTCCCCCGGCAGGCCGATCATGAAATAGAGCTTCACGCGGTTGTAGCCGTTCTCCATGGCGGTGCGGATGCCCCGCAGCAGTTCCGCATCCGTGAGTCCCTTGTTGACGATGTCCCGCAGGCGCTGGGTGCCGGCCTCGGGGGCGAAGGTGAGCCCGGCCCGGCGGGTGCCGCCGAGGATGTGGGCGATGGAGGTGTCGAAGCGGTCGACCCGCTGGCTGGGCAGGGTGAGGCTGACGTTGTGCTCCGCCAGCCGGTTGCGCAGCTCCACCCCCACCGCCGGCAGGGACAGGTAATCGCTGCAGCTGAGCGACAGCAGGGAGAAGTCGCTGTAGCCGGTGCGGAGCATGCCCTCCTCCACCGCCTCGATGACCGCCTCGGGTTCCACGTCCCGGGCCGGGCGGGTCAGCATCCCCGGCTGGCAGAAGCGGCAGCCGCGGGTGCAGCCGCGGCGGATCTCCACCGTGAGCCGGTCGTGGACCGTCTCGATGTGGGGCACCAGGCCCATGGCGTAGTGGGGCATGGGGGTGGCGGTGCGCCGCTGGATCCGGGGCGCCAGGCCCGGCTCCAGCGGCAGCAGGCTCACCCCGTCGGGCCCGGGGGCGTACAGGGAGGGCACATAGACCCCGGGCACCTCGGCCAGGTCCCGCAACAGGGCCCGGCGGCCCAGGCCGGCGGCCCGCCCCTCGGCCACCACCAGGCCGATCTCGGGCAGCAGCTCCTCCCCATCCCCCAGGGCGAGGAAATCGAAGAAGCGCGCGAACGGCTCGGGATTGCCCGTGGCGGTGGGGCCGCCGGCGAAGATCAGCGGCGGCGACGCCGGGTCGTCGAGGGGCAGGTCGCCCCGGTCGGCGGCGCGGATCGGGATGCCCGCCAGGTCCAGCATCTCCAGGATGTTGGTGCCGCCGAGCTCGTAGCTGAGGCTGAAACCGAGGATGTCGAAGGCCGTCAGGGGCCGGTGGCTTTCCACCGCGAACAGGGGCGCCCCCCGCTCCCGCAGCCGTGCGGCCAGATCGGGCGCCGGCAGGTAGGCCCGGTCGCAGAGCTGGCCGGGGACGGCATTAAGGATGGAATAGAGCAGCACGTGGCCGAGGTTGCTGGCGCCGACCTCGTAGACCTCCGGGTAGGTGAGCGCCCAGCGCACCCGGGCCGCCGACCAGTCCCGGGGCTCCACCCCCCGCTCGTTGCCGAGGTAGCGGGCGGGCCGGGCGATGCCGCCGTCGACCAGCTCAGCGAAGGCGACGGGGGCGTCGGCCGTCGCGGCGGGCGTGGCGGGCGTGGCGGCTGCGGTGGCGGCGAAGGGCACGGCGACGACCGGCGGGCTGCCGACCGAGCGTAGGCAGGCCGGCCCGCGCCATAGGAAGATGCCGCCTGGCCCCGCCGCCCCGCCTCCCGCTTCCCACCCATGGTTCAGGTCAACGACAGCTACCTCCGGCTCAAGGCGGGCTACCTGTTCCCCGAGATCGCCCGACGCGTCAAGGCGTTCACGGAGGCCCACCCCGAGGCGGCCGTGATCCGGCTGGGCATCGGCGACGTCACCGAACCGCTGCCGGCGGCGTGCCGGGAGGCGATGCAGCAGGCGATCGAGTCCATGGGCACCAGGGAGGGCTTCCACGGCTACGGCCCCGAGCAGGGCTACGGCTGGCTGCGGGAGGCGATCGCCCGCCACGACTTCCAGGCCCGCGGCTGCGAGGTGAGCGCCGAGGAGATCTTCGTCTCCGACGGCTCCAAGTGCGACAGCAGCAACATCCTCGACATCCTCGGGGCCGGCAACCGCATCGCCGTCACCGATCCGGTCTATCCGGTGTATGTCGACAGCAACGTGATGGCGGGCCGCACCGGCGACGCCGACGGAGGCGGCCGCTACGGGGGCCTCACCTACCTGCCGATCACGGCGGCCAACGGCTTCGTGGCCCCCCTGCCGGAGCAGCCGGTCGACCTCATCTACCTCTGCTTCCCCAACAACCCCACCGGCGCGGTCGCCACCCGGGACCAGCTGAAGCAGTGGGTGGACTATGCCCTGGCCAACGACGCCCTGATCCTCTTCGACGCCGCCTACGAGGCGTTCATCTCCGATCCGGAGCTGCCCCACTCCATCTACGAGATCGAGGGGGCACGGCGCTGCGCGATCGAGTTCCGCTCCTTCTCCAAGAACGCCGGCTTCACCGGCACCCGCTGCGCCTTCACCGTGGTCCCCCGGGGACTCAGCGGCACCACGGCCGCCGGCGAGCCGGTGGAACTGTGGGGCCTCTGGAACCGGCGCCAGAGCACCAAGTTCAACGGGGTGAGCTACATCGTGCAGCGGGGCGCCGAAGCCGTGTACTCGCCGGAAGGCCAGGAGCAGGTGCGGGCCCTGATCCGCTTCTACATGGAGAACGCGGCCATCATCCGCCGTGAACTGGAGGCCGCCGGTCTGCAGGTGTACGGGGGCCAGCAGGCCCCCTACGTGTGGATCAAGACCCCCGACGGGCTGGATTCCTGGGGCTTCTTCGACCACCTGCTGGGCCAGGCCCATGTGGTGGGCACGCCCGGCAGCGGCTTCGGCGCGGCGGGCGAGGGCTATTTCCGCCTCTCCGCCTTCAACTCCCGCGCCAACGTGGACGAGGCGATGCGCCGGATCCGGGCTCTTTAGAGTTGGCCACTGTCAGGACCGGAGCGGCCATGCCCATGACCATCCCGCCCTTCGCCCCCAGCTCCACCACCCCGTCGGCCACCGAAACCCCCTCCCGTTCGCCGGGCGGGGCCGCCGTGATCGAGAAGGCGCCGGAGCGGGTGCGCAAGACCTCACCCCGCTACAAGGTGCTGCTTCACAACGACCCCGTGAACAGCATGGAGTACGTGGTGAACACCCTGCGTCAGGTGGTGCCCTCCCTGAGTGAGCAGGATGCCATCGCCGTGATGCTGGAGGCCCACAACACGGGGGTGGGACTGGTGATCGTCTGCGATCTGGAGCCGGCGGAGTTCTACTGCGAAACCCTCAAGGCCAAGGGCCTCACCAGCACGATCGAGCCGGAGAGCTGAGTGGCTCGCCAGCCCGCAGGACCGCCGCCGGAACCCGAAGCCTTCCCGCGCCTGCACTGGAGCGGCACCCTGCTCTACGTGCCGCTGCTCTATGGCCTCGGCTGGCTGCTGGTGCGCCCCCTGGGCGGCCTCGCTCCGGGCCTGAGGCCCGATCAGGTGGATCTGGCCGGAGCGGTGCTGTCCCTGGTGCTGCTGCTGCTGACCCTGCCGCTGCGCCTGCGCCGGGCCTGGGGGGAATCCCATCCATGGCGCGCCCTTGGGGTGCTGGCCCCGCTGCCCGCGGTGCTGGGGGCGTTCGGGCGGGGGCTGCTGCGGGCCCTGGGCCTGCTCGCCCTTGTGGTGGTGGCCCTGCTGGCCTCGGGAAGCTCCCGCTGGATCGGGCCGGCCGGCCTGGACGGGGGAGAGGTTCTCAACGCCCTGGCCCTGGTGGTGGGGGTGGGCTTCGCCGAGGAACTGGTGTTCCGGGGCTGGCTGTGGGGTGAACTGCAACGCCAGATGGCCCCCAGGGGGGCGCTGCTGCTGCAGGCGGCCGTCTTCGCCCTCGTCCACCCCTGGAGCCAGGCCGGCTGGCCGGGGGCGGTGGGCCTGCTGGGGGGGCTGCTGCTGCTGGGCCTGAATCTGGCCCTGCTGCGCAGGGACGATGGTGGCGTGCTCTGGGGGGCGGTCGGCCTGCACGGCGGACTGGTGGGGGGCTGGTTCGCCCTGCAGGCGGGCCTGCTGGAGCTGCTGCCCGGCGCCCCCCCGTGGCTGGCCGGCCCGGGCGGCAGCCAACCCAACCCGATCGGGGGTCTGGTGGGGTGGATCGGCCTGGGGGGTCTGCTGGTGCTGCGGCGCTGGCGGACGCAGCGTTGTCGAGAGAACGCGATGGGCGACACCAACCTCTGACGACGGGGACCTACAGGAAGAAGTCGGAGGCGATGAAGGTTTGCAAGCCGTTCACCTGAATGGTGAATTCCGCTCCAGTCGCTCCTGTGGTGTTTCCCTCGACGAAGGTGTTGGTGCCGTCCTGGAAGAAACGCAACTGGCCCACAGCGGTGAACGCTGCATTGCCGATGAAGGTGAAGTTCTGGTTGCCACCCGCACCGGTGTTCGCGTCAATGGCATTGACATCGATCAGGTCTCCGCCGGCAATTCCAGCTCCCTCAAAATCTGTGATGGTGTCACGGGTCGCCGCCGTTGTACCGGAATCAGCGCTGAGGAGGTAGAGGAATGTGTCATTGCCGGTGCCGCCGGTCAGGAGATCCACCCCCAGGCCACCGGTCAGGATGTCGTTGCCACCGCCACCATCGATGGTGTCGTTATTTCCTTGACCGTTCAGCCTGTTGCTGTTGGTGTCGCCGGTCAGGACGTCAGCCCCACCATTGGAGCGCACGTTTTCGATTCCTACGATCGAGGTGAAGCCACTGGCCGTGCCAAGTGCCAGATTGACGGTGACTCCGCCAGGCGTGGATTCGTACAGCAGCACATCTCCAGCGCCGGCCCCAAGGTTGGCCGTCACCGACTCCACGTTGGTCAGTGTTCCGCCCTCGAAGGCGGTGATCGAGGATCCGTTGAAGGTGACATTGAGAATTTGATCACCTGCACCAGAGGTGAGCACCAGGGTATCGGTGTCGGCACCCCCATCCACCGAGTCGACACCATGGGAATCGACGGTGTAATTGATGGTGTCATTACCGGCCCCACCGCGGACAGTGTCGTTACCGGTGCCGCCGGTCAGGGTGTCGTTCCCGGCGCCGCCGAGCAGCACGTCGGCCAGGTCACCGGTGGAAATGGAATCATTGCCATCATCACCGCTCACCCAGTCGGTGAAGCCGGCGGCAAGGGTGAGGGTGTCGTTGCCCTGCCCACCGGCCGTGAGCTTGGTGAAGGAGTTGCCGTTGACGGTGCTGGTGCCCGTGAGACTGATGGACTTGTTATTGCCGGGGTCAACGTATTTGAGGGCCAGGCCCGGGCCGCTGAAGACATTGATGCCGCTCAGGACAGGCAGCTCCCCGACGGTGGGGCCATTGATGCGCAGGCCGAAGCCATCGGCGATGGTCGAAAACGTGTTCGATGTCAGCGTGATGGGCTTACTGACGTCATAGAGATCAAGATAGGAGCCATTCTCGAAGGTGTTTCCGCTCAGCGTCGCTGCCACATTGGCAAGGATATTGCCCGTGGGGCGGACCACGGTCTGGTTCTCTGAGCGGGTGAAGGTATTGCCGGAGATCTGAACAGAACCGACGGCAACAGAACCGGTGAAGTTGAGGATGTTGAAGCTGCTCAGGAAGCCGGCTTCATCGAAGAGGCTGTCGCGGATGAGAAGGCTGCCGCTGTTGTTCCAGCTATGAAGGAAGGCGGAACCTCCAGCCCCGGTCAAGGGGTTGAACCCGACCTGCCCCTTGATCGTGACCGTGACATCGTCCAGGGTCAGATCCGTCGTGATCGGCGAGGTGGCCAAAAACGATGTCAACGACATGTAGAGGTTGCCGTTGCCGTTCCAGCCGGTGTGGGTGCCTCGGAAGGTGACATCCCGCACCTCGAACGCGCCGGAGGTGGCCCGCAGCAGGGCGTTGCCATCGGCAAGGCCACCGGCGGTGTAGTCCAGGGTCAGGTTCGCGACCGTGCCGGGCCCGTTGGGGCCATCCGTGTTTCTCTGAAAGATGCGGGTGTCCCTGACGATGGTGCCCGCCTCGGAGGTGCCGATCACGGCGTAGCCGGAGGCAGGGACAACCCCAAGGACGGAGGTCTGCTTGGCCAGCGAGCGGACGGAGGCGTAGGTGCCATCCGCCAGAAGGATGGTGTCCCCCGCCGCCGCCGCATTGATCGCATCACGGAGCGTGGGACTTCCGGACGGGTTGATGATGGTGGCCATGCTGGGGAAGCGCTTGGGGAGCCTTGGGAGGTAGAGGCCTGCAGGGCAGGCGCCTGCGACCGCGGCAGAGCCGCTAGACAGGTCACTTTACCTTAAATACCTTAAAATTCACTAACAGCACTTTTGCGGCAACCGTGACACGCTTCGGGCCGCTCGCCGTTCAGAGCGTCGCCGTGGCCAGGGCCCGGCGCCCCTCCACCGGCGCCCGCAACGCCTGATCCAGGGGAGCCACGCCGTACTCCCTCTCCAGCAGGTCCATCACGGTGCGGCCGAAGTCGGCCGGGTTGCGCTCGAAGGCCTCCAGGCAGATCCGGCCGAACACCCGACCCATCGGTTCCGGGTTCCACAGCAGCTTGCGGGCCGTCCAGGGCATCAGGCTCATGGGGTCGTAGCCCGGCTTGAGCATCCCCTTGTCGAAGGCGTACTGCTCCAGGTGGGTATGGGGCTGGAGGCCGATGAAGAAGATCGCCGGCTCCACCGACCTGGCGCCGAAGATGCTCTCCAGTTCGCGGTGATAGGCGATGGTCTGGCGGATGGTCTCCGGCCGCTCATCGATCACGTTGAACGAGTAGTTCACGGAGACGTGCTCACGGAAGCCGGCCCCCGCCAGCATCCGGCAGTTCTCCAGCACCGTGCGCAGGTTGTAGCCCATGCGCATCTTGCGCACGAGTTCCTGGGAGCCCGAGGTGATGCCGATCTCGAAGTAGCTCATCCCCGTCGCCACCATCAGCTCGGCCAGCTCGGCGTCGAGATTGTCGGCGCGGATGTAGGCCGCCCAGCGGATGTCCGTGAGGCCCTCCGTCTGAATGGCCCGCAGCAGCTCCTTGGCGTCGTCGATGTAGCGCCGGGCCGGGATGAACTGGGCATCGGTGAACCAGAAGCCACGCACGCCACGGTCGTAGAGCTGGCGCATCTCCCGCACCACCTCGGCGATGGGGTTGACGCGCACGGCCTTGCCCTCCACCACGGTGTAGACGCAGTAGCAGCAGTTGTGGGGACAGCCGCGCTTGGTCTGGACCCCGACGTAGAAGTCGCCGCCGTCGAGGTACCAGTTCAGCTGGGGCCAGATCGATTCGATGTAGGCGTAGTCGCAGGCGGTCTTCTCGAGGCCCGCCGGCTGCTCGTGGATCAGGCCCGGACGGGGTGCCTCGCCCACCACGTAGCAGCGCTCCCCTGCGAGCGAGTGGCCACGGATCAGCTTCTCCAGCAGCCCTTCCCCCTCCCCCACCGACACCACGGAGCCCGTGGGCAGGCCACGGCCCAGCTGCTCATAGAAGACGCTGACCGCGCCGCCGCCGATCACCACCCGGGCCCCGGGGTTGTGACGGCGGGCGCGCCGCAGGCCCCGGCGCACCAGCCGCAGGTTGCGCCACAGTTCGCCGTAATAGGAGCCCATCAGCCGCAGCCCGCCGATCGCCCCCCGCAGGCGCTTGAGGGGATTGGCGGAATAGAAGACCTCGAAGGAGTTCTGCAGCGGATTGCCGCCCCGGCCATCGACCGGGGCATAGATCTGGATGTCCCGCCAGGAGAACACCAGCAGGGTGGGTCGGAACTGGTCGACCACCTCCAGAAGCACGCGCTGCACATCGAGCAGGGGCACCGCGGCCAGATCCAGGATCCGCTGGGGCAGGCCTGGAAAGCACTTGTGCAGGTGATCGGCCAGGTAGATCGGGCCGATCGGGAAGATCGGATTGCAGGGCAGCCGCACGAGCAGCACCCGTTGATCGCTCACGGCTGACGCGGCTCGAGGGGGTGTCCGGACGCTAACAAGCGCGCCCGGGCCGCCGGTGGGCGGCGGCCGTACCGGGGGCGGCGGGCCGGGGAGGGGACCAGGGGAGGCCGCCGGGGGAGGGGGCCCGCCCCGAAGCAAAGCTTTTCTTCATGAAGGCGGCCCTCACACTCCGCAACACACTGTTACAGTGCTGTCCAGGTGGGATTCCGCCTCTACCTCCTTCCACCGATCCGGCGCTTCAGCGCCAGCTCTCGGTGCAACCCTTCCACGCACTCATGACCGCCACTCTCCAGCAGCGCTCCGGCGCTTCGGTGTGGAACCAGTTCTGTGAGTGGGTCACCTCCACCAACAACCGTCTCTACGTCGGTTGGTTCGGTGTGCTGATGATCCCCACCCTGCTGGCCGCCACCATCTGCTT
>CALRKA020000018.1:0-49932 GCA_943367815.1 Tabrizicola sp. YIM 78059 | reverse complement strand
GCCTCCGGCGCCGGCCCCTGGGCCTCCGGCCGCAGCGCCTCGGGCATCGGTGGGGTGGCCCCCCGCCAGCGCTCTTTCTGGCTGGTGGCTGATGCCGAGCTGATCGTTTATGGCGCCACCGATCCGGCCGCCCGCCTCAGCATCGGCGGTGAGGAAGTGCCCCTGTCGGCCGACGGCACCTTCCGGGTCCAGGTGCCCTTCCGCGACGGCCAGCAGCTCTACCCGATCGAGGCCCTGGCGGCCGATGGCGAGCAGAAGCGCAGCATCACCATGGAGTTCCGGCGCTCCACGCCGGAAGACAACAGCAACCCCGCCAGCCAGGCCGTCGCCGAGTGGTTCTGATGGAGAACACCGCCACCGGCTCCAACCGCGGCCTGCTCAAGGCGGTCGTGGCCTTCACCCCCCTGGCCGGCTCGATCCTGTTCCCGCTGGTGGTGCCGATCCTGATGCTGCGGGTCAGCATCTCCGCCGGTGTGATCGCCGCGGTGGTGATCGGCAGCCTCTGGTTCGCCGTGATGCTGCGCACCTCGGAGATGCCCGGCCACCACTGAGGCCCGGAAGGCCCGCTGGGTCCGCGCCGCGCATTGGGCACACCCGGAGCGAGGCACCAGCAGGATTTTCTCCATCTGGATGGCCCTGTCCCCCGCCGGGAAGGCTGAAGGAGCGGAACCCGCCGCCCCCTCCATCCCGTGGACCCTCTCGCGCTCCTTCCCCGGCCCCTTCTCGCCCTGGCCATGGCCGGCCTGCTCGGGGGCTGCGGCCCCGCGCCGGCTGCCCTGAGCGGCGGCGGCGCCCGGGCCCTGCCCCTGCCGCCGGGCATCCGGGTGGCCTTCAACCACCGCGGCGACGGCCGCTACCGCAGCCCGGTCAGCGGCCAGTGGCGCCAGGGGGATGACCTCGAGGCCCTGCTGCTGGAGAGCATCCGCGAGGCCCGCCTGGAGATCCTGGTGGCGGTGCAGGAGCTCTCCCTGCCGGCGGTGGCCGAAGCCCTGGCGGAACGGCACCGCCGCGGCGTGCGGGTGCGGGTGGTGCTGGAGAACCTCTACAGCACCCCCTGGAGCCAGCAGCATCCCGTTGATCTGCCGCCCCACCAGCGCCATCGCCAGCAGCAGCTGGCCGCCCTCGGCCAGGGGGATGCCGTCGCCGTGCTGCAGCGGGCGGGGGTGCCCCTGCTCGATGACACCGCCGACGGCAGCCGCGGCAGCGGCCTGATGCACCACAAGTTCCTCGTGGTCGACGGCCGGGTGGTGGTGACCGGCTCGGCCAACTTCAGCCCTTCCTGCATCCACGGCGATGCGGGGGCACCCAGCACCCGCGGCAACGTCAACCACCTGCTGCGCTTCGACAGCCCCGCCCTGGCGGGGGTGTTCGCCGCCGAATTCGCCCGGCTCTGGGGCGATGGCCCCGGCGGCCGGCCCGACAGCCGCTTCGGCATCGCCAAGCAGGGCGGCGGCGCCCAGGTGGTCGATGTGGCCGGCACGCCGGTGGAGGTGCTCTTCTCCCCCCACCGCCGCAGCGACCCCAACCACGGCCTGGCCTGGCTGGAGAGCCGGCTGGCCGGCGCCGGCCGGCGCCTCGATCTGGCCCTGTTCGTCTTCTCGGGCCAGAACCTGGCCGACAGGCTCCAGGAGCTGCATGGGCGGGGCGTGAAGCTGCGCCTGCTGGCGGATCCGGGCTTCGCCAACCGGGCCTTCAGCGAGACCCTCGACCTGCTCGGCGTGACCCTGCCCGACCAGGACTGCCGCATCGAAGCGGACAACCGGGCCTGGAGCGCACCCCTGGAAGGGGTGGGCACGCCGCGGCTGGCGTCCGGCGACAAGCTGCACCACAAGTTCGCCGTGATCGACGGCCGCGCCGTGATCACCGGCAGCTTCAACTGGAGCCCCTCGGCCGCGTTCCAGAACGACGAGACCCTGCTGCTGATCCGCTCCCCCCTGCTGGCCCGCCATTTCGAGGCAGAGATCGATCGCCTCTGGCGCGGGGCCGAACTGGGCATCGGCGGCCGGCTCGCCCGCCGCATGGAGCAGCGCCGGCGCAGCTGCGGCAGCGGCCGTGAACGGCCCTCTGCCGCCGGTGGGGCGGCGATGGCGGCGCCGTCTACGATCCGGTGACGCATAGAACACGATTCATGGACCCGGCGTCCAGCCCCGTCTCCACCTCCAGCTCCCGCCAGGTCACCCCACGCCTGGACGCCATCAACCTGATGCTGCGGGACCTGCACACCCGCCACGACGAGATCCGCCACCGGGCCGCCTTCCGGGGCTGCACCAGTGAGCTGCTGACCCTGCAGCAGGAACTGGTCGACTACCTGCTCAGCAAGAAGAACTCCCTGCAAGGGGCAGAGAACGGCAGCTCCGAGGAAGGCCTCAACTACAACTCCTTCACCTGAGCGCGTCCTCCGCGGCCCCTGGCGCCCGGGTACTGGTGGTGGGGGCCGGCCCCGCCGGCGCCAGCCTGGCCCTGCTCCTGGCCCGCCGCGGCCTGCCGGTCGACCTGATCGATGCCACCGGCCGTGGCGGCCGGCCGTTCCGCGGCGAGGGTCTGATGCCCAGCGGTCTGGCGGCCCTGGCGGCCATGGGCCTGGAGCCGCTTCCGGGGGCGGTGCGGCAGCGGCCCCTGACGGCCTGGAGCTTCTTCCTCGACGGCCAGGCCCTGTTCGAGGCGGCCGAGCCCATGGGCAGCGCCGCCCCCTGCACCCTGATCGACCAGGACTCCCTGCTGGCCGAACTGCTCGAGCAGGCGGCCCGCCAGCCGGGCTTCCGCTTCCACCCGGGCCAGGCCGCCAGCGATCTGCTGCTGCGGGACGGCCGCGTCGCCGGCGTGCGCCTGGCGGACGGGACGTCCCTGGAGGCGGCGCTGGTGGTGGCCTGCGACGGCCGGGATTCGCTGCTGCGCCGCAAGGGCGGCCTGGAGTTGGAGAGCGCCCCCAGCCCCCTCGACGTGCTCTGGTTCCGCCTGGAGGCCCCGGGGGCTGAGGGGGTGCTGGAGTGGCTGGCCGGCCGCTTCGTGACGGTGGTGGGCGCCTCGGGCAGCTATGCCCTGTTCCCCTCGGCCCGCGGCGGCGTCCAGCTGGGCTGGGCGATCGCGCCGGAGCAGCCACCGGCCCCCACCCCGGCCGGCCCCGGCGCCTGGGCGGAGCTCTGGGCCGGCGACGCCCCCGAGGCCCTGGCCCGACGGCTGCGGGAGCTGCCGGCGGCGGCCGTCCAGGGACCGGTGCGGCTGCCGGTGCGGGTGGGGCTCTGCCCCCGCTGGCAGCGGCCCGGCCTGCTGCTGCTCGGTGATGCCGCCCACCCGATGAGCCCGCTGCGGGCCCAGGGGATCAACATGGCCCTGCGCGATGCCCTGGTAGCCGCACGGCACCTGGGGCCCGCCCTGCTGGGCGGGGAGCCCGGGGCCATTGAAGCGGCCGCGGCGGCGGTCGTCGCTGAACGGCGACCGGAGATCCGGCGGATCCAGGCGTTGCAGGAGCAGGAGGCCCGCCGGGCCGAGCTGCTGCGCCGCCGGCACCGCCTGCGGGGCCTGCTGGCCCGCACCGCCCGCTGGAGCGGCCCGTTGCTGGCCCGCCGCTGGCTGGCCTCCCAGCGGCCGCTGCGCGACGGCATCGCGGCGATCGCCAAGGATCCCGGGGCGGCGGCCATGATTGGGTGACCTCCCCGCCCCCCATGGACCGGTCCCCTCGCGCCACCTCCCCGGCCCCGCGCCGCCTCGGAGCGGCCCTGCCGCACCTGGCCCTGCTGGCGAGCCTGCCCCTGGCGGGGGCATCACCGCTGCGGGCCGCCCCGGAGCCGCCCCCCTTTCCGCCTTCCTCCGAGTTCCGCGCCCTGCAGCTGATCACCCTGGCCTGCAGCCGCGAAAACACGGCCGAATCCTGCGACAAGGCCCGCAGCCTGGCCAACCCCCTGCTCGACCATCCGCGCCTGCCCGCCAGCTGCAAGGACGTGCTCTGGACGATCCGTCAGCGGTCGGTGGTGGCGGCCAGCAACAGCTTCGAGCGGCGCGAACCGATCGACCGCGCCGGCCGCAGCCTCACGGCCGTCTGCCGCCTGCAGCTACCGGTGGCCAAGCCGGCGCAGAATGCCGCCCCAAGGCAGGGGGGCATCAACCTGATCAATCCCAATCAAAACTGAAGCGCTGACCGGGCAGCAGCTGCTGCAGCTCCTGGGTGAGCTCCGCCATCATCTGGCGGCTCACATCGGGATGCTCGCGCAGCTCCTTCACCAGATCCGCCACATCGGTGCTGGTGAGGCCGTGGCTGCTGATCCTCGCGTCCACGCGCTGGCGGAACTGCTCCAGCAGCTGGGCCTGCTGGGGAGACAGGGGGCCGTCATCCAAGGGGTGCTGAACTTCCATGGAGGGCTGGGTCAGGGCTGGGGCTGGGCAGGATCCGGGCTCGCCGAGGCCGCCGCCCGGGGGGCGCCGCCATCGATCAGGGTCAGCAGCCGGGTCGCCGTGTCCCGCATGAAAGCCAGGCTCATGGGGGTGACGACAGCGGCCTTGTCGGCCAGCTGGCAGAGGGGGTTGCGCTCCCCCTTCGCCTCACAGCTGCTCGAGAGCCCCAGCAGGGCATTGGTGAGCTTGCCCCGCAGACAGGTTTCGGCCCCGGCTCCGGCCAGCACCGCCTCGGCGGCGGTGTGGGTGCGGCTCACCGCTTCTGGATAGGGGAGGGCCTTCGGAGCGCCCATGGCCGCCCCCCGCGCCGAGGTCGGGTGGAGCACCACCGCACCGGCGGTGGCGGCGACGACTGCGCAGCCGGCCACGGCCATGCGCAGGGGGGTGGCCATCCGCAGGGCAGTGGGAAGCGACCGAAGCGCCATGGGGCTGCCAGCAAGTTGGGCCCAGGCTAGCCAGCCCGTTGCGCTCCACCACCAAGGTGATGGCCGCCACCAGCAGCCGCAGGACCACCCGAATCGGCGGAGGTAGCTTGGGGCTCCCCCGAGCACCAGGACGCCGGCCATGGCGATGACGACCGAGCTGCGTCAGGTGGCGCTGGAGCGACCCTTCGACGACCAGAAGCCCGGCACCTCCGGCCTGCGCAAGAGCACCCGCCAGTTCCAGACGCCCCACTACCTGGAGAGCTTCATCGAGGCCTCCCTGCGGGTGGTGCCCGGCATCGCCGGCGGCACCCTGGTGGTCGGCGGCGACGGCCGCTACGGCAACCTCGCGGCGATCAACGTCATCGCCCGCATGGCCGCGGCCCATGGCGTCAGCCGTCTGATCACCACCACCGGCGGCATCCTCTCCACCCCGGCCGCGTCCCACCTGATCCGCAGCCATGGCGCCGTGGCCGGGATCATCCTCTCGGCCAGCCACAACCCGGGCGGCCTCGACGGCGACTTCGGCGTCAAGATCAACGGGGCCAACGGCGGTCCGGCGCCGGAATCGGTCACCGATGCCATCCATGCCGCCACCCTCAGCCTGGACGGCTACCGCATCCTCGATGCCGACCCCCTGAACCTGGAGGTTCCCGGTACGGCGACCATCGGCGCCATGGCGGTGGAGGTGATCGACGGCGTCGACGACTACGTGGCGCTGATGCAGAAGCTGTTCGACTTCGACCGCATCGCCGCCCTGCTGCGGGGCGACTTCCGCGTCGCCTTCGATGCCATGCATGCGGTCACCGGCCCCTACGCCAGCCGCCTGTTCGAGGGGCTGCTGGGGGCCCCGGCCGGCACGGTGCGCAATGGTGTGCCCCTGGCGGACTTCGGCGGCGGCCACCCCGACCCCAACCTCACCTACGCCCACGAGCTGGCCGACCTGCTGCTGGCCGGCAGTGCCTACGACTTCGGCGCCGCCTGCGACGGGGATGGCGACCGCAACATGATCCTGGGGCGGCACTGCTTCGTGAATCCCAGCGACAGCCTGGCCGTGCTCACCGCCAACGCCACCCTGGCCCCCGGCTACGCGGACGGCCTGGCCGGCGTGGCCCGCTCGATGCCCACCAGCGCCGCCGCCGACGTGGTGGCCGCCGAGCTGGGCATCCCCTGCTTCGAGACCCCCACGGGCTGGAAGTTCTTCGGCAACCTGCTCGATGCCGGCCGGATCACCCTCTGCGGCGAGGAGAGCTTCGGCACCGGCAGCAACCACATCCGCGAGAAGGACGGCCTCTGGGCGGTGCTGTTCTGGCTGCAGATCCTGGCGGTGCGCGGCTGCTCGGTGGCGGAGGTGATGGCGGGCCATTGGGGCCGCTTCGGCCGCCACTACTACTCGCGCCACGACTACGAGGCCGTGGCCAGCGACGCCGCCCACGGCCTCTACGACCGCATCTCCGGGATGCTCACCGCCCTGCCGGGCCAGGGTTTCGCCGGCCGCACGATCCGGGCCGCCGACGACTTCGGCTACACCGACCCGGTGGATGGCTCGATCAGCAAGGGCCAGGGCCTGCGGGTGCTGCTCGACGACGGCAGCCGGGTGGTGCTGCGGCTCTCGGGCACCGGCACCAAGGGCGCCACCCTGCGGGTGTACCTGGAAAGCTATGTGGCCCCCAGCGGTGCCCTCGACCTCGACCCCCAGCTGGCCCTGAAGGATCTGATCGACGCCATCGACGCCCTGGCCGAGATCCGGGTGCGCACCGGCATGGATCGCCCCACCGTGATCACCTGAGCGGCCAGGCTCCATGAGGCCCCGCGGCGCCACCCTTCCCTGGCTGACGGCGGCCTGGGTCTGCGGTGCCGCCGGACCCCTGGCGGCCGAGGAGGCCACCCGCTTCGCCCCCACCACCATGGTGGATCTGCAGATCAACGGCGTTCTGGGCGCCGTGCAGTACACCGGCAGTGAGGTGGAGCGGGCCGGCAACAGCGCCGCCGGGGCGCCGCTGCTGAACGGGGTCAGCCTCAACCACGAGGCCCGCCTCACCATCGACACCAGCTTCACGGGCCAGGACCTGTTCCGGATCCGCCTGCGCAGCGGCGACTTCGCCCCCTCCGGCTTCTTCTCCAACCCGCCCACCCCCCTGACGCGCCTGGATGTGGCCTTCCAGGAGCCGGCGTGCGGCGCCGGGGAGCAGGGGTGCTCCGGTCGGCTGGTGAGCATCAACAGGGCCTACCTGCAGGTGCCGATCGGCCCCGACCTCCGCGTCAGCTTCGGGCCCCGGATCATGCAGCTCGACATGCTGCCCGTCTGGCCGAGCGTCTACAACGCGTCGCCGATCCTGGATCTGTTCCAGTACGCCGGATCACCGGGCACCTACGGCAAGCGGCTCGGCGGCGGCTTCGGGCTCTGGTGGCAGCCCCGGGGCGGCCTGCGGGGGCTGAGCCTGGGCTACGCCTACGTGGCCGGCCGGGCCGGCGGCAGCGAGCAGGGCGGCGGCCTGTTCTCCGGCTCCTCCTCCCAGACCAGCACCCTGCAGCTGGCCCTGAGCCGGCCCCAGTGGAACATCACCGGCGCCTGGAACCTCAGCGGTCCCCAGGTGCGACTCCGGGGCACGCCACTGGCCAGCCAGCTGGCGGCCGGGGCCGAGGAAGGGAGCCTCAGCTCCTGGTCGCTGGCGGGCTACTGGCAGCCGCGCCGCTCCGGCTGGCTGCCCTCGATCAGCGCCGGCTGGGGACAGGACACGTTCCGCTTCGGCTCCTACCCGGTGGCCGGCCTGGCGGGGGTGCGGAGCCGCTCCTGGTACGCGGGCCTGATCTGGAGTGATGTGCTGGGGGTGGGCAACAGCCTGGGCTTCGCCATCGGCTCGCCGGCCCACGTGAGCGCCATCCGGACGCCGATCCCGTTCACCATCGACGACCGGGGCCTGGCCATGGAGCTCTACTACCGGATCCAGATCAGCGACGATCTCTCCCTGACACCGGCGGTGTTCTGGCTGAGCCGGCCCCGCGGCGCCCTCACCGGCAGCCCGGATCTGTCGCAGGCCCTGCCGTTTCCCCCGGCCTCCGGGGAGAGCAGCCTGGGGGTGTGGGCCGGCCTGATCCGCACGACGCTCCGCTTCTGAGCCTGCCGAGGCCGTCGCGCCTGGGCGCCCGGATCAACCGAACCAGGCGAGGAAGCGCTGGATCACCACGGCGTTGCTGATGTCCACGAAGAAGCCCGACACCAGCGGCACGACGATGAAGGCCCGACGGGCGGGACCGTACTTCTGGGCCACCGCCGACATGTTGGCCATCGCCGTCGGGGTGGCCCCCAGGGAAAAGCCCGCGAATCCGGAACAGATCACGGCCGCCTCGTAATCGCTCCCCATGGCCCGGAACACCACAAACATCACATACAGGAAAGCGATCGTGAACTGGGCGGCAAGGATGGCGAGAATCGGGCCTGCCAACGAGGCGATCGTCCACAGTTGCAGGCTCATCAGGGACATCGTCAGAAAGATGCCCAGGGAAATGTCCGACACAATCGCCAAGGATCGGGGTGCAGCCAGGAAACCGATCGGCAGCAGGCGGGGGACGGTGTTAGTGAGCAGGATCGCCGCAAACAGACAACAGACGAACAGCGGCAACTTGCCGCCGCTGGCGTCAACGGCTTTGAACAGCAGTTCACCAAGACCCAGGCTCATATTCAGCCAGAAGAGCGTCCGCAGCAGACTGAAATAGGTGACGGGTTCCTGCGGGCGAGGTCTGGCGGACGCACCAGGCTCACCAGAGCCATCGTCAAGGTCAGCGGTGGCCTCCGGCTTCAACCTGTTGCTGCGGATCAGAAGCCGGGCGATCGGCCCTCCCATCAAGGAAGCCAGCACCAGACCAAAGGTGGCGCAGGCGATACCGATTTCCTGGGCGTTGCCAATCCCGTGGACATCGGCGAAGGTCGGCGCCCAGGCGATCGCCGTGCCGTGGCCGCCCAGCATCGACACCGATCCCCCCAGTAGGCCCACCAGGGGGTTAAATCCGAGCAGCGTGGCCATGCCAACCCCGGTGAGGTTCTGAAGCACGATGAACACCACCGTGGTGACCACAAGGATCAACAGCGTCCAGCCCCCGGAGAGCAGCATCCTGATATCGGCGCTGAGTCCGATGGCCGCAAAGAAGTAAAGCAGCAGGAAATCCCGAGCCTGCAGGTTGAAACCGATCTCCAGGCCCGTGAAACCATGGATCAAGGCCAGAAAGATGCAAACGAGCAACCCGCTGGTGACCGGCTCAGGAATGTTGAATTCCCGCAGAAAGCCCACCTTGCGGTTCAGCCAGCGACCGATCGCCAGCACCACGATGGCGATGTTGAAGGTCGCGAAGCTCTCGAACTGCATGGGGTGGGGTGATCAGTGGAAGGGCTTCAGGTACAGCCCTGGACGGAGATCCGATAGCTGAAGCCAAGGGCCGCCGGTGTGGTGGAGGAGCCCACCCGGAAGTTCATCAACCGGGTGCGCTTGCCGGGAACGGCCTGGAAGGGACCGAACATCCGGCCCGTGCCGGGTTCGAATGTCGGTGTTTCGTTGACCACCTGCAGGCTGCTGCCATCGGTGAAGACCATGAAGCCCGACACCGGGAAGGTGGCGCGCTCGGTGGAGGCCGATGTGAAGAAGAAGCGATAACTGCGGAAATCTCGATCCACGACGAAGTCGGTGTTCCAGTTGGTGCGGCCCACCAGCCGGTCCGGCCCGATCCGCTTCGACACCACCGGGTTGCCGCCGCCCCCCAGCGGCACCAGAAAGCGGCAGCTGGCCTGGGCGGCAGGAGCGCCGGTGGCCAGCGTCGCGGCCAGGGCGACGACGGCGGGAGCGACGGCGGAACGAAGGAACACCATGGGCACGGGGGGCAGCGGCCGGCGCCCAAGCATCGCGTACGCACGAGCCTGCGCCAGGCCACGGAGCCCCGGGGCGATCAGGGGCTCCCGTCGGGTCTGGAGGCGAAGAGGTTGAGGCCCAGCCGCTCGGAGAGAAAGCGTGCCGTGAGCTGGCCGCGCACACTGTTGCCCGCCTCATCCAGCGGCGGCGAATAGGTGGCCAGCCCCCCCTTGCCGGGCGCCACTGTGATCATGCCGCCGGCCACCCCGCTCTTGCCCGGCAGTCCGGTGGCGTAGAGCCAGTCGCCGGAGGTCTCGTACAACCCCGCCGTCACCATCACCGCCAGCACGTGCTGGCAGTGGATGGCCTCGATCACCTGCTCCCCGGTGATGGGTTGGCGACCGCCGTTGGCCAGGGTGGCGGCCATCACCGCCAGGTCGGCGGCGGTGACGCTCAGGGAACACTGGCGGGTGTAGAGCTCGGTGGCCTCGTCGGGGTCCCACCAGATCCGGTCGTGGTCGCTGAGGAGGGTCGCCAGGCCGGCGTTGCGGCGATTGGTGGCCAGCTCCGAGGCGCAGACGGCGGCATCGATCTCCAGCCGCCGGCCGGCGAAGCGGGAGAAGCCGTCCTGGATGAAGGCCCACTTCGCCTCGCTGCTGGCGCCAGGCGCCAGGCTGGTGGCGGCGATCGCCCCGGCATTCACCATTGGATTGGAGAGGCCGTCGCCGCTGCGCTCCACCGCCAGCACCGAATTGAAGGGCAGGCCGGTGCTGTTGACGCCGAGCTTCTCGCGGGCTTCCTCCTCGCCGATCGCCTGGCAGATCAGGGCGAACAGGAACGGCTTGGAGATGCTCTGGATGCTGAAGGCCACCCGGGCTTCGCCCGCCTCGAACAAGGCACCGCCGCAGCTGGAGACGCAGAGGCCGAAATGGTCGGGAGCTGCCGCCGCCAGGGCGGGGATGTAGTCGGCCACCTGGCCCTCGCGGACCGGCGCGAAGCGGCCATGGGCCTCCGCCACCAGCTCCTGCACCACCTCGGCGGTGGGCAAATGACCGTTGGACACCCATTCGGAGACGGACCACATGGCGGGAAGGGGGCTCAGGTTGGCGACGGCTGCTCCCAGGGGAAGCTGGGCAGGCGATGCAGCGCCTCCCGCTGGGCGTCGCTCCAGGTCTCGACCATGGCGGCCAGTTCCGGCGCGTCGGCAGCGAAGGTCAACCGGTGGGCGATGGTCAGGGCGTCGGCGGGAAGGATGGCCAGCTCGAACGGGGGACCCACGGTGAGGTTGGAGCGCTGGGTGAGCACCTCCGAGATCAGGCAGAGCCTGGCCGCATCCTCCAGGGAGAGGTTGGTGTGGCCCACGTTATCGAGGGGTGGTTTGCCGTATTTCGTCTCGCCAATCTGCAGGTAGGGCGTTTCGCGGGTGGCCATGATGGCGTTGCCCTGGGGATACACCAGATAGAGGCCGTGGGGCTCCCCGGCGATCTGGCCGCCCAGCAGGAACGAAGCCCCGGCACTGGCCCCGGCCTGCTGCAGGGCCGGGCCGTTCTCCTCCTGCACCGCCACGCTCACCCGGCCGATGTAGGCGGCTGCTTCGAACAGGTAATCGCAGGAACGCAGATCCCCGGCCCCGCTGGCGGAGTCCTCGGCGGGCCGGTCGAGATCGCGCCGGATCCAGCTGACCACGGCCTGGGTGGTGGCCAGATTACCGGCGGCAAGAAGCACGAACAGCCGGTCGGAAGCCGGCTGGAAGACATACATCTTGCTGTAGCTCGAAATATAATCAACGCCTGCATTCGTGCGCGAATCCGAGGCCATGACCAGGCCCTTCTCCAGCCAGTAGCCGATGCAGTACGTCACCCTGGTTGGCCGCCGATGCAGGCCGCTGAGGCTAGCCCACGCGTCCAAAGCGAAGGCGGGGAAAACACCGCAACTCGACACCGAGGGGCCCTGGCCTCAAGGGGCCAAGGGGGCCGAGGGGGGCGCCACCGCTGGACCGGTCGGGTCCGTGACGTTGGCGCAGAGATCCAGGACGATCTGCTGACCCAGCGACCGCCCCAGCGGCACGGTCCAGGGCTCCCAGGCGCCATTGACCAACCAGGCCTGGCGGAGGCTGCTGCAATGCACCGCCACCGCCGTCGCCTGGGCCCGGGTCGGCCCCACGTCCGCCTGGGTGGGCTGCACCAGCGTCACCCGCACGCCGCCGGGATGGAGCTTCCAGCCGCCCCAGTCGACGAGGGTGTTGCCGTAGAAGCGCCAGCGCACCGCCTCGCCCGGCTT
Organism: Tabrizicola sp. YIM 78059; assembly: GCA_943367815.1. GTDB lineage: Bacteria > Cyanobacteriota > Cyanobacteriia > PCC-6307 > Cyanobiaceae > Cyanobium. The sequence continues at coordinate 38,000 of CALRKA020000018.1, read as the reverse complement.
CGGCGGCAGGGGCGAAGGGGGTGCGGTGGGGCCCGGAGCCGTCACGGCCGGGGGAGTGGTCGGGGCCGGCGAGGCGGTGGCCGCGGGCGACGGCGTGGCGGGTGACGCCGGCTTCGCGGCGGGGGTTGGCTTGGCCGCTGAGGTGGGTTTCGCGGTGGTCGAGGGCTTGGCGGTTGACGAGGGCTTCGCCGTTGACGAAGGCTTGGCGGTGGGCTTGGCCGTGGCCGCCGCCGAGGCTGGCGGCAGCTTCAGCCAGGCACCCACCTTGAGCTGGTCGGGATTCAGCCCGGGGTTGGCCTTCTGAAAATCCGCCACGGAGGTGTGATGGCGAGCCGCCAGCAGAGCCAGGGTGTCCCCGGCGCGCACCTGCACCAGCCCCTTCGATGGCGGCAGTTTCAGCTGCTGGCCGATCTGCAGCTCCTCGGGCTTGGTGATCCTGTTCAGCCGCATCAACTCCTGCACGCTCACCCCGTACCGGGCGGCGATGGCCTCCAGCGTGTCGCCCTGGACGACCTTCACACTGCGGGCAGGCGGGGCCCCCTGACTGAAGGCCACCGGGCTGAAGCCGAGCCCGCTGAAGGAGAGAAAAAGGGCGGCAAGAACAGCCCCGGTCGCCGATGCCTGTCGACCCATGATTCCCTCACTTCCTGCAGAAGAAAGCTACCAGAAGCGGACACCATCCCAGAATCAGCACATTCCAGACCCTGCAGATCGTGGCCCCGACCGTTGAAAGAAACGTCGCAACATTTCATCAAGCAGGCATAGAAAAGCCCGACGACGACCCGCTGATCAGGGCCCCTCAGCCGCAGGACTTCAAGGCGCCGCCGCAGCCATCAGGAAGGGCGGCGCCGCCGACGGCGGGGCGTCCGCCGGGCTCGTCTGCGGCCGCCCCTGCCGGCCAGCGGCGCCATCGATCAGGGAGACCAGGGCCAGGGCGCCATCGATCATCACCAGCACGGCCCAGACCAGCAGCAGCAACAGCTCCGCCAGGGCTGTCCGCTCCGGGAGCTTGAGGGGTGGCACGGGCACGGGCACCGGCGGCGCCACAGACACCGGCGGCTCCGGGGGCCGCGTTGCCGCCAGCGCAGGCTCCGTGAGCTCGGGCAACGCCATCTGAGGCTCCGAGACCTCCGGCGCCTGGGGCTCCGGCGCGGCGATCTCCGTGATGACGACCGCGGTCACCGGGGACAGCGGGGCGGGTAAGGGCATCGGGGCCGCCGCGGTCACAGCCGGCACCACGGGCACAGCGGCGCGCTCCAGCTCAGGACGGACCTGAAACAGCAGGGCCGTGGGCGGCTCGCCCGGCACCGGCCAGGGCGGGCGGGCGGGCCTCCGGCCCCTGGTCTTGGCATGCTGCTCCCGCAGCCGTTCGGCAAGCGTGGGCAGCATGGGATCGATCCTCAATCTCCTGTAACGATCCTCACGGCCTGACCCGGCCGCCGCAATGAACCCGGCGGGGCACTCCATGATTCGTCACAACGAGCCGCTGGGCTGGTCCGGGGCGGCGGCCAGATCCGCCCCCTCAGGGTCGGACTCGCCGAACCAGCGGGCTTCCAGGGCCTTGACCACCACATAGAAGGGGGGCACCACCCCCAGCGACAGCACGGTGGCCACCAGCAGGCCGCCGAAGATCACGGTCCCCAGGGACTGCTGGCTGTTGGCCCCCGCCGTGGTGGCCACCACCAGGGGCAGGAAGCCGGCCAGGGCGGCGATGGCCGTCATCAGGATCGGCCGCAGCCGGGACTCGGCCGAGGCGATGGCGGCCTCGGCGGCGGTCATGCCCTCCTTCATGTGCTGCTCGGCCACCTCGACGATGAGGATGCCGTTCTTGGCCGCCAGCCCGATCAGGGTCACCAGACCCACCTGGGCATAGATGTTGAGGTCGATCGAGCGCAGCGCCAGGAACACCAGGGCGCCGAGCATGGCCAGGGGCACGGTCATCAGAATGATCACCGGCGTCACGTAGCTCTCGTACTGGGCCGAGAGCACCAGATAGACCACCAGGATCCCCAGGCCGAACACCAGCACACTGGCGTTGCCCGCCGACAGCTGCAGGGCGGCCAGACCGGTGAAGGCATAGCCGATGTTGTTGAAGTCCTGGGCGTGGAACAGGTCCTGAATCAGCGTCAGGGCCTGCCCGGAACTCTTGCCGACCGCCTCGGCCCCCTGGATCAGGATGGTGCGATAGAGGTTGAAGTGGCTGATCACCGGCGGCGCGCTGGTGAGCTCCGCGGTGGCGAACTCCGACACCTGGACCAGCTTGTCGTCCCTGCTGCGCACGTAGAAACTGAGGACATCCTCCAGGGATTTGCGGTTGGCGGCCGCCGCCTGCACATAGATGTTCCTCACCTGGCCGCTCTCGTAGGTGAGGCCCGAATAGTTGCTGCCCGCCAGCACGGCGATGGTCTGCATCGCCTGCTGGAAGTCGATGTTGAGGGCCCCCACGATCGAACGGTCGATCTTCAGCCCGAAGGCCGGCGCACTGGGGATGAACTGGGTGTAGAGGGTGGAGAAGCCGCCACTGGCCGTGCCGGCCTGGATCAGCTGCTTGGCCTGGTCATCGAGCTGGTTGAAGGTGAAGGCCCCGTTGCTGAGGTCGTTGAACTGGAAGTAGAAGCCCCCCTGGGCGGAGAAGCCAGGAATCGCCGGAGGCTGGGCCGCCACCGCCATGCCGGAGCTGATCTGGCTGAGTTTGGCGTTGAGCCGGTTGATGATCGCCGGGGCCTTCTGATCGGTGCCGCTGCGCTCCTCGAGGGGCTTGAAGCCAAAGAAGAACACCCCCTGATCGGGGCTGGCGCCGTTGAAGCCATAGCCGCTGACCACCGAGCCGGCGATGATCTCCTCCTCGGCATTGAGCACCTTGGCCACCTCTAGGGCGGTGCCCTGGGTCTGGCTGAGGGAGGCACCGTTCTGGAGCTGGAAGATGCCCATGCCGTAGCCCTGGTCCTCTTCGGGGATGAAGGCGGAGGGGAGGGCGGTGAAGGCAAACAGGGTGAGGGCGATGCCGGCGCCCAGTCCCACCAGAATCCAGCGGCGCCGGGCGATCAGGGCCCCCACCATCGCGGCGTAGCCACGCTCCAGGCGCGTGAAGAAGGCGTTGAAGCGGCTGAAGATCCAGACCAGATTGGCGCCGGCGAGCACACCGCCAACCACGCCGATCACGTAGGTGATGCTGCCGAAGGAGGCGGCGCTGAAGCGGCCGAAGGCCAGGCCCACCACCACACCGCCGATGATCGCCACAAGCCGCCCCGGGGGTGCTGATTTCTGGCTCCGCAGCAGCAGGGCCGAGAGCATGGGGGAGAAGGTGAGGGCGTTGAAGGCGGAGATCGCGATCGAGAAGGCGATGGTGAGGGCGAACTGGCGGTAGATGATGCCGATGCCGCCGGGATAGAAGGCCACCGGCACGAACACCGCCATCAGCACCAGGGCGGTGGCCACCAGGGCGCCGAACAGCTCGCCCATGCATTCCATGGCGGCCTGGCGGGGACGCATCCCCTTCTCCAGGTTCTTCTCCACCGCCTCGATCACCACGATGGCGTCATCCACCACCAGGCCGGTGGCCAGCACCAGGCCCAGCAGGGTGAGCTGGTTGATCGAGAAGCCGAAGATCTTCACGAAGGCGAAGGTGCCGATCAGGGAGATCGGAATCGCCAGGCTGGGCACCACGGTGGCTCGCCAGTCCTGCAGGAACAGGAACAGGATCAGCAGCACCAGCACGATGGCCAGGCCGAGGGCATCCACCACCCCCTCGACGGCCGACTCGATGAACTGACCGATGTTGTAGATCTCGAACACCTTGACGCCCGGGGGGACGCTCTGGGTGAACTGGTTCATCACCTGCACCACCTGGTTCGAGACATCGAGGGCGTTGCTCTCGGGGGTCTGGAAGACGGCGACCGTGATCGAGGGGTGGCCTTCGATGCTCACCGCCTGCTGGGCGAAGGTGTTGGTGCCGTAGGTGGCTTCGCCGACATCCTTGAGACGCAGCAGGTTGCCGGTGGAGGTGCGGCCGACGATCAGGTTGTTGAGCTCCTCGACGGACACCAGGTTGCCGTTGTTCTCCACCAGAATCGGGTAGGCGAACTTCTGGTTGCCCGCGGCCGGTGGTCCGCCCACCAGACCACCGATCGCCACGGTGTTCTGGCTGGCCACCGCATTCACCACCTGATCGGCGGTGAGGTTGTTGGCGGAGAGCTTGTTGGCATCGACGAACAGCCAGAAGGCCGGATTGCTCCCCCCCAGCAGGTTGACGGTGGCCACCCCGGGCACCCGCTCCAGCTGGAAGTACAGGTTCTGATAGATGAGGCCGTTCAGATAGGAGGCGTCGAACTGGCCTTCCGTCGAGGTGACCTGATAGGCCAGCAGGATCGACGGGGTGCTTTGCATCACCGACACCCCGGTGGCCTGCACCTGCTGGGGCAGCTGGGGCATCGCCAGAGAGACGCGGTTCTGCACGTTCACCTGGTCGATATTGATATCAGTGCCTTCGTTGAAATAGACCTGAATCGTGCTCGTCCCAGACATATTGCTGGTGGAAGAGATATAATTAGCGCCCGGAACACCGTTGATCTGCTGCTCGATCGGGTTGGTCACCGCCTGCTCGGTGACCAGGGAATTGGCACCTCCATAGTTGGAGGTCACCTGGATGAGGGGTGGGGCAATGTTCGGGAGGTTCTCGATCGACAGCGTGGGGATGGCGATCAGGCCCACCAGCACGATCAGGATGCTGCAGACGGTGGTCAGAACCGGCCGCTTGATGAAGTTATCGGAGAACGACATCGGAGTTCAGCTCGCTGCCGGTGTCGGGGTCGTAGCCGGAGCCGGTGCCCGCCGCACCGGCATGCCGGAGCGCAGCAGGGCCGTGTTGCTCACCACCACCTCATCGCCCTTGGTCAGGCCGGAGAGCACCGGATAGGCGTTGTTCTGCAGCTTGCCCAGCTTCACCGCCGTCTGCACCACCACCGGCGTGGTGCCGGGCAGCTTCTCCAGTTTCTGCTTCTGGGCGGGCAGCAGCTGATCGGAGGCCTTGATCTGGGGCAGGACCGTGGAGAGGGGCAGCACCCGGTACACGAACGGCTGCTGGGCCTGCATCATCACCGCCTCCACCGGCACCGCCAGCTGATCGCTGCTGCCGGTGATGATGCGGTTGCGCACGTACTGACCGGTCTTCAGCACCCCCGTGAGATTGGGGAACTCCGCCTTCACCAGCACCGTGTTGGGCTGGCCCGAGGACTGGGTGGCATTGGCGAAATAGGGGGAGACGAACACCACCCGGCCCATGCCCTTCACCGGAGGATTGCCCTGGCTCTCCACCTGCACCGGCTGTCCGATCTTCACCTGGCTGGACTGGGTGGCCGGCACATCCATCAGGGTCCAGAGGGAGGAGTTGTTGACGATTCCCGTGATCGCCTGGCCCTGGCGCACGTAATCCCCCAGCTTCACCGAATCGAGATTGCCGATCTCCCCGTCGATGGGGGCGGTGACGAACTTGTAGCCCAGGGTGGCGGCACTGGAGCGGGCCTGGTCGCGGCTCTGGATCGCCTGGGTGATGTAGTAGTCGCGGTCCTTGGTGGAGACGGCCCCCTGCTCATTGAGAAAGACGTAGCGCTCGGCGTTGACGCGATCCTTGATCGCCTCGGCCCGGTCGGAATCGAGGGTGGCCGATTCCTGCACGTTGTCGAGCACCAGGATCGGCTGGCCCGCCTTCACCTGCTGGCCCTCCCTGGCCAGGATCCGCACCACCCGGCCATCCGACTGGGGCCGCATCACCACGTTGGAGGTGGACTCGATGGTGCTGATCGTCTCGATGCCCGGTGTGAAGCGGAACTCCCCCACCGTCACCGTCTGCACCACCAGGGGCGGCCTGGCCTCAGGGGCGGCGGAGCCGCAGGCGGCCAGTAGCCACGTCAGGGGGAGGAGAGAGGGGAGAGCCTGCCAGCGCACCGGACCCGGTTCATACCTCCGCAACGTACCGGAAAAGGTCCGACCGCCCCACTGGGCCGGAGCGCCATGCGGCCCCTTAGCGGCGCGGTCCGGGTCCACCGCCCCGGCCATGGTGCCGGTGGTAGTCGGGCTCCGGGTTGGATTCCTGCAGCTGGCGCACCGCCTCCACCGCCATGCCGGCCACCACACCGAAGCCGCCGAGCACCACCGTGCTCCAGAAGAGGGCCTGCGGGGTCACCCGAAGGGGGGTGTGCTCGACGATGGAACGCAGGAACAGGGCGATGGCCAGGCCCACCACACCGGTGAGCAGGCCGGCGCAGAGCACCCGGCGGCCGCTCAGCGGTGGGCAGGGGGCCGGCATCAGGCCCCCATGCCGGGGGAGGCTTCGACCTCGGCGGGCGGGGATCCGGCGGTGAGCTGCTTCATGACGACGTAGAACACGGGCACCACGAACAGGGAGAGCACCGTGGCCACGGCCAGGCCCCCGAACACCACCGTACCCAGGGAGGCCTGGCTGCGGGCACCGGCGCCGCTGGCCAGCACGAGGGGCAGAAAGCCGAACAGGGAGGAGATGGCGGTCATCAGGATGGGCCGGAAGCGGGACTGGGCCGAGGCCCGAGCCGCCTCAAGCGCGGATTCACCCTCCTGCATGCGCTGGTTGGCGAGATCAACGATCAGGATGCCGTTCTTGGCCGCCAGACCGATCAGCATGACCAGGCCCACCTGGGCGTAGATGTTGAGCACCTCACCCCTCAGGTAAAGGAAGGCCAGGGCCCCCAGCATGGCCGTGGGCACGGTCATCAGGATGATCAAAGGGTCGCTGTAGCTCTCGTATTGGGCCGAGAGCACCAGGTAGACGGTGAGGATGCCGAGGGCGAAGATCACGATCGCCAGGGCCCCCGCCGCCACCTCCTCCCGGGAGATCCCGGTCCAGTCGTAACCGACGCCGGTGGTGGAGAGGTTGTTGAAGAGGTCCTGGATGTCCTTGATCGCCTGGCCGGAGCTGCGGCCCGGCAGGGCGGAGCCCTCCACCTTGATGGAGCGGAACAGGTTGAAACGGGGAATCACCGACGGCCCCGTGGTCGACTCGACCGTGATGAACTCCGACAGGGGGATCTGGTCACCGCTGGCATTGGGCACATAGAGAGACTTCAGCTGCTCCGGATTGGCGCGGTAGCGCTCATCGGCCTGGACGAAGATGCGGCGAACCCTGCCGGCATCGAAGGTGTCGTTGACGTAGAAGGAGCCGATGTTGAAGCTGAACGTCTGCATCGCCGTGCCGTAGTCGACCCCGAGGGCCGCCATGCGGTCCCGGTCGACGAGGATCTGCAGCTGGGGGGCCTCGGGGGAGAACTGGGTGAACACCCGATCGAACAGACCGCTCTGGTTGGCCTTGCTGACCAGCTGGGTGGCCGCCGCGAAGAAATCGGCTGAGGAGAGCGCACCCCCACTGCGATTGAGCATCTGCATCTCGAAGCCCGCCCCGGTGCCGTAACCGGGGATGGCGGGGGGTTCGACGACGATGATCCTGGCCTCCTGGATCACCGAGAGCTTGCGGTTCAGCCGCTGGGTGATCGCCGCCACCGACTGCTCATTGGAGGTCCGATCGTCCCAGTTGCGGGTGCCGAAGAAGAACAGGCCCCGGTTGGGGGCGTTGCCATCGAGGCTGGCGCCGCTGAACACCGCCGCCGTGGTGATGTCCTTCTCGCTGCGCAGGATTTCCGCCACCCGCTGGTTGATGCGGCGCGTCGTTTCCAGTGAGGCGCCGTCAGGACCCTGGACGATGCCGATGGCGTAGCCCTGGTCTTCGACGGGAACGAAGCCCGTCGGGATCGAGGTGAAGGCGAAACCGGTGAGCACGATGCCGCCGGCCAGCAGGGCCATGATCAGCCGTCGCTTGCCCAGCACCCAGGCCAGCCCGGCGTGGTAGCGCCGCTCAACGCCGGCATAGATGACGTTGAAGTGGCGGAAGAGGAACGGGGCACCCCAGCCGAGCAGCCCACCGATCAGCGTGTAGATCAGCACCTCCAGAGGACTGTTGAGCTGCCCCAGCATCACGGCGGCGACGGCACCGCCGATGGCGAAGGGCAGCCGCAGCGGCAGGCGGGTGAGCAGGTGCAGGCCGAAGCCGATCGCCGCGGCCAGGGCCAGAACGCCGACGGCCACCAGGATGCCGCCGCCGCTGGCCAGCAGCCCGTAGACGAAACCGATGAACACACCGGAGATCGCGTAGGTGCGGCGGCTGGGCGGCTCACTCTCCCGGGCCAGCAGCAGGGCCGAGAGCATCGGCGAGAAAGTGAGGGCGTTGAAGGTGGAGATCAGGATCGAGAAGATGATCGTCGCCGCGAACTGCTTGTAGATCGTCCCGGTGGCTCCGGGGAAAAACAGCACCGGCACAAACACCGCGAACAGCACCAGGGACGTGGCGATCACCGCGCCGAACAGCTCGTCCATGGTGGCCTTGGCGCTCTCCAGGGCGCTGAGGCCGGAGCCCTTCTTGGTGGAGGTGTCCTCGATCACGGTGATGGCGTCATCCACCACCAGGCCGGTCGCCAGCACCAGGCCGAACAGGGTGAGCTGGTTGAGGGTGAAGCCGAAGGCCTGCACGAACAGGAAGGTGCCCACCAGGGCCACCGGAATGGCGATGGCCGGCACCAGGGTGGCCTTCCAGTTCTGCAGAAACAGGAACAGGATCAGCACCACCAGCACCACCGCTTCCCGCAGGGCTGTGGTGACCCCTTCGATCGAGGCCTCGACGAATTCGGTGTTGTCGTAGATCTTCTGGATCGTCATGCCCACCGGCATGGTGGTGGCGAACTCCTTGATCACCTCCTCCACCCCGTTGGAGACATCGAGGGCGTTGCTGCCGGTGAGCTGGTAGATCGCCATGCCCACCGAAGGGACACCGCGCAGGTCGGTGGCCTCGATGTCGAAGGATTCACCCCCGAGGGTCACCCGCCCTACGTCCCGCAGACGCACCAGGCCACCGTCGGCGGTGGAGCGCAGGATCATCGACCCGAATTCCTCCGTGGTCCGCAGCCGGCCCTGCAGCTGCACGGTGAGGGTGAACTGCTGGCCCTCGGGGGAGGGGGCACCGCCAATGCGGCCCACGGGCACCAGCCGGTTCTGGCTGCGCAGGGCCGCCACCACATCGGCGGCGGAGAGCTTGTTGGCGGCCAGACGATCCGGATCCAGCCAGAGGCGGAAGGCCAGCTGGCGGTTGCCGAAGTAGGTGAGCTCACCGACACCTGGCACCCGCCGCACCGCATCGGTGAGGTTCTGATCCAGCAGGCCGCTGATGGTCTCGAGGCTGTACTGGTTCTTCGGATCTTCGCTGGTGAAGTTGTAGACGAGCAGGATCGAGTTCGAGGCCTTGTTGACCGTGATGCCGGACTGGCGCACCTCCTCCGGCAGGCTCGGCTGTGCCAGGGAGACCCGGTTCTGGACGTTCACCTGGTTGATGTCACCGTCGCTGCCGCTGGCGAAGGTGACGGAGATGGAGCTGGAGCCATCGGCCGCACTGGTGGAGGTGATGAACTCCATGTTCTGCACCCCGTTGATCTGCTGCTCGAGCACGCTGGTGACGCCCTGCTCGACGCTGACTGCGTCAGCCCCCACGTAGCGGGAGGTGACCCGCACCGTGGGCGGGGCGATGTCCGGCAGGCTCTCGATCGGCAGCAGCGGAATCGCGATCAGGCCGGCGATCACGATCAACAGGCTGCACACCGTGGTGAGCACCGGCCTGAGGATGAACGTGTTCGAAGGAGACATCAGGCTGGGCTCAGTTGACCTTGACGGGCGCGCCGTTGCGGAGGTTGATCAGGTTGGTGGTGATCACGCGGGCGCCGGGCTGGAGGCCCCTGAGCACCGGGTAGCGGTTGTTCTGCAGGGGGCCCAGCTGCACCGGGGTCTGCAGCGCGAAGCTGGTGCCGGCGGGGAGTTTGCGGGCCACCGCAAGGTCGGTGCGGCCGGGGCGCCGTTCCAGATCGGCCAGGCTGCCCACCTCGTAGACGAAGCTCTGGCCGGAGACCTGGGTGACGGCGGCGAAGGGAACCGAGAGCTCCTGACGGCTGTCGAGGATCAGGCGGGTGCGGGTGCGCAACCCGGTGCGCAGGACCCCACCCGGATTGGCGAACTCGGCCTTGGCCAGCAGGGACTGGGTGCCGGCCACCACGCCCGGATCAAGGGAGCCGACCACCCCCTGGGCCATCGGCTTGTTGGTGGCCGGATCCATGAGGATCACCGTCTGCCCCACCCGCAGCCGGCTGGAGAACACCGCCGGCACATCCACCCGGGCCATCAGCCGGTCGTTGCGGATGATCGTGGTGAAGGGGTCGCCGGCGGCGATCACATCCCCCAGCTTCACCTGCACGTCGCCGACGGTCCCGGCGATGGGCGCCTTGAGATCGCGGAAGGCCAGATCCGCTTGCCTGGCGACGAGTTGCTCACGGGCGGAGATGTAGCTCTGCCGGAGCTCATCCACCTGAAGGGCACTGGCCGCTCCCTGTTTCTGCAGATAATCGAAGCGCTGGTAGGTGAACTTCTTGGTCTCCATCTCGGAGCGCAGACGGGCCACATCGGCCCGAACCTGGGCCTGGTCGAGCACCAGCAGGATCTGGCCGGCGGACACCTTGTTGCCCTGGCCCACCAGCAGCCGCTCGATCCGTCCTCCGGCCTGGGCCGCCAGCCGCACCTCCTCGACGGCTTCGAGGGTGCTGACGGTGTCAACGTTGTCGGTGAAGGGGGCCAGGGTGGCGGGTTCGGCACGCACCGACAGCGGTGGCCGGCCCGGGGGGGCCTCGGCCTGGCAGGCCCCCAGCAGGGCGGCGGCGAAAAGGGCGGCGGCGGAGCGTCGCAGGCGCCCCGTGGATGCCCCTGGAAGAGGCGGCCTGCTGGGATGGCCGATCACGGGTTCAGCGACGGACAAGGCTTCCGGCAGACCGTACCGCTCCAGGGGCTCTGCCGGCGAGATGATGGGGCGGTGAGTGATCTGTTCAGCCATCAAGGCGAGCAAGCCAGGCGCAGGATCGCCCCGCTGGCGGACCGGCTGCGGCCGCGCAGCCTCGACGACTTCGTGGGCCAGGCGGCGATCCTGGGCCCGGGGCGTCTCCTGCGTCGCGCCATCGCCGCCGACCGCGTCGGCAACCTGATCCTGCACGGCCCCCCCGGCACCGGCAAGACCACCCTGGCGCGGATCATCGCCGGCAGCACCCGGGCCCACTTCAGCAGCCTCAACGCCGTGCTGGCCGGCGTGAAGGACCTGCGCGCCGAGGTGGACGCCGCCAAGCAGCGGCTGGAACACCACGGCCTGCGGACCATCCTGTTCATCGATGAGGTGCACCGCTTCAACAGCGCCCAGCAGGACGCCCTGCTGCCCTGGGTGGAGAACGGCACCGTCACCCTGATCGGCGCCACCACCGAAAACCCCTACTTCGAGGTCAACAAGGCCCTGGTCAGCCGCTCCCGCCTGTTCCGGCTCCAGCCCCTGGAGCCGGCAGACCTGCGCCTGCTGCTGGAGCGGGCGCTGGCCGATCCCGAACACGGCTACGGCCAGCGCCACGTCGAGCTCTCCGAGGAGGCGGGCGACCACCTGCTGGATGTGGCGGGCGGCGATGCCCGCAGCCTGCTCAACGCCCTCGAACTGGCGGTGGAAACAACCGAAGCCGATGCCGACGGCGTGATCCGCATCGACCTGGCCATCGCCGAGGAGTCGATCCAGCAGCGGGCAGTGCTCTACGACAAGCAGGGGGATGCCCACTTCGACACCATCAGCGCCTTCATCAAGTCGATCCGCGGCTCCGATCCCGATGCGGCTCTGTTCTGGCTGGCACGGATGGTGGAGGCGGGCGAGAACCCGCGCTTCATCCTGCGGCGCCTGCTGATCTCCGCCGGTGAGGACATCGGCCTGGCCGATCCCCAGGCGATGGTGGTGGTGGAGGCCTGCGCCGCGGCCTTCGACAGGGTGGGGCTGCCGGAGGGGCTCTACCCCCTGGCCCACGCCACCCTCTATCTGGCCGGCACCGAGAAGAGCAACAGCAGCCTCGGCTTCTTCGATGCGGTGAAGGCGGTGCGCGAGGCGCGGCGCCAGCAGGTGCCCGCCCATCTGCGCGACGCCAACCGGGACGGCCAGGCCTTCGGCGATGGGGTGGGCTACCGCTACCCCCACGCCTATGCCGACCACTGGGTGGCCCAGCAGTACCTGCCCCAGGCCCTGCAGGGGGAGGTGTTCTGGCAGCCGGGGGCCCTGGGCTGGGAGGGGGGCCTGCGCCGGCGGCTGCAGCTGCGCCGGGCCGCCCAGCTGGCCGCCGCGGCCGAAACGGCCGCCGACGACCGCGGCGACCTGCTCAGCAGCAGCCCGGACGACCCCCTGCTCAACCGCTGGCTGCAACGCCAGGCCGGGGCGGAGGGCGAACGGCTCGACCGCCTGCGGCGGCGGTTCTGGGAGGACGCCGCCATCGGCCGCCTCGACCGGGTGCTGGTGCTGGAGGCCCACTCCCTGCTCTGGGCCCTCGATCCGCTTGAGGCGGCCAGTGAGGGGGAGGTGGTGCTGGCCACGCCATCAGCGGCCGTGCTCGATCGCCTCCAGGCCCAGCTGCAGCTGCTGGATCAGCTGCGGCGCCCCCGCCTGCTGGAGGCGGCGCCGGAAGCGCCCGACCCGCTCCAGGCCCAGCTGGAGCCATGGCCCCGGGAGGAGGGGCGCTTCGAGTGGATCGCGGCGCGCCAGCCGTGGCGGGGCTGCACGGCGGAGCAGCGGCGGGCCTGGCTGGAGCTGCTCACGGCCCTGGCGGCCCCCGGCGCCCGGGCCCGGCTGCTGTTCACCCATCCCCTGCTGGGGCCGGCGGGAAGCCTGCGCGCCCACCTTGGCGGCAGCGGTGACGGCCAGGCCCGGGAGGCCCTCGACACCGCCGCCGCCAGGGAACAGGAGTGGCGGGCCGGCGAGGTGGAGCTGGCCGACCGGGTGCAGGAGGGTCTCGAAGCCCTCGGCTGGAGCGTGCAGCGACACGTCTGGGAAGAGGCACTCGAACTGCCCCTGACCGACGCCGTGCTGGAGCGCTGGTTCGGCCGCAAGGCCAGCTACCGCGGCCATCTGGCCTCCGCGCTGGCGGCCGCCGGCCTGCGGCGGCTCGAAGCCCTGTTCCGGGACCGGCGCGGGGCGGCGCTGCCCCAGCCCCTGGGGCACACCCTGCTTCTGGCCCGGCGCAGCACCGGGCCATAAAGGGGGGGGCTAAAGAGGGGGCCATGAAAAAAGCCCCGGCGAGGCCGGGGCGACGGGCGTGGGGGGAGAAGCTCTCCCCCGGTGGATCACCAGAGGCCGCGGACGGGCTGATCCATCACAGGAGCGGGAGCAGCGGGGGTCTCCCGGACCATGGCGACGGGGTCGGCCATCTGGTTGGCCTGGATGCAGGCGGGCAGGAAGACGTACCAGGAGAGCAGGGAGGTGCACTGGGCGGTGCCGGGTGCGCAACGACCCTCGGCACAGATGTTCTGCGCACCGGTGTAGGTGTTGCAGAAATCAGCCAGACGGAAGTCGGTGGGCAGGGCCTTCATGATGCCGGCCGAAGAGATCGAGCCGTCCTTGGCATCGGAGATGATCGCCGACCGCAGCGCCTGAACCGCATAGGTGTTCATGCTGTAGTAGGGGAAGTAGCTGTTAGTGGCGTTCTTCAGGAACTTCACACCCGCATCGGAGTAGAGGAAGCGGGACACCCCAACCAGGTTGACCGTGTAGGTCTTGGTCATGCCCGACTTGACCTCGTCGGAGGTCCAGCCGGAGCGGGCCAGACCGCCCTCCAGGCCACGGTCGGTGATGTCACCGGAGCCAAGGAACGTATCGAAGGCCGCCTGGTTGGTGGACCACACGGCGCCGCCGGTGTTCCAGCGGACAGGCAGATCGTTGTCCACGGCCGCGGAGGCAGGAAGCGCGGAGGCCGTGAGGGCCGTTCCCACAAAGAGACCGGCGAGAATTCTCTTGAACACGGGAGGCGATGTTGACTTCGCTATCAACCTAAGCATTGAAGGTGATTCTGCCTACATCTCGTGTGCAGTTTCTTTGCCTCCCCACACACAACGGAAAGAGGCACCCCCGGCCGGGGCCCTGGGGTGTGGGTCCCGGAGCCTGCGGTGGGACCCGGAGCAGGCGCCGAGGAGGGCCGGATCCAGGAGCTTGCCCCTAGGGTGAAGTGGTTGTCATTCGCTCCAAGGTTCGACCCATGGCCCTGCAGGTGGGAGATCCAGCCCCCGACTTCACCCTCCCCGATCAGAGCGGTGCGGCGGTGTCCCTCGCCGCGCTGAAGGGCCAGCGGGTGGTGATCTACTTCTATCCAAAGGACGACACGCCGGGCTGCACGAAGGAGGCCTGCAACTTCCGGGACCGCTGGAGTGCCTTCGAAACCCACGGCATCCGGGTGCTGGGGATCAGCAAGGACGGCGCCACCAGCCACGGCAAGTTCGTCGCCAAGTACGACCTGCCCTTTACCCTCCTGACCGACGCCGAGCCCTGTCCCGTGGCCGAGGCCTACGGCAGCTACGGGCTCAAGAAGTTCATGGGCAAGGAGTACATGGGCATGATGCGGCACACCTTCGTCGTCGACGCCGACGGCAAGCTGGAGCGCATCTACCTCAAGGTGAAGGCCGAGGAGATGGCCGATCAGATCCTCGAGGACCTGGGCCTGGCCTGAGCCGGGCCCTCCGGCGCAGCCGGACGCAGGGCCACCAGCGCCTCCAGACAGAGCTCGGGGTGGTGCACCAGGCCCTCCTCCCCCAGCTCCGGCCACCGCCGCAGCAACGGCAGCAGGGCCGGCCCGTCACCGCCGGTGAGCACGATCCGGCAGTGCGGCTCGTGCTCTCGGGCCTGGCGCCCCGCCTCCCGCACCGCGGCGGCCAGACCCTCCGCAACCCCGCGCCGCATCGCCGCTGCGGTGGCCAGCGGCCACGCCTCGCCGCCGGCCGCCAGGTCCCCCTCCAGGGTGGGAAGCCCTGCGGTGCCCGACCCCATGGCCGCCAGCTGCAGCGCGGCGCCCGCCATCAGCCGGCCGCCGGCAAAGCGGCCCCGGCCGTCCACCCGGGTGAGGCTCAGCACCGTGCCCGCATCGGCCACCAGCACCGGGCCGCCGCACAGCCGGGCCGCCCACCAGCCCGCCAGGGCCCGGTCGATGCCGAGCCAGGGGGGTGAACCGGCCAGGGGCACCGCATCGAGCTCCAGGCGTGTCGCGGCGGGCAGGGCGGCCTCCCTGGGCACCGCACCCACCGCCGCCCAGGCCAGGGGGGGCTCCACCGCCGAGGCCGGCGGCGGCAGGTGAACGAACCGCAGACCCGGCCCAGAGCCCCCCCTCGACCCGCCGCCTCCGCTGCCCCCGTCGGCCAGGGCCCAGTGCCAGCGGCTGTTGCCGATCAGCAGCCAGCGGGGCTGGCGCCCCGGCACCTCAGATACCCTCGCCCATCAGGCCCGGGAGGTGAATGCCGCACTCCTGCTGGAGCCCGCCGAATCGGGTGGCCCGGCCGTTGGTGGTGCCGTCGTCGGGGGCGCTGGTGTGCCAGTCGCCGACGGTGGAATAGCCCTGCTCAAACAGCGGGTGCTGGGGCAGGTCGTGCTCCTGCATGTAGTAGTAGACGTCGCGACGGCTCCAGGTGAGCAGGGGCCGCAGCGACCAGCGCTGCCGCACCGGATCCAGGCACTGCATGGCGCCGCGGTGGTCCGTCTGGCGGGCCCGCACCCCGCTGGCCCAGCAGTGCACCTGCAGCCGCTCCAGCCCCCGGTCGAGGGGTTCGACCTTGCGGATGCGGTTGTAGGTGCGCATGTCTTCGGGCGTCCCCGTCTCCCAGAGCCTGCCGTGCAGGGCCTCCATCCGGGCCGGGCTCATGTCGGCCTGGAGTACGTGCAGATCCAGCTTGAGGCGATCGCAGAGCGCGTCGGCGTAGCGGTAGGTCTCGGGCGGCAGGTAGCCGGTGTCGACCCAGAGCACCGGGATCGCCGGCCAGGCACCCGATCCGTCCAGCGCGCTGACCATGTGCAGCATCACGGCCGACTGGATGCCGAAGCTGGTGGTGACGGCGAAGCGGCCGGCAAACGTCTCCTGGGCCCAGCGCATCCGCCCGATCGCATCGAGGGGATCCAGGCCGGCCCGGGCGGCATCCAGATCGATGGCGGCGCCATGGCGATCGCGGGGCAGTGCCTGGAGCGCCGCGTTCAGGTCCGCCGCACCGCCCGCCGTGCTGGACGACGTGGTGGACGCCGTGCTGGACGACGTGCTGGACGACGTGACGGGGAAGGACACCATCAACCCATCATCGCCCTTCGGCCGTCCGGTCGATGTGGTTAGGGTGACGCCATGCAAGGGCACCCGAATCCGGCCCGGAATCCGGCCCACAACACGGTCCAGAACAACGTTGTCATCGTCGGGGGTGGCTTCGGCGGCCTGTACACCGCCCTGGCCCTGGCCCAGCGGAAACAGCACCCTCCCGTCCTGCTGATCGAGCCGAACGATCGCTTCCTGTTCCTGCCGCTCCTCTACGAGCTGCTGAGCGGCGAACTGCGCTCCTGGGAAATCGCCCCCCGCTACGACGGCCTGCTGGCCGGCCGCGGCCTGGCCTGGCTTCAGGACCGGGTGGAGCGGATCGACGCCGATGGCCATCGGCTCCACACCGCCGGGGGCCGCACCATCCCCTACGGCCGCCTCGTCCTCGCCACGGGGGCCGAGAGCAACACGTTCGCGGTGCCGGGGGCCGATCGCCACAGCCTGGGCTTCCGCAGCCTGGCCGATGTGGAGCGGCTCCAGCGCCTGCTGGCCGACCTCAGACAGCAGCGCAGGCCCCTGCAGCGCATCGCCGTGGTCGGAGCCGGTCCGACCGGGGTGGAGCTGGCCTGCAAGCTCGCCGACATGGCCGAGGGCAGCGCCGTGATCGAACTGATCGAGCAAGGGCCCCAGCTGCTGCCCCAGGCCAGGGCCTTCAACCGGGAACAGGCCGCCCTGGCCCTGCGGCGCCGTGATGTGCGGCTGCGTACCCGCACCCAGGTGGAGGCGGTCGAGGCCGAGGCGATCACGCTCCGGTGCCAACCGGAGGGGGACAGCCCCGCCCACGCCGAAACCCTCGCCGTGCGGGCGGTGGTCTGGACGGCCGGGCTCAGCTTCCGTGCCCCCCGGATCGACCCCGCTCCCGCCTGCGACAGCCGCGGCCGCCTGCTCTGCGGGCCCGATCTGCGCCTGCAGGAGCACGCCGATCTCTTCGTGGCCGGCGATCTGGCCGCCCCGGTCGACCCGGAGGAAGCAGCCGTCCCTGCCACGGCCACGCCTGCCACAGCCCAGGTGGCCTTCCAGCAGGCCCCGCTGCTGGCCGCCAACCTGATCCGCTCCCTGGCGGGCGAACCGCTGGAACCCTTCCACTGGAAGGATCTGGGCGAGATGATGAGCCTCGGCGTCGGCGAAGCCAGCCTCACCGGCTCCGGCGTCACCCTGGCCGGGCCGGCCGCCTACCAGCTGCGGCGCCTGGCCTACCTGACCCGGCTGCCGGGCCGGTCCCATCAGCTGCGGGTGGCCGCCGGCTGGCTGGCCGACTGGACTCCATGACGGCGACGCCCGCTGCGGCGCCCCCCTGGCCCCGGCCCAGCGGCCTGCTGCTCGATGCCATGGGCACCCTGATCGGCCTGCGCGCCCCGGTCGGGGCCACCTATGCCGCGGTGGCCGCCGAGCACGGCATCGATGTGGCCCCCGCGGCCATCGACCGGGCCTTCCCAGGCGTGCTGCGGCAGGCCCCTCCCCTGGCCTTCCCCGGCCTCGGGGGCGACCGCCTGCTGGAGGCCGAGCGCCGCTGGTGGGGGGAGCGCATCGACGCCGTGCTGGCGGCGGCAGGCGGGAGCGATGTGCCGGCCCCCACGGCCCTGCACCACGCCCTGTTCGATCGCTTCGCCGACCCCTCCCTCTGGCGCGTCTACCCCGATGTGCCGGCGGTGCTGCGCCGCTGGCACGGGGCGGGGCTGCGCCTGGCCGTGGTCAGCAACTTCGACCGTCGGCTGCAGCCGCTGCTGGAGGGCCTGGGCCTGGCCGATCTGTTCGAGGCCGTGGTGGTCTCCAGCAGCGCCGGGGCCGCCAAGCCATCGCCCCGACCCTTCCGGATCGCGCTGGAGTCCCTCGGGCTGACGGCCGACCAGGTCTGGCACGTGGGCGACAGCCCGGAGGATGGGGCCGGGGCCAGCGCCGCCGGGGTGCGCTGCCTCCTGGTGCAGCGTCCTTGAGGCAGGGGGTGCTGGCCGGCAGGACGGCGGGCCTGCGGCCCGCCGAGCGCCGGCGGCTGGAGCAGATCTGTCACCGGCGCCACCCCGCCGATGCGATCGCCGACCTGCTCACCCTGCAGCGCCTGGCGGCCGAGGCCCGGGGCCTGGAGCTGCACCTGACCCTGGTGGTGGATGGGCGCGGGCTCTGCCGGCTGCTGTGGGTGGGGGAGCTGGACCACGCCGCTCGCCTGCTGGAGAAGCTGCCCGGACCCTCCCGGCGCCAGGGCCACAACCTGCGCCTGCTCACCTGCGCCGGAGCCGGACGCCAGGCCCAGCTGCAGCCCTCCCCCCAGGAGGCCGTGGTGGGGATGGACCTGGCCCCGGACCTGTGGCTGCGCTTCGGCCAGCAACCGGAGGCCGGCGGACGCTGGCCGGCGGCCATCCACACCCCCGCCGCCAGCGGCGACCGCGCCTGGCAGGGCGTCCTGGAGGGGGATCTGGCCGACCTCTGCGACCACGATCCCGCCGCCCTCGTCAGCGAGGAGGCTCCGGCCGCCGCGGCCCCGGCCCCGAGCACGGACGGCCCCGAGCGGGTGCTGCTGCTGGTGCAGACCAGCGGCGACCGGGCCCTGAGCGACCGTCGCATCGCCGAACTGGAGGGTCTGGTGCGCAGCGCCGGGGCCGTGCCGGTGGGGCGGGTGGAGCAGCGCCGCCAGGGCCCGGCCACCCGGAATCCCTGGGGGGAGGGCAAGCTGCGGGAGGCGGCCCTAGAGGCCCGCCGCGTCGGCGCCAGCCTGGTGGTGGCCGACCGGGAACTCACACCGGCCCAGGCCCGGGACATGGAGAACCTGCTCGACCTGCCGGTGAGCGACCGCAGCGAGCTGATCCTCGACATCTTTGCCCAGCGGGCCGCCAGCGGTGCCGGACGGCTGCAGGTGGAGCTGGCCCAGCTGCGCTACCGCCTGCCGCGGCTCACCGGCCGGGGCCTGAGCCTGTCGCGGCAGGGGGGCGGCATCGGCACCCGGGGCCCAGGCGAGACCCAGCTGGAGAAGGACCGGCGCGCCATCGCCCGCCGCATCGAACGGCTGCAGCGGGAGGTGCAGCGGCTGGGGGACCACCGGGCCCGGCTGCGCCAGGGCCGGCGCGACCTGCCGAAGGTGGCCCTGGTGGGCTACACGAATGCGGGCAAGAGCTCCCTGCTCAACGCCCTCACCGGGGCCAGCGGCCACCAGGCGGTGCTGGCCGAAGACAAGCTCTTCGCCACCCTCGATCCCACCACCCGCCGGATCGGGCAGGGGGCGGCCGACGGCGGCCCCCTGCTGGTCACCGACACGGTGGGGTTCATCCGGGAGCTGCCCCCCCAGCTCATGGAGGCGTTCCGTTCCACTTTCGAGGAGGCGCTCGACGCCGACGGGCTGCTGATCGTGGTGGACCTGGCGGATCCGGCCTGGCCCGAGCAGCTCGCGACCGTCCAGACCATCCTCGATTCCCTCCACGCCACCATCCCCAGGCGGGTGATCGGCAACCAGATCGACCGCTGCGCCAGCGGCGAGCTGGAGCGGGCCAGGGCCCTGGAGCCCGGCATGCTGTTCGTCTCGGCCACGGCCGACCTGGGGCTGCAGCATCTGCTCCAGGAGCTCCAGTCCTGGACCGCCGCGGCCACGACCGGCGGCCCCGCTGCTGTGCCAGCATCAGCCGGCGCCAATTTCTCTCCCATGACCCTGCAACTGGGCGACACCGTTCCCGATTTCACTCAGGAGTCCCAGCTCGGCCCGATCAATCTCTACGACTTCGCCGGCGACAGCTGGGTGGTGCTGTTCTCCCATCCCGCCGACTACACCCCCGTCTGCACGACCGAACTGGGCGAGGTCTCACGGCTGCGGGCCGAATGGGAGAAGCGGAATGTCAAGACCATCGCCCTGAGCGTGGATTCCGCCGAGAGCCACAAGGGCTGGATCGGCGACATCAACGAGACCCAGAACACCACGGTCGACTACCCGATCCTTGCGGACAGCGACAAGAAGGTGAGCAGCCTCTACGGCATGATTCACCCCAATTCCCTCAGCAACCTCACGGTGCGCTCGGTGTTCATCATCGACCCCAAGAAGAAGCTGCGCCTGCAGATCACCTACCCCGCCAGCACGGGCCGCAACTTCGATGAGATCCTGCGGGTGATCGATTCCCTGCAGCTCACCGACCACCACCAGGTGGCCACCCCGGTGAACTGGAAGGAGGGCGAGGACTGCGTCGTGGTGCCCTCGATCCCCACCGACGAGGCCCGGGCGAAGTTTCCCAAGGGCGTCACCGAGATCCGTCCCTACCTGCGGATGACTCCCCAGCCCAACAAATGAATCGACGGCAGAGTTGGCGGCACCGGTTGTCGGTGCCGCAGTTCACGGTGGTCACCGGCCTGCTGGTGATCACCTTCGGCACTCTGCTGCTGGCCAGTCCGCTCTGCTCCAGCGATGAGGTGGGCCTCTGGGAGGCCCTCTTCACCGTCACCTCGGCCATCACCGTCACCGGCCTGTCGATCGTCGACGTGGGGGCCGAGCTCACCTTTCCGGGCCAGGTGGTCCTGGCCGGGCTGATCCTCACCGGTGGTCTGGGTCTGATGGCGATCACCACCTTCCTGCAGGGCTTCGTCCAGGGGCGTTCCGGCCTGCGCCAGCGCCTCGACAAGGGCCGTGCCCTGGATGAATTCGGCGTGGGCGGCATCGGGCCCACCCTCAACCAGATCCTGCTGATCGCCGGCATCGTCATCGGCATCGGCACGCTGACGCTCTACAACTTCGGCTTCACAGATATTCCAGACAAGGGTCAGCGGCTCTGGGCCTCCCTGTTCCACTGCATCAGCGCTTACAACAACGCCGGTTTCGGCCTGTGGCGGGACAATCTGGTGGGTTACCGCAGCCAGCCCGTCGTCAATGCGGTGATCGGCCTGCTGATCGTCATGGGCGGCATCGGCTGGCGGGTCACCAACGACATCTGGGTGAACCGCTTCCGGCTGGCCCGCATCCGCCGCCTCAGCCTGCACACCCGCCTCGTTATCCGCACCACGATCGTGCTGATCGTGGTTGGGGCGGTGGGCTTGCTGTTCACCGAGCACTTCGCCACCGAAGGCATGGTGGAGCAGCTGAGTCTCTGGGACAAACTGCAGGTGACGATCTTCCAGTCGATCACCACCCGCACCGCCGGCTTCAACACCGTGCCCCTGACCCTGGAGACGATCTCCGACGCCGGCATCCTGCTGATGATCATGCTGATGTTCATCGGTGCCAGCCCCGGCGGCACCGGTGGCGGCATCAAGACCACCACCTTCGCCGCCCTGCTCGCCGCCACCCGCTCCACCCTCCGGGGCCACGACGAGGTGGTGGTGCGCAACCGGGAGATCCCCGCCAAGGTGATTCTCAAGGCGGTGGGTGTCACCCTCGGCTCGGGCCTGTTCATCCTGCTGATGGCCCTGTTGCTGGGGCTCGGCAACACCACCGCCGGCACCCCAGGCAGCGAGGCCTTCACCTTCCTGGAGAAGTTGTTCACCTGTGTCTCCGCCTTCGGCACCGTGGGCCTCGACGTCGGCGTGACCAGTCAGCTCAACCGCTGGGGCCAGCTGGTGCTGATGGTGGGGATGTTCGTGGGCCGGATCGGTATTCTCCTTCTGCTCAATGCCGTGTACGGCAGCCGGCCCCAGAATCGGGTGGGTTTCCCCCGCGAGGAGCTCTACATCTGAGCCCGATCCCCTTCGATCAGCGCCCCATGCCCCTTGCAACGTCGTCCTCATGAAAACGTCGTCCTCATGAACCAGTGGTGGCAGTGGCAGGGCAGCGAGGCCGACACCTCCAACAGCTACGCCGTGATCGGCGTCGGCCGCTTCGGCAGTGCCGTGTGCAAGGAGCTCCTGCGCCACGGAGCCGAGGTGCTGGCGATCGACAACAGCCAGCGGGCCATTGATGAGCTGCGCCAGATGGATCCGGCCATCGAGGCCCGCGTGGTGGACTGCACCGACGAGGAGGCCCTGAGGGCCGCCGGCGCCCTCGACGTGGGCACGGTGGTGGTGGCGATCAGCGAACCGATCGGGGCCAGCATCACGGCCACCCTGATCGTCAAGGATGGCGAAGGCAGCCGGGTCCAGCAGGTGATCGCCAGGGCCACCAGCGATCTGCACGAGAAGATGCTGCGGCGCGTCGGCGCCGACAAGGTGGTCTTCCCCTCGAAGATGCAGGGGACCCGCCTGGGCATGGAGCTGGTCCGGCCCAACCTGCTGGAGCGCCTGCGCCTCGACGACCGCAACAGCATCGAGGAGATCAAGGTGCCCGGCTCCTTCGTCGGCCAGTCACTGCGGGATCTGAACCTGCGCAAGAACTACAACGTCAGCGTGCTGGCCGCGGGCCCCGCCAACCAGCTCACGGTCAACCCGCCCGCCTCCCATGTGCTCAACGCCTCCGAGCTGCTGGTGGTGATGGGCAGCAGCGAAGCCCTCGAGGCCCTGCCTTCCCACTGATTCCCTTGCGAAGGACAGCCATGCGGGTGCTGGGGCTGATGAGCGGCACCAGCGCCGACGGCGTCGATGCGGTGCTGGTGAGCCTGAAGGGTCGCCCGGCCCGGCCGCGCTGGCGCCTCCTCGCCAGTGCCCACACCCCCTATCCGGCGGGCCTGCGCGAGCGGCTCGTGGCCGTCGGTCAGGGGATTCCCCAGGACGCCGCCGCCCTGCTGAGCCTGGCCGAGGAGCTCACCGAGCACCAGGCCCTGGCCGCCCGCGCCTGCGATCCGGATGGCCGGGCCGAGCTGGTGGGTTGCCACGGCCAGACCCTCTGGCACCGCCCGCCGGAGGGGGAGCGCCGCGGGGCCAGCTGGCAGCTGCTGCAGGGGCCGCTGCTGGCGGAGCTGCTGGGGACGCCGGTGGTGTTCGACTTCCGCAGCATCGATCTGGCCCTCGGCGGCCATGGCGCCCCCCTGGTGCCGGCCACCGACGCCGCCCTGCTGGGCAGGATCGGCGGCTGGCGGGCCCTGCTCAACCTGGGGGGGATCGCCAACATCACCCTGCTGCCTCCCCCCGCCGGTCCCGACCGCAAGGCGCCGGTGCTGGGCTGGGACTGCGGCCCGGCCAACACGCTCCTGGATCTGGCGGTGGCCCGCTTCAGCGGCGGTCGGCTGAGCTTCGACGCCGACGGGGCCTGGGCGCGGCAGGGCCGCATCGACGAAGCGAGGCTGCAGCAGTGGCTGCGGGAGCCCTACCTCCAGGCCGCGCCGCCCAAGTCCACCGGCCGGGAGCTGTTCGGGGCCGCCGATCTCGATCGGCGCCTGGCGGAGCTCGGCGCCGCTGTGGAGCCAGCCGATGCCCTCGCCACCCTGACGGCCTTCAGCGCGGCGGTGGTGGGCCAGGACCTGGCCCGGCCCCAACGGCCCCGGCCGCTGGAGCTGCTGGTGGCCGGCGGTGGCAGCCGCAACGGCTTCCTGATGGAGCAGCTGCGGCGGCGCTGCCACGGCACGGCTGTGCTGCCGCTGGCCAGCCAGGGCATCGCCGATGACCAACGGGAGGCCCTGGCCTTCGCCCTGCTCGCCTGGTGGCGGCAGCGCGGCCATCCGGGCTCGCTGCCCTCGGTCACCGGGGCCCGGCGGGCCGCCGTGCTGGGCGTGATGGCCCTGCCGCCGCCGTCAGGGGGTTGAGGGGGGCTGGCGCAGGCGCAGCCGGCGTGGCGCTCCCCGCAGCCGGCGGGTGCCGGCCTGCTCCTGCTGCTCGAGCTCGCGGCGGAAGCGGTCGGCGGCGACGGCGGGCCCGAGCGGGTAGGGCGCCGGGGCCGGCTCGGGGGGGCGTTGTCGCTCCAGCCGTTCCACCCCCTGCTGGATGAGCACCTTGGCCATGTTGCTGACCGTGCGCGACTCGCTCTCCGCCAGGGCGGCCAGCCGGGCGCAGAGCTCCTCCGGCAGGACGACCTGGATCCGCGGCGATTTGGGCTTGCCGCTGGAGGAGGTCTGACGGGTGGGCACGGTGCCTCTGGGTGGGGGCCGACGAGAGGGTGCCGCTGGGATCCGGCGGGATAGGAAAAAGTGTACAGTGACCGTCATGGGTAGTATCCAAAAGTAGGGTTGTGGACCTTCCCGCCCCCTCGGGATCCCCTTCTCCAGGTCCAAAACCAGCCCAGAACCAGGCCCTAGCCCACCAGACCCCAACCCCGTCCCCACACCCGTCCCCTCCGACGGCCCACCGGCCGCTTCCGCCATGGCCCGCTCCACCCAGTCCCGCCCCACCGGTTCCGAGACCCCCCTGCAGCCCAAGAGCCGCCAGAGCCGGCGGCGCAGCACGGCGGAACGCAGCGATGTGCTGGTGTCGGCCGTGATCAGCACCTACCTGCTCACCCACCTGCACCACGTGCTGCAGCGGGCTGAGTTCGGCGCCCAGCAGGAGGGGCGCCAGTCCCTGGCCGCCAACTACGCCCAGCTGCGCAAGGTGCTCTGCCTCGATGCCCGCAGCATGGAGGACGCCTCCGCCAGCGGCGCCGAGGAGGACACCACCAGTCCGCGCGCCGCCTGAGGCCTCCCTCACGAACCACCCGCAGGGGCTGCGCCCACGGCCCCGGTGCCCATAAGGTCAGGAAAGAATCCCGGCCAGGATGACCACCAGCAACGCCACCGGCAACGCCGCAGAGCTCTACGGACGCATCAGCAACGATGCCGAGCTCACCCAGTCACTGTTCCGCCAGGCCCTTCAGGACCCGAGCGGCGCCCTGCGCAGGATCGTCGCCCTCGGCGAGCAGGAGGGCCTGCCGGTCAGCCCGGAGGAAGTGAAAGCCCATCTGGCCGGCCTTGATGACGGCGCCACCAAGCAATGGCTGATCAAGGCCCGGGGCGGTCTCTGAGGCCGGTGACCGGCGGCCCTCCTGCTGGGGACGCCGGGGTTGTTCCCGACGCTGGGATCCCCCGCCCTGGGCCCAGCTGAAGAACAGCCAGTAGCTCGTCAGCGCCAGGCCCGCCGCCACCACCAGGGCGGCGATCTGCTCGAGGCGCTTGATCATTCTGGCGACAGAACCGAACCGGTCTGACAGTCTGCAGGACGCCCCGGCAGGGGATGATGCGCACACCGCGACCGCCTTCCGCTCCGTGCTGCGCCTCGAACGCATCGGCAAGATCTATCCCACCGGTGAGGTGCTCAAGGACATCACCTGGGAGGTGAAAGCGGGGGACCGGATCGGCCTGGTGGGGGTCAACGGGGCTGGCAAATCCACCCAGATGCGCATCATCGCCGGGCTGGAGGAGCCGACCAGCGGCCAGGTGGTCCGCCAGGGGGATCCCCGCATCGCCTACCTGCAGCAGGAGTTCGATGTCGACCTCGCCCGCAGCGTGCGCCAGGAGCTGTTCCAGGCCTTCGGGGAGGCGGCCGAGGTGCTCAACCGCCAGCGGCAGGTGGAAGACGCGATGGCCAGCGAGGAGGCCGCCGCCGATCCCGCCCTGCTCGACCGGCTGATCGACGAACTCGGCCAGCTGCAGAGCCGGTTTGAGGCCCTGCATGGGTACGAACTCGATGCCCGCATCGACAAGCTGCTGCCCAGCATCGGCTTCACCCAGGAGACCGCCGAGCGGGTCGTGGGGGACTACTCCGGCGGCTGGCAGATGCGCATCGCCCTGGGCAAGATCCTGCTGCAGGAGCCGGATCTGCTGCTCCTCGACGAACCGACCAACCACCTGGACGTCGAAACGATCCAGTGGCTGGAGAGCTACCTGGTGGATCAGACGGTTCCCCTGGTGGTGATCAGCCACGACCGGGCCTTCCTCGACCGGGTCTGCAACCAGATCGTCGAGACGGAGCGTGGCGTCTCGCGGACCTACCTGGGCAACTACAGCCAGCACCTGGAGCAGAAGGCCCTGGAGCGGGAGGCCGGCCAGGCAGCCTTCGAGCGCCAGCAGAAGGAACTGAGCAGCCAGCAGGCCTACATCGACCGCTTCCGGGCCAGTGCGACGCGCAGCACCCAGGCCAAGAGCCGCGAGAAGCTGCTGGAGAAGGTGGAGCGGATCGAGGCGCCGCTGGAGTCGGTGAGCGGGCCGCGCTTCGCCTTCCCCCCCGCCCCGCGCTCGGGTCGGGTGGTGGCGGCGATCGAGAACCTCACCCACGGCTACGACGACCAGATCCTGTTCCTGGGGGCAAACCTGGAGGTGGAACGGGGCGACCGGATCGCCTTCGTCGGCCCGAACGGTGCGGGCAAGTCCACCCTGCTGCGGCTGGTAATGGGCTACGAGGTTCCCCTCGAAGGCCAGGCCGGCCTGGGGGAGCACCATGTGGTGGCCGGTTACTTCGAGCAGAACCAGGCCGAAGCCCTGGATCTGGCCAAATCGGTGATCGACACCCTGTTCGAGGCCGTTCCCGACTGGACCCAGACCCAGGTGCGCTCCCTGCTGGGCAGCTTCGGCTTCAGCAACGACACGGTCTTCAAACCGGTGGCCAAGCTGAGCGGCGGCGAGAAGGCCAGGCTGGCCCTGGCCCTGATGCTGCTCACCCCCTGCAATCTGCTGGTGCTCGACGAGCCCACCAACCACCTCGACATTCCCGCCAAGCAGATGCTCGAGGAGGCCCTGATGGCCTACGAGGGCGCCGCCCTGCTGGTCTCCCACGACCGCTTCTTCATCGGCCGGGTGGCCAACCGGATCGTGGAAGTGCGCGACGGCGAACTGGTGCTCTACCGCGGCGACTACGCCTACTACCAGGAGAAGAAACGGGAGGAGGCCGAAGAGAGCGAACGACTCGAGCAGGAGCGCCGCCTCGCCGCCAGACGCGACGAACAGCGGCAGAAGCAGAAGGCCAAAGCCGCCCAGAAGGCGGGCGGGACGTCCAAGGGGAAAGCCGCGGGCACGGCCGAGAGCTGACGCGGCGTCATCAGGGGCGCGACCCAGAAAAGCGCGGCGCAAAATACAACTTCATCGTTCCCTAGGCAGGAAGACTCATTTCTCTGGTGTGGGCGGTTCTGTGTGCATAGGCTGACAGGGTCACCCATCCAGGAGCAGCGATGACCATCCAGAACGTCGTCACCGACGGTTGGACTGCGGACCGCGAGGAGACCGCCGGCACCAGCGATGCGATGGAGGTGTACTTCGAATGCATCACCACCTGTTCCCTGGAGGACGGGGAGTGCGTCACCCGCTGCGTGGAAGAGCTGCGCGAGCGCCACTGACTTCACACGGGCGCCCCTGACTTAAGGCGGGCGCCCCTGACTGAGACGGGGCCGGGGAGGGGGACTTGGCCGTGACGGGACAGGGCCGTGACGGGACAGGGCCGATCCGCCGGGACAGGCCCCTTCCCGTACCGCCGCTCAGGGCCGGCGGCAAGGGGAAACGGGCCAGAGGCGAGGGTTGAGCGGATTTCCTGACCGGGGCTTAGGCCCTGTAACAGCCGCTACGTGGCATCTTGAAACAGTTCGTAGCTTTGGGCCGGTCAGAAACGCCCCATCGCACAGCCCACCATGTCCGAACCTCTCGCCCTCAGCCTCGGTCAGAAATTCGAGCTGGAGCGCATGACCCGGGCGATCGACGCCACGGGCGATCCGCAGGTCCTGCGGGGTCTGGCCAAGCAACTGCTGCAGGCCTGGCAAAGCCAGAAGGCCGCCACCCAGTGGGTCATGCGCCAGCAGCTGGGCGCCCCCGCCCGTTTCGGCGCCGAGCTCACCATGGACGCCGGCCTGCTCGACGCCCTTCGCCCCGACAACAGCAAGGGGGGCATGGACGTCCTCTGAGAGCCGAGCTCGAGCCTTCTCTAGGCAGCGAGCTCGGCCAACCTCCTCATCCCTG
This sequence comes from Tabrizicola sp. YIM 78059, assembly GCA_943367815.1. Classification (GTDB taxonomy): domain Bacteria; phylum Cyanobacteriota; class Cyanobacteriia; order PCC-6307; family Cyanobiaceae; genus Cyanobium. The sequence continues at coordinate 10,078 of CALRKA020000018.1, read as the reverse complement.
ACGCAGCAGGGCCATGTCGCCAGGGATGAGCCGCAGGTTCACCATCGCCCCCTGACGGTTCACCGTCAGATTGAGGGTTCCCCCCACCCCCGCCCGCTCGACGGCGTTGATCACCTGGGAGGGATCCTTCACCACGGCCCCCTGGGCCGCGACGATCACATCACCGGTCCTGAGCCCACCCCGAGCCGCCGGTCCGTTGGGCTGAACCGAAACCACGACCGCGCCCTGGGAGACCCCGGAGCCGCTTCCCGCCCGAACCTCATCCAGCCCCACGCCGATCATGGGGTGGGTGGCCCGTCCGGTCGCCACGAGCTGATTGACGATGCTGCGGGCGCGGTTGATCGGAATGGCGAAGCCCAGTCCGGCCCCCGGCCCCGACCGGACCAGGGTGTTGATTCCCACCACTTCGCCGTCGGCGTTCAGCAGCGGTCCGCCGGAGTTGCCCGGGTTGATGGCGGCGTCGGTCTGGATCAGATCGAGCCGCTTGTCGGTGATGCCCAGCTTGCTGGCGTTGCGGTTGAGGCTGCTGATGATCCCCAGGGTGACGGTGTTGTCGAGGCCGAAGGGGTTCCCCACCGCGATCGCCCAGTCACCCACCTGGAGGGCATCGGAGTTGCCCAGGGGCGCCACGGGCCAGGGGCCCGCCCCCACCAGCCGCACCACCGCCAGATCGGTGAGCTTGTCGAGACCCACAACCCGCCCCTCGACGCGCTGGCCGTTCTCGAGACCGACGGTCACCCGGTCGATCTGGTCCACCACATGGGCGTTGGTGAGCACCAGCCCGTCGGCCTGGAGGATCACCCCGCTTCCCTGGCCCCGCTCGGTGCGCCGTGAGGGCGCCCCCTGCTGGGGAATGCCGAAGAACTGACGGAACAGGGGGTCGTTCAGCAGACCCCGGGGCAGGCCGCCGGTGGCGGCCGACTGCACGGTGCGCTCGGTGTCGATGGTGACCACGGCCGGACCCGCCCGGCGGATCGCCGCCGCCACGAAGGATTGGCGCCCGAGAACGGCCGAGGCCGGCTGGGCCAGGCCGGGGGAGGTGAGGGTCGGGCTGACGAGGGCCGTGGTGGCCGTGACCGTGGCGGTGGCCGCCGCCGTGACCGTGGCCAGCCCGGCGGCGGCCGCGGCAAGAACGCGGGAGGAACGCATCGAGAAGAAGCTCAGATGGAAAAACCGTAGGGAAGTCCCCGGGAACGAGAAAGGGGAGGCAAACCGGCCTGACCGGCTATGCTTTGTAAAGTTTTTTATCGGGTCATGGACACAAGCCGCCTGCTGCTGGCCTTTCTCGCCTTCGGAGCCGCCTGCACCTCCCTCTGGGCCTGGATGCTGGCCACCACCACCGCTCCGTCGGACGGGTGATGATGGGGGAGAGTCCGCGGACTGCGGGGTTCCCATCGCGCCATGACCTCCCTCCTCTCGCAGATCTTCCCGATCGTCTACGGGGCCTGTTTCATTGTTCTGCTGTGGCAGGCGTTCCGGGTGATGGGGCAGGGCTTCCGCGCCATTCCCCGTCCCGGCGATGCCGGAGCCGCCGCGACCGATCCAGCCGGCCCCGCCGGTGATCGCACCGGCCGTCTCACCATCCACCCGGAGCTGCTGGATGCGGACGGCCAGCTGACCCAGGAAGACCTGCTGACGGTCCGTTTCAGTGGCGACAACGAGCAGCCCGCCTTCCCCGCCGATCCGAACTGAGCGCGACCGGCCGGCCGCTGAATAGGCTCCCTGAGGTGAATGCGCCAACCGGCGGAGATTGATGGTGGATCAGAGAACGCGAATCGTCGCGGCCGTGCTCGGAGCACTGAAGCTGCCGCCACGGTTTCGACTCAAGATGGTGAAGGACGACCCCATCCGGCTCGAACTCAGCCTGACCCCGTCCTACGGGAAAGATCCGATCCTGGTCGGCATCGTCGAATCCCAGGATCTGGTGGCCCGGCGCGACCGGGAAGGCCGCATCCCCCGTGATCTGCAGGGCACCTGGGACTGGACCGTGCGCCACGGCAAGGTGACCACCGGCGGCTGGAACCCCTACCTGAAGGAGGCCCTCCAGACCATGTTCGAGACCGGCCTTCCCGCGATCGTCTACGAGGAAACCACCGGAGAGGCCTACCACCCGGTGGATGGCATCCGCCACGTGCGCTGAACCAGCCCCTGCCCATCGACGGCCGCCTCGCGGCCATCACCGCCGCCCTCGGGCCCGGGTCCACCCTCCTGCTCCAAGCCGAGCCCGGCGCCGGCAAGACCACCCGGGTCCCCCTCGCCCTGCTCGAGAGCCTCGGCGCTGAGGGCCGCCTGCTGCTGCTGGAGCCGAGGCGGCTGGCGGCCCGCCATGCGGCCCAGCGCCTCGCCGCCGGCCTCGGTGAACCCGTCGGCGGGCGCGTCGGCTACAGCGTGCGCCTGGAGTCGCGCACCTCGGCGGCCACCCGGCTGGAAGTGGTCACGGCGGGGCTGTTCCTGCGCCGGCTCCAGGCCGATCCCGCCCTGGACGGGGTGGCCTGCGTGATCTTCGACGAATTCCATGAGCGCCAGGCCGAGGCGGATCTGGCCCTGGCCCTGGTGCGCCAGGCCCGCAGCCTGCTGCGTCCCGAACTGCGTCTGCTGGTGATGTCCGCCACCCTCGATCTGGCGCCCCTGGCCGCCGAGCTGGATGGGGCCACCGTGATCAGCTGCGAAGGCCGCAGCCATCCGGTGGCGTTGACCTACCAGCCGCCGCGGCCGGACGAGCGGCTGGAGCGCCAGGTGCTGCGGGCCCTCGAAGGCCACTGGCTGGCCGAACCCGAGCCACGGGGCACCGCGCTGGTGTTCCTGCCCGGCCTGGGGGAGCTGGAGACGGCACGGCGGGCCATCGAGGCCACCCCGTGGGGCGAGGCGCTGGAACTGGCCCTCCTGCACGGCCAGCTGCCGCTGGCGGCCCAGGGTCGGGCCATTGCGGCTCCCGAGGGGGCGGGGGGGAAGGTGGTGCTGGCCACGTCGGTGGCGGAGAGCTCGCTCACGATCGCGGCGGTGACCCTGGTGATCGACAGCGGCCTGAGCCGACGCAGCCGCTTCGACCCGGCCACGGGCATGGACGGGCTGGTCACCCAGCCCGCCAGCCAGGCCAGCGCCGAGCAGCGACGCGGCAGGGCCGGCCGGCTGGGGCCAGGGCGCTGCCTGCGGCTCTGGTCCCCGGCGGAGCAGCAGCGCCGACCCGCCTTCGATCCCCCGGAACTGCTTGAGGTCGATCCCCTGCCGATCGCCCTGCAGCTGGCGGAATGGGGCGGAACGGAGGACGAGAGCCTGCCCTGGCTCACCGCGCCCCCCCGCCGGCCCCTCCAGGAGGCCCGCGGCCTGCTGCTGCAGCTCGGGGCCGTCGATGGCCAGGGGCGCATCAGCAGCCACGGGCGGGCCATGGCCAGGCTGGGCCTGCATCCGCGCCTGGCCCACATGCTGCTGCAGGCCAGAGAAAGGGGCTGGGAGTCGCTGGCCACGGCCATGGCCGTGCTGCTGAGCGAGCGCGATCCCCTCGATCGCCGCGAGGCCGGCAGCGATCTGATGCGGCGCCTCGACTGGCTGCGGCGCCGCCCGGGTCCGCAGGGGGAGGGGCGCTCCGCGGGCCGGGCGCCCTGGACCAACCTCCAGTCCCAGCTGCTGCGCCAGCTCCGGGAGGGGCGCACCGCAACGCCCCCCGCAGCCATCGCCCGCGGCGACGCCGGCGGTGGCTCCTGCAATGACACCGACGATGGCCGTGCCGCCCAGATGCTGGCCTGGGCCTACCCGGAGCGGCTGGCCCTGGGCCGGGGCCGTGGCGATGGGCGCTTCCTGATGCGCAGCGGTCGCGGCGCCGTGCTGCCCCCGGGGGATCCCCTCGCCGCCGCCGAAGCCCTGGCGATCGCCAGCGTTGACGGCCAGGGCCAGGAGGCCCGGGTGCGGCTGGCGGTGGCCCTCTCCCGCAGCGGCCTGGAGGAGCTGGTGGCGGAGGAGATCGAGGAGGAGACCGAAGCCCGCTGGGACGGCACCGACCAGCGGGTGCGGTGCGAGCGGCTGCGGCGGAGCGGGGCGCTGGTGCTGGAGCGCCGCCCCTGGCCGGACGCCAGCGGGGAGCTGGTGGAGCGGGCCCTGCTCGAGGGTCTTGAACGGCTTGGACCGGAAGTGCTCCCCTGGAGCCACGCCAGCCGCCAGCTCCAGCAGCGCCTGATGCTGGCCCACCGGCACCTGGGGGCACCCTGGCCCGACCGTTCACCGGAGCGGCTGCGGCAGGAGCCGGGGGCCTGGCTGGGCCCCCACCTCGGCGGCCTGCGCAGCCTCCAGGATCTGCAGCAGCTCGACCTGGCGGAGATCCTCTGGGGGGACCTGGAGTGGTCCCTGCGCAGGGAGCTGGATCGGCTGCTGCCCCTCAGCCAGCCGGTGCCGTCCGGCCGTCGGGTGCCGCTGGACTACGGCAGCGGCACCCCGGTGCTGGCCGTGAAGCTGCAGGAGATGTTCGGCTGCCTGGAAGGGCCAACGGTGCTGGACGGCCGGCTGGCGGTGCGGGTGGAGCTGCTGTCGCCGGCGGGACGCCCGGCGGCAGTCACCAGCGACCTGGCCGGCTTCTGGAGCCAGGGCTACGCCGAGGTGCGCCGCGAGCTACGCGGTCGCTACCCCCGCCACCCATGGCCCGAGGATCCCCGCCAGGGCGTCGCCAGCGCCCGCACCAAGGCGGCCCTGGCCCGGGAGGCTCGCGGGGAGAGCCGCTGAGCGGGCGTTCGCCAGGGCAGACCGTCGCTAGGGCAGACCGTCGAGCAGGTGGCCGAAGCCGAAGTGGCGCAGTCCCTCCAGGATGCCCATACAGCCATGGGCACGGGCGCGGTAGGTGCGGGCCAGCCCAGGCAGGGCCCGCACCAGGCCGGGTTCGGCATTGCCCACCATGACGCTCTGCAGACCGGTCTCGAACATGGCCAGGTCGTTGAGGGAATCCCCCGCGGTGACCACCCGGGCCGGTTCCAGCTCCAGCCACTCCAACAGCCCCAGCAGGGTGCTGCCCTTGTTGACGCCGGGCGGCAGCACGTCGAGGTACTTGTCCCCGGAGACCAGGCAATCCACCCCATGGGCCTCGATGGCCGCCAGCCGGCTGGTGTCGAGCCGGACGGGGTCAATGCCGTAGGCCAGACGCCGGTCGGTGCTGAGGGGCTGGGGGGACAGGCCCGGCACCAGGGCCAGCAGGGGCAGCACTTTCTCGGCCCGTCCCCGCCAGAGGGCCTCGATCGGCTCCAGGGCCAGGGCCAGGGGGGTGAGGCTGGCGCCGCAGGCGACGGTGCAGCCCACATCACCGATCACCAGATGGGGGGGATGGAGTCCCAGGGCGGCCTCCGCAGCCAGCAGCCGGGCGACGGAGCGCAGATCCCTGCCGGTGCTGAACACCTGCAGCACCCGGTGACGCTGGGAGGCCAGCCAGCGATAGACCCGGCGGCGCGTCGGGACGGCCCCCTCCAGCAGGGTGCCGTCGAGGTCGGTGACCAGCACCAGAGCGGCCTCACGGGGCAGGGGCGATGCCAGATGGCGCTGGAGGCGGGCCCGGGGCGCCCGCCGGCGGTCCGCCACCCCGGGCCCCCAGACGGAGCCGGCGCCGGACCCCGTCGCCAGAGGAAGACTCAATGCCATGGCCAGGCACGGCTGTCAACCGTGCAACCCGCACCCACCTTTGTAGCGCCTGCCACTGTCAAGACCACTCCATGTTTCGTTACAATCAAGGCTCCACCGAGGGTTCCTTCCATGTCTGACGCCTCCCAGCCCCGCTTCGGATTCGTCAACTTCGCCGAAACCTGGAACGGCCGCCTGGCCATGATGGGCTTCGTGATCGGCCTGGCGACCGAAATTCTCACCGGCCAAGGCATTCTGGCCCAGGTCGGCCTCGGCTGAAGCCCGGCCGTCTTCCCCAGCACCAACGTCCTTGAAGCCCTTCAAGGAGGAGGCCGCCGGCCCAGCCGGCGGCTTTTTCATGGGCCCGGCGGCTGTCCCGGGCGGTCCTAGGTTGAGGCCCTTCCCAGGCTGCGCACCCCGATGGCCCCTTCCGCCGCCGCTCCCCGCTTCTATGTCAGCAACCGGCGCGACGGCGCCAGGCTGCTGAGCAGCGCGCTGGTGATCGCCGGAGCGGGCCTGGTCCGGATCGACCATCCGGTGGGGCGTGTCGTGGCCTTGGTGGCCGGTCTGCTGAGTCTCTACTGGTGGCTCTGCTACCGCCAGCTCAAGCACTGATTCCATGCTCACGGTCCCTGGCAGCAGCGCGTCCCCCCGCCAGCACGACGGCATACCCCGGTACACGGTCGCCGAGCTCAACCAGGCCATCGGTGCCCTGCTGGAGCGGGGCTTCGCCCCCCGCTTCCTGCTGGAGGCCACCGTGGGGCGCCCCCAGCAGAAGAAGGGCCATCTCTGGCTGACCCTCGTCGACGGCCAGGCCAGCATCCAGGGGGTGATCTGGTCGTCCCAGCTGCAGAAGCTCAGCTTCGTGCCCCAGGAGGGGGATGGGGTGGTGGTGGTCGGCAAGCTCAACTTCTGGGCGGCGCGGGCCAGCCTCACGGTGCAGGTGCTGGATGTGCGCCCCAGCCTGACCACCGTCCTGCGCCAGTTCGAGCAGGTGCGCAGCCGGCTGGAGCCGGAGGGGCTCCTCGATCCGGAGCGGAAGCGACCGCTGCCCCGCTGGCCCCGTCGCATCGCCCTGCTCACCAGCGTGCCCAGCGCCGCCCTCGCCGACATGCTGCGCACCGCTCGGGAACGCTGGCCCGCCACCGACCTGGTGGTGGTGCCGATCCCCGTGCAGGGGAACGTGGAAGCCCAGATCGTGGCCGCCATCGAGAACCTCGGCGGCCAGGCCGACCGGCTCGACATCGAAGCCCTGGTGCTGGCCCGGGGCGGCGGCAGCCGGGAGGATCTGGCCGTCTTCGACGGTGAGCCCCTGGCCCGCTGCCTGGCGGCCTGCCGCTGGCCCGTCATCTGCGGCATCGGCCATGAAGATGACGTGACCATTGCCGATCTGGTGGCCGACTACCGGGCGGCCACGCCCACGGCGGCCCTGGTGGCCCTGCTGCCGGACCGCAGCCAGATGATCCGGGCCCTGGAGCAGGAACGGGGCCATCTGCAACGCACGCTGACGCTGCGGATCGCCTCCGCCCGCCAACGGCTGGGCGCACGGCAGGACCAGCTGCGCGTGCTGCACCCCACCCAGCTGCTGAGCCAACGGCGCCAGTGGCTGTCCCAGCGACGGCAGCTGCTGCAGGCGCTCTCGCCGCGGCACCTGCTCGCCCGGGGCTTCAGCCTGCTCCGGGATGGTGACGGACGCCTGCTGCGTTCGGTGGCCCAGCTGCGGCCAGGGTCAGGGATCACCGCCGAGCTGGCGGATGGTCGGGTGGCCCTGCAGGTGAAGACGGTCGAGCCGGACGGCCCGGGTCCCTGAGCCCCACCCCGAGCCCCGGCCTGGGCCAGCGCCCTAAGCCCAACGCCGAACGTTCCCTCCATCGGATCCGCCAGGCCCGCCGCGGACGCCACGTCCTCACTGTCCCCCGTTGCTCCCATGCCCAAGTCCTCCCCCCGATCCAGTACCTCTGCCCAGCCCGCCGATGACGTCTCCAGCCAAGACGTCGCTGCCGATCGGGCAGGGATGAACGATGTGGCCCAGGACCTGAGCTTCCGGGAAGCCCAGACAGCCCTCGAGCTCTGTCTGGCCCAGCTGCAGGACCAGGACCTGGATGTGGAGTCCATGGCCGATCTCTACCGCCGGGCCCTGGCCTACGCCGAACGCTGCGAGGCGGTGCTGGCCCAGGTGGAGCAGCAGGTGATGCAATGGGATCCCGGTCAGCCGGAGCTGGCCCCCACGCCCTACGTCCCATGAGTGATGAGGCCCTGTCCACCCGGAGCGGCCCCGGCGGCATCAGCTGGATCGCCTGGATCTATCTGCTGCTGGCCGTGGCAGGTGGCGTGCTCCCCTGGCTGGCCAATCTGGAATTCATCCGCAGCGAAGGCTCGGCCTTCGATCTGGGCCTGTTCATCCGCCAGGCGACGGCCAATCCAGCCGCCCGCTCCCTCTCCAGCGATCTGGCGATCGGGGCAACGGCCGTCACGATCTGGATGGTGCGCGAGAGCCGCCGGCTCGGCATGCGGGGAATCGGCTGGGTCCTGCTCAGCTGCGTGACGATCGCGTTTGCCTTCGGGGCCCCCCTGTTCCTGCATCTGCGCGAACGTCGGCTGCTGGAGCTGGCTCGCCTCAGCCCGGAGGCACCGGATCCGGCCGCAGGAGACTGAGCGCCTGTCGGGCTCAGGGTTGATCAAGGCTCAGCCCACGTGTCGGGCTCAGGAGCCATCGCCGCCGCGAACACCCGGTTCCCCGCTCGCGGTGGCCTCCACATCGACGGCGTCGACGTTGATCGTCACGTCGCGGGCGTCGATTTCGCCGCCGGACGGGGTTCCCCAGAAGATCGAGCCGGGCGATTCGCTGGGCGCCGAGCCCGGGGCATCGCTGGACGTGAAGAGACTGCCGCAGGCCGGGCAGACGTCAGTGCCCAGGCTGGCGAAACCACAGCTCGGACAGGTGCGCAGGCGGCGCCGGACCAGCTGCCAGCCGATCAAGGCCACCCCTCCCGCCAGAAGCGGCAGGAGCAGAAGGGTCAGGGTGAGTCCGCCGATGACGTCGAGGAGCAAACGGCCGGCCGAGGTGGGCACCAGCAGCAGGGCCGCCGCCACGCCGATCCACAACCAGGGAATGCGCCGTTCCATCAGCGCTGGAAGCGTGGATCGTTCTCGATCCAGCGCTCCAGGGCCGCCAGGCCCTCAAGACCGGCCCAGCCCAGCAGCAGGGCCGCCACCAGCCAGGCCGCCAGCAGGCCAAGGCCGACCAGCAGCGGAATCAGCGCCAGGGTGGTGAGACCGATCAGCACGACCGCGCCCACGGCCATGGACACCAGCGCCAGGCTGGCCGGCAGAGGCGGAATCCTGAGGGCAGGCTTGGCCAAGGGTCAATCCAATGAGATCAGTCCATCCTGCCCCGAAACGGGCCGATCCTCAGCGCGGCAGAGGTGTCGATGGCCCCCCAGCGGCACCGCCGGATTGCACCACACAGAAACACTGGCCGAAATAGAGGACGGCACCCACCAGCCAGACCCAGAGCGTCAGGAGCAGGACACCCCCCACCACCCCATAGGCCTGAAAGCGCAGCCCGAGGGCGAGCAGGCTCCTGCCCAGCAGCAGGTTGGAGAGGGTGAGGCTGCCGCTCACCAGCAGGGCACCGGGAATGAGCGGGCGGAAGGGAATCCGGCGTGACGGCAGCATCCAGAGGAACACCAGGGTGGCGCCGAAGCCGATCAGCAGGGAGACCAGCAGATCCAGCCCGAAAGACAGGGAGCTGACCCACAGAAGGGGCTCGGGCAGGAAGGCCTGCAGTTGGGTGTGGAAGCCCCTGGAGCCGAACAGACGCACCGTGCTGAAGAGCTGGTCGACAACGATCAACAGGCCGACAAACAGCAGCAACACCAGGGCCTTCAGGCGCAGGGCCAGGAATCGACGCACGTGCTCCTGCCAGCGCAGGTGGTCGAACCCGAAGGGCCGATTCCACCAGAGCCGATCCGCCCCGCGCTGGAGGGTGAGGTAGATGTTGCTCGCACTGAGGGCCAGAAGCACCAGGCCAAGGATGCCGGCGCCGAATCCCTGGTTGGTGAAGCGCCTGAGCGTGGCTTCGAAGCCCGGCAGGGCTGACGCGGGCAGCACCTGAGCTACCAGCACGATCAGCCGATCGAAGCGCTCCACATCGCGGCCGAGGAGCCGCGAGGCCACCGACAGCGCAATCAGCAGGGCCGGGAAGAACGATTGAAGGGTGTGGTAGGCGAATGCGGCGCTCAGGTCAACGCAGTCCGCCCGCAGCCACAGGAGATAGGCCTTCCAGAAGGGACGAAAGCGACGGCGCCATTTCACGACAGAACCATCGTCAGGGGTTGGGGCTGCTGGATGCCTGCATCCTGCCCTGTCCCAGTCCCGCGGCCCATCCTCACCTCAGCCTCCGCTTGCCGCCACAAAACACGCCAACAGAAAAGCCACCCTCATCGGGTGGCTTCTCCTCATCGCCCCCTTCAGGGGGCAGAAG
>CALRKA020000017.1:0-54170 GCA_943367815.1 Tabrizicola sp. YIM 78059 | reverse complement strand
CTTCCCCCTCGACCTGGCCGCTGCCAGCGCCACCCCGGTGGCCCTGACCGCCCCGGCGATCGGCTGATCCGGCCTTCCGGACACCCTGGAATCCCCCGAACCCCCTGCCTGCGCAGGGGGTTTTTTCATGGCGACGGGTTCCGGCTGGGTAGGCTCCCTGCTTCGGGAAACCCGGTTGGTCAGGGCGGTGTGATGGGCAGCAGTTTCGGCGATCTCTTCCGGATCAGCACGTTCGGCGAATCCCACGGCGGTGGCGTGGGGGTGATCATCGATGGCTGTCCCCCGCGGCTGCCGCTGGATCTGGAGCAGATCCAGGCCGATCTCGACCGACGCCGCCCCGGCCAGAGCCGCATCACCACCCCCCGCAAGGAGGAGGACCGGGTCGAGATCCTCAGCGGCCTGCTCGACGGGGTCACGCTGGGGACGCCGATCGCCATGGTGGTCCGCAACAAGGACCAGCGCCCCGGGGACTACCAGGAGATGCAGGTGGCCTTCCGGCCCTCCCATGCCGACGCCACCTACCAGGCCAAGTACGGCATCCAGGCCCGCAGCGGCGGCGGCCGCGCCTCGGCCCGGGAAACGATCGGCCGCGTGGCCGCCGGGGCGGTGGCCAAGCAGCTGCTGGCCCGCACCCACGGCACCGAGGTGATCGCCTGGGTGCGCCGGATTCACACCATCGAGGCCACGATCGATCCCGCCAGCGTGAACCTGGAGGCGGTGGAGGCCAACATCGTGCGCTGCCCTGACGCCGCCACCGCCGAACGGATGATCGAGCGGATTGAGGCGATCGGACGGGAAGGGGATTCCTGCGGCGGGGTGATCGAATGCCTGGTGCGGCGGCCGCCGGTGGGTCTGGGCATGCCGGTGTTCGACAAGCTGGAGGCGGATCTGGCCAAGGCGGTGATGTCGCTGCCGGCCACCAAGGGGTTCGAGATCGGCTCCGGCTTCGGTGGCACCCTGCTGCGCGGCAGCGAGCACAACGACGCCTTCCTGCCCAGCGACGACGGCCGCCTGCGGACCGCCACCAACAACTCGGGGGGCATCCAGGGGGGCATCAGCAACGGGGAGGAGATCCAGCTGCGGGTGGCCTTCAAACCCACGGCCACGATTCGCAAGGAGCAGCAGACCATCGATGCCACCGGCGCCGCCACCACCCTGGCGGCGAAGGGACGCCACGACCCCTGCGTGCTGCCCCGGGCCGTGCCGATGGTGGAGGCGATGGTGGCCCTGGTGCTGGCCGATCACCTGCTGCGTCAGCAGGGCCAGTGCAGCCTCTGGTGATCCGCCCGCTCAGGGCCGCTGCGGCAGTTCCTCCAGCACCTGCCGCAGCGGCTCCGGCCCCTGGGCGACCAGCGACGAACCCAGGGCCACGGCATCGACCCCGGCCTCCAGCCAGGGACGGACATCGCCCGGCAGAAGACCGCCGGCGGCGATGCAGAACGGGAGCGGCGGGCCGAGGGGATCCCGCAGGCGCTTCCAGTAGCCGATGCCGACGGTGGCGGCGGGGAACAGCTTGACGATCGGACAGCCCAGGGACCGGGCCCGGTTCACCTCGGTGGGTGTCATCACCCCGGGGACCAGGGCGAAGCGGGCCATGGCCGCCGTCTCCAGCAGCTCCGGGTCCAGGACGGGGGAGACGCCATAGGAGAAACCCGCCTCCAGGGCCGCCGCCAGGGCCGCGGGGGTGCAGATCGAGGCCGCCCCCAGATGCAGATCGGGGAACGCCTCGATCAGGCGCCGGCCTTCGGGGATCCAGCCCGGCCAGGGCCCCCAGGCGATCTCCACATGGCGCACCCCCAGGTCGGCCAGCTGGCCCAGCTGGGGAGCCAGGAGCGCGGGCTGCTCAGAACGAAGCACCACCAGCAGGGGCTGGTGGTGCAGGGAGTGGATCAGGGACTCGCAGGGAGGCCTAGACGTAGGCGGCCACCGTCACATCGCGGGAGATGAGCAGCTCCTGGAGCTCCTCGGCATCCACGGTCTCCTTCTCGACCAGCAGTTCGGCCAGCTCATCGAGGACGGCCCGGTTGGCGAGCAGCACCTCGGTGGCACGGCGGTAGGCGTCGGCCACCAGCTGGGAGACCTCCTCGTCGATGGCGGCGGCGGTGTCCTCGGAGAAGTCGCGCTCGGCGGCGATGTCGCGGCCGAGGAACATGCCCCCCTGGGCGCGGCCCAGGGCGACAGGGCCGAGGCGGTCGCTCATGCCGAAGCGGGTGACCATCTGGCGGGCGACGCGGGCCACCTGCTGCAGGTCGTTGGAGGCCCCGGTGGTGACTTCGTCCTCGCCGTAGACGATCTCCTCGGCGACCCGGCCACCGAGGGCGACGGCCATCTGGTTCTGCAGGTAGGAGCGGGAATAGAGCCCCGACTCCATGCGCTCCTCACTGGGGGTGAAGAAGGTGAGGCCGCCGGCCTGGCCGCGGGGAATGATGCTGATCTTCTGGACGGGGTCGTAGTCGGGCATCAGGGCGCCCACCAGGGCGTGGCCGGACTCGTGGTAGGCCACCAGGCGCTTGCGGCGCTCGCTCATCACCCGGTCCTTCTTCTCCGGGCCGGCCATGACGCGCTCGATGGCGTCATTGACCTCATCCATCGACACTTCGGTCAGCTGGCGCCGGGCGGCGAGGATGGCGGCTTCGTTGAGCAGGTTGGCCAGGTCGGCACCGGTGAAGCCGGGGGTGCGGCGGGCCACCTTGTCGAGGTCGACGTCCTTGGCGAGGGTCTTGCCGCGGGCATGGACACCCAGGATCTGGAGGCGGCCGGCGTAGTCGGGACGGTCGACCACCACCTGGCGATCGAAACGGCCCGGACGCATCAGGGCCGAATCGAGCACGTCGGGGCGGTTGGTGGCGGCCACGATGATGATGCCGGTGTTGCCCTCGAAGCCGTCCATCTCGGTGAGCAGCTGGTTGAGGGTCTGCTCCCGCTCGTCGTTGCCGCCGCCGAGGCCGGCGCCGCGCTGGCGACCCACGGCGTCGATCTCATCGATGAAGACGATGCAGGGGGCGTTCTTCTTGGCCTGCTCGAACAGGTCGCGCACCCGGCTGGCGCCGACGCCCACGAACATCTCGACGAACTCCGAACCGGAGATCGAGAAGAACGGCACGCCCGCCTCACCGGCCACGGCCTTCGCCAGCAGGGTCTTGCCGGTGCCCGGAGGGCCCACCAGCAGCACACCCTTGGGGATCTTGGCCCCCACCGCCGTGAAGCGGTCCGGGTTCTTGAGGAAGTCGACCACCTCGGTGAGCTCGAGCTTGGCGCCCTCGATGCCGGCCACGTCACCGAAGGTGACCTGGGTCTGGGGTTCCATCTGCACCCGGGCCTTGCTCTTGCCGAAGTTCATGGCCGGGTTGCCGCCGCCGCCCTGGGCGCGCCGCAACAGGAAGAACAGGCCGCCGAGCAGGAGCAGCGGGAAGATCAGGCTGCCGATCGCCTGCTGCCAGGCCGCCGGCTCCCGGTTGGGCTGCACGGCGATGTCGACGTTGTGGTCGGTGAGCAGCTTGAGCAGGTCCTTGTCGGGGGCCAGGTTCACCACGGCGCGCTGGCCGTCGTTCTCCACCACCTGGGCGGTGCCGCGGTCGGGGGAGATCAGCACCCGGGAGATCTCGTTGGCCTGGACGGCCTCGACGAAGTCGCTGTAGCGCAGGGTGCGGGGGGCGCGGGCCGGGTCAGGCCGCTCCAGGAAGGCGGTGCCCACGGCGATCATCACGATCACCAGGAGCACGTAGAGCCCCGCGTTGCGCCAGCGTTTCTTCACGACCCTGTCTCCTGTGTGAGAGTGAAAGTAACAGAATGTTAATCGGCGTCCGCAGTCGGACGGGGCTCAGGCCGCGGCCCTGAGCACCTCCACCACGCTACGGAAGGCGAACCATTCCGGGATCTCCTCGCCGCCGCGGAGCATCTGGCGGAACTGGGTGCCGCTCAGCTTGCGGATGTGCAGGCCCCGGGCTTGGGCGTGCTCGGCGGTGACGTAGCCCTCCTCCTCCGTGTAAACGAGGTTCAGAGACGGCACCGTCTCCATGCCGAGTTCGGTGGCCTGGTCACGGGCGAAGTCCTGGGCCTCGTAGGGGCCGTAGAAGTCCTCGCCGGTCAGGGACGATTTGCAGCCGGCCATGTCGCGGCCAATGATGAAGTGGGTGCAGCCGTAGTTCTTGCGGATGATCATGTGCTGCAGGGCCTCCCGTGGGCCGGCCATGTGCATCGCGTAGGGCAGGTAGGCCCAGCGGATGCGGGGGTTGTCCACCTCGGCGGCCAGCCGTTCGTAGGTGGCGAAGCGCACCTCTCCGGCGATGTCGTCCTCCTGGGTGGGTCCGCAGGTGGGGTGCACCAGCACCACCGCCCCTTTGCTCACGTTGGGGGCCTCGAGGGCACGGGTGAACAGCTCGTAGTGGGCCCGGTGGATGGGGTTGCGGCACTGGAAGGCCACCACGTCCTGGCCCGCCGGCAGGGTGGCGCGCACCTCCACCGGGGTGCTGCAGGGGAACACCCGCTGGGGCAGGGCCAGACCCTGAAGGCTTCCGCCCAGGTAGTAGCGGCCGCGCTCGGTGGCGATCATGCGCACCGCCGGGTGCTCCAGGGAAGTGGTGCCGTAGCAGCCCTTGGCCTCAACCACCTTGTCGGGCTCCCAGCGGCTCTCCACGGTGAGCACGGCCAGGTCCTGGCCCTGGTAGGTGAGCAGCAGCCGCTGGCCCACGGCGACGGAGGCGTCGTCGGTGTCGAAGACGATCGGCAGGCCGAACAGCAGACCGCTGGTGGTGCGATGGCCCGCCACCACGGCGTCGTAGTCCTCCTGGTGCATGAAGCCGCGCAGGGGCGAGAAGCCGCCCACGATCAGCAGCTCCACGTCGCAGGCGTTGCGGTGGCTGCACTCCAGCACCTTGTCCACCGTGGCGCGAGCCTCCTCCACCGCCGCGGCCCGCTGCTCGGGCGGCACCATCAGATCCACGAGGCTGCCGCCGTGGGGGGCGATCAGGTCGGAGAGAGGGGCGGTATTGGCGAGCGTCATGGCGACGGGCCGGGGCGTCACAGGGAATCAGCCCATCCTCCCAGACCAACCCTCGGCCATGAAAAAGGGGCCCGAGGGCCCCTGTGCAGAACGGCTGAGGGCCGGAGGCCACCCCGCCTGGGAGGTCAGACCTGTTCGAGACGGCCGTAGAGCTCGCCGGTGATCTTGACGTCGACGACGGCCTTGGTGCCCATGTCGGTGTCCGACGGCTGGATGGCGGTGAACACCCCGGCGAACTCCCCGGTGCTGGGGTCGACCTTGGTGATCGAGAGGTCCATGGTGCCGGAGCCATCCACGTAGCGCTTGACGGTTTCCCCGGCGAACTCATCACCGGCGGGCACCAGACCCACGGCGCTGCTGTAGCCGGTGGTCAGGCCGCGGCCCTTGGGATCCAGGAAGTTGCTGGTGCGGTAGCTGGGGGCGCGGTACTCGCCCTTGAGGTCGGTGCTGGTGGAGAAGGAGGTGCCGGCGGAAGAGGCCTTGAGCTCCTTGCTGGAGAACATGAAGGGCACTTCCTCACCGCCGGGCATCAGCACGGTGATCGGCTGGAAGTCGATGCCGCCCAGCTCCTTGAAGCTGAGCTTGTCACCGCTGACCTTGAGGTCGCCGTAGACCTGATCCAGGCTGGAGGTGTAACGGGTGAGGATCTTGCCGGCGACGAACTGGGCCTCCTGGCGCTTGTTGGCGGGCTCCCCCTTCACGAAGACCTCGGAGGGGTGCATGCAGATCTCCTTGAGCTGGTAGGTCGCCGAGGGATCCAGGGAGATCGTGCCGCGCGCGGAGTCGGGCAGGGTCGGGCAGTCATTCGCCAGACCGGTGTTGTGGATGTCTTCGTAGGTGAGGTTGGCCCGATCAACGGCTTTGGCCCCGCCGCTGCATGCGGACACCAGGGTCAGGCACAGAGCCAGCACGAGGGCCAGCAGGGGACGGAAACGCATGGGGAGAAGCCGCAGAGACGGAACGGGAACTGGGCTGGCCGGGATCCTACCGGTGCAAAACGCCCATTCCAGGTGGCTTGCGTGGGCTCTCAACAACCTGTATGAGAGGGAGATGTCCCTGAGCCGCACCCACCCGATCGACGAATCCACGCCCTTCGCGCCGCCGTCTCCAGGACCCTCCGCGACAGCTCCAGCCGCACCGACTTCCGCACCCGCACCCGACCCAGCCGCCGACCCCGAGCTCCAGGGGGCCCTCGACACCCTGCTGAGGATCGCCGAGCAGCGCGCCGAGCAGCCCGAGGCGCTGCTGGATCTGCTGCGTCGCATCGAGCACCTGCACCGCAGCATCCAGGACGGCCCCTTCCGCAGCAGCCTCCCCAGCGACCGCAACGGCCTGTTCACGCTGCTCTCCGAGATGGAAAGCAGCGGCGGCTGGCCCTACATCCCCCGGCTGCAGCTGCGCACGTTCATGGATCTGCTGGCGCCCGAACCGGAGCCCTGAGCGCCGCCGCTTCCGCGAGCGCCGAGAGCAGGCGGTGGGCCAGGGCCAGCTTGCCGGTGGGGCCCACCTGGCTTTCCCGCTCGCCGGGACCGAGCAGCCAGCCTTCGTTGCTGGCCGCGCCGAAGCCCGCTCCGGCCCGATCGATGGGGTTGGCGAACAGCAGATCGCAGCCCTTGCGGGCGAACTTGGCCCTGGCCTCCTGGAGCACCTCGCCGCTCTGGGCGGCGAATCCCAGGATCGCCTGGGCCGGGGGCCGGCGCCGCACCAGGGCCGCCAGCAGGTCGGGCACCGGCTCCCAGCCACTGGTGAGGGAGGCTTCCAACGCCTGCTTGGGCAGCTTGCGGCCCTCGGGGCTGCGGCGGCGGTGGTCGGCGACGGCGGCGGCCATGGCGATGGCATCGGCGCCGTCCTGAAGCCGCAGCAGCGCCGCCTCCATCTCCGCCGCGGTGACGACGGGGTGGCATTGGAGGCCCTCCAGCCAGGCCGGATCGACCGCCAGCGGGCCATGCACCAGATCGACCGTGGCGCCGCGCAGGCGGGCAGCCTGGGCCAGCAGCACCCCCATGCGTCCGGTGCTGGGGTTGGTGAGGCAGCGGGCCGGATCGAGGGCCTCCCGGGTGGGCCCGGCACTCACCAGCAGGCGGCGCCCCCGCCAGTCGCGGCGGCAGCCGGCCACCAGCACCGACTCCAGCGCCAGCAGCAGCAGCTCCGGGTCGGCCATGCGCCCATCACCCACCCGGTCGCAGGCCAGCAGGCCGCTGCCGGGGTCCAGGGGCAGCACCCGCTCCCAGCCCTGCAGCTCCCGCCAGTTGCGGCGCACCGGCGGGGCAGCCCACATGGCGCTGTTCATGGCCGGGGCGGCCACCACGGGGGCCTCGCAGGCGATCAGGGTGCTGGCCAGCAGGGTGTCGGCCATGCCGTGCACCCAGCGGGCCAGGCTGGTGGCGCTGAGGGGGGCCAGCAGCACCACCTCGGCCCACTCGGCCAGGGCGATGTGCAGGGGCCTGGATTCCTGATGGCTCCACTGGTCGGCCTCGATGTGGCAGGGGGCGCGGCTGAGGCTGGCCAGGGCCACCGCGCTCACCAGCCGCTCGGCGCCGGGGCTGAGCACACAGCGCACCAGGGCACCGCGCTGCACCAGGGTGCTGACGAGCTGGGGCAGCTTCACGGCGGCGATGCTGCCGCTGATCAGCACCAGCACGCGCCGTCCCGCAAGGGCGTCCGCCTCACTCCTCATCGAAGGGTTCCTGATCCACCAGATGGACGTAGGGCCGGATCAGGTCGGGGCGGTGGATGGCCAGGGCCCGCAGCAGGTGCCAGTCGGCCAGGCCCGCGAACGGGGTGGGGTAGTCGTCCTCCTCGAGGCGCTGGGCGAGCTCGGCGATGGACGCGTCGTCGAAGGCCGCGAGCCGCTCGGGGGTGATGGACAGGCTGGAATCAACCAAGGGGGCGGCCGGGGAGGGGGACGGGATGGTGATAATGGCGATCGAAGGGGAATTAGCTCAGCTGGTAGAGCGCTGCGATCGCACCGCAGAGGTCAGGGGTTCGAGTCCCCTATTCTCCATCCACCATTCTCCCCGGCTGGGTCAGCCGAGGTCCCTCAGGGTGTCCCAGCGGCCCCCGGCCCAGCACCGACCCGTCCCGATCCCCTGCCGATGAACTGGAGCAGCGACGCGGAAACCAGCCTCAAGGAGATCCCGTTCGTGGTGCGGCCGATCATCCGGCGGCGCATCGAGTCCCTGGCCCGCGAGGCCGGCCTGGAGGGTGTGGATCTCGCCTTCTACGAGCAGGCCAAGGAGCGTTTCGGGCGGAAGTGAATCGGCGATGGGGTAAAAGAGGGGGTTGATCAGGGGCCCGCTCAATGTCGCAGTCCAAGCGCGAACAGGTTGTCAGTCATCTGCGCTACATCCGCCAGGAGCTGCGGGAGATGCACCAGGGCGTCATGGAGGACGGCCTGCTGCCGGAGGCCGGTGAGGTGCGGGGTGTGATGGCCCAGATGGAGGCCCTGCTGGAGCTGCTGGAAGGCAAGGGCTCCCGCAAGAAGGACGGGGACGGCTGAACCGGGACGTCTGAGAACGACCACGCCACCCGTCAAGCCCCCGCAGGGACGCTCCGGTCAGCGGCTGCCCCCCCTTGCCCGACCCGCTGGAGATTGGTTTGCTGGTGTCGTCCCCATCACCCCGCCCGGGCCTCGGCCTCGGGCTTTTTTATTGGCATCCCCTATCGGTGGGGGGAAAATGCTGTCAAGACGCCAGAGATGGTGTAGACAAGAGATCGCAGGGATTGGGCCGGGTGATGGGGATCACCGCCAGCGGCTTTCCACCCTTGGGTGGTGAGCCCCCTGCTCCCCTTTCCACCCAGCGGCAGGTTCGCACCGTTGCCTCCCCGCTTCCAGCAGACCCGATTCCAGCAACGGATCACCCAGTCCGGCAACCTGCTGGAGGCCTGGGCGCAGAACCCCTGGCGCCGCCTTTCCCTGCTGCTGATCGTGCTGCTGGGCGGGTTCGTGATCGGCGGCAGCGTCGGCTCGATCACCGGGGCCCTGTCCCTGTTCGATCCCCTCGGCGCCCTGGTGTGCGTGCTGGCCATCGAGGTGGCGGCCCGGCTGCGGCGCCGGCTGCTGGCCCAGCCGCTGAAGCTGCGGCTGCAGGTGCTGGACATGGCCCGCATGGGCCTGCTCTACGGCCTGCTGCTGGACGGCTTCAAGCTGCTCTGAGGGCTCAGACGGCGGCGAGCAGATAGAGCAGGGCCATGCGGATGGGGATGCCGTTGCGGACCTGCTCTTCCACCAGGCTGCGGCCGGGGTCGTCGAGCAGCTCGCCGGCGATCTCCACCCCCCGGTTCACCGGGCCGGGGTGCAGCACCGGCACGGCATCGCCACAGAGGGCCAGGCGCCGGTGGCTGAGGCCGTACTGGCGGTGGTAGGTGTCCAGGCTGGTGAGCAGGTGCTGCTGCATCCGCTCCTTCTGCAGGCGCAGGGTCATGACGGCATCGGCCCCGGGCAGGGCCTCCTCCAGGCGCCGCTCGACCCGCACCCGGCCCCGGGCGGCCACCGGATCGGCCCCTTGGCCCGGCGGCGGGGCCAGCACGAAGTCGGCGAAGCAATCGGGCAGCAGGGTGGACGGCCCGCAGAGCACCACGTCGGCGCCGCAGGCGGTGAGGGCCCAGAGGTTGGAGCGGGCCACCCGGGAATGGAGCACGTCGCCGACGATGACGATGCGGCGGCCCAGCAGGCTGGCGGGGGAAGGGGCCTCGGGTTCGAAGTGGCGCGCCAGGGTGAACAGGTCGAGCAGGCCCTGGCTGGGGTGGCTGTGCAGGCCATCGCCGGCGCTCAGCACCGACACCTTCTCGCCGCAGCGGTCGAGGTCGCGGGCGAGGCTGTGGGGCACCCCGGCGCAGCGGTGGCGCACCACCAGGATGTTGGCGCCCATCGCCACGTAGGTGCGGGCGGTGTCCAGCAGGCTCTCCCCCTTGCTGAGGGAGCTCGACGACGGCGAGAAGCTCTGCACCTCCGCCGAGAGCCGTTTGGCGGCCAGCTCGAAGCTGCTGCGCGTGCGGGTGCTGGGCTCGAAGAACAGGCTGGTCATCAGCCGGCCCTGGAGGGCGGGCAGGCGGCGCGCACCGGCCACCGGCAGGGCCCGGAAGCGCTGGGCCAGTTCGAGAACGGTGGCGAAGTCGTCGACCGAGAAGGACGCCAGGTCCAGCACGTGGCGGTGACTCCAGCCGCTCAAGGCGTTCTGCTCCCGTCAAACGCTCCAACCGTAGAGGCCAGCAGGGCGGTGAGCCCATCGTGTCGGGGTGTGCGATCGCCGCGGGCCCGCCGGCTGACGCTGCGGCTGGCGCGCAGGTACCAGCGCCAGGGGAGTTCCTGCCCCTGGGAGACGCCGATGCGCTGGGTCTGCAGCAGCGGCGCATCCGCCTGGGGCCCCGGCCCCTCCAGCAGCGCCGCCAGCGCCGGCGGCCGCGCCGCCAGCCAAAGGCCCGAGGCCGGCGTGGCGATCAGGCCGTCCTGGCGGCGGTCGATGGCGAAGCAGCGGGCCAGCAGGCCGGGGCCGGCCGCCGCCCGCTCCGGTGCCCCCGGCAGGGCGGCCGCCCGCAG
The DNA here is from genome assembly GCA_943367815.1 of Tabrizicola sp. YIM 78059. Lineage (GTDB taxonomy): Bacteria > Cyanobacteriota > Cyanobacteriia > PCC-6307 > Cyanobiaceae > Cyanobium. Next base: position 43,629 of record CALRKA020000017.1, on the reverse strand, counting down.
CAGCACCCCGTTGGCCCAGTCCCGCCGGCCGGTGACCACGTTGACGCAGTGGTGCACGCCGTAGGTCAGGTACACGTAGAAGTGGCCGGGCTCCCCGAAGAGAGTGTCGTTGCTGGACGAGCGGCGGCGATGGCCGTGGCAGGCCGGCTCGCTCTGGCAGTAGGCCTCGGTTTCGACGATCACCCCCCAGAGCAGGGCGCCCGACGGCTGGCGCCGCAGCAGCAGGCAGCCGATGAGCTCCGGGGCCACCACCTCGGCGGGGCGGGCGAAGAAGGGCGGGGGGAGGGCTGCAGTGTCCACAGCGTTCACGGACGGCACCACCGGGGGATGGTGCGGGGAAGCGCAATGGTGCGGGGAAGCGAACCGTGGTCACCCTCGGGGCGCCGGGGGGGCGGAGCGGGGCCACAGTGGTGGCAGCCCTGAATCGCCAGGGGCTCGCCGATCAACGGATCAACCATGGAAACCGCCAGCTTCAACCTCGGCACCGTCCTGCTGGCCGTCAGCGGCCTGTTCGTGCTCACCACCCTGTTCTTCGGCACCAAGGGCGGCTACTACGACACCGACGACTACGACGGCAACGGCACCGCCCACTGAGCCAGGGATCAGGACCAGGGATCAGGAACTCCCCAGCCGTTCGGCCTCGGGACAGTCGCCGGTGGTGGGCAGGTCGTCGGCATCGGCGGAGAGGCTCACGGAGGCCAGGCGGGTGCTGACGGCTCCAATCGAGGCCAGCCGGACGCTCTCCTCCCAGCTGTGGCGCTCGTCGCCGTCTTCCTCGTCGAAGCGGAGGGTGACCAGATCGCCCTCGATCTCCACCACCAGGGCTCTCTCGATCCAGCGCTGCTGGTCCAGCAGGTAGACCCAGACCGGTCGCTGCTCCAGGCGAAATCGGTCGAGCTTGCGATGCAGCATCGTGACGCCGCGGATAGGGTCGATCCTAGGCAGCACGGCGCCTGTCGCCATGTTCACCATGACCCGATCGATGCCCAGCACCGCCCCAGGCCCCAGCACGGTTCCGGGCCCCGTCGCCAGCACCGAGGCGATCCGGCTGCAGCTGCGCAGCTGGCCCGAGGTGGAGGACTACCTGACCCGCTGCCGGGGGGTGATCGTGCCGCTGGGGTCCACCGAGCAGCACGGGCCCACCGGTGCCATCGGCACCGACGCCCTCACCGCCGAGGCCGTGGCCCTGGAGGTGGGTCGCCGCACGGGGGTGCTGGTGACGCCCGCCCAGGCCTTCGGCATGGCCGAGCACCATCTGGGCTTCGCCGGCACCATCAGCCTGCAGCCCTCCACCCTGCTGGCCGTGCTCCATGACGTGGTGCTCTCCCTGGCGCGCCACGGCTTCGAGCGCATCTACGTGATCAACGGCCACGGCGGCAACATCGCCACGGCGCGGGCCGCCTTCGCCCAGGCCTACGGCACCGCCGCGGCCAGGGGCCTGCCGGGCGCCGAGCGGCTGCGCTGCCGTCTGGCCAACTGGTTCACCGCCGGCCCGGTGATGCGCGAGGCCCGCGATCGCTACGGCGACCGGGAGGGGCACCATGCCACCCCCAGCGAGATCGCCCTCACCCTGCACCTGGAGCCCAGCCTCATCGCCAAGCAGCGGCCCCTGCCGGAGGCGGCCCCCGCCGGGCCGATCCATGGCCCCGAGGACTTCCGCCGCCGCCATCCCGACGGCCGCATGGGCTCCGACCCCTTCCTGGCCACGGCCGACGACGGGGCCCGCTTCCTGGAACTGGCGGCGGCGGCCCTGGCCGACGACCTGGCCGACTTCCTGGGGCCGGAAGGGGAGGCCAGCTGAGGCGGCGACGGCCGCGGCTAGGTTCGGACGACGATGACGAGCGCGACGATGGAGCGGATCACGGCCGAGGATGTGCGCAAGGTGGCCCAGCTGGCCCGCCTGGCCCTGCCGGAGGAGCGGATCGCCACCTACACCGTCCAGCTGGAGCGGATCCTCGACTACGTCGCCCACCTCGAGCAGGTGGACACCGAAGGCGTGCCCCCCACCACCCGGGCGGTGGAGGTGGTCAACGTGACCCGGCCCGACGCCGTGGACCCCACCCCGGTGCGCGAGGAGCTGCTCTCCCTGGCCCCCCAGCGGGAGGGTGATTTCTTCCGCGTGCCCAAGATCCTGGGCGACTGAAGCCCGGCTCCGGGCGCGAGGCGCTCAGCGAACGGGCGAGACGGCGGTGCGGTGCAGCAGTTCGAGCACACGCCGGCGGGCATGGCGGGTGGGCATCAGCCGGACGATCGGCCGCAGCCGGCTGCGTCGCTTCTTGTGGGAGCGCACGCCGAGAAAGATGTCGTAAAGGAAGTTGAGGCTGTCGGTACGGGTTTCGAACAACCCCAGCCGCTGGGGTGAACCCTTGGCATCGAGAATCGGCTTGGTGGCGTGATAGGCCGGCTGGTATTCGAACCAGGGGATCGACGGCCAGAGGTGGTGAATCAGGTGATAGTTCTGGCCCATGATCAGCCAGTTCATCAGCCTGCTGGGGTAGACGCGGGCGTTATGCCAACGGTTGCGGGACTGGAAGGGCCGGTGGGGCAGGTAGTCGAAGAACAGACCGAGGGTGACGCCCACCATCAGGGCCGGGGCGAACCAGCAGTTGAAGACGAACGGCAGGAAGTTGTGCTGGGCGGCCGCCACGACGATCAGCACGAAGATGGTGCGGGCCAGGACCCACTCGAACAGCTCGTTGTGGCGCCAGAGGCGATGGCGGAAGAAGAAGACTTCGTGATAGAAGAACCGCGGCGCGATCAACCACAGGGGCCCGAAGGTGCTGACGATGTGGTCGGGATCGAGCTTGGGATCGTTGACGTGGGCGTGGTGCTGCAGGTGCACCCGGGTGAACACCGGGAAGCTGAAGCCCAGCAGCAGGGCGGCCCCATGGCCCATCACCGCATTCCAGAGGCGGTTGGGATGGGCGGCGTTGTGGCAGGCGTCGTGGATGACAGTGCCCTCCAGGTGCAGGGCCAGGAACCCCAGGGCCAGCAGGGGCGGCAGGGGCCAGCCGCCCACGAACCAGCCCCAGATCGTCAGGCCCGCCAGGCCGTAGCCCGCCAGGAAGAGGCCCACCGTGGGGTTCCAGGCGGCGGGGGGATCCAGGTACTCCCTGGGGACACTGAGTCGCGGCACGGCCGTGGTCGCGGCCACGGGGGCGGACGTGGGTGCCAGCGTGTCTGTCATGGCCTGGGCCAGGTCCGGATCCCCGAGGGAGGACCCAGATTACGGAACCCGCACCGGCGGCGCGACTGGGGCCGGGCCGGGGCCGTCACGGCTGGTTGGGGCCGGTCGGCAGGGGGAAACCGATCGGCAGGGTGGGCAGGTTGGCGGTGACATCCACCAGGGGGAACTCGGTGTCGCCCCAGCCATCGGGGGGCAGCAGCGACGGGGCGCTCGGTCCGGGGGCCGCGGCGGCTCCGGCGGCGAAGGCGCCGTCGGTCCAGGCCAGCAGCAGACTCCGAAGGGCACCGCCCCCCTGCTCATAGGAGGAGCGCAGGTTGAAATGGTCGCCATCCCTGGCCAGCACCAGCCGGTGGCCGCCGCCGGCGTTACGGGCCTCCAGCGCCATGGGCGTGAGCGCCTCAGGGCCCGAGGGCACCACCCAGTCGCGGCTGCCGCTCACCAGCAGCACCCGGGCGCCCATGGCCCGGGCCGAGCCCTGGTCGAACAGCAGCGACATCGGCGGGCTGACCGCCACCACCGCCTTGACGCGGGGGTCGGCCAGGCCGGCCTGGTCGGCGGAGGTGAGGAAACTGCACTGCAGCACCCAGCTGATGTTGCGGGCGGGGTTGGTGACGTCCTTGCAGAAGCGGTTGAGCAGGGCCGCACTGGGTCGGGCCCCGGCCAGCTGCAACACCGTGGTGGCTCCATAGGACTGGCCCATCGCCACGACGGCATCGGTGCGCAGGCCGGCTGGCAACGCCAGGCTGCCGGCCGCGGCCGCGTTGATGACCGCGCTCATGTCCATGGGCCGCAGCTTCAGGTCCTCCGGCTTGGGGGGCGGCGTCTCGCCAGAGAGCATGGCCTGCTGCTGCGATTTGTCGCTGCCGGGGTGGCGGGGCAGCAGCACGGTGTAGCCATAGCTGGCCAGGTGCCGGCCCCAGCCCTCGAAGCTCTCCGGGTCGTCCCAGAGCCCATGGGAGATCAGCACCAGGCGGCCGTTGGCGCCCGTTTCCGGCTGGATCGTGACCACCTGCAGGGGCTTGGGGCGGTGCGTGACGGGGATCGCCAGCTCCTGGCGCTTCACGGCCCGTGGCCCCGTCTGGCTGAGGGCCGGGTTGATCGCGGCGGAGGGCAGGGACGTCACCAGGGACTGGCCCAGGCGTTGCTGGTTGGTGATCCGATCGATGCCGAAGATCACCCGCTGGAGATCCACGGAGGCGCTCTTGCCGGGCATGGCTTCGAGCACCTCCAGCAGGTTGAGGCTGCCCTTCGCCTGGCTGGTGGCCAGGGTGGCGGCCAGCTGCTTGGTGTCCATCGGCTGGCGAACCCCCTCCACCAGCACCACCGACGAGAGCAGCAGCAGCACCTGGTTGACCAGGGGCGAGCCCACCGACTGCTCGGCAATGGCCTTCACCGGCAGGGGGAGGGGGGCCTGGAAGGCCTGCACCAGCTTGCGGCCGATCGCCCCATCCATGGCCCGGTCAAGCTCGGCGAGATCGCTGTCACCAGACAGGAGGCTGCGCTGGTCGCGCAGCTCGCTGAGCTGGATCGTGAACGGCGTCTCGAGCAACGGCAGGCTGAGCTGGATCTGCTCCAGCGCCTGGCCAGGCGCGCCCGCCAGCAGTGACCCCGCGCCCAGGAGCAGCGCCGTGAGCTGGCGGAGAGGGCTCTTCATGCTTCGGTTCCTGATGGTGGGCAGCGTAGGTGTGCCGGCCAGGGGCCACCTCGGGCCTGTGCTGGGTCCCGGGGCACAGCCTGGTCCCGGGGCGCACGGGGGAAATGCCCACCGGGGGACTTGAACCCCCACGACCTGAGCCACTGGAACCTAAATCCAGCGCGTCTACCAATTCCGCCAGGTGGGCGCCTGGTGAACTCTAGACAGGTCGGCCGGTGCCATCCAGCGGGATCGGCCCCCCGGGCGTCAGCGACCAGAATGGGCCCAGACGTTGCCCCGGCCATGCTTGCCACCCTCGGAGGCCTCCTGGCCCTGCTGCTGGGGCTGCTGCTGCTGCTGCTGCCCCTGCTGGCCTCCGAACTGAGCCGGGCACGGGATTCGGTCTGGGGGGCGGTGGTGCTGCTGCTGGGCCTGGTGCTCGTCACCAGCGCCGAGCGGCTCACGGGCGCGCCGATGCTGGCGGTGCTCTGCGGCGGCCTGCTGATCGGCCGCCTCGGTGTGGAGGTGGGTCAGGCCCGCTGGCGCCTGCTGACGGAGGAGGAGCGCCAGCGGCTGTGGTCGTTGGAGCGCTGGCAGACCAGCCTCAGCCAGCTCGGAGCCTCCCTGGCGCGGCTGCTGCAGCTGGCCAGCGGCGTGGTCAGCGGCCTGGGGGCCTGGCTGGCGGAACGGCGCGCCACCCGCCCCGCCAGCACCAAGAAGTGGGTACGGCCCGAAGCGGACAACCCGGAAGGGACCCCAGCCGGAGCCCCCGCCACGGCGACGGCGGAAGTGAGCGCGGTGGCCGTGGTGGCGGAGGTGACTGAGCTGGCGGAGATCACGGAGGTCACCGCGGCGGCAGAACCGACCGAAGCGCCAGCCGCGGAGCCCCAACCCGACGACGGCCCTCTTGTGGTGGACGGCTTCGAGGCCATCGATGCCCTGCTGGAGCAGGCGGTGCCGGAGACGCCGGAGACCGTCAACCCGCCGGAGACCGCTGGCGCCGGGGAGGGTCACGGCGAGGCGGGATAATCCAGCCTTCTCGCGCCCCGGCGACGTGACGGCAAGCCCGGCGTCCTACAAGGACACGCTCAACCTGCTGCAGACGCCCTTCGCGATGCGGGCCAACGCCCGGGTGCGGGAGCCGGAACTGCAGGCGTTCTGGAAAGAGCACGATCTCTACGGACGGCTGAGCCGCGGCAACCCGGGCGCCCCCTTCACGCTCCACGACGGCCCGCCCTACGCCAACGGCGCCCTGCACGTGGGCCATGCCCTCAACAAGATCCTCAAGGACATCATCAACAAGCACGCCCTGCTGCAGGGGAGGCGGGCCCGCTTCGTGCCGGGCTGGGACTGCCACGGCCTGCCGATCGAACTGAAGGTGCTGCAGGGCCTGGGCAGCGAGGAGCGGCGGCAGCTCACCCCCATCGACCTGCGGCGCCGGGCCCACGCCTACGCCCTCGAGCAGGTGGAGGGCCAGAAAAGCGGCTTCCGGCGCTGGGGCATCTGGGCCGACTGGGATGAGCCCTACCTGACGCTGCAGAAGTCCTACGAGGCGGCCCAGATCGGCGTCTTCGGAAAGATGGTGCTGGCGGGGCACATCTACCGGGGCCTGAAGCCGGTGCACTGGAGCCCGAGCTCCCGCACTGCCCTGGCCGAAGCCGAGCTGGAGTATCCCGACGGCCACACCTCCCCCAGCGTCTACGTGGCCTTCCCGGTGGTGGAGCTGCCGGAACCGGTGGCCGGGCTGCTGGCGGCCGCGGGCATCGCCGGGCCCACCGATGCGGCCCACCGGGAGCAGCTGTTCGTGGCCATCTGGACCACCACCCCCTGGACCCTGCCGGCCAACCTGGCGGTGTCGGTGAATGGCCAGCTCGATTACGCCATCTGCCGCGACGGCACCACCAACGGCGGCACCCCCCGCTACCTGGTGGTGGCCTCCCAGCTGGTAGAGCAGCTGCGCACCAGCCTGGAGCGCCCGCTCGAACCCCTGCTCACCCTCAAGGGGGCCCAGCTGGAGGGGATCCAGTACCGCCATCCGCTGCTGGATCGCACCAGCCCGGTGGTGATCGGTGGCGACTACATCACCACCGAAACCGGCACCGGCCTGGTGCACACCGCCCCGGGCCACGGCGTCGACGACTTCCACACCGGCAACAAGTACGGCCTGCCGGTGCTGTGCCCGGTGGATGAGGCCGGCACCCTCACCGCCGAGGCGGGCCCCTTCGCCGGGCTCAACGTGCTCAAGGACGCCAACCCGGCGATCATCACCGCCCTGCGGGACGCCGGACTGCTGCTGGCCGAGCAGCGCTACGAGCACCGCTATCCCTACGACTGGCGCACCAAGAAACCCACCATCTTCCGGGCCACCGAACAGTGGTTCGCCTCCGTCGACGGCTTCCGGGCCCAGGCCCTGGAGGCGATCGCGGCGGTGGAGTGGCTGCCCGCCAGCGGCCGTAACCGCATCGAGGCGATGGTGCGGGACCGGGGCGACTGGTGCATCTCCCGCCAGCGCTCCTGGGGGGTGCCGATCCCGGTCTTCTATCACCGCGAGACGGGCGAGGTGCTGCTCAACGGCGACACCCTGGCCCACGCCGAGGCGCTGATCGCCGAGCACGGCGCCGATGTCTGGTGGGAGCGGGACGAGGCGGGCCTGCTGCCGCCCGCCTGGGCCGACCAGGCCGACCAGTGGCGCAAGGGCACCGACACGATGGACGTGTGGTTCGACTCGGGCTCCTCCTGGGCCGCCGTGCTGGAGGGCCGCGGGCTGGGCTGCCCCGCCGATCTTTATCTGGAGGGCTCCGACCAGCACCGTGGCTGGTTCCAGAGCAGCCTGCTCACCTCGGTGGCGGTGAACGGGACGGCCCCCTACCGCCGGGTGCTCACCCACGGCTTCACCCTCGATGAGAAGGGCCGCAAGATGAGCAAGTCCCTCGGCAACGTGGTCGACCCCATCGTGCTGGTGGAGGGGGGCAAGAACGAGAAGCAGGAGCCGCCCTACGGCGCCGACGTGCTGCGGCTGTGGGTGAGCTCGGTGGATTACTCCGCCGACGTGCCCCTGGGGCCGGGCATCCTCAAGCAGCTGGCGGACGTGTATCGCAAGGTGCGCAACACGGCCCGCTATCTGCTGGGCAACCTGCATGATTTCGTGCCGGCCGAGCATGCGGTAGCCATCGAGGATCTCCCCCTGCTGGATCGCTGGATGCTGCAGCGCACGGCCAGCCTGATCGAGGAGGTGAGCGCCGATTTCGAGCGCTTCGAGTTCTACCGCTTCTTCCAGGCCCTGCAGAACTTCTGCGTGGTGGACCTGTCCAACGTCTACCTCGACATCGCCAAGGATCGCCTGTACGTGAGTGCGGCCAGCGACTTCCGGCGCCGCAGCTGCCAGACCGTGCTGCACCTGGTGGTGGAGCGGCTGGCGGGGCTGATCGCGCCGGTGCTATGCCACATGGCCGAGGACATCTGGCAGAACCTGCCCTACCCGGTGGCCGAGACCTCGGTGTTCGAGCGGGGCTGGCCCACGGTGCCGGACAGCTGGGCCGCTACGGAGCTGGCGGCGCCGATGCAGCGGATCCTGGAGCTGCGCGCCCAGGTGAACCGGGTGCTGGAGGGCTGCCGGGGCCGGGGGGAACTGGGCGCCTCCCTCGAGGCCCAGGTGCAGCTGGAGTTGGTGGAGACGGTGGCTGACGCGGCGGTTGAGGCAGCCCCCCTGAAGGAGGCCCTGGCCCTGGTGGAGGCCAGCCCCCACCGGGAGGTCGACAACCTGGCCGATTGGCTGCTGGTGTCGGCCCTGCGGGTCGGCGGGTCTGCGCCGGCGGAGCCCCTTCTGGCGGAGACCGAGGAGGAGGGGGTGCGGGTGCGGATCGCCCGGGCGGCGGGGCACAAGTGCGAGCGCTGCTGGCACCACGAGAGCGACATCGGCCAGCACCCGGACCATCCCACCCTATGCGGACGCTGCGTGGGCGTGCTGGAACGCCAGGGGACGGGGCCCGCCTGATCCGGCGGGATCCACCAGGCTGATCCGCCCTTGATCCGAACGGATCGGGTCAGGCCAGCCCGAAGGGACTGAGGGCCTTTTTGGCCGCGATCTTCAGCGGCAGCGGAATGCCCCGTCTGGGGAGCTTGCGCACGACGCGGGCCGCCAGCCGGCGCGAGCGCGTTGCCAGCGAATGGGACTCCAGCAGGGGATAGGGGGAGCGCTCCCGCAGCAGCTCGATCAGCCAGGCCTCCGCCGCCGGATCCTGCGAGCCCGGCGCCAGGGCGACCTCGGCCAGGCGGATGCGCTCGGCGAACTCCGCCACCATGGCCTGGTAGCCGCAGGCTTCGGCGACGGGCCCGTGGGAGGCGTGAACCCGGGCGAACTGCTTCAGCGGCTTGCGCTCCAGCAGGGCGGCATGGTCGAGGAGATCCTCGATGTCGTTGGCGATCCGCACGACGCTGGCCTGGGCGCTGACGATCGGCAGTTCCTCGATCACCGGCGGGGGACCCGGGGGATGGGTGGAGCCCGCGGCAGTGGCCGCGCCATAGGCATGGGCGATCGCCTCCACCTTGCGGCCCACCAGTTCCCGCAGCAGGACCCGGTTGCGCGCGGTGGGGGCCAGATGCCGGCCGGAGCTGGTGTTGGGCATGTAGGCGGCGTGCAGCAGGGAGGCCTTGACCAGATCGAAGGGGGCGCCGTGCACGACCAGGACACTGGCCACCCGGACGACATGCTCCTGGAAGGTTTTCTTCGAGCCCCGGAAGGAACCGCCGTGCAGCTCGGCAGCGACGTCGAACACCCTGTTCAGGGCAGCGATCTCCTGCGGCGAATGGCCCTGCGCCAGGCATTGCCGCACCAGCAAAGGGAAGGAGTGCACATAGGGATAGGCGTGGTTGTCCACGGCCTGAGCCAGCGCGGCAGCTCCTGTCCCGGGGCTGGGCTGCACCAACTCCATGCTGCCGATCTGGCGGTTGAGGAAGGAGGTCATGCTCTGGAGGGAGCGCAACTTCCACTTGCTGGACAGGTAGGCCACGTCGCGGGCGGCCAACTCATGGCTCCAGCGGCTGCGGAAGGGCTCGATGTCGCAGAGCCAGTAGGGAGAGTGCTCGTTGGCGTAGACGTAGCTGACAACGGACTTCGGCTCGAAGATGACCCGGTAGTTCGCCTGCCTGGCCACCATGGCGATGTCGATGTGCTCGTTCACCTGGAGGTAGGCCTCATCAAGGGGGCCCACGTCCTGGAGCATCTTCATGCTGAGAAGCATGCAGTGAAACTCGCCGAAATCCGAGTCGCCACCCTGAAGAGAGCCAGCGACCTGAGAGGCGGGCGCATTGGCAAACAGATGCTCTTCGTTGTATTCGATCTGGCCATCTTTCTCCGAGAGATGGTTCTTACCGCCGGCCATGTGGATGCGATCTTCCGACAACTCACCCATCAGGTAGAGGGGGAACACGATGCCCGCTCCGGTTCGCTCCGCCGTGGCCACCAAGGTCTCGATCCAGCCCTTGGTGACGAGCACATCGTTGTCGATGAAGCACACGTACTTCGTCGTCACCGCCTGCAGCGCCTGGTTACGCAGCTGGTTGGGGGTGCCGGTCCCGGCCGCGAACAGCGTCAGCTCGCCGCGGGCCTCGGCCGCTTCGATCTCCCGGCGCACCGAGGGCGGGGACTGGCTGTCGTGGTAGTGGAGGGTGAAGGGGTACTCCCTGTGCTCCAGGATCGAGCGCAGCGAGCGGGAGGCAAAGCTGTGCCGCTCGCGGAACACCACGACGACCGTGACCAGGGGGGACGTCGGGGAACCGCCCGGGCTGGCCTGGCCGGCGCCGGCTGGTTCGGCAGCACCATTGCCACCGCTACGTACAGCACTGCTGCGTACGGGGGCGTCCATCCGTTGCCTATCGAAAACCGGAGGGCGATGATAACATGAATTTTATTGATGCATCCGCGCGTGCCGAAACCCCCGCCTGGTTCCGCGCCGTCTTGATGCATGGCCAAACTCTCCTGGCAGGACTTACTGAACACGCCTGCCTTTGTGATCAATCTCGATCGCCGGCCGGATCGGTGGGAGAGCAGCCGCAGCCAAATCGAATGGGCAGGATTCACGGACGTGCGTCGCTGGTCGGCCTTTGATGGGACAACAGGAAACGCCAGGGAGAGTCTGCGACGTTTCCGCATCGATCAACTGGCGGATCGCGAACACTTTCTCAGCCAGCCTGGCTCCCAGGGCTGCGCCGTGTCGCAACTGACGCTGCTCCAGCACATCATCGACCAGGGGTATCCACGGGTCTGCATCTTCGAGGATGACATCCGTTTCTCCCAGTGGTGGCACCAGCTGGCGCCAGCCTTCCTGAGGAAAACACCCCGAAACTTCGACCTGCTCTTCCTGGGCTCCCAGATTCAGTACGACTTTCTGCCCCGTCTGCATCCAGCTCGGCGGTTGAATCGCTCCCGAACACTCTCACGCCTGAGCCAGAACGCCTGGCCCTGGCCGTCCCATCGGCTGGGCGATGTGGTGCAGGGGCCGCTCTATTGCATGCACGCCTTCAGCATCACCCGGAAGGGATGCCAGGAGCTGCTGAGGTTTCTGACCACCCAGAGCATCGGCCTCTACATCCCGGATTGCATGATTCACGACGCCATGGCCGGGCGGCCGCATGTCTCGCGGTTCCCGCTGCGCTGGTATGCCTGGAACGGCCATCGCATCCCTGCCCTCGTGGAGGAACGGGGCACGAATCCCCACTGGATCAAGCGGAATTGCGGCCTGGTGTACCAGGAGGAAAGCTTCGGCACGGACATTCAACCGCGCCCGGAACCAGCGCCGGCCTGAGGGCCCCCTGGACAGGCTTGGACCGTTCGCCGAACGGGGGAACCAGACGGGCACCGAGGCTGAAGGCCCCCGCCAGCAGGCCGGCCAGGGCGATCGCCACACTCCACAGCTGGACCGGCCGGAGGGCACCGACCAGATCGAGCACGGAGAGTTCCGCCGGGTTCAGGCCCCGCAGCGGTGGCGGCGAGGGTGACGGTGACCCGGCCCCCGGCTCCAACGCCAGCACTTTCTCCTTCCAGTCGGCGAGAACGCCGTTGAATTCGTTGGTGCCCAGCGCCTTCGCCTCCAGGGGAACGGTCTGCACGTACCAGTCGTAGCCGGCTTCGAGCAGGCCTTCGGGCTTGAGTCCTGCCTCGACGATCACGAGCAGCGGCAGATGCCTCGTGTAAGCCATCGCCGCTTCGATGTGATTCCACGGGGTCGGCAACCGGACGTCCGCGAGGCTGAGCTGGCGCGGGCCACCGCGCCTGTCGAGGCCGGCCGGGAAAAAGCTGCGCTCCAGGGCAATCACGACGACCCCGGAACACTTCTCCATGAGTTCGGTGATGGCCTTCAGCGGTGCATCGGAACTGAAGGTGTTGCGACCGACGGTTTTCGGGATCAGGGATTCACTGCGCAGGCGATCCTCGATCGATCGCACGAAGTCTTCCTGCTCCGCCGTGGCGGTGGCACCCACACTCACGAAGATGAGTTTCTCCTCCATCCCGCGGAACACTCTGAGCGGAGCCTACCGATTCCCCCGCCTGCGCGCTCGCCAAGGCTGTGCGGCAGCGGGGGCAACGCAGCGTCAGAGGCCCAGATCGGACAGGCCCGGGTGATCGTCGGGGCGGCGGCCCAGCGGCCAGTGGTACTTCCGCTCGCTCTCCTTGATCGGCAGGTCGTTGATGCTGGCGATGCGGGTATGCATGAAGCCCTGGGCATCGAACTCCCAGTTTTCGTTGCCGTAGGCACGGAACCACTGGCCGGAATCGTCGTGCCATTCGTAGGCGAAACGCACGGCGATGCGGTTGCCATGGAAGGCCCAGAGTTCCTTGATCAGGCGGTAGTCGAGCTCCTTGGCCCATTTACGGGTCAGAAACTGCTGGATGGCCTCCCGGCCGCTGACGAACTCGGCCCGGTTGCGCCAGACGCTGTCCGGGCTGTAGGCCAGCGCCACCCGTTCCGGATCACGGCCGTTCCAGGCATCCTCGGCCATTCGCACTTTCTTCGCCGCCGATTCGGCATCAAAGGGGGGAAAGGGGGGCCTGGGGGATTCCGCAGCGGTCACTGGAGCAGCCATTGCACAGCTTGGACAGGCTAATTCAGAAAGGAATCGTGTAGGTGTTCCCCCGCTCACTGCGCACCAGGAGGGACGAGGAGGTCTGCCGGTAGGCGGCCAGGGTGGTGCGGCCATTGCTGGGCTCGGTGATCAGCAACTTGCCGCATTCCTCCTGATCCCCCTGGCCGCAGGTCCAGGGCTCGCCCACTTTCTCCATCTCGATCTGCTTGCCGTCGGAGCGGAAGGTGAGCGTGAACGCGGTGGAGCCGCCCGCGACCAGGCAGGCTTCGGAGCGGCCGTTGAAGCTGCAGGTCTGCCAGGCGGCCTGGGCGTGGGCCGCCGGGATGACCGGGGTCACCAGAGCGGCAACGGCGCAAAGGGCCACCAGGGGGGATCGCATCGGGCAGGGGCCGGGGAGGTCCACTCTCGCCCCAGCCGCGCCTAGGGCCGCACAAGGTGGGTGATGGAAATGTACATTATGTACAGATAACGTCTACGGTTTGACCAGAGGAATCATCTGCCTTCCGTGACGGCGATAGATCTGGAAGTCACTGTCCGTCGTCAGAAGCAACGGCGAGTCGTTGATCTCCGCCAGGCGAATCAATGCGGCATCCGCCAGGGAAGCAGGCACATTCTCATACCGTTTGAAAAGTGTGCTGACTGAACCAATCTGCTCCTGGAGCACGAAAGGCAGTTGAACGACTCCTCGCTCAATGAACTGCAGGGCCAACGCAGGATCAAAACCGGAGCGCCTGAGCAGAAAGCAGGTCTCAGCGACCACAGCCTCACAGCTCAGCAGTGGAGGCGGCAATCGCCTGAACTGCTCAACAGCCCACTTGTGATGGGTGTCGTTGCGACTCAACAGCGCCACCCAAGGGCCGGTATCGAGAAGAACCGTCATGAACGATTGGCCCCGAAATCAGCCAGGAACGCAGGGTTGGTTGACAGATCGGCGGGCCCGCCTTCGCAGCAGCCCACGAGATCGGCCAACAGGTCAGCCGCGGAGGGTGGTGCTGCGTCATCCACGCCCTGCTCTGGGGATTGGAGAAATGCCGTCAATGCGCGTCGAACCAATTCCGACTTGCTGAGATGGCGCCGTTGAGCCTGCTCGGTGAGCTGGGCATCAAGGGCCTCGCTCAACTTGAGTGAGATCACCGCCATGGCAAGCGCCGAGTCATCGACATGCCGATCCTACCTGCTGACAAGCGGTATTACGGCTCAACCCGCCAACCCCCGACAAGCCCGCAGCACCACATCGGCGCAGCGGCCGTACACAGCGGCCCGCCAGGCGGGGCTGTCGATCAGGAAGGCGTCGCGCACCTGGCGGCGGATCGCTTCGCGGTGGGGGGTGGGGCGATCGGGCACGGCGTGCAGCCAGGCATCGGCGCGCAGGGCCGCCAGCACCTGATCGATCGGCCGGGTGCCGAACTCCAGGGCCAGGTAGCTGAGCTCCACCGCAGGCAGCATTCGGCGCAGAAACACCGGCACCGAGCCCGACACCACCGACGAGCTCGACGGGCCCCGGCCGGGCCGGGTGACCTCCGGGCCATACCAGCGTTGCAGCCGCTCCCAGTCGTCGTCGGTGCTGCCGCTGCCGATCAGCTCCCCGTAGCCCCAGGGGCCCAGGCCGGTGTGCAGGTCGATCACCGCCAGGCGGCGGCAGGCCGGGCCCTGGTGCTCGGTGAGGATCTTCCCCAGGGTGGACAGCGACCAGCTGGGGCGGCTGCCGCCGTAGAAGAGGCCGGTGGGATGGGTGTACTGGCCGCGCTGCAGCGCCGCCTGGTAGGCGGCCATCCCGTGCCCAGTGATGAAGGCCTCCAGCAGGGTGTCGGCCCGTTGCCGCTCGGGCCCGTCCCAGTCGCCGGGCAGCAGGGCGTCGTGGAGGGCGTCGTAGGCCGGGTTCTCGGGCAGGGGGCCGCGGAAGTCGAGGCCGTTGCGGTTGAGATCGATGTTGTGTTCGTTGCCGCGGCGCAGCCAGGCGAAGCCATGGGGGTTGAGGGCATGGATCAGCAGCGCCCCGCCGCCGGCCGGCAGGGCGCCGTGGAGTTCATCCAGCAACACGCCCACCTGGCAACCGGATCCGGCCAGGCCCTCCACGCCGTGGGTGCCGGAGATCAGCACCAGCAGGGACTCGGGCTCGGCAGGACCCAGGGCCGCCGCATCGATGGCGAGCGGCTCGCCGGCCGGGCCGCGGTGATCGGGAAGGACATGGCTGGTGAGCCGGGCGCCGGCGCCAACGGCGGCGGCCAGGAACGCCTCACGGGCCGAGCAGTAATCGGGGCGGAAGAAGTCGCTGGTGGCCATGGGGGAGGGGGTGACGCCGGGGGCGATCAGAAGCGAAAGTCGTTGAGGCGGGTCACTGGGTGGATGGCGGCGGGAGCGGAATAGATGCAAAGGCCCATTTGAAAGCGCTTGCGCTCCTCTGCAGCCTCCACCCCCAGTCTTCGTTGCAGAAGAACGGCGCCTGGATTCCCACCAATAGGAGCCTCGCTCGAGTAGTTGCAAAGGCCTATCCGCAAAACCCTTCATTGACGAGTTCGTCTCTCTTGCCCTCGAGAGCAGGAAACTTATCAGTCCTGATCAGCAGGCAGGATTGGAGGATAATTGGTTCACTTCTCAACGCTGCAACTACTTGGCAATCAGTGAGCAATGGTGGCTCAGCAAAGAGCTGAGAACTGACGGAGGCACTACCACCCGCAAGGCGTGTAAGAGGGTTCTCACAATTCAAGTCAAGCAACAATTGAGCGCCAAGGCACAAACCATGAAATACGTCCATGCCCATGCATAAACAAGAAAATATCAGACGTACTGCTGCCCTTCAGAAAGCTAGTCCTCAAATGCATCAAGGCCCTTTGGCGGAGAATTAGTCAAAAGATCAAATGAACGCATAAGGCCAAACAGAGCATAAGCCAAAAAGAATAATCCAATAAAAATATCAAAAGGCGCTGGGTAGGTCAAGTACCTTGGGAAAACCATTGCATACAAGAAAAATACTGAACAAATTGTAATTGCTAGATATACGCAAATGTTGATTCGCCGTCTGATTGAAGGCCTTATTCTTCTGTCAAAGGATTCCGACGTAGGGAGAAGGAGAAACAACCATGTTCTAATTTTTTTTCTCTTAATAGACATGACGCCCTTCAAGCTGCCTTCAACACTAATGCCACTCGAGGAAAGACCAGTATGTATAACCTGCAACACCGCCCCATGAGATTGATCTAAGTAATCGAAGGATATGATAATTCTGAGTTTGTCGTCAGACAAGCGAGCCATGAAGTCGGAATAGAGATTGTTTTGTGCCAAGATTTCTACGTCAAGAAAGTTAGTGCCTTCCGCAGCAACGATCGTCAATGGGTTTGCCAAGACGATGTCCTGTCGTTGAATGGTTTCAGCGCCAGCATTCCAAAACAGAAGCTTACTTACAGTTAGATTCTCAACTTTTTGACAATTGTAACTTACTTCTAACTTAGAAAACGCAGGACCATAGTTGGTAATTAGATTATTGCTGCGTATAGCCCAGCATGGCTTCTTAAGCTTCTGTGAGCGAAGAAAGAAGAAATAGGATACAGTTATACCAGCCGCCGCAGTGGCTAAAGTCAATATGTCGCTTGGTGTCATCTCCAGTGATTAGGTTGGGAGCAGCTTTCGTAGCAAAAAACTGATATTTTGATTCTTCCACTGGCAATTAAATCCATTGGATAAAAGCCTAGTCTTGCTATCTATTTCTAATAGCTATGATGCATTTTCGTATTCGATGCTCTTAATTAGTTTAGCATTGGAATTCTCCAATTCCGGAGAATGCTTAACAGTCTGTAACGAGTTTATTGGGTCAGGAATACATCCAGCAGCTCAAGTTGACATTGCCTTCAACCCTTGAATGCTCGCCATCACTTGGCCGCTATCGGAGGAGGATCAAGTGATAACCCTTCGGAGGCGGCTCAGGTGGATGACAATATTGGGAGGTGGTTCTGCTCATTGAACGGCAAATGCTCAACCTCACAAAGCGCCAGAGATGCACTCCTTCAGAGGATTCTTTCTGCAACGCTGCCGAGCACCATAGGACTATCGATACTTGCTTGTCAGCCTGCACGAAAGCAGCCGGCGAATACCCAGTGGTGACCAGATTTCATAGCCTAACTTCAGCAGGTGTTGAAGCGCACGGACGGATGGTCTATCAAAGGAGATGGCAACTCCCGCCAAACCGCAAGGGACATCAAGAACCAGGCGGATACCAGGTTACGAGCAGAGTCTATTGCCCAGAATAGGCGGCGCGACGTCATCATCCAGCGCAGTGGCTCCGGACGACTTAGGGAACGCGACAGCCACGACAAATTCATCTTCACGACACAGGGATAAATCTCCTGCTCCACGGTGGGAGATAGAAACTGAGATAGACGACAAGCTACAGAAGACTCATTCTTGCCTGCCTCATGCCAAGAAACTGCGCCGTGAGCTGGTAGCGAAATCCATCAGGTCTTGAGCTTCGGTACCGTTGAGGCTCTCTTGGGCTTTAGGGATTAACGATGCCGAACCAGCAATGCCCTGAGCTCGCCAACGAAGTGATTGAGAGAATCGTTGTTACGACAAGCCTTCACCATGTCAATCTTAGGGAGTAGATCCAGACAGATTGCCATGGGGTCGGTAAGCACCGGGACTCCACCTTGTTCAAGGGCACTGCTAAGCCATTGTTTGTAGACAAGACGTCCCGAGCGTGGTGGTGGCTGTGGAACAGGAACACTGAATTGTGCTTGAAAAGCTTCCGGGTCTGCGGTACACCACACCTCCACATGTGGATCTGGGCAACCGATGATCACGCTGGGATAGAGCGCTGGATCAACCGCCGCTTGAATCTGGCGCAGCATCGCCCGCCAGCCGGTGCTGTTGGCGTCGATCAGCACCAGCAGGGCATCGCCGAGGGGTTGGCTGCCAGCTCGGAGCGCCCGTTGCCTGCTCTTTAGAGCTGTAACGGCGCGGCCATGCCCACCACGGGCGGAATGCACCCTCAGCTCGGGTGTGGAAACCCCCGTAGATTGGGCAAGCACCTTTATCAGGTTGCGCAGGAAGCTCTCGTGGCCGCTATCTTCGCAAAAGACATCGATCACTAGGCGACTAGCCATCCAGCCACCCTCCGATGCTCATTGCATGTAAAACACGGGCATCGTCACTAGTGGTCAGGCCTTCCCCGATTTCGGCTTCATCGAAGAGGGGTCCGCGGGGGTCGAATGGCTGGTAGGTAGACCCATCGGCTGTTGTCGCACAGCGAATCAGGCGTACCTGCTTGGGCTCCAGCTCCCCGTCCCTGATCATGCGAATAATGTCAACTACCACTTGGGGGGAATGAGAGGTGACAATCACCTGCTGACTCCGGGAAGCGCGTGCCAGCAACCTGGTCACTACCTCAATCCGGCGGGGGTGAACGCCGTTTTCCGGCTCCTCAAAGGCCACTAGACCCTTCTGGAAAGGATTGGCGGCCATTGCGCAGAGGGCGAGCAGGCGAAGGGTCCCTTCAGAGACAACACGTGAGGGAAGCCAGACCCCATCCATCTGGACGCTGAGTTCAAGCTCCCCACGCTTCTCATTGAGGTCCGTCTGGAGGGCAGTAATGGACGGTATTGCCATCGCAACTACCCGCTTTACCGCTAAAAATGCCTGCGGATTTTGATGCTTTAGGCGATGTAGATATGGGACCAACCATTCGCCACGGCTGCCGATGTCATCAACGTCCCGCGGCGGTTCCGCTTGGCGCATGGCCTGCATTGGGTCGAGATAGAGGATCCGCCAAGAGCCAATCTCCTGATGAAGCTGATCGAACAATGGATACCGCTCTGGCCCTGTATAATGGCGATTGGAAACGACTGTGTGGTTTAGGCCAATCGGTTCCTCGTAAGGGGGACTTGGCGAGCCATGGCGGCGGACAGCATACAACTCAGTAATAATTCCATCCTTGTCGCGAGCAACTTTTTCCAGGCAGGGATTTCGGTGCCGTGGCTTTCGATTCGGAGTCAGATCCTCAAGTCGTTCATCCTGCACAGAGAGTCTGCCAGATTGGGGATCAATCGCAACTTCAACTTGATAACGAAGGATGTCGGGCCTTCTCCTGTTGCCAGTCGGCAGCTCCAAAGTCATGTCCGCTTCCAGCCTCAAGCGGGGATTGGGCCCGTGAAGTAGCTGCTCTAACCCACCCTCGGTAAGCGAGAATGCCTCAAGCGGATAGCCACGGATTCCCGAGGAAAAAGCTTCCGCGAGAGTCCGCTCACCAACAAGGCGAGAGAGCAGAAGAAGAGCCTCTAGCAGATTGCTCTTACCCGCAGCATTGGGGCCAAAAAGCACCACTAGCGGCGCCAGCTCTACCGTGGCGTCGCGGAGCGACTTGAACCCTTGGACGTGGATTCGATCAAGCATGATCAGGACCTCCCCATCCAGAGTAGAGCCGGCTCCAGATCCGCCGGTGCAGCAGCGACCTAGGTAGTGGTGCAACTCTAGAGGAGCAGCACCGGTGAAGCCAGTGCTGACGGCTCACCCTCCTCACGCAGCTACCGCTACAGAATCTAAGCGCGAACGCCAGATACTCTTCAGAGCACACCATGACCTGCTCAATAAAGCCAGCAATAGGAGGGGCGTTTTTCTTTGCTTCGATCCGGGTAATTGACAAGTGCTCTTGGCAAAGACATTGGGCTCCTTGACTTTGTCGAATGTGACGAACTTGCCGAATGCAAAAACAGAACTGTGGCGAATGAAGCCTCATGAGGAATCTGCAGCGCCTCACCTCACTCGGATTGGGCAAAGATCCTAGCGCTAACCATATCGACATTCTGTTCAGCGAGAGGTTTCTCGGTCATCTGCTGTTGCAATTCAGCTCGGCATTCACGCATTGGCCTGCCATCTTCTTATCTGTTACCACGTGATCATGATCTAAGTCTACCTTTATTGTGCGGTGCGATAGCCTATCTTTCGCCACTACATCCGATGCTGCAACCTGCTCACGCGGAATTATCTCGGCATCCTTCCAACAAGTCGGACGGCTCAGAGAACCACCTCTTACATTTGCTCCCTTGCTGAGAACCACCTGTCGAGCGGCAGAGAGAATTTCCTGAAATCCCTTTGATGCACAGCCTTTCAAGAGCAACTTCCTCTTTCTAGCAATGGTTCACCGGTCCGCTAACCACCCGTAACCAGCGATACGCAGGTCATACCGTCCTGCCCACCTTGAGCAGTTCAAGTCCCGCAAGGAGATCCAGCCCGCTCACCCCCGCGCACTCCGCAGAGCAAACGGGACGGTGAGCAGCAGGCTCCCCCCGGCGACCACGAACAGCCCCGGCAGGGAGATGTCGATCAGCACCCCGGAGAGGGCCTGGGATAGGGGATCGAAGGCGACGCCGGCCAGCATGGCCAAGGCCATCACCCGGCCCTGCAGCGGTGCCGGGGTCTCCCGCTGCAACCAGGCCGTGGCCAGCACCCCCACCAGGCCGCCGCCGATCCCCATCGCCGCCAGCAGGGCGGCCGCCGTCCACCACTGGCCGGCCACCGCCAGCCCCAGCAGGCCCGCCCCCAGCCCGGCCGACAGCCAGCCCAGCGCGCCGCCCGGATGGGCGAGGGCGCCGAACCGGCCGGCCCACCAGACCCCCACCAGGGCGCCCACTCCGTAGGCGGCCTGGAGCCAGCCGTAGCTGGCGGCGCCACCGCCGAAGCGCAACGTCACCAGCTCCACCACGCCGATCACCACCGGGCCCAGCACGGCCAGGTTGATCATGGCGATCAGCGTCAGGCCCGTGCGGATCGCCCCGTGGCCCCAGGCGAAGGCGATCCCCTCCCGCAGGCCCTGCCCCAGGCCCCCGGTCGGGGCCGTGTCCACCGCGGCCAACCGGGGCCGCACCTGCACGAAGCAGCCCACGGCGAGCAGCAGCAGAACGGTGTCGAAGGCCAGGGCCGCCGTCGCCCCGGCCACGGCCAGGGACAGGCCCGCCAGGGCGGGGCCGGCCACGTTGCTGATCTGCTCGCTGCCCTGGAGCCAGGCGTGGGCCCGGCCGAGATGGCGGTCCTCCAGCAGGCGGGGCAGCAGGGCCAGGGCGGCGGGGTAGAGGCAGGCCTCCGCCGCCCCGAACACGGCCGCCAGCACCAGCACCGGGCCCAGGTCGAGGGCGTCGCGGCTGGCCAACAGGGTGAGCACCCCGGTGGCGATCGCCAGGATCCAGCCGGCCCGCACCGCCATCGTCCGGGGTGGATGGCGGTCGCTGAGCACGCCGCCCAGCAACAGCAGCAGCCCCCGGGGCAGGGCCGCCGCCATCAGCACCAGGGCCAGGGAGGTGCCCGAGCCCGTGCGCTGCAGCATCAGCCAGGTGACGGCGACGAACCAGAACTGGACGCCGGCGAACAGGAGGGTCTGGCCCAGCCAGAGCCAGCGGAAGCCCGGCCGCCGCAGGAGGGAGTCGTTCACGGCCGTCCCGCTCACGGCCGCCCCACCCGCTCGGCGAAGGGCCGCAGCTGCAGCGCCTCGCGCCACTCCGCCAGCGGCCGCTCCCAGCCCTCCTCCCAGCGCTGGGCGAACAGGGGCCTGGCCTCCAGGCCCATCTGCAGCCCGGTGCGGATCGTCTCCACCAGCTCCGGCAGCAGCTCGGGGGCCCCGAGGGTGGCCGACACCAGGGCCTGGGCCGTGAGCACGGCCCCCAGGGGGTAGGGGAACTGGGTGAGATGGAAGGCCTGCAGGCCGATCTCGCCCGTCACCGTGGTGTCGAAGCCGGTGATCACGTGCCAGAGGTCGTGGGTCTGGCTGAGCCGCAGCTCCACATAGGCCGCGTCGCTATCGGGCGCCATGCCGGCATGCAGGTTGGGGTCGTAGCCCAGCCGGGCCAGCGACGCCGCGTAGGCGTGGCCGAGGCTGCCCTCGGGCAGCGTTGCCAGCTGCTCCAGGTCGTGGGCCGGGGGGATCCAGCGCGCCTCGATCAACGCGGCGTAGGCCGGATCGCGGCGCAGCTGCTCGGCCATCAGGGCATAGGAGGGCGTCTCCAGCAGGGCGTCGGCCAGGGCCCCCACCAGCTCGAGGTCGGTGTCGCCGCCGCTCATGGCCACGAAGGTGCCGAGGACGCGGAACAGCTGGGGCGGCAGCTCCGGGGCCTCGAACGACGCCGCGGCGGGGGCGGGATTGGGGCGGAAAACGGTGGTGGCCATCGGGATCAACGCGAAAGAACGTGAGCAGTCCTCACGTCCAAGAAATTATGAGCATCCCTCGGCTTTGTCAATGGGATGCGAGGATCGCTCAGGTTTTCCCGGTCTGCCGCTTCCCGCCATGGCCGACGCCACAGCCGCCCCCGGCGAGCCTTCGCCCCTGCGCCGCCAGCCCCGCCAGGCCCGCAGCCAGGAACGGGTGCGGCGGATCCTGGCGGCGGCCGAGGAGCTGTTCGTGACCGGCGGCGTCGGCAGCACCACCACCAACGCCATCGCCGCCAGAGCCGGGGTGCCGATCGGCTCCCTCTACCAGTTCTTCCCCGACAAGGGGGCGATCCTGCGCAGCCTCGCCCAGCTCTACGCCGAGCAGCTGCACGAGCTGCTCACGGCCTTCTTCGACCGGGGGGACGGTCGCACCCTCTCCCTGGAGGACTCGATCACCGCCGCCGTGGCCCTCACCGATCGCTTCTTCCGCGACCACCCCGGCTACCCGGCCATCTTCCTGGACGTGCAGAGCGCCACCCCCGAGCTACTGGCCATCGAGGAGGAGGCCGACGTCCGGCTGATCAACGACTGGAGCGGCCTGATCGTCGAGAAGGCCGCCGCCGAAGGCAGCCACCTCAGCGCCGAGGAGGGCCACCTGATCGCCTACGTGCTGGTCAGGACCGTCGGCCACCTGCTCTGGCTCGCGGCCACCCAGGAGCAGGGCCGCCGCGACCGGCTGGTGGCCGAATGCGGCGACCTGGCCATCGCCTACCTGCGCCTACGCCTGACTAATCAGGCCCAGAGCGACTCCAGGGTGTAGGGGCCGCCCTCCTTCACCCAGAAGGAGCCGTCGATGAAGCGATGGCTGCGGTCGAGCCCGTCGATCGCCTCCATGTCTTCTGGGGCCAGCTCGACCTCGGCGGCGGCGAGGTTCTCGGCCAGGCGCGCCGGTGTCACCGACTTGGGGATCACCGCCGTGCCCCGCTGCAGGGCCCAACCCAGCACCACCTGGGCCGGCGTGAGGCCGCGTTGCGTGGCGATCGCCGTGATGGTGGGGTCCTCCAGCAGCACCGGCTGGCCGGGGGGCCGCATCTGGGGGGGCAGGCCCGGAGTCCCCAGCGGCGAATAGCCCGTGAGGTGCACGCCGTGGGCCTCACAGAAGGCGAACAGCCCCTTCTGCTGCAGGTAGGGATGCAGCTCCACCTGGTTCATGGCCGGCCGGATGCGCGCCTGCCCCAGCAGGCTGTATAGGCTAGCCATGCCGAAGTTGCTCACACCGATGTGGCGGCACAGGCCACCGTCGACGGCCGCTTCCATCGCCGCCCAGGTGGCCGCGATCGGCAGGGTCTCGAGCGACACCAGGTCGTCGGCGCCCTCGGGCATCAGCACGCCCGGCCGGAAGGCCACGGGCCAGTGGATCAGGTACAGATCGAGGTGGTCGAGCTGCAGATCGGCCAGGGTGCGCTCCAGGGCCGGGGCCACGTCCTCGGGGGCATGGGCGTTGTTCCAGAGCTTGGAGGTGATCCAGAGCTCCTCCCGCTTCACCAGGCCCGAGCCGATCGCAGCGGCCAGCGCCTCGCCGATCTCGGCCTCGTTGCCGTAGATGGCGGCACAGTCGATGTGGCGGTAGCCGAGCTGCAGCGCCGCCGTCACCGCCGCACCCACCTCGCCCGGAGGGGCGTTCCAGGTGCCCAGGCCGAGCATCGGCATGGCGGCGCCGTCGTCGAAGGGGAGTGTCTTCAAGGCCTGGAACCCAGAGGGTCCTCACTCCACCCTGGCCTTGGCACGGAAGTCAACCAACGCGAAGCTGCGGGCCTCCGGCTTGGGCGATTCGATCACCAGCTGATGGCGTTCGCCCTGCCGTCCGGCCCGGTTTTCGACCACCCTGTCAATCTCCTTGCCCTGGCCGTCGAGCACCGCGAACGTCACCTGGATGTCCCCGCAGGGACGCTCCAGGCAGGCCACTTCCATCACGTCGATGATGCCGCCGCCATAGAGGCGGGGCTTGCGGCAGATCCCCTGGCAGCGGCGGGTGAACACCCCCTGATCCGCTTCCACCCAGCCATCGGCGAGCAGGTCCTGGCGGCTTTCGCCCCGCCCGCCGGCGGCCGGCTTCTCCGCCAGGGACGCCCGCAGGCCGGCCGCCATCCAGCCGGCGCCGAAGCCCAGCAGCACCAGGCCCACCATCAGCAGCCGCTGCAGGATCGGGAACCGGGAGGGTTCCGAGGCCGGCGGAAGGGCCGGTGGCTTCGGGGGCCGTCCACCGGGGGGCACCGGCTCCATGTCGACGATCAGGTCTTCAACGGTCTTCGGGCTCGCCGCGGTCCTGTCGCTCTTGCCGGTCCTTGCCATCGTCGTAGGCCATCAGTGAACGGAACATCAGCCCGCCGCCGCTGCCGATCAGGGCGAACATCGTCAGCACGTTCCAGAGCGAGGTGGGCTGGAAGCTCATGATCAGGGTCTGCAGGATCCCCACCGCCAGGGCCGCCGCCGACGCCAGCACCAGGAACCAGCCCCAGCGCTGGTTACGCAGGGCGAACAGCAGGCACACCCCGATCGTGAGCGGGATCAGCAGCAGCCCGAAGCCGCCACCCAGGCCCTGGGAGAAGCCGAAACCGCCCCCCCAGCCACCGCCCCAGGCCGCACCGGCACCACCCCAGGCACCCGCGGCGCGCCGACCGAAGCGGAAGCCCAGGCCCATGGGCACGGAGCTCACCATCACCTGGTTGAAGAACAGGAACGCTCCCATGGTGAAGAGCACCCCTCCCAGCAGGAAGCTGAAGAAGTCCCGGATCGGATCCCTCGAGGCCATGCCACCGCGGCCGGTTCCCCGTCATGGTGGCGGGAACGGGCGGGTTTGTCCGCCGCCGTCAATCCAGCGGCCGGCAGTTCTCGAACCACATCACGTGCCGGGCCGGGTCGTAGTCCTTGTACTGGCCCGTCAGCTGGATGCCCTGGCCCGTGCGCAGCGAAAGGGCATAGGCGCCCTGGCCCTTGGCCGCCAGACAGCTGATCTGGGTGAGGAAGCGGAACTTGCCGAACCGGATGGCCAGGTCGTTGGTGGAATTGGGAATGTCGTAGGCGATGCGATAGGCACCGCCATCCTTGGCCACATGGGCCACCCGACCCTTGATCGTGAAGGTCTTGCCCTGGTAACGGGAGGGAATCGAGGCGGCGTTGGTGTCGGCTTCCTGGGAGATCTGCTGCGACAGCACCAGGGCATCGATCACCACCGGCGCCGCCGTTGACACCGCCCCCGCGCTCCGCTCCGCCGCCGCGATGCCTTCAGCCCCACCTTTGACGGCGTTCAACATGGCGCAGAGTTCGGTGCGGGCCCCACCGGCCCCCGCCAGCATCCCCGCCGGCAATTTGGCCTCCAGCTTCACCCGGGCGGCGGCCTGCTCGGCCAGGGCGGTGGCGATGATCGGGAACGGCCGGGCGGCGCCCGATCGCGGCTGCTCCAGCAGCATGCTGCCGTCGTCCGCCTCTTCGCTGAGGATGTCGTAACCCCGGCCGGCGGCGATGCCGCGCAGCTGGCGAATCGCCACCGGCACGGTCAACGCATCGACCATGACTTCAGCGCTGAACCGCGTCCCCGAGAGGGGGTTCCCCTTCTGCGCGAAGCTGTCCTCACAGCTGCCGGCCCGGGCCGCCGAAGGCAGCGCCAGGGCCAACGCCAGACCGCCCAGGGGAAGCACGAATCGAAGGGCTGGCAGGAACAAACGCATCGTGGGCTCACTGGCGGCGACTCTACCGAGGCCCGCCAACACGCCTCGATCGCCGCCGTTGCCGCGGCTCACCCCTGCCAGGGTGCGCCCTGCAGCACGATCCGATAGCCGTCGTGATCTTCAAAGGTGCGCCCATCCCTCTCCCAGTAAGGGTTCAGGGACGCCACGGCCGTGAAACCCGCCGCCTGCATCGCTTCACAGCGATGCAGCCAGTCCTGCCTATCTGGAATAAAGAACACCAGCAAGTCTTCCGGGGTGGGTGACGGAGCGACGGGATGGGTGCGGCAATACGTGAATTCAAAGTGATACGCCCCGCCCGGCTCCCCCAGCATCACCCCGTCGAAGCCGTCGTGGTTGTCGAAATGGTCGAGGCGTGTGAGGCCCAGACCTTCGCCGTACAAGACCTCCGTGCGGCGTAGATCCGTCACGGGACGGGCCAGTCGGAAATGGGGGATCATCAGGACGACCGTGGACAACTGACGAGAAGCGTCGCCGATTCAGCCCCCTGCCGTTCCTTCCCAGGCCCCCGGATCCAGGTAAGTCGCCGCCGGCAGCGGATCGGCCAGGGGCCGCTCGTCGCTGGGGTTGAGGGGCCCGGCCAGCAGTTCGGCCGCCGTGATGCGGGCCGAGGCCGGCAGGGCCGGCTGGTCGGGGTCGAAGGCGGTGGGATGGGTGACGCTGCTGGAGAAGCCGCGGAAGATCAGCAGCTCGAAGGGCTCGTCTTCCTCCGGCGCCGGCAGGGTGCCCACCAGGCGCAGCACCCGGTCGGGGCGCTGGCGGCTGATCTCCTCCAGCGCCGCCAGCAGGGCCGCAACGGAGGGGGAGGCGGCGTCGGTCATGGGAGCAGCTCCGAAGAAACGCTCAGAACTCGCCGGCCACCCGGCCCAGGCGCGGCAGGCGCACCACCAGCCACTGGAGCAGGCCCACCGCGTAGGCCACCAGGGCCGCGTAGCCCACGAAAGCGGCCACCCCCGTCGTCCACTCCCCGCCGAACACGAAGGCGAACACCCTGGCGACCACCCCATGCAACCCCTGGGGCGCCTCCAGCCAGGCCCGGCAGAGGCGAAGACCGGCTTCGGCGCCGCCCATGCAGGGCAGGGCGGTGACGGCCAGGCTCGCCCCGCCCAGGGACAGCAGCGTCAGGCTCCAGCGCCAGATGCGCAGGGTGAGGGGCAGCGCCCGCCAGGGGGGCATGTCGGCCAGTTCCTCGTTGAGATCCACCCAGAACCACAGGGTCGCCACCACCATCAGCGGCGCCAGCACCAGCAGCAGGAAGCCGGTGGGGCGGTTGCCCGTGAGCAGCAGCAGGGCGATCAGCTGCAGGCTCGCCACCTTCCAGTAGAGGCCCATCAGCCGCACCAGGGCCTGCTCCTTGCGGAGGGCCGCCCAGACGAGCAGCACCAGCGGCAGCCCAACGGCGAACAGCATTCCCAGCCGCACGTCGAGCCAGACCAGGGAGCGATAGAGCTGTTCCGGCACGTCCGCTCGGTTCGGTAAGGCGCCATTATCCGTGTGCCCCCCAGGCGATAGGGTCCGTCCATGGGTTCCCTCCCCTCCTTTCCCTGGCTGCAGCGTCGTCCCGGCGGCCCCTGGTGCCGCACCGCCCTCGGCCGGGATGCCTCGCTCCAGGAAGCCGTCAACCAGGTGTTCGAGCAGCTCCGGGGTGCCCCCGAGGCCGACCTGGCCCTCGTGTTCGCCTCCGCCAGCTACGCCAGCGACCTGCCCCGCCTGCTGCCCCTGCTGCAGCAGAAACTCAATGCCGCCCACTGGCTGGGCTGCGTCGGCGGCGGCGTGGTGGGCACCGACACGGCGGGAGCCCCCCATGAGATCGAGCACCAGCCGGCCCTGGCCGTGACCCTGCTGCGGCTCCCCGGCGCCCGGCTGCGCCCCTTCGCGATCGACACCACCTCCCTGCCCGACCTCGATGGTCCGGCCGAGCCCTGGCGCGAGCGGGTGGGGGCCGAGCTGGAGGAGGGCCAGTCGATGCTGCTGCTGCTCGATCCCACCGGCACCGCCATCAACGACCTGATCAGCGGCCTGGATTACGCCTACCCGAACACCACCAAGGTGGGGGGCATCGCCGGCCCCCACAGCGCCGCCCACGGCTCGCTGCTCTTCGGCAGCGGCAGTGGCAGCAGCAGTGGCACCGGCGACAGCGACCCCGCCGAGACGGTCCGCAACGGTGCGGTGGGCTGCCTGATCGAGGGCGCCTGGCGGCTCGATCCGCTGGTGGCCCAGGGCTGCCGGCCCATCGGCCCCGTGCTGGAGGTGGAGCAGGCCCAGCGCAACGTGGTCATCGAGGTGAGCTGCGGCAGCACCCGCAACAGCCCCGTGGCCGCCCTGCAGTCGATCCTCGTCGACCTCACCCCCGCCGAGCGGGAGCAGGTGAAGCATTCCCTGTTCCTCGGCGTCGGCCGCAGCGACTTCAGCCTCCCCACGGCCGACCTCACCCCGGTGGCGGAGGCGCCCGGCTCCTTCCTGGTGCGCAACCTGATCGGCGTCGACCCCCGCAACGGGGCGGTGGCGGTGGGGGAGCGCATGCGGGTGGGCCAGAAGGTGCAGTTCCAGCTGCGCGATGCCGATGCCTCCCGGGACGAATCCCGCCAGCTGCTGGCCGGCCAGGCCCGGCGCCGCAGCGAGCCCCTGGCCGCCTTCCTGTTCGCCTGCCTGGGCCGGGGCGAAGGCCTCTACGGCGAGGCCAACGGGGATGTGAGCCTTTGCCGCGAGGTGTTCGGCACCGTGCCGATCGCCGGCCTGTTCTGCAACGGTGAGATCGGCCCGGTGGGCGGCACCACCCACCTGCACGGCTACACCGCCAGCTGGGGGTTCCTGGTGCCGAACGAGCCGCCCGGGGGCACCGCCACAGCGCTCTGATGGTGCGCCAGCACGTCAACCCGCTCAGCCGGATCCACCAGCTGGCGCGGCCCCTGCCGCCGCTGATCGAGCTGTTCGCCGATCCCGCCCTGCCCCTCCATCTGGATATCGGCTCGGCCCGGGGCCGTTTCCTGCTGGCCATGGCCCCCCTGGCCCCGCAGCGCAACCACCTCGGCCTGGAGATCCGCCGGCCCCTGGTGGAGGCCGCCGAGGACGACCGCCGCCGGGACGGTCTCACCAACCTGCGCTTCCTCTACGGCAACGCCAACGTCAACCTGCCGGAGTGGCTGGCGCAGCTGAGCGCCGGGCAGCTGGAGCTGGTCACCCTGCAGTTCCCCGACCCCTGGTTCAAGCTGCGCCACCGCAAGCGCCGGGTGCTGCAGCCCGCCCTGCTGCTGGCGATCGCCGCGGCCCTCGCCCCCGGCCGGACCCTCTTCCTGCAGAGCGATGTGGAGGCCCTGATCGCCCCGATGCGGCAGCTGGTGGAGGCCAGCGGCGCCTTCGACCTGGCCGGGCCGGAGGAATGCGGGCCCACGCTGAATCCCCTGCCGGTGGCCACCGAACGGGAAGGCCAGGTGCTGGCCGAGGGCAAGCCGGTGCACCGCAGCCTCTACCGCCGCAACAGCGCCCCCCTGCCGCCACTGGCCGATCTGGAAGCCCACCTGGAACCCACCACCCGTGGCGTCGATAATCGCCTCGACGCTGAAGCGGATTGATGGTGCCTGCCCCAGCTCCCGTGCCCCTGCTGCTGCGCTGGCAGGGGCTGCTGGCCGGCCTGCCCGCCGGCCGTCTCGGCGCCCACCTGCCCCTGCTGGCCGGCTGGATCCTCTGTGCCCTGATGGTCGGGCTGCCCCTGGTGACCCGGGCGGGCCTGAGCCTGCTGATCGCCGCCTCCGCCCTGCTCTGGGTGGTCTGGGCGCTGCGCACCCCGCCGGGCCGCCTCGGTGCCATCAACATCTGGTTGCTGCTGGTGATCGCGGTGGCCGTGGTGGCCACCGGCTTCTCCCCCGTGCCGAAGGCCGCCCTGGTGGGCCTGTTCAAGCTGCTCAGCTACCTGAGCGTCTACGCCCTGATGCGCCAGCTGCTGGCCTCCGCCCCGGTGTGGTGGGACCGGCTCGTCGGCGCCCTGCTGGCCGGGGAGCTGGTCACCAGCGTGATCGGCATCCGCCAGCTCTACGAGGCCCCCGGGGCCCTGGCCCGCTGGTCGGACAACAACTCGGTGGCCGAAGGCACGGTGCGCATCTACAGCACCCTCGAGAACCCCAACCTGCTGGGCGGCTACCTGCTGCCGATCCTGCCCCTGGCCGTGGTGGCCCTGCTGCGCTGGCAGGGGCGGGGCCGCCGGCTGTTCGCCCTGGCCTGCCTGGTGCTGGGCCTGGTGGCGATGGTGCTCACCTACAGCCGCGGCGCCTGGATGGGGATGGTCGCCTCCCTGGGCCTGCTGGGCCTGCTGCTGGTGCTGCGTCAGACCCGCGACTGGCCGCCCCTGTGGCGGCGCCTGTTCCCCCTGCTGCTCCTGGCCGGCGCCACCGTGGTGCTGGTGCTGCTGGTCACCCAGGTGGAGCCCCTGCGGGTGCGGGTGATGAGCCTGGTGGCGGGCCGGGAGGACAGCTCCAACAACTTCCGCATCAACGTCTGGACCTCGGCCCTGGCGATGATCCAGGACCGCCCCTGGATCGGCATCGGCCCCGGCAACAGCGCCTTCAACCTCATCTATCCGCTGTACCAGCAGCCCAAGTTCAACGCCCTCAGCGCCTATTCGATCCCCCTGGAGCTGCTGGTGGAAGCCGGCATCCCGGGGCTGCTGGCGGGGCTGGGCCTGCTGCTGAGCGCCGTGAAGGTGGGCCTGGGCCAGTGGCGCAACAGCGCCCCCCTGGCCCTGCCGTGCCTGGCGGCGGTGGCCGTGTTCGCCGGGCTGGGGGTGCAGGGCCTCACCGACACGATCTTCTTCCGGCCGGAGGTGCAGCTGATCGGTCTGTTCAGCCTTGCCACCCTGGCCGCGGCAGCGGCCCCGGTCTCCCCTGAGCCCGAACCCGCGCCATGCGACTGATCGCCGGCTTCGACGCCGGTCAGACCCACACCACCTGCCGCCTGGCCCTGGCCGGCGATGGCGTGGCCCCGGGGGTGGGCCCGGTGGTCGGCGAAGGGGACGGCCCCGGCGTCTGCCACCTGGCCGCCCCGGAGGGTGCCGAACGCTTCGGGGCCGCCCTGAGGGAGAGCCTGCGCCTGGCCTTAGCGCCCCTGGCCGCTGCCGGCGGGGCCACCGGCGAGCCCGCCGGCGGTGCCGTGCTGGTGGCGGCCGCCGTGGGGGCCAGCGGCATCGAGCAGGGCACGGCGGTACAGGGCCAGGGGCAGGCCCTGGCGGCCGCTGCCCTGGGGCTGGCCCCGGAGCGGGTGGTGGTCACCGGCGACGAGCGCACCGCCCTGCGCGGGGCCTTCGCAGGCGGCGCCGGCATCGTGGTGATCAGCGGCACCGGCACCATCGCCGTCGGCCGCGATGGCCGCGGCCGCGAGCACCGCTGCGCCGGCTGGGGCTGGCTGCTGGATGGGGCCGGCTCGGCCATGGACATCGGCCGGGACGGCCTGGCCCTGAGCCTGCAGATGGCCGATGGGCGCCTGGCCGAGACCCCCCTGCGGCGGGCCCTGTGGGAGGCGCTGGATCTGGACCCGGATGACCCGGGGTCGCCCCAGCGGCTCAAGGCGCTGGTGGTGGCCGACGGGTTCGGCCCCGCCGGGTTTGCCCGCCTGGCGCCGGTGCTCGACCGGCTGGCGGCTGCGGGGGAGCCCCAGGCCGTCGCCGTGATGGAGGGCAACGCCGCAGCGCTGACGGCGATGGCGGCGGGGGTGGCCCGGGGTCTGGATCTGGTGGGGCCGGCGGTGTGCCCGATGGGCGGGGCGCTGCACCATCTGGAGCAGCTGCGGGGCCCCTTCGCCAGGAGCCTGGCCCTGGCCCTGCCGGGCAGCCGGCTGGTGGGGGCCGCCGGCGACGCCTGCCAGGGGGCCCTGGCGCTGGCGGCGGCCCTGCTTCAGGAGCCTCAGCCGGCCTGAGCCGCCAGGGGAACGAGGGCCAGGGCGCCGCCGAGCACGGCCAGCAGCAGGGCCAGGCGGGAGGTCCAGGCCAGGGGAAGGCGGCGCATCAGCAGGAAGGAACCACCGCTGACCAACACCGAGGCCGCCAGGGCACCGGCCCACCAGCCGAAGGCCGAGGCATCGGCCGGGGCCTCACCGCCGTGGAGGGCGCCGTGCAGGGCCACCGCAGCGGCCACCAGGCCGCCACCGAAGGCCAGACCGGGGCTGCGGCCCTCGCGGTGGGCGTTCAGGATCAGCAGCGCCACCGCCGAGATCGCCAGGGCGGCAAGCACCTCGGCGAAGGGCATCGAGAAGCCCATGGCCCCGGCCAGGCCCCCCAGCACCGCACCGGCCAGGCCCCAGAGCAGCAGCTGGGCCGACATGTAGGAGGCGGCGGCGCCGACACCGATCAGCAGCAGCAGGTGGTCGACGCCGGTGATCGGATGGAGGAAGCCGTAGCCGAGGCCGCCGTGGGCCAGGCCATGGGCCTGGGCCGGCTGGCCGACAAGCACGAAGCCGAGGGCGGAGGCACCCCCCAGCAGGGTCCAGGAGCGCAGGCGGGAGAAGTGGGTCATCGAGGTTCCCGGTCCGCGCCGGGATGGAAGGAACGGTTCACGGCGAGCGTTCTGGCTGAGGGTGACCCCATCACAGCTGCGGGACAGCGCCGGAATGATGGAAGGGAGAACCCTGCCGTGCACCGGACTTTCCTCGTTTCCTCCCGGAGGTGAACCCCGGGAACCGTCCAACCATTGTGCCCGCAGCCAGTGACGTTGCCGCCCGATGACCGCAGCTTCTGACCGGTAAGGGGGGAGGATGGCGCGCAGGAGGTTCCTCCCCTTCACGGGGAGGACGCAAGGAGGAAAGGCGGTGCGGGGTGACCCAAGTCCGCCGCTGTCCCGCAGCTGTGATGGACACCGTGGCCCCCCGCCCCGGCGTCCTCAGTCAGAACGCTCACCCCCCACGACACCTTTCCTGCCGGCGAGGACCGGAGATCATTCATGAACCTGCCTTCCCTGGCCCAGCGGCGCGGCGCCCTGCCCATCGCCCTATTCGCTGTGTGCGCCCTGCCCCTGCTGCTGGCCGCCCCGGCCTCGGCGCACCACCTGATGGATCTCACCGGCATGAAGCCCGGCGTCCTCACCGGCCTGCTGAGCGGCCTGGCCCACCCGATCCTGGGCCCCGACCACCTGCTGTTCCTGCTGGCCATCGGCCTGGTGGGCATCGTCCAGCCCTTCCGCTGGGTGCTGGCCCTGCTGGGCTGCGGTCTGGTGGGCAACGCCCTGGGGCTGGCCCTGCCGGGCTTCCCCTGGATCGAGCCGCTGGTG
Source organism: Tabrizicola sp. YIM 78059 (assembly GCA_943367815.1). Lineage (GTDB taxonomy): Bacteria > Cyanobacteriota > Cyanobacteriia > PCC-6307 > Cyanobiaceae > Cyanobium. Next base: position 10,605 of record CALRKA020000017.1, on the reverse strand, counting down.
GCCCTCTCGGTGGCCCTCACCGGCCTGGTGCTGGCCCGGCGCCTGCCCCCGGCCGTGCTGGTGCCCGCCTTCCTGCTGCACGGCTACGCCCTCAGCGGCGCCGTCCTCGGCTGGGAACCGACCCCGATCGGCTTCTACCTGGTGGGTCTGCTGGTGAGCCAGAGCCTGCTGCTGCTGGTGGCCCTCACGGCCGTCCGGCGCTGGCGCCGCACAGCCTCCAGCAGTGCGGTCAACATCACCGCCGGCCTGCTGATGGGCATCGGCCTGGCCTTCACCTGGTCGGCCCTGGTGGCCTGAGGGCTCAGGTCCCCAGCAGGGCGGTGCACTCCAGCCGCTCCTGGCTGGCGGCCCGGTGCGAGGCCCGCAGGCGGATCGCCTCCGCCAGGTACTCGGCATCGTCGGCGACGCCGCAGAAGCGGGCCGAGCCCCAGGTGTGCAGCCAGGGCAGGCCCAGGACGTAAAACCCCGGCACCCGGGTGAGCCCCCGCTCGTGGACCGGATGGCCGGCGCCATCGAACACGGGCACCTCCACCCAGGAGAAATCGGGGCTGTAGCCCGTGCACCAGATCACTGCCGCCAGCGGCTCGGCCGCCAGGTCGAGGGGCTCCGGCGCACCGGGGGGCGGCGTCCAGCAGGGGACGTAGGGCGCTTCCTCGGGGGCCTCGAGGCCCTCTTTGGCGATGTGGTCGTCGATGCTGCGGCAGATGCGGCTGTGCACGGCATCGGCGCCGTCGAGGTTGGCGGCCAGATCGCCGGCAAACTGGATGCGGTCGTGGCCAAGGTCGGCCAGGCGGCCGTGCAGCACCATCCCCTCGAGGGCGCGGCGGCGCAGGTCGATCTCCCGGCCGCCGTCCCGGCCGGTGAGGTAGTGGTTGGTCTTGCCCCGCACCGCCCTGGGATCGGCGTGCTGGTCGATCGGCATGGCGTAGTAGCCCATGCGATCGAGCCAGTCGACCACGTCGCGGCCGCGGTAGCGGCGGGGGGAGCGGGGGGCGCTGCCGACGCTCAGGTGCACCCGGCGGCCGGCCAGGTGCAGGTCTTCGGCGATCTGGCAGCCCGACTGGCCGCTGCCCACCACCAGCACCGGGCCGGGGGGGAGGGTCGCGGGGCTGTCGTAGTCGCGGGCATCGATCTGGAGGATCCCTTCCGGCAGCCGGGCGGCGAGGGGATGGCGCTTCGGGCGGTGGTAGCCGCCGGTGGCGATCACCACCTGCTCCGCCTCGATGGGGCCCTCATCGGTGGAGAGCAGAAAGCCGGTGCCGCTCGCCTGCAGGCGGTTCACGGCGACGCCCTCGCGCACGGGCACCTGGATGTGGTCGGCGAAGCGCTGCACGTAGCGGACGATCTCCTCGCGGCCCATGAAGCCCTCGGGGTCGTCGCCGTCGTAGGGGAAATCGGGCAGGCGGCACTGCCAGTTGGGCGTGACCAGGCAGAAGGACTCCCAGCGCTGGCGGGCCCAGGCATGGCCGATGCGGTGGCGCTCCAGCACCAGGGGCCGCACCCCCCGCTTCTGCAGGCAGTGGGCGACCGACAGGCCCGCCTGGCCGCCGCCCACCACCACCACCGGGTGCCGCTGCACCGACTCCGAACCCCTTGCCACAGCCACCCCGGCTCAACACGAAAGCCGATGCTGGCCGCCGCTGGCGATACCTCCTGTAACGACCGGCACGGATCACCCCGTCCCCTGCTGCCGGCGGGAGGCGGCATTCGGTGGCATCGGCGACACAGAACAAAAGTTCATCCGTGGCACGGTCCCCCATGCCGATTCCACCGACCGCACGTCCCCATGCCCCAGGTCAGCCGTCCCGCCAACCAGACGGGTGAATTCCTCGTCGACTACGAGGAGAAAGTCTTTCCCGACGTCAAAGCCGAGCCCGGTGAGAAGGCCCTGGTCACCTTCCACACCGTGGCCTTCGAGGGCTCCATCGGCCTGGTGAACCTGCTGCAGGCCAGCCGCCTGATCAACAAGGGCTTCGAGACCTCAATCCTGCTCTACGGACCGGGCGTGACCCTGGGTCTGCAGCGGGGCTTCCCCAAGCTGGGCGACGCCGCCTTCGACGGCCACCTCAACTTCGGCGCCCGCATCCAGAAGTTCATGGACCAGGGCGGCAAGGTCTACGCCTGCCGCTTCGCCCTCCAGGCCCTCTACGGCCACGGCGAAGGCGCCCTGATCCCCGGGATCACCCCGGTCAACCCCCTCGATGTGCTCGACATCGTGCTGCTGCACCGCAAGGAAGGCGCCTTCATCCTCGACACCTGGACCCTCTGAATGCCCGCCACGGTCACCGTCGCCGCCGCCCAGATCCGTCCGGTGCTCTACAGCCTGGAGGGATCGGTGGCGCGGGTGGTCGCGGCCATGGAGGAGGCCGCCGCGGCCGGGGTGCAGCTGATCGTCTTCCCCGAGACGTTCCTGCCTTACTACCCCTACTTCTCCTTCGTGGAGCCGCCGGTGCTGATGGGCCAGTCGCACCTCAAGCTCTACGAGCAGGCGGTGACGGTGCCCGGCCCGGCCCTGGGCCGCATCGCCGCCGCCGCCCGCCAGCTCGGCCTGCACGTGCTGCTGGGGATCAACGAGCGCGACGGCGGCAGCCTCTACAACGCCCAGTTGCTGATCGATTCCGCCGGTGAGCTGGTGCTGAAGCGCCGCAAGCTCACCCCCACGTATCACGAACGGATGGTGTGGGGCCAGGGGGATGGGGCCGGCCTGCAGGTGGTGCCCACCGCCCTCGGGCGCATCGGTGCGCTGGCCTGCTGGGAGCACTACAACCCCCTGGCCCGCTTCAGCCTGATGGCCCAGGGCGAGGAGATCCACTGCGCCCAGTTCCCCGGCTCGCTGGTGGGACCGATCTTCGCCGAGCAGACCGCCGTCACCCTGCGCCACCACGCCCTCGAGGCCGGCTGCTTCGTGGTGTCCTCCACCGCCTGGCTGGAGCCGGAGGACATCGAGCGGATCACGCCCGACCCGGTGCTGCAGAAGGCCTGCCAGGGGGGCTGCCACACGGCGGTGATCAGCCCGGAAGGCCGCTACCTGGCCGGGCCGCTGCCCGATGGCGAGGGGCTGGCCATCGCCGAACTCGACCTGAGCCTGATCACCAAACGCAAACGCATGATGGACAGCGTCGGCCACTACAGCCGCCCCGACCTGCTGGGGCTGCTGATCGACCGCAGCCCCGCCCGCCAGCTGCATGAGCGGCCCCCAGAGCCCGCCGGCGAGACGGCTCCGGGCCTGCCGCTGCTGGAGGAGCTGCACCATGGCTGAGCACGATCGCCGCGCCCTGGGCCGACGGCTCACCGAACTGCAGGTGCACGGGGTGGTCGACCCGGCCGTGCCCGGCAACCCCGGCCGCCGCGGCGGCGCCGGCCCGTCGGACCACCGCGCCCTCAGCATCGACGGCACCACGGTGATGGTGCCCGTCTACAACGCCCTGGCCGGCAGCTCGCCCTACCGGCTGGACACCGCCGCCGGCGGCGGCCTGGAGGTGAGCGGCACGGCGGCCGCCTGCGGCGAAACCGGCATCGAGGCCGGCGGCAAAACCGGGGCCCTGGCCGTCGAGACGCCGCCCGAGCCGCGCTTCTACGGCCTGGCCACCGCCGAGGGCATCCCCTACCGCTCCATCGCCCTGCTGCACGGCCGGGACGTGCTGGCCACCACCCTGCTGCAGACCTGCATCCGCTTCCGCGACCGGAGCCAGTCGTGCCAGTTCTGCGCCATCGAGCAGTCGCTGGAGGATGGCCGCACCCTCGTGCGAAAGACGCCGGCCCAGGTGGCGGAGGTGGCCGAGGCGGCGGTGCGTCTCGATGGCGTGCGCCAGCTGGTGCTCACCACCGGCACCCCCAACAGCGACGATCGGGGCGCCCGGCTGATGGCCGAGACCGCTGCCGCCGTCAAGGCCCGGGTGGACCTGCCGATCCAGGCCCAGTGCGAGCCCCCCGAAGACCCGGCCTGGTATCGGCGCATGAAGGACGCCGGCGTCGACAGCCTCGGCATGCACCTGGAGGTGGTGGAGGACGAGGTGCGGCGGCGGATCCTGCCGGGCAAATCGGAGCTGGGGCTGGAGCGCTACATGGAGGCCTTCGCCGAGGCGGTGGCGGTGTTCGGCCGCGGCCAGGTGTCCACCTACCTGCTGGCCGGCCTGGGGGACAGCGCCGCCTCGATCATCGCGGTGAGTGAGCGGCTGATCGCCCTGGGGGTCTACCCCTTCGTGGTGCCCTTCGTGCCGATCGCCGGCACCCCCCTGGAGGCCCATCCGGCCCCCTCCACCGACTTCATGGTGGCGGTGTACACGGCCGTGGGCGACCGGTTGCGGGCCTCCGACCTCAGGTCCGAGGCCATGGCGGCCGGCTGCGCCAAGTGCGGCGCCTGCTCGGCCCTGTCCCTGTTCGAAGCCGGCCCGGAGCCGGGCACCCCCTGAGCGCGGCCATGTTCTTCATCGACCCCTCCAGCCACGACATCGGCCGCAGCGCCAGTTCGGCACCGGCCGCCTTCACCCCCTCGGTGCGGCGGGGGGTGGCGATCGAGGCCGAGGACTTCCGCCTCTCGCCCACGGCCAACTCCCAGCGCTTCTCCTTCCACCTGCTGCGGCGCGGCACGCCCCTGGAGGAGGGCTACTGGCAGCTGCGCAGCGCCATCTTCTGCCAGGAGCAGCACCTGTTCGAGGCCACCGACCGCGATGAGAAGGATGGCCACGCCTATCCCATCGCCGCCCTCGACCACAGCGCCGGCAGCGGCAGCGGCGTGGTGGGGGTGGTGCGGATCCTGGAGGAGCGGCCCCGCCTCTGGTACGGCGGCCGGCTGGGGGTGCACGGCGATCACCGCCGTCACAACCAGATCGGCAAGGGCCTGATCTGGAAGGCGGTGACAACCGCCAACGGCTGGGGCTGCGACCGCTTCCTGGCCACGGTGCAGCTCCAGAACGTGCGCTTCTTCCAGCGCCTGCACTGGACCTCGATCGACACCCTGGAGATCCGCGGCCTGCCCCACCACCTGATGGAGGCCGACCTCGCCTACTACCAGCCCGGCCACGAACGGCGCCCCCTGGTGGCGAGCGAGGCGACGGTGGGCGAGGTGGCGGCGGCGTGAGTCGCAGGGTGCCGGAACCAGACCTGGCGACCCTCGCAGCCCGCCTCCGCGAGCTCAGTGGCCTCACCGGCAAGACCGACATCCAGTCCCCGGCGGCCACCTTCCCCCACCAGCCCTTCCCCGCCCTGGGGCCCGCCGCGGCCCTCGGCGACGACGCCGCCCTGCTGCCGGCGGTGCCCACGCCGCTGCTGCTGGCCAGTGAGGGCATCGACCCGGCCCTGGTGGCCGCCGACCCCTGGTTCGCCGGCTGGTGCGGGGTGCTGGTGAACCTCAGCGACATCGCGGCCATGGGCGGCACCCCGATCGCGGTGGTGAACAGCCTCTGGTGCCGCAGCGCCGCCCAGGCGGAACCGATCCTGGCGGGCCTGCGCCGCGCCTCGGAGGTGTTCGGGGTGCCGGTGGTGGGGGGCCACACCAACCTGCACAGCCCCTACGACGCCCTGGCGGTGGCGGTGCTGGGCACGGCCGCCGGCCCGGTGCTCTCGGCCCGCGCCGCCCGTGCCGGCGACCACTGCCACCTGCTGATCGACCCGAACGGCGGCTTCCGCGGCGCCTCCATCTGCTGGGATGCGGCCACCGGCGCCGAGCCCGCCCGGCTGCGGCGCCAGCTGGCCCTGATGGCGGCTTTGGCGGCCGATGGGAGCGTCCATGCCGCCAAGGACATCAGCATGGGCGGCCTGGTGGGCACCGCCGCCATGTTCTGCGAAGCGGCCGGCTGCGGCCTGAGACTGGATCTGGCGGCGATCCAGCCCCCCGAGGGGGTGGCGCTGGAGCCCTGGCTCACCTGCTTCCCCAGCTTCGGTTTCCTGCTGGCCGCCCGGCCCGATCAGGAGGGGCGGCTGGCGGAGCGGGTCGCCGCCTGCGGCGGGCTGCTGCTGGCGCGGCTGGGCACGTTCACGGCGGAGCGCCGGCTGGTGCTGGCGGCGGGGGGCCAGCAGGAGGAGATCTGGCGCGGCGAGGAGCCGCTCACGGGCTTCGGGGCGCTGGCGTGACCAAGCTGCCGTGATCGTGCTGTGGTGATCGCCACCGCAGCCGGGGCGACGAAGGCGCACAATTCCTTCGCTGGGTGGTGGGGGGCGCCATGCCGGAAGTGGAGCTGACACTGGAATGGCCGGATGGGGGCAGGAGTCGCCTCTATTCCCCCTCCACGGTGATCCTTGAGCACCTCGCCCCGGGCCAGACCGTGACGGTGGCGGAGCTGCGCACCAAGGGCACCCTGGCGCTGCGGCAGGCCTCCGAGCGGGTGCGGGCCCGCTACGGCTTCGCCTGCACCCGGGCCGATGAGGAGGAGCGGCGCCTGCTGGAGCAGGCGGCAGCCTTCGCCGCCGAAGAGCTGGTGAGCGTCCAGGCCGCCTAGTTGGCCGGAGCGCCTAGTCGGAGAGCACCCGCTCGATGCGGCGATCGGGGACCAGCCACATCAGGGCCACCAGCGCGTAGACCGCCTGGCCAACGGCGGGAGAGCGCAGGCTCGCCAGCATCGCCACCAGATAGAGGGTCAGGGAGGTGTGCCCCTTCCAGTCGCGGCCGACGGCCCGGCGCAGCAGGGAGTCGGGGCCCTGGCTGGCGATGATCCGCCCCTGGAGGATGAAGTAGGCCACGGCCGCCATCACCATCACGGCGCCATAGAGGAACGCAGGTGCGATCGCGCGGTGGTTCTGGCCCATCCAGCCGGTGGCAAAGGGCACCAGCGACAACCAGAACAGCAGATGGAGGTTGGCCAGCAGCACCGGGCCGCTGACGCGCTCCAGGGTGTGCAGCATGTGGTGGTGGTTGTTCCAGTAGATGCCGATATAGATGAAGCTCAGCAGATAGCTCAGGAAGACAGGGATCAGGGGCACCAGGGCCGCCGGTTGGGTGTCGTGGGGCACCTTGATCTCCAGCACCATGATCGTGATGACAATGGCCAGCACACCGTCGCTGAAGGCCTCCAGGCGGGTGGTGTTCATGGGGGCCAGTGGGTCGATCTGGCTGCTTATGGCAGAAACGACGCAGAGTGCTGCAGAAAGGACATGAATCGCTACATCGCCCAGACAGGCTGACACCACTCAACAGGTGAGGGATGCCGCCTCCTGCCGCAGCAGATGGGGAGAAACGAAATCTTCGCGGGGCACCGCACTCCATAGAGAAGGGGTGGACCACCCCGAAGCAAGATCCGATGAGATTTCGCATCCGCAGACGCCTGTTCACGCTGGCCTCCATGGCCGCCCTGGTTGTCTCCCTGATGATCCAGTGGCCAGCCACGGCCATGGCCAGTCATGCCCCCTCTCTCACCCCCATCGCTATCGCCACCATGTCCAACAAAGTGAACGCCAAAGCCAAGGAAGCCGAAGGCAAGATGCAATCCGCCTATGGCGAAGTCACCGGTGACACAGGCCAACAGATCAAGGGCAAAGCCAAGCAGGTTCAGGCCTCCGCCATGAACACGGCCGAAGCCGTCAAGGACGGCACCAAGGCCGCGGCCCGCAAGGCCAGTGATGCCGCCGACAAACTGGCCGACAAGATCAAGTAACCGGCCTATCCAATCACCGGCCCATTCACCCACGCGTCCCTGACGCGTCACCAACGCATCACCATGGAAAGGAGGACCCCATGCTGGAATCACTCGCCGTCATTCTGGTGATTCTCTGGCTGCTCGGATTGGTGACCTCTTACACCTTGGGCGGCCTGATCCATCTGCTTCTGGTCATTGCCCTGATCGTGATTGCGGCCCGACTGATCAGTGGTCGGACCGTATGACGTGCCATCGGCGCGCGGATCAGGGTTCCTCGGCCAGACATCGCCGCAGCTTCAGCAGGGCCTTGCGCTCCACATGCTGCACCTTGTGTTTGGACAGGCCGATGCGCTCGCCGATCTTCGCCAGCGACGGGGACTCCTCGCCGACATAGCGAAGACGCAGCACCCGGCGCTCCAGAGGGGACAACTGGAGCAGGGCTCGGTGCAGCCACAGGTAATCGTCCTGAAGGCCGGGCTCGCTGGGATCGCCGATCAGATCCGTCAGACTCACCTCCCCGTCCGTGCTCCCCAGGGTCTGGTCGAGGGAGAGGGTCTGCAGGTCATGGGAGGCCTGAAGCACGGTCTCCAGCCGTCTCGGGCTCTCCCCCAGCTGGGCGCCGATGGCGGCCAGCGTCAGGGGGTCGGGGGAGGCATGGCGCAGGGCATGCACCTTGCGGGCCAGGGCCGCCATCTGGGGCGGCACGCGAATCAGACCGGCCGTTTCCTGGAGATGGCGGTGCACCGCCTGGCGGATCCACCAGGAGCCGTAGGTGGAGAATCGGTAGCCGCGCTCGGGCAGGAAGCGCTCCACCGCATGGATCAGGCCGAGGTTGCCGGCCTGCACCACATCCATCGGATCCAGATGCATCTGACGGATGCGGTTGTGCTGCTGCTTGCAGAGCGACACCACCAGGCGCAGGTTGCCCGTGACCATGCGGGCAAAGGCCCGGCGCCCTCGCCGTTCCTCGCTGGGGGCTGGAATCGGCTGGGAGCGCCAGTCCTGCACCAGGGCGCCGAGGTGCAATTCCTCGGCGGGCGTCAGCAGGGGGATGCGGCCGATGCTGCGCAAATAGTCCCCAAAACAATCTGACATGGCAACCAGAAAAGAGGGGCACCTACGAGTTTAGGAATGGCAGAGACATCGCCACGATCGACATTCGGTTCTGCGGCAGATCTGCAGCACACAGATGCACGAAACGATCGAGACACAGCCTAGCTTTTGTATCCGTTGCAACCCACAGGAGAACACATCATGTCGCTGATTTCGCTCATCATCACCCTGATCGTCGTCGGGGTTCTGCTGTGGCTCGTCAACAACTACATCCCCATGGATGGGAAGATCAAACGCATCCTGAACATCGTCGTGGTGGTCGCCGTTGTGGTATGGCTCCTCAACATCCTTGGCCTGATGGATTCGCTGCGCAGTATCCGCATCGGCAGATGACGCATGGCCGCCGCCGGCAGCCTCAGCCGTCGACCACGGTGCTGGGCACCGCGTGCAGGGCCTGGGTCTCCTCCGGCCCCAGCACCAGCTCCGCCGACGCCTCTCCCGCCAGGGGCAGGCTGAGGACCAGGGGCAGGGCGTCGCTGGGGCGGGGCAGCAGGTCGGCCATGTCGAACTGGGCCGAGCTGTCCGGCAGGGCCCCGGCCCCGGCCGCCACCAGCTCCTCACTGCGGTTGGCCAGGGTCCAGGAGCCGCCGACGCCGTCGCTGAGCAGCAGGGGCCGGCTGTGGTCGACGGCGATTCCCGGGGTGAGGGCACTGAGGCGCAGGCGCTCGCCGCTGGGGTAGGCGGGATCGGGCTGCTCGAAGATCCGCAGCGACCAGCGGTTGTCGTCCCGGTCGCGCAGGCTCCAGCGCTGGCCGTCGTCGGCCCGGGCCAGCCCGGGCGCCAGGGTCAGCAGCAGCACCAGGAGCAGGGCCGCCAGCGGCGCCGCCCAGGGCCGTGCACCGCTGGCGGGGGCACCCGAAACAGGTTGAGCAGAAGCACGCATGGGGAGCAGCCCCGGCACGGGGTCATTCAACGTTATCGTTTTATCGTCCGGCAGAAGCAAGCGGCATGGCCGCAAGGCGGTGTCGCCACCCGTCGCTCCCGGTCTGTCCATCTTCGGATGTCCTGCCATGACTCTCACCACCCTGTCGCGTTCCGGGGTCCATCCCTGGGATCGCTTCAAGAACTGGGTCACCAGCACCGAGAACCGCCTCTACGTGGGCTGGTTCGGCGTGCTGATGATCCCCACCCTGCTCACGGCCACCGCCTGCTTTGTGATCGCCTTCATCGGCGCCCCGCCCGTCGACATCGACGGCATCCGTGAGCCCGTCTCCGGCGGCCTGCTCTACGGCAACAACATCATCACCGCCGCCGTCGTGCCCTCCAGCAACGCCATCGGCCTGCACTTCTACCCCATCTGGGAAGCCGCCAGCCTCGACGAGTGGCTCTACAACGGCGGCCCCTACCAGCTGATCATCTTCCACTTCCTGATCGGCATCTTCTGCTGGATGGGCCGGGAGTGGGAACTCAGCTACCGCCTGGGCATGCGCCCCTGGATCGCCGTGGCCTACTCGGCACCGGTGGCCGCCGCCACCGCCGTGCTGCTGATCTATGCGATCGGCCAGGGCTCCTTCTCCGATGCCATGCCCCTGGGCATCTCCGGCACCTTCAACTTCATGCTGGTGCTGCAGGCCGAGCACAACGTGCTCATGCACCCCTTCCACATGCTCGGGGTGGTGGGCATCTTCGGCGGCGCCCTGTTCTCCGCCATGCACGGCTCGCTCGTCACCAGCTCCCTGGTGCGGGAGACCACCGAAACCGAGTCCCAGAACCGGGGCTACAAGTTCGGCCAGGAGGAGGAGACCTACAACATCGTGGCCGCCCACGGCTACTTCGGCCGGCTGATCTTCCAGTACGCCTCCTTCAACAACAGCCGCAGCCTCCACTTCCTCCTGGCGGCCTGGCCCGTGATCGGCATCTGGTTCGCCGCCCTGGCGGTGGTGAGCTTCTCGTTCAACCTCAACGGGCTGAACTTCAACCA
>CALRKA020000016.1:0-54279 GCA_943367815.1 Tabrizicola sp. YIM 78059 | reverse complement strand
AGAGCTGGGAGGCGCCGGCATGGAGGGCGTCGGAGCGGTCGTCCTCGGAGATGTCCCAGAAGACGTAGGCCCACTGGGGATCGCGGGGCAGGAAGACGACGCGGGTCTCGGCGGCCGGCCGCGGCGCCGGGGCCATCTCGGCCTCGATGGCCGCCACGGGCCGGGGAGCCGCCGGCGTCTCGGCCGCCACCTCAGGGCTCTCCCCCGATCGATCGGCGATGGCCCCGGCCAGGGAATCCCTGTCCTGGGCGCTGTAGCGATGAATCCCCAGGGTCCTGGCGAGCTCGCGCAGCTGGCGCATGCTGAGGCTGGCCAGGTTCGCGAGCGGGTTGGTCCTGGCCATGCTATTTCAAGAATCGTTACATCCCATGATCGCCGATGGGATCAGGGCGGGATCGCCCCTGTCAGCGGATCGCGACATCGCCGGAACGGGTCGAATCCGCCGCCGGCAGCAGCACCACCCCCCGCATCGGTTCGACCCCACGACGCTCCGGGGGGCGGGTCGGTCGTTCCGGCAGCGACGCCAGCACGGACGAGACCGCCAGCAGCCCCCCCAGCAGCAGCCAGAGGCGCCAGCGACGCGGCAGGACCAGGGCGCTACGGCCCCCCTGCCCCCGGCGCCGTGTGCCCTCCGCGACCCGGCGGCCCCTGCCGATGCCCAGCGGCTCTCCGCAACGGGCACAGACCATGCGACCCGCCAGGCTGCGGTCGGCTCGCACAGCCCAACTGCCGCACCTCGGACAGCCCATTCGTCACCCGATCCATCAGCTCCCCATGGTGACGGAATGACCTAGAGCAGCGTCGGATCGGCGCCGGCGGGCCGCTCCGCCGGTGGCAGATCGGCCATCAGCCGGAAATCCTCGAACGCGAAGCCCGGCCCCACGCAGCAGTGCAGCAGGCTCCATCGCCCCCGGCTGCGGGCCGCCTGCCACCAGAGCGCCGGCACGATCTGCAGCGGCCCCGGCCCCGGATCCCCGGCCGCTGCGGCGGTTTCCGAGAAGGTTTCCGGGGCGGTTTCCGGGGCGGCGAGCGGGCCCAGCAGCAGCCGCTCGGCCGTGCCGCCGCCGGGCGGCAGCCGCCAGAGGTCGAGGGGGGCGCCGCCGGCGTGGTGCCAGACCTCATCCGCCCCCGTCACCTGATGCCAGCGGCTGAGCTGGCCCTCCGTCAGCAGGAAGGCGATCACCGTGAGTCCGGCACGCTGCTGCCCGTCCTCGGCCCGGCACACCTGGCCGGGTGAGCGGTGCAGCTCCCGGTACCAGCCCCCCTCCGGATGGGGCTGCAGGTCGAAGCGGGCGATCAGCGCCTCCGGACTGGAACGCATGGCCTGGCGGACGGGAGAGGGTCGCTGCCGATGATCCCGCGGCAGCGACCAACCGGAGTAGAACATCCGTACTGCTTCCTTGTTTCTCCCGGTCCAATGCTTCCCCTGCCTCCCCAGTCACCACTCCCCCTGCGGGAGGGGGCGGCGGCACTCTTCTGCCTGCTGGCCACGGAGGCCGTCAGCGCCGGTTTCCCCAGCCCCGCCGACGACTACGTGGAGGCCCGCATCGACCTCAATCTGGAGCTGATCCCCCGCCCGCTGTCCACCTTCTTCATGCGCGTCAGCGGCGATGCCATGCGGGGCGACGGCATCGTCGACGGCGACCTGCTGGTGATCGACCGCAGCGTCGATCCCCGGCCCGGCATGGTGGTGGTGGCGGTGCATGCCGGCGCCTTCCTGCTGCGCCGTCTGGCCCGGCGCGGCGGTGCGCTGTGGCTGGTGGCCAGCGACGGCACCAGTCCGCCCCTGGTGCTCACCGGCGACGAAGGGGGCGGCGCGGAGGGAAGCGACGGCGGTGGCACCGAGCTCTGGGGCGTCGTGATCCACGCCGTGCACCACCTGGCGGGCGCCCCCTCCAGGCGTCACTGATCGGCGCGGTGGGGCAGGGCGCGTGGATCGCCGGGCAGCACGGGAGGGGCCATCAGCAGGCCGCGCCGGCGCAGCTCACGGCGGAACTCGCCGGCCAGTCCGTCCGCCATCCAGAGCTTGCGCAGGTGGCCGAAAATCACCATGCAGCGCAGGGCGATGGTGACGCAGACGAGCACCTGCAGGCAGAGTTTCAGCACGGTGGAAGCAGGTGCGGCGCTGTGCTGCCGGCAGCCTAGGGGCGCCGGCGGCGGCCGGCCGCAGCGGAGCGGCGGAAACGAAATGCGCCGTCCAGGCGTCATGCTGGGTCGGTGGGCGGCAACGCCGCCGTGACCTGCTTCGATGATCGAGCCCCTGCCGGAGCTGAGCACCGCCGAACTGGAGACCCTGCTGGCGGCCCTCGATCCGCTCCTGGACGGCTTCGGTGAAGGGGGCTCCTGCCTGGATGATGCCAGTGCCTTCCTGGAACGGCTGGGCATCGGCCAACAGGGCGATGACGGGGGCACCCCCTCCCCCCTGCTCCAGTGGCTGGAAAGCTGGCGGGCCGCCGGCGGCAACCGGACGACCCTGCGGCTGATGGTGCAGACCCTGCTGACGGGACGGCAGGAGGTGCCGCCGGGCTGATGGAGCGCCGGATCTGTCGGCCTGGATCAGGCGCGCCAGAGAGCATCAGCCATGCGGGCCGTCTGCACGATCGGCGCGACGTCGTGCACCCGCAGCACATCGGCACCGGCGGCGATGGCCTGGCCGCAGACCGCCGCGGTGCCCCAGAGGCGGGCCCGGGGGCGGGGCTCGGCCAGCACCTCACCGATGAAGCGCTTGCGGGACGGCCCCACCAGCAGGGGAAAACCCTCGGCCCGCAGCAGGGCCAGGCCCCGCAGCAGGGCGAGGTTGTGGGCGGTGGTCTTGGCGAAGCCCAGCCCCGGATCCCAGAGGATCCGCTCCGGACGCACCCCCGCCGCCAGGGCCCGGTCGGTGGCCTGGAGCAGCTCCTGCCGCACTTCGGCGACCACGTCGCCGTAGCTGGCCAGGGCATCCATCGTGCGGCTGTCGCCGCGGCTGTGCATCAGCACGCAGGGGCAGTCCGCGGCCGCCACCACCGCCAGCAGGTCGGGATCACGCCGGCCGGCGCTGACGTCATTGATCCAGTGGGCACCGGCGGCCAGGGCCGCTGCCGCCACCGGGGCGCGGAAGGTGTCGATCGACAGCAGGGGGCCGCCGGCCGCCGGGGGCGGCAGGGACGCCAGGATCTGCCGCAGGGCGGGAAGCACCCGGGCGATCTCGGCCTCGGCATCGATCTCGCTCGCCCCGGGGCGGGTGCTCTGCCCGCCCAGGTCAAGCAGGTCGGCCCCCTGGCGGTGCAGCAGGCGGGCCTGGCGCAGGGCCGCCTCGGGGGCCTCGTAACGGCCACCGTCGCTGAAGGAATCGGGGGTGAGGTTGAGGACCCCCATCACGAGGGTGCGGTCCCCCCAGCGGAACCCGGGCGGGGCGGCGACGGGGCCGGAGGTGCTCACGGCGATCGGTACGGAGGCCGGGGTCTCAGGCCGCCACCGGCACCTGGTAGTTGGCGATGCGGGCGAAGCTGACCGGATCGAGGGAGGCGCCCCCCACCAGTACGCCGTCGATGTCGCTCTGGGCCATCAGCATGTCGATGGTGGCGGGGTTGACCGAACCGCCGTACTGCACCACCACCTCGGGATGGCCCACCCAGCCGCGGATCAGGCCGCAGATGCGGTTGGCCTCCTCGGCGGCGCAGGTCTTGCCGGTGCCGATCGCCCAGATGGGTTCGTAGGCGACGATCAGGCGCAGGGGGTCGATGCCCTCCAGTCCCTGCTCCACCTGGCGGTGGATCACCCGCTCGGTCTCGCGGGCCTCGCGCTGGTCGTCGCTCTCGCCCACGCAGAGGATCGGGATCAGGCCCGACTTCTGGGCCGTGCGGGCCCGCAGGTTGATCTGCTCGTCGGTTTCGCTGAAGTACTTGCGGGGCTCGCTGTGGCCCACGATCGCGTGGGTGACGCCATGCTCGAGCAGCATCGGCGCCGAGATCATGCCGGTGTACGCACCGCTCTCCTCCCAGTGGACGTTCTGACCGGCGATGGCGACACCGGCGCCGGCCAGGTGACGGCAGAGGGTGGGGATCGCCGTGAACGGCGGAGCCAGCACCACCTCCCTGTCCTCGGGCAGATCGGCGATCAGGGGCCGGAAGCTGGCCGCAAACGCCCGCGCCTCGGCGCAGGTCATGTGCATCTTCCAGTTGCCTGCGATGACGGCCTTGCGCACGTGGTCTCCCGGCAGCGACATTCGAGGCAGGTTAAGGCGTGAGGCCGCCGTCCCCCCCACGCTCCCGCCGCGGGGAGAGCATCAGCACCTCCCGGCCGTCGATGGCCACGGCATCCCCCGGGGCCAGCTGGCGACCGCGCCGGGTCTCGATGGCGCCGTTCACGGTCACGTCCCCCCGCTGGATGCGCTGCTTGGCCTCGCCGCCGGTGCCGACGAGGCCCTGCCATTTGAGGAACTGATCCAGCTTCACCGGCGGGGGGCGCCCGGAGAGCGCTGATAGGGTTCGTCGATGCTTGCACCCTCGCCGGCCGGCTTCCGCAGGCTCTGGCCGCTGCTGAAGCCCCACCGGCGACCCCTGCTGCTCGGGGGGTTGTGCATGCTGGTGTTCGTGGGCTGCTGGCCCCTGCTGGCTTGGCTGGCGGGCCAGCTGATCCCGGCCATCGGCGCCGGCGACTTCAGCAAGGTGCTGCGCAGCGTGGCGGCGGCCCTGGCGGTGTTCCTGGTGCAGAAGATCGCCCAGTTCGGTCAGGACACCCTGCTGGCGGGTCCCGCCCTGCGGGTCAGCCAGGAGCTGCGCCGCCAGCTGTTCGCCCGCCTGCAACGGCTCGACTTCGGCGCCCTGGAGAAGCTCTCCGCCGGCGATCTCACCTACCGCCTCACCGAAGACGCCGACCGGGTCGGGGAGGTGATCTACAAGACGATCCAGGACACCACCCCCAGCGCCCTGCAGCTGGTGGTGGTGCTGGGCTACATGATCTGGCTGGACTGGCCCCTGGCCCTGGCCACCCTGCTGCTGGCGCCGCTGGTGGCGCTGATGGTGAGCGCCTTCGGCGCCCGGGTGATGACCGCCGCCGAGCGCAGCCAGAAGCAGGTGAGCGACCTGGCGGCCCTGCTGGGCGAGGCGATCGGCGGCCTGCCCCTGGTGCGGGCCTTCGCCGCCGAACCCTGGCTGCAGGAGCGGTTCGACACCGAGATCGACCTGCACCGCCGCGCCCGCTACCGCACCCTGGAGCTGCTGGCGCTGCAGCATCCGGTGGTGGGTTTCATCGAAGCGGCCGGGATCCTCTCGGTGCTGCTGATCGGTGCGGCGCGCATCAAGGCCGGCGGCCTCGACAGCCAGGGCTTCAGCAGCTACGTGGCGGCCCTGCTGATGCTGATCGATCCGATCTCCCACCTGACCACCAACTTCAACGAGTTCCAGCAGGGCCAGGCCTCGCTGCGGCGGCTGCGGGCGATCGAAGCCGAGCCGGTCGAACCGCCCGACCATCCGGAGGCCAGGCCCCTCGGAACCGTGTCCGGGGAGCTGGTGCTGGACGGGGTGAGCTTCGGCTACCAGCCGGGCAGCCCGGTGCTGCGCCAACTCGACCTCCACATCCGCCCCGGGCAGGTGGTGGCCCTGGTGGGGCCCTCCGGCGCCGGCAAGAGCACCCTGTTCTCCCTGCTGCTGCGCTTCAACACCGCCCAGAGCGGCCGGGTGCTGCTTGATGGCCAGAATCTGGCCGACCTGAGGGCCCGGGACCTGCGCCGGGCCGTGGCCCTGGTGCCCCAGCAGAGCAGCGTCTTCTCCGGCACCGTGGCCGAGGCGATCGCCTTCGGGCGTCCCGCCAGCGCCGAGCAGATCCGCCAGGCCGCCCGGCTGGCCAACGCGGCCGACTTCATCGAGAGCCTTCCCGGCGGCTACGACAGCCGCATCGAGGAACGGGGCAGTAATTTCTCCGGCGGCCAGCTGCAGCGGCTGGCGATCGCCCGGGCGGTCCTGGGCAACCCGGCGGTGATGCTCCTGGACGAAGCCACCAGCGCCCTGGATGCGGAGGCCGAGGAGGCCGTGCAGCAGGGCCTGCAGCAGGCCATGGCGGGCCGCACCGTGCTGGTGATCGCCCATCGGCTCGCCACCGTGCAGGAGGCCGATCTGATCGTGGTGCTCGACGGCGGCCGGATCGTCCAGCAAGGCAGCCACGACGAACTGATGGCCAGCGGCGGCCGCTACCGCGAGCTCTGCGAACGCCAGTTCATCCGCCTGGAGGCCTGAGGCCCGCCACCGCCACCCCCGGGCGGGGACGGGAGGGGCCGCCGCCTAGGCTGGCCAGGAACCGAGTCCTGAGCCTTGCAGACCCCCAGCCAGCAACCGCCCGTGCTGACCTTCGAGGGCAAGCGTTACGACCTGAACGGCCTGCCTGACGAGGTCAAGGAGATGGTGCGGGGGATGCAGGTGGCCGATGCCCAGCTGCGCATGCACGAGGACACCCTCAAGGTGCTGGCGGTGGGCCGCCAGGCCATGGCCATGCAGCTGAACGAGCGGCTGCAGGGCATCCCCACCCTGGAGGAGCCCGCCTGAGGCCGCCGGGGATCAGCCCAGGGGGGCCAGATCCTCGAAGCGGAACACCTGGCGGCCGGCCGGCGTGTCGCCATGGGCCTCCGTCTCCACCACCCGCTCGCTCAGCACCCAGGGGCCCACGCCCGCCAGGGGCACGAAGGTGTCGGTGAAACGGCTGGTGCCGCCGCGGGCCTCCCCGGTGGCGGGGTCGCTGTAGCGGCTGGTGTAGCTGTGGCTGAGGTAGCCGCTGCCGGTGTCGGTGACGCTCTCGGTGAAGATCGTCACCACGGTGCCGTGGATGTGGCGGTGCACCATCGTCACCACGTTGTCCTTGATGCGGTAGCGGTCGCCCTCGGCCTTGCCGCCCATGATCACCTCGGTGCCCACCGCATCGGTCTCACCGGCGGTGAAGGTGTTGGCGCCATGGGTCTGCTCGAAGGGGCGCCGCACCCGGTGGATCGCCACCTCCCACAGCTGGGAGGCGACCGCCTTGTGCACCTCCTCGTCGCTGAGGCCCTCCACCGTTGCCTTCAGGTCGGCACCGACCTGGAAGGTGCCCTCGAGGCGCCGGTCGTCCTGTTCCCAGACACAGCGACCGGTGTAGCCGCCGAAGCCCGGCTCCCAGGTGTAACGGTTCTCGTAGGCGGCGCGGAAGGCCTCGCGCAGGTCGGAGCCGGGGGCGACGGGATGGGCGGCCAGGGTGCTGGTCACAGGGTCACGGGCGATCGGGCGTTCACCCTACCCAGGGCGGGTGGATGTCCTGCAGGGCCGCCACCTCCACCTGCTGCTGCTGCTGCAGGGCGGCGATGGCCTCCACCGCGGCCCGGGCCGCGGCCATGGTGGTGACGGTGGGCACGGCGTAGTCGAGGGCCGCCAGGCGCAGGTAGCGATCGTCATGGGCGGCCTGGCGGCCCACCGGGGTGTTGACCACCAGCTGCACCAGGCCCGAGCGGATCGCATCCTCGATGTTGGGCCGGCCCTCGTGCACCTTGAGCACCGGCGTCACGTCCAGGCCGGCCTGGCTAAGCATCGCGGCGGTGCCGTTGGTGGCGGTGAGGGAGAAGCCCGCCGCCAGCAGGTCGCGGGCCACCGGCACCAGGGCCGGCTTGTCGCGGTCGTGGGTGGAGAGGAACACGCTGCCGCTGGTGGGCAGGGGTTCACCGGCGGCGAGCTCGGCCTTGGCGTAGGCCAGCCCGAAGCTGGCGGCAATGCCCATCACCTCGCCGGTGGAGCGCATCTCCGGCCCCAGCAGGGTGTCGGCGCCGGGGAAGCGCTTGAAGGGCAGCACCGCCTCCTTCACGGTCTGCCGCGGCGGCCGCGGCTCCGCCAGCAGGCCCAGCTCCGTGAGGGTGCGGCCGGCCATCAGCTGGCTGGCGATCTTGGCCAGGGGCACGCCGGTGGCCTTGGCCACGAAGGGCACCGTGCGGGACGCCCGCGGGTTGGCTTCGATGATGAACACGGTCTCGTTGCCGGCTTCATCGCGCTGCACGGCGAACTGGAGGTTGATCAGGCCGCGCACCTCCAGCGCCAGGGCCAGGTCCTTGCTCCAGCGGCGGATCGTGGCCAGGGCCTCGGGGCCCAGGGACACCGAGGGCAGGGCGCAGGCCGAGTCGCCGGAGTGGATCCCCGCCGGCTCGATGTGCTCCATCAGACCGCCGATCACCACCGTCCCCTCCCGGTCGCAGAGCGCGTCCACGTCCACCTCGATGGCGTTCTCCAGGTACTGGTCGATCAGCACGGGGTGGTCGGGCTCCACCTGGACCGCCTCCACCATGTAGCGGTTGAGTTCCTCCTCTTCGAACACCACCTCCATGGCCCGGCCGCCGAGCACGTAGCTGGGGCGCACCACCACCGGGTAACCGACGGCCGCCGCCACCGCCCTGGCCTCGCTGTCGGTGCGGGCCAGGCCGTTGCGGGGCTGGCGGATCTCCAGGCGCCGCAGGATCGCCTCGAACTGCTCCCGATCTTCGGCCCGGTCGATCGATTCGGGTGAGGTGCCCCAGAGCCGGGTGCCGGTGGCGCGACCGTCGTCGCTCTCCAGCCAGCGCAGCAGGGGGATCGCCAGCTTCAGGGGCGTCTGGCCGCCGAACTGGACGATCACCCCCTCGGGTTTCTCGGCCTCGATGACGTTGAGCACATCCTCCAGGGTGAGGGGCTCGAAGTAGAGGCGGTCGCTGGTGTCGTAGTCGGTGGAGACGGTTTCCGGGTTGCTGTTCACCATCACCGTGGCGAACCCGGCCTGCCGCAGGGCGAAGGAGGCGTGGCAGCAGCAGTAGTCGAACTCGATGCCCTGGCCGATGCGGTTGGGCCCGCCGCCCAGGATCATCACCTTGCGGCGGGTCTCGGGGGTCACCTCGTCCTCGGGGGCCAACACGGTGAGGGAGCCGTCGGCCTCGAGCCGCTCCAGGGGTCGCTCGTAGGTGGCGTAGTGGTAGGGCGTGGAGGAGGCGAACTCGGCGGCGCAGGTGTCGACCGTCTTGAACACGGCCCGCACCCCCAGGGCCTGGCGACGGCGGCGCACGGCCAACTCGTCGCTGCCGGTGGCCCAGGCGATCTGGCGGTCGGAGAAGCCCGTCTGCTTCAGCTCCAGGAAATCGGCGGGGTGGATGGCGTCGAGGGAACGGCCCCGCAGCAGGGTGGTTTCGATGGACAGGATCCGGCGCAGCTTGGCCAGGAACCAGGGGTCGATGGCACTCAGCCGGTGGATCTCGTCATCGCTGCGGCCGGCCACCATGGCGGCGCGCACGTCGTGGATCCGGTCCGGGGACGGGGTGCGCAGGCGGCGCTCCAGTTCGGCAGGATCCTGGGGGTGGTCGGGGCGGTCGCAGCCCCAGCCCGCATGGCCCGTCTCCAGGGAGCGCAGGGCCTTCTGGAAGGATTCCTCAAAGTTGCGGCCGATGGCCATGGCCTCGCCCACCGACTTCATCGAGGTGGTGAGCACGGCCGGAGAACCGCGGAACTTCTCGAAGGCGAAGCGGGGGATCTTGGTGACGACGTAGTCGATCGTCGGTTCGAAACAGGCCGGTGTGGCCCCGGTGATGTCGTTGACGATCTCGTCGAGGGTGTAGCCCACCGCCAGCCGGGCGGCGATCTTGGCGATCGGGAAGCCGGTGGCCTTGCTGGCCAGGGCCGAGCTGCGGCTGACCCGGGGATTCATTTCGATCACCACCACGTCGCCGTTGGCGGGGTTGATGGCGAACTGGATGTTGCTGCCGCCGGTGTCGACGCCGATCTCACGGATGATGGCGATCGACTGGTCGCGCAGCCGCTGGTACTCCCGGTCGGTGAGGGTCTGGGCGGGTGCGACGGTGATCGAATCACCGGTGTGGACCCCCATCGGATCGAGGTTTTCGATCGAGCAGACGATCACCACGTTGTCGGCGGTGTCGCGCATCACCTCGAGCTCGAATTCCTTCCAGCCCAGCAGGGACTTCTCGATCAGGATCTGGGAGACGGGGCTGGCCTCCAGGCCGCTCTTGCAGAAGGCCTGGAATTCCTCCGGGTTGTAGGCGATGCCGCCGCCCGATCCCCCCAGGGTGAAGGCCGGCCGGATGATGCGCGGGTAGGTGCCGATGGCGTCGCCGACTCGGATCGCTTCCTCGAGGTCGTTGGCGATCCCGGACGGACAGACGGCCACCCCGATCCGGGCCATCGCCTCCTTGAACAGCAGCCGGTCCTCCGCCTTGCGGATCGCCGCCAGGTCGGCGCCGATCAGCTCGACCCCGTAGGCGGCCAGGGTGCCGTTCTCCGCCAGGGCGACGGCGAGGTTGAGGGCGGTCTGGCCGCCCATGGTGGGGAGCAGGGCATCCGGGCGCTCCAGCTCGATCACCCGGGCCACCACCTCGGGGGTCAGGGGCTCGATGTA
The DNA here is from genome assembly GCA_943367815.1 of Tabrizicola sp. YIM 78059. Classification (GTDB taxonomy): domain Bacteria; phylum Cyanobacteriota; class Cyanobacteriia; order PCC-6307; family Cyanobiaceae; genus Cyanobium. Next base: position 43,914 of record CALRKA020000016.1, on the reverse strand, counting down.
GGTGCGATCCGCCAGGTCCGGATCGGTCATGATCGAGGCCGGGTTGGAATTCACCAGCACCACCTCGTAGCCCTCGGCCCGCAGGGCCTTGCAGGCCTGGGTGCCGGAATAGTCGAACTCGCAGGCCTGGCCGATCACGATCGGTCCCGACCCCAGCAGCAGGATGCGCCTCAGATCCGTGCGGCGGGGCATAGGGCGTGGTCAGTCAAACCCGCCCAGCCTCTCACGGTCGCCGTCCCGACCGGCCCCCCGCACCGCTGGCACCGCGGGCAATCGCTAATCTGACGGGATACCTTCGCCCGAGACGCCGCCGATGAGCGAACTCCAGCGCCTGAAGGGGATGCTGCCCCCTGAGATGCAGAGCTGGGTGTTCGTGGAAGCGGCGGCCTCCGTCGATCCTCCCCTGATCACCATCGAGGAGATCGGCCGCGACGAGGTGGAGATCCAGGTGGATCTCGAGAAATGGGACGCCCTCGCCCTCGACCACCGCAACCTGCTCTTCTGGCACGAGGTGGGCCGCGTCCAGAACGACGCCATCCCGCGGGATGGCTGGGAGATGGCCGCCCTGGCCATCGGCCTGGGGGGGGCCATCGGCGAGCTGTGGGTGCAGGACGGTCTGCTGCTGGTGATGGCCCTGGGGCTGTCGGGCTTCGCCGGCTACCGCCTCTACCTCAAGAACAACTCCGAGAAACGTCTCCAGGACGCGATCCTGGCCGACGAACGGGCCATTGATCTGGCCTGCCGCTTCGGCTACAGCCTGCCCAACGCCTACAAGAGCCTGGGGGGCGCCCTCAAGGAGCTGGTGGAGCAGACCCGCAAGAAGCGCCGCCGCACCTTCTACGAAGACCGACTCGAGGCCCTGCGCAAGAGCGCCGGCAAGGCCCGGGCCGAGATGGCCCAGCAGCAGGGCTCCCGCCAGTCGGTCACCAGCGAGAACGTCTATGGATAGTCGCGACCTGGCCCTGCTCGCCGCCGAGGCCTGCGACGACCGCAAGGCGGTCGACATCCGTCTGATCCGGGTCGATGAGGTGTCCTCCCTGGCCGACTGGTTCGTGATCTGCAGCGGCCTCAGCGACGTGCAGGTGCGGGCCATCGCCCGCTCCGTGGAAGACCGGCTCGAAACCGACGTCTCCCGCCTGCCCCTGCGGCGCGAGGGCCAGAGCGAAGGCCGCTGGGTGCTGCTGGATTACGGCGAGCTGATCGTGCACGTGCTCACCCCCCAGGAACGCAGCTACTACGACCTGGAGTCCTTCTGGGGCCATGGCGAGCAGGAGCGCTACATCAGCGCCCCGGTCGAGGTGAGCGGCGCCGGCCCGGTCGGCGGCTGAGGGGCACAGCGATGGCCGCCGGCGTTCCGAGCCTGCCCAGCCAGGACACCCCCTGCCCGGTGCCCCCGGCCCAGCGGCCCCTGCAGGAGTACGACCAGCTCAGCCGCTCCTGGTTCTTCCACTGGCCCGCCAACGGCCCCACAGGGCTGTGGCGGGCCCTGGGCCTCGCCTGGCTGCTCTCCTTCCCCCCGGCGCTGCTGGTGGCGGGCGGCAGCATCCCGCTGCGCCACGACCCCGTCCGGCTGGTGATCGCCGCGGCCACCGCCGCCGTGCTGCTGCCGATGGTGCTGCTGCTGCGGCAATGGCTCGGCTGGACCTACGTGCAGAAGCGGCTGGTCTCCGAAAAGGTCGCCTACGAGGAATCGGGCTGGTACGACGGGCAGGTGTGGGAGAAGCCGGTCACCTGGCGCCAGCAGGATCTGCTGGTGGCCCGCCACCAGGTGCAACCGGTGCTGGCCCGCCTGCGCCAGGCAGTCGCCGTCGCCATCAGCCTGATGCTGCTCGGGTCCGGGCTCTGCCAGGCTCTCTGAGGTCGGCCTCCACGGACCTTCACGCACCCCCATGACCCTGTCCTCCAGCTTCGCCGGCCCGGGCCGCCCCGGCATTCCCCCCCTGGAGGTCCGCCTGCTCCGCAACGGCATTGTGGAGTCCCGGCACCGGGTGCATGCGGTGGTCTGCGACCAGCGGGGGAGGGTGCTCATGCGCGCCGGCGACCCCCAGCAGCTGAGTTTCGTGCGCTCGGCCCTCAAGCCCTTCCAGGCCACCGTCTTCGTGGGCAGCGGCGCCGCCGATCGGATGGGGGCCGGGGAGCGGGGCCTGGCGATCGCCTGCGCCTCCCATGCCGGCACCGCCCTGCATGCCCGGGAAGCGTTCAAGCTGCTCTGGGGTGCGGAACTCGACACCGAGGACCTCCAGTGCCCGACCCCCGCCGGCGCCAGCAGTCCGCTGGAGCACAACTGCTCCGGCAAGCACGCGGCCTTCCTGGCCGCCTGCCGTCAGATGCACTGGCCCCTCGAGAGCTATCTCCAGGCCGACCATCCCCTGCAGCAGGCGGTGGTCAAGCGGGTCGGGGAGCTGCTGGGGCTGCCGGGGGCCGAACTGATCAGCGCGCGGGATGACTGCGGTGCCCCCACCCTGCAGCTGCAGCTGGCCCAGATGGCCCTGCTGTTCGCCCATCTCGGCGGCGGCGAGCAGGCTGATCTGGAGCGCCTCAGCCGGGCCATGCTCGCCCACCCCGATCTGATCGCCGGGGAGGGGGCGTTCGACACCGAGCTGATGCGCCTGGCCCACGGCCAGGTGCTGAGCAAGGGAGGCGCCGAGGGCATCCAGTGCCTCAGCCGGGTGGGCGAGGGCATGGGGGTGGCCATCAAGGTGGACGACGGGGCCCGGCGGGCCAAGCAGGCCGTGGCCCTGCACCTGCTGGAGCAGCTGGAGTGGCTCACCCCCACCACCCTGGTGGAACTGCGCCAGCGCTATCTGGCGCCGGCCGACCACCTGCGCCTGGAGGTGATTGGCGAGCTGCGCTTCGACGGCGCCCGCCCCTGAGGCGGGGGCATCGCCTGATACACTTTCCAGGTGCGACGCGGACATCCGCCGGCCACTTGTGCACCGCGGGGTAGAGCAGTCTGGTAGCTCGTCGGGCTCATAACCCGAAGGTCAGGAGTTCAAATCTCCTCCCCGCCACCAACTCCACAAGCCCCTCCAGGGATTGTCATCCATCAACCCTCCAGCCATCGGCTGGGGGGTTGTTGTTTGATGGCGGTGGGCTCAACGATCAGCCATGCTCCCGGTCCCCCCGATCCAGCTGGCTTCGATTCCTGCGCCGGCGGCGCAGGACCCCCTGGCGCCGAAATCCCTGGGCGCCCTGCCGGCGGACCTGCAGCCCCTGGTGAGGGAACTGCAGCGGTACGGATTCAGGCTTCAGATCAGCGCACCACCGGTGCGCGGCGTCTACGGACTGTTCGAGGTCGGCTCGCGAAGGATCTGGATCGCCCCGATCAGTTTTGAGCTGGGCATCGCCCGGCAGACGTTCCTCCACGAGGCGGTGCATGCGGTGCAGAGCTGCCCCACCGGCACAGTGACACCGATCGGCTGGCGATTGCCGGTGCAGCCGGTGGTGCGCCAGGAGATCTCAGGCCTGCTCACCACCCGCTACCACAACCATCGCGTGGCCGAACAGGAGGCCTTCCACCTCCAGGGTCAGCCCGATGCCGTCGCCCGGCTGATGGAAGCCCTGCGCCGCCGTTGTGGCCTGCAGCGGCGGCCTGCGGCCGCTCCACCATGATGCCGGGACCGGTTCTCCTGCCGATGTCCATCGCCCCTTCCGCCTCCGCCGGCAGCGACGTCCCCTGGGACGCCGTGGTGGTGGGGGCTGGAGCGAATGGGTCGGTGGCCGCCATGGTGCTGGCGGAGGCGGGACTGCGGGTGCTGGTGCTGGAGGCGGGGCCGGACCTCTCCGCCCGGCGCGCCCTGGGCAGCGAACCGCTCAACAGCCTGCGCCGTCTCGCCCACCTGAGCAGCGGCCGCCAGCGCCTGCAGCGGCACCATCCGGGCTTCTGGAAACACAACCCCGAGCTGTTCGTCGACGAGCGGCAGAACCCCTACAGCACGCCGCCGGACGCGCCCTTCCTGTGGACGCGGGGACGCCAGGTGGGTGGCAAGAGCCTTACCTGGGGCGGCATCACCCTGCGCCTGTCGGAGGCGGAGTTCCAGGCGGCCCGGCGGGACGGCCATGGCCCCGCCTGGCCGATCGGCAGCAGCGAGCTGGCGCCCTTCTACGACCGGCTCGAGACCCTGCTGGGGGTGCATGGCCAGAGGGACGGCCTGCCCCAGCTGCCGGACGGGCAATACCTGCCCCCCCTGCCGTTCACGCCCGGAGAGAAGCACCTGCAGGCGGCGATCGGCCGTGAGCTGGGGCTGCCCCTGATCCATTCCCGCGGCTTCCGCCTTCACAAGCCCACCCCGGCGACGCCCTGGCCCCCCTCCAGCGCCCAGGGCCGCAGCCTGGCCCGGGCCCTGGCCACGGGCCGGGTGCAGCTGCGCAGCGAAGCGGTGGTGAGCCATCTGGAATTGGACGCGACCCGGCAGCGAGCCGAGGCGGTGGTGGTGGTGGACGCGGCCAGCGGCCGGCGGGAGCGCATCGCCACCCCCCTGGTGGTGCTGTGTGCCTCCACGATCGAAACGGTGCGGCTGCTGCTGCACTCGAGCGACGCTGTGCGCAGCGGCGGCCTCAGCGACCCCTCGGGCAGCCTGGGCCACTACCTGATGGACCACATCTCCACCAGTCGCTTCTTCTCGATCCCCGCGATCGAAGCGCCCCCCGAACCGGCCGAGCTGTCCGGGGCTGGCAGTTGCTTCATCCCCAACACCGTGAACCTGGACGAGGGGAGTTCGGAAGCCTTTCTGCGCGGCTACGGGATCTGGGCGGCCCTGCAACGCTTCGATCCCCCCGCCCTGCTGCGGCGCCGTGCCGGGGAGGCGGTGGGCTTCCTGATCGGCCACGGGGAGGTGCTGCCCCGGGCCGGGAACCGGGTGAGCCTGGAGACCTCCCTCACCGACGCCTGGGACCTGCCCATCCCCCACATCGCCTGCCGCTGGGGAGCCAACGAGGCCGCGATGGTGGCCCACATGCAGGCACGCATGGCGGCCGTGGTCGCCGCGGCGGGCGGCCGCATCCGGCCGATCGAGGAGCTGTTCGTGCTGCCGGTGCTGGAACCCCTGATCCGCAACAGCCTGGCGGTGCGTCCGGAGCCACCGCCACCGGGCTACTACATCCACGAACTGGGCGGGGCCCGCATGGCCGAGCGCCCCGAGGAGGGGGTCGTCGACCCCTGGAACCGCTGCTGGGGGGCCGCCAACGTGCTGGTCACCGATGGGGCCTGCTGGCCGAGCGCCGGTTGGCAGAGCCCCACCCTCACCGAGATGGCGATCACCTGGCGGGCCTGTGCCGCCGCCGCCGCCGGGATGCGACGCCACTGAAGGGAACGGTCCGGTCAGGGAGCCGTCACAGCAGAGCGCAGCTGGTGTCGATCACCACAATCTTGGTGGCAGGCCATGCGCACAATGACGGGGCGACCTCCAAAGGGTCGGGCAAGGGAGAAAACCATCGGCGAGGGTTGGCACCCTCGCTTTTTTTTGGCCCCTCTGCCTCGCCCGCTCCATCCGCTTCGCCAGCGCCATCCGCCTGGGTCACTCAGGCCTCAGGGCTTCTGGAACAGTCCGTCGAGGTAGTGCTGGGACACGACGGGCTCCTGGCAGCCGTTCTGGAACAGGAAGCCGGCCAGGGCGGAGGTGATGACGCTGTACTGGTCCCAGTGCGGATGGGCATCGATGAATTCCCGCATGCCTGCGTAGAGCACCTCCGGCACCTCGGCTTCCAGGCTCACACTCGCCTCTTCGCCGCCGCACCCCGGCTGCTCAGGATCCATGGCCATGCTGCTGGGATTCGGCTGAGTTCGCTCCAAGTACGCCACAGCGGAGGGCCGGCGTCAAAAACCCGCCCCCGCGAGGGCCCGTCGGCTGCGGAGGATGAGACTCGCCGCCCCGGCTGGGCTGGGGCCGAGGTGTTAAAGAACACGTGAGCAGCGGACCGGCAGCATCGGACCCTGTCAAGGCTGTTCCAAGCCATCCATGACTTTCCCCAGCCCTGACGGCGTGGAGCGGCCGGAAGGGCGTGATCTGTGGAAAAGCGCCGCAAAACGGGGGAAAACGTCGCCGCGGTGGGGGAAAGTCCCGAATCATCGGAACAATTGATCAGAACTCAGTCTCTCTGGACGCAATCAGAGATGAGACCGGCGAGGCCGGCACGCCCACGCCCCGCCAGCTCAGTCGCTCGGCCGCCGCAGGGTGCGGGGGCCGAGCGGGTGGTCGGCATGGGGGTAGACGGGGTGGTGGTGGTGCGCCTCCGGACCGTGACCGTGGCCAGCCCCCGTACCCCCCAGCGGCACGGGCACACCATCGGGCTGGCAGGCCCCGGTGCATTCCCGCTCGCAGAGGGTGCAGCTCTCCACCAGCCCCTCGACATGGTGGTGGTGGCTGTGCTGGGGCGCCCCCACCTCCCGCTCGAAACCGAGCACCTGGGCCCGGTACTTGCAGAGGGAGCAGTTCATGGCCACATCGCCCCCGAGCACCTCGGCAACCCTCTCCCGGAAGGTGTCCAGCACCAGGGGATGGTCGCCCAGATAGCCGGCCTGAACCAGTTCCAGTTCGGGATGGTCGGCGGCCACCCGCTCGCTGTGCTGGCGGATCCGGCTCACCAGCACCCCGGAGAACAGGAAGTACGGGAAGACGACGATGCGCTGGAAGCCGAGCTTGACGGCCTGCCGCAGGCCCGGCTCCACCAGGGGAAAGGTGACCCCGGAATAGAGGGTCTCCCCCCAGCCGAAGCCGAAGCCCTCCACCAGCATCCGGGTCACCTTGGCCACGTTGGAGTTGGCATCCGGGTCGGAGGAGCCACGCCCCACCACCGCCAGCAGGGTGTCGTGCAGCGGCACAGGGCTGCGGCCAGCGGCGAGGGCGTCGGCATCGGCACCGTCGAGGGCGGAGCGGATGCGGGCGGCCGCGGCCTGGATCATCTTGAGATCCACCCCCAGCTCCCGGCCGTAATCGATGCGCAGCCCGGTCTCGGCGGCGTAGGTGTTGAGCACCGAGGGGATGTCGTTCTTGGCGTGACCGGCGGCGAACAGCATCGCCGGCACGGCCAGAACGTGCTGGACCCCGCGCTGACGCAGGGCGTCCAGACCATCGCGCAGGATCGGCCGGGCGAACTCCAGGTAGCCGTGGTCCACGGGCACCGGGGCGAGGTGGTGCTGGAGCTGGTGGGCCAGGGAGGCGAATTCGGCCACCGCCAGCCGGTTGCGGCTGCCGTGGCCACAGACCAGCACCCCGATCGGGCCGTGGGGTCCCTCCGGAGCGATGGCTCGGTCAGGGGCGGTGGTCATGAACATCCGTGGCTGGCCCGACCCTATTCCCAGGGCTGATCCCCGGGGTGGGACCCGGCTCGGAGCGGTCAGGATGGGGCTCAGCCACCGGCACCCATGAGCCTGCACCTGCCCCCATACCAGCCCCTGCCTCCACCGGGTCCGAAGGCGGACCTGCTCAGCGTCGCCATCGCCGACCTGCGGCCCACCCAGATGTGTGTGGGTCTGGCCGAGGTGCGCAGCCGCCAGCAGGACTTCTCCCAGGAGACCGCGGAGCAGCGCCTGCGCTATCTGCGCGGCAAACCCGTTCCCCTTGTGCGCGGCGCCGGTGACGCCCTCTGGATGGTCGACCGCCACCACCGCCTGCGGGGGCTGATCGAGCTGGATCCCGGCGCCATGGCCTACGGCTACCTGGTGCTCGATCGGCCAGCCGAGCCGCCCCAGGCGGTGCTCGCCGAACTGCAGGCCCGGGGCTGGCTGTATCTCTACGACGGCCGCGGCCATGGCCCCCTGGCCCCCACGGCCCTGCCCCAGGGTCTGGAGGACCTGCAGGACGATCCCTACCGATCCCTGGTGTGGCGCCTCAAGAAGGAGGGCATGATCGATCCGGCCCCCCTGATCCCCTTCCACGAATTCCGCTGGGGAGCCTGGCTGCGCAGCCGCCCCCTGCCCCCCTTCAGCTCCGCCAACCTGGCGCCGGCCCTGGCCGCCGCCCGTTCCCTGGTGCGCTCCAGGGCCGCCTCCCACCTGGCCGGCTGGAAGGGCTGAACCTGCCGGTCCCGCCGTCTCAGTCGGGCCGGTTGCGGGGCGGTTCGCCATCCCCGGCCAGCAGCAGCCGCTCCCAGCGATCGAAGCGCTGGGCGAGGAGCACAGCAGCTCCGGCCAGCAGCAGCCCCACCACCAGTACCTGGGGGGTCTGCCACCAGTCGACCGCCAGCAGGGCGAGCCAGGGAATGGCCTGCAACAGCGGTCGCCAGCGCCGCAACCCCCGCCGGGCGCCACGGCAGGAGGCGCAGTGCTCCCCGTGGCTGGCCCAGCGGTCCATCAGCGCCGCCCGATCGAGGCGGGGGGGCAGGGGCTGGCCGGGGAAGGGGTCGCCGTCGTGGGTGTTGACCCAGTCGTGCAGGGCCTTCACATAGACATCGGCGCCGGTGGCCAGGAAGAACGCCCGCTCGGCCCCGCCGCTGCGGCCCCGCTGCTCCAGCACCCGCTCCTGCCAGTGCAGGAACACCTGGTCGTCCTCCAGCACGGTGTGGTTGGCGATGTGCTGCAACCACCGGGGCCGGAGGCCCAGCAGCAGGGGCGGCAGCCGTGACTTGAACTGGAAGGGGAAGCGGGCGAACAGGCGGCACTCACCGCGGCGGATCGGCGTCGCGTAGACCACCGTGAGGATGCGGGCGAAGGCAGGCGCCGTGAGGTCGTGCCACATCAGGCCGGGGGCGGCGTAGGTGGTGTGCTGACTGCCGAGCGTCCCCTTGCGGGGCCCTTCCTCCCACAGGGCCGTGAACCCCTCGGGACCGGAGCTGGTGATCGTCGCCACCACCGGAGCAGCGTTCTCCCGCTTGCCCACCGTGCGGTGGTGGGTGAAGGGCACGTGGCTCACATCCAGCACGTTCTCCAGCAAGGTGAGCGCATCCATCGGCAGGTCCCGGAAGGTGTCCTGCACGAACCAGCCCGGCTCCTCCAGCACCGGCACCAGCGGCAGGGGCACCGCCGCGGCCCGGTCCGCCTCACCGGCGAACACGAACAGCAGGCCCTGGGCCTCGGCGGTGGCGTAGGCCCGGCAGCCCGATCGCACGGCACTGGGGCTCGCCCCCGGCTCGGCCTGGGGGATGGCGATGCAGTGGCCGTCTCCGGCGAACGTCCAGCCGTGGTAGGGGCACTCCAGCTCGCCGCCGGCATTGATGCGCCCCTGGCTCAGGGGCACCAGGCGGTGCGGGCAGACATCGGCGAAGGCCCGCCAGACCTGGCCGGCACGGTCCCACCAGAGGACCAGGTCCTCGTCGAGGAGGGTGAAGGCGGTGGGCCTGGCGGGATCGAGATCCCGCAGGTAGGCGACCGGATACCAGTGCTGGCGCCAGGCGGACTGCGTCATGGAGCCGATTCTGGTGGCGGGCGAGGGCAGGTGCGGGACCGTTACGAGACGCCGCGGGGAGGGCGATCGCCGGTGGCGGCGTTCCTAGGACGGCCTGGAGGACACCCCTGCCGAACCTCCCGATCCCCGTGGGCACCTTCCTGACCGGCAATCCCCTGGCGATCTTCGCCCTGCTGCTGGTGCTGAGCGTGGTGGTGCCACCGCTGGTGCGGCCCCTGCGGCTGCCGGATCTGGTGGGGCTGCTGGTGGCGGGAGTGGTGATCGGTCCCCACGGCCTCGCCTGGCTGGCGTCCGGCAACGAGACCGTGCGGCTGCTCTCGGACGTGGGGGTGATCTACCTGCTGTTCATCGCCGGGCTGGAGATCGACCTGGGGGAGTTCCGGCGGATCCGGGCCCGGTCCTTCCGCTTCGGCCTGCTCACCTTCACCCTGCCGATGCTGGCCGGCACGGTGCTGGGGTTCGCCTATGGCTACCCGGCGGTGAGCGCCGTGCTGATCGGCTCGATCCTGGCCTCCCACACCCCCCTGGGCTATCCGATCGTGCGCAGCTTCGGCGCCATGCGGGAGGAGTGCGTCACGGTGGCCATCGGCGGCACGATCTTCACCGACATCGCCGCCCTGGTGGTGCTGGCCCTCTGCGTCAGCCTAGGGCGGGGCCAGCTGAGCGGTGCGGGGGTGGTGGGCCTGCTGCTCAAGGTGGCCGTCTATGCCGCCGCCGTGCTGCTGCTGATCCGCTGGCTGGGCCGGGGGCTGATCCGCCGCAGCGTCGACGGCGACAGCCGCCTGTTCGTGGCGGTGCTGCTGGCCCTGTTCCTGGCGGCGGTGGGGGCGGAGCTGGCCGGGGTGGAGAAGATCGTCGGCGCCTTCCTCGCCGGCCTGGCCGTGAACGGCGTGCTGCCGGACGGCCGCGTGAAGGAGCAGGTGGTGGTGGTGGGGGCGAGCCTGTTCATCCCCCTGTTCTTCATCGATCTGGGCCTGCTGCTCGATGTGCCCGTGTTCCTGAGCACCATGACGGGCTCCGCCTTCGCCATCGCCTTGATCCTGAGCCTGATCGCCAGCAAGGGGCTGGCCTCCTGGTGGTCGGGTCTGCTTTACCGCTACGACGGGCCCCAGATGCTCACCCTCTGGTCCCTGTCGCTGCCCCAGGTGGCGGCGACCCTGGCCGCCACCTATGTGGGGTTCCGCCAGGGCCTGCTGGATGAGCGGATGCTCAACAGCGTGCTGGCCATGATGGTGGTGACCGCGACCCTGGGCCCGATCCTGACCACGGTGGCGATGACCCGGATGGCCAGCCGCCGCTCCCGGGACCTGAGCCTGCAGGAGAGCGGCCAGCTGGCCCTGGTGCGGCGGTCCCTGCGGGTGCTGGTGCCGATCAGCGATGCCCGCAGCGAGGACTTCCTGCTGGCGCTGGCCGGGCGCCTGATCGACGGCGAGGCGGGTCACCAGGGCTCGGTGCTGCCCCTGGCGGTGGTGTCGCCGCGGCAGGCCGGGGCGGGCCGCGGGCCCCACCCCGTCGTGCACCGGGCCCTGGCCGAGGGGCGCCAGCTGCTGGAGCGGGCCGATGTGAGCACCGCGGCGGCGGGGGTGCCCAGCCGCTCCCTGCTGCGGGTCGACAACGACATTCCCGGCGGCATCGCCCGCACGGCCCTGGAGCAGGGGGCCGACCTGGTGCTGGTCGGAGTGGCGCCCGGCCCCCGGCTGGGGCGCTGGCTGTTCGGCGATCTGGTGGCCGCCATCTGCCGTCAGGCCCACTGCCCGGTGGTGATGGCCCGGCTGCGGGAGGATCCGGCCGGGTTCCGGCGGTTGCTCGTGCCGGTGAAGGACCTCTCCGCCGGCGCCCTGGAACAGTTCCAGCTGGCGGAAAGGCTGCTGAGCGCCTGCCCGCCCGGAGAGGGGGCCGCCATCACCCTGCTGCACGTGCATGAACCCTGGCTCGCCCAGGCGGAGCGCGATCGGCTGACCCGCCAGCTGCAGGCCTGGGTGCCTTCCCAAGCCAGGGCCGGCGGGGCCGTACCGGTCACGGTGGAGCTCCTGGCCGACCCGAACGTGGCCGAGGCGATCGAGCGCAGCAGCGAGAGCCACGATCTGGTGATCCTGCGCTCCCTGCGGCGCCTCGTGGAGGGGCTGCCCATACCCGCCAGCGACCAGGCCACGGGCCTGCTGCGGCGGCTGGATTGTTCAGCCCTGGTGATCAGCGATCCACTCCACTGACCCCTGCAAGGACCAGGGGCCATGACTAGACAGAGGGGAGACCCGCAGCTCCCATGCCCTACAGCCACCTCCTGGTGCCCAGCGACGGCTCCGACCTCTCGATGCAGGCCGTGCGCCATGCCGTGGCCCTTGCCGCGGCCCTCGGGGCCCGCATCACCTTCTTCCACGCCCAGGCCAGCGTGCCGGTGCAGGTGGTGGGGCTCGGCGAGATGCTCGATGCCACCACCATGGAGGCCCTGATGAGCGCCAGCCGCAAGGACGTGGAGCGCATCCTGGAGGAGTCCCTGGCGGTGGCCCGGCAGGCCGGCGTCAGCGCCGATGGCGAGAAGGTGATGAGCGACCTGCCCCACCAGGCCATCGTCGAGGCCGCCAGCCGATTGGGCTGCGATCTGATCCTGATGGCCTCCCACGGCCGCCGCGGCCTGGTGGGGATGCTGATCGGCAGCGAGACCCAGCGGGTGCTGGTCCAGTCCCCCTGTCCGGTCCTGGTCTACCGATGAGTGCCCTCGCCTCCGGTGGGGGCGACGGCGCCTCCGATCGGGCCTACGACATCCTGCGCTCCCAGCACCAGCCGCTGGCGGCGCTCTTCTCTCCCCGCAGCGTGGCGGTGATCGGGGCCTCCGACCGACCGGGCAGCGTCGGCCGCGGGGTGCTCTGGAACCTGATCAGCCATCCCTTCGGCGGCACCGTCTACCCCGTCAATCCCAAACGCGCCAGCGTGCTGGGAATCCGGGCCTACGCCACGGTGGCGGAGCTGCCCGAACCGGTAGATCTGGCGGTGATCGCCACCCCGGCCGCCACGGTGCCGGGGCTGATCGAGGCCTGCGCGGCGGCGGGGGTGAAGGGGGTGATCGTGCTGTCAGCAGGCTTCCGGGAGATCGGCGCCGCCGGCATCGCCCTGGAGGCCCGCATCCGCGATGGGCTGCGCCGCAGCGGCATGCGGCTGGTCGGGCCCAACTGCCTGGGGCTGATGAATCCCCGCACCGGCCTCAACGCCACCTTCGCCGGCACCTTCGCCCGACCCGGCCACGTGGGCTTCCTGAGCCAGTCGGGGGCGATCTGCACCGCCGTCCTCGACTGGAGCCTGCAGGAGAACGTGGGCTTCAGCGCCTTCGTCTCGATGGGCTCGATGCTCGATGTGGACTGGGGGGATCTGATCACCTACCTGGGGGACGACCCGGAGACCCACAGCATCGTCATCTACATGGAGTCGATCGGGGATCCCCGCTCGTTCCTCTCGGCGGCGCGGGAAGTGGCCCTCACCAAGCCGATCGTGGTGATCAAGGCCGGGCGCACGGCGGAGGCGGCCCAGGCGGCGGCCTCCCACACCGGAGCCCTGACCGGAAGCGACGCCGTGCTCGATGCCGCCTTCCGGCGCTGCGGCGTGCTGCGGGTGGACAGCATCGCTGACCTCTTCGACCTGGCCGAGGTGCTCTCCAAGCAACGCCGGCGGCCCCTGGGGCCACGGCTGACGATCCTCACCAACGCCGGTGGCCCGGGCGTGCTCGCCACCGACGCCCTGGTGCGCCACGGCGGCGCCCTGGCCAAGCTCCCGGAAGCCACCCTGGCGGCCCTCGATGCCGTGCTGCCGGAGCACTGGAGCCGGGCCAACCCGGTCGACATCCTCGGGGACGCCGATCCGGAGCGCTACGAGCGGGCCATCCGCCTGGCCCTGGAGAACCCCGACAGCGACGGGCTGCTGGTGGTGCTAACCCCCCAGGCCATGACCGACCCGACCGTCACCGCCGAACGGCTGGTGGCCCTGGCGGCGACCACCACCAAGCCCCTGCTGGCCAGCTGGATGGGGGGTCGGGACGTGGAAGCGGGGGAGCGCCTGCTCAATGCCGCCGGCATCGCCACCTACCGCTACCCAGACGCGGCCGTGCAGCTGTTCGATGCCATGTGGCGCTACAGCGACAACCTGCGCGCCCTCTACGAAACGCCGGCCCTGGTGCCGGAAACGGAGGCAGCGGTGGCATCCGGTGCCGGCGAGCCCCACGCCGACCGCGGGCGGGTGGAGGAGCTGCTGGGCGCCGTCCGGGCCGAGGGGCGAACCCTGCTCAACGAATGGGAAGCCAAGCAGGTGCTGGCGGCCTACGGCATTCCCACGGTCCCCACCAACATGGCCGTCAGCGCCGAGGCGGCCACGGCCGCCGCCGAGGCCATGGGCTACCCGGTGGTGGTGAAGCTGCTCTCCTCCGAGCTCACCCACAAAACAGACGTCGGCGGGGTGCAGCTGAACCTGCGCAACGGCGAGGCGGTGGCCCAGGCCTTCCGGAGCATGGAGAGCGCGATCGTCGCCCGGCACGGGGCTAGCGCCTTCGGCGGGGTGACCGTCCAGCCGATGCTGGAACTCACCGGGAGCTACGAACTGATCGTCGGCAGCAGCATCGACCCCCAGTTCGGGCCGGTGATCCTGTTCGGCACCGGCGGCCTGCTGGTGGAGGTGTTCCGCGACAGTGCCGTGGCCCTGCCGCCCCTGAACACCACCCTGGCCCGGCGGCTGATGGAACGCACCCGCATCTACGCGGCGCTGCAGGGGGTGCGGGGCCGGCCACCGGTGGATCTGGCGGCGCTCGAACGGCTGCTGGTGCGCCTGAGCCGGCTGGTGCTGGAGCACCCGGCCATCCTCGAACTGGACATCAATCCGCTGCGGGTGGCGCCGGGGAACGGGGAGGGCGCCCTGGTGGCCCTGGACGCCCGGGTGCTCCTGCAGGCTTCTTCCGGGGCCACCTGCTTCAGCCCCAGGCCGGCGATCCGGCCCTACCCGAGCGAGTACATGCGCGACTGGCGGCTCCCCGACGGCTCAGCGGTGACCCTGCGGCCGATCCGGCCGGAGGACGAACCCCTGGTGGTGGCGTTCCACCGCACCCTCTCGGAGCAGAGCGTCTACTTCCGCTACTTCCATCTGATGACCCTGGGCCACCGCATCGCCCACGAGCGGCTCACCCGGATCTGCTTCACCGACTACGATCGGGAGATGGCCCTGGTGGCCGAGCGGACCGGGGGGAACGGCGCCCCCGCCGAAGTGCTGGGGGTGGGGCGGCTCAGCCGGATCCACGACGAGAACGCGGCCGAGTTCGCCATGCTGATCGCCGACCCCTGGCAGCGGCAGGGGCTGGGCACCGCCCTGCTGGGCCTGCTGCTGGAGATCGGCCGCCAGGAGGGACTCGAGCGCATCTGCGCCGAGATCCTGCACGAGAACCGAGGCATGCAGCACGTCTGTCGGAAGCTGGGCTTCCAGCTCCGGCCCACCGCCGAATGCGTGCATGCCGAGATCAGCCTCCTGGAGCCGGCCGCTGCCGTTCCGGAACGGGCCGGGATTCGATCGCCAGCCGGTGCAGCTGCCAGGCCCGCTGCAGATCCACCCGCGTGACGTGGTAGCCCAGCCGGCGGGCGGCCAGGACCAGCTCCGGGCTGGAGCGGCAATGGCGCAGCCCGCGGCGGATCACCTCATCCGTCTCGGCCTCATCGACGAGGCGCTCCAGTTCGCTCCAGCTCATCGGGTTCTCCCACCCTCCCGTTCAAGCTGGCAACGGCGGGGCGATCCGACCAGGGGTCGGACAGCAAGCGATGCACAGGGCCATCGCCGCAGTCGCATCCTGTCGGACATCGACCGGGAGCCGTTCACGGATCGGTCACATGACTTCGCTTGATTGATCTCAGCCCCACCTCAGGGGTCGCTCCTCACAACGCGAACACCATGAACACCTTCCTTCGTCAGGGGTCCCGCCGCCTCGCGGGCCTGCTGGGCACCACCGGCGTCCTGGCCCTGGTCGCCGCCCCCCTGGAGGCCTGGGCCGGTCCCTGGGGCCCGTCCGGCGCTCCCCGCCAGGTCGACAGCCGCCGTGTTCCCTACCCCGTGCAGACCCTGCCCAGCCCCTCGTCCTATGGCGACGGCTACGGCGGCGGCTACCGGGCCGACTACGACGTCGACCGCTACCGGGCCAACCTGCCGCTGGCCCCCGACTACGTCCAGGCCCAGACGGCCCAGCGCTGCAACGTGGGTCGCCTGGTGGGCGGCATCATCGGCGGCGGCCTCGGCTACGCCGCCTCCCGCCAGGACGGCCGCACCTGGGCCGTGCCGCTCGGGGCCCTGCTGGGTCAGCAGATGGGCTGCAGCATCGGCGCCCAGCGGGCTCCCCTGCCCTGGTGAGCCCCCGGCTCAGGAAGCGGTCCCGAAGGCCACCTGACAGGCGGCATTGAGGAGTTCCGCTTCCTGGGCACTGCTCGGCTCCTGGCCGTTCAGCAGACCCTGCTGGCAGTCGGCGGAGAGCTGAAAGACGCTGCCGTCGGCACTGACATCAAAGGCCACCGTGGAGGTGCCGGTCGGCTGAACCGTGCCGAACAGCAGCTGGTACTCGGTGTTGGGCACCACGATCACCGTCTGGCTGCTGGCCACCGCGGCATCAACGGCACTGTTGATGATCGAGGCCGTCGCCAGGGTGGCCACACCCCAGGTGGCGGCCCGGGCCCCCCACCATCCCCAGGACGGGGTGGCCCAGCCGCCGTACCAGCCATGGTTCCAGGGTCGGGCGACACCCCAGCCAGGGCGTGCCCAGCCGGGCCGGACACCGAAGGCGTTGACGTTGGCGGCGCGGGTCCAGTTGCGGTTGACGTTGACGCTGCGGTTGAGGTTGCGGTTGACGTTGACGTTCCGGTTGAGGTTGGCGTTGCGGTTGATGGTTCCAACCCCTCCAGGACGGTTGAGACCTGCTGCTCCAACCCCACCAGGTCGTGCCACGGGACCAGCCAGCGAGGGACGACCCATCCCGCCGGCGGCACCGCCGCTCCAGCCACCGGCCGGTCGGTTCGCGCCGCGATTGAGACCACCGGCGCCGCCGGATCCCTGAAAACCACTGTGGGCCCTGGCCGCACCGCCAGCGCGTGCGCCACCACCAGCAGCCCTGCCGGCGCCACCGAGGCCAGCGCCCCCGGCCCTGGCACCGCCACCACCTCTGCCACCTCCACCGCCGCGGGCGATCAGCTGCGGAGTGAGCGAGGAAGAAGACGTCTCCAGGGCCAGGGCAGCCCCGACCGGGGCGGCGATCACACCGGCCATCAACAGAGCGAATCCAGCGAGGGTTTTCATTTCAGCAGCAGCGCGCAGGCGTCGTCGTAGCAGCTGGCGTCCACCCGACCGTCGCTGCCGAAGTGCACCATCACCAGATCACGGCCCTGGAGGCGGGTGTTGGCGCGATCCTCCCGGACACTGTTGAGGTAATTGGGGTTGACCACACAGAGGTCCTTGCCGTTGAAGCAGACCGTGTTGGTGGAGAACCGGGCCGAGGCTCCGCGCAGCGGGCTCCATTGCTTGGTGTCATTGGCCCAGATCGCCATCGTCACCGGTTCAGCGGTGATGCGGACCGTTTCGGTGGCCTTGCCGATGCGGTGGCGGTAGAGCGTGGCCTCTCCCATGTCCACCGCCTCCACCGTGCAGGGCACGGGAGCAGCCCCCTGGAGCGCGCACTGGGTGGTGAGGGTGTACAACACCTGCCCCGTGGGAGCAGCCTTCGCTGCCGCAGCGGGCTGGGGTGCCAGCAGGAACGTGGCCGTCAGGCCAGCCAGGACTCCGCCACCCAGAAGGGCGGGACAGAAACAGGTCACGCCATCGTGGCGGCCGCAGGGCTGAAGGCTGATCCGGCGGTGGGGCATGGGGAAAGGAACGAAAGGGGCGGCTGCACGATGGCTAGCGATGATTCCAGAGTGGGCATCAAGGATCTGGGTGTCGCCGCTGTCGCGCAAATTGTTGTAATCAAGGGCGTTAGGGCCTGGAGATCCGACAGCGCCGATGACCGAGAACCTGTGAGGAACTGTCTGCTCAAGCCACCCCCTGCAGACCCTTCTGCCAGCGCAGAAATGGAATCGAGAGCAGAACGGTGACCAGCAGGTAAGCCAGCACGGCCAGTTTCAGGCCGGGCATCCCTTCGCCGTGGGTGGTGGCGAACAGCAGGGCCAGGCCCGGGTTGCGCATCGATGTGACCAGGGCCACGGTGGTGCGCTCGCGAGGCTCCGGGCCAGCCATGAGGGAGCCGATGGCCAGGGCCGCGGCCACCATCACCGCCATGAAGCCCAGGGCCAGCCAGTTGGAGGCCACGAACGGCACCAGCAAAGGGCCGGCCTTGATCAGCACGAGCACGATCAGCAGCAGAAGCAGACCGTTGGCGAGCTTGTTGAGCGGCCCCTCCAATCGCGCCACCCATCCGGCCTTCCAGTGCCTCAGCAGCAGGCCGGCCAGCAGCGGCAGCACCTGGGCCTTGCCCACCTGCAGGGCCACGTCCCGGGGGGCGATGTCCCAGCCGTCGATGCCGAACGAGGCCCGGAACAGATCAGCCAGCAGGGGAATCGAAACGATCGCGGCCACGGCCGCGCAGGCCTGGAGCAGCGCCGCCAGTTGGCGGTCGCCCCCCGTCTTGCCGGCCTTGCGCAAGGTGAGCGGGGCGCTCGGGCAGGCCGCCATCAGGACGATGCCGAAGCGGGCTGACGGGGAGAGGGCAAAGCTCAGGGGCAGCTTCATCAGCACCAAAGCCACCAGGGGCACCAGCACACAGGAGCCGATCAGCACCCGGATCACCAGGGCGGGCCTGTGGCGCAACTGCGCAATCGCATCCAGCTGCAACCCCAGGCCGAGGGCGAACATGATCGTGAACAGGGTGAGGCCGACGAGTGCGGCAGAGGCCTGGGCCATGGAGATCAGGCGAAGGGAAGGGAGAAGCTGCGAAGGCTCAGAGCGCCAGACCCCCCTAGGCCAGCACTCCCAGGGCGATCGAGCATGGTTCTCGGTCGGCGAGGTCGTCGCTGTTGAGGCGGCGCGGATCCATGGTTTCACCCATGCCCCCTCTCCCCGGCCTCGCTAGCGTTGAACCAGCCACTGACGAACCATCGATGGCCGTTCTCAACCGCTGCGCGATCGCGGTGGCCCCCCGGCAGCCGATGGTGGACTGGACCAGGCCGTTCTGGACCCGCGAGGACATGGAAGGGCTGGGGGAGGACCACAGCCTCTACCTGATCCCCACCTACGACAGCGAGCTGGAAGCCCAGGACCGGCTGCTGGACAGCTACGGGCAGATCTTCACCGCCGAGCTCGACCTCTGGTGCCGCGACCGCAGCCGCTGGCCCCATCCCCGCAGCCTCGAACTCTTCGAGGCCTGGTTCTCTGTCCGCTTCTTCCCCCTCGTCGAAGACCTGGACACGGCGCCGCTGCACACCTACGTCATCGATGACGACCTCCAGGACGTCCTGCGCGAGGCCATGGGCTGAGCGATGTTCTTCCGCATCCACCATCGCCTCAGCTACAGCTACGAGCGGCCGGTCTTCCTGGAGCCCATGGCCCTGCGGCTCACCCCCCGGCAGGACGGCAGCCAGAGGATCCTCGAGCACCACCTGCGGCTGGAGCAGCCTCCGGCGGGGCTGAGCCGGGTGCTCGAGCCCGATGGCACCGACGCGATGGTGGCCTGGTTCCAGCAGGAGCGGGACCAGCTCACGGTCACGGTGGACATGCTGGTGGAAACCCTGCGCAGCAATCCCTACGACTGGATCGTTACCCACCGGGAGGCCCAGCACCTGCCGGTGACCTACCCGGAGGCGGAGGCCCGCTCCCTGGCGGCCTGCCTGCAGGATCGGGCCGATCCGGACGTGCGGGCCTGGGCCCAGGCCATCGCCGACCGGGTCGACGGATCGGCCACCGCCTTCCTCAGCGCCCTCGCCGATGAGATCCACCACGGCTTTCACCATGTCGGCCGGCTGGAGGGGGAGCCCACCGATGCCGCCGAAACCCTCCGCACGCTCACCGGAGCCTGCCGGGACACCGCCATGCTCTATGTGGTGGCCTGCCGCAGCCAGGGACTGGCGGCGCGGTTCGTGAGCGGCTACTCGATGCACCATCCCCCCGAGGTGAGCGAACACGAGCTGCACGCCTGGGCGGAGGTGTATCTGCCCGGAGGCGGGTGGAGGGGGTTCGACCCCAGCCTGGGCCTGGCGGTGGCCGATGGCCACCTGGTCCTGGCCGCCGCGCCCGACCACCATCTGGCGGCGCCGGTCAGCGGCCGCTACCGCGGCACCGGCGTGGGCTCCAGCCTCACCTACCTGATCCGTCTGCAGGCCGCCGACGAGCTCGAGGGATTAGAGGCGTCGCCTCAGCCAATGATCCCGAGCTGAAGCCAGCAGCCGGCGGGCGCCAGCTTCTCCACCACCACCGGGGCCTGGTGGGCGATGGCCAGGCTGTGGGCATACCGCTCCGCCTCGTCGCGGTGGTCGAAGGTCGGGCCGGTGACTTCGTTGGGCACGGTGGTTTCGTTCTGGTCGGCGGGTCGGACCCGGTACCGGCCGCGAGGGCTGGGATCACTCATGGGCCCAATCTGCTCCCCGCCCTGGCCAAGGGGCCCCACCAGCAGAGTGTCTTTCGATCCGTGCCGGACTCCCCACACGCGGAACCGCAGGCGGTGCGGTCACGAACGAGCCGCAACAGCGCCCCTGGACAACAAAAAACCGCCCCCGGAGAACCAGGGGCGGTGGAATGGGAACCGGGCCCACCAGGGCCCGGTGACCCAGCAATGACTCAGTAGCGGCTGCGGCCACCGCCGCCGCCGTACCCACCGCCACCGCCGCCGTAGCCGCCGCCGCCACCACCGGAGCGACCGCCGCCACCGCCGCCACCGGTGCGGGGTTCGGCCTTGTTCACACGGATGCTGCGGCCCATCCACTCGACATCCTGAAGATCATCGATGGCCTTGGTCTCGTCGGCGTCATTGGCCATCTCGACGAACGCGAAACCGCGCTTGCGACCCGTGTCGCGATCGAGGGGCAGGGTGCACTGGCGAAGTTCGCCGTACTGGGCAAAAAGGTTCTTCACGTCTTCCACTTCGGCGTCGAAGGAAAGATTTCCGATGTAAATGGTCATGAACCTGAAAATAACTATGAACCGATCCTTCGACAGCCCTTTTAGAAAGTGATGAGCTCGCTGGAGAGAAATCTTGGAATCTTTCCTACCTTACAGCCCCTGAGGGCCTGAACCCTCGCGGCGCGCAGGTCGGGAAGACCGTCCGGGCAGCGGCGGCGGCGGTCCACAGCAGACAGGGGAAGCGATCCGACCGGTGAGGTGCTGCAGATCTGCGGCGCCCTCCTCACATGCGGGACATCGCGGTGATCTTGTTGAGCTTGTCCCGCTCGAGTCCTTCCAGTTCCTCCAGCTGGAGCAGGCCATCCTTCACCAGGCTGGCGAAGACGAACAGCAGGCCGGGAAGGCGGAAATCAAAACGTCCTTCGATTTCATGGCGCTGGATGCTCAGAAAGTCGTGCAGTTTCCAGCATTCCTCGACGGAGTCCATGCGGCTGGCGTGGGCCTGGACAGCCCGGATGATGCCGATCGCGGCTCTGGAGTGGGCCTTGTCGAAGGCGCGGCGTGCCACCTGCTGCTCCTGATCCGTCCACTCCAATACCGCACTCACCATGGGTCTCAACTGCTGAATTCGGACGTTAACGCCCAGGCCGGAGTGGCCGCGAGCCGTTCGCTGAGCTTTGACCATGGCCGTAACCAAGGCCTTGGCCTTGGCCGTGGCCGTGGCCGTGAGGCTGGGCAAGGCGACGCCTCACCTGCGGCAGCCGGAACCAGGGCACCGCCGGGTGGGCATGGTGCTCCCGGTGGTAACCGAAGTGATAACAGGCCAGCAGGGAGAAAAGGTGGGGATACCCCAGACTTCTGACCGCATGGCGGCCGTCGGGGTCGGATCCGTCGCCGCGGTGGGGAAGATAGGTGCCGAACAGGAACAGCTGAAACGAGCTGAGCACCAGGGGCAGCACCCAGAAGGTGGGGACGGCCAGCGCCCGCCGGGGATCGATCAGCACCAGACCTCCCGCCACAACCAACCAGCTGGCCAGGAGCAGGACCAGCTGGCGCAGGGAGAGGTAGTTGGCCATGAACCGGGCGTACCAGCGCAGGGCCCCGTCACCGCTGGCCCGACGGAAGTCCGGATCGCGGCGGCTGCCCGGGAAGCGGTGATGGCGCAGGTGATGGCGGCGGCAACGGCCATAGGGAAGGCCGGCGTAGAGGAGCAGGGCCAGCCGACCAAGACCGTCGTTGAGCCGCGGATGCCGGGGCACCAGGGTGCGGTGCATCGCATCGTGGCCGAGGATGAACAGGCCCGTCTGCAGGACCGTGCGCAGGGCAATGGCCAGCCCCAGGGCCGCCGGCGTCCAGCCAGCCGGATCCGCCAGCAGGGCCAGCACCAGGGTGGCCAGCCAGGCCCCGAAGATCCCGATCCCCAGCAGGAGACCGGTCCCTCCCCAGGCCGGAAAGACCGGAGAGGCCAGCGCCTCCCCGGTCACGGGACCCGCCGGAGCGGGGAGGGTGGATGGACTACTCAGCGGGCGAACTTGAGCAGTTCGGCGGGGGAGGCCAGCAGATCGATCGCCACGAAGTAGATCTTGTTGTCGGGATCGAGCAGGAAACGCCAGGCCACGTTCATGCCGACACCGGCTCCGAACCAGGGGGTCTGGACCTTTCCAGTCACCTTGATCTGGGTGAAACCGCCATCGGAGGGCTCGCTCACGCCGGTTTCGGGGAGCAGCTTGAGGTTCTGGCAGTCCTCGCGGAAGAAGCGCAGGATGGCGTCGGTGCCGACGATGGGCCGCTGGAAGGGAGGTTGCAGGGCGCCGTCGGGGAGGAACAGCTGGATCAGCTGGTCGAAGTCGTTGGCATTGAGCAGATCCATATAGGAGAGGATCGTGGCGTTGTCGACGCCGGCGATCGAGACCTTGGTGCGCTGCTCGGGGGCCGTCGGCAGCACGATCGGCTCGGCGATGCGCTCGGCGCCTTCCACCTTGCTGGGATCGAAGCCCATGTCGACCACGAAGTTGCGCAGCACCGTGATCTGCTGGCCCGCATCGATGCCCTTCAGCGAGGACAGCACCGAAGCGGCGTTGGCGGAGAGCTGGTAGCCCTCGGGGATGGGGGCGACGAGGCCCTCCTCCATCCATTCGCCCAGGCGGTACCAGAAGCCGAGCTTGATGTTGACCGACCAGATCGCGTAGGTGCGGCAGATCTCCGTGTCCGACCGGTTGGCCAGGTCCACCATCGCCTGGCTCTGCTCGCCGAAGGTCATCGCCTTGATCCGGTTGAGCACCGGCTCGGCGAACTGCATGCGGGCCGCGCCGGGGGCGGCGATGGTGATGGTCTTGCCCATCTCGAGGTAGGCGAACCAGATCAGGGCCAGCTGGTCCTCGGCGCTCAGGAGGCTGAAGCGGGCGGTGAGGGCCGGCACCACGTCGGCCGAGAGGGTGTCCGGAAAGATCTGGGTCGCTTTTTCGAGCGTGAACATGACAGGCACCTCCGGAAGGTCAAGAAATCTTTACAAATCCTAATGCATGGCGGTGGTCACGACGGCGTTGCGACCACCTCATACCAAGAGAAGCACGATTTCGTGTCCGTCAGCACAGCAAGCCGGTGGCAGATCCAGCTCACCGTGCTGCGGACAAGGCCTCCCGGAGATCCCTGGCGGGCGGGCGCTCAGTGCGCGCCGGTGCTCAGCATCGCCGCGGCGGTCCAGAGCACCAGACCGGTGATGGCGAAGCCACCGGCGGTGACCAGCCCCTGCCAGATCTGGCGGGCCAGGGGCGAGGGCTGTTCCCCGAGCCAGGCGGGACGCGGGGTGCCGGGGGACCAGGGGCTGGAGCCGCGGGGCGCCCGGCTGGCGATGACATCCCGCCAGCGACCGTCGTAGCGGGGGGCCTGCTGGTTGAAGGGGCGTTCTCCCTGGGCCCGGCCCGGCAGCACCCGGGAGCGCTGGTAAGGCACGGTGTCGTAACCGAACGCCTCGAGGTATTCGGGCGAGTCGAGCAGGGTGTCCACCAGGGCCATGAGCCCGTGCTGGGCGATCAGGATCGAGTAGCTGATCCGCTCCTGATCCCCATACACGGGGCGCCCGAGAACCCTGCCGACCAGTTGCTCCACCAGGCGATAGTTGCTGTTGCAGTCATAGAAACCCTCACGGAATCGCCTGGAAAGCAGCAGACCACGGATGAAATCTCTCATGGTGATCTGTCCACTACGCAGCTGGGATTCCAGCACCGCTTCACGATCCACCTTGAAGGCGTGAAAGAAGATCTGGCGATAGGCCTGCTCGATCTGGACGTCGAGGCTCAGGCGGTCTCCGGAAGCCTTGCGGGTCTCCAGGGTGGCGACGGCCTGGCGGGGGGATTCCTCACTGGCGATCGCGAAACTCGGCACCCTGGCATTGAGGCTCGAGGGTCGGGCGGCGAGCAGAGGAAGGGCCATGGAGGGATTCAGGGTGAATGACCCGGAAAGATAACCGTGACCAAAACCGGCCTTGGGCAACCGGCCGGATCCCTCACACAGCTTTACTTTTGGGGGCTGCCACGGGTGGCGACGCCAGGGGTGCGGGGCGTTCGCCGGGCTCGCAGTCGAGCCTCAGGACCCGCTCGAGGGTCTGGTTGCGATACGTTCTGAGGCAGTACTTGCAACCGCCTGTGGTTTGAAGATGACGCTCCGGCGTGATCACAATCTCCCGGACAGGATGCTCCAGACAACGAATCTTGACCGGGCTGCGGAAGCTCTTGTAGTTGATCTGCGAATAATCGTATCGGCTTCCGAATCGGGACCGGGCTCGTTCCAGAAAGGTGGCTTCGTCGATCCGTAAACCCATTGGTCGATCCGCGTGAGTCAGGAATAAAAAACCCTGCTGCGTACGTCAGGCCCAAGGCTGGACCCGAAGCCGGTCCCGTGGACGGGACCCCATGGGCTCCGGGGGGCAGGATTCTGCCCCAGCCAACTGTCGTCAGGGGCTGTTGTCAGGAAGCCTTCGACGGGCTCGATGGCGTCTGAACTCAGGGGATTCTGCCGCCGAAGCCCGGCAGGCTGGCCCAGCGCATGAATTCTCCACACTTCGCTGTGGTCAGGGGCAGGGGGACCCGGGCGGGGCCAGCTCCTCGGTGATGACGCGGAAGCCGGTGAGCTGGTGGTCACCGAAGGAGCGCAGGAAGGGCACATCGGCCGCATCCCTTCCCCGGGCGATCAGCACCCGGCCGATGCGGGGCCGGTTGTGGCGGGGATCGAAGACATGCCAGCGATCCTCGAGGAACGCCTCAAACCAGGCCGAGTAGTCGATCGGTTCGGGCACGGGCGTGGTGCCCGTGTAGCCCAGGTAGCCGGTGCAGTAGCGGGCGGGGATGTTGAGGCAGCGGCAGAGGCTGATGGCCAGGTGGGCGAAATCGCGGCAGACGCCGCGCCCCTCCCGCAGGGCGTCGTGGGCGGTCTTGTCGCTGCGGGCGGCGCCGTAGTCGAAGCGGAGCTGCTCGTGCACCCAGTCGCAGATGGCCTGCACCCGAGACCAGCCGGGCCGGACGCCGCCGAAGCGCCCCCAGGCGACCTGGGCCAGGCGATCGGTGTCGCAGTAGCGGCTGGGGTTCAGGTAGGGGTAGGTGACGATCGGCAGCGCCCCCACCGGGCACTCCCCCACCTCCGGTGCCACTGGATCGGGGAGACCAGGGTCGGCCACCACCACCTCGAATCCCAGCGTGGTTGTTCCGGTGGAGGCCACGAAGCGGCAGGCACGGTTGCCTTCCGGATCGGTGAGCACCTCGGCGATCCGGTCCGGGCTCAGCCGCAGCCGCTCGGGACCGCGGCGGTCGTCCAGGCGGCTGCCATGGGGATGGATCAGGGCCAGCACCGGGGTCGGCGCCCAGCAGGACAGCGTCAGTTCGCAACCGAGCCGGATCAGCATGGAGCAGGCATGGCGAAAGGCGCGACCCCGATCGTCGATTGTGGCCCCCCGGGCGGGGTTCCGTGACGGGGATCCCCGGCCGACGCATGGGCGCAGCGGAACGGGGGCGGCAGCGCAGCGGTACGACGGCGGCGCCGCTGCAGAACCGTGGCCCTGGCCGCCAGGGAGGATCCCTGCTAGTACAGGTGTACCGTTTCCTGCGGCCATGTCCCCCGCTCCAGACCCCGCTCCCCTTCCAGCTCCAGACCCCGCTGCACTCCGCGATGCCTGGCCCTATCTGGGGCCGGAGCAACTGCTGCCCAGCCGCAGCCGGCACGTCTGCCTCACCTGCCAGTGGTTCCGTCACCACGCCGCCGCCGACAGCATCCCCCTGCTGAGCTGCCAGTGGCATCAGGCCCTCATCTGCCACGGCGACCATCTCACCCAGCGCTGTCCGAGCTGGCTCGAGCCGCTGCAGCGGAGCTCCGGCTGGTGTCCGGAGGCCGCCTGAGGTGCGGCTTCAGACGGGACCGGGCCGTCGATAGGGTGGGCCTGCACGCCCCCATCCGCATGGCCCCCGACCGCATGGCCATCGTCCGCGCGCAGGGCCTCGGCAAGACCTACCGGGTGGCCGACAAGCAACCCGGACTGGCCGGCACCCTGCGTCACTTCGTCAACCGCCGCGAGCGCATGATCGCGGCGGTGCAGGACGTGAGCTTCTCGATCGAGCCGGGCGAGTTCGTCGGCTTCCTGGGGGCCAACGGCGCCGGCAAGACCACCACCCTCAAGATGCTCACGGGGCTGATCCACCCCACCAGCGGCACGGTGGAGGTGGCCGGCTGCCAGCCCCAGCGGCGCGAGGCGGACTTCCTGGGTCAGATCACCCTGGTGATGGGCCAGAAGCAGCAGCTGATCTGGGATCTGCCGCCGCTGGATTCCCTGCGGGTCAACGCCGCCGTCTACGGCATCCCCCCCGCCGAGAGCCGGCGCCGCATCGCCGAGCTGGCGGAGATGCTTGAGCTGGGGGACGAACTGCGCCGGCCGGTGCGCAAGCTCTCCCTCGGCCAGCGGATGAAGGCGGAGCTGCTGGCGGCCCTGCTGCACCGGCCGGCGGTGCTGTTCCTCGATGAACCCACCCTGGGACTGGATGTGAACGCCCAGGCCCGGGTGCGCAGTTTCCTGGCCGACTACAACCGCCGCTTCGGCGCCACCGTGCTGCTCACCAGCCACTACATGGCCGACATCACCGCCCTCTGCCCGCGGGTCCTACTGATCCACGAGGGCCGCCTCTTCTACGACGGCAGCCTCGAGACGCTCACCCAGCGGCTGGCGCCCTGCCGGGAGGTGCGGCTGGAGCTGCATGCGCCCATGGGGGCCGAGGCCTTCGCCAGCTACGGCGAGGTGGAGGCCATCGAGGGCCGGGAGGTGCGGCTGCTGATCCCACGGGAGCGGCTCACCGAACAGGTGGGACGCCTGCTGGCCGACCTGGCCGTGGTCGATCTGTCGGTGTCCGACCCGCCGATCGAGGACATCATCGGCCGGCTGTTCCATCAGGGGGCCCTGGCATGAGGCCTCCCCTCGCTCAGCGGCTGGCCCACGCCCGACGCATCGCCGCCGTGCTGCTCTCCAGCCAGTACGCCTACATGCTGGAGTACCGGGCCGAGATCGTGCTCTGGGCGCTCTCAGGGGTGCTGCCCTTCATCATGCTGGGCCTGTGGAGCGCCGTCGATGCCGGCGGCGGGCTGGGGATGGACTCCCTGCAGCTGGCCCGCTACTTCCTGTCGGCCTTCGTGGTGCGCCAGTTCACGATCGTCTGGGTGATGTACACCTTCGAGGAGGACAACCTCAACGGCCGCCTGTCGCCCTACCTGCTCCAGCCCCTGCCCCTGGTGTGGCGCTACGTGGCTGCCCACCTCTCGGAGCAGGCCACCCGGCTGCCCTTCGTGGCGCTGCTGGTGGGCCTGTTCTTCCTGCTCTATCCCGCCGCCTTCTGGTGGCCCTCGCTGCCGTCGCTGCTGCTGGCGGTGCTGGCCACCCTGGCGGCCTTCGCCCTGCGCTTCCTGATGCAGTTCACCCTGACGATGGTGTGCTTCTGGAGCGAGAAGGCCAGCGCCCTGGAGCGCCTCCTCTATCTGCCCTATCTCTATCTCTCCGGGCTGGTGGCCCCCCTGGCCCTCTATCCCGAGGGAGTCCGGGCCTTCGCCTTCTGGACCCCCTTCCCCTACATGGTCGATGTGCCCGCCAGGATCCTGGCTGGTGAGACGGTGCCGGTGCTGCAGAGCTTCGCGGCCATGGCCGCCTGGGCTGCCCTGCTGCTGCCGATCAACCTGCTGCTCTGGCGTCGGGGCCTGCGCCACTATTCGGCCATGGGGGCGTGATGGGCCGCTATCTCACCACCCTGCGGGTGTTCTGGATCGCCTCGCTGACGGCCGAGCTGGAGTACCAGGCCAATTTCCTGATCGAGCTGGTGGCCACGGCCGGCAATCTCGTGGGCAGCATCTTCGTGCTGTCGTTGTTCTACGGGCGCGGCCAGTCCCTGGGGGGCTGGAGCTGGGAAGGGGCCCTGGTGGTGCTGGGGGTCTACACGCTGCTGGAGGGGATCACCAGCACCCTGCTGCAGCCCAACCTCAGCACGATCGTGGCCCACGTGCGCACCGGCAGCCTGGATTTCGTCCTGCTCAAGCCGATCGACAGCCAGTTCTGGCTCTCGGCCCGCACCTTCTCCCCCTGGGGCCTGCCGGGCATCGCCCTGGGGGCCGGCCTGATCGGCTACGCCGCCTGGAAGGCCGGCGCCACCCCGGCGCCCCTCACCCTGCTGGGGGCGGCCCTGATGCTGGTGGCCAGCCTGCTGATCCTCTACAGCCTCTGGTTCGTGCTGGCGGCCAGCAGCATCTGGTTCGTGAAGATCTGGAACGCCACCGAGGTGCTGCGCAGCGTGCTGGTGGCGGGCCGCTTTCCGGTGAGCGCCTTCCCGGCCGGCCTGCGGGCCTTCTTCACCTTCATCGTGCCGGTGGCCTTCCTCACCACGGTCCCGGCCGAGGCGATCCTCGGGCGGGCCACCGGCCCCTGGCTGCTGGCCGGCGGCGCGGTGGCCATCGCCGCGGTGGTGGTGAGCCGCTGGTTCTGGACCTTCGCCCTGCGCTTCTACACCTCCGCCTCCAGCTGAATGGAGCCCCTCGTCCCCCTGCCCCTGGCGGCCCTGCCGGCCCTGCCCCCGCTGGCCCTGGCGGTGGTGGGCCATGTGGAGATGGTGAGCTTCATCGGGGTGGACCATCTGCCGGCGACCGGCGAGATCCTCCATGCCGCCGACTTCTGCGAGCTCCCCGCCGGCGGCGGCGCCGTGGTGGCGGTGCAGATGGCCCGTCTCACAGGGGAGCGGATTCCCTTCTTCACGGCCCTGGGCGACGACGTCCTCGGGCGCCGGGCCGCCGAGGAGCTCGAGGACCTGGGGCTGGAGCTGCACATCGCCTGGCGGGCGGCCCCGACCCGGCGGGGGATCACCTTCATCGACGCCGGCGGCGAGCGCACGATCACGGTGATCGGCGAGCGGCTGATGCCCACCGCCGCCGATGGGTTGCCGTGGCAGCGACTGGAGCAGACCGACGGCGTGTTCGTCACCGCCACCGATGCCGGCGGCCTGCGGCAGGCGCGGCGGGCCCGGGTGCTGGCCGCCACGCCGCGGCTGCGGCTGCCGGCCCTGCGGGAGGCGGGCGTCACCCTCGATGCCCTGATCGGCAGCGCCACCGACCCCGGCGAGGCCTACCGGAGCGAGGATCTCGATCCTCTGCCCCGGCTGCGCATCGGCACCGAGGCCGAACGGGGCGGGGTGCTGGTTCCCGGCGGCCGCTATGCCGCCGTGCACCGCACGGGGCCGGTGCGGGATGCCTACGGCGCCGGCGACAGCTTCGCGGCCGGCATCACCACCGCCCTGGCCGCCGGCTGGGATCTGCGACAGGCGGTGAGCCTCGGCGCCCACTGCGGCGCGGCCTGCCTCGATGGCCGCGGGCCCTACGCCACCCAACTGCGGCTCAGCCGCCGCTGACCAGCAGCAGCAGGCGGTTGCCCTCCGGATCGGCCAGCCAGGCCTCGGCCCCGAAAGGTTCCTGCCGCGGCGGCTCCACCGGCACCGCCCCCAGGGCCAGCACCACGGCGAGCCAGTCGTGGAGCACCTGCAGGGGGGGCGCCTCCCCCGCCGGGCGCGAGAAACACAGGGCCAGCCGGCCCTCTCCCCGGGGGCGGGGACGCCGCCGGGAGGGGGCGTAGATCTCCAGACGGCCATCTCCCGGCCCCAGCAGGCGCCAGTGGCTGGGGCTGACCCCCCGCAGCGGGTCCGTCCCCAGCAGGGCGCCGTAGAAGGCGGCCAGCCGCTCGGGGTCATCGGCGGCCAGCACCAAGAAGGGCGCCGGGGCGGGGGGCGTCATGACGGAAACAGCCGGGGCTCGCCACCATGGCAGCAGAACGGATCCCCGGTGGCCATGGCAGTGCAGGTGCTGAACGAGGCGGAGCGGCGCAAGCTGGACAGCTCCGATGACGCCCTCTTCTATGCCGAACCCCGCTTCGTGCAGCACCTCGACGGCGCCTTCCGCCGTAGGCTGACGGCGCTTTACCGGGAGCGGATCCCCCCCTGCGCGGTGGTGCTGGATCTGATGAGCAGCTGGGTGAGTCACCTGCCGGAGGACATCACCTACGAGGAGGTGATCGGCCATGGCCTCAACGGGGCCGAACTGGCGGCGAACCCGCGACTGGACCGGCACTGGCTGCAGAACCTCAACCAGGACCAGCGCCTGCCCCTGGCGGACGCCAGCGTCGATGCGGTGCTGATGGTGGCGGGCTGGCAGTACCTGCAGCGGCCCGAGCCGGTGGCGGCCGAGCTGCTGCGGGTGGTCCGCCCCGGCGGCCAGGTGATCGTGGCCTTCTCGAACCGGATGTTCTTCCAGAAGGCCCCCCAGATCTGGACCGACGGCGGCGACAGGGATCACCTGGCCTACGTCAGCCGGGTGCTGCAGGCCCAGGGCTGGCCGGCGCCGCAGCAGATCGCCGAGCCGACCCGGGCCGAGGGTCCCATGGGCTGGCTGGGGGGTCAGGGGGATCCCTTCTTCGCCGTGGTGGCCGAAAAACCGACGCCATAGGTGCTGCCGATGTCCGAGTCCCACCCGTCACCGCCCCCTGAGCAGCCCCTGCCCCCCTGGCGGGCGCTGCTGCGCGGCGCCCTGGAGCGGCAGGGCCGCTCCCCCCAGGCCCGCTGGCTGCAGCTGGCCAGCGTGGCGGCGGACGGCACCCCGCGGGTGCGCACCCTGGTGTTCCGCTGCTGGGCCGGAGCGGCCAGCCTCGATCTGCTCACCGACCGCCGCAGCGCCAAAAGCGGCGAACTCAGCGGGACCGCCCCCCTGGAACTCTGCTGGCTGCTGCCCAGGGCCCGCAGCCAGTTCCGGCTGCGGGGCCACCGTCTGCCGCTCGCTGGCGACGAGGAGCAAAGGGCCCTGACCTTCCACTGGCAGGCCCTCACCCCCCGGGGCCGGGCCCTGTGGGGCTGGCCAGCGCCGGGGGAAGCCCTCCAGAGCGAGGGACCCTTCCCCCGGGAACTGGGGGAGGACGCCCCACGGCCGGAGCACTTCGAGCTGCTGCGGGTGGGGCTGCAACGGGTGGAGCTGCTGGAGCTGAGCGGTCACCCCCACCGGCGCCGCCACTGGCGGGCCGACAACGACTGGCAGGAGGAGTGGCTCAATCCGTGAGCCCGCTCGAGCGGCGCGGCAGCCACGGTTAACAGATCGTTACATTATCGTGGGGGGAAAGCGAGCGAGCCATGCTGGACGTCCTCTTCCCCATCGTTTACATGGTGAGTTTCGCGGTGATCGCCGGCGGGGCCTTCGCCTTGATGACGCAGAACCTGCGCAGCGCCGTCTCCAGCCCCTCGCCACGGCAGCGCCATCCGGAAGCGCCGGCCCAGGGCGAAGAAGTTCTCTACGTCGACCTCAGCCGCGAGCGGCTGGAGAAGCTCTACGAGCAGGCCGGCTGAGGCGGCCGCTCAACTCGGGAAAACGGTGATATTGGTCATTTCCCTGTAGGTGTCATCGGCCATGGCATCGACCCGGAACGCGGTCCAGGTGGCGAAGGGTTCCGGGTCGCTGGCGGCGACCGGCCATTCGATGCGACGTTTCTGGTAGGTGAGCCCGACGCAGGTCAGGGCCTGGTCGTCGGCCATCAGGGACCAGAGGAGCTGCAGGTCGCTGCGCTGGTAGGACACCGGCCCCTCCTGCAGGCAGGAATCGGCGGGATAGCCGGGGGCCAGTTCAAGGTTGCGCTGGTTCTCCCAGCAGAGATAGTCACCGTTTTCGGTGGGATAGAACCAGCAGGTCTCATTGTCCGCCTCCCGCAGGGAGAACTGGTCGAGACAGCGGACCGTCTCGATCCCCAGGCGCTCGGCCGGGTGACCACTGTTTGACGGCCGTTCCGGGCCGCTGAGCTCGTAGGCGCCGAGCCACAGCGCACGTGGCTCCAGATGGGGCACCACCGCATCGCAGATCAGCCGCCGCGGCGGACCCGGATCAGCCGGGGAAGCGGCGGGCGGCTCCTCCGGGCAGGGGGTGATGCGCAGGGGCTCGAAAGGGTCGGCCCCACTGACGTTGGCCTGGCCGGAGCTGACCAGGTCGTCCAGGCTCGGGGGACTCTCGGCGGGGACGCGGAACATGCGCAGGGCGATGCCGCTGCGGACGCCGAGGCGCTGGGCCGCCAGGATGTCCTCCCAGGCCGCGCCATCGCCGGGAAGGCCTCCCTCAGGAGCCAGTACGAAGACGAGAGCGTGCGCCATGGGGGAGCGGGGGGAACGCCGCAGACATCAAAGCCCGGATGGCAGAACCACCCGGGCCGATGTAGCGAAGGCCGGAGCCGAAATCAGCCGAGGCCGATCTGGGCAAGGATGCCTTGGCCGGTCAGGATCTCGGTGCCGAGGCCGATGACGAAACCGAGCATGGCCAGACGGCCGTTCCAGGTTTCAGCGAAGGCGACGAAGCCGAAGCGGGTGGTGGAGTCAGACATGGGTGGGTTCGTTGCGAAACTTGAAGGGAGTGTAAACGATCGTGAAGGGATCGGACTGTCGTCAGCGATGCCGTCGGCGTCCCAGGGGTTCGATCCACTCCTCCAGCACCCCAGCAGCCGGGGCCGGGGCCGGTGAGGCGGGGGCGAACGAAGAGTCGGCAGCGGGGGCCAGGCGACAGCCCAGCTGGATATCCCCCTGGTCGAGCAGGCGGCCGAGCCGTAGGGCGGTGGCCTCCTCCAGACGGGAGAAACGGTCCTGGCCGTGGGTGAGCCAGGAGAGCTCGGCGGGGGTGATGACGCCGGTGGACAGGGATTCGAGGTAGAGCTCGCCGACCGTCATGGCTGATGTAACGGAACATGAAGATTGTGGCGCGCCTCCGCGGCGACCGCGGTGTCCTCCGGAAGGCCTGGGGAGACCTCGGGGGTGGACCCGCTGGGGTCCTCGCGCTCGCACAGCCGCCGCCTTTACAATTCTTAAGACGTTCTTCGGGGGCGGGTCTGGCTGACCCGTCCTTTTTTTTTGCGCGCTGCCCCGATGGCCGCACCAGGATGGATGCACAGTCGGCGGGCGGGCGGATGGAGACGGAGACGGTGCTGCCCCTGGCCGGGGCGGCGGTGCTGATCGTGATGGTGGTGGTGGGCGTGGTGGTGGTGGTGCTGCGGCCCAGCGACCTCCCGAAGCGCTGAAGCGGATTCCTAGCCTGCGGGAATGGCGCTTCAGGTGGTCTGGTTCAAGCGCGATCTGCGCCTCACCGACCACCGCCCCCTGGTGGAAGCGGCCCGGCGCGGCCCGGTGCTTCCCCTCTACGTGGTCGAACCGGAGCTGTGGCGACAGCCGGACAGCTCGGGCCGGCAGTGGAGCTTCTGCCGGGAGGCGCTCCAGGAGCTGGGGCAGCAGCTGGCCGGCCTGGGCCAGCCGTTGGTGGTGCGGGTCGGCGAGGTGGTGGCCGTGCTGGAGGCCGCCCACCGTCGCCTTGGCATCGCCGGTCTCTGGAGCCACCAGGAGACCGGCAACCTCTGGACCTACGCCCGGGACCGCCGGGTAGCCGCCTGGGCCCGCGAACGGGGGATCCCCTGGCAGGAGGTCGCCAGCTTCGGGGTGACCCGGGCTCTCAGGGATCGCCGCGGCTGGGCCCGGACCTGGGAGCAACGCATGGCCGAACCGCTGCTGGAGGCTCCCGTCGCCCTGCCCCCCCTGGCGGGCATCGCCCCCCGGGACCTGCCCACCGCCGCCGATCTGGGCCTGGCGGCGGACCCCTGTCCGGCACGGCAGCGGGGTGGTCGGCAGGCCGGCCTTGAGCTGCTGCAAGGCTTCCTGCACCAGCGGGGACGCGGCTACCACCGCCGGCTCTCCAGCCCCCTGACCGCCTTTGAGGGCTGTTCGCGGCTCTCCCCCCACCTGGCCTGGGGCACCCTGTCGATGGGGGAGGTGACCCAGGCCACCCGGGCCCGGCGGGCGGCTCTTTCGGGGCTGCCCGCCGAGGCCGCCGCGGGCTGGCCCCGGGCCCTTGACGCCTTCCTGTCGCGCCTGCACTGGCACTGCCACTTCATCCAGAAGCTGGAGAGCGAGCCCTCGATCGAGGTCCTCGAGCTCCACCCCGCCACCCGGGGGCTGCGCCACACCGATCCCGAACGGCTGGCGGCCTGGTGCGAGGGGCGCACCGGGGTGCCGTTCGTGGATGCCTGCATGCGCGCCCTGGGGGCCAGCGGCTGGATCAACTTCCGCATGCGGGCGATGCTGCTGTCGTTCGCCAGCCATCACCTCTGGATCGACTGGCGCGACAGCGGCCTGCACCTGGCCCGCCAGTTCGTGGACTACGAGCCGGGCATCCACTGGAGCCAGTGCCAGATGCAGAGCGGCACCACGGGCATCAACACGATCCGGATCTACAACCCGATCAAGCAGGGCCTTGACCACGATCCGGAGGGGTTGTTTCTGGGGCGCTGGCTGCCGGAACTGGCCGGGGTGCCGGCGATCTGGCGCCACGAACCGTGGCGGATGGATCCGGCCACCCAGGTCGCCAGCGGCTGCCGCATCGGCCTGGACTATCCGGCCCCGATCGTGGATGTGGCCGCCGCCGCCCGGGAGGCCCGGGAGCGGCTCTGGGGCCTGCGCCGCCAGGGCGGTTTTGGCGCCGCCGCCGCCGCGATCCAGGAACGGCACGGCTCCCGGCGATCGGGCCTTCCCCCCTCCGGCAGGAGGAGCGGCGGCGGCCGTCGCCGGCAACCGCGGCTGGCCGAGGGTCAGCTCTGCCTGGATCTGGGGCTGGACCCGGACCTGACTGCGGACCTGGGCCAGGGAGCGGGCAGCGCTTCACGTTCCGTTACCTGAATCGCCAGAATTCTCACAATTCCCCCGCCACCATGACCACCACGCTGCTGCTCGAGATCTTCGCGGGCTTCTTCACCGCCTTCATCGCCCTGTGGATGGTGGCCCTCAACCGCCCCGCCACCCTGTCCGCCCTGGCGGGCCTGGACGCCCGCACCGGGACGCCGACGACCGAGGTCTCGATCGCCAGTCGCGTGCGCCGGACCCTGCGGACTTACCTCCTGCGTGAGGGGCGCCTGGCCAACCTCGGTCTGCTGATCCTGCGGCTGGCGATCGGGGCGATGATGATCCACCACGG
The DNA here is from genome assembly GCA_943367815.1 of Tabrizicola sp. YIM 78059. Lineage (GTDB taxonomy): Bacteria > Cyanobacteriota > Cyanobacteriia > PCC-6307 > Cyanobiaceae > Cyanobium. The sequence goes on along the minus strand of CALRKA020000016.1, from coordinate 8,986 downwards.
CCAGGACAAGCTGGCCGATCCGCAGGCGTTCGCCACCAACTACGTGGTGCCCCTGCACCTGCCCTTCCCCCTGTTCTTCGCCCACGTGGCGGGCTATTCGGAAATCCTGGGCAGCTGGCTGCTGATCCTCGGCCTGCTCTCGCCCCTGGGGGCCCTGGCCCTCACCGGCACGATGGCCGTGGCCGCCTACCACCACATCCTCACCAGCGGCTTCAACATCTACGTGCTGGAGCTGGTGGTGCTCTATCTGGGCGGCAGCCTGGCCCTGCTCCTGGTCGGCCCGGGCCGCTACTCCTTTGATGCCGGCATCGTCGATGGGCTGCTGGCCGATTCCAGTGCTTCAGAGACGGATGCTCCGTCTGCGGGCCAGGGGTCGGTCCCCGGCGGCCTGGTGGTCGAAGCCAGCTGATTCCTGGCCCCGTTTCCCGTCAGAAAGGAGCCGGCCCAGCAGACGGAGCGACCAGTTCCAAGGAACGTTGCTCGGTCGTTCTGGCCGTGACCTGGCTCCGGGGAGCACCGCCCCAGCGCAACTGGATACCCCCTCCCAGATCCCAGGAGGTGCCACCGCCGAAGAAGCCCGCGCCCCCTCTGACATAGAAGGTGGTGTTGTCGCGGAGGGTGTAAGCCAGTCCTCCCTGCAGTCCCAGGCCACTGCCCTGGACCAGGGCACCGGCGGGCAGGTTGGTGGCCAGGCCGAAGCCGTCGGCCACCCGGTTGGATGGCGCATTGCCCAGGAAACCGGCCCCGAGCCAGCTCAGACGCAAGGAGGGGGTGATCAGGTTGGGGCCGTCCTTCAGGGTCGCCCTCCAGGTGAGGCCAAGGTCAGCCGTGCCCACCGTGCTGCCGGAGGAAGGAACATTCCAGAGGCGGTTGGTGGGCAGATCCGCCACGGAGACGCCGCCCAGCGAGAGGCTCGTCAGGGTCAGCAGGGCACTGGGCTCGAGAACCTGGCTATCCGAGAGCGTGATCCTGCCGCCCATACGGGTGGCCAGGTTGAAGGCGCTGCCTCCCACCGAGGGGTTGCTGCTGCGGATCCCGAACGTGTTGCTGCTGTTGATGGCGACGGGCTGATCCGCCTGAAGTCCATCACCGCCGACGGCCAGGCCGACGAACCAGCTGGGCTTGGCCAGCTGGACCAGAAGCCCTCCGCCCCCCAGCTGCGTACGGGCGGAACGCCCGCCGAACTGGGTGCCACCGAGTGCGGCAAAGGAGCCGCCATCGGCCGAGAAACTGCCGAATCGCCCATAGGCGCCGATCACCAGATCGCCGACCGCATAGTTCAGCAGCAGGCCCGTCTGGGCACCACGGAAGGAGGAGGGTCCTCCCGAAGCTCCCTGGATCAACGGGCCACCGAAGCCGCCGCCAAACAGGCGCAGCCGCCATCCATCGCGTTCACTGAAGTAGCCACCAGGCTTGAGGCTGAAACGAAAGCTGGAATCGGAGCCGGCCTCCGGAAGCGGCACGGCCAGCGTGGAGGTGCTTCGCACCTTCTGGGGGAGGATCTCGAGCAGATCCCGGCTGAAGCTCTGCCAGCTGAGGCCCGCCCCCAGCGGAACCACCCGGGCGTCGAGCCGATCGACATCGACAAGCAGGGGCCGCACAGGGGCGACGGCGGCCGGGGCGGGGGCAGGCGTGGTGACCGTCGGTGTGACCGTCGGTGTGACCGGAGGCGTGACCGGGGGCGTGACCGGCGGTGTGACCGGCGGTGGCAGGCAGAACTCAGCCTCGGTTCCGTCGGGGCACAGGACTGCGTGGGCCTCGCCGGCCCCGAGCATGGCGCCGACAACGACGGGGACGAGCAGCGTGAATCGAAGGCCTGGACTCCGTTGGCGACGACGCCCTGCCGAACTGGCGCTGGTGGGTGAAGAGAGCTCTGATGTGCTGCGCCAGGTGCTCCCCGAAACAGAGGCCGGACGGACTGGACTCCCAGGCTGGTTGACAGCTTCCACCGCCGATGAAGTGGCCAATGAGGCTGGACGCAGGGGCGATTCAGCAGACGGCTCAGGAAGGCAACCGGGCAACATTCAGTACAACTAAGCGATTTCAGATTGTATAGCGAGGCCGGGAAGCCTTTGGCAGGACAGCAATGGATTGCTTGGGGGCCCCTAATACCTCTCTAAGGATTTTCCAACATCATTGGCCGGATTGGACTGGCTTCCGATGTGATATGGCGGGCCTAACCGCGACTAGCTCACTGCAGCGCAATAGGGCAATTCGGTAAGATCGACTCATCGCCATGAAGCGCGCTTAACAGTCATGGCATCCTCAGGATCGATGTGCTGATGGCTCACACGGAACGCCAGGAGGACCTCCAGGGGTCGGATTCGTTGGACAGACTTCAACATCTTTACCTTGAGCAAGGTTTTGATTTCCCCCTGACCCACACGGTTGCGAGTCTGTGGGACTCTGCTGTTTCCTGGGTGAATGAGAAACTCGATATCCTGTCCTTTCGATGTGATTATGAAAGCCTGCTGAACGAAGCCTTTGGTTCCGCAGGTACCGACCCGGCCCGGTTCGAAGCCCGCGTCATCGAACTGAATCAGAGCCTGCGGGGTCCGGGCCTCGGCTTGGTGATCGAGCTGCGCAGCGGTACGGAGCTCGCAGGGGCCCAGGGCGCTTACATCGCCCTTGACCCGGAAGGGCGTGAGCGGATTGTCATCAATGCCAACTGGTTGTCTCTGGCCACCACGAGCGAGGCCATTCGCCGCGTCCTTCTGGAGGAAGTGGGCCATGCCATCGACCAGCGGCTGAACGGCCCCCTTGATTCCCGAGGGGATGAAGGTGCCTTGTTTGCCGCTCTTATCAGCGGCACTTCCCTGAGCTCGGAACAGTTGGCGGCGATCGCCTCAGAAGACGATCACCGTCAACTGCTCATCAACGGTCAGCTGGTGACAGCGGAGCTGTCCAGCGCCCCGGTGCTGAGCGACAGCTTCGTGGGCACCCGCATCACCGCGGAAGACACCCCCCTGGCCATCACCGGCCTGAGCGTGGCCGACAGCGACAACGGTGGGACGCCGATCACGCTGCGGCTGCGGATCGCCACAACAGGTGGCACGGCCACCCTGGCCAGCGCCGCCCTGATCACCAGCGGCAGCAACGGCAGCGCCGACTTCACCCTGGAAGGGAGCCTGGCCGCCATCAATGCGGCGATCGCCAGCCTCCTGTTCACGCCGGCGGCCAACGCCAACAGCGTCAACACGCCGTTGGCGCCCACTCTCACCCTGACGGCCACCGATCTCAGCAACGGCGACGGCCCCATCAGCCTCTCCACCGGGCCCATCCAGGTCACACCGGTCAACGATGCCCCCACCCTGATCACCAGCCCCCTGGTGGTGGCGGAAGGCGGCACCTCCACCTTCACGGCCGCGAACTTCCAGCTCGCTGATGTGGACAACCTGCCCGAGCAGGTGATCTACCGGATCACCTCCTTGCCGGGCAAAGGAACCATCAGACTCAACGGCAATCCCCTGGTGGTGGGGTCCACCTTCTCCAGCAGCTTCGTCGGCAGCTTCACCTACACCCACGACGGCTCCCAGGTGCTGCCCGGGGTGATCGCCGGCAGTGACAGCGATGCCGTCACGGTCTCCGTCGACGATGGTGCCGGAGGGCGGATCGCTGCTGCGACCGTTCCGATCAGCCTCACCCCCATCAACCAGGCACCAGCCGTCACTGGATCGGTTCCCGTTTTCGAGGGCCAGCGGGGGGTGCCCGTCACCCTGACCATCAGCGACGCCGACCAGGCCTCGGGCGTGCCCCCCACGGTCGTCATCACCTCCCTGCCCCTGCGGGGCACACTCCGCTACAACGGCACCCCGATCACGGCGCCGTTCACCCTTCCCTCGCTGGCGGGGCTCACCTACGACCACGACGGCAACGACCTCAACGGCGGCTTCCCCCCCAACGAGAGCTTCGGCGTCCGCGTCAGCGACGACGGCGGCGGCCAGGGGACCGGCGGGGTGCTCAGCAGCAACTCCGTCATCACCCTGGCGGTCCAGCGGGTCAACGACGACCCCACCCTCACAGCCAACAACCCGATCGTCACCCCCACCGGCAGCACGGTCATCACCGCTGCCGCCCTCAGGGTCAGCGACGCCGATTCCCTCCCCGCCAACCTCACGTATACCCTCACAACGGCACCGGATCCGACCCGGGGGCAGCTGCAGGTGTTCCGGGGCGGCGCCTGGGTCGGCGTGCTCAACGGCGGCAGCTTCAGCCAGGACGACATCGACGCCGGACGGCTGCGGTTCAACTTCATCAACGGCACCCCTTCAGGCACCACGGCGGGCTTCAGCTTCACGGTGAAGGACGGCGCCATCGGCCTGCTGCCCGCCGGCTTCACCCAGACCCGCGACGGCGGCATTCACACCAACAGCACGCCCCAGCCCCTGCCGGGGGATCCGCTGACCCCGATCAGCTTCAGCCTCACCTACCTCAATCCCCTGGGCACCCCCAGCGGCGGCGGCGGCAACGCCCCCTCCTCCCTGCCGCCCAATGCCGCCCCCACGCTGAGCACCAACAACCTGCTCCGCACCAGCGAAGGCGCCACGGTGACGATCCGGGCCACGGACCTGGCGATCAGTGACAGCGACAGCAGCCCGGCCGAGCGGGTCTACAGGATCACCGCCGCCCCAGCGGGAGGCAGCCTGCGGCTCAACGGTGTCGCCCTCAGCACCCTGGACGGCTTCACCCAGGACGACATCAACAACGGCCGACTCACCTTCGTGCACGGCGGAGGGGAAGTCTTCGACGCCAGCTTCCGCTTCACCATCAGTGATGGCCGCGCCGTGGTCAGCAACGGGGCCAGTGATTTCCGCTTCGCCCTGCGGATCACCCCCGTCAACGATGCCCCCAGCGCCAGCGTCAGTGCCAGCCCGACCCTGCTGGTGGAAGGCGGCACCTTCACCTTCAACACGGCAAGCCCGGGGCCGCTGCTGGGTGCGGCGGATCGCCGCGACATCACCATCGCCGACGTCGATGGTTCGGGGCAGCAGGTGTTTGCCGGCGCTCCTGGCAACCCCAATCCCGGCGCCGATGTCCTCTGGGATCCGGGCAGCTTCTCCCTGGCCGACACCGCCGACCAGCGACGGCTGCGGATCGACACCCTGCCGGGCGATGGCGTGCTGGAGTTCGACGTCACCGGCGGCGGCGCCTGGACGGTGATCGGTGATGGCAGCGGCGGCAGCCTCAATCGCGCCACGCTCCGCATCAGCCAGAGCCAGCTGGCGTCGGGCCGTCTGCGCTATCGCCACAACGGCAACGACGGACCGGGAGAGCTGGCCGACAGCTTCAGCTTCACCCCCTTCGACCGTTTCGACGCCCCCGGTGCCCCGGTGACGGTGCCCCTGACGATCGCGCCCCTGAACGATCCGCCCGTCGCCAGCCAGAACGCGCCCCTCACCCTGGTGGAAGGCTCCCGCGGCGTGATCAAGGGCAGCAACGGCACCGCCGGCAACGAGCCGCGTCTGGTGTACAGCGATTCCGATAACAGTCCCCTGCAGCGGCAGTACCGGATCACCTCGCTCACCAGCAACGGGCAGCTGTTCCTCAACGGCCGGGCCCTCGGCCTGGGCAGCGTCTTCACCCAGGCCGACCTCGACGCCAACCTGATCAGCTACCTGCACAACGGTACGGAGACCAGCAGCGACGCCTTCAGCTTCACGGTGAGCGACGGGGGGGGAGACAACCCGATCAGCGGAGCCACCAACAACGTTCCTGGCACCTACGTCATCAGCGTCACCCAGGCCAACGACCTGCCCAGCCTGAGCGCCCCGGTGGCCCTGGAGGTGTTCGGCAACGGCTCCACCCCGGTGGCCGTGGCCAGCGCCGGGCTGCTGCAGGCCAGCGACGGCGATCTGGACACGATCGTGGCCGGTGAAACCGATCTGCTGCGGGTCGAGGCCCAGCTGCTCGATGGGGCCAATGCGGTGGTGCCCTCCGGGCTGATCTCCTTCACCTCCGCCAATCCCAGCTCAGCCCGGGCGTTCCTGAGCGGCAAGGGCAGCAACAGCCTGGTGGTGCAGGGCACCCGCAGCGAAATCAATGCGGTGCTCGCCAGCCTCACGGTGGCCTTCGGCGCCGACCTGGACGCCAGCACCCTCAAGCTGCGGGTCAGCGTCGACGACCGTCTCTATAGCGCCGCGGGCGTGCTGGGGGTGGGGGCCAACGGTGGCCCGGTGAACCAGAACGATGCGGCCGGCAATCCGGTGCCCATCGGCGCCGCCAGCAACCGGATCAGCCGCGACATCGCCCTGACGGCCTCCAACCTCAACGATCTGCCCACGATCACCAACCCGACGCTGTTCAGCGTCAACGAGGACGCCAGCGTCACCCTGGGTGGCTTCGTGCTGGCCGACGCCGACAGCTTCGGCCGCAACGTGAGCGTGCAGGTGCAGCTGTTCCGCGATGCCGCCCGCACGCTGCTGGCCGATGCCACCACCGAAGGGCGGCTGCTGCTGGGGCCCATCGCCGGCCTGAGCACCGCCACCGGCGACGGCACCAACACGATCACCCTCACCGGCCCGCTGACGGCGGTGCAGACCGCCCTCAACCTGCTGCGTTTCCAGGGCGCCCCCGACTTCAACGGCGCCGGCGGTGGCCTGGGCAACCTCTTCCTGCGCACCAGCCTCACCGATTTCGGCCACGCCAATGTCCCGACCGGCAACCGTGTGTCCGTCGACAACGGCGTGCGCATCACGCCGGTCAACGATGCACCGGTGCTGGCGGTTCCCGCCAACACCGTGATTGCCAGCGGCACCTTCCTCAACATCAACAGCGGCTTCGCCGTCCAGGACACGAGGGACACCAGCCAGGGGGCCACCGATGACATCCGGGTGACCCTGAGCGCCACCGACGGCGCCACCCCCTACGGCACCCTGCTGATCCAGAACGCCAACGGCGCCACCCTGACCAGCAACGGCACGGCCAGCGTGCAGGTGCGGGGCACCCGTGCCCAGGTGCAGGCGGCCCTGAACACCCTCCGCTACACCCCGGCCAACCCCAACGTGGATCGGGTGGTGACGATCACCGCCACCGCCTTCGATTTCGACAACGGGGCCGAAACCGTGGGGGTGGCCGGCAACAACACCAGCGCCGCCTCCTTCACCATCAACGTGTCGGCCACCAACGAGGCTCCGGTGCTGACGGTGCCGGCAACCCGCAGCGTGGTCGAGGACAGCAGCGCCAACGGCTTCACCGGCGCCAGCCTGATCAGCTTCACCGACGCCGACGACTTCGGCGCCCTCGAGCGGCTCACCCTGGCTGTCAACCGTGGCAGCATCAACCTGGTCACCCGGACGGGGCTGACCGTGACAGGGGGCAACTACGGCACCGGTTCGGTCACGGTGACCGGCACCAAGGCCAATCTCAACGCGGCCCTGGCCTCGCTCACCTACGCCCCCACGGCCAACTTCCACGGCGGCGCCACGCTCACCGTGACCGTCAACGACTTGGGCAGCACCGGCAGCGGCGGCGCCCGGCAGGACGTCAGGACCGTGGCCCTGACGGTGACGCCGCTCAACGACCAGCCCACCACCACCACCAACGTCGTGCTCCCCGCCGTCAGCGAGGACGTCGCCGCCACAGCCATCGCCGGCACCACCCTCAGCACCCTGGCCTTCGGCTACGCCGACGCCACCGACAACCAGACCGCCAGCGGTGGCGGCAACACCGCCACCCCCTTCTCCTTCCTCGCCGTCGTCGGCTCCACGAGCTACACCCCCGCCCAGGGCGTCTGGCAGATCTCCACTTCCGCCACGCCCAACCCCGCCGTCCCCGGCAACTGGATCAACATCCCCACCACCGGTCTCTCCACCGGCGCCGCCCTGGTCTTCAGCGCCACCAGCCGGGTGCGCTTTGTGCCTGCCGCCAACTTCCACGGCACCCCCGGCCGCCTCCTGGTGCGCCTCGCCGATGCCAGCGTCCCCCTCACCACCAGCGGCTCGGCCTCCAGCACCTTCAACCTGGCCACCGCCGGCGGCACCACCACCACGGGCGCCTGGAGTGCCGTGGATCGCTCCATCGCCACCAGCGTCACCAACGTCAACGACCGGCCCACCGCCACCGCCGCCACCCTCGCCGCCACCACCGAAGACAACCCCAACCCAGCCGGCGCCACCATCGCCGCCCTCGGCTTCGGCTTCCGAGATCTGGCTGACGACCAGCGCGCCGTCAGCGGCGGCGCCAATGCCGCCTCCACCTTCGGCGGCATCGCCATCACCGGCAACGCCGCCACCGCTGCCCAGGGCGTCTGGCAGTACAACCTCAACGCCGGCGGCGGCTGGGTCAGCATCGCCGCCCCCAGCGACAGCGCCGCCCTGCTGCTGCCCACCTCAGCCTCGCTCCGCTTCCTCCCCAGCAGCCCCAACTTCAACGGCAACCCTGGCGGCCTCACCCTCCGCGTCGCCGACACGCCCCTGGCCTTCAGCGCCGCCACCAACCTCACCCCCCTGCTCGGTCCCACCGGCCGCTACTCCGACCCCACCTCCCTCCGAACCACCGTCACCGCCGTCAATGACGTGCCGGCCTTCACCAGGGGGCCGGATCAGACCCTGCTGGAGGACGCCGGCGCCCAGAGCGTGACCGGCTGGGCGACAGGCCTGAGCCGCGGCGGCGGCAGTGATGAAGCCGGCCAGAGCCTCAGCTTCCTGGTCACCAACAACAACAACGCCCTGTTCAGCGTCCAGCCCACCATCGACGCCAACGGGCGTCTCACCTACACCCCGGCAGCCAATGCCAGCGGCACCGCCACCGTGTCCGTGCGCATTCGCGACAGCGGCGGCACCGCCAACGGCGGCGTCGACACCAGCGCCATCCAGACGTTCCTGATCACGGTGGCGCCCGTCAACGACGACTTCAGCGACGCCAACGAAACCCTCTCCATCGCCGAGGACAGCGGCACCGCCACCGGCAGCCTCCTGGTCGGCACCGCCAGCCCCGATGGCCCCGTCTCCATCGCCTCCTTCTCCATCGCCGGCCAGAGCGGTCCTTT
>CALRKA020000015.1:0-57165 GCA_943367815.1 Tabrizicola sp. YIM 78059 | reverse complement strand
CGCGAGGGGGCCGGCGGCGGCGGGGCCTGGGCAGGCGGGACCGCGACCGGCGCCGCCGGCGGGGCGGGGGCGACCGAGGCCACGGCGGGGCCTGCGGACGTGGGTTCGGTCGCCCCGGGCAGGGGGCGCCACTGGCGCAGCAGCAGGTCCTCGCTCAGCCCCTCCTCCGCCAGCAGGGACGCCCCGATCCGGGGCTCACCCAGCAGGGCCAGCAGCAGGTGGGGCACATCCAGCAGGCGTGATCCCCAGGCGGCGCGGCGGCGGTCGGCCTCCTCCAGCAGGTCCTCGAGGGCATCGCCGATGTACAGGGTGCCGCCGCCGCCGTCCGGCTGCTCTGAGCAGAAGGCTTCGAGCCGGTCCAGGAGCCGGTCCTCGTCGAGGGGCAGGGGGTCCACCCAGCTGGCGAAGCGCCGGTTCAGCAGCAGGGTGAGCAGCAGGTGCTCGACGTCCATGGCGCCGTGGCGCCAGCGCCGGGCCTGCTCCTGGGAGGCGATCAGCAGGTCCCAGGCGGCGTCGCTGAAGCGGTCGGGATCGCCGGTGAGGCTGGCCGGAGCGGCCGCCGGCCCCCGGTCGTCGCGCGGGCGGGGGTCAGTGCGCATCGGTCCGGGACGACGTCTGGATCAGTTCCACCTTGTAGCCATCCGGATCCTCCACGAAGGCGAGCACGGTGGTGCCGTGCTGCTTCGGGCCGGGCTCGCGCACCACCCGACCGCCCTTGGCGGCGATCGCCGCGCAGGTGGCGTAGATGTCATCGACACCGATGGCCAGATGGCCGAACCCCGTGCCGATCTCGTAGGCGCTGGTGTCCCAGTTGTGGGTGAGTTCCAGCACGGTGGTGTCCGTCTCATCGCCGTAGCCGACGAAGGCCAGGGTGTAGGCGCCGCCGGGATAGTCCTTGCGGCGCAGCAGCTTCATGCCCAGCACCTCGGTGTAGAAGCGCAGGGAGCGCTCCAGATCGCCCACCCGGAGCATGGTGTGGAGGAGTCGCATCGGCGGTGCACCAGCTGGGGCCATTCTGACCAGGGTGGCGCAGGGAACACAGGCGAGGGCGGAGGGGGACCCATAGGATTCGCCCACCAGCACACCGCCTGTGTACGACTCCCTCGACCTCGTCATCGACTCCATCGTTGCCCGCGAAGTGCTCGACTCCCGCGGCACCCCCACGGTCGAGGCGGAGGTGTATCTGGAGGGGGGCGCCAGCGGCCGCGCCATCGTGCCCAGCGGCGCCAGCACCGGCGCCCATGAGGCCCACGAACTGCGGGACGGCGAGAAGGCCTACTTCGGCAAGGGCGTCAGCAAGGCGGTGGAGAACATCGAGGAGCGCATCGCCCCGGCCCTCTGCGGCCTTAGCGCCCTCGACCAGGGCGCCGTCGACGAGGCCATGAACGAACTCGACGGCAGCGACAACAAATCCGCCCTCGGCGCCAACGCCATCCTGGCGGTGAGCCTGGCCACGGCCCACGCGGCCGCCAAGGCCCTCGGCCTGCCCCTCTACCGCTACCTGGGCGGCCCGATGGCCACCCTGCTGCCGGTGCCGCTGATGAACGTCATCAACGGCGGCGCCCACGCCTCCAACAACCTGGATTTCCAGGAATTCATGCTGGTGCCCCACGGCGCCGGCAGCTTCCGCGAGGCCCTGCGCATGGGTGCCGAGGTGTTCCACACCCTCAAGGGGCTGCTCAAGGACCAGGGTCTGTCCACCGCGGTGGGCGACGAGGGCGGTTTCGCCCCCGACCTGGCCGGCAACGACGCCGCCGGTGAACTGCTGATGCAGGCGATCGAGAAGGCCGGCTACCGCCCCGGTGATCAGATCTCCCTGGCCCTCGACGTGGCCAGCACCGAGTTCTACGCCGATGGCCGTTACGCCTTCGGCGGCGGCAGCTACAGCAGCGCCGAGATGGTCGACCAGCTGGCGGCCCTGGCCAGCCGCTTCCCGATCGTCTCGATCGAGGACGGCCTGGCCGAGGACGACTGGGAAGGCTGGCGCCTGCTGACCGAGCGCCTGGGCGGCACCGTGCAGCTGGTGGGCGACGACCTGTTCGTGACCAACACCACCCGGCTGCAGCAGGGCATCGAGCAGAGCATCGCCAACTCGATCCTGATCAAGGTGAACCAGATCGGCTCGCTGACCGAAACCCTCCAGGCCATCGACATGGCCACCCGGGCCGGCTACACCAGCGTGATCAGCCACCGCAGCGGCGAGACGGAGGATGTGACCATCGCCGACCTGGCCGTGGCCACCCGCGCCGGCCAGATCAAGACGGGCTCCCTCAGCCGCAGCGACCGGGTCGCCAAGTACAACCAGCTGCTGCGCATCGAGGACGAACTGGGCAGCCAGGCGGTGTACGCCGGCGTCGAGGACCGGGGGCCGCGGGGCAAGGCCTGAGGCCGCGGCCGGCCCCGCTCACTCCTGCCGGGTCGGGGCCGAGACACCGGGGAGCTGATCCAGGCGGCCATCGCGCTTGAGGCGCGCCTGCATCTTCAGCCAGCCGAAGGTGAGGGGCAGGGCCAGCACCACCGGCACGGCGGTGAGCACCGGGCGGGTGCTCACCGCCAGCACCGCGGCCGCCACCGCCAGGGCGCCGAGCAGGAACGACTGGCCGGCGCTCTGCTGGGCCAGGGCCAGGCGCCGCAGCAGGCGATCGGTTTCGCCGGCGCGGATCAGCACCTGGAGATCACCCTGTTCGATGCGGGCCAGACTCTCGTCCAGGCGCCGCGGGATCCCGAAGGCCCGGCTGCCCACCTCGGCAGCCTGGCGGGAGAGCTCGCTGAACAGTTCGTTGGGGCCGTTGCCGCTGGCGGTCATGAGGGGCAACAGGTAGGGACGGGCGATGGCGATGAGGCTAAAGCCCGGATCGAGGCTGCGGCCCACCCCCTCGAAGGTGGACAGGGCCCGCATGACGAAGATCAGCTCGGGCGGCAGCCGGAACGGCTGGCCGTAGACGAGTTCGTAGAGGTCACCGGAGAGTTTGTCGATGACGTTGGCGCTGAACGGCGGCGTGAGGGCTTCGGTGAGCATCACCCGCACCAGCCGCCGCACCGGCCCCTGGTCGATGCCGGCGGCGATCAGCCCGGCCTGCTGCAGCTCGTCCACCAGGGAGGCGGCATCCCGGGCCGCCGCGGCCCGCACCATCCGCCCGAGCCGGCTGCGCAGCCGCTCGGAGATCTGGCCCATCATGCCGAAGTCGTAGTAGATCAGCGCCCCGTCGCTGGCGACCGCGAGGTTGCCGGGATGGGGGTCGGCGTGGAAGAAGCCGAAGCGGACGAGCTGCTGCAGGTAGCTGGCCGCCCCCTTCTCGGCGACAGCCGCCGGATCGATGCCGGCGCGCACCAGGGCCTCCCGGTCGTTGACCTTGATGCCGGGCACGTAATCGAGGCAGAGCACCCGCCGGGAGCTCAGCTCCCAGATCACCGCCGGGATGCGGATGCCGGGGTCGTCGAGGAACTGCTGGCGGAACCGGGCGGCGTGCTCGGCCTCAAGGCGGAAGTCCAGCTCCCGCAGCAGCACCCGCCGGCACTCCTTGGCGATGCCCACCCAGTCACGGCCGGCTCCCCAGCGGGGATGGCGCTGCACCGCGGCCGCCACCTGCTGGAGCACCTCCAGATCGAGGCGGAACAGGCGCTCCAGCCCCGGCCGCTGCACCTTGAACACCACCTGGCGGCCGCTGCGCAGGCTGGCCCGGTGCACCTGGGCCAGGCTCGCCGACCCCAGCGGCACGATCTCCAGATCGATGATCTCCGCCCGCCGCTCCCCCAGCTCCTGCTCCAGCAGGGACTCCACGACGGGGAAGGGGAAGGCGGGCACTCGGTCCTGCAGGTGGGCCAGCTCCTCGACCACATCGGCGGGCAGCACATCGGGGCGGGCCGACAGCAGCTGGCCGAGCTTGATGAAGGCGGAACCGAGCTCGAGGAACTGGGCCGTGAGCCAGCGGGCCCGGCGGCGCTGGCGGGCGGCCTGGGCTTGCGGGGTGCGTCCGCCCGGGTAGGTCCAGGGGCGGGCATCCCACCAGAGGCCGGCCAGCAGCTGGAGCACGAGGCGCCAGATGCGCAGCGAACGCCACAGGCGGGACAGCAGGCTCCCGGGGGTGGAGAGGGCCGCCATCAGGCCTGCCCCGAAGACCGCGACGGACCATCGGGGGCGGCGGGCATCTGGTCGAGGCGCCGGGAGAGTTCGGCCACCTTCGCCCGCAGGGCATCGATGCGCTCCTGGGGATCCTCGGCGACGCTGCCCCGGGACGCGGGGGCTCCGGCGTCGCGGTCGTTCTCGATCCGTTTCGCTTCCATCGCCACTTCCTCCCAGAACAGACTCAGCTCCTGCTGCACCCTGGTGGGGGCCTCCTGGGCGAGGGCCGCCAGGGTGGCGGCCGCGTCGGCCAGGCCGCTGCCCAGGCGGGCGGCCAGGCGGTTCATGGCCGCCTTGGCGAGGGACTGCGGCGCGCTCATGACATGGCCGGAGGATTCACCGAACTGTGGCAGATCAGGGCTGGCTTCCGGGAGCCGGTGGGGCGCTCACCGGAGGCGGGGCGATCGGCGGCGGGCCGGCCGCCTCCCGCTCGCGGGCCGGTGGGGTCCGCGGTGGCGGCAGAGCAGGGGCGGCAGGGAGCTCGGCCTCGGGGGCTCCGGGGGCTGCCGGCTGGTCGGTCTGGGGGGACTCCCCGCCCGGCTCGAGCAGGCGCTGGCGCTCCTCGGCGTCCCGCGCCTCCATCTGGCGGCGCCGCTCCTCGATCGCGGCCTCCTCCTGCTTCTGCTCCTGCTCCAGCTCGAGCAGGTCCAGATCGCCGCGGATCTCGCGGGCGTCGCCGCCGAAGCGCTGGCGCAGGGAATCGAGCGTCGTGCCCGGGGCGGGCTGGACGTCGAATCGCTGGCTGGCGCCCCCCTCCTCGGGGCCGCCGAGGCTCAGCAGCCGGAGGCTGGCGGCATAGCCGATCCCGAAGCAGAGCCCCACGATCCACCAGACCCGCCAGTCCCAGGCGGGGCGGCCCGCCGCCCGCTGCCGCTTGCCGCCGGGGGGGGCGCCACGGGGAGGGGCGCCGCCGGGAGGGGAAGAGGGCCTGGCCGTGACCATCGACGTCAGCGCAATCGCTGCCATCTTGCCCGGGTGGGGCCGCCGCAGCCGTCGGCGCGGTCCGGGCGCCTCAGGTCGTGTAGTCGGCGTTGATGCGCACGTACTGATCCGAGAGGTCGCAGCCCCAGGCCAATCCGCAGCCGGGCCCCTCCCCCACCCGCAGCCGGATCGCCACCGTGTCGTCCTGGAGGTAGGCGCCCGCGGCCCGGGCCTTCAGGTAGGCGGAGGCGGCGGGGCGGTCGAAGGAAAGGGGCTGGCCTGCCGCCATCAGCTGGTGTTCCCCCAGCCACAGGGCCACGGCGGCGGGGTCGAAGGGCACCCCGGCGCGGCCGGCGGCGGCCACGATCCGGCCCCAGTTGGGGTCGCGGCCGTGGACGGCGCACTTGACCAGCGACGAGCCGGCCACGGTGCGGGCGATGGCGCGGGCGCCGGCCTCATCGGTGGCGCCCTCCACCCGCACCTCGATCAGGCAGGTGGCGCCCTCGCCGTCGCGGGCAATGGCACGCGCCAGGTGCTGGGACACCGCCGTCAGGCCGGCCTCCAGCGCCTCGAAGTGCTCCTGGCCCAGGGGCTCACCGGCGGCAAAGGCCAGGTACGTGTCGTTGGTGCTGGTGTCGCCGTCCACCGTGATCGCGTTGAAGGAGCGATCCACCGCCCGCTTCACCATGTCCTGCCAGACATCGGCCGGCACGCCGGCATCACACGTCAGATAGCCCAGCATCGTGGCCATCTGGGGATGGATCATCCCCGAGCCCTTGGCCATGCCGCCGATCCGCACCCGGCGGCCGCCCAGGTGGGCCTCCAGGGCGATTTCCTTGGCCACCAGATCCGTGGTGAGGATCGCCTCGGCGGCGGCGCCGCCGCCCGTGGGGCCGAGGGCGGCCACCAGGGGATCCAGGCCCGCCACGAGCACCTCCATCGGGATCGGCACGCCGATCACGCCGGTGGAGCAGATCAGCACCTCTTCGGGCGCCAGGCCCAGCCGCCCGGCCAGCTCGGCGGTGGCCCGCAGGCTGTCGGCCAGGCCGCGCTCACCGGTGCAAGCGTTGGCCTGGCCGGAGTTGGTGAGCACCGCCCGGGCCTGGCCGCCGCCGGCCGCCAGGCGTTCAGCGCAGAGGTCGACGCAGGCGGCCCGCACCAGCGAGGTGGTGAAGGTGCCGGCGCAGACGGCCCCCACCGGCGCCAGCAGCAGGGAAAGATCCGGCCGGCCGGAAGCCTTCAGGCCGGCGGTGACGGCGGCGGCCAGGAAGCCCTCCGGGGCCGTGACGCCTCCGGGGATCGGGGTCCAGGGGTGGGTCAAGGCGATGCGGCCACTGGGGGCATCCTGAAACGGCACGCACCCGGCGCCGGCAGCGGCCGGCCCAGACTGGCCCGATGGCCCTTCCCCCCCAGCGCCGCATCGGCCTCACCGGCGGCATCGCCAGCGGCAAGAGCACGGTGGGGCGCCTGCTGGCCGAGCGCGGTCTGCCGGTGCTGGATGCGGATGTCTATGCCCGCGAGGCGCTGGCGCCGGGGAGCCCCGGAGCGGCGGCGGTGCTGGAGCGCCATGGGCCGCAGGTGGCGCTGGCGGGGGCGGGGGAGTTCGCTGAGCCGCTGCCGGCCCTGGACCGGGCGGCCCTCGGCCGGATCGTGTTCAACGACGCCGCCGAGCTCCGCTGGCTGGAGCAGCTGGTGCATCCGCTGGTGCGACGGCGCTTCGCCGCGGAACTGGAGCGGCGGCGGCAGGCGCCGGCGGTGGTGCTGATGATCCCGCTGCTGTTCGAGGCCGGGCTGGAGGGGCTGTGCAGCGAGGTGTGGCTGGTGGACTGCGACGAGGACCAGCAGCTCCAGCGCCTGATGGCTCGGGACGGACTGACGGAGTCGGAGGCCCGCGCCCGGCTGGCGGCCCAGTGGCCCCTGGCGCGCAAGCGGGCCCTGGCCACGGTGGTGCTCGACAACCGCGGCGGGCCGAAGGCCCTGGCGCCGCAGGTGGAGTCGGCGCTCTCCCTGTGCTCTAACGTCACAGGACAGGGTGCTTAGGGTAGGAATCTGAGCTCATGTCCCCGTGGAGCCTGAATCCGGGAAGCAGGCGAGAGGTTGCGCTGCCGTGCTGGGGACCCTGGCGACGGCCTGGCGCCACGCACGCCACAAGCTGCGTCAGTGGCTGATCACCGACCATCAGGACGCCGACGGTGCCAGAGCCGATCCCTCCCTGCTGGGGCATCTGACGATCAGCGCAGGGCTTGTAATCCTGAGTCTGCTCTTGTACTGGGGCGTCTTCTTCGCCATCACGGGGCTCTCCCGACAGTGGGGTATCTGCCACGCCATGCCGCAGAACCAGGAGGAGGACCGGCAGCAAAAGGTGGAGCTCCGCAACCGGCTGAGCAACATCGGCACCCGCCTCGGCCTCCTTCCCAGCGCAGCGGGAGCCCTGCCGATCACACCGGCCCAGACGGAGCGGCTCAAGGAGCAGGTGCGCCATTTGGATCTGGGCCGTCGCCAGGCCTGCACGGTGGGCGTGTTCTTCTTTGCCCATCGCAACGGCGCCCTCTCCCTGAGCACGGCAGCCGGCATCCTGGCCATCAGCTCGCTGGCCCTGATCAGCAAGCAGGGATGGCAGAAATCCAACAACGCCTTCATCAACATCGGCATCACGTCCGGGCTTGTGCTCTACACGGCCTGGACCTTCAGCCAGCTGTACGGCCAGGCCAGCAACTACGAGAGCTACAGCGGGAAGTACAGCCTTGCCCACGACCTGATCGCAACCATCGACAGTGCCGTGGCCAATGGTTCGGCGGTGA
Source organism: Tabrizicola sp. YIM 78059 (assembly GCA_943367815.1). Lineage (GTDB taxonomy): Bacteria > Cyanobacteriota > Cyanobacteriia > PCC-6307 > Cyanobiaceae > Cyanobium. The sequence continues at coordinate 49,320 of CALRKA020000015.1, read as the reverse complement.
TCGCCACGAGCCAGGACCAGAAATCCCTGAACCTGGCCACGCGTACCGACATGGCCACACTGATCAGCTATGTCGATGACAAGCTGCGGATCATCAACCGACCGGAGTTTTCCGGCGATTCCTCCTTTGCTGAAGAGTCGTTCCAGAAGATCGGAGGCTTCATCAAACCGGGGGAACCGGCCAGACCGAAGGCGGAGCCACCCAAGCCACCGGAATGATCCTGCCCGGCCTCAGCCCTTCAGCTGCTCGCTGAGGATCCGGTTGGCCAGCTTGGGGTCGGCGCGGCCGGCGGTGCGCTTCATCAGCTGCCCCACGAAGAAGCCCTGCAGCTTGGTCTTGCCGCCGCGGAAGGCCTCCACCTCCTCGGGGTGGGCCGCCAGCAGCTCCGCCACGATGGCGGCGATGGCCGCCGGGTCGGAGATCATGCCCAGGCCACGGGACTCGACGATCGCCGCCACCGAACCGCCCTTCTCGAGCAGTTCGGGCAGCAGGTCCTTGGCGATCTTGCCGCTGATGGTGCCCGCCTCGATCAGCTGCACCATCTCGGCCAGCTGCGCCGGCCCCAGGGGCAGCTCGGCGATCGACAGCCGGTTGGCGTTCACGTGGGCGGCGATGTCGCCGGTGACCCAGTTGGCCACGGCCTTGGGGTCGCCCCCGGCCGCCACCGCCGCCTCGAAGTATTCGGCCATCGAACGCTCGTCGGTGAGCACCCGGGCGTCGTAGATCGAGAGCCCCAGGCTTTCGGCGTAGCGGTGGCGCTTGGCGGCCGGCAGTTCGGGCAGCTCGGTGCGCCAGCTTTCCCGCTGCGCGGGGCTCACCTCGATCGGCCCCAGATCCGGGTCCGGGAAGTAGCGGTAGTCGCTGGCCCCCTCCTTGCTGCGCATGCTCTTGGTGAGCTGCTTGCCCTCATCCCAGAGGCGCGTTTCCTGCACCACCGGCTCACCGGCTTCATAGGCCTTGATCTGGCGGGCAATCTCGAAATCGATGGCCTTCTGGATCGCCGAGAAGGAGTTCATGTTCTTGATCTCCACCTTCACACCGAAGGGGGCGTCGGGGCCGCGGCGCACGGAGATGTTGACGTCGCAGCGCAGGGAACCCTCCTGCATGTTGCCGTCGCTGACGCCCAGATAGCGCATGATGCGGCGGATCTCCGAGGCGTACTCGGCCGCCTCCCGGCCCGTGCGCAGATCCGGCTTGGAGACGATCTCGGCCAGGGCGACGCCGGCCCGGTTGTAATCCACCAGCGAGTGGGTGGAGCCGGCCAGGCGGTCGCTGCCGGCGTGGACGAGCTTGCCGGCGTCCTCCTCCATGTGCAGCCGCTCGATGCCCACCTTCTTCAGGTAGGTCTCCTTGCCCTTCTCGGCCACCTCCACCTCGATCCAGCCGTCCTCGGCGATCGGCTGGTCGTACTGGGAGATCTGGTAGTTCTTGGGCAGGTCGGGATAGAAGTACTGCTTGCGGTCGAACTTGCTGTGCTCGGCCACCTGCAGGTTGAGGGCCAGGGACGCCTTGACCGCGTATTCGAGCACCTTCTGGTTGAGCACCGGCAGGGTGCCGGGCAGGCCGCACACCACCGGGTCGATGTGGGTGTTGGGATCGTCGCCGAAGCTGGTGGAGGCGGCGGTGAAGATCTTGCTGGCGGTGCCCAGCTGCACATGGGTCTCCAGACCGATCACGGCCTCCCAGGCAGCCTGTTCCTTTGCTTCAGCCATGGTCGCGAGTCCTGCCGGCGCTGTCGGCCCCCCGCGCTCGGCCGGAGGCACTGGGGGCGATCCTAGGCAGCGGCAGGCGGCCGCTTGAATGGGGGCCTTCCGAGCTGGAGATGAGCGCCCTGGCTGGCCCCCCTCCCGACGCCGAACCCATCCTGATCCTCGGTGGTGGCCTGATGGGCCTGGCCATCGCCCACCAGCTGGCCCGTCTCGGCCTCTCCACCACCGTGCTCAGCCGCCGCCGCAGCGAGGCGGCCGGCTTCGTGGCCGCCGGCATGCTCGCCCCCCACGCCGAAGGGCTCAGCGGGCCGATGCTGGCCCTGGGCCAGGCCAGCCTGGAGCGCATTCCCGCCTGGGTGGCCCGGATCGAGGCCGACAGCGGCCTCCCCTGCGGCCTGCGCCCCTGCGGCATCGTCGTCCCCTTCACCGGAGCGGCCGAGCGGGAGGCCTACCCCACGGCCCCCTTCGGCGAGCCCCTTGATCGGGCGGGCCTGGAGCGGGAGGTGCCGGGGATCGGACCCGCCTGGCGGGCGGGCCTGCTGTTCGCCCAGGACGGGCAGATCGACAACCGCCGCCGCCTGATGCGCGCCCTGGAGCGGGCCTGTGTCGCCCTGGGGGTGCGCTTCGAGGAGGGCACCGAGGTGCTGGAGCTGCTCACCGGCGACGGCGGGCGCCTGCGGGGGGTGCGGCTGCGCCGGGCCGAGGGGGGCGAGCACGCCATCGCCGCCCGCACGGCCGTGCTCGCCTGCGGCGCCTGGAGCGGCGGGTTGCTGCCGTCGCTGCCGGTGCATCCGGTGAAGGGCCAGATGCTGTCGCTACAGGGCCCCAGGGCCAGCCTGGAGCGGGTCGTGTTCGGACCCGGCACCTACCTGGTGCCGCGGGAGGACGGCCTGCTGGTGGTGGGCGCCACCAGCGAACCGCAGGCCGGCTTCGACGACGGCCTCACCCCAGAGGGCCAGAAACAGCTGCAGGCCGGCATCGCCGCCCTGCTGCCGGAGGCTGCCCTGTGGCCGCCGATGGAGCGCTGGTGGGGCTTCCGACCCGGCACCCCCGACGACGCACCGCTGCTGGGCCCCGGACCGATCGAGGGGCTCTGGCTGGCCACGGGCCACCACCGCAACGGCGTGCTGCTGGCGGCCATCACCGCGGAGCGGATCGCCGCAGCGATCACCGCGGCCGGCCCTGGCGCCGGGGCGGGCGAACCGGGCGACGCCCTGCTGGCGCCCTTCCACTGGAGCCGGGCGTTCCCGGCGGCGACCTAGCCAGGCCCGGCCGCCGCAGACCGCAGCCCCTGGAGGGCATACACCTCCAGGGGCACGGGCCAGCCCTTGATCCGGTGGCTCCCCAGCGGCAGCACCGCCAGCTCCTCCGGCAGCAGCGCCAGCAGGTCGCCGCTGACCAGGATCGGGTGCTCGGGGAACAGGCGCGTCAGCCCCTCCAGGCGGCTGGTCACGTTGACGCTCGCCCCCACGACGGTGAACTCCAGGCGCTGGGAGGAGCCCAGGTTGCCGGCGATCACTTCGCCGAAATGGAGCCCGATCCCGTGCCGCAGCGGTGGGGCGCCCGCCGCGGCCAGCTCGGCGTTCAGGGCCTCCAGGCGCTCCTGCATCGCCAGGGCGGCCCGCACTGCGGCCCGGGCCTCCTGGGCATCCCCCCGGCTGCGGGGCACCCCGAACTCCGCCATCACCGCATCACCGATGAACTTGTCGAGCAGGCCCTCCTGCTCCAGCACCGCCCCGGCCATGGCCTCGAAGTAGCGGTTGAGCAGGGCGAACAGCTCGGCGGGCTCCAGCACGGCGCTCAGCGGCGTGAACCCCACCAGGTCGCTGAACAGCACGGCGCAGCGGGCCCGGCTGCCCACCGCCTGGTTCCACAACGGCCCGGGGCTGCGCAGGATGTCGCGCAGCAGGGTGGGGGAGACGCGCCGGCTCAGCACCTGGTGCAGGTAGGCCCGCTCGCGGCTCTCCTCCAGCCCCTGGCCCACGGCCCGCACCCCGCCCCCGGCGACGGGGGCCAGCAGCAGGGCCGCCAGGGGCAGGCGCAGCAGGGCCAGGGTCCACGCCGCCCAGCCGGCGAGCAGGACACCGCCCGCCAGGGCCAGCGCCAGCTGCAGGGTGCCACCGGCACTGGCGGGGCGCCGCAGCAGCAGCCCCGCCAGGGCGCCCCAGCCCAGCAGCAGCAGCCCATCCCCCGCCAGGGGCAGCCGCCCCAGCCCCCGGCCCTGCAGCACGTTGGCCAGGGCCACGGCCTGGATCTCCGTGCCGGCCATGGGTCCCACGGGGGTCTCCTGCAGGTCCCCCAGACCCGGGGCCGTGACGCCGATCAGCACGGTGCGGCCCCGCCAGGTGGAGGCCGGCACCTCCAGCAGCTTCCAGGCCGGCACCCGCGGCATGGTGCCGGCGGGGCCGGGATAGTCGAGCCCCATCGGCGCCGGCGGCGGCGGCGCCGGACGGGCCAGAAAGGCCATCGGCCGCGGCAGGGGGGGCGGGAAAGCACCCAGCCGGGAGCGGATCCAGTCCTGCCCCGGCACCGCCTCCACCACCCCCCGGGGGGATTGGAGCAGGGTGGTCAGCCCGGGGGCACCCAGCGGGTGGATCGGCAGCCGCAGCCGGCTCTGCTCCAGCCCCCCCTCCTGGCGCACGTCGTAATGGACGGCCAGGTGCACCCGCTGGCGCCAGGGGGCGAGGGTGGTGGCGAAGGCCCGGTCATCGGCGGGTCCGTAGCGGCTGGGCTGGCTGTACTCGACGTTGAACAGCACCTGGGCGGCCCCCTGCTCCAGCACATGGGCCGCCAGCCGGGCCTGCAGGGCCCGGGGCCAGGGCCAGGGGCCCATCTGGCGCCACAGCGGCGACGCCTGGCGTTCGGCCGGGGCCAGCAGTTCCCCCAGCTCCAGGGAGTCGGCGTCGATGGCCAGGATCAGCGGATCGGGGGGGGCAGGACGCGGCCCCCGCAGCAGGAAGAAGGCCTGCAGCAGCTGGTCGTCAAGCAGCCGCGGCCCCTGGCCGAGGGGGGTCAGGGGCGCCCGGTCGAGACCCCCCAGCAGGGGGAGTGCCAGGGCCAGCCACCAGAGCCGGCGCCCCAGGCCAGGCCAGGGGGGCATCAGGGGGTGAGGCCGAGTTCGCGCTCGATCACCGGCAGGGTCTGCATCGGCGCCTGGAAGCCATTGAGCAGCTCGCTGTTCCGCCGCCGCTTCCGCACTTCTGCCGCATCCATGCGGTGGGGACCCTTCCAGCCCTGGGGCGTGGCCTCCAGGCGCTGGCCACTGGTCAGCCGGTAGGAGGTGCCGTCAGCGGCGCGGACGTCCACCTGCCCCTCCCAGCTCAGGAACAGCACCTTGTCGGCGCTGGCCTCGATGAAGACCGTGGTGCCCTGGATCGAGGCGGTGCCCACCCGGGTGCGGATCCGCAGCGGCGTGGTGCCCTTCGATCCCGGATCGATCCAGGCGATGATCCGGCCGCGGAGCAGGTCGAGCAGGGTCGGCTCGATCCGCAGCTGGGCGTTCCCCCCCAGCCGGAAGCTGCGCCCATCGGCCAGCAGGACCTGAAGCCGGCCGGGGTTTTCGGTGCGCAGCACGGTGGAAGGACCGAGGACCTGGCCCACCAGGGCTGGCCGCTCCGATGCCGCCGGTGGCGTCACGAACGCCGGACGGGACGGCACATCCACCACCCGGGGTACCCGGGGTGCGGCCGTGGCCCCAGGCAGGACCACGGCCAGGCCGGCGACGAGCACGGCGAGGGGCACGGCCGCGGCCGCCAGCGTCAGCGACCTGGGAGGCCGGAAACTCCTGCGCAGCACCATGGCCCGGGGACCCGAGGGTTCCCAGGATGGCCGCTCAGGGCTCGACCCGCCACACCTGGTCGGCGGGCGTCCACTCACACAGCTCGGAGGGCTGGAACCAGAGACCGATCTCGAACACGGCCGTTTCCGGCGCATCGGAGCCGTGGATGACGTTGCGGCCGATGTTCACCGCCAGGTCGCCGCGGATGGTGCCGGGTTCGGCCTCCAGGGGCTTGGTGGCGCCGATCAGCTTGCGGGCGCTGGCGATCACGCCGTCGCCTTCCCAGACCATGGCCACCACCGGCCCGCTGGTGATGAACTCCACCAGGCCGGCGAAGAAGGGGCGCTCCCGGTGCACGCCGTAATGGCTCTCGGCCAGTTCCCGGCTGGGCACCAGCTGCTTCAGGCCCACCAGCTTGAAGCCCTTGCGCTCGAAGCGGCCGAGGATCTCGCCCACCAGGCCCCGCTGCACCCCGTCGGGCTTGATGGCGAGGAAGGTGCGTTCGGTGGCCATGGGGAAGGGAGAGGTGTTCGGGCCATCGTCCGCGCTGGGGCTGCCGCTTGGCAAGCAACCCCGCTCCCTTTCAGCGGAGCGCCCGGTCGGCCGTGGCGGGGTTGCCCCTCCTGTGCCGGCGCGACTCGGAACCCGTACAGCCTGTACAGGCTTGTGGATCGGCACCCGTCGGTGACCCGAAGGTGCCGCAACGCCCAGGCCAGGGCGGCCGCCGCAAGGCCACGCCTAGATTCCATCCGACCGGCTTCCCTCCTCCCAGGCGCCATGGTGCTCGCCGACCCGTCCAGCCCGCCGGGCGTGCCCTCCGTCCCTTCCGGGCGGGCCGACGCCTGGAGCGCCGCCGACGGGGCGGCCCTCTACGGGCTCGACCGCTGGGGTGAGCCCTACTTCGGGGTGGGCGCCCGGGGCCACGTGATCGTCCAGCCCCGCGGCGACCGCGGCGGCTCCCTCGATCTGGTGGAGCTGGTGCGGGAGCTGCAGGGCCGCGACCTGTCCCTGCCGCTGCTGATCCGCTTCGACGACATCCTCGAGGACCGGCTCGAGCGTCTCCACGGCGCCTTCGAGCGGGCCATCGCCCAGTACGGCTACAACGGCCGCTACCAGGGGGTGTTCCCGGTGAAGTGCAACCAGCAGCGCCACGTGGTGGAGCAGCTGGTGGAGAGCGGCCGCCGCTGGCACTTCGGCCTGGAGGCGGGCAGCAAAGCCGAGCTGCTGATCGCCCTGTCCCTGCTCGACGATCCCGACGCCCTGCTGATCTGCAACGGCTACAAGGACCGGCGCTACATCGAGACGGCGATCCTGGCCCGGCGCCTGGGGCGCCAGCCGGTGGTGGTGATCGAGCAGGCCGATGAGGTGGATCGGATCATCGCCGCCAGCAGCGCCCTGGGCGGGGCCCCGTTCATCGGCATCCGCGCCAAGCTCTCGGCCCGCAGCACCGGCCGCTGGGGCAGCTCGGTGGGCGAGCGGGCCAAGTTCGGCCTTTCGATCCCCGATGTGCTCACCACGGTGGAGCGCCTGCGGGAGGCGGGCCTGCTCGACGACCTGCGCCTGCTGCACTTCCACATCGGCAGCCAGATCAACGACATCGCCGTCCTCAAGGACGCCCTGCAGGAAGCGGGTCAGATCTATGCCGAGCTCACCCGTCTGGGGGCGCCGATGGGCTTCCTGGATGTGGGCGGCGGCCTGGGCATCGACTACGACGGCAGCCGCACCGCCACCGCCGCCTCCACCAACTACTCGCTGCAGAACTACGCCAACGACGTCGTCGCCACGATCCGGGAGTGCTGCGAGCCCCACGGCATCCGCCCGCCCACGCTGGTGAGCGAGAGCGGCCGGGCGCTGGCCAGCCACTTCAGCGTGCTGGTGTTCGACGTGCTCGGGGCCGGCGGCCACAGCGAAACGGTGCCGCCGCCGGCCGAGGGGGAGGCGCTGATCCTGCGCAACCTGCGCGACACCCACGCCCTGATCACCGCGATCGCCGCCGAGGGGGGCCTCGAAGGGGACGATGCCGGCGATCGGGCGGTGGTGGAACGGCTCCAGGAGGCCTGGAACGATGCCCTCAAGTTCAAGGAGGACGCCCTCACCGCCTTCCGGCTCGGCTACCTGAGCCTGCCGGAGCGGGCCACGGCCGAGCGTCTCACCTGGGCCAGCTGCCAGGCGATCGCCCGCCAGCTCGAAGGCCTGCCCCCAGGCACCGCCATCCCCCAGGAGCTGCAGGCCCTGCCGGCGGCGCTGGCAGGCACGTACTACGCCAACCTCTCGGTGTTCCGCTCGGCCCCCGACACCTGGGCGATCGACCAGCTGTTCCCGGTGCTGCCGATCCACCGGCTCGACGAGCGCCCCACCCGCCTGGGCAGCTTCGCCGACCTCACCTGCGATTCCGACGGCAAGATCGCCCGCTTCATCGACCGGGGCCAGGTCAAGCCGCTGCTGGAACTGCACGGCCTGCGGCCCGGCGAGCCCTACTGGATCGGGCTGTTCCTCGGCGGCGCCTACCAGGAGGTGATGGGCAACCTGCACAACCTGTTCGGCAGCACCAACGCCGTGCACATCCGGCTGGCGGCCGGCGGCGGCTACCGGGTCGACCACGTGGTGCGGGGCAACACCAACGCCGAGGTGCTCGAGGCGATGGAGCACGACCCCGACCTGCTGCTGGAGCGGCTGCGGCTGGCCAGCGAGCAGGCGATCGGCCGGGGCGACCTGGCCATCAGCGATGCCCGTCGCCTGATGGCCCACCTGCGGGCCAGCCTGGAGCAGACGACTTACCTCGAAGCCTGACCTTCCCTGGAGGCCTGATCCCCAGCCACGACCTGTTCCTCGAGGGCGACGGTGAAGATCTCCACCTCCCCAAGGCTCTTCACCGCCTGGGGGCCCAGGGAGCGGGCCGCCAGACCGGGGTCGGCCGCGATCAGGCTGGCGGTCTGGGCGTCGCAGACCACCGCCGCGTCCACATTCCGCGTCGCCGATTCGAGCCGGGCCGACAGGTTCACCGTGTCGCCGATCACGGTGAACTCCATCCTCTTGGGGCTGCCGATCTGACCCACCATCACCTGGCCGCTGGCCAGGCCGATGCCGTTGTCGAGGGTGGCGATGCCCCGCCGCGCCCAGTCCTCGTTGAGGCCGGCCAGGGCCGCCCGCATGGCCAGGGCGCAGCGCACCGCCTGGCTGGCCTCCTCAGCCACCCCCCGGCTCACCGGTGAGCCGAAGACGGCCATCACCGCATCGCCGATGAACTTGTCGACGGTGCCGCCATGGGCCATCACCACCTCCACCATGGCGCCCAGGTACTCGTTGAGCTGGAGCACGTGCAGCTCGCTCTGGCCCTCGCCGCTGCGCTGCTTGGTGAGCACCGTGAAGCCCTTGATGTCGGTCATCAGGACGGTCACCTCCAGCAGCCGGCCGCGCAGGATGCCCTGGGCCGATTCCGGGTCGGAGAGGATCTCCGCCACCACGCCGGGCGCCACGTAGCGCTCGAAGGTGCGGCGCAGCCGCCGCCGCTCCTGCCCCTCCCGCAGGTAGGCATCCCCTCCATAGAGCAAGCCCAGCAGGACCAGGCCCGAGGAGGGCGCCAGCAGCGGCAGCCAGCGGTTGGCCTGCTGCAGCGCCACGGCGACGACGGCCCCCTGGAGGACCAGCACCAGAACCACCAGGGCAAGGCGCCAGCGCAGGTCGGTCCAGCGCCGGGCCGCCGCCAGCACGAGCAGCAGCGGCAGCAGGGCCAGCAGGGCCCGTCCCGGCGCCGTGCGGGGCCAGGGCTGCAGCCCGTCCCCCTGCAGCGAGTTGGCGGTGGCGGTGGCCAGCACCTCCAGTCCCGACAGGGGGCCGAAGGGGGTGGGGTAGCCATCGGTTCCCTGGGCGACCACCGGGCCGAGCAGCACCAGGGCCCCCTTCACGTCCTTGCGCAGGGGATGGGTCTTCCAGCGTGCGGGGTCGAGCACCTCCCAGGCCGGCAGGCGCCGGAAGCTGCCCTCCGGGCCATAGAAATTGAGCGCGCTGGCCCGGTCGTCCTGGCGGCTCCGCTGGCCCCCCAGCCGCAGCAGGGTGGAGGAGAGGGCGCTGTGGCCCTCGGCGCCCCGGGCGGGGAGCACGCCGCTGGCATAGGCCTCGGGGTGGCGGCTCGGCTCGCTGGAGGTGCCGGAGAGGATGTTGGTGAGCCCGAGGGAGCCGGTGCCGCCGATGGCCGCCAGAAAGTGCTCCGGCCGCACGAAGGTCAGGGCTCCGGCCCCCTGGCTGTCGTCGGATTCGAGCATCTCGGCGGCCAGGGCAACCCGGCCGGGGTAGCGGCGCAACCGCAGCTCCAGGGCATCGTCATCGGCCGGCCCCTTGCCGCTGGGCCCCTCAAAGACCACATTCACGGCCACGGCCCTGGCGCCGGCCTGCAGCAGCTTCTCCGCCACCATCCCGTAGGTGGCCCGGGGCCAGGGCAGGCTGCCGACGCCCTTCGCCCATTCCGGGATCCGGCCCTCCTCCTCGAACCAGTCCCCCTGCTGCAGGGTGGCGTCATCGACCGTGACCAGCACCACCTTCGGCGGCGGTCGGCGCGGGCCGCGCAGCAGCAGCAACTGCTGCTCCACCCCCCGCTCCCAGACCCGCATCCGGGGCCCCGGCCAGCCGGAGCTGACCCCCACCCAGGCCAGCACGGCCACCACGAGGACGCTGAAGGTGCGGCGTCGCGGCATCATCGGGGCACCGGGCTCCAGAGCGTGCAGATGGCGACGGCCCGGCCGGAGCGCTCCAGGCGCACGCAGTCGATGGCCCGGGCCTTCGGACGGTTGATCAGGATCTGGGTGTGCAGGGCTGAGCCCATCCAGCGCGAGACGATCAGCTCCGGATTCCAGGCAGCAGCCGGCATCGGACAGGCGATCACCTCACTGGTGGGCATGAGCCTGCCCGAGGCCGCCATCTGCTCCTGGAACGCCCCCCAGAGGGTGCGGTCGTGGTCGCAGTCGCGGCTGTTCAGCACCCCCTCCAGCACCGGGGCCAGATAGGCGGCGTTGCGGGCCGCCAGGTCCGCCGGCAGGGGTTGCAGGGCGGGGCGCCCGCCCTGGGCCCGGTAGCGGTTGATGGTCTCCACCAGGGGGTCACGGCTGACGGACGGCCTGGGCGGTGCGGCGATCACCCCGGGGAAACGGCGCTCCACGAAGGTCTCCAGCGCCGCCATACCGGGCAGGGGGGCCGTGAACCCCTCGAACAGGGGCCCCCGGAGGATGGCGGCGTAGTCGTCCGCCGTCAGGGGTCGCTGCCCGAGCAGGGCCCCCTGGCTGGAGAGCCGCACCCTGGTGCCCCCCGCCACGAGGATCGGCGCCCCGGCCAGGGGCCGTCCATCAGCGAGGGGCTGGAGCTCCACCGAGCCCTCCAGCACCGCCACCTCCTGCTCGCCGCCGTCGAGCAGGGTGATCAGGTAGTTGGTCCCCCGGGTGCTCAGCCGCGAGGAGCGGGTGCAGCCGTTCTGCTGGCCGGACACCAGGATCTGGCCGCTGCTGAGCAGGAAGCAGGTGCTGCCGAGTCGCAGCTGGGTGAAGCGGTTGAGGCGGCCGGCGGCCCCACCGGCGAAGCCCAGCTGGCCGCGGCTCTTCTGGGTGCGGACCAGCTCGGGTGTGAACGCCCGCTCCTGCACGTGGGCCTGGCGGCGTTCGATGAACAGCTCCGGGCCATCGAGGATCTCCTGCACGACCGCCGACGCTGCCGGGCTGGCCACGCTGCCGCTGGGCCAGACCAGGGCCGCCGCCAAGGCCGTCAACAGAAGCCGGTGGGGTCGGATCACCGGCTCAGAAGAAGCGCGGCAGGCCGAAGGGCAGCGACGGCGGACTGATCGGCACCGGCAGGTTCACCCCCGGCACCCGGGAGCGGATGTAGCTCTCCAGGGAGCCGTAGGCGGGCAGCGGCACCCGGAAGCCCTGGAACAGGGGGCCGCCGAGGATGCTGTTGTAGTCGCTGACGCTGAGCCCCAGGATCGCCAGCACCACGCCGGCGGGGGAGAGGCGCAGCTTCTGGCCCGCCTCCACGGTGGTGGCGGGCTTGCCGGTGGGTTCCCCGTCGGCGAGCGGCTCCACCTCCACCGATCCCTCCAGCACGGAGATCTCCGACTCCCCCGATTCGCTGACGTCCAGGAGGTAGTTGGTGCCCCGCACGCTGAGGCGGGCCGAACGGGTGCAGCCGCTCTGCTTGCCGGAGACCAGGATCTGACCCTTCTCGATCAGGAAGCAGCCCTGGCCGAGCTTGAGCAGGGCGAAGCGGTTGAGGCGGCCGGCGGCGCCGCTGTCGAAGCGGATCTGGCCCCGGCTGTTCTGGGTGCTGACCTTCTGGGGGGCAACGGCCTTCTCCTTCACCTTGGCCGTCTTGCCGTCGATGAACAGCTCGTTGCCATCGAGGATCTCCTGCACCACGGCGCTCTCGGAGGCCCGCACCGGCAACGGCCCGAGGGCGGGACCGACCAGGAGCACCAGGATCGGCACCATCGAGAGGCTCGGCAGGTGGCGGCGCATGGGCTCAGGGCTCCGGTCCGGATGGCCCATTCTGCTCAACCGGGCCGGAAACGCATCGACGCCGCCGGAATCGCCTCAGCGGGCACAGAACCGCACCATCACGCCCAGCCGGTCCTTCGGCGGTGCCAGTTCGGCCGGATCGAAGGGCGGCGGGGCAGCGTCGGCGGCGGCGGCGCGCATCATCATCGGCCGCAGGTCGTTGCCGTCCATCTGCACCTCCAGGGGGGCCAGCCGGCTGAGACCCACGGCTGCGGCCACCTCCCGGGCCTGCACGAGGGCGTCCTGGTAGGCCGCCCGCAGCAGCTGGCGTCGCACCGCCGCGTCCAGGGTGCGATCGGCCTCGGTGCCCACCGGCGCCAGCCGCACCCCGGGGAGGGCCCCCACCTCCCGGATCAGGGACTGCAGCCGCTGGGGAAGCAGCCGGCCGCTGACCTGCAGGTTGGCCGTCACCGCCGCCGGCCGGCGACCATCGGCCTCGCGCTGCCAGGTGCTCGGCGAGGTGACCCGCAGCTCCTCCACCTGCAGCTGCTGCAGGGCCTGGCGCACCGCCGCCAGCCGCTCCTGCAGGCCCTGGAGAGCGGCGTCGGCCGTGGGGGCCTCCGCCTCCAGCGCCAGGGAGAACGACAGCCGGCGGGTGGGCCGTTCCCGCTCGGCGCTGCCCCTGGCCTCCAGCAGGGTGCCGTCACAGCGCAGCTGCACCTGGGCGACGGCGGCACCGGGCCCGGTGCCGAGCGCCGCCAGGCCCAGCAGGACGGCGAGGGGACGCAGGACAATCGGGCGCATGGCAGGGGGAACGGCTGGGGCCAGCCTGCTCGCCGACGGGGACGAACGCCAGGATCGGCGGCAGGATGGGGCGATCGAAGCGAGCGCCTTGGCCCTGCTGCAGATCTGGATCGGCGCCCTGGCCGCCACGGCCGGGCTGCTGGTGCTGGCCCGCCTCTGCCGCCACCGGGCCTTCCCGACGGTGCCGCTGCGTCTGCCGCTGCTGGCCATCGCCGCCTGGGCCCTGCTGAGCTCGCTGCCGCTGCAGGGGCTGCCACCGGCCTACCGGGTGTGGGTGCTGCTCACCGACGACCTGCTGCTCACCTACGCCGCCATCCTCATCGCCCTCTGGGCAGCCCTGCAGGTGCCCGCCCACCTGGGGCTGTGGCGCCCTCCACCGCAGCTGCTGATGCAGCTGCTCACCCTCGGCAGCGGCGCCCTGGCCACGGTGGTGCTGGTGCGCCAGTCGGCGCGGTTCGATCTGGTGGGGCTGGTGACCACCTCCGCCGTGCTCACCGCCGTCATCGGCCTGGCGGCCCAGGAGTCCCTCAAGGACCTGTTCGCCGGCCTGGAGCTGCAGCTGGGGGATGACTTCACCGAAGGGGACTTCCTGGAGCTGGACCAGGGGGTGCGCGGGGTGGTGGTGCGGGTGAGCTGGCGGGACACCATGCTCCGCAACATGGACGGCCAGCTGGTGGTCGTCCCCAACAGCCTCGTCACCGCACGGGTGCTGCGCAACCTGGGCCGCTCCGGGGCCGTCAGCAACCGCTTCAGCGTCGGCCTCGACTACGACCTGCCGCCCGCCCAGGCCAGGGCCCTGCTGGAGAAGGTGGTGCTGCAGCACCCCAGGGTGCTGCGGGAGCCCGCCCCCCGCATCCGCGTCAACGAATTCCAGGACAGCGCCATCGCCTACGAGCTGCAGGTGTGGCAGCGGGAGCTGGGGGATGGGGCCATCGGCGACCTGCGCAGCGACCTGCTCGAGCAGATCTGGTATGCCCTGGCCCGGGAAGGCCAGAGCATTCCCTTCCCGGTGCGGGAACTGCAGCCGCGCCGCTCCCGGGAGCGGCCCCAGCTCCCCGCCCGGCCCTCCCCCCAGCTGTGCTGCCAGACCCTGGCCAGCGAGGGCCTCTTCACCGACCTGAGCGGCGAGCAGCTGGAGACCCTGGTGGAAGGCAGCCACCTGGTGGCCTACGGCCCCGGGGAGGCGGTGGTGCAGGAGGGGGCCGAGGGGCGCTCGATGTTCCACGTGCTGCGGGGGAGCGTGGAGATCCTCAAGGAGCTGGAGCCGGGCCACACCGTGGCCGTGCGCCAGCTGGGGCCGGGCGAGGTGTTCGGCGAGATGACCCTCTTCCTCGACGCCCCACGCAGCGCCACGGTGCGGGCCACCGAGGAATGCCTGCTGCTGGAGGTGGACCGGGACAGCATCAGTGGCCTGCTGGACGAGAATCCTGACCTGCTGGAGCGCTTCGCCGCCATGGTCCAGGAGCGCCAGGCGGAACTGAAGAGCCTCGACCGCGAACAGCACACGGAACGCTCGAATGCTCTGCTGGACACCATGAGGCGACTCTTCTACGCCTTCAAGGGCACCTGATGGACAGCGGAACCCCGCCCGGCTCCAAGGCAGCGGACTGGCTGGCATGGCTGAGGGCGCTGCATCTGGGGGATGGCCTCCGCTCCCTCGTTCCCTACGCCGCCGCCGGACTGCTGCTGCTGGCGCTGCAGCGCAGCCCCGTCAACGAAACCCTCAACCTGCTGCTCTATGACCTGATCACCAGCCTGCGTCCGGCGCCGCCGGGCACGGACAAGCCGATCACGATCATCGGCATCGACGAATCGGACCTCGCCACCTACGGCTTTCCCATCGACGACCGGGTGCTGTGCGAGGCGATCGACCGGCTGAGCGCCGGCGGGGCGGTGGCGATCGGCCTCGACATCTACCGCGACCAGGGGGTGGGCCCTGACCAGGCCTGCCTGCGGGAGCGCTTCCGCACCAATCCGCGCCTCGTCTCGATCTTCAACGTGGCCGAGGCCATCGGACCGGTGCCGGGCACACCGGCCGATCGGCGCGGGTTCAACGATCTGGTGCTCGATGCCGACGGGGTGATCCGGCGCGATCTGGTGCATGTGGCGGGGCAGGACGAAGCCACTGTTTCCCTGCCCCTGCGCCTGCTGGAGGTGGGCAAGGGCCAGCGGAGCCTGCGGCAGCGGCTCGAGAAGGGGAGCGAACCGGGCCCCTGGCTGGATCCCGCGTCAGGGGGCTACGACCAGCTCGATGCCGCCGGGTTCCAGCAGATGCTGTCCTTCCACCGGATCGGCAGCTTCCACCTCTGGAATCTCCAGGATGTGCTCGGCCGCCGGCCGATCCCCGCCGACCAGATCCGTGGCCACATCGTGCTGATCGGCAGCACCGCGCCAAGCCTGCGGGACCTGTTCCCCGTGCCCCAGACCCGCTCCGCCCTCGGGGCCAAGCAACTGCTGGTGCCGGGCGTCGAGATCCATGCCCATCGCCTCGCCGCCCTGATGGACCGCAGCGTGGCCGGCGACCCGCGGCGCCTGCGCACGCTGCCCGGCTGGGTGGAGCGGGTGGCCGAAGTGGTGGCGGTGGTGCTGGGGATCGTGCTGGGGGAAGCCTTCGTGCTGCTGCGCCGCAGCGTGCTCGTGGTGGGGCTGGTGGCCAGCCTGATGGTCGGTGGCGCCGTGCTGCTGCTCTACAACTTCGTCTGGGTGGGTCTGAGCCTGCCCCTCACCGGTTTCATCGCGATGGCCGGTGCGGGCTGGGTGCGCCGGGGCGCCTCCAGCCAGAAGCAGCGCCAGCAGATCGAGCGGCTGCTCGGCCAGACCACCTCCCCGGCCGTGGCACGCCAGCTCTGGAACCAGCGCGATGGACTGCTCAGCGACGGGCGCTTCGAGGGGCGCCAGCTGCCGGTCACCGTGCTGATGTCGGACACCTGCTCGTTCACAAGCGTGTCGGAACGGCTCAGTCCCGGGGAGCTGCTGGACTGGCTGAACCGGGGCATGGCCCTGTTCGTCCCAGCGATCACGCGCCGGGGCGGGATGGTCAACAAGTTCACCGGCGACGGCCTGCTGGCGGTGTTCGGGGCCCCCCTGAGCAGCGGCGAGGAGGCGGATGCCAAGGCGGCCATCGATGCCGCCCTGGCCATCCAGCGGGCCGTGGACAGCCTCAACGAGGAGCTCCAGAAGGAGGGACTGCCGGCGATGGGACTGCGCATCGGTGTCCATTCCGGCGCCGTTCTGGCCGGATCGATGGGCAGCAGCGAGCGGCTGGAGTACGCCGTGATCGGCGACGCCGTGAACTGCGCCGCCCGGCTGGAGAGCATCGAGAAGCAGCGTCAGACCAATCTCTGCCGGGTGCTGGTGTCCTCCAGCACGCTGGATCTGCTGCCCAAGGGCCTGCCGCTGGAGTGGCTCGACTGGGGGGAGCTCAACGTCAAGGGGCGCACCGAGCCCCTGCGCATCTGGGAACTGCGGGGTGGCCTCAGGCGGGACAGCGCACTGGAATCCGCTCGGGCCACTGGGCCGTGATCAGGTCGGACAGACCGAAGGCGGTGCCGACCTCCTCCCGGGGCACGCTGGCGCCGCAGGAGCTGCGCAGCCGGGCCAGGGAGGCCTGCACGGCCCCATCCTCCTTGGAGGCATCCGTCACCAGCAGGCTCAGGGCCGGCGGTGATTCGGCGGCCACGAAGTTGAGCGGATCGGCGGGGGTGGGGGTCGCCGCGGCCCCGGGGCAGAGGTAGCTCGACTCCCACATCGTCGGCACCTTCACCGAGGGCAGGCTGATCAGGGTGATGCCCGGGCCGGAGGCCGGCAGCACCCGGCGCTGGCCCGAGGCCATCGACCCATCGGCGGTGCCACGGCCGCTCAGGGGCCGGAAGGTGACCTCCAGCGGACTGGGGGAGGCGCTGGGGCCTTCGAGCAGGCCGAGGTAACGGTCCTTGCCGGGGGCGAAGACGCTGCTGGCCGGCACCAGGTGGGCCAGCAGGCGGCTGGAGCAGTCACCGCGGGTTCCTCCGCCGACCCGACGCCCCGGGAAGCTCTTGCGCAGGTCGCTCTGGGCCTGGGCCTGCGGCGGCTCCAGGGCCGCCAGCGGGGCCAGGGTGAGGAGGCCGGCCGCCAGGGCCATCAGGCCCGGACGGCGCGACCGGCCGGGGCGACCATCAGGCTGGGTTCCCTTCATGGCCCATCGGTCCGTGATCAATTTCTGAATAACCGATCTCTGCATGACCACTGTCTTCATGAGCACAGTTAACGGCAACGTTTCATGACAACCAAAACCCAGGGGAGGCGTGCCGGATGGCCAGCCAGGCCCAGAGGAGCTTGGTGATGATGTGAAGGGCCTGATCGAAAGACAGGCTCCAGAGACGTCGGCATTTGCCGAAGTCAATCAACAGATGCACGACCCACTCTGCCACACCCAACAGGGGAGACTGGGTGATCGCTCCCACCAGAAAACCATGGATGGCGGCATGGGAGGTGAGCCACCAACCCCAGCCGAGGGTGACACCGCAACCGGGGCATTTCTCCCGGGCCATGCGATCGCTCTGGAGCCCGAAGTCCCCGACGAAGTGGGCCATCGCCAGCATCAGAAAGACGTTGAAGACGGCTGGAAGATCAGGCACTGAATGAAGAACCGGGATGACCGGAGAGGTTCGTCAGGTGAGGCAGGGGTGGGAACAGGACCACGGAACCCGACAGTGAGGCCTCACCAGGGAGTGCCGATCAACTGAACCCCGGCCCAGAAGTAGGGATGGGTCACGCCGGCCGCAATCCGACGCCGCTGGGTTGGGCTCAACTCCGTGAGAAGCGGAACGCCATTGGACCCGATGACCTTATCGCCTTCCAGCCGCACCTTGCCAGTGGACATGGCCTGGCGGGTGGCCCGGAGGGCATCGGCTTTCTGCATCCCCTGGTCGAGGAAGCGATAGAGCTGCAGGAAATAGGCGGAGGTGGCGACATCATCGACATACCAGAGCGTGCCGATGGCACTGCGGGATCCCGCCTGCAGCGCCAGACCGGCAAATCCGAGCTCGCTGTCGCTGTCGCCCAGGGCCGTGCGACAGGCGCTGAGCACGAACAGTTCCAGCGGGCTGCCGCTGCGCTGCTGGCGCAGGCGGGCGAATTCCTGCAGGGTCACCGATCCGGTGCCGGTGTAGATGCGCGCCTGGGAGGGGCCACCGGGCATGAATTCGGCATGGGTGGCCACGTGCAGGCGCTCGTAGCGCGGGTCGGCCGCCCGGCTCAGCAGCACCTCCGGGGAAAAGCTTTTGTTGAGGAACCGGTCGACCCCGACCCCCTCGGGGATGCCGGCCAGTTCCTCGGGCACCAGGGGCAGGGGGCTGAGGCCCTCGAATTCCGAGGCCCCCGCCGCCAGGACCCGCCCCCGGGTCTGGCGCGGAGGCCCGAAGGACGTGAGGTTGAGGGATGGGGTGATGGAGAAGCCGTAGCGATCCCCGAAATAGCTGGTGCCGTCGTGGAGGGCCGCGAAGGGGAGGCCCTGGAGGCCCCGGTCAGCGACGATCACCAGGGTGGTGATGCCCTTGGCCCGGAGTTCCTCGGCCACAGGCTCGATCAGGGCTCGGTGGATCTGCCTGGAGGGGGAGTCCGGATTCTCCACCTGAAGGGGCTCCAGGCGAGCCAGCTGCCGGTAGAGCGCCCGCAGCTGGTCGCCGAAGCGCTCCCTGGAGAGCTCGACGCGCTTGCCGACGGGCTCCCCCCTGCGGCTGAGCAGGATCAGATCGAGGAACGAATTGGCCGGCTTCGTCCCGGTGGCGTCGGTGGCCTTGGGCTCCTTCTCCGCCGCGGGCTTCGGCCCGGGGTCGGCCGCCGGCTTCTGCTCGGTGAAGGACACCATCAGCACCGCTGGATTGAAGCGCTCGTCATCCCTGTCCCCCTTCTGGGAGGCCTTGCTGAGCAGCTGCTGCAGTTCTTCGAGACGCAGGGTTCCACCGGCATCCCCGGCCATTCCCACATCCCCCAGGGTCCGGCGCACGTCCTCGGTGCGCTGCTGGTCCCCGTCGCTGATCGCCGCGGCCACCAGGGCCGGGGAGAGGGTGCTGGTGGTGGTTGTGAGGGGGCCGGGCACCGGCACCGTCCCGCCGATGAGACTGAAATCCGCCTCCGAGAGGTTCACGGCCAGGGCATCGGAGCCCACCCCCCGCTGGACGCTGCCCAGGGTGGAGCCGAAGGGGGTTGTCCGGGTCGAAGGAAAGATGCGGTAGCCGAGATCGGGCAGGACAAGCGACGGGCTCGACGGGGGCGACGATGGCGGTGCCTCCGGAGGGGACGGTGACGGGGTCGCCGGGAGCGTGACGGTCTGGGGCGGAAGCGGCGTGACGGGAGGGATGACGGGAGGATCGGTCGGAGCGGAGGGCGGCGGCAGCGTCGCCGCCAGGTTGCCGCCGAACGTGGCCGGCAACAGCGGATCGCCCGTCATGACCACACCCTGCAGTGTGAAACCGGTTGGCAGGACGATCTGGACCGGGTCGAAGGCGCCGGTGATGCTGCCGGCCCGGATCAGCCCGAAGGGGGTGTTGACCCCCACGAACGGCGGCGACACCACCTCAAGCCCTCCGCCGAGAAAGGTTTCTCCGAAAACGGAGAGCTCGTCGGCGGTGGAGAGATCAAACAGGAGCTGGCTGTTGGACTCCAGGGTGAGGCTGCGGGCGCGAAGCTGCAGCGACCCCACCGGATCAAGCAACGCCACCGGCGCCCCCGGCAGCAGGGAGTTTCCATTGGTGAACGTGCCCAGACCGGAGCCCACCTCGATCAGGCCGGATCCCTGGATCGTTCCTTCATTGCGGAAGGCGACACCGTCGATCAGGAGGCGCGCCGAACCGTTGCCCTGCAGCACGATCGAGGCCCCGGGAGAGACGACCGCGCTCTGCAGGTCAAGGGTGGCGCCGGGGGCGATCAGGATCGATCCGGCATTATCGAGGGCCGCCAGCCGATTGGCACCCGACAGCTGGAGCTGGGCCCCGCTCGCCACGGCCAGATTCGGGCCATCGACCGTGGCCTGGTTGAGCGCCAGGGTCGCCCCCGCGGCGACCTTGATCAGGGTGGTCTTGACGGGGGTGAAATCCGTGACCGTGCCGCGGTCGATGCCGCTGCTCACGGCCGAAGGGCCGATCTGGAGCAACGACGTCGAGAAGGCCGTGACATTGCGGCCGGGCCCCTGGAAGTAACGCCTGGAGATATCCAGGATGGCCGGCCTGGCATCATTGAACCGCGACAATTGGATGGCCCCGAAACTTGTGGGGTTCCAGGTGAATTCGCCGGTGCTGACGGTGCCAGAACGGAGCTTGAACGGTTCGAAGGCTCCCGTCAGCTCGATGTTGCCGTCGATCCGCGATGCCCCCTGGATGGTCCGCAGGGTCCCGGTGTTGATGTCCACCGCACCCTTCTGCCAGCTGATCGATCCCACGGGGAGAGAGGGATCAGCGCTTTTCTGATACCAGAGATTGACATCCAGCTTCCCCTGCGCCGACGTGTTCGAGAAGGCCGCGGGATCCGCCCCTGGAACGTTGATCAGGATGTTGCCGTCGGCCCGCAGCTCCAGGGTGGCGTTCCTCCCGAACGTCTTCTCGACCGAGGCCAGAAGGGAGATGGTCCCCGACTGGGTCCCGGCGGGATCGGTTGTGTCCACGATCACCGTCTGGCCCCCGTTGAGGGCGGTGTTGATCAGCCCCACATCGATCAGCGACGCGGAGCCCGGCAGTCCCCCACCGGAACCGCCGGGAGGGGGGCCGCCGCCGGATCCGCTGGGAACGATGTCGATATCGCGGGGATCGATCAGCCAGGTGCCGCCCCGTCCGCGCGCTGCCGACAGATCCGGTGCGGTGGAGATCGCCAGCCTGCTGGCCGACGTTTCGACGAAGCCGCCATCGCCGCCCTGGGGACCACCCCGGGCGCTGATGGTGCCCTGGATTTCGGCCAGCTGCCTGCCCAGGACCTCGATACTCCCGCCCCGACCGGCCCCGCTGGCATCCGCCCGCAGGCTCGAGCCGGCCATGGAGACCCGCTCCCCGGACAGCCGGATGCTGCCGCCGGCCGGACCGGAGACCTCCACCGTGGTGTCCTGCAACGACACCGCCTGCCCCTGCAGGGCCACGCTGCCCCCGGGGGCCTGCAGCCGCGATCCCCCCAGCAGCACATGGCCGCCCTGGGCATCCAGCAGCAGGCCCCCATCGACGGTGAGCAGGCCGCCATCGATGGCCAGATCCCCCTGGGCCGACAGGCCCAGCTGACCCAGGGTGGCCTGATCGGTGCTGAGGCCGGCCAGACCCAGAACAGGGACGCCCGCCAGGGAGGCGGCCCCGGCGGCCGTGGTGCCGAGCACGTCGAAGCGACCGTCGCCCACCCGCAGCGAGGTGGCGGTCGAGAGGTTGAGCTGCTGGACGTTGGAGAAGGTGCCGGCACCACTGAGCCGGAGGCCCCCCGGGGAGAGCCAGACCAGGTTCGCCCGCTCGCTCAGGGTGACAGCCTTGTCGATGAAGCTGCCCAGGGGGTGGGTGACGCCCACCATCACGTTGCGATGGCCACCCACGTCCAGGGTGACGCCCGTGATCCCGCCCCGGGTGTCGAAGGCGGAGAAACGGTGATAGAGGTTGGCCCCGGCGGAGGTGCCCCCCCGGATCGCACAGCCGCCGCTGAAGCAGCTGCCGCCGAGTTGGCCATTGACCACACTGCCGAGCCCGAGGATCCCGCCGGTGGCGGTGATCTCACCGGCGGCGGCGGGCGAGGCCAGCAGGCCGAGCAGGACGGTGAGCCCCAGCGGCACAAGACGGGGCCGCCGTTGCGTAAGCCATGTCGGACAAATGGCGCGAATCGCGTCCAACTCACCGGCCAAAAAGTAGCGGTTGTTACTCAAGATTGACCCCACTCTCCGCCACAGCAGGTAAGTTCCCTAGGCGCCGATGGCTGAACCCCTTGCTGGGTCATCATTCACGCATCAGGTGTTACTCCGCCTGATCTCATCGATACCTCAGCAAGCTACCAGCCTGTCTTTCTGAGCGGGAACTCGGCCCACCCTGAATGCTCCTTCTTCTCGCCCAGTTGGTGGCCCCGCCCCTCCAGGATGGCCCGATCCGCCTTCCGGCACCCCCCCGCCAGCGCGAGCAGCCCGCTTCCGTCGAACCCCAGCCGGCCCCGCCGGTCGACATCCGCCCCCTGGAGACCCCCGCTCCCGTCCCCCAGCCCGAGGGCGGCGGACCACCGCCGGCCGGCACGGGTCCCGGCGCCCCGGGACCGTCCCCCCTGCTCCCCACCTCCCAGGCACCGGCCCCCCTGCCGGAGATCCGCGGGCTGACGCTCTACAGCCCCGACGAAGTGCGCACGATCCTGGCCGAATGCAGCCGGATCGCCACCCCCAGCGAGCGTCTCAAGGCCTGCGCCGTGGCCCTGAGCACCAGGCTCGTCTTCGACGGGTACGTCAGCAGCCGCGTCTATGTGGTGAGCGACCCGGCGCCGGGGTATCTCGATGTGGTGGAAGGCCGTGTGGTCGGCATCCAGGTCTCCGGCAGCGATCCCTGGCTGAACCGCCGCGTCAGCCGGCTGCTGGGGCCCCTGCGGGGTCAGATCCTGCGGCTGTCCACGGTGGAACTGCAGCTGCAGCTGCTCAAGCGGCAGCCGGGCATCGAGAGCGTGCGGGGCACCCTGGCGCGGCTGGGCAGCGATCCCTCCGAAGGGGTGTTCCGCGTTGCCGTGGAGCCCTCCCGGGAGCCCTGGCAGGGGGATCTGGCCCTGCGCAACGACGGCACCAGCGGCTCGGGGGAGTTCCGCGCCGTGGCCACGCTGCTGAAGCCGAGCCTGCTGCGGCGTGGCGACACCCTGCTGGTCTACGGCGAGCTCAACGCCACCGACACCCCCGAGCTGGGCGCGGCCATCGCCTCCCTCAGCTACACCTACCCCTTCACCGACAGCCTCAGCCTCACCGGGGGCATCGGCTTCAGCCGCCGCAACCTGGTGGAACTGCCGGCCCCGGCCGACGGCTTCTCCACCAGCCAGTTCCAGGCCCTGGCCCAGTTCGAATGGGTGTTCCGCGAATCCCTCAGCCAGCGCTGGAGCCTCTTCGCCGGCTACAGCAACAGCCGCAGCAACATCTACGAGCAGGACACCGCCCTGCCGGCCTCGGTGCCCGCCAGCATCCGCGCCCCCGCCGGCGGCTACCTGCGCCTCGGCCTCAACGGCAGCGGTGCCGGCCGCCACAGCAGCTGGAGCGGCAGTGCCTACCTGCTGCAGGGCGTCGCCGCGGCGACCCCCACCGTCCAGCGCCAGGAACTGGCCGAGGCGGGCATCGCGGCGGGTGGGGCCACCGCCATCGGCGGCTTCCTCTCCGGCTCCTGGACGGTCTCCCCGCGCTGGCAGGTCAACGTGCGGACCGCCGCCCAGCTGGCCTTCGCGCCGCTGACCTCCTCGATGCAGTTCACCCTCGGCTCCGATGTGGGGCTGCGCGGGCTGCCCGGCCAGCTCATCAGCGGTGACAGCGGCTGGCTGGCCAGCACCGAAGCGGTCTGGACCTTCTGGGACAGCAAGACCAGCGCCCTCCAGCTCGTCCCCTTCTTCGGGGCCGGCGGCATCCGCACCAGCTTCAGCGGCGGCACCTTCGGCGACACGGTGGGCTCCGGTGGGGTGCTGCTGCGCTGGCTGGCCAGCAACCACTGGTCGGTGGAGCTGGGCTGGGCCCTGCCCTTCTCCACCACCGACAACCCGGGCCCCTGGAACGACTGGCTTCTGGGCCAGGGGCTCTACACCCGGGTGAACTACCGCTTCTGAGCCTCAGCCAGCGGGCGTCAGCCCCCAGCCAGCTGGGCGGCCAGCAGCCGACGGGCCTCCGCCAGCGCCCCATCGAGGGCGGCCCCGTCCCGTCCCCCCGCCTGGGCCAGCTGGGGCCGGCCGCCGCCGCCGCCGCCGCAAAGCTTGGCGATGCCGCCGATGAAGGCCCCCGCCTTGGCCCCGGCGGCCACCACCGTGGCGCCGAAGGCCGCCACCAGGATCACCTTGCCCAGATCCGCCGGGTCCGGCAGGCCGCCGAGCACCACGGCCGCTCCATCACCCAGCTGTTGCTGCAGGCGCTGGGCCGCCTCCTGGAGGCCGGCGCCGTCGACGCCATCGAGGCGCTCCACCAGCAGCCGATGGGGGCCGAGCCCTTCGGCCCGCTCCGCCAGGGCGCTGGCCTTGGCCGCCGCCAGAGCCCCCCGTGCCACCGCCAGCTCCTTGAGGCTGGCCCGCAGCTCCTCGGCCTGGAGGGCCACCCGCTCGAGGATCTCGCCGGGCTGGGCCTTGAAGCGGTCGGCCAGCTCGCGCACCACCCGGTCACGCTCCCGCAGGTAGGGGAGCAGGGCGGGACCCGCCACGGCCTCGATGCGGCGGATGCCCGCCGCCACCCCCGTCTCGGCGACGATCCGGAACAGGCCGATCTCGGCGGTGTTGGCCACGTGGGTGCCGCCGCAGAGCTCCATCGAGACGCCGGGCACGTCCACCACCCGCACGACCTCGCCGTACTTCTCACCGAACATGGCCACGGCCCCGGCGGCCCGGGCCCGCTCCAGGGCCATCTCCGCCACCTCCAGGGGGTGGGCCTCGGCGATCCAGCCGTTGACCAGGTCCTCGATCTGCTCCAGCTCGGCCGGGGTCAGGGCCCTGGGGCAGTGGACGTCGAAGCGCAGCCGGTCGAAATCGACCAGGGAGCCCGCCTGGGAGACACCGTCATCGACGACCTGCTTCAGGGCCGCCTGCAACAGGTGGGTGGCGGTGTGGTGGGCCTGGGCGCGGCGGCGGCAGCTGCGATCCACCCGGGCCTGCACCACGTCGCCCACCGTCAGACGGCCCCGCTCGATCCGGCCGCTGTGCACGAACACGCTGCGGTTGCGGCTCACCGCCTCGATGGCCACGATCAGGCCGGCGCCCTCCCCGCTCACCTCCCCGGCCAGCAGCACGCCCCGGTCGCCCACCTGGCCGCCCGATTCGCCGTAGAAGGGGGTGCTGTCGAGCACGATCTGCACCGCATCGCCGGCGGTGGCCGTGGTGGCCGGCTCCCCGTTCACCACCAGGGCCAGCACGCAGGCCGCCTGGTCGAGGGCCTCGTAGCCACGGAAGTCGGTGGGCTCGAGGGCGCCGGCCACCTGCTCGATCGCCCCCTGCAGGGTGAGGTCGATGCTCACGGCCGCCGCCTTGGCCCGCTGCCGCTGGCGCTCCATGGCCGCCTCGAAACCGTCCAGATCCACCGTCAGGCCGTGCTCCTCGGCGATCTCCTCGGTGAGCTCCAGGGGGAAACCGTAGGTGTCGTAGAGCTCAAAGGCCGCGTCGCCGCTGATGCGCTCCGGCCGGGCGGCGAGCACCTCGGCCAGCAGCTTCTCACCCCGCTCCAGGGTGTCCAGGAAGCGGGCCTCCTCCCGCACCAGCTCGGCCAGGATCACCTCGCGGCGCTCCGGCAGCTGGGGATGGGCCGGGGCCATCAGGTCGATCGCCGCCTCCCCCATCGCCGCCAGGAAAGGACGGTCGATGCCCAGCAGCCGGCCGTGGCGCACCACCCGGCGCAGCAGGCGGCGCAGCACATAGCCCCGGCCCAGGTTGGAGGCGGTGACGCCGTCGGCGATCAGCTGGGTGATGGCCCGGCTGTGGTCGCCGATCACCTTGAGGGAGGTCTGGGCGCGGCTGTCGAGGGCGGAGTAATCGACCCCTGCCAGCGCGGCGGCGGCTTCCACCAGGGGGTAGATGAGGTCGGTCTCGTAGTTGTTCGGCACCTGCTGCAGGATCTGGGCCATGCGCTCCAGACCCATGCCGGTGTCGATGCTGCGCCGGGCCAGGGGCGTGAGGGCCCCGGCCGCGTCGCGGTTGTACTGCATGAACACCAGGTTGTAGAACTCGATGAAGCGGCTGTCGTCCTCCAGGTCGATGCCGTCGTCGCCCCGTTCCGGGTGGAAGTCGTAGTAGATCTCCGAGCAGGGGCCGCAGGGGCCGGTGGGGCCGGAGGCCCAGAAGTTGTCGGCCTCGTCCATCCGGATGATCCGCTTCGGATCCACCCCCACGGCATCGCGCCAGATGGTGGCCGCCTCGTCGTCCTCGCGGAAGACACTGACCACCAGGTGGGCGGGATCGAGGCCGAACACCTCCGTGGTGAGCTCCCAGGCCCAGGCGATCGCCTGTTCCTTGAAGTAGTCGCCGAAGGAGAAGTTCCCCAGCATCTCGAAGAAGGTGTGGTGCCGGGCGGTGCGGCCCACGTTCTCGATGTCGTTGGTGCGGATGCACTTCTGGCTGCTGGTGGCCCGGGGAGCCGGCGGCGTGGCCTGGCCGAGGAACACCGGCTTGAAGGGCAGCATGCCGGCGATGGTGAGCAGCACCGTCGGGTCGTCCGGCACCAGGGAGGCGCTGGCCATGCGCCGGTGCCCCTGGCGTTCGTAGAACGCGAGGAAGGCCTCCCGGATCTCGGCGCCGCTGCGGGGCCTGGGGCGGGTGGGGTCAGCAGCCATCACGACAACGCAGGGAGAGGTCCTGGGACAGGCATGATCGCCCAGCACGGGGGCCCGGGGTCGCTCCGCCGGCCTCAGTAGTGCTCCATCAGCGTCAGCTGGACGCTCGTCTGGCTGAGCTTGGCGCCGATGTCGCAGGTGAGTGCCTTGAGCAGGGCGATCACCACGTCGGGATGGCTGGCGCTGAGGTCCTCGAAGGCGTTGCGGTACAGCACCCAGCACTCACCCGGCCGGGTGGCGATGATGTCGGCGGTGCGGGGCGTCTGGGCCACGAAGCCGATCTCGCCGAAGCAGAGCCCCGGGCCGAAGGTGGCCAGCCGGGTGGAATGGCTGTGCCCGTCGCCCGTCTTGATGTCGAGGGCGATGTCGAAGGAGCCGGAGCGCACCAGGAAGAGCTCGTCGCCGGGATCCCCCCGGCGGATCACGAAATCGCCGGCCATGAACGATCGCCTCACCAGGCGCTCCGCCAGGATCCGGCGGTGGTCCGCCCCCAGGGCAGCCAGCACACCCTGATCCACCAGGTCGTCGTCGTCGCCGCTGTCACCCTCGGCCGCGGGGGCGTACCAGGTGAGCAGCAGCTCCTCGGCGGCCTCAAGGGCGGAATCCAGGTGCTCGTAGGCATCGATCCGTTCGGTGATGTTCCAGCCGGCCCTCGACACCAGGGGCAGCCGGCCGGCCCGCGACAGGAGGATCTCCACCCCCTGATCCTCCAGGGAACAGAGCTGGCGGTCCAGCAGCCCGGAGGACTCCATCGGGCACTCGGTCACGTGGGCCAGATCGAGGATGAGGATGCGCACGTCGCTGCTGAGCCGCACCAGCTCGGAGGCCAGCTGCTCGATGCCGCCGAAATCGAGCACCCCCTGGACGTGGATGATGCGGACCTCATCCCGGTGGGGCGCCAGGATCTCCAGCTCCCGCTCGCTGCGCCAGCGACGCGATTTCCGCTGGGAGCCCTGGTAGGAGCGCCGGATGGTGGCATCGGCCTGGTAGTACTGATTGAACAGGCTCAGTCCCACCCCCGCCGACAGCTGGCGGCAGACGGCCACCCCCCGGACGCTGTTGCCGAAGCCGTCGAGGGGCGGTGAATAGGTGGCGATGCCCAGCCGTCCCGGAATCACCGCCAGGACCCCGCCGGCGACGCCGCTCTTGGCCGGGATGCCGACGTCGTGGAGCCACTGGCCGGCGAAGTCGTACATGCCGCAGGTGCCCATCAGGGCCAGCACCCGCACGGTGATGTCATAGGAAAGCGGCTGCCCGCCGGTGAAGGGATTGCGGCCCTGGCAGGCCAGGGTGGCGGCCATCACGGCCAGGTCGCGGCAGGTGACGGAAATGGCGCACTGGCGGAAGTAGAGATCGAGGGCCGGCTCCGGATCCGACTCGATGATGTTGAAGTTGCGCAGCAGGTGGCCGATGGCGCGATTGCGGTGGCCCGTCTCCTTTTCCGAGCGGTAGACGGCCTCGTTGATCGTCAGCGGCCGGCCGGCCAGCTCGGCGAAGTACTCCAGCAGCAGATCGACGGCCCCGCTGGGGTGGGCGTCACAGATCTGGGCGGAGGCGGCGATCGCCCCGGCGTTGATCATCGGGTTCCGTGGCTTGCCCGAGTCCGGGTCCAGGCTGATGGCGTTGAAGGCTTCCCCGGAAGGCTCCACGTCGATCTTGCTGGCCATGACGTCGAAGGAGAGCATCTTCAGCGCCAGGGCGTAGATGAACGGCTTGGAGATCGACTGGATCGTGAACTCCTTCCTGGTATCGCCGATCTCATAGATGCGCCCGCCCGAGGTGGCGATGACGATGCCGAAATCGTCGGGACAGGCCTTGGCCAGCTCGGGGATGTAATCCGCCACCCGCCCGTCCCGGACCCCGGCGAAGGAGGCGTGAAGCTCCCCGAGCAGCTCCTGGATGACGTTGGAATGGTGCTGATCAGCCATGGGGCCCCAGCAGCGCGTCCAGATCCACCGGATCGATCTGGTCGGCGGTCATGAAGCGCTCCGCATAGGTGAGGTAGACCCCGGATCGCAGGAAGAGCTCGAACAGGTCGGCATCGATGCGTCCGCGATCCCGCAGACCGGCCAGGATCGCCAGGGACTGGGACAGGGGCATGCCCCGCTTGTAGGGCCGATCGGCGGCGGTGAGGGCCTCGAAGATGTCGGCGATGGCCAGGATCCGGGCCGGGATCGACAACTGGTCCGCCCCCAGTCCCCGAGGGTAGCCACGGCCGTCGAGGGTTTCGTGGTGCCCGCCCGCGATCTCCGCGACCCGGGCCAGGGAAGGGGGAAAGGCCATGCTCTCCAGCATCACGATCGTGTGGATCATGTGCTCGCGGATCTTGTAGATCTCCTCGGGGGTGAGGGTGCCCCTGGCCACCGACAGGTTGTAGAGCTCGCCGCGGTTGTAGAGCAGATCCGGCACCGCCAGGTTGAAGCCCCACCGGGCCTCCGGCACTTCCTCGGGCGGACGGGGGATGCGGTGGTGGGGCGCGTCGCTGAGCAGGGACTCCCGGGCGGGCAGGGGCGGCGGCGGCCCGCTGTACCGGGTCTGCTCCTCCCAGCCCAGGCCGATCCTGTCGTCGTAATGGCGCCACCAGGTGCGCTCCGCCAGCCGCCCGAGCTGGGCGAGGTCCTCCGGGTCGGTGCCTTCGCTGCCCAGGTTGCAGCGGGCCACGCAGGCGAAGTCCGCCTGCAGCTCCTGCTCCAGCCGGGCGTACTCCCGCTCAAGGGCGTCTGGATCACCACCGGCCAGCAGCCCCTCGAGCATGGCGATGCGTCCATCCCGGAGCAGCACCTCGAAGCGGGTGCGGATCTCGTGCAGCCGGTTGACGGGGGCGTCGAGCTTGGTGGCCTTCTCCACCACCGCCTCGGGGGTGACGATCTTGCCGCAGTCGTGCAGCCAGGCCGCCGTGCGGAACTCCCGGCGCTCCGCCTCACCCTTGAAGCGGAAGGGGGCCAGCGGCCCCTCCTGGGTGGACTCCGCCGCTTCCGCCAGCAGCAGGGCCAGTTCCGGCACCCGGGAGCAGTGGCGGCCGGTGTGGGAGCTGCGGGCATCGATCGCCCCCGCCAGCAGGGCGATCATCGAATCGATCTGTCGCTGCTGTCCCTCCAGGGCCTGGGTGCGCTCGACGCAGACGGCCGCCAGGGCCGCCAGGGCCTCGATCAGCTGCTGGTCGCCGGCGTCGTAGGGCCGCACCAGCGAGGGGGCCGTTTCAGGGGTGAGCAGCGAGGAGGGCTCCCGCTTCCTGTTGATCAGCTGCATCACCCCCACCACGTCGCCGGCCATGGTCCGCAGCGGCACCACCAGCATCGACACCGCCCGGTAGCCCATGCGGTGATCCAGTTCGGCGTTGAAGCTGTAGGGACGGTCGGCGGGAATCGCGTAGACGTCGGGGAGGTTGAGCACCTCGCCGTGCAGGGCCGTCCAGCCCACCAGCCGCTCGGGGGTGATCGGGAAGCGCACATCCAGCAGGCTGGCGTCGATGCCGGTGTCGCCGGCGGCCAGGGAGCTGTTCTGGAAGGCGGTGAACCAGAGCTGCTTCTCCCCCTTCACCTCCTCCACCAGGTAGATGCTGCCGGCGTCACTGAGGGTGAGATCCCTGGAGCTGGAAAGGATCTGCCGCAGCAGGGCCGGCAGGTTGACCGCACCGCTGATGGCCGTCGCGATCTGGAGCATCTCCGGCAGCGCGCGCCGTGCCTGGTGGGCGTCGGAGGCGTGCGGTGGCGGATGGGCGGCGCTCAAGGTGGTGGCCAACCGTGGTGGGGGTCCGGGACCTGCCCGGAAGCAGTGAACCGTGACTGGAGGCAGGGAAACACCGGAAAGCCGTCAGGGCAACGGCTTTGCAGAAGTTGGGGCAGTGGGTGGGGGCTGGGTCGGCGTTGGGCCGGTGTGGGGTCGTGATGGTGGACCCGCTTGACTGGTCAAGGCCACTGAATAATGTAAGCGTGCCGGTGGCCAGGCATGATCGGGCCATCGCCATGGCCTTGCCGTTGACCCAGGCGTCCGACGATTCCCGTGCCCGTCTGCGGCTGCAGTCCCTGTCGTGGGCGCTGCTGGGCGGGTTCGCCGCCGCCCTGATCGGCCTGCCGGCCGGCCTGGAGAGTGGGTTGCGATCGGCGGGATGCGGCTTCTTCTATGGCCTGCTGGCCTTCCACCTCCAGCGCGTCGATCCGGATGACGATCACCTGGCCGCCGGCCTGGTGGGGGCGGTCTGCGGCATCCGCAGCCTCGGGGGGCCCGTGGCGGTCACCTCCCTGGCCCTGCCGGTCCCGGAGATCCATTCCCTCCTGCACCAGCCCCTGGCCCACGGAGCGGTCGGCGCGATGATGGAGTTGCTGCGCGGCTGGTTGCCGCTCTGGCTTCCCCTGATCGGCAGCGCCCTGCTGCTGCAGGCCGCCCAGCGCCTCCTGCCCGCCCTGCGGCCATGAGCCTGCTCCATGCCACCTGGCTGTTTCCGCCGGAAGGGGCCGGGGGCCGGCTGCTGCTCTGGGCCGACACCTGGAGGGTCGCCACACCGGTGGCTCCCCTGCGCACCGTTCCCGACCACCCCCTGTCCCTCAGCGTCGACGATCTGGGCGCCTGGCTGGATGACCATGGCCTCTGGTCGGAGGCCTTCCGGCCGGCGGAGGCCCAGCTCACCCTGCCCAGCCGCAGCCAGGGGGCCCGGGGCCGCCGCAAGGCGGCCAGCGAAGGCCTGGCGGCCTGGAGCGGTCTGCCGCTGCAGGCGGGCGAACCGGTCCCGAAGGAGGTGCAGTGGTGGCCCTGGCGGGTGGAGGGCCTGGCCCTCGATCCGGCGGGGGCGGGCGAATGGCTCGCGGGGCTGCCCCTCTCCGGTGACGACCCCGGCCTGGCGGACGACCTGCGCTGGTGGAGCCATCTGGAGCGCTGGGCCCTGAGCCTGATCGCCCGGGGCCGCTGGCTGCCCCAGGTGGAGGAGGACCGGGCCCGCTGGCTGCCCCTGCTCAACCGGGAGGGGGACCGGCGCCGGCTGGAGGAACTGGCCATCCGGCTGCCCCAGGTGGCCACGTGCGCCATGGC
Source organism: Tabrizicola sp. YIM 78059 (assembly GCA_943367815.1). GTDB lineage: Bacteria > Cyanobacteriota > Cyanobacteriia > PCC-6307 > Cyanobiaceae > Cyanobium. The sequence continues at coordinate 18,065 of CALRKA020000015.1, read as the reverse complement.
CCCCGGAGCGCCGGGGGAGGGGGGGCTGGCCTGCCGCCGACCCGGCAGCGGCCGGCTGCGGGTGGCCAGCCTGCTGGAGGCGTTGCTCGACGGCCAGCTGCGCGCCGGCTTCCGGCCCCCCGCCGAGGGTCTCGATCCCCTGCTGGGGGCCTGGCAGAAGGCCCTCGGCCCCGGACCCGGCCGGCTCGAACTGGACGAGGAGGAGCGGGAGCGGCTGGCGGTGGCCACCCACCACTGGCGCGAAGCGGTGGCGGGGCGGGTGGCCCCGGCCCGGGCCTGCCTGGAACTGTTCACTCCTGAAGAGGGCGAAGATCTCTGGGAGCTGCGCTTCTCCCTGCAGGCGGAGGCCGATCCCAGCCTGCGGATGCCGGCCCGCACGGTCTGGAATGCGGGCGACGGCCGGCTCCAGCTCGGGGAAGTGGACGTGGCCGAGCCTGGCCAGCTGCTCCTGGAGGGGCTGGGCCGGGCCCTGCAGGTGTTCGAGCCGATCGGGCGGGGTCTTGATGCGGCGGCGCCGGAAACCATGCAGCTCACCCCGGCCGAGGCCTTCGTGCTGGTGCGCACCGCCGCCGTCCAGTTGCGCGATGTGGGGGTGGGCGTGGTGCTGCCGGCCAGCCTCAGTGGAGGCCTGGCCAGCCGGCTGGGGCTCGCCATCGAGGCCGAGCTGCCGGACCGCTCCCGCGGCTTCTCCCTGGGGGAAAGCCTCCAGTGGACCTGGGAGCTGATGATCGGTGGGGTCACGCTCACCCTCAAGGACCTGGAGCGCCTCTCCGCCAAGCGCAGCCCTCTGGTGCAGCACAAGGGGGCCTGGATCGAGCTGCGGCCCAGTGATCTCAAGAACGCCGAGCGCTTCTGCGCCGCCGATCCCAACCTCAGCCTCGACGATGCCCTGCGGCTGACCGCCAGCGACGGTGACACCCTGATGCGGCTGCCGGTGCACCGGTTCACCGCCGGTCCCCGGCTGCACGCCGTTCTGGAGCAGTACCACCAGCAGAAGGCCCCGGATCCCCTGCCGGCTCCGGAGGGCTTCGCCGGCCAGCTGCGGCCCTACCAGGAGCGGGGCCTGGGCTGGCTGGCCTTCCTGCACCGCTTCGACCAGGGGGCCTGCCTGGCGGACGACATGGGCCTGGGCAAGACGGTCCAGCTGCTGGCCTTCCTGCAGCACCTCAAGGTGGAGCAGGAGCTGAAGCGCCCCGTCCTGCTGGTGGCCCCCACGTCCGTGCTCACCAACTGGAAGCGGGAGGCGGCGGGCTTCACGCCGGATCTGGAGGTGCGGGAGCACTACGGTCCCCGCCGGCCGTCCACCCCGGAGAAGCTGGCCAAGGCCCTGGACGGGGTGGATCTGGTGCTCACCAGCTATGGGCTGCTGCAGCGCGACAGCGAACTGCTGGAGAGCATCGACTGGCAGGGCGTCGTGATCGACGAAGCCCAGGCGATCAAGAACCCGGCGGCCAAGCAGAGCCAGGCGGCCCGCGACCTGGGCCGACCGGGCAAGCAGGGCCGCTTCCGCATCGCCCTCACCGGCACCCCGGTCGAGAACCGGGTGAGCGAGCTCTGGGCCCTGATGGACTTCCTCAATCCCCGGGTGCTGGGGGAGGAGGGTTTCTTCCGCCAGCGCTACCGGCTGCCGATCGAGCGCTACGGCGACATGAGTTCCCTGCGGGATCTCAAGGCCCGGGTCGGGCCGTTCATCCTGCGGCGGCTCAAGACCGACCGCTCGATCATCTCCGACCTGCCCGAGAAGGTGGAGCTGCGCGAATGGGTGGGCCTGTCGGCGGAGCAGACGAAGCTCTACCGCAAGACGGTCGACGAGAGCCTCGACGCCATCGCCCGCGCCCCCCTGGGCCAGCGCCATGGCCAGGTGCTCGCCCTGCTCACCCGGCTCAAGCAGATCTGCAACCACCCGGCCCTGGCCCTCAAGGAGAGCGGGGTCGACAGCGGCTTCGCCAGCCGCAGCGCCAAGGTGCTGCGGCTGGAGGAGATCCTCGAGGAGGTGATCGAGGCGGGCGACCGGGCCCTGCTGTTCACCCAGTTCGCTGAATGGGGCCACCTGCTCAAGGTCTACCTGGAGCAGCGCTGGCGCCAGGACGTGCCCTTCCTCCACGGCGGCAGCAGCAAGACCGACCGCCAGGCGATGGTGGACCGCTTCCAGGAGGATCCCCGCGGCCCCCAGCTGTTCCTGCTGTCACTCAAGGCCGGGGGGGTCGGTCTCAACCTCACCCGGGCCAGCCACGTGTTCCACATCGACCGCTGGTGGAACCCGGCCGTGGAGAACCAGGCCACCGACCGGGCCTACCGGATCGGCCAGACCAACCGGGTGCTGGTGCACAAGTTCATCACCAGCGGCTCGGTGGAGGAGAAGATCGACCGCATGATCGAGGAGAAATCCAGGCTGGCCGCCGACATCGTCGGCAGCGGTGAGGAATGGCTGGGTGGCTTCGACGTGGGCCAGCTCAGAGACCTGGTGGCCCTGGAGGAGGGCTGAGCGGAGCGGCGCGGCGGGCCTCAGCGGCGGGCCTCAGCGGCGGGCCAGGGTGGCGTCCGATGGATGGGCGAGCTCCGCCGTCTTCCCCATCACCGGCAGCAGCACGGGCAGGGCCGGCACCGCAGGGGGCTGGCCCATCCGACGCAGCCAGCGGTAGTGGGAGGCCACACCGGCCAGGAAGGAGGGGTGGCTGCGGAAGGGAACCTGGCACTCGCGGCAGGTCTGCTCGACGATGGCGGAGATCTGGGGGTAGTGAACGTGACAGATCTGGGGGAACAGGTGATGTTCCACCTGAAAGTTGAGGCCCCCCAGCAACCAGCTCATCAGGCCGTTGGTGCGGCTGAAGTCCACCGTGGTGGCCAGCTGATGGCCGGCCCAGGGACCCATGGCCGGGCTGGAGGGGTCGGCCACAGGGAAATCGGCCTCCTCCACGCAGTGGGCCAGCTGGAACACCACGCTCAGCACGACGCCCTGGACCATCGCCGTCACCAGATAGCAGGCGATCACCGCGCCGACGGGGTGGAACTGCAGGGGGATGACGAACGCCAGGGAGAAGAAGATCGCCTTGCCGGCCAGGAACACCAGCCAGTCGGCGGGGGTGAGGCGGGGCAGGGAATGGTCGCCGCGGCCGCGGCTGGCCAGATCAGCGAAGTCGTCGAAGAACTGCCACTTGATGGGCAGCATCCCGTAGAGGGGCCAGAGGTAGAGGTGCTGCCAGCGGTGCCACCAGCGATGGGGCTGATCGGGGGAGAGACGGCCGATCAGGCCGAGGTTGATGTCGTCGTCGTGGCCGGAGATGTTGGTGAAGGTGTGATGCAGCCCGTTGTGCTTGTGGGCCCAGATCAGGGAACTGCCGCCCAGCAGATCGAGGGTGATGGCGGCGGCCCGGTTGATCCAGCGATGGCGGGAATAGGCGCCGTGGCCCCCGTCGTGCTGGATGTTGAAGCCGATGGCGGCGATCGCCAGGCCCAGAACGGCCGACAGGGCGATCGCCCCCGGGGCGTTGCCGACGCGGAAGACCAGCAGCCCGTAGGTGAGCGCGAACCAGGCCAGGATCACGACCGATTTGACCACCATGGCCGGCGCATCGCGCCGCTCCTTCCCGGTGGCCTCGAAGTGATCCTGAACCCTTGCCCTCAGAAGACTGTGAAAACCGTCGCCGGCGCCGAACGTGATGCGATTCAAGGACTCCACGCCCTGCGTCGGGACAACCTAGGCCAGTGGGTCCGGCAGGCGTCAGGATGGGCGGCGTGAGGCCGGCGGCATGACCAGCTCCTTCCCCGGCGCCTCCGGCGCCATCACCACGCAACTGGGCCAGCAGGGCCTGGGGCAGCAGCCCTGGTGGGTGGAACAGTGGATGGAGCTGATCCACTCCTATCGGTTCAAGAAGCGCCTGGAGCGCGCCTGGACCTACGCCCGGGAGGGCAACGTCGTCTCGATCCGCTTCGAGGGCCGTCGGGTCCATGCCCGGGTGCAGGGCACCGACCCGGACCCCTACAAGGTGAAGCTCTGGCTCGACGTGCTCAACGACGAGGACTGGGGCTACGTGCTGGAGGCCCTGAGCCAGAAGGCCCGCTGGTCGGCCCAGCTGCTGGCCGGGATCATGCCCGCCGACATCGAGCGGGCCTTCGCCGCCAGCGGCAAACGCCTGTTCCCGTTCAAGCTCCAGGAGGTGCGCAGCGAGTGCAGCTGCCCCGACAAGGCCAACCCCTGCAAGCACATCAGCGCCGTCTATTACCTGATGGGGGACCGCTTCAGCGAGGACCCCTTCGTGCTCTTCCAGCTGCGGGGCCGCACCCGCAGCCAGCTGCTGGGTGACCTGGCCAAGCGCCGCCGAGAGGGGGTGGCCGCCCCCCTGGAGCACGCCCCCCATCCGATCCATCCCGCCATCGCCGACCCGGCCCGCTGGTGGCGCTACGACGCCCCCCTCGACCCCGATCTGGTGGTGATCACGCCGGCCATGGAGGGGGAATCGGGCCTTGATGGCGCCGGCCCCCTGCCCCTGGCGGAGGAGCCCCGCTTCCCGGAGGCCAACCGGCTCTTCCTCGACCGGCTCAAGGACCACGGGACGGCCATGGCCCAGCAGGCGATGGTGCGGGCGATGGCCACCGGCAACGACAGCGAATCCTGAGGGACGGAGCCGAGGCAGTTTTAAGGAATTGCTAAGTTTATGGGTATCGGGTGAATGTTCTTTCATCTCCTGCTAAGTTTCGGTCGTTGGTCGCCCACCTCCTCGGAGGCCCTGTGCACTGCCTGAATTCAGGCAGGTTCCGGAATCCCGGAACACCACACCGTCCCCCCACCCTTTCCGCCATGAGAACCACCCTCAAGCCCCTCCTCCGGGGAGGAGCGGCCGCAGCGGCGATCGCCATCACCCTGCTCGGCGGCGCCCAGCAGTCCAAGGCCGCCACCAACGTCTTCCAGGAGCTGTTCCTGTCGCTGGACGTTTCGGGCAGCATCAGCAACAGTGAGTTCAACACCTACAAGCAGGGTTACGTCAACGCGTTCCAGGACGCCGCTGTCCAGACGAAGATCGCTGAAACGTTCGCTCCCGGTCGGAACGGCCTGGCGATTGCCGTGGGCCAATGGTCCCGCATTGCTGCTCCCTCCCTCTCGGTCGGTTGGACCCACATCACCGATCAGACGTCCCTGGACAGCTTCATCGCCGCGCTCAACGGCATGGGCCGCGTTTCAGAGTCAGTGATTGGTGAAACCACCTGTATCGATTGCGGCATGCTCGCTGCGATCAATGAAATTAACAACAATCTCTTCGAGACAACGCGCGCCAACGGTCGTGTCATCGACATCTCCACGGATGGTGCCGGTAATGTGGAGGCCTGCAATGACACGAGCAGCATCTCCCAATGCTCTAGAAACCGTAGGGCTCAGGCCGTAGCCAGCAACATCATCATCAATGGCCTGGGTATTGGCTCGAACGCCAGCACCTTCCTGTCGAACAATGTGATCACACCGGCCAACGCACCCGCCAAGGCAGGCTTTGTCGAGACTGCCGACGACTTCGGTGACTTCCAGAGGGCGATCACCGAGAAACTGATCCGCGAAGTGAATCCCACTCCCGGCCCAACGGATTCGGTTCCCGGCCCGCTGCCCGTGCTTGGCGCCGCCGCCGCCTTCGGCTTCTCCCGCAAGCTGCGTCGCCGCATCCACACGGCCAACCTCCATCAGGGCTGATCCACCCCTGCCGGCAGATCCGCCTAGAGCCCGGCCGTGCGCCGGGCTTTTTCATGGCTGGCCCCTGGTCATCCTGCTGCCCATCGAACAACCTGACTCCAGCAAAGCCTGATGCCCGAACCGACGCCCATGAGACCCCACACCGGCCCCCAGCCCACAGCCGAGCGCGGTCCGGGAGCCCACGAACGGCCCATCTCCGAGAACTACGCCGAGGAGGTCGCCATCGTTCTCCACTGGGGGGCCATCCTGCTGTTCGCTCTGTTCCTGGTGGGGCTCCTGGGCTCAGCCTGGCCGGTGCGCCTGATCGATCCCCTCTGGCTCCAGGCGGTGGGCGACAAGCTGCTCGCCTCGGGGGCCATCGCCATGGTCGGCGCGGTGCTGCTGATGCTCGCCAGGCTGATCGATCCCCGCTCGAAGACGATCGAAGGCCGGGTGGTGCTGATGCGGCGCCTCAGCTTCTGGATCGCCTTCGGCTTCCTGCTGCTGGTTCCCCTTCAGATCTACAGCGGCATCAGCCTGCTGCGGCGGTTCAAGGCCAACGACACCCGGGAGCTGAACGCCTACATCGCCACCACCAGGGCCATCGAAAGCGCCCGTTCCTACGACGACATCCTCCGGGCCATGCGGCTGCTGCCGGGCCAGGCCCCGAACCTTCCCCCCTCCATTGACCTGCCCCTCGATACGGTCAAGGCCAGGCTGAGCAACGACCTCAATCCCTTCATCAAGCGCTATCAGAACAGCGCCGATGCCCTGGGCATGAAGCGGCTCAACGACTGGTTCGTGCAGCTGGCCAGGAACGTCCTCGCCGCCGTGCTGCTCTTCTGCAGCTTTGCCGCGATCGGCAAGCGCTTCGCGGCCCAGCCCACCCTGCTCCAGAACGTGCTCTCCGGCCGGCTGCTCTCGTCCTTCGCAGGTCGGCGGCACCAGACCCGGCCAGAGCTGGACGCGGCCATGCGGATGATGATGCCCGACGACCACGAGTCCCGCCGCTGAGGCCCGAGCCATTCCACCGCCGGAACCACCCCCCTGGCTGAGCCAGGACGCCATCGCCACCGCGGGTCGCCTGACCGAGGGCCACCGGCGGTCCTTCGGCCGGCCGCTGCTCGCCGGCGTTTCGGGCGACCGTTCACCGCTGCAGGCGGCCCAGGAACTGTTCGTGGCCGCCGCCGTCGTGCTGGCCCATGACGGCGGCGCCGATCCGCGCCTGATCTACGCCAACCGGGCCGCCCTGGTGCTGTGGCGCCGCCCCTGGGCCGCCATGGTGGGCCTGCCCTCCCGGCTCACGGCGGAGCCGGCCGAACGGCAGAGCCGCGCCCTCGCCCTGGAGCGGGCCCGGCTGGGCGAGGCCCTCGAGGGCTACGGCGGCATCCGCATCGACAGCCACGGCCGCCGCTTCCGCATCGAGAACGCCCGGCTGTGGACCCTGCGGGATGGCGGCGGTCTGCCCTGCGGCCAGGCGGCCGCCTTCGGTCGCTGGTGGTGGCTGGAGCCGCCCCGTTCCGGTTCTCCGCCCCCGCTGGCGTAGGGGCCGAACCCGGTCCGGGGGACCGAACCTGGGCCGTCGGTTCTCCCCCTCGAAGTCCACAGGCAAGGCGGGCACATTGATCGGGCGGGTGGTTCCTCACCCCACCATCCCCGTCGCTCCCTTCGGAAGCACCAACCATGCGCACGCTTCATCCCTCCCCCTTCGATCTGTTCGACCGGCTGGAGCAACAGCTGCAGACGGCCGAGCGTGTTCCCGCCGCCGAAATCCACGAAACCGAGACGGCCTACACCATCGCCCTGGAACTCCCCGGCGTCGACCGCGCCTCCATCGACGTGAAGGCCACGGACCGCTCCCTGATCATCAGTGCCGAGCGCCGCCGCCAGCCGTCGGCCAACCCCACCACCCCCTCCGCTACTGCCCCGGAGGCCGGCAAGGGCGAGGCCCCGGCCGCGGACGGCCGCCGACGCGCCCCACTGCTGAGCGAGATCCGCTACGGCACCTGGAGCCGCAGCTTCCGCTTCCCCGGCGGCATCCAGCGGGACGCCCTCGAAGCCCATTACCGCGATGGCCTGCTGACGGTGACGGCGCCCAAGGCGCAGTCGCTGACGACGGTCAGCGTGAAGGTGGCCGACTGAGGCCCTCAGGCCTCGAGGCGCTGGGCGGAATCGAGGGAGAGGCCGATCACCGAGATGTAGCTGGTGGCTTCGATCCACCGGATCGTGCCCTGAAGGTCGTAGGTCTCTCCCTCCCCATCCCCCACCACCACGCTGCAGGGCTGGCCGACGGCGGGCTGGTGGCCAGCCTCGATGGCGATCTTCAGTCCATCGGCGCTGAGGTCGAGCACCTCGGCGAACACCCCTTCGGCGGGTCGCATGGATTCAAGATGGAGGCGGGCCGTGGCCAGGCCCGTCGGAGGTTTGTAACGGTCGGAACGCGAGGCTTCCTCCAGGCGCTTCTCCAGGCGCCGAAAGGACTCCCGAAACCGTTCCAGGTCTCCGGTGGCCACCTATCGACTCGGCCTCGAACTGTTTCTGACCATTCTCAGGGGTTCTTCGGGATACCCGCGGTGTGTCTAACAGACCGAAATCCATACCGCGATGCCTACAGTCTTATGTCTGCGGAAGGAGTCTGACCCGATGAGCAGCAGCACCGCCAGCGCCCCGACCACCCTGCCGTCCCCGCCGGGGGCCGCCGCCTCCCGGCTCAGCCTGCAGTGCGAACCGATCGCCACCGACACCACGGCGATCCGCTCCCTCGACTGGGACCGCAGCCGTTTCGACATCGAGTTCGGCCTGCGCAACGGCACCACCTACAACGCCTTCCTGGTGCGCGGCGAGCGCACCGCTCTGGTGGACACCAGCCACGCCAAGTTCCGCGACACCTGGATCCCCCTGCTCGAGGGTCTGATCGAGCCCACGGCGATCGATCACCTGATCGTCTCCCACACCGAACCGGACCATTCCGGCCTGATCGGCGATCTGATCGACCGCCACCCGGACATCGAGATCGTCGGCTCCAAGGTGGCGATCCAGTTCCTCCAGGACCAGGTGCACCGGCCCTTCCGCAGCCGGGCGGTCAAGAGCGGCGACGAGCTCGACCTGGGCGTCCATCCCGACAGCGGTGTGGCCCATCGCTTCAGCTTCCTCAGTGCCCCCAACCTGCACTGGCCCGACACGATCTTCTCCTTCGACCACGGCACCGGCATCCTCTACACCTGCGATGCCTTCGGCCTCCACTACTGCTCCGACGACCTCTTCGATGTCGACCCCGGCGCCATCGCCCCGGACTTCCGCTTCTACTACGACTGCCTGATGGCCCCCAACGCCCGCAGCGTGCTGCAGGCGCTCAAGCGGATGGAGGGGCTGCCGGAGATCAACACGATCGCGGTGGGCCACGGGCCCCTGCTGCGGGAGCACCTGCCCCTCTGGGTGGGCGACTACCGCGACTGGAGCGGCCAGCGAAGCGCCGGCGAGGCCTACGCGGCCGTCTGCTATCTCAGCCAGTACGGCTTCTGCGACCGGCTCAGCCAGGCCATCGCCCGGGGCGTCGGCAAGGCCTCCGGCCAGGTGCAGCTCGTCGACCTGCGCGGCACCGATCCCCAGGAGCTCGCCGCCCTGATCGGTGAGGCCAGCGCCGTGGTGGTGCCCACCTGGCCCGCCTCCCCCGATCCCGACCTGCAGACGGCCATCGGCACCCTGCTGGCGGCCCTCCATCCCAAGCAGTGGGTGGGCTGCTACGACGCCTTCGGCGGCAACGACGAGCCGATCGACACCCTGGCCGGCCAGCTCCGCAACCTGGGCCAGAAATGGGCGTTCGAGCCCCTGCGCATCCGCCAGGTGCCCGGCGGCGCCGACTACCAGCGCTGCGAGGAGGCCGGCACCGACCTGGGCCAGCTGCTCACCAAGGAGAAGACCATCGCCGCCATGAAGGCCATCGACGGCGACCTGGACAAGGCCCTGGGGCGCCTCAGCGGCGGGCTTTACATCGTCACGGCCCGGCAGGACGACGAGGCCGGCAGCCGCAGCGGCGCCATGGTGGCCAGCTGGGTGAGCCAGGCGAGCTTCGATCCGCCGGGGCTCACGGTGGCGGTGGCCAAGGACCGGGCCATCGAAGCCCTGATGCAGGTGGACGATCGCTTCGTGCTCAACATCCTGCGGGATGACAACCACCAGCCCCTGCTGCGCCATTTCCTGCGCCGCTTCCCGCCGGGGGCCGACCGCTTCGCCGGCGTCAACGTGCTCGAAGGCGTGGCCGCCGGCGGCCCCGTCCTCGGGGATGCCCTGGCCTACCTGGGCTGCCGGGTGACCCAGCGCATGGAAGGCCCTGACCACTGGATCATCTACGCGGTGGTGGAGGAGGGCAATGTGGCTGACACCACCGCCGCCACGGCCGTGCATCACCGCAAGGTGGGCAACCACTACTGATGACCACCTCCCCATCCGCGTCCGATCGGCGCGTCATCACCCTGCCGGTCGAACCCGGCCTGCTCTGCCTGCGCGGCCTCAGCCCGCGCCGCCTGCGTTTCGAAGTCGAATACGGCCTCGAGCGGGGCACCACCGCCAACAGCTTCCTGTTCCAGCAGGGCGCCGCCGGCGGCGCCCCGGTGCTGGTGCATCCGCCGGGGGCCTCCTTCGCCGCCCCCTTCCTGGAGCAGCTGGCCCTGCTGGTGCCGGCCGACGCGCCCCTCAAGGTGGTGGTGGGCCACGTCAACCCCAACCGGGTCGCCCTACTCAAGCAGCTGGCGACGGGCTGGCCGGCAACGGTGCTGGTGGCCTCCAATCCGGGCGCCCAGGTGCTCGCCGAACTCTGGGAGCAGCAGCGGCCCGGCCAGGCCAGTGAAGCCACCCCAGCCGACCCGGTGCCCCTGCCGACGATCGAGGTGGTGAAGCAGGAGACGAGCCGCACCCTCGCCGACGGCCATGTCCTCACCCTGCTCCCCACCCCCACCCCCCGCTGGCCCGGCGGCCTGATCGCCTTCGAGGCCACCACGGGGCTGCTGATGAGCGGCAAGTTCTTCGCCGCCCACCTCTGCACCGAGGACTTCGCCGAGGCGAACCGCACCAGCACCGAGGAGGACCGCCGCTATTACTTCGACTGCCTGATGGCGCCGATGGCCCGCCAGGTGGAGACGGTGGTCGACCGGCTGGACGAACTGCCGATCCGCACGATCGCGCCGGGCCACGGCCCGGCCATCGCCCAGAGCTGGCGCAGCCTGCTGGCCGACTACCGCCGCTGGGGGGAGAGCCAGGAGAAGGCCAGCCTGTCGGTGGCCCTGCTGTACGCGAGCGCCTACGGCAACACCGCGGCCATCGCCGATGCCCTCTCCCAGGGGGTGGCGCGCAGCGGCGTGCGTGTCGAGAGCATCAACTGTGAATTCGCGCCTTCCGAGCAGTTGCTGGAGGCGATCCACTCCTGCGACGCCCTGCTGATCGGCTCACCCACCCTCGGGGGCCATGCCCCCACGCCGATCGTCTCGGCCCTCGGCACCGTGCTGGCCGAAGGCGACCGGACCAAGCCGGTGGGGGTGTTCGGCAGCTTCGGCTGGAGTGGCGAAGCCATCGACCTGCTCGAAGCCAAGCTCCGCGACGGCGGCTTCCAGTTCGCCTTCGATCCGATCCGGGTGAAGTTCAGCCCGGATCTGGCCACCCTGCGGACCCTGGAGGAAACCGGCACCGCCCTGGGCCGCCGCCTGCGCCAGCAGCATCGCCAGGCCCAGCGGCGCAGCACCGGCGGCGGTCTGAGCGAGAGCCGCACCAACCCACCGATCCAGGCCCTCGGCCGGGTGGTGGGATCCCTGTGCGTGGTGCTGACCCGCAAGGGGGACGGGCCAGAGGCCATCGGAGGGGCGATGGTGGCCAGCTGGGTGAGCCAGGCCAGCTTCAGCCCCCCCGGCTTCACCGTGGCCGTGGCCAAGGACCGGGCCATCGAGAGCCTGCTGCACGTGGGGGACGCCTTCTCGCTCAACGTGCTGGCTTCGGGGCGCGAAAGCGGCCCGATGAAGCGGTTCCTGCAGCCTTTCCCCCCCGGGGCCGATCGGCTGGCGGGACTCGACCTGGAGACCAGTCCCGGCGGCCAGCCCCTGCTGCCCGACGCCCTGGCCTGGCTGGAGGCCCGGGTGAGCCAGCGCATGGAATGCGGCGACCACTGGCTGCTGTACGCCGAGGCCCTCAGCGGCGACCTGCTGGATCCGGCCGCCACGACGGCCGTGCACCAGCGCCGCAGCGGCGCCAGCTACTGAACCTGGCAGGACCCTGAAAGGGGGGGCCTAGGCCGCGTGGGGCGGCGTGGGCGACCCGCCGCCGCCAGCCTGGAAAGGAAGCACGAGGGTGGCCCAGTGGTCGGGCCGCTCGGGACGGCTGCGCCGGGCCCGGCGCACCCCGAAGGGCACCCGGACCACGTTGGTGCCGTCCACCCGCTGGCTGGCCTCCGGGAGGTCCGGGGAAAGGATCCCCGTGCCCGGCTCACCGCCTGAACTGTCGTTGCCGTTCATGAACCCCATGACAATGAAAGGCGGTTGCCATCGCCGAATGGTGATGGCACAGCAATGATGCGCCATCCCGGGGACAAAAGGTACCGCCGGAACACTCAGGCGGCCAGTTCAGCAATTGCCACTTCCTCGACGCTCGGACAGGTGCAGACGAGGTTCCGATCACCGAAGGCGTTGTCGATCCGGGCGACGGCCGGCCAGAACTTGGCCTGCCGCTGACTCTCCCCGGCGGGGAAGGCCGCCTCGCTGCGGCTGTAGGCCCGATCCCAGTCGTCGGCGGTGACCGCGGCCAGGGTGTGGGGCGCCTGTTTGAGCGGGTTGTCGAGGGGGTCAGCGGCCCCGGTCTCAATGGCCCAGGCCTCGCGGCGGATCCCCTCCATCGCCGCACAGAAGCGGTCGATCTCCCGCAGCGATTCGCTCTCGGTGGGCTCCACCATCACCGTGCCGGCCACGGGCCAGCTGACGGTGGGGGCATGGAAGCCGTAGTCCATCAGCCGCTTGGCCAGATCGTCCACCTCCAGGCCGCAGCTGCGCTTGAGGGGCCGCAGGTCGAGGATGCATTCGTGGGCCACCCGGCCGCCCCGGCCCCGGTAGAGCACCGGGAAGTGGGGCTCGAGACGCTCGGCGATCAGGTTGGCCGCCAGCAGGGCCACCTGGCTGGCGGTGCGCAGGCCCGAGCCCCCCATCATGCGGATGTACATCCAGCTGATCGGCAGGATGCCGGCACTGCCCAGGGGGGCCGCCGACACCGGGCCGATGGCTTGGCCGCTCGTGGCGGCGGCCAGGGGGTGGGAGGGCAGGAAGGGCACCAGGTGGGCGGCCACGCCGATCGGCCCCACCCCGGGGCCACCGCCGCCGTGGGGGATGCAGAACGTCTTGTGGAGGTTGAGGTGGCAGACGTCGGCGCCGTAGAGCCCGGGCTTGCAGAGGCCCACCTGGGCGTTGAGGTTGGCGCCGTCCAGGTACACCTGGCCGCCGTGGTCATGCACCACCTGGCAGATGCGGCGGATGCCGGTCTCGAACACCCCATGGGTGGAGGGGTAGGTGACCATCAGGGCCGCCAGGTCGGCGGCGTGGGCGGCCGCCTTGGCCTCCAGGTCGGCGATGTCGATGTTGCCCTGGGCGTCGCAGGCCACCGCCACCACCCGCATCCCCGCCATCACGGCGCTGGCCGGATTGGTGCCGTGGGCACTGGTGGGGATCAGGCACACCTGGCGATGGCCCTCGCCCCGGCTGCGGTGCCAGGCCCGGATCACCATCAGGCCGGCGTACTCGCCCTGGGAGCCGGCGTTCGGCTGCAGGGAGACCCCGGCGAAGCCGGTGATCGCCCCCAGCCAGGCCTCCAGATCCGCCACCAGGGCGCCATAACCGGCGGTCTGGTCGGCGGGGGCGAAGGGATGGATCTGGGCGAAGGCCGGCCAGCTCACCGGCGCCAGTTCGGCGGCGGCATTGAGCTTCATGGTGCAGCTGCCCAGGGGGATCATCCCGTGGACCAGCGACAGGTCCTTGCTCACCAGGCGCTGGATGTAGCGCAGCAGCTCCGTCTCGCTGCGATAGCGATGGAACACCTCCTGGCGCAGCCAGGGACCGTCCCTCAGGGGCACCCCGTCGAGCAGTTCCGCCAGGGGCCTGGCCTCCAGGGTGGACAGGCCGGCCCGCAGGGCCGCCTGGGCGGCGGCGGCGCTGGCGGCATCCGGCGCCAGGGCGCCTAGCAGGGCGGCCAGCTCCTCGGGCGTGGAGAGTTCATCGAGGCTGATGGCCAGGGCGGCCGCGCCGTCGTCGCCACGGACCCCGCAGCGGAGGTTGAAGCCGGCGGCCACGGCCCGCTGGCGCAGGGCGGGGGCCGAGGCCGTGCGCACCACCACGGTGTCGAAGCCGGCCCCCGGATCGGCCGGCAGCCCCAGGGCGTCCAAGGCGAGCACCAGGCCCTGGCGCAGGACGAGCAGGCGACGGGCGATGGCCTCGAGGCCATCGGGGCCGTGGTGGACGGCATAGAAGCTCGCCATCACGGCGAGCAGCACCTGGGCGGTGCAGATGTTGCTGGTGGCCTTGTCGCGCCGGATGTGCTGCTCCCGGGTCTGGAGGGCCAGCCGCAGGGCCGGGTTCCCCTCCGCATCCTTCGACTGGCCCACCAGGCGGCCGGGGATCTGGCGCTTGAACTCCTCCCGGGTGGCGAAGAAGGCGGCGTGGGGCCCCCCGAACCCCATCGGCACCCCGTAGCGCTGCAGGCTGCCGACGGCGATGTCGGCACCCAGCTCACCCACCGGGGCCAGGAGCGCCTGGGCCAGGGGATCCACGGCCACCGTGCTGATCACCCCGCCGGAGCGGGCCGCTGCCAGCAGCGGCGAGGGATCCCAGAGCCGGCCCTCGACCCCCGGCAGCTGCAGCAGCAGGCCGAAGACATCCTCTCCCAGCAGTCCATCGGGGCCGTTGGCGGCGGCTTCGGCGTCGAAGAGTTCGATGGAGATCCCCAGGGGCTCGGCCCGGGTGCGGAGCACGGCGAGGGTCTGGGGCAGGACGGCCCGGTCGACCAGGAAGCGGCGGGCGCCGCGGCGCGTCGTGACCGCCGCCGCCATCGCCATCGCTTCGGCGGCGGCGGTGGCCTCGTCCAGCAGGGAGGCGTTGGCGATCGGCAGCCCCGTCAGCTCACTGACCAGGGTCTGGAAATTGAGCAGGGCCTCCAGGCGCCCCTGGGCGATCTCCGCCTGGTACGGGGTGTAAGCGGTGTACCAGCAGGGGTTTTCCAGCACATGGCGCTGGATCAGGGCCGGCGTCGCCGTGCCGTGGTAACCGAGGCCGATGAGGCTGCGCAGCACCGTGTTGCGGGAGGCCAGCGCCCTGAGTTCGGCGAGGGCCTGGGCCTCGGGGCAGGGGAGCGGCAGGCCGACCTCGGCCTCGTCCGCCGTCAGCAGGATGTCGGCGGGAACGACCTCGGCGGCCAGCTGATCAAGGGAAGCGAGGCCGAGCTCCGCCAGCATCCGCTGCTGATCCTCGGAATCCGGACCCAGATGCCGGACCAGGAAGGAGGCGGACACGGGCATTCGGCGTGGAGGTGGCGGGATCCTAAGGACAATCAGCCCGCCTGCACCTTGGCCCCGTAGGTGGCGGCATCCATCAGGTCGTCGAGCTCGCCCTGGGCCCCCAGCCGCACCAGCAGCAGCCAGCCCTCCCCGTAGGGATCGTTCTGGAGCTCCTCGGGGCTGGCCAGGACGGCCTCGTTGCGGGCCTCCACCGTGCCGCTCACGGGGGCCATCAGATCCTCCACCGCCTTGACCGATTCGACGCTGCCGAAGCTCGTGCCCCGCGCCAGGGCGGTCCCCACCGCCGGCAGCTCGACGAAGACGATGTCCCCCAGCTGATCGACGGCGAAGGAACTGATTCCGAGCCGCACCAGGTCACCCTCCGGGCGCACGTATTCGTGGCTCTCGGAGTAGCGGCAGTCGTCGGGGAAAGTGTGCGCCAAGGCCGGTGCGATGCGGAGGTGCAGGCCTCAGTCTGCCTGCGCCAGGGACGCCAGGGCGGCCAGGGCCCGCTCGAGGGCCAGGGCCACATGGCCATGGTGGGTGCCGCCCTGGGCATAGAGCACCCAGGGCTCCCGCAGCGGCGCGTCGGCGGAGAACTCGCTGGTGCTGCCGTCGATGAACGTGCCGCCCGCCATCACCAGGTCGCTGGCGTAGCCGGGCATGGGAGCCGGCACCGGATCGAGGTAGGCCCCCACCGGGGAGCACTGCTGGAACGCCCGGCAGACGGCGATCAGCCGGTCGGGATGGCCGAGCCGCACCGCCTGGATGACATCGCTGCGGTCGGTCCCGGCGGCGGGGTTCACCGGGTAGCCCAGGCCGGCGAACACTTCGGCCACCAGATCGGCGCCGATGAGGGCTTCCGCCACCATCTGGGGAGCCAGGAACAAACCCTGGAACAGCAGGCGGTACTGGTCGAAGCCGGTGCCGCCCTCGCTGCCGATGCCCGGGGCGGTGAGCCGGCAGCAGGCCATCTCCACCAGCTCCCGGCGGCCCGCCACGTACCCCCCCGTCGGCGCGATGGTGCCGCCGAGATTCTTGATCAGGGAGCCGGCGATCAGGTCAGCCCCCACGGCGGTGGGTTCCTGGTCCTGCACCAGTTCCCCGTAGCAGTTGTCGACGAAGCAGACGCAGTCCGGCCGCAGCGCCTTGACCCGCTCGCAGAGGCGCCCGATCGTGGCCACGGAGAGGGAGGGGCGCCAGCTGTAGCCGCAGCTGCGCTGGATCAGCACCATCCGGGTCTCCGGGGCCAGGGCGTCCTCCAGGCCCGCCTCGTCCACCCCACCATCGGCGGTGAGGGGCAGCTCGTCGTAGGTGATGCCGAACTCGGCCAGGGACCCCTGGCCCGAACCCCGCAGCCCGATCACCTCCTCGAGGGTGTCGTAGGGGCGGCCGGTGAGCGCCAGCAGCCGGTCTCCGGGCCGCAACACCCCGAACAGGGCGGCGGTGATGGCATGGGTACCGCTGACGAACTGGAGCCGCACGGCGGCGGCCTCGGCCTGCAGCACCCGGGCGAAGACCCGATCCAGCACCTCCCGGCCCAGGTCGCCGTGGCCGTAGCCGCTGACCGAGGCGAAGTGATGCACCCCCAGGCGTTCGGCGGCGAAGGCCTCCAGCACCCGCGCCAGGCGGGGCCGCACGGCGGCGGTGCGGCGGGCGGCCACCGGGGCGAGCCGCTCGAGGGCGGCGGCCACGGCTTCGGCGGCGTCGGCAGCGCCGGGAGCCGGTGACGGAACCCTGGACATGACCGGAAGCGGGAACGGAAATCCTGCTCCATGCCCCGAACCCTGCGCCATGGCCGCGCGCGGCCTGGCGACCCATCAGGGCGACCGATCAGAGGGACGGATTCTCGATCGAGGCCAGCGCCCTGCTGAGGGCGGCCGCCAGTTCAGGGGCGTACTCATCGTGGTGATACTGGTAATGACGCTCGAACAGGATTTCCGTCCTGACACCACCGCAGGCAAACGCCCGCCAGAGCCGTTGCTTCAAGGGAGCGTCGTACGGGGTGCTGAACAACTGAACAGCCACGGGCAGAGGCTGCGGGCAGTAAGTGCTGTGCAGTCGCGTGAAGTAATCACCCTGGCCACCGGTTGGTCGCCGGTAGGCCTTCAGCTGGGCCTCGAGGCTGGCGAAGCGCTGGGCGAGGAACCTGGCGTACGAACGCGGACCGCTTCGCAACAGCTGCTGCAGGTAGAACGGCAGCTGGCGCAGAGCCTTTCGAAGCAGCAGGGAGCTCCGCAGCCTTGGCTGGATGCAGGCCGTGGGTCCACTGTCGAGGATCGCCAGCATGCCGATGGTTCCGCCGCGTTCGATCAGGGCAGATGCCACCGCATGGGCATACCAGCCACCGGCGGATTGGCCCAGCAGGTGATACGGACCTTGCGGTTGGTGCGCCAGGATTTCTTCTGCGTAGGTGGCCGCCATGGCCTTCACGCTGGATTGTCGTGGCCGCGAACCGTCGATGCCGATGGCCTGCAGGCCATAGACGGGACGGCCAGGCCTGAGCTGGCGCGCCAGTTCGATGTAGCAGAACACGTCCCCCCCGTAGCCATGGACCACATACAGCGGTGGTTCGCTGCCGTGCGGCTGCAGGGGAACGAGGGCGCTGCCACCGTCGGCACCGGCACCGGGACCGGCATCGGCATCGGTCTGCCGCCCCAGCAGGAGGGCCGATTCGGCGATGGTCTGGGCGTGGAACAGCGAAGCAAGGGGGAAGGCGATGCCGAATCTCTTCTCGATCAACCCGGCCAGCCGCGCGGCGGCCAGCGAGTGGCCTCCCACCTCAAAGAAATTCTCGTGCCGACCGATCCCCTCCACCCCCAGCACCTCCTCCCACAGACAACGCAGCTCCTCCTCCAGTTCCGTTCCAGCTCCCTCCTCACCACCTGACTCACC
>CALRKA020000014.1:0-63744 GCA_943367815.1 Tabrizicola sp. YIM 78059 | reverse complement strand
CGCCGGGGTGGCCGCCGCCGCCCGCTCCCGGGCCGGGGCCGTGCCGGCATCGCCACCCCGGGGGCCGGCGGCCCCGCGGCGTGGTTGCGACGGCAGATCCATCGGCGGGGGCGGCGGCAGGGAGCTGAGCGGCGGCAGGGGCAGGGCCGTCAGGGAAGGCTCGCGGGCCTGCTGGCGACTGAACCGCAGCAGTTCGGGGGTGTCATCCGGCGGCGGGGTCGCCACGGCGGGTGCTGTCCTGGCGGGCGGACGCAGGGCCGCCACAACAACAAGCCCGTTCAGGGCCAGGGCCCCGAGCAGGGGCAGCCGCAGATGGCGCCAGCGGGGGAGGGGAAGGGCCTGCAGGCGGAAGAGCCACGGGCGGGGGAGGCTGGCTTTCATGGCAGCTGGAGCTCCAGGGGCAGGTCGGTACGGCCCAGGCGCTCCATCAGCTGCTGCACCGATCCCCAGGGCACATCAGGATCGGGGATCAGACGCAGGGTCGGCTGGCCAGGGCCGTCCTTGAGACCCTTCAGCACGGCGGCCAGCTGAGCGGACGGAACGGACTGGTTCCAGAGCCGCAGCCGGCCGTCGGCGCCCAGGTGCAGGCTGACGATCCCCTGGCTCGCCGGCCGCTGGGCCAGCCGCTGGGGCACCAGCACCAGGGCCAGGGTCAGCAGCGCCAGTCCGGTGGCCATGGCACCGAGGGCCGCGGCATCCAGGGGGGGCCCCCAGCGGGGGGCGTCGTCGATGTCGACGTTCATGGCCCCGCCTCCGGCAGGGCCAGCCCCACCGGCTGGGGGCTGATCGAACGCAGGTGGGCCAGGGAGCGGGCCACCTCGCCCAGGGGCAGGCGGGCCGCCGGCAGGAAGTGGATCTCGCTGCCGGCCGGCTGGGAGCTCAGCAGGCCCGGCAGTCGGCCGCGGGAGACGGGTTCCCCGTTCACGAACCAGCGATCGCCGGGCGCCTGCACGATCCAGAGGGCGCCCGTCAGGGACTCGCCCCCCGGGGGGCGAAGCCGCGGCTGTCGCTGCCGGGCCAGGTCGGCCAGGGCCGCCACCGACCCGCACAGCAGCAGGGTCAACCCCACCAGGGCGGCAAGGGCGTGGTTCATGCCGGACCAGCCCAGGCACGGCTGAGGCGCTGCAGTCGCAGGCACTGGCTGCGCCGCAGCCACTGGTTGGCGAACAGGCCGGTGCTGGCGATCAGACTCAGGATCAGACCCAGGGCCGTGCTCAGCAGCACCTGGCCGAACCCGGCCAGATTGGCCCCTGCCGGCAGCAACAGCTGGGGGCCCAGGCTGGCGAGCACCTGCATCAGACCGAGCACGGTGCCCACCAGCCCCAGCAGCGGCGCCAGCACGACGGCCGCCTGCAGCAGAGGTTCTCCGAACCGCATCTCCAGCTCCCAGTCCTCCAGCAGGCGCCCGGCGGCCGATCCGCCCTGGTCGGCCAGCACCCGCTCCCATTGCTGGCGCCTGGAGGCTCGGCCGCGCCACCAGCTCCACCAGTAGCGGCCCCGGTCGATCACCACGGTCACCACGGCGATGGAGAGCAGCAGCAGCAACAGGGCAATGGGTCCATGGATCCCGGGGACCGGTGTCTTCACCCCTGGCGACGCTGCATCCGACGGGGGCGATCGTATGGGCCGACGTCGCCCGGACGACGTGCCCCAGCTGCTTGACAGTCCCCTGCGAGCGAGCGCTGTCTAAGGTGCCCATGGACCGGATCCACAGGGAGCGCCATGAGCCCCATCCATGCCGATAACAGCCTCAGCATCGGGCAGACCCCGCTGGTGGAGCTGCATCGCGTCACGGAGGGATGTGGGGCCCGGGTGCTCGCCAAGATCGAGGGCCGCAATCCGGCCTACTCGGTCAAGTGCCGCATCGGCGCGGCGATGATCTGGCAGGCCGAGAAGGATGGTCTGCTGGGGCCCGGCAAGGAACTGATCGAGCCCACCAGCGGCAACACGGGCATCGCCCTGGCGTTCGTGGCAGCCTCCCGGGGCATCCCCCTCACCCTCACCATGCCGGAGACGATGAGCCTGGAGCGGCGCAAGCTGCTCACGGCCTACGGCGCCCATCTGGTGCTCACCGAGGGGCGGCTGGGGATGGGGGGGGCCATCGCCGCCGCCCGGGAGCTGGCGGAGTCCGAACCGGACCGCTGGGTGATGCTGCAGCAGTTCGTGAACCCGGCCAATCCCCGCATCCACCACGACACCACCGGCCCCGAGATCTGGACGGACACCGGCGGTGTCGTCGATGCCCTGGTCTGCGGGGTCGGCACCGGTGGCACCATCACCGGCGTCAGCCGCTACATCAAGACCACCCTCGGCAAGCCGCTGGTGTCGGTGGCGGTGGAGCCGTTCAACAGCCCCGTCATCCGCCAGACCATCGCCGGTGAGGATCTCCGGCCCGGTCCCCACAAGATCCAGGGCATCGGCGCCGGGTTCGTTCCCGCCAACCTCGACCTCAGCCTGGTCGACCGCGTCGAGGCCGTCAGCGACGAGGAGGCTGTGGCCATGGCCCGCCGCCTGATGCGGGAGGAGGGGATCCTGGCCGGCATCTCCTGCGGCGCCGCCACGGTGGCCGCCCTGCGGCTCGCCAGGGAGAAGGCCTTTGAAGGCCGCACGATCGTGGTGGTGCTGCCCGACTCCGGTGAGCGCTACCTCAGCTCGGTGCTGTTCGAGGGTGTGTTCAACGAACGGGGCCTGGCCGCCGTCTGACCCCACCCACCGCTCGCGTGCCGCAAGGCCATCGCCGATGAGTTACCTGCGTCAGATCATGCAGCGGCTCCATGACCGCTCCACCGCTCCGGCCCCGGTCGATCGCTCCGGCGACCCTGCCGTGCTGGAGGAGCATCTGACGCTCTACGCCGCCCGCCTGGAGGGCTGCAGCGACGCCATGCTGCACTACGAGGACGCCTGGCTGGAGCAGCACATCGAGACCCTTGAACTCTGCGCGCGGCAACCGACGATGCTCGCCAGCGCCGGGGGGGCCGAGCGGGTCGAGCGGCTGCTGCAGGAGAGCCTGCGGTTCCGCCAGCTGCTGGAGAGCTGCCGGGCGGCCAGGGGGCTGACGGGGGAAGGGGTGCGGGCCGCCGTGGTGGCCAGCGAACATGCCTGGGAACTGTCCGACCCGGGACTCCGCCGGGCCTGGGGCTTCCCCGGCGACTCCCAGGGCGGCGCCGGGTCCTGAAGCACCCGTGTCCCCGCTCGCAGACGCTGTTGGCTGCGATACACACCGTTGCTCCAGGTTCCCCAAGGATTTCCTGATCGTCCTCCTGCGGCACCATGGCGAGCTTCACGATCAGCCTGGAAGGAGGCAAGTCCTTCAGCTGTCCCGACGACACCTACATCCTCGACGCGGCCGAGGAGCAGGGCATTGATCTGCCCTATTCCTGCCGCGCCGGAGCCTGCAGCACCTGCGCCGGCAAGATCCTCTCCGGCAGCGTCGACCAGTCCGACCAGAGCTTCCTCGACGATGACCAGATCGGCGAAGGCTTCGCCTTGCTCTGCGTCAGCTACCCCCTCTCCGACTGCACCATCAAGCCGGGCGTCGAAGACGATCTCTGATCCGCTTGTGCCCGATCAGCCGGGCATGGTGACGAACTCCTCGGCCACCGAGGGGTGCAGAGCCATGGTGCGGTCGAAGTCGGCCTTGGTGGCGCCCATGCCGATGGCGATCGCCGCCATCTGAATGATCTCGGCGCTGTGCTCGCCCACCATGTGGCAGCCCACCACCCGGTCGGTGGCGGCCTCCACGATCAGCTTGAGCAGCACGCGGGGGCCCCGGGCCGGCAGGGCCTGGGCCATGGGACGGAAGCGGGCCCGGTGCACCCGGATGCCGTCGGTGCCGAAGCGCTCGATCGCCGCCTCCTCGCTCAGCCCCACCCCGGCCAGTTCCGGCTGGCTGAACACGGCACTGGCCACCAGGTCGTGGTTCACCTGGCGGGGCTTGTTGCCGTAGACGGTGTCGGCGAAGGCCCGGCCTTCGTCCACCGCCACCGGGGTGAGGTTGATGCGGTCGGTCACGTCGCCCACCGCATGGATGTGGGGCACGTTGGTGGTCTGGTCGGCGTCCACCGGGATGCGGTGGCCTTCCACCGCCACCCCGGCGCACTCCAGCTGCAGCCCCTCAAGGAAGGGCCGCCGGCCCGTGGCCAGCAGCACGCCGCCGCAGGGCAGCACCTCACCGCTCTGGGTGGTGAGCTCCAGGGCGCCGGGCATGCCGGTGAGGGCGGCGGGGCTGTGGGCGAAGCGGATCTCGATGCCTTCCGCCTCCATGGCCTCCTGTACGGCCGAGGAGGCCTCCCGGTCGAAGCCCCGCAGCAGGTGGTCGCCCCGCACCAGCAGGGTCACCGCCACGCCCAGGCCGTGCAGGATGCAGGCGAATTCGCAGGCGATGAAGCCCGCCCCCACCACCACCACCCGGTCCGGGAAGCGTTCCTGCAGGAACATGTCATCGCTCACCCAGCCCAGTTCGGCCCCGGGGAAGCTGGGACGGTGCGGCCGGCCGCCGGCGGCGATCAGGATCCGCTCCCCCCGGAGTCGACGGGTGGCCTCGGAGCCCTGGACCACCTCGATGTGATGGGGATCGGCGAAGCGGCCCCAGCCCCGCACCAGCTGGACTCCCGCCTTTTCCAGCAGGCTGATGTGCAGCTGGTTGAGCCGGTCCACCTCCTTGCGCACGTTGGCGAGCAGCACAGAGGCGTCGGGCCGGAAGCCATCCAGCTGCCAGCCATAACTGGCCGCGTCGTCCAGCAGGTGTCGGTAGGCCGAGCCGTAGACCAGCAGCTTCTTGGGCACGCAGCCGCGGATCACGCAGGTGCCCCCCACCCGGTCGCCCTCCACGATTGCCACCGAGGCCCCGTAGGAGGCCGCCCGTTTGGCGGCAGCCAGACCACCGGAACCCGCCCCGAGGACGATCAGATCGAAGCAGTCGGTCATGGCAGCAGGGCGTCGTGGAGCACGGTGCCTTCCAGCATGGCGTCCCGGAGATCGGTGTCCCGCAGGTCGCAGCCGCTCAGATCGGCATCGCGCAGGTCGGCGCCTCCCATGTTGGTGCCGTAGAGGCAGGCACCGCGCAGATCACTCCCCTGCAGCAGGGCCCCCTGCATCTGGGCGAAGCTGAGATCGGCGCCCTGGAAATCGGCCCCGCCCAGGTCGGTGCGCTGGTCGAGGCCGCCGCGGAAGTCGGCCTCCACCAGCCGGGTGGAGCGCCAGCGGCTGTGGGCCCCGAGCACCCCCCGCAGACAGCAGCGGTGCATCAGGGCGCCGCCGAAATCGGCCCCCTGCAGCCGGGCCGCCGACAGGTCGGCGTCGTGCCAGAAGGAGCCGCTGGCCTTGAGATCGGAGAGGTCGGCCCCCCAGAGCAGGGCCTGCTGGAAGCAGGCGGCCTCCACGTTCGCTCCCGCCAGCCGGGCATGGCCGAAGCGACCTTCCTTGAAGCAGCCGCCGTGCAGGTCGCAGTCGGCGAGATCCAGGGCCACGCCATCGAGGTCCCCCAGCCGCAGGCCGGCGAAGTGGCGGCGGCCTGCGGCCAGGGCGCGTTTGAGGGCCTCCAGGTCGGCGGGGAGGTCGCCCGGCAGATCGGCGGGACGGTCAGAGGATGGCCGCAAGGGCATCGAGTTGCTGGCGGCGGGAAGCGAGCATCAGCTTCCGGGCCTGGGCCAGGAGCTGGAAGACGCCCTTGTCGATCACTTCATAGAACACCAGGCTGCCTTCGGGACGGCGCCGCACCACCCCGGCGATCGTGAGCAGCTTGAGATGCTTGGACACGAGGGCCTGGCTGAGGCCGGTCTTCTCGACGACGGCCGTGACGTTCAGGGGGCCAGGGCGCAGGGTCTCGAGCACGGTGAGCCGGTTGGGCTCGGAGAACACCTTGAAGTAGTCGGCCAGAGATTCCATCGACCGCAGCGAAGCCCGGGGCGGTGGGAGGCTACCACGCTTGCGTCGCAGACTGTTGATACAGAATCGTGAAACCACAGGTCTGCATCACGTGGATCACGTACTATCACGATGTCGTTATGACGTGAATCAGCGTCGCCCCCTGATGACCGCCACCCTCTCCAGCCCTGCTGCGGCGCCCCACCTGCGGGAAGACCTGCTGACCCCGCGGTTCTACACGACCCAGATCGCCAAGGCGGCCCGCACGGATCTGGAGCAGCAGCGGCCGGCCTTCGACGCGATGCTCGCCGAGATGGAGGCGGACTACAACCGCGACCACTTCGATCGCAAGGCACCGCTGGACCGGCTCCGGGACCTCAGCCCCGAGGAGAAGGAGGCCTACGAGAGCTATCTGGTGCGCTCCTGCGTGTCGGAGTTCTCCGGCTTCCTGCTGTTCAAGGAGCTGTCCCGGCGGCTGGTCCAGTCGCAGCGTCCCGAGATGGGCCGGCTGTTCCAGCTGATGGCCCGCGATGAGGCCCGCCATGCCGGTTTCCTCAACCGGGCCCTGGTGGCCGAGGGCATCGAGATCGACCTGCCCAGCCTCAGCACCAAGCGGCCGATCACCTGGTTCCCCCTGAGCTGGGTGCTCTACAGCGTCTTCCTGTCGGAGAAGATCGGCTACTGGCGTTACATCCTCATCGACCGCCACCTCAAGGCCCACCCCGACAGCAACTTCGCGCCGCTGTTCGACTTCTTCGAGCCCTGGTGCCAGGACGAGAATCGCCATGGCGACATCTTCAACATGCTGATCCGCTGCTGGCCGGCCCTGCGCCAGGGGCTGCGCGGCAAGTTGCTGAGTCGCTTCTTCCTGTGGTCGGTGTTTCTCACCCACAGCCTCACGGTGTGTGAGCGCGGCGAGTTCTACCGGATCCTGGGGATGGACCCGGAGGCCTTCGACGCCGAGGTGATGCGTCAGACCAACCGCACGGCCCGCCGGGCCTTCCCCTGGGTGTTCGATCTGGAATCCGGCGGCTTCATCGCCCTGCGGGACCGCCTCGTCGCCTGCTTCCAGGAGATGGGTGCCGCCCGCCGCCAGGGGGCCGGCCCCCTGCACCAGCTCGGCCTGCGGCTGCGCTTCGGCGGGCTGCTGTGGCGGCAGTTCTGGCAGCCGATGGTGCGGGCGGAGGCGGGATGAGCCCGGGCTGCCTGCGGTTTGCCCTGCGGCCTCGACCAGCGGATGGTCCAGCTTCTGTTCCCTTGCGTCCTCTCCCATGCCCCAGCCCCTCCTGACCCCCGCCTACCGCGACGCCTACAGCCGCATCAACGCCCTGGTGATCGTGGGTGAAGGCCTGGCGGACAGCCACTTCCGCCTGCTGGCCGGCCTCCTGCCGGAGGACCGGGACGACCTGCTGCGTCTCGCCGCCATGGAGGGGCGCCATGCCCGCGACTTCTCCGGCTGCGGCAGGCAGCTGGGGATCCGCCCGGATCTGCCGCTGGCGCGTCGGTTGTTCTCACCGCTGCACCGGCTGTTCCGCGAGGCGGTGAGCAGCGGCGACCGCGTCAGCGCCCTGGTGATCCAGTGCCTGATCGTGGAAAGCTTCGCCGTGGCCGCCTACCGCTGCTACCAGCCGGTGGCCGACCCCTTCGCCGCGCCGATCATCCAGGCCGTGCTCACCGATGAGGCCGAACACCTCGCGTACGGCGGCCGCTGGCTGGCGGCCTGGTTCCCGGAGGTGGCCGCACCGATCGCGGCCTGCTGTGAGCGCGCCCTGCCGATCGTGCTCGCCATGCTCCAGAGCGTCCGCGACGACCTGACCGCCATCGGCATTGATCCCGCCGACGTGGTGGGCGAATTCGTGGGCTGCTTCCAGGCGGCGATCGAGACGGTGGGATTCCCGCCGTCCCAGGCCCGCGCTCTGGTGGCGCGACTGGCGGGCCGCTCGGCGCAGGCGGCGGCCTAGGTCAGAACCCCGCCTCATCGAGCATCCCCCGCAGCACCTCGGCGCTGTGGCGCAGCTGCCCCATCTCCTTCTCGGTCAGGGCCATCTGCACCAGGGCGGCGGCGCCGCTGTCGTTGACGATCGTGGGCAGGCTGAGGCAGACATCGGGCAGGCCGTAGTGGCCGTGGCTGCGGCTGCTCACCGTGAGCATCTGGTCCTTGCTGCGCAGCACCGCCTCGACGATCTCGGCGGTGGCCAGCCCGATCGCCCAGGAGGTGCTGCCCTTGAGCCGGATGATCTCGTAGGCCGCCTGGCGCACCTCCTCATGGAACAGCTCCTGAAGCTCAGGATCCGCCAGGGTGCGGCTGCCTTCCCAGCCCCCATCGACCAGCCCGGAGCCAGCCACCACCACCCGGCTCCAGACAGGCACCTCCGAATCGCCGTGTTCGCCGATCACGCAGGCCTGGACGTCGTGGGGATCGATCCCCAGCCGGCGACTGATGGCCATGCGGAAGCGGGCGGAATCGAGCACGGTGCCTGAGCCGATCACCCTGTGGGCGGGGAAGCCGCTCAGCTGGCCGGCGATGTGGGTGAGCACATCCACCGGGTTGCTCACCACCAGCAGCACCGCCCGGGGGCAGTGGAGGGCAATCGGCGGCACGAGCTGGCGGAACAGGGCCGCATTGCGCTCGATCAGCTCCCGCCGCGACTGGCCCGGCTGCTGGGCCACACCGGCGGTGATCACCACCAGATCGGCATCCCGTCCCTCCTCCTCCACGCTCCCGGCCCGCAGGTCGGTGCGGGGGAGGAACGGCAGGCCATGGCAGAGGTCCATCACCTCCCCCTCCAGCCGGTCATGGGCCACATCCACCAGCACCAGCTCCTCCTGGCAGCCCCGATGCAGGATCGCCACGGCGCAGGCCATGCCCACGGCGCCGCAGCCCACGATCACGACCTTGCGGCCGGGGAGGGTGCGCCCCCGCGCCTGGGCGCCGGTGGGAAGGAGCAGGTTGCAGAAGGGGGCGGCGGAGGCATCGCCGACGGCCGGGGTGAGATCAGGCACCGGCGGCGGAGACCTGGGGGTGGCTCGGATGGGTTGTGGCGGTTGGGTTCGTTGCCGTTGGGTTCACTGCGCCTCCACCCTGGGAATCGGGCCGTCAGTCCAACGGAAACACCCCCGAGCGTCGCTGTCACGGCTCCTGGACCACAGCCGGGGGTGTTCCCCGCAGCCAGCGCCCGGTGGTCCCCGGTGCCGGAATCCCCCCCTCTAAGTCCTGCCGGAGCGAGCGCTGAGGGTGGCGGTGGCGGCGGCCGGCGCCCGGGGCGGCAGTGCTCCCGCCCGCTCCTGCAGCCAGCCTGCCGGCAGAGCGAGGCTGCCGGCGCAGCCGCCGAAGCGCAGCTGCAGCCAGGTGATCACCGCCGCGTCGCCGGCCACGATCGCTTCGATGGGCCCCTCTGGCCGTGTTCGCTCCTGGTCTTTCGCAGGGGTATGGCGGAAGGCCCCTGCCAGGTGCAGCTCCTCCACCAGATCCTCTCCCAGGTACCAGAGCTCCACGTCCGCGCCCTTGCGCTGGCGGCGTTCCTCGATCAGTTCCCGCAGCTGGCCGTCCCCGCTGAGCTGGCCCAGGGGAGCCACCAGAAAGGAGAGCGAGTGCAGGGGCGCGGCGGTTGGGGCCTGGGTGGTGGACATGGCGGGGCGGGGTGCGGAGGGGACGGAGGTGGAAAGCGGATGCGGTGGATGCAACGAAATTGTTTCCATAGAAGTATGGAACAACAGTACCGTTATATCGTAGAAACAGCGCCCCTCCCGGGCCCGTTTTCCCCCAGCGCCGTCCCCCATGACCACCGCCGTCCCTGTCGCCATCTCCGACCATGCCGGCCCCGCCGATGTGCTCGCCCGCAAGGGTTTCGGCCCCCGGGTGCGTCGGCTCCATGCCCGCATCGGTGCCGCCCACCACCAGGCCGAGGGCATGGCCTTCTCCCGGTCGCTGCTGGCGGGCAAGGCCCACCCCTGCCAGCTGGCGGCCCTGATCCGTGCCCTCGCCCCCGCCTACGGCCTGATCGAGGCCCGGGGTCCCCTGCTCGCTGCCGCCCTGGGAGCCGAGGGTTTCCCCTGGGCCGACCTGGCCCGCAGCCAGGCCCTGCACCAGGACATCGCCAGGCTGGCCGTTGTCCCGGCCACGCCCGCTTCCGCTGCGGCCGCGATCTGGCTGGAGCACCTGCAGCGCCTGGCCCAGAAGGCCCCGCACCGGTTCATGGCCCACGTCTACGTGCGCTACGGCGGCGACCTCTCCGGTGGCCAGCAACTGGCCGAGCAGGCCAACGCGATCCTCGCGGGCCAGGGCTTGCCGCCCCTGCAGTTCTGGGAGTTCCAGCGCCCCATCCCTGAGCTGAAGCAGGAACTGCATGACGCGATCGAACGGATGGACCTCAGCGAGGACGAGGAGCTGGAACTGCTGGAGGAATCGGTGGTCGCCTTCCACGACACCCAGCGGTTGCTGGCGGAGCTTGGCGACCTCGCCGTCTAGCCGCCCCGCCCGAAGCCATCGGCCCCTTTCCGCTCCACCAGTCCCCCTCCCCTCCCCATGACCCCTGCGGCCACCGTTTCCCCGCGTCCCACCACCCCGATCGATCTGCTGCTCAAGCACGACCGGCCGGTGCCCCGCTACACGAGCTATCCCACGGCCGCCGCGTTCCACGGGGGCGTCAGTTCGGCCGATCTGGAGGCCCAGCTGGCCCGCCCCACCGACGCGCCCCTGTCGCTCTACGTGCATGTGCCCTTCTGTCGCAACGCCTGCTGGTTCTGCGGTTGCAACCGCATCACCACCGGCGCCGGTTCGAAGGTGGTGGATCCCTACCTGGAGGCCCTGGCCGCGGAACTGGAGCTGATCAGCCGCCATTCCGGCCAGCGGCGCCGCCTCGCCCAGCTGCACTGGGGCGGGGGTACCCCCAACTATCTGACGATCCCCGAGCGCCGGCGGCTCTGGGAGCTGATTGAACGCCACTTCGATCTGGAGAGCGACCTGGAGGCCTCGATCGAGGTGAATCCGGAGGCCCTCAGCCGGGAGGATGTGATGGAGCTGCGCCGCCTGGGCTTCTCCCGGATCAGCTTCGGCATCCAGGATGCCGACCCCCTGGTGCAGAAGGCGGTGAACCGGGTGGTGCCGGTGGACCAGCTGCGCCGGGCCATGGCCTGGATGCGGGAGGCGGGTTTCGCCAGCGTCAACGTTGATCTGATCTGCGGTCTGCCGCTCCAGACGCCGGAGCGGTTCGACGCCACCCTGGCCCTGGTGCAGGACCTGCGCCCCGACCGGGTGTCCCTGTTCTCCTTCGCCTACCTGCCCGAGCAGCTCCCTCTGCAGCGGAAAATCGCCGCCGAGGATCTGCCCAGCCAGCGCCAGCGGCTGCAGATGCTGGACAGTGCCGCCGCCCGCCTGGGCGGGTGCGGCTACGACGCCATCGGCATGGACCACTACGCCCTCTCCGGCGACAGCCTGGCCGTGGCGGCCAGAGAGGGGCGCCTGCACCGCAACTTCCAGGGCTACACCACCGGCGGGGAGCTGGAGCTGCTGGGGGTGGGCCCCACGGCGATCAGCCAGTTCCCCGGGCTCTTCAGCCAGAACCAGCGGGATCTCAAGGCCTATGCCGCCAGCATCGCCGCCGGCCAGCTGCCGGTGGAGCGGGGGCTGGTGGTGCGTGATCCGGAGGTGCTGGAGCGGCGGGAGCTGATCCGCGAGGTGATGTGCCATTTCCGGGTGGCGATCGATCCGGAGCGCTACGCCGCCGAGTGGGCCGCCCTCGCGGACCTGGCCGACGACGGTCTGGTGCGGCTCAGCCAGGCCGATGGCCAGGGCCTGGTGGAGGTGACCGCCGCGGGCCGGTGGCTGATCCGCACCGTGGCGGCGGTGTTCGATCCCTCCCAGCGCCAGGCGGCCTCCGGCTCGCGGCTGATCTGAGCGGCCTCAGCAGGGTTCCAGCACGCAGTTGATCTTCAGCTCGAAGGGCACGGCGCTGGCGGGCAGCCGCAGCAGCTGGGCGGTGAGGGCGGCCAGGTCCTCGGGCTGGGTCATGGCATCGGCCGACAGGGCCGTCACCTGGGAGGCCATGGCGGTGTTGACCCAGCCGGGGCAGATCGCCGTCACCCGGATCCCGGCGTCCCAGCCTTCGTTGCGCATCGACTGGCACAGGGCCATCAGGGCGAACTTGCTGCAGGGGTAGGCCGCCAGGGAGCCCTTCACCCGCTGGCCGCTCATCGACACCAGGGTGATCACCCGTCCGTCGCCGCTGGCCACCAGCGCCGGCCAGGCGGCCCGGGTGAGCCACCAGGGACCCATCAGATTCACGCGCCACAGGTCCTCGATCTCCTGTTCGCCTCCGGGCGCGAACAGCAGGCCCAGCCGGGAGAAGAGACCGGCGCAGTGGATCACCCCGTCGATCGTGCCGCAGTGGGCCAGCGTCGCCTCCACCCAGGCCGATGCCTGGCCGGGGTCGCGGGCGTCGTAGGGATGCACCATCACCCGGTCGTCCCCCTGGCGGGCGGCCTCCCGGAGCGGGCCTTGCGGCAGGGCACTGGGATCGCGCAGGCCGAGGCTGAGCCGGTGGCCCTCGGCCAGGGCCCGTTCCGCAATCGCCCGGCCGATGCCCCGGCTGGCGCCGCTGATCAGCAGGGTGCGGGGCTGCTCCATGGCCGGCGATGGCGGCGGCGGGTTATGGAATCCTGGCGGATGGCCGGGGCGGGGGCCTGCGGGAGACGGACTGGACTCCCACCGAGGGTCCGCCGGCTTCCCATCAGGAGTCCGTCAGGTGCCCACAAAAAAGGAGCTGACCGCGTCGGCCAGCTCCGGGTGATGAACGGTGGACGCGCCGGTGTCGGCGGCCGCTGCTCAGAGGGTGGATTCGCCGGATTCGCCGGTGCGGATCCGGATCACCGATTCGACCGGGGTGACGAAGAGCTTGCCATCGCCGATCTCACCGGTGTGGGCGGCTTGGGTGATGGCGGCGATCGCCGCGTCCAGCTTGGCGGTGGGAACGACGATCTCGATCCTTGCCTTGGGCAGGAACTCGACGGTGAACTCCGTTCCCCGGTAGCGCTCGACCTGGCCTTTCTGGCGACCGAATCCACGGGAGTCGGTGACCGTCATGCCGATGATGTCAAGGGCGACGAGGGCTGTCTTGATGGCATCCACCTTGGAGGGGCGGACCATGGCCGTGATCATTTTCATGGAAGGTTTGGTCGTCAGTTGGTCATTGGATCGTACGCCTCTTCTCCGTGAGCCACGAAGTCGAGACCGCGCTCTTCCTCTTCAGGGCTGACGCGGAGTGGCATCAGGGCCCCGAGAATCCAGAGAATAATAGCCGTTCCCAGAGCAACAAATCCGTAAGTGAAGACAACGGCTTTGAGCTGGGCGATGAACAGGCCGAAGTTTCCTGATTCCTCAAGGATCTTGGCCGACAAGGGGAAATAATCGCCAGGCACAAGCGCCTTGGAAGCAAGAATCCCGGTCAGCAGAGCGCCCACGGTGCCGCCCACGCCGTGGACCATGAAGGTGTCGAGCGAATCGTCGAACTGGATGGCGGCCTTCACCCGGACCGCGGCAAAGCAGGCCACCGCCGTGATGATGCCGATCAGGAGCGATTGCTCCATGTACACAAACCCCGCCGCCGGGGTGATCCCCACCAGGCCGGCAACGGCACCTGTGGCGGCGCCCACGGCCGTGGGTTTGCCGTCCTTGAACCATTCAATCAGGCACCAGGTGAGCAGGGCGGCCGAGGCGGAGGTGGTGGTGGTGAGGAAGGGATACCCCGCCGTCTTGGAGGCGAACATGCTGGCCCCGTTGAAACCGAACCAGCCGAACCACAGCAGGCCGGCCCCCAGCAGGATGAAGGGCACGTTGTGGGGCGGGCGCTTGCTGTTGGGCCAGGTGGTGCGGGGGCCGATGATGGCGGCGGCCACGAGGGCGGCCACGCCGGAAGCGATGTGGACCACGGTGCCGCCGGCGAAATCGATGGCGCCGATCGATCCGAACGGACCGATGAAGCCGCCGCCCCAGACCATCTTGGCCATGGGGGAATAGATCAGCAGGCTCCAGATCAGACAGAACCAGAACCACGCCTTGAAGCTGACCCGCTCCACCAGGGCCCCGGAGATCAGGGCCGGCGTGATGATCGCGAACATGCCCTGGAACAGGGCGAAGGAGGTGGCACTGATCGGGAAGCCGGCAGCCAGGGGCTGGTCGCCGAGTTCACCGCCGACGCCATGGAGGAACATCGACCCCAGGCCACCGATGAAGGGGCTGCCGAAGCCGACGTCGAAGGCCAGGCTGTAGCCGATCACCACCCAGAGGACGCCGATGAGCCCCATCAGGAAGAAGCTCATCATCATGCAGTTCAACACGTTCTTGGGACGCGTGAAACCGCCGTAGAAGAAGGCCAGGCCAGGGGTCATCAGCAGGACCAGGGCCGAACCCACCAGCATCAGCAGGGTGTCGGCTCCATCGGTGGGAGCCATGGCCAGGGCCGCCTTGGCCGAGCCGGCGAGCAACGGACCGATGCCGGCCCCAACCGCCAGCAGAAAGAAGGCGATTCTCCTGAGCCGTTGATCCTGAAGCCCAGCCAGAAAGCGGCCGCGAAGGCGATCGAAGGTCATCAATGCAGATGACGTCGATGCACCAGTCGGTGATCCATGCATCGCAAAAGGGGGGTGAACCTTGGGAAAGGCAGAAATCACCTTCAGTGGCTGGGTGACATGGTTGTGTAGCCAAACGAACAATCAGGCCCTCCGGCCAGTGAACGGTCACAAAAAAAGCCGGGGCAGGGCCCCGGCGGGATGGTCGCGGCGGACGCGCAGATCAGGCGACGGCGGCGGCGGCGCGATCGAAGTAGGTGCCCACTTCCGACATCAGGGCGGAGCAGTCGCCGGGGGTGATGCCGTTGCGATCATTGGCGATCGCGATGGCGGCGTCCTTCATCTTGCGGATGCCTTCGGCCACGGAGGCACCGGGCACGCCGAGGGCGAGGTAGGTCTCGCGCAGGCCGTTGAGGCAGCGATCCTCAAGCACGGAGGCATCGCCGGTGAAGATCGCGTAGGTGACGTAGCGCAGAACGATCTCCATGTCGCGCAGGCAGGCGGCCATGCGGCGGTGGGTGTAGGCGTTGCCGCCGGGGGCGATCAGGGCGGGTTGCTGGTCGAACAGGTCGCGGGCGGCGTTGGTGACGATCTTGGAGGCGTTCGAGGTGATGCGGTTGACCGTGTCCATCCGCTTGTTGCTCTCGGCCACCATGGCGCCCAGGGCATCGATCTGGCCGGGGCTGAGGAATTCGCCGCGGGCGTCGGCCTGGGCGACGAGCTTGGTGAAGGCGTCGAACATGGGGGCTGCTTGGAAGCGTGGAAGTGAACTTTAGATTCGCCGGCCGGGGTGGTGCGAGCGCCCCGGAGCCAGCGCCCCTGGCAGCTTGACTAGGGTGATTGGCCCCTAAGCCCCTGCATGGCCGGCCCCGCAGACATGCCTCCCGAGCCGATGGACTGGGGCGCGCTGGCCCTGGCCGCCGGGCCGGCGCCGAGCGATCCGAACGCAGGCCCCACCAGCCCCCAGGCCCGGCTGCGGCTCTTCGGGCACGCCGAGTCGGAGGTCCGGGTCACGCTGTACCGCGACCACCACGCCTGGTGCCCCTACTGCCAGAAGGTCTGGCTGTGGCTGGAGGAGAAACGGGTTCCCTATCGGACCAGCAAGGTGACGATGTTCTGCTATGGGCGGAAGGAGCCCTGGTACACCGAGCGGGTCCCCAGCGGCATGCTGCCGGCCCTGGAGCTCGATGGCCATCTGATCACCGAAAGCGACCGCATCCTCGAGGCCCTCGAGGAGAGCTTCGGTCCCCTCGGGGCGGCGATGCAGTCGTCCCGGGTTCTGACGCTGCGCCAGCTGGAGCGTCAGCTGTTCCGAGCCTGGTGCCAGTGGCTCTGCGTCCCTTCCCGGGGGGGCGCCGACGAGGCCCGGGGCCTGGAGGGCTTTGACCGCTGGGCCGCACGGTTCGCGAGCGCCCTCGAGGCCGAGCCGGGAGCGTTTCTGCTCGGGGAGCTGGGCACGGTGGATCTGATCTTCGTGCCCTACGCCGAGCGCATGAACGCCAGCCTCGCCTACTACAAGGCCTACCTGCTGCGGGAGCGCCATCCCGCCATCGACCGCTGGTTCCGGGCCCTCGAGGAGCGCTCCACCTACCTCGGCACCCAGAGCGACTTCCACACCCACGCCCATGACCTGCCTCCCCAGATGGGCGGCTGTCATGCCAGTGGCAGCGGCGAGCAGCGGGATCTGGCCGACCGGATCGATGCCGGTCCCTGGCCGATCGTGTCCCCACCGGGGTCCGATCCCGAGACCAGCCAGAGCGAGCCGGCCGATGCGGCCGCCGTGGCCCTGGCCCGGGTGCTCCGGCACCGGGTGGCCCTGCTGGCGCGCAATCCCCTCGGATCCGATGGCTTCGACCGGCCGTTGCGCTGCGCCCTCACCCGGCTGATCACGGGCCGGGATTGCCCGCCTCCCCCCGGGTCGGCCCGTGGCCTGCGCTACCTGCGGGATCGCATCAGCGTGCCGAGGGACATGCCGCTGCACGCGGCCCGCCTGCTGCGCCGTTCCCTGGAGGCCACCGCCCGTCTCGATCCAGCCGATCCCTCGGCGGCGGGGGAACCGATCCCGGTGCAGCATCGCCGCGACCAGGATCCGTCCCCCTTCCTTGCCGCCGCGCGCCGCCCCCACGGCGGCGGCCCTTAGCGTTGAGATTGATGCGGGTGGAGGCCATGGCAGGCGTTTCGGGTCGTGCTCCCCTGGGGGGTCTCCGTCGGGGCCTCCAACGGGATCTCCTTCGGGGCCTCCGCCGGGCAGTGCCGCCGCTGGCGGCGCTGAGCCTGGCCGTGGCGGCCGGCGTCCCCGCCGGCCACGCCCTGGAGTCGGGCAGCCAAGCCCTGTCGCTGGGCGGCCGTACCCAGTTCGTCCGGGCCCCCTGGAAGGTGACCCTCACCAGCTACACCACCAACGTGGGCCAGTCGCCGGCGGAGTACTTCTTCACCCTCAGCCTCGATGAGCGGGCCGGGGCCTCCCTCGGCGGCATGACTATCCAGCAGATCCGAGGTGCCGACTGGCAGTTCCCGTTTGCCGTCGAGCGCACCCGCGCCTTTCTCGGCGTGCCCCGTCGCGAGGGGAGCCGGATCCCGGTGCAGGCCGAGTTCGATCCTGCCGCCCGGCGCTTCAGCCTCAGCTTCCCCGAGCCCGTGCCGCCCGGAGCGACCGTCACGGTGTCGCTGCGGCCCTGGTTCAACCCCATCCAGGCCGACACCTACCTGTTCCAGGTGACGGCGATCCCGGCTGGCCCCGAGCCCGTACCCAGCCCGGTGGGGGTGGGGACGCTGAGGATCTACCAGCCCAATGACTGGTGAGTGAGTCGGCCGAGGCCGGTGGCCAGGCGCCAGGATGGGGCTCCCTGAGGATGTCCGCAATGCAGGCCAGCTGGAACGGAAAGGTGATCGCCAGCAGCGACGACATCGTGACGGTGGAAGGCAATGCCTACTTCCCAGCCGATGCCCTCGAAAAAGACTGCATCCGGCCCTCCAGCCACCGCTCCTTCTGCGGCTGGAAGGGGGAAGCGCACTACTACGACCTGATCGTCGACGGCAAGGAGAATGCCAATGCCGTCTGGTACTACCCGGAGCCGAAGGAAGCGGCCAGCAACATCCGGGGGCGGGTGGCGTTCTGGAAGGGGGTGACGGTGGCCTGAGGCCGCCTCAGCGGCCCCCTGATCAGCTGCCCGGGTAACGGAGGGTGCGCCACTCGCCGCTCAGGGTGCTCACCTCCACGCCGATGCCGACGGGACCCTGCACGGGGCCGAATTCCTCCTGCCACCAGTTGAGCGCCTCGCTCCAGGCGGCATCCAGCGACTCGTAGAGGTCGTCGAGGATGGGATGGGGATCTCCCTGCTGATCCACCAGCCGGTAGGTGCGGCACGTCTGGACATTGCTGCGCGGCTGGGCGCTGCTGCGCGACCGGGAGGATTGAGGTAAGGAGATCGCCACGTCTTGCCTCGTATACAGGATTGGCATTCTCGCCCCTGTGCCAGATCCGAACTGTCACCTTCACAACATCTTTCGGTGTTGCTCCGCTACCGCGTCCCGGCGGTATCGCGCGTCGGCGGGCGTTTGCGTCCCGTGCGATGGCTCACCTGGCGGCTGCGCTCCTGGTAGCGGTGGACGATCGGAAGCCGCTCCTCCTGGTAGGCCTGCAGCGCCAGCTGGGGTGTGGCGGCGGCGCCGGGCGCGAGCCGTTCCGCCAGGGCCACCGCATCCTCCAGCCCCGCCGTCATCCCCCGGGCCTGGGAGGAGCTCATGGCGTGGGCGGCATCGCCGATCAGGGCCACCCGCCCGTCGACGAGGGCGGGCAGGGGATCGATGTCGAACGACCAGTTAGCCACCACCCCCTCCGGGGCCGTGGCGGCGATCACTGCGGCCGCATCGGCGGGAAGCTTGGCGAGGGCGGCGCCGGGCACCCCTTCCTCCAGCAGCCGCTGTCGGGTCTCCCGATCATCGGGAAGCTCCTCCTCCTGGAAGAAGCCCCAGTGGGTGCGCCCCCGGCCCTGGGCGTCGGGGCCCAGATCGAAGAAGTTGGCGTAGATGCCCCGGCCCCGGGCATAGACGAAGAAATCCCCGTCGGTGCAGAAGGCCGCGTCCGTCACCACCCCCCGCCAGACCCGATCCCCCAGGTACTGCAGGCGTCGGTCCGGGCAGAGCAGGGCCGCCACCCGGGAGAAGATCCCATCGGCCCCCACCAGCAGATCGCCCGTCCACTGGCGGCCATCGGCGAACCGGGCCACAACGCCGTCCTCGGCCTGGCTCCAGCTGACCAGTGCATGGTCGCCGTGGAAGCAGGCGGGATCGAGATGGCGCCAGAGGGCGTCGAGGATGGCGCGGCGGTGGATCAGCAGGGAGGGCAGCTCCCCCGCCTCCCGTTCCGCCGGGCTGGCTTCGATCAGATCGCCCCTGAGGTTGCGGAACACGAACCGCTGCACGGGATGGCCGCCCGCCACCAGGTCGTCGAGCAGCCCGGGTACGGCGGCCGCCGCCACCGCCTCCACCCCGCTCTTCACCAGCAGGATGCCGCAGCCCTCGGTGCGCAGCCGCCCGGAGCGCTCGAACAGGGAGACCCGGTGGCCCTGGCGCTGCAGCATCAGGGCAAGCAGCAGGCCGGAACTGCCGGCCCCCACCACGGCGATGCGGAGGCCGGCGGGGGCGGAACTCATGCGCTCACGGCGGGCTCCAGGATGCTGGCATGGAGGACGTCCATCACCGCGAGGACCTTGGTGGTCTCCTCCGGGTCGAGGCGCAGGGTGCTGGCCAGATCGGCGAGGATCGCCTGCTCCTGGTCCAGCAGGGGGCCATCGGAGCGCATGATCTCCGCCGCCACCGCATAGGCCGTGTGCCGCTGCCGGTCGTCCAGCACCGCGGCCGCCTCCTCCATCAGGCCGATCGCCCCCTTGGCCCGCAGGCCCTGGAGCAGGGTGTCCATCAGGCTGATCATCTCCTTGTCGCTCCTTCCCTTGAAGGGGGCGCGGTAGTCGAGGGCGTGGCGAAGGGCCCGTGTGCCCGCCATGGTGAGGGCCCCGTCCCAGGAGACGGCGGCGAGAGCGACCGCGGCGAAGGCCGTAGGTGCGTCCATGGACAACGTCGAAAGCATTGGAACACCCGTCATCGTTCGCTCCAGGGGTGCCTGTCAGTGGCCGATGTGACCGAATCCGGGAAAAGCACCCCTCGTCGCCGTCCGGTCCTCAGCGCTTCGGGGCCGCTCCACCGGCGGCTCCGCCTTCGCGGCAGAGCCTCAGATACAGGGCATCCGGCTCCTGATAGCGGGCCGGGCGGCAGTCGTGCAGACGGGCCAGCTGCTGCCAGCAGACGGTCCGCTGCACGTTCTTGAGACTCTTCCCCTCCCGCACCAGCATCCGCATGGCCCGGCAGTAGGAGCCGTAGTGCTCGTCCAGGTCCGGGAGGTCGGCGGGAAGGCTCATGCCATGACTCCAGCACCTCCGCTCCGCCAGCGACTGTGACGATGGGAACCAAGCGTGCAGATCTTGAGGTCTTCCCCCGTGGGGCCAAAAAAAGGAGGGCCCCGAAAGGCCCTCCCTGATGCGGACGGTGGGGGCGGAACGGGGACCGTTCAGCGGATGAACAGCATCTCCTGGTAGGAGGGCAGGGGCCAGAGGTTGTCGTCCACCAGGGCCTCCAGACCATCCACCGCCTCCCGCAGCTGGTGCATCAGCGGCATCAGGGTGTCGGCCGAGTAGCGCATGTGGGCGATGGTGCCGTGGGGGGCGTTGCTGATGGCGCTCTCGAGGGCACTGCTCAGTTCCATCAGCTTGGCGCTGAGGGACGCGACCTTGTGCTGGGTTTCCGGGGACACCTGAAGGCCCATGGAGGTCTGCAGCTGCAGGGAGCTGGCCAGCTCACCCAGGTAGCGCATGGCGGCCGGGTAGATCTGGGTCTGGGCGATCTGCACCGCCAGCTTGGCCTCCACGTCGATGGCGAGCACGTACTGCTCGGCGTAGACCTCGAAGCGGCTCTCCAGCTCCAGGGGGGTGAGCACACCCTGCTGGGCGAAGAGGTCGCGGACCTCAGGCCGCTGCAGCACCGGCAGGGAATCGGCGGTGGTGGGAAGGTTCTCCAGGCCCCGCTCCTCCACGGCGATGCGGTGCCATTCGCTGGAGTAGCCGTCGCCGCCGAACACCACGTTGCCGTGGTCGGTCATGATCTGCTTCAGCACGGAGAAGGCGGCACCCGGCAGGCTTTCGCCGGCAGCCATCTTCTGCTCCAGCTGGTCGCTCATGTAGGCGAGCGAATCGGCCAGGATCGTGTTCATGGCCACCAGGGGGCCCGCCACCGACTGGTTGGAGCCGACGGCCCGGAACTCGAAGCGGTTGCCGGTGAAGGCGAAGGGGGAGGTGCGGTTGCGGTCGCCGGGATCCTTGGGGAACTCCGGCAGGGTGTCGACGCCGAGCTGCATGACGCCGGCATGGCTGGACCCCTTCAGGTCCCCTTCCTTGATCTGGCGGAAGACGTCCTCCAGCTGGCTGCCCAGGTAGACGGAGATGATCGCCGGGGGAGCTTCGTTGGCGCCGAGGCGGTGATCGTTGCCGGCCGTGGCCACCACGGCCCACATCAGGGGGCCGAACTTATGCACCCCGCGGATGACGGCGCCGCAGAACAGCAGGAACTGCATGTTCTCGTGGGGGGTGCTGCCGGGATCCAGCAGGTTGCCCTGGGTGGGGTTGCCCACCGACCAGTTGACGTGCTTGCCGGAGCCGTTGATGCCTTCGAACGGCTTCTCATGGAGCAGGCAGTTCATGCCGTGGCGGCGTGCCGTGCTCTTGAGAATGGTCATAATCAGCTGCTGGTGATCCGTGGCCACGTTGGCCGCCTCGAAGAACGGGGCGATCTCGAACTGGCCCGGTGCCACCTCGTTGTGGCGGGTCTTGGCGGGGATCCCCAGCTTGTACAGCTGACGCTCCACGTCCTGCATGAACACCTGCACCCGCAGGGGGATGGCGCCGAAGTAGTGGTCGTCAAACTGCTGGCCCTTGGCGGAGGGCTTGCCGAACAGGGTGCGGCCCGCCAGGAGCAGGTCGGGACGCAGGGGCACGTAGGCACTGTCGACCAGGAAGTACTCCTGCTCGGCGCCGCAGCTGGAGTTGACCGGGGCCACCTCGGTTTCCCCGAGCAGCCGCAGCAGGCGCTGGGCCTGCTTGTTCATGGCGGCGTTGGAGCGCAGCAGGGGGGTCTTCTTGTCGAGGGCCTCACCGGTCCAGGAGATGAAGACCGTCGGGATGCAGAGGGTGAGACCGTTGGGGGTCTCCATCAGGAAGGCCGGGCTGGTGATATCCCAGGCGGTGTAGCCGCGGGCCTCGAAGGTGGTGCGGATGCCGCCGCTGGGGAACGAGGAGCCGTCGGGTTCGCCCTGCACCAGCACCTTGCCGGTGAACTCCGTGATCACCGAGCCGTCACCCTGCACGGAGATGAAGCCGTCGTGCTTCTCGGCGGTGGCGTTGGTGAGCGGGTAGAAGACGTGGGCGTAGTAGAGGGCGCCGCGGCCGGTGGCCCATTCCTTCATCGCCTGGGCCACCACGTTGGCGACCGAGACGTCGAGCTTGCCGTTCTCCTTGATGGTGCGCTGCACCGACTTGAAGATGTCCTTGGGCAGGGCCGCCTTCATCTTGGCCAGGCTGAACACGTCGCTGGCCCAGAGCTCATCCAGCGACTCGATGGGGGGGGTCACCACCGGAGGGCGCTGGTGAATCTCCTGAATGGCGGCGAAGCGTTGGGGGCTGGGCATGGAAACAGCTTGGGTCGGCTGGAGGGTATCCAATCCTTGTGTCCTGCCCCATGGGTGGAGCCGTTGATACAGAACGGCAGGTTGCCCGATGGCCTGCGGTCGCCCTCAGCGCAGGTAGGAGCGGATGGCCGGACGGCACCAGAACACCAGGGCCGCCAGGGTCAGGCCCCAGGCCAGGGGGGCGCCCACCGCCAGCAGGAGCCGCTCCTCACCCACCAGCGCCAGCCGCACGATGCCGTAGGCCATCTCGATCGCCAGATCCAGCGACAGCGCCACGATCGCCAGCACCTGACCCCAGAGGCGCCACTTCAGCAGGGCGACGCAGGCCACCACGCCCAGGGCCACCGCCGGCAGGATGGCACTGGTGTAGACGACGACATTGGCCGTGCGCCAGACACTGGTGAGCAGGATCGCCGCCAGGCCCAGCGGCAGGGCCAGCAGGTTGACCACCAGACCGAGCCAGGCGAGCACCCGGTAGCCGCGGGGCGGCTGCAGCTCCGCGAGGGCGGCAGGGGTCGGCGAGAGCGTCTGCATTCGATCGATTCTCTCAGTTGCGGTCAGGGAGGGCGCCGTCCCTGTCGGATCGAAACACCAGGTCAAGGTCGGGCATCACCTCGGCCGCGATCGCCACCAGGGTCTCGAACAGCTGCTTGGTGTGGGGCGCCCCCGCCCCCATGGCCTCCCGGCTCATCAGCACCAGTTCCAGCATGGGCCCATCGGCCTTGGCCTGCACGTCGGCGATCAGCTGCAGCCGCAGCGTCTCATGCTCCCCCCGGACGATGGCGCTGAGATGGGCGGGGGAGCGATGCTCCACGTCGGCGTGGAACCGCAGGAGCAGGGGATCCAGCCGCCCGATGAGCTCCGTCGGTGGCAGGGAAACCCGGGGCCTGAAGAGCAGCAGGAAACGGGCCATGACGTCGGGCTGTTCCCCCCATCCTGGGGCCGTACCGGGGGGCGGCGTCCGCCGCGGCCTGCCGGGGTCCGCTCAGCGCAGTTCGAACAGGAGCACGTCCGCCCCGGCGGGGCCGGCCAGGACGCTGTCCGGAGGGGTCGCCAGGAAGCCGAGACCGTCGCCCCGCTGCAGCGGCCGGCCGAAGGCCGTGGCCTCCCCATCGATCACCTGCAGCCAGCCGGCAGCTTCGGAGGCGATGGCCAGCTCCAGCCGCTCACCTGCGCCGGCCCTGGCCCGCCAGAGCCGCACCGGCCGGTTGATGGCCAGGGCCCCCTGCTGTCCATCCGGATCCAGCAGCGGCGTCCAGCCCGCCAGGAGCCGGAACGGCTCCTGGCGGTAGGCGGGGGGGTGGCCCTCGCGATCCGGCTCGATCCAGATCTGCAGCAGGCGGCAGGGGCTCTCGCCCAGATTCATTTCGCTGTGCACCACACCGGTGCCGGCGCTCATCGCCTGCACCTCGCCGGCCCGCAGCACCTCGCTGTGGCCCATGGAGTCACGGTGGTTGAGCTGGCCGTCCACCATCACCGTGACGATCTCCATGTCCCGGTGCGGATGCATGCCGAAGCCGCGGCCGGCGGCGATCGTGTCGTCGTTGATCACCCGCAGCGGTCCGAACCCCATCCAGGCCGGATCGTGGTGGTGGGAGAAGGAGAAGCTGTGCCAGCTGTCCAGCCAGTCGAGCCGGCTGTGGAAGCGCTCGCCGGCGGGTCGGAAGACAAGGGTCATGGGGCGGGGTCTCAGGGTTGGATCAGTTCCATGCGCTGCAGCCGGTGCACGATGTCGTCGATGCTGCTGTCCTTGGCGGGATTGCTGCGGCTGCTGGAGAGCTGACGACCGACCACATGGGCTCCGAGGTGGGCCAGCTGGATGCGCAGCACGGCCAGCACCTCCACCCCGGGTCCGCCGGAATGGGTGGCGATCGCGATCGGCCGGCCGTTGAACAGGCTGCGGAAGCCCTCCCCCTGGACCGAGAGCCAGGCGATGGCGCTGGTCAGCACCGGGGGGAGGGAGCCGTTGTACTCGGGGGCGCAGATCACCCAGCGGGGGGCGGCCTCGAGCCTGCGGCTCAGGTCTTCCACCTCGGCGGGCAGGCCGGCCTCGGCGTGGGTGCGGGGGTTGTAGAGGGGCAGGGAAAGGGTGGTGAGGTCGAGCACCTCGGCCCCCATGCCGCGGGCACGGCCGGTGGCAGCAAAACGCTCGGCGAGTTTCAGGTTCTCGCCGTTGCTGGCACTCAGCACCAGAAGATCGGAGGACATGTCAGGCGGATTCCAGGACGGGGTAGTCGGTGTAGCCGGCCGGGCCGGGGGAGTAGTACGTGGCTGGGTCGGGGGACTGCAGGGGCGCGCCGCGGCGCAGGCGTTCGGGCAGGTCGGGGTTGGCCAGGAAGGCGTTGCCGAAGGCCACCGCGTCGAGCTGGCCGGCGGCGATGGCGGCGTTGGCCTCCTCGGCCGTGTAGCCCATGTTCCCCACCAGCACCCCGCTGAAGCCGGCACGGATCGGGGTGAGCACATCGCCGTGCTGCTGGCCGAGGAAGTCTCCCCGCATCACGTGCAGGTAATCCAGGCCGGTGCTCTCCAGCCGCTGGGCCAGCCAGGCGGACAGCCCGATGGGGTCACTGTCGACCATGGCGTTGTAACCGTTCAGCGGCGAGATCCGCAGGCCCACCAGGGGCGATTCGGCCCGGGCGGCCTCCAGCACCTCCAGCAGCAGCCGGGCCCGGTTGGCCAGCGGTCCGCCGTAGGGACCCTGGCGCCGGTTGCTGCCGTCCCGCAGGAAAGCGTCGAGCAGATAACCGTTGGCGCCATGCACCTCGACCCCGTCGAAGCCGGCGTCTATGGCGTTGCGGGTGGCCTGCCGGAACCCCGCCACGATCGCGGGCAGTTCGTCGTCGGCCAGTTCCCGGGGGACGACGTAGGGCTGTTTCCCCTCGGGGGTGTGCACCTCGTCGCCGGTGATGGCGACCGGGCTCGGTCCCACCGGCTGGCGCCCCCCGTTGAGCAGGGGGTGGCAGGCCCGCCCGCCATGCCAGATCTGCAGCACGATGCGCCCACCGGCGGCATGGACCGCCTCGGTGGTGAGCCGCCAGCCCGCCACCTGGGCCGCCGAATGGATGCCGGGTTCCTGCCAGAAGGCCGAGTTGCCCTCCATCACCATCGTGGCCTCGGCGATCAGCAGGCCGGCGCTGGCCCGTTGCTGGTAGTAGGTGGCCATCAGCGGACCCGGGACGTGGTCCGGCTCGGCCCGGCATCGGGTGAGGGGCGCCATCAGCACCCGGTTGGGCAGCAGCAGCGGGCCCACGGCCAGGGGGGTGAACAGGTCGCTCATGGGGCGGTGACCGACCGGCCGGAGCGGGGATGCCCCGGGCCGTAAGGGATTGTTAAGGTCATGGAGGGACTCTGGCGGACCCCCACCCTGACTGACAAGAACGCACCCGCTTGTGCCTGGGGCACCTGCCGGTAACCCAGATCCCTGTGACGGCCTCTCTCCCCGATTCCCTGGACTCCGATGGTTCCCAGCTCTGCCCGGCGGAGCTGGCGCTGCGGGTGATGCGCGGCCGCTGGAAGCTGCTGATCCTCTGTCGGCTGCGGGAGGGTCCCCAGCGGTTCTCGGCCCTGCAGCGGTCCCTGGTGGGGGTGAGTCACAAGGTGCTGACGGCCCAGCTGCGGGAGCTGGAGGCCGATGCCGTCGTCTGCCGGCGCGTCTTCGGAGAGGTGCCGCCGCGGGTGGAATACGACCTCAGCGAGCGGGGTCGGGCGCTCCTGCCGGTGCTGGAAGGTCTGCATGCCTGGGGAGCGGCAGCCCCACCAGCGGTGGAAGCTGGGGAATGAGGCTGCGGCGGAACCACCGTTCCGGTTCCACCCGCTGCAGCGTGCGCAGCAGCACCAGGGGCAGGGTGCGGAGCTCGAAGGGGGCCCGCAGGGTGGGCCAGAGCCCCTCGCGGCGGTAGAGCAGCGTCTCCAGCTGGTCCCGCTGCGACGGGTTGAGCGGTCCCCAGACACCGCCGATCGCACCGCCCTCCCGGGCCATCACCACGAACGGCAGCGCCAGACCCGGCACCAGACCCTCCAGGCTGAGCGTGTCGGCCGCCTGCAGCACCAGGCCGTCTTCTGCGCTTTCCCGCCCGAGCTCGGCGCCGGAGGCACTCACGGCCCGCAGGCGCCCGTGCACTGTCCCGCCGCTGTGCTGCAGCTGCACCGGCAGGGCCAGGGCGAACCAGGGAACCCCATCCCGGTGGGGCCGATCCCAGCAGCTCCGGATCGCGAGCAGCAGCAGCAGGGCGTTGAGCAGGCTCCAGCCCAGCACCACTCCGACGGTGGCGGCCGAGACCGGCAGCAGCCCCTCCTGACCGGCCAGCAGCGGCAGCCGACCCGGCGCCAGGTTCCAGAGCGCCACCATCTGCAGGGTCAGCAGCGCCAGTAGCGGCAGCAGCAGCCCCGCATCCGGGCCGGTGTCCCGGCCGACCACCGCCTTGGGCGTGACCCGGAACCGCCGCGGCCGGCCCAGGGCCGTGGCGACCACGGCCGCACAGATCGGCACCAGGAAGATCCAGCGGTACAGCTCCGGCAGGATCGCGGCGCGGGCGTGGCCGCTCAGCCAGCGGGTGAGCAGCAGCTGGCTGAACACGAACGGCATGGCGATGCTGAGCAGGGCATCGCCGCTGAAGAGGATCGGGGCGATGCCCAGCAGGCCGAGGCTGAGCGGCGTGCAGAGCAGGACCAGCTGGGCGGGGAAGGTGAACCAGTGCAGGATGCCTTCGCTGTAGGCGAGCCGCTGCAGGGGGCTGAGCCCGATGATCCG
The DNA here is from genome assembly GCA_943367815.1 of Tabrizicola sp. YIM 78059. Taxonomy (GTDB): domain Bacteria; phylum Cyanobacteriota; class Cyanobacteriia; order PCC-6307; family Cyanobiaceae; genus Cyanobium. The sequence goes on along the minus strand of CALRKA020000014.1, from coordinate 36,829 downwards.
CAGCGGGTCGGCGCCGGTGCGCAGGGTCTGGAGGGAACCGCTGCCCCAGCGGCAGCGCTGCCGCGCCATGGCCGCCGCCGTGAAGGGGGCCAGGCCGGCGCTCAGCTTCTCCGGGAGGTAATGGTTGCGGTAGCCGGCGGCGGTGATCCGGATGCCGGTGGCGAGATCTTCCGATGGGGTGCCGGTCTCGAAGCCGCCGACCCGATCGAGCGCCTTGCGCCGCATCACGAAGGAGGTGCCGGCGCAGACCACGGCATTGAGGTTCTGGCGGGTGGGCTGGATCCAGCGGTAGAAGCTCTCCTCATCCGGCAGCAGCCAGCGCTCCAGGCTCAGGTTGCGCATCACCGGATCGGCGTTCATGTAGCTCTGGGGGGTCTGCACGAAGCCCACCGACGGGTCGGCGAACAGCCCGACCGTGCGGGACAGGAAGGGTCGCAGGGGCACGACGTCGGCGTCGAAGACCGCCACCAGCTCCCCCTTGCAGAAGCCCAGTGCGTGGTTGAGGTTGCCGGCCTTGGCGTGGGCATGCTCCGGCCGGGCGAGATAGCGACAGCCGAGGCGGTCGCAGAGTTCCTCCAGCTCCGGCCGGCTGCTGTCGTCGAGCAGCCAGACCGTGAGGCGGGGGTAGTCCATCGCCAGGCAGCCCCGCAGGCAGCGCTCCACCAGTTCGGCCGGTTCGCCGCAGCTGGGCACGAGCACGTCGACCGAGGGGGCCGGCGTGGGGATCGGGCCCGCGGGGGGCGCGGGCCGTTCGGGCAGGAGCGTGAACCAGAGTTGCAGGAAGAACCCGGCCAGCAGCACCAGCTCCGCCGCCAGGGTCAGCAGGCTGAGGCTGGCGGCCAGCGGCGTGGCCAGGTTGAGGCTGGCACTGAGTCGCCAGGCCAGGTAGCGGGCCCCCAGCAGTGTCAGCAGCAGGACGGCCCAGGGCAGGCGTGCCATCGACCCTGACCAATTGTTAAGCAAAGCTAGGCGGTTCCCCCGGGATCGGGCCGGCCCATGGCCGCGGCCTCAGGGCCACTGGCCCATGAAAAAGCCCGGCGTCCAGGATCGCCGGGCTTGGGGTGGAACGGTGACGTTCCTGATGTGGTTCGGGTTGTCTGATGTCGGTGGTGACTCCGGTTGAACGGTCGTTGTGACGGTTGTCGTCCAGAAGCGTTGACGATCAGAAGGGCTGACGATCGGGTCCTTGGGGACCGTGGATGGGTGATGGGGAGGGAGCCGAGGATGCTCCTCCGCCATGGACGCGCCATCAAAGGGAGGTCAGCTGGGCTGGGGATCCAAGGGAGTCCCCTGGGGTGGGTTTCGGAGTCGGAGCTGCGGAGGGGAGGCGCCTGGGGCCGAGGCATCCAGGAGCCGGTTTCCATGGACCCGGGGGCACCTGAACGATGCATCGGGTGATCTGCGAAAGACCGGGAAACCGTTATGGGGAACAAGACTGTTGGAGCAGGGGCCTGCCGTCAGCACACTCCTGACATCTGACCGGGCGGGGTGTCTTCCATCGCTGGAGCCTCCTGGTTTCTGTGCTCACTCTCATCCCTCCCGGCCGCCCTGGCCATAGGCAAACGTGCTGGTCTTCGCCGGCGCAGGGCTGGGTCGCCCCCCATGGGCCCTCATTCGTCGTTGCGCTGGGCCACAAGGGCTTCGTAGGCGGTGCAGAACGGCTCCCCCAGGGAATCCCGCAGCGGCGCGTCGTGGCGGAAGGCCTCGAGGGCATCGGCGTGACAGGTGGGCAGGGAGGCCGCCCCCGCCGGTGCCTCCACGTAGGTGTTCAGATCACTGCGGGCCCCGGGATCGAGCTGCCGTTCGATGCCGTCGAGACCCGCCGCCAGCACCGCCGCCTGGAGCAGGTAGGGGTTGGCGGCGCCGTCGCCGAGACGCAGCTCGATCCGCTGGTCGTCGGGGATGCGCACCATGTGGGTGCGGTTGTTGCCGCCGTAGCTGATCCAGGAGGGGGACCAGGTGGCGCCCGAACTGGTGACGGATCGCGCCAGCCGCCGGTAGCTGCCGGCCACCGGATTGGTGAGGGCGCACAGGGCCGGGGCGTGGGCCAGCAGACCGGCGAGAAACCGGTAGGCGACCTCCGACAGACCCTTCTCCCCCGTCGGGTCGTGGAACACATTGCGCCCCCCCTCGTCCCAGAGGGAGGCGTGCAGGTGGGCGCCGTTGCCGGTGAGGGCCGGGATCGGCTTGGGCTGGAAGCTCACCCGCACCCCATGGCGTTCCGCCAGGGCGGCCGCCATCACACGGAAGAAGGCATGCCGGTCGGCGGTCAGCAGCGATTCGGCATAGGTCCAGTTGAGTTCGAACTGGCCGTTGGCGTCCTCGTGGTCGGCCTGGTACGGCCCCCAGCCGAGGCTCTCCATGCCGTCGAGCAGTTCGCTGATCAGCGGGTAATGGCGCATCAGGGCCAGCTGGTCGTAGCAGGGCTTCGACTGCCGGTCGAGACCATCGGCGATGGCGTCCCGTTCCGGGTCCATCAGGAAGAACTCCGCCTCCACGCCACTGCGGAACTGGAGGCCCATGGCCGCCGCCCGGGCGATCTGGCGCTGCAGCACCCGGCGGGGCGACTGTTCCAGCACCTGCCCCTCCACCTGCAGATCGGTGGCCACCCAGGCCACGTCCGGCTGCCAGGGGAGCACCATCAGGCTGGTGACATCGGGGATCGCCAGCACGTCCGGATCGGCCGGGGTCATGTCGAGCCAGGCGGCGAAACCGGCGAAGCCGGCCCCGGATCGGGCCAGTTCGGCCGCCGCGGCCGCCGGCACCAGCTTGGCCCGCTGCACCCCGAACAGGTCGCAGAAGGAGAAGAGGAAATGGCGGATGCCATGGGTGGCGGCGAAGCGGGCCAGATCGGTCATCGGGGGTGGTGAGGGGGAACGGGGGGGCTGGAGGCGGAGGTCTTCAGTCGGCGCAGAGCAGGTCCACGGCGGCCCGCAGCTGGTGCTGCTCGGCCGGGGCGTCGCGGGGATTGCCGGCCCGGTGGCCCAGGTCGGACTCCAGGACCTCGAAGTGGGCACCGCGGATCAGGGCGGCCTCGGCCTGGCAGTCGTCGGGGGTGAAGTAGAGGTCGTGGCGGCCGGCGATCACGGCGGTGCGGGCCCGGATCCGGCCCAGGGCCACGGCCAGGTCGGTATCGGCGTCCCCCGTGGCGACCCCCGCGGCGGCCGCCACGTCGTTCGCCAGCCAGACGTCGAGCATGGCCAGCAGGTCATGGGGGTCGTGGCGGCGGTAGGCCGGCAGCCAGGCCTGCTCCACGTAGGCCTCGACGCTGGCGTAGCCCAGCTGGCGATGGGCGCCGCGGCGATAGAAAGGCTGGCTGGCGGCCCAGCTGGCGTAGATCAGCGCGAAGGTGCGCAACCCCTGCTCCGGCACGCCCCGGAAGCGGAGCCCATCCCAGTGGGGATCGGCGGTGAGGGCCTGGCGCAGGCTGAGCAGGAACACCCGGTTGTGGGCCGTGGTGCGGCCCGTGCCGCAGACACAGCAGATGCGACGGGTCCGCTCCGGTTCCAGCACGGCCCAGTGGTAGGCCTGCTGGGCCCCCATCGACCAGCCGTAGATCAGGGCCGGAGCGGCCACCTGGAAGACCTCCTCCAGCAGCCGGCGCTGGGCGGCCACGTTGTCACGGTGGTCGACGGGCCAGCAGCCGGCCACCAGGGGGGCTCCTGAATTGCTGGGGCTGGTGGAGCGGCCATTGCCGAACTGGCTGACTAGCACCACGCACCAGCGCTGGGGATCGAGGATCGGTCCCACCACCCAGTCGATGTCCTCGGGCCAGGCGCCGTAGGAACTGGGGTAGAGCACCAGGTTGGAGCGGTCGGTGGCCAGCGTTCCGTAGACCCGGTAGTCGAGCCAGGCGGCGGGAAGGGTCCCCCCGGCGGCGAGGGGAAAGTCCCCGAGCTCGAAGCGACGCGGGGGGGCGGGGCTGGGGGGCAAGGGAGCGGGATTCAGGGGAGGGCGAGTCGGGCGGGATCGCGCAGGAAGTCGCGGTGCACCGCCAGATAGCCCTGGCCTGTGTGCACCAGATGGGGCGCCAGATGGCCATGGGCCTCGGCGAGGGCGTGGAAGGGCACCGAGGGGTAGAGGTGGTGTTCGACGTGGAAGGGCATGTCCCACATCAGCCAGCGCAGGGGCGGCAGGGTCAGGGTGGTGCGGGTGTTGCTGAGGCCGTCCGTGTCGGTGCTGCAGCCCCCGTGCTCGGCCATCAGCACGAAGCGCAGCAGCGGCTGGCCGACGGCCAGGGGCAGCAGCCAGAACCAGAACAGGGCGCCGTTGGCCTGCCAGAGGGAGGCGGCCAGCAGGACGGCGTAGGCGGCGACCTGGATCCGGATCGAGCGGGTGACGGCCGCGGCCGCCTCGGCGGGGATGTAGGGCCTGTCGCCGAAGTCACCGCGCAGGCCGGCGGCATGGCCGCGCAGCTTGCCGATCCACCAGGGAATCCCGCTCAGCTCCAGCAGATAGCCGGCCAGGGTGCTGGGGGGGACGTCCTCCAGCTCCGGATCGAGGCCCGGCTGGTGGGTGAAGCGATGGTGCCACTGGTGGTAGCGGCGGTAGTAATCGGCGTTGTAGAAGCTCAGCAGACCGGCCCACCAGGCCACGGCGTCGTTGAGGCCCTTGCCGGCGAAGGCGGTGCGGTGGCCGCACTCGTGCATGGCGCAGAAGCCGAAGGCCAGGCCCCAGCCCAGCAGCAGCAGGCCCACCAGCCGCAGTCCCCAGAACCCTGCGGCCGGAACGGCGGGCGGCAGGGGCCATCCCCAGAGCAGGGCCCCCAGCCCCAGCACCGTGAGGTGGAAGGCCAGCCGGCGCCAGCCGGGCCCGTCCCGTCGCTCATTGAGGCGCTGCAGCACCGGAGCAGACAGCAGCGGCGCGGCGGCGCCCGGGCTGGCCGCCGGTGGCGCGGAGGGTGGGGAGGCGGTCACGAAGGTCGCCGTTGGCCGGCGGGGGGAGATGGCGTCGCTCCACTGTCCCGCTCGGGGTCCGCCGGACACCGTTCGTCACGAACACTTGCACCGGGTGTGGCCCCCGGTGGGGATGGTTACCCGTCGGTGCCCTGCGGCAGGGAAGAGTGGGGCCTGCGTCATGTCCGCTCCGGTGCCTTCCCTGCTGTTCTTCTCCCTCTGGGGCTTCGAGGGGCCCCTCGCCACGGCCCTGGAGACGGCCGAGGCAGCGGGCTTCGACGGGCTGGAGCTGAACATCCACCATCCGTCCCTGGTCGGCGACCCGGACGGACCTGCCCGCCTGCTGGCGTCCGGCAGACCCCTGGTGCTGGAGGTGGTCACCGGCGGCGGCTACGTGCCGGAGCTGGCCGTCACACCGGCCCAGCACCTGGCGGAACTGGGCGACCAGCTGCACCGCTGCGCCCACCTCCGCCCCCACCGGGTGACCGTGCTCACCGGCAGCGATGCCTGGCCCCTGGAGCGGCAACGGACCTTTCTGGCCGAGGCCCAGGCGCTGGCGGCGGCCAGCGGCCTGGCGGTGAGCTTCGAAACCCACCGGTCCCGCTGCCTGGGGATGCCCTGGACGATCGCGCCGCTGCTGGAGGCCGTGCCCGGGCTGCGGCTCACGGCCGACCTGAGCCACTGGTGCGTCGTGGCCGAACGGCTGATGACCCCAGGTCTGGAGCCGGTGCGGTTGATGGCCGACCGGGTCGACCACATCCATGCCCGGGTGGGCCATGCCCAGGGCCCCCAGGTGTCCCACCCCTTCGCCCCTGAGCATGCGGAGGCGCTGGCGGCCCATCGGGCCTGCTGGCTGCTGTTCAGCGAGCGGGCCGTGAAGCGGGGGGCACCGCCACCGAGCTTCACGCCCGAGTTCGGCCCGGACGGCTACATGCCCACCCTGCCCTTCACCGACCGACCGGTGGCCGATCTGCTGATGATCAACACGGCGATGGCGCAGTGGTTGCGCAGCCAGCTGATAGCCGGAAACAGCGATAAGCTGTGTTCATAGTGAACAGAGTTACGTCGTGATGAACGTGATCGACGCCCTGGCCGCCACACCGTCGGCCAACCACTCCAGCGAAGGCTCCGATCCCCGCCAGGCCACCCTGGTCGCTTCCCTGCGCGCCCGCTACGCCATCGCCGAGCAGCGCCAGGACGCCGATGCCAAGCGCGCCCTGTTCAAGGAGGCCGTCTACCTGGGCATCCGCCCCGACGCGTACCAGGGCTCCAGCAGCGCCGCGTAGATCGCCTGCTGGTGCAGGATCCGGGCCTCCAGCCTGTGCGGCGGGCCGGTGCGGAACCCATCCCCGTAGCCCCGCTGCGCGGATTCCACCAAGGCGCGGTCCTCGGCCAGGAAGTGGACCATCTCCGCCATCAGCGCCTCCCCTTCGCTCTGGCGTGAAGCAGGTCCCAGAAGCCACACCTGCATCCGGCAGGTGTCCAGCGTCTCGGGCAGGAACTGGATCATCGCCATGCGTCCGTCGGGCCACAGCAGCAGGTGGTTCCACGGCGGCAGGCCGAAGGTGAGGAACTCCCCCTCCGCCTCCGGCCAGGGGGTGGCCAGCACATTGGCCCAGGTGCCGAAGCGATGGCGGTAGTCGCGTACCGGGCCCTGCAGTCGATGCAGGGTGGTGGGATGGGCGATGGCGACGTGGTAGTCGTCGAGGGTGTTGTCGTGGGCGATCTTCCAGTTGCAGGCGAGGCCCCGCTCGTGGAAGGCCAGGGGCACCAGGGTTCGGGCCAGGGCTTCGGGGGCTTCCTGGAGCGGCAGATCGAGCTGGTCCTCGAGGGGGATCGGATCGGTCCCCAGGGCCACCCAGATCAGGGAGGCACGCACCTGGCAGCCGAGGGCTTCGAGCGGCCATGCTTCGCGATCGAACGGCGCAACGAACTCCCCCTCCCGGGCGGCCGCCAGCAGCGTGCCGCCCAGGTTGTAGGTCCAGCCGTGGTATGGGCACACCAGCCTCCGGCAGGCCACGCTGCCCTCCTCCGGGGCCCGGAAGGCCACGGCTCGGTGGGGGCAGCGGTTGCGGAAGGCCCGCACGACGCCATCGCTGCCGTGGCAGAGCAGTACGGGAAGTCCCAGCAGCTCCAGCGCCCGCACGTGGCCCGGGGGCAGATCGGCGGCGGCCGCGACGGGGTGCCAGAAGCGGGTGGCGTAGTGCTCGCGCTCGAGGGCGGCCACGGACGCCGAGCCGTACAGGTCCGTTGGCAGAAAGGCGGCCCGGGTGGCGGTGTCCATGGAAGGAGCGGTCAGGGCAGGGCGGAAGGTACGCTCAGAGCAGGGAGCCGTCCAGGCTGCGCAGGCGGCTGGCCAGTTCCTCGCGCAGTTCCAGGAAGGGCTGGGAGACGCGCAGGTGGCGCAGGTCGGAGCGGTCCAGCTGGACATCGACGGTGTGAACGATCCTGCCGGGACGCGGCGCCATGATGTGGACGGTGCCGGCGAGCAGCAGCGCCTCCTCGATGTCGTGGGTGATCAGCAGGGCGGTGAGCCCTGTGCGCTTCCAGAGATCGTGGAGGAACTCCTGCATCGATTCGCGGATCTGCAGATCCAGCGCCCCGAACGGTTCGTCCAGCAGCAGCACCTTCGGCTCGGTGGCCAGGGCCCGGGCGATCGCCACCCGTTGCTGCATGCCCCCCGAGAGTTCCCGCGGCAGCAGCCGGGCCGCGTCGGCCAGCCCGACCACGTCGAGGAAGTAGGCGGTCCGCTCGCGGATCTCCGCCTTGCCCCGCCCCTGGAGCGACAGGCCGAAGGCGACGTTCTGGGCCGCCGTGAGCCAGGGGTAGAGGCTGTACTTCTGAAACACCATGCCGCGGTCGGAACCGGGGCGCCGGACCGGCACGCCATCGAGGTGGATGCTGCCCTCGCTGGGCCGCTCGAGACCGGCGATGAGGCGCATCACGGTGGACTTGCCCGATCCTGAACTGCCGACCAGGGCCATGAACTGACCCGAAACCAGTTCGAAGCTGATGTCCTCGAGAACGAGCTTGCGATCCCGACCCTCGCCGAAGCTCTTGGAAACCTGGGAAACCTGGAGATGCATGGGGTTCAGTTGGCCCAGGAGCAGGCCCGTCGCATCAGAAACCGGAAACCCAGATCGATCATCAGGCCGATCAGGCCGATCACGATCAGGCCGACGAAGATCTCATCGGTGCGCAGGAATCTCTGGGCCAGGCTGATACGTTTGCCCAGGCCCTCGTTGGCGGCCACCAGTTCGGCGACGATGACGAGGTTCCAGGCCGACGCCATGTTGATGCGGTAGGTGTCGAGCACCTGGGGGGCGATGTAGGGGGCCACCACCCGGCTCAGAATCGGCAGGCCCCGGCCCCCCAGGGTGAGCGCCGTTTCCACCAGTTCGGAGGGAACGAACTTCACCGCATCCATGATCATCAGGGTGTTGAAGAAGAAGGTGCCGATGAAGATGAGCATCACCTTCGGGAGTTCCTCGAGGCCGAAATAAATGATGAGCAGGGGGATGAAGGCCGGCGCCGGCATGTACCGGATCAGGGCCATCAGGGGCTCCAGAAAGTGGCAGATGGTGCGGTTCGTGCCCATGGCGATGCCGATCGGCAAGGCCAGCCCCGCCGAGATCACGAAACCGATGAAGACCCGCTTGATGCTGGCCACCGCATCCGCCACCAGGATGCCGCGCTGGAACTGGTCGCTGCCCGCCAGCCACACCGCGCCGGGGCCCGGCAGGAAGAGCTTGTCGACCATGCCGCTGGAGGTGACCAGCCACCACACCAGGAAGACGGTGAGGATGCCGAGCACCCCCAGGACCCAGGGGTGGTTAACGAAGCGACGCAGGGCGGTGGAGCGGGCCATGGTGCTCAGCGGGCGTTGTCGACGAACTGGGAATTGAGCAGCTTGGTGAGGTCAGGCTTGGTCTTGGCCAGGCCCGTTTCCACCAGGAACACGCTGATCTGCTCGGCGGCATAGGGCAGCGACAGCATCGTGGTGCCCGGCTTGAAGTTGCTGCGGTTCTCCTCCAGGGTCTGGATGGTGGTGCCGGCGTTGTACTCCTTGAACTCGGCTTCGCTGACCCCGGAGCGTTCCACCAGGATCGGCAGGGTGCCGGCGGGGTCGTCCTTGATCGTCTTGAGGGTGGCGAACCAGGCGTTGACGATCTTCTGGACCTTCTCGGGATTCTTGGCGACGAATTCCGTGCGGCAGACGAGCAGATCGCTGATCGCCCCGGGGTGATCCTTGGAGGTGGCCAGGGCCCGGCTGCCCGGTCGCTTCAGGGCCTGGGTGGTGAAGGGGGCATAGACACCGGCGGCGTCCACCTTGCCGGCGGCGAAGGCCGCGGCGGCGGCGCCGGTTTCAAGGGGAACGAAGGTGATGTCCTTGGCGGAGAGACCCGCATCCTTGAGCACCTTGAGCAGCAGGAAGTGGTCGACGGTGCCTTCCTCGGCGGCGACCTTCTTGCCCTTCAGCTCGGGGATCGACTTGATCTCCGCCGCGGCGATGATCTGGTCATTGCCCGTGGAGAAATCGTTCTGGAGCACCACCTGGAGATCGGCCCCACCCGCCACGGAGCTGATGGTGTCGTTGAGGGTCTGGCTGTTGCAATCCAGCTGGCCGGCATTGAGGGCGTTGATCGAATCGAGATAGCCGTCAAACCACTGCATTGAGGCCGCCACCCCCTGCTCCTTGAACAGCTCCTTCACCTCGGTGACCTTCCACGGGAACCAGCCCGGCCAGGCGCTGTAGCCGATCTTGACCGGCGCCTCCTGGCTTGCCGGCTGCTGGCAACCTGCCAGCAATCCCCCCCCGAGGGCGGCCATCAGGGCAAGGGCGACGGCCCGGCGTTGACGACGGAACAAGGTGGCTTTCAACATCAGAGAAATCGGGGAAAGGTTTGGTGGCTGCGCAGATGGAGAGGGTCGCGTCTTTAGCGCGCTCCCAGATGGATGCTGGGTTCGGTTCCGTGGGGTGTTGGGTGAAGGGAGCCCCCGGTGGAGAGGGTCAGAAGAACTCCAGATAACGCTGCTGTTCCCATTCGGAGACAGCAGAGTGGTAGGACTCCCACTCTTCACGTTTGTAGGAGATAAAGGCGTTGAACATGGCATCACCGAATACGCTTTTCGCAAGTGGATCCGCCGCGAAGGCCTCCACCGCCTCGCCGAGGGTTCGGGGCAGCATGTTCAGGCCCCGCTCGGCCCGTTCCGCCGCGCTGAGTGTGTAGGCATTCACCAGGTTGGGGGCGCCGGGATCGAGTTGTTCGCGAATCCCTTCCAGGCCGGCGGCCAGCATCAGGGCCGCCCCCAGGTAGGGGTTGCAGGAGATGTCGGCAGCCCGGCATTCCACCCGGCCACCGGGAGAGGGAATGCGCAGCATGTTGGTGCGGTTGTTGTTGCCGTAGCAGACGAACACCGGTGCCCAGGTGAACCCCGACATGCTCCCCTGGGCCACCAGCCGCTTGTAGCTGTTGACCGTCGGGGCGATCACCGCGCAGATGGCGGGGGCGTGCCTGAGCACACCGGCGATGAAGTGCTCCGCCAGCCGGGTGACTTCCCCGGGGGTCGCTTCAGGCGTGGCGAACAGATTCACCCCGGTCTGAAGGTCCGCCAGGGACATGTTGAAGTGGGCGCCGCTGCCGGTGCGGTCCCCGAAGGGCTTGGGCATGAAGGTCGCCAGCAGACCGTGCCGATGGGCGATCTCCTTGGCCATCAGCTTGAAGAAGGTGAGCCGGTCGGCCATGGTGAGGACCTCGGCGTAGTCGAAGTCGGTCTCGAACTGGCCGGGGCCGTCTTCGTGGTCAAAGGAGTAGACCCCCCACCCCAGGCCGTTCATCGCCTGCACCAGCTCGTCGAGCCAGGGCAGGTTGTCGAGCAGGCCGCGCACGTCGTAGGCGGGTTTGTCCAGGGTGTCGCGGTCGCTGAAGGGGACCCAGCCGCCCGCCGCCCCCTTCTTAAGCACGAAGAACTCGGTTTCGATGCCGAGGTTGAAGCGGAATCCCATGGCGGCAGCCTCCTGGCGGACGCGGCCAAGGATGTGGCGGCTGCAGGCGTCGAAGGGCCGGCCGTGCAGATGGAGATCGCTGGCGAACCAGGCCACCTCCGGCTGCCAGGGGAGCACGGTGACGCTGGCGGGATCGGGAACCGCGGCCACTTCGTCGTCGCTCACCTCCTGGGGAACGCCGTCGAGGGCCGCGCCGGTGAACAGTTCGGAGCCGGCCATCATCTGGCCGAGGTGCTCAAGGGGTACGGCCTTGGCCTTGCTCACCCCGTGCAGGTCGACAAAGCTCGCCAGGGCGTAGCGGACCCCCTTCGAGCGCAGGTCGGCCTGCAGGGCCATGGTGGGATCGGAGGCGGGATGCTGGTGACTCATCAGGCGTGCAGCAGGGCAGGGGAGGACTGAACGGCCTGGCGCTGGGCGTCGAGCCAGTCGTGCCAGGGCTCGAAACCCTCTCCGGTGGTGGCGGAGAGACGGAACACGGCGGTTCGGGGGTTCACCTGGCGGATGTGGGCCTCGATCCGCTCCACATCCACCGGCAGGTGGGGCAGCAGATCCACCTTGGTGATCAGCACGCAGTCGGCCTCCCGGAACATGACCGGGTACTTGAGCGGCTTGTCGTCCCCCTCGGTGACGCTCAGGAGCGCCACCTTGCGGTGCTCACCGATGGCGAATTCGGCGGGGCAGACCAGGTTGCCCACGTTCTCCACCCAGAGGATGTCCAGGGCGGCGGGATCGAGCCGCTGGCGGAGCAGCTTCAGGCCGCCGCTGACCATGGCGGCATCCAGGTGGCAGGCACGGCCGGTGGTGATCGGCACCACTGGAATCCCCACGGCCTCCAGCCGCTCGGCGTCGAGCAGGGTGGTCATGTCGCCTTCCAGCACGGCCATGGCCCAGCGGCCGGCGAGGGCGGCGAGGCTGCGCTCCAGCAGGGAGGTCTTGCCGGCGCCGGGGCTGCTCATCACGTTGAGACAGAGCAGGTTCCAGGCGTCGAAGTGCTCGCGGTTGTGGTCGGCCCGGTGCTGGTTGGCCGCCAGCAGGTTGAGACCGAGGCTGTCTTCGAGGGGCATGTGCATGGCGGATCAGCGGGGGACAGTGGACGGGGCGGTGTCGAAGCCGTAGGCGACGGAACGGATCCGCAGTTCGCGGCCGCTGACGATCTCCTCCATCGGGTGGTGGCAGCAGGGGGAGCGGAAGCCGTCGGCTTGAACGGGGCTGTAGGTGGCCTGGCAGCGGACGCAGCGCCCCACCAGGGGCACCGACTCGATCACCAGCTCGGCGCCGTCGAGCCAGCTGCCCTTGACGGCATCGGCCCAGGTGACCACCAGCTGGTCGGGTTCGACGCAGGTGAAGGTGCCCACCTCAAGATGGACCCGATCCACCGCCGGCATCCGGGGGGCGTGCTGCTGCTTCCACTCGTTCATGGACAGCAGCAGGCAGCGCGTCATGTCGACTTCATGCATGCCCTATCTCCAGGCGCGGTCGACCTGCATGTTGCAGTCCTTCGAGAGCCAGGCCGGAGCTGACTTGCGGGGCAGTTGGCCGCTCACCACCAGGTGGGCCATGGTGTCGCAGATGACCCGGGTGGCCATCAGGGAGGTCATGTCGCTGACGTCGTAGGGGGGGGAGACCTCCACCACCTCGAGGCCGCAGACCGGAACGTTGCGCACGATCAGCTCCAGCAGCTTGAGGGCTTCCCGTGGCAGCAACCCGCCCGGCTCGGGCCAGCCGGTGCCCGGAACGAAACCGGCATCGATGCAGTCGATGTCGAAGGAGATGTAGACGCAGTCGGTGCCGTCGGTGGCCCGCTCGATGGCGAACTTGGCCGCCGCCTCCAGGCCCATGTCGCAGATGTCGGTGACGGTGAGCACGTTGGTGCCCCGCTCGCGGCAGACCTTCACCCCTTCCCGCGGCACCTGCCAGCCGCCGATGCCCAGCTGCACCAGGTTCTCGGCCGGGGCGTTGGCCATGTTGGTCGCATGGAACCACGGCGTGGTGTGCATGCGCTCGTCCAGGTCAGTCTCCTGGGTGTCGACGTGGCGATCGAAGTGGATGATGCCCACCTTCTTGTCGCCGAGGTGGCGGCAGACGCCCCGGACGGTGGGGAAGCCGATCGAATGGTCGCCGCCCAGGATGATCGGGAAGGCGCCGCTGGCGAACACGTGGGCGATGCCCTTGGAGATCTGGTCGAAGCTCTTTTCGTTGTTGGCGGGGATGGTGAAGATGTCACCCACGTCGCAGAGGGTGATCTGCTCGCGCAGGTCGACCCCCATCTCGTAGTTGTAGGGCGTGTAGAGCGCCGAGATGCGCCGGATGCCCTGGGGGCCGAAGCGGGTGCCGGGCCGGTAGGTGGTGCCGCTGTCGTGGGGCACGCCCACCACCGCCACGTCGAACTCCCCCACCCGGTTCACATCCTCCAGGTACGGGGCCTTCATGAAGGTGTTGATGCCGGCGTAGTGGGGCAGCTCACCGCGGGAGAAGGTGGAGATGCGCCGATCGACGATGCTTTCGGCCGCCTCGAGGCCGTAGCGAAGGCCCTGGTCAACCTCCTGCTGCCAGCCCGTCAGGGGCAGGGCGGCTTCCTTTTCCAGGGCCCGGGACCCTTCACTGCCGGCCGGATGGCGGCCCCGGTCGAAGGCGTCGGCCGCATCAGCCGGGCTGCCGCTGGACGGATCGTTCATTCGGACCTCTGGGCACGGTGGGGATGGGGCGGTCTCCCGGGCTTTTGTCCCTCCGTGCCACACACCGGTGAGAACAGGGTTCTCGGGTTCGGTGGGTGCGCTTCTCTCGGACCAGGCATCCCTCCGGCTGCAGGCAAGGCCAGGAATGGCAGTGCCAGCAATGGGGGACCGGAACCCTAGAAGCAATTTCCGCCTTGGGATCCTGAAGGCCCCCGGGCGGGACGGTTGTGACGGTTGCTACGGGATCGGGGCGGTGGCCTCAGGAAGGGCAGGGGAGACCGGCCGCCTTGCGGTTGGTCTCGCGGCGCAGCAGCAGGAAGAGGTAGTCCGGGTCCTTGTACTGGCTGGGCAGGCACTGGTGCAGCTGCTCAAGCCGGTGCCAGCAGACCGTGCGCTGGATCTTCTTGAGGGTGCGACCTTCCCGGACGAGCAGCCGCAGGGCCTTGCAGTACATCGAGTAGTTGGCCTCCAGTTCACCGATGGTGACTTTCGGGATCGTGACCTTCGGCAGGGACGCTGGAAGCGATCGGGCGGTCATCGGCCATCCTTCGGGGCAGGCCCCGCAGAGATCCCCCCACTGTCGTCCATGGGCGGCCGGGGCGCGCCCCCCATCCGGGGACATTCCCGCCCCGGTCGTCCCACGGCCAGACGGGGGTCGCCATGGGGGTTCGCTGACTCGACCGCCGCGCTGGCGCTGCACCCCTTCCGATTCAGTTAAGGTTTGGCCAGCAGAGGAATGCCCGGCATGTACAAGGACCATCCCGTCATGAACGCGCTGCTGGAGCAGCTCCGCTCCCTCAACGAGCAGTACAGCGACCTGCCCAACGAGCTCAACCGCTACCGCGTCGTCCGCCAGGAGCAGCTGATCGCCCAGTGGGCCCCCGGCGTCAGCGTCGCTGGCTGAGGCTCGCCCCCGTCCCCGAGCCCTGTTGATGCCTCAGGCGTGAGGTGATGAACAAGAACCACCCCGTCTACCACTCCCTCGTCACCAGGCTGGAGAGCCTCAGGGAGCACTACCGGCACCATCCCTGCGAGCGGAACCGCTACCGGCTGGTGCGGCAGGAACAGCTGATCGCCCAGTGGGTGGCCGCCTCCGACCTGCCGTCCCCGACCCTCTCCGCCATGGGCGGCGCGCCGGCTCAGGGGCCAACATGAAGAAAATCTCTCGCTTTGCCGTCGGGTGTCCCTTGTTGCTCTCGGGGCCCCCTCGATCGGCTAAGCCGTAGACAGCACACCCCTGTCGGCGGTACGGGAAAAGCTATGGGCAAAGGTTCGGGCAAAGGCCATGACAAAGGCCAGGACAAAAAGGACAAGAGCGGCCTCAAGATCAAGACCCTGAAGATCAAGTCGCCGAAGACGAAGGACTCCGGAGGCAGGCACAGGTCGGACAGCGCCTCTGCCAACGGCTCCTCCGGTGTGAGCGAGTCGGATCTCTACAGGCCCTCTCCGATTTTCGACGACCTCTCCAACCATTCCGAAGGGCGTCCCCCGAAACTGGATCGCAAGTTCTACGAGAAGGAACTGGCCCGGCTCCAGGTGGAGCTGGTCAAGATGCAGTACTGGGCGAAGCATGTGGGTTACCGCATGATCCTGCTGTTCGAGGGCCGGGATGCCGCTGGCAAGGGCGGCACCATCAAGCGCATCACCGAGCCGCTCAACCCACGGGGCTGCAACGTGGTGGCCCTCGGCACACCCTCCGACCAGCAGAAGACCCAGTGGTACTTCCAGCGCTACGTCGAGAATTTCCCCTCCGCGGGGGAGATCGTCCTGTTCGACCGCAGCTGGTACAACCGGGCCGGTGTCGAGAAGGTGATGGGCTTCTGTACGCCGGAGCAGGTCAATGAATTCATGCTCTCCTGTCCGGAGTTCGAGCGCATGCTCGTGCGCAGTGGCATCACCCTGATCAAGTACTGGTTCTCCGTCAGCGACGACGAGCAGGAAGCCCGTTTCCGCTCCCGACTGGAGGATCCGGCCCGCCGCTGGAAGCTGAGCCCGATGGATCTGGAATCCCGGGATCGCTGGGTGGAGTTCTCCCGGGCCAAGGACGAGATGTTCGCCCACACGAACATCCCGGAGGCCCCCTGGTTCACCGTCGAGGCCAATGACAAGCGCCGGGCCAGGCTCAACTGCATTCGTCACCTGCTCAGCAAGGTCCCCTACGAGGACATGACACCCGAGGCGATCGAACTGCCCCCCCGCAAGAGCGGTGCCGACTACCAGCGTCCCCCGATGAACGAGCAGTTCTTCGTGCCCAACGCCTATCCCTGAGCCCCCTCGACCAGCCAGCGGCGGCCCCCGAGCAGCTCCAGCCAGATCAGCACCACCAGCCAGTGGATCAGCACCGGTGCCCCGATGGATCCGGTGAGCTGATAGGCGATCACGCAGGTCACCCCCAGCAGGCCGGCGAGGAGCAGGAAACGGCCGTCGTCGAAGAGCCTGCGGCCCCGGCGGTACCAGAGCCGGCCGGCCAGCGGATGCCAGGCGACGAAGAGCCCCACGCTCAGGGCCCCCCAGGCGAAGGTGTCGGCGATACCCAGTCCTTCCAGGGGGTGGGGCAGCAGGGCGGCCCGGAACAGGGTCTCCTCAACCAGCGCCGGGGTCAGCAGCAGTGCCGGGGCCCGGCGCAGCAGCACCGTTGGCCGCACCTCTGACCACGTCGCCGGCAGGAAGCCGCTGCGGTGCCCCAGCGGCAGGGCGATGGCGGCGTAGGCCCCCAGCAGCAGGGCCGTCAGGGCCAGACCGGCTCCGCCCAGCGGCGTGAAGAAGGCATCCATCAGCCGGGGCAGCGCCAGCCCCACCACGGGCAGCTGGCCGAGGAGCTGGGTCGGCGCCAGGGGGGCCAGGCGCCGGTCGGCGCCGGGGAGCTGGTTGGTGCGCAGCACATGGAGCGGGTCCCCGTGGCGCAGGAACACCCGGGCCATCTCGTCGTGGGCCCGGCGGGGCAGCATCGATCGCCAGCTGAGCAGCCCATCCCAGAGGCTGGGGCTGGCCCTGAAGCGGTCCGGTGCATCGCCGGGGCGGTCCATCAGCGAGGCGTTGTGGCGCCAGTCGGCGCGGACCATGCCGAACGGGGTCAGCAGGCCATCGAGGGAGCGGGCCAGGGAGGCGAGCCGGGGCAGCTCGGTGCCGTCAAGCTCGCGGCGGCGGCGACGCAGCTGGTCGATGGCGATCCAGAGGGCCTGGCTGGAATCCTGCACGCAGGAGATGGCCGGCGACACCAGCGAGACGCCGCCGCCGTCGCCACTGCGGTACCGGGCCATCAGCACCTCCGCCTGGATCGCCAGTTCCTCCAGCAGCAGGGGGTCGGTGCGCACCAGCACGTCCGAAATCGGCCGCGTCCCGAGCCAGCCCCGCTGCAGGTTGCCGGTGTAGGCGCTCCAGTCCTGGCTGCCCGAGACGATGCCGTTGGGATTGTTGGCATAGATCTGGTGGTAGCGCAGGTCGAAGCGGGGCTCCTCGGTGAAGGGATCGATCACGACCCGGGCGGCACCGAAGGCGAAGTGGCCCGTCACCGTGAAGCCGCTGATCGGTTCGCCATCGGGCCCGCCGATGCCGCCGAAGTTGTGGATCAGCAGGGAACGGTCGCCGGGTTGCCAGGGGCCGCGCTCCCCATGGGGATCCAGGCTCACCCGGCTGAAGTGGCCCCGCCGGGTCTGGCCGTCGCTCCAGTTGATCCGGCTGATGTCGTTGAGGCCGGCGGCGGTGCCCCGCAGAACCCGGTCGCTCTCCAGGCGGGTGAGGCGGCGGGGTTCCAGGGCCTGGGCGGTGAAGGTCCCTTCGCTGTCCGGGGCGCCGTAGAGGTACCAGCCGTCGCTGCCCGCGGAGGACTCCAGCAGTCCCTGGGGGTCGAAGAAGCGCCGGCCATGGCGATCGGGGGGCTGGCGGGGCAGTCGCACCGTCTCGATGGCACCGCCGAAGTCCCCCCGGCTCCGGTCGTAGTGCTGCACCCGGAAGCGCTCCGGGTCGGCAGGGTCGCGGGAGAGCAGTCGCACCAGAGCCACCCAGCGGCCCGTGCTCTGCAGGGGCGGTCGGCCGATCAGGAGCGCGGTGTCCCCGTCCCGCCGCTCGACGCGCACCTCCTCGAGCGCCACGGTGATGTCGTCGTGGGGATGGGCCCCCGCCAGGGTCTGCAGCGGCCCGACGTCGTTGCGGCCGTCGAGGCGGGTGGGCACCACATTGCCCTGCTGGGCCGCCAGACGGGCCTGGGCCCCGAGCCGCACCGGGGTGCTCACCTTGCCCACCAGGGCCCGCAGCATCGGCTCGTCCTGCCAGCCCAGCCGCAGGCGCCGGCCGACCAGGGCCTCCTGGCCCGCCGGGGCCTGCTCCAGCTCCAGCCATACCCAGTCGCCGCCGCCCGGGGCCATCTCGGCCGCTGCGGGGAGGATCAGGCGTCCGAACCAGTCGCCATGGGGGCGGTAGAGGGCCGGATCCGGCCGCCGCGCCAGCGGATAGTGGTCCGGCCGGTTGAAGGGGGCGCCCCAGGCCAGGTCGTAGCTGGTGGGTGATGGGGGGGGCGGTGCGCCCAGGGCACCCCTGGCCAGGGGCAGGACCAGCAGCGCCATGGCCACAGCGGCCGCCAGAAGCGCCAGCCGGCGGCGACGGTCGGGGCGATGGCGCCCGGGCTCGGCAGGGGGTGGCGCCATGGGGCCCTAACCGTCGCTTTCCCGGTGGATCGCCAGGGCCGCAAGCACGCCGCCGGCGAAACCGGAGGCGTGGCCGATCCAGCTCACCCCCGGGGGACTCAGGAACGGCAGCAGGCTGGGCAGCGCCCCTCCGTAGGCGACCAGCGCCGTGAGCGACAGCAGGATCGAGAGCGGGCGGCGCTCCAGCCAGCCGATCAGCAGCAGGTAGCCCAGGAGTCCATAGATCACGCCGGAAAGGCCGTGGCTGGCCTGGTGCCAGAACAGCCAGACCGGGATGGCCGTGGCGTACACCCCCAGCCACACCGCCAGGTAGTCGCCCCGGCTCTTGGCCAGCACCAGCCAGGAGAGGGGCAGGAACCAGAGGCTGTTGCTGATCAGGTGTCCGAAGCCTCCGTGGCTGAAGGGGGCGGTGAGCACCCCGAGGAAGGGCCCCCCCGGCACCATCGGCAGGTTCCAGCGGCCCCCGAAGAAGAGCTGGTCGATGATCTCCTGCACCCAGGGCACCGCCAGGATCAGCACCGGCAGCACGGCCATTCCCTTCAGGCGGGACAGGCTGCGGTCGAGCCGCTGGGCAAGGGAACCGGCCATGGCCGCAGGCGAACGGGCAGTGCGTGTCGGCCTGTCCTAGCTCCCCAGCGGACCGCGCAGCAGCCACCACCACAGCGGAACCGAGACCAGGGCCAGGGCGGTGCTCCAGAGCACCAGCGTCGCCACGGCCTCGACAGCCTGCCGCCGCCCGGCCTCGGCGGCTCCCTGGTGCCCGGCGGCGGCCGCTTCCGTGAGCAGCAGCACCGAGATGGCCGTGGGGGCCGCCGCCTGCAGCACCACCGCGTCCCGCAACGGGGAGGGCAGGCCCAGCAGGCCGGCCAGCAGCAGCATGGCCGCCGGGAGCACCAGGAGCTTGCCCACCAGGGGCGCCAGCAGGGCCCAACCCCCGGCAGGGCCGGCAGCGCCGGCCGGGCGGCGCCGGAGCACCAGGCCCAGCCGCATCCCGACAAGGGCCAGGGCCACCAGGACCACCAGCCGGGCCGGCCACCACAGCCACTGGGCCAGCGCCGCACTCCAGGGGGTCTGGTGCAGGAGCACGGCCAACGCCAGCCCCCGCATGGCCGGGCTGGTGGCCAGCACCTGCAGCTGGCGGCGCGCACCGGTGGCGTGCCGGTCCACCAACAGCGGACCCAGGCTCCAGGTGATCAGCGTGGCCATCAGATCGAAGGCGATCGTGAAGCCGATGGCCTCGGCCGGGAGCAGGGCCAGGCCCACGGGCAGGCCCCAGTAGCCGGTGTTGCCCACGATGCAGCCCAGTTGCAGGCTCCCCTCGGGGATGCGCCGGCCCAGGGCCGGCAGGCGCATCAGCAGCAGGCCCAGGCCCGAAGCGGCCGCCGCCATCAGGGCCGCCGTGAGCAGTTCGGCCCGGAAGCCCGCCCGCAGCAGCAGGGCCACCAGGCTGATGGGAATGCCCCAGGTGATCAACGGCGGGGCGAGTCGTCCCGGCAGCCCGGGGAACCGGATCCCCAGCAGCAGGCCGAGACCCAGGGGTGGGACCAGTTCGAGCAGGAACCGCAGCACCAGCCCTCCACAGGCCTCCTGGCGCCCCCACCATGGCGGCCCCCGGCCATCGGCGCTGCCTAGGGTCATCCCTTCCCCAGGTGCCCAGGTCTTCGATGCAATCCCCCATGCGCTCCGGTGCCGACAACGGCTTCGGCGGCCTCTGGCAGCTGGTCTTCGCCGCCGTGCTCGCCGGACTGGTGCTGCTCACCCAGACGGTGTTCATCGTGCCGGCGGGCAGCGTTGCCGTGGTCACCACCCTCGGCAAGGTCACCGGTGAGCCGCGGCAGCCGGGGGCCAACCTCAAGATCCCCCTGGCCCAGAACACCTCCCTCTTCGATGTGCGCACCCAGGTGCGGCCGGAGCAGTTCTCCACCCTCACCAAGGACCTGCAGGTGATCCAGGCCACGGCCACGGTGAAATACGCCATGAAGCCCGCCGAGGCGGGCCGGATCTACGAAACGATCGCCACCGATGACCAGCAGATCTATCCGCGGGTGATCCAGCCCTCCCTGCTGAAGGCCCTCAAGTCGGTGTTCTCCCAGTACGAACTGGTGACGATCGCCACCGAGTGGAACTCCATCTCCGAACTGGTGCAGGAGAAGGTGGCGGAGGAGCTGCGCAAGTTCGACTATGTGACCGTGCAGGGCCTGGATCTCACCGGTCTGCAGATCGCCGAGGAGTACCGCGCCGCCATCGAGCAGAAGCAGATCGCCGAGCAGCAGTTGCTGCGGGCCCAGACGGAGGTGCTGATCGCCGAGCAGGAGGCCAAGCGCTACCAGACCCTCAATTCCAGCCTCGATGACCAGGTGCTCTACAAGCTGTTCCTGGATAAATGGGATGGGCAGACCTCGGTGGTGCCGGCCCTGCCGGGGGCGGCCGGGGGCGGCGGCAGCCCGGTGATCGTCAACGGTCGCCGCTGAGCGGGACGCCCGATGAACGAGGGAATACTCGATGTGGATCTGCTGGCCTTTGAGCGGGGCGACGCGGGGGCCCGCGACGCCGTGGTCGATGGGGTGAGGCGCAGCCTGGCCAGCGGCTTCGTCTACACCAGCAGCGACCTCCCCGTCGACCTGCTGGACACCGCCTACGGCCTCCTGCAGCGGTTCTTCGCCCTCGAGGCTGACACCAAGCGGCGCTTCCGGGCCCCCGGCGCCAGCGGCCAGACCGGTTACACGGAGGTGCTGGTGGAGACGGCCGCCGGCAGCGATCACCCGGACTGGAAGGAGATGCTGAACTGGTCGGCCCCCCTGCCCGCCGGCCATCCCCTGCGGCTCCGCTACCCGGCGTTCTATCCCGAGCAGGTCCTGCCGGAGGCGGCCGTTCCCGGCATCACCGCGGTGCTGGGGGAGTTCCACCGGGCGATCGCCGATCTGCAGCGGCGCTTTCTGCGGGTGATCGCCGTGGGCATGGGCTGTGCCGATGGATTCTTCGAGGAGATGGTGCGGGAGGCTCCCACCCTCACCCGGGCCCTGCGCTATCCCCCCATGGCCCAGGCACCGGCGCAGGGCCATGTCTGGGCGGCGGCCCATGGGGACATCAATCTGATCACGGCCCTGCCGAGGGCCACCGGGCCGGGGCTGCAGGTGCGTGTAGCCGGGGACTGGGTGGAGGCGGCTCCACCGGAGGGGAGGGTGATCATCAACACGGGGCTGATGCTGGAGCGTCTCTCCAACGGTCGCATTCCCACCGGCTGGCATCGGGTGGTGGCGCCGCCAGGGGCCACCGAAGAGCGCCACAGCGTCGTGCAGTTCTGCCATGCCAGGCCCTGGACGGTCCTGGCGCCGGTGCCCTCCTGCTGCGGTCCGGATCAGCCGCAGCGTTACAGCGCCATATCCGCTGCAGATGCCCTCGAAGAGGTGCTTTACCGCATCAATCTGCTCGAGAACTGAGCATCCGCTGGCGAGGATAGCGGTTGTTCAGAAGGCCGCCGTCACCCATGAGTTCGACGATCCAGGGTGCCGGGATTCTCTCGATGTCGCCGGTGTCGATGTTGAGCACCCGGGCAAAATCGGCCGGGGTCGGGCCGCTGAGCTCGCAGATTCGGCCGATGAACCATGGCCTGCCGGCCATGGCCACCACGGCCAGGTGCCCAGCTCGCGCCTCCCGGAAGCGCTGGGGGTTGGCCCGCCTCAGGGGGGCCACCGCTGGATCGATCTGGCCGGGTGCCATGGCAGACCTCTGGTACACCTGTACTGTAGCCGGATCGCTCCGGCGCGCCACCGGTCTGCGGGAGCCCCATAGGCTGGGCCCACCCAGAGGCGAAATCCGTGGACGAAGGCAGCAGGCAGGAGCTCGGCGCAAACAAGGGCAGCGCCAGCCAGGGCAGCACCGACCAGGACAGCACCGACCAGGGCAGCAGGGCCGCAGGCGGCCAGGCGTATCAGTACGAGCCCCTGGAACGTTTCGGGGAAGGCCTCACCACCGCCCGCCCCTGGAACCGGGCCGCCCTGGCGGGGGTCGAGCGACTCAACGGGCGGGTGGCGATGATCGGATTCCTGGCGGCCCTGATCGGCGAGGAGTTCACCGGCCGGGGGATCCTCGGCCAGCTGGGCCTGATGCTGCGCTGGCTGCTGGGCTGAGGCCCCCCTGCCGGAGCGCTCCCTCCCAGGGACTGCCATCGCAGGGTCTGCCATCCCCGACTGACGGCCATGCGCGATGGCAAGCGTGATGTCCGAAGCCGGCAGCAGCCCGCTTTACATCCTGATGATCAGCCTCCACGGCCTGATCCGTGGCAAGAATCTGGAGCTCGGCCGGGACGCCGATACCGGCGGGCAGACGAAATACGTGGTGGAACTGACCAGGGCCCTGGCCCGCCAGCCTGCGGTTGCCCAGGTGGATCTGGTCACGCGCTGCATCAAGGATGCTGACGTCTCGACGGACTACGACAAGCCGATCGAAGTCCTGGATGACAACGCACGCATCCTCCGTATTCCTGCCGGACCGGATCTCTACATCCCCAAGGAAGAGCTCTGGGGCCATCTCGACGCGTTCACCGATGAGCTGTTCAGCTGGCTCCATCATCAGCCGACCCGGCCGGACGTTCTGCACAGCCATTACGCCGATGCCGGCTATGTCGGTGTTCGCCTGTCCCATCTCACGGGTCTGCCGCTCATCCACACAGGTCACTCCCTGGGCAGGGACAAGCTGCGCCGGCTTCTGGCCCTCGGTCTGTCCGTGGAGGAGATCCAGAAGCGTTATCGGATGGCGGAGCGAATCAGTGCCGAAGAAGATGTGCTGAACAGTGCCAGCCTTGTGATCACAAGCACCCACAATGAGATCGAAGATCAATACGAACTCTACGACTGCTACACCCCTGAGAAGATGTCGGTCATCCCGCCGGGCACCGATCTCAATCAGTTCCATCCACCGACGCCAGAGGATGGTCCGGTTGCTTTTTCCGGCACCCTTGGCAAGTATCTCCGGGAGCCTGAGAAGCCGATGATTCTGGCCCTATCAAGGCCGGATGAGCGCAAGAATATCGTCACCCTCCTGGAAGCCTATGGTAAATCAAAGCGTCTGCAGAAGCTGGCCAATCTTGTGATTGTTGCCGGGAATCGAAAGGATATCCGTGAGCTGAATGAGGGCGCCCAGCAGGTTCTGACGGAACTGCTTCTTGTCATCGACTGCTATGAGCTCAATGGCCTGGTGGCTCTGCCCAAGCACCATTCCCCCAGTGATGTGGCGGACATCTATCGACTGGCCGCCTCCTCGCGAGGGGTTTTCGTCAACCCGGCCCTCACCGAACCTTTCGGGCTCACCCTGCTGGAGGCCGCGGCCAGTGGACTGCCGCTCGTGGCGACGGAAGTCGGTGGTCCCGTCGACATCATCGGCAACTGCAGGAATGGTCTGCTGATCGATCCTCTTGATGAAGCATCGATTGCCGGCGCCCTGCTGATGATTCTCGAAGATGATGCTGTGTGGTCAACATTCTCAGGCAATGGCCTGACGACGATTGCCAGGTTCTATTCCTGGGAAGCCCATGCCAACCGGTATCTGAAACTGGTGAAGGATCTGATCGTTCAGAAGCGAGTGGTGGCCCGTCCGGCCCCACTGTCGAAGCCACCCGCCGTTCAAACCAGAACCCGCGCCATCTTCACCGCCATCGACAACACCCTGCTGGGTGATCCGGAGTCCCTCTCCCGCTTCGTGAAACTGATGAAGGAACAGCAACGCAGGGTGCTGTTCGGGATTGCCACCGGACGACGGCTCAACTCTGTGCTCAAGCTCCTGAAGATTCACGCCATCCCCATGCCCGACGTGCTCATCACAAGCCTCGGAACTGAGATCTATACCCCACCCCAGTTAACGACAGACATCTCCTGGATCCACCACATCGACCATCTCTGGACCCCCCAGGCTCTCAAGCGACTGATGGATCCACTGCCCGGGCTGACCCTGCAGGCGAAGGAACATCAGAGCCGATTCAAGCTCTCCTATTTTTACGATCCCCAGCAGGCGCCCGCGATGGAGGAGATCCTCACCCTGTTGCGGCAGCATGAGGTCTCCGCCCATACCAGTCTTTCCTTCGGCCAGTTTCTTGACTTCGTCCCCGCCCGCGCCTCCAAGGGCCAGGCCCTGCGCTATGTCGCCAACCAGTGGAAGATTCCTTTGCAGCATGTTCTGGTGAACGGCGGATCCCGCGATGATGAGGACATGCTCCGCGGCCAGACCCTGGGCGTGGTGGTCGACAGCCCCCACCGCGAGGAACTGGCCCAGCTCAGTGACTCCGAACGGATCTATTTCTCTGCCAGAGCCCATGCCTCTGGAATCCTCGAGGCCATCGACCACTATGACTTTTTCGGGCGATGACCAGCCTCCGCAGCCCCCGCTGATGCGACGTCTGCTGCTCTGCACGGACCTGGACCGCACCCTGCTTCCCAACGGCGACCAGCCGGAATCGGAGGGGGCCCGAGCCATGCTGAGCCGGGTGCTCCGCCAGCCCGGGATCTCCCTGGCCTATGTCAGCGGGCGGCATCTGGCCTTGATCGAGCAATCGATTCGGGAGTATGACCTGCCCCAGCCGGACTGGATCATCGCTGACGTTGGCAGTTCCATCCACGTCAGAGCGGGCCACGGGTGGTCCCTGCTGGAGGCCTGGTCGCGGTACATCGCCGTGGACTGGCAGGGCTGTTCCGTGGCCCAGCTGCGCGGCCTTCTGGGGGGATGTCCCGGGTTGGTGCCGCAGCCTGAGGACAGGCAGAACGCCCACAAGCTCAGTTTCTTCCATTCGCCGCACGCCGATCTCCCGGCCCTCACATCGGCCATCCACGCCTGCCTCGAACCCCTGGCCATCGCGACCACGTTGATCTTCAGCACCGATGAGCCGGCGGGTGTCGGCCTGTTGGATGTTCTGCCGCAGCGGGCCGGCAAGCTCCATGCGGTCGAGTTTCTGATGCGGGAGCAGGGATTTTCCGCCGATCAGACGCTCTTCGCTGGTGACAGCGGCAATGATCTCTGCGTGCTCACCAGCTCGCTGCCGGCCGTGCTGGTCGCCAATGCCCACCCGGATGTGGCCGAGCGGGCCATGCGGGAGGCGGCCCGAAAAGGTATGTCCGAGTTCTTGTATCTTGCCAAAGGTGGTTTTCTGGGCATGAACGGCAACTACAGTGCCGGCATCCTGGAGGGGATCGGCCATTTTTATGCCGAGATTATTCCTGAACCGGATTGAACCGATGACGACGCAATGTCCGATCACAATCTTCGGAGAAGTTCTGTTTGATTGCTTTCCGGATTCAACCGAAGTCCTTGGCGGTGCGCCCTTCAATGTGGCCTGGCACCTCAGGGGATTCGGCCTGTCCCCCCGACTCGTCAGCCGGGTTGGCAGAGATGCCATGGGTGAGCGGATCCGCTCCGCCATGGGGCGCTGGGGCCTCGATGCCTCCGCTCTGCAGACAGATCCGTCCCATCCCACCGGCCGGGTGAGCATCACCCTCGTGGATGGCGAGCCCCGCTACGCGATCGTGTCGGGCAGTGCCTACGACTTCATTGAGCCGCCCGGGCCGCCCGAGCCGCCCACGGTTCCGGCCGCGGGCCTCCTCTATCACGGGACCCTGGCCCTTCGCCATCCCCCATCGGCGGCGGCCCTGGCGTCCCTGAAGTCTCGCCATCGGGGCCCGATCGTCCTGGATGTGAACCTGCGCCGTCCCTGGTGGTCGATCGCGACGGTTCTGCCCCTGGTGGACGATGCCGACCACGTCAAGCTCAATGCGGCGGAGCTGGCCCTGCTGAGCAACGACGCACGTCCCGAGGACGAAGCACTTCCCGAGGAGGACGGCGTCGCCCTGGCCGCATCCATGCATCGTTTTGCCGAGCGCCACCGGCTGGAGACGTTGGTGGTCACCCGCGGTGCGCTCGGCGCCCTGCTCTGGCGTGGCGGCGCGATCGCTGCCATCCCCCCCGCCGCCGCTGGCCCGGTCGTCGACACGGTTGGAGCGGGGGATGGGTTTGCCGCTGTCCTGCTGCTGGGCCTCAGCCAGCAGTGGCCATGGGCCGAGAGCCTCGCCCGCGCCGGGGATTTCGCCGCGTCCCTGGTGTCTCGCCGCGGTGCCACCATCGATGACCGCACGGTCTATGGGCAGTTTTTGACGTCATGGGGGCTGGGCTGAGCCGATGTACGAACAGATCTCCCACTCCCTGTTGAACTCCATCCTGGATGATCTGCGTCCAGAGATCCGACGCCAGGACTTGCGTCACTTCTACACCAGGCTGGGCGCCAACTTCTACGCCATCCATTCGCTGTTCGTCACCCTTTACGGCCATCGTGACGACTTCAAGTTTCAGCTTCTGCGCCTGGTCGAAACCATGGCCCGTGGCTACATCGATCGTTCGCCCGATCTTGAATCGCTCGATATTCAGAGGGAGGATGACTACAACTGGTTTCTCTCCCAGAAGTGGGTCGGGATGGCCGTCTACTCCAATGGCTTCGCTGAGAACCTTCCTGATCTGGCCAGCAAGATCGGCTACTTCCAGGAGTTGGGTATCAACATGGTGCACATCCTTCCGATCCTGATGTGTCCATCCGGCAAGAGTGATGGTGGCTATGCGATCAGTGACTTCCGCCGCATTGATGCCAGGGTCGGCACGCTTGATGATCTGCGCAGGATCGCCGACGAGTTTAGAAAACGTGAAATTCTGCTGGTTCTGGACATCGTGCTGAACCACACATCGGATGAACACGAGTGGGCCCAGCGTGCGATGGATGGTGAACAGCATTATCAGGATTACTACCACGTCTTTGATGACAGGGATATTCCCGATGTCTTCGAGCAGAGCATGCCCGAGGTGTTCCCCGAGAGCGATCCGGGCAATTTCACCTGGAATGGGGAGATGCAGAAGTGGGTGATGACGGTCTTCCACGAGTACCAGTGGGACCTCAATTACTCCAATCCGGCGGTGTTCATCGAGATGCTCGATGTGCTGCTGTTCTGGGCCAACCAGGGCGTCGATGTTCTGCGGCTCGATGCCGTTGCCTTCCTCTGGAAGAAGCTGGGAACCACCTGCCAGAACGAACGCAAGGCCCACCTCATCCTGCAGTTGTTGAAGGACTGCTGCCAGGTGACCGCGCCGGGTGTCCTGTTCATCGCCGAGGCCATCGTGGCCCCCACCGAGATCACCAAGTACTTCGGTGAAGACGCCATCGTGGCCAAGGAATGTGAGATTGCCTACAACGCCACCCTGATGGCCTTGCTCTGGGATGGTGTGGCCACCCGCAACACCCGGCTCCTTTGCCAAGGCCTCAAGAGCCTGCCCAACAAGCTGGAGCGGGCCACCTGGCTGAACTACGTCCGCTGCCATGACGACATCGGCTTCGGTTTCGATGACAGTGACATCGAGCAGGTGGGCTACGAACCCCGTGCCCACCGGCGCTTTCTGATCGAATACTTCAAGGGGGATTTCGATGCGATTCCCCGCGGGCTCACCTTCATGCCCAACGACACCACGGGTGATGCGCGAATCTGCGGTTCCCTGGCCTCCCTCGTCGGTCTGGAGTCGGCGCTCGAATCGAAGGATCAGCAGCTGATCGCCACCGCCATCAGCCGCATCCTGCTGATGCATGGTGTCATCCTGTCGTTCGGGGGAATCCCCCTCATCTACAACGGCGATGCCCTTGGCGTGTTGAACGATTACAGTTTCTATGCCGACCCCAGCAAGTGCAATGACACGCGCTGGGTGCACCGCCCCAAGATCAACTGGGCCAGGGCGGAGCTCCGATGGAAGCAGGGAACCGTGGAGCATACGATCTTCTCGGCGATGAAGAAGATGATCGCGATCCGCAAGGAGATCTCCGCGTTTGCTGATTTCAACAATCGCCAGATCCTGTCCCTGGAGAATGACCATCTGCTGGCGTTCGTGAGGACCAACCACCTGCGGCCATCGGAACTGGTGCTGGTGGTGGCCAACTTCAATGACCAGCCCCGGTTCTTCGATCTCGACAGCCTGGTTCCGCCGGTCTTCAGCAGCCACGATGGACTGGTGGACCTTCACTCGGGCCGGCGGCCGTCCCAGTCCGGCAGTCGCATCGTGTTGCAGGCTTACCAGTTCTACTGGCTGACCAAGACCTGAGCGCCCGATTCTCCCCCCGCCCGACGCTTCCCCTGCCCATGCGCGTCGTCACCCCCGTTCTGCTGGCCCTGCTGCTGGCTTCGGCGGCGGTGGCGGTCACCGTGTCGGTGCAGCCGGCCCCCACCGGCAGCCCCTCTGCGGCGACCTCCCCACCCCCGGCCCCAGCCTCGACGCCGCAACCGTCGTCCCCGCAGCCGTCCCCGCAGCCAGCCCCGCGTGGCTACCCCCGGCTTCCGAGGGACCCTGCCGCCATCGCTTCCCAGCTGGCCGCCGCCGAGCTGGCCCTGCGGTCCGCCGACACCCCGGTCGGGCTCCTCAGCGAGCTGGGGCACCGCCAGCAGGTCATCTATCGCCGGCTCGCCGTCGATCCGGCCCTGGCTGCCCGGGTGCGGGCCTTCCTGCCGGTCCGCTGGCAGGGGGTGATGGACCGCCACCTGGCGGCACGCCGGGAGTTTCTGGCCATGCACCGGGGGGGGCGGCGCCCGGCCGTCGTTCCCGCCTGGCGGATCATCCCGCCGGAGTCCGCCACCGACCTGCTGCGCTACTACCGGGAGGCCTCCGCTGCCACCGGCATCCCCTGGGAGGTTCTGGCCGCCATCAACCTGGTCGAAACGGGCATGGGCCGCATCGATGGCGTCTCCGTCGCCGACGCCCGGGGCCCCATGCAGTTCCTCCCCACCACCTGGGCCCAGCCGGGCGTCGGCAAG
Source organism: Tabrizicola sp. YIM 78059 (assembly GCA_943367815.1). Lineage (GTDB taxonomy): Bacteria > Cyanobacteriota > Cyanobacteriia > PCC-6307 > Cyanobiaceae > Cyanobium. The sequence goes on along the minus strand of CALRKA020000014.1, from coordinate 7,789 downwards.
GGCGACATCCGCGATCCCGAAGACGCGATCCACGCCGCGGCCCGCTATCTGGTGCGCCGCGGGGGCCTGCGTGACATCCGCCGGGGCCTCTGGGGCTACAACAACAGCCGGCATTACGTCCGGGCCGTGCTGCTCTACGCGGAGCTGCTGCGCATGGATCCCCAGGCCTTCACCGGCCTGTACCACTGGGAGATCCATTACGCCTCCGCCGCCGGCGACCTCTGGCTGCCGGTGGGCTACAACCAGCCCCGTCCCCTGGCGGTCGGAACCTACCTGGAGCGCTTCCCCGCCTCGGCCCCTCCACGACCCTGAGCCGCCTGCCAGCATGGGATTCCGCTGGGCTCCGATGACCCGGCTTCCCCATGACCCAGCGGCCCATGACCCAGCTGCAAGCGATCAACATCGCCAAGGTGACCACGATCGTGGCGCTGCTGGTGCCTGCCCTGGTGCTGGGGCTGGAGTCCGAGCGGGTCGCCATCTACCTCGCCCTCCACATCAGCTACTGCCTCTGGTGGCTGCTCGAGGAGGTGCTGTTCCCCTGGCGCACCACCCAGCTCTTCACCGAGGTGGTTCAACCGCCGCAGGCCGTCGCGGTGGTGCTCTACGTCGGGGTGTTCTATGCCGTGCCGGGCTGGCTGGCGATGGCCAATCCGGTGTCCATCGGCCCGCTCGCGATCGCGCTGGGGCTCAGCCTCTACATCTTCGGATCGCTGCTGAACACGGCGGCCGATGTGCAGAAGGGCACCGCCAAGGCCCTGGGAGCCACCCTGGTGGCGGACGGGGCCTGGCGCCGCGTCCGCCATGTCAACTACCTGGGGGATCTGCTCCGCTACGGCAGCTTTGCGGTGATCGCCGGTTCGCCGTGGGCCTGGCTGCTGCCCGCCTCGGTGCTGGCGCTCTACCTGCCCCGCATGGTCCGCAAGGAAGCCTCCATGGCCGAGCGCTATCCCGCTTTCGAGGCCTATCGCCAGAGCAGCTGGTGGCTGCTGCCTGGGCTCGTCTAGTGCTGCAGGGGAAGCGGGCCAGGGGCCTGACGCCTGGCGTCAGCCGAGGCCCCTGCCGAGCAGCACGTCCCGGGCGCCATTGACCGCCTGCATGGTGGCGTGGCGCCCGCCGCGGTCGGGGTGATGCTCGGCGGCGGCCCTCTTCCAGGCCACGGTCACATCGGCTTCCCGCAGCCGGCCCGCCAGGGCCAGCCCGAGGCGTGCCCTGGCCTCGATGGCCTCCAGGCTGGGGCTCCGGCCCAGGGGGCCGTGGTCGGCGGCGGACAGGCCCGTGCCCTTCTTGCGGCGCCCCTTGGTGCCGGAGGCCTTGCTTTGGCCGCGGGGGCGTGAGGCCGCGAAGCCCTTGCCGATGGGCTTATCGGACTTGTCCGAGGGGCTGCTTTCGGGCTGATCCGGCCGCAGGGAGACCAGGGTCAGACGGGGGTCGAGCAGGGTGCGAGCCATGGGTTCAGGTGCCAGCCCGACCGTTGCGTTCAGGAAGAGTGGTTGCGACTCAGGCCGCGACGTCGAGGCCGGGGGCCGGATCGATGCTCAGTTCGGCGAGCAGGTCGCTGGAGAGCAGATCAGTGGCCAGAAGATCGGTGGCCGCCGCATCGGCGAACTCGGGAGCGATCACGGTCATCTCGGGAACCACCATCGCGGCAGGAGCCTGGTCGTGGCCGCCGGCGATGGCCGGCGCCAGAAAGGCCATGGCCAGACCCACCATCAGGGCGAAGAGGAAGGTAAGGGCGCGCATCGGCCATGGAGAGAATCGCCATAGTCCTAACACCGCTCCGGCCCGTGACGCTCTCGACGGGAGAAGATGGCCCGATGGAGCGCAGCGAATCCTTCCCCGCCCCGTCCATCGCCTACGCGGGATTCCGGGTCCGTACGGCGGCCTCGCTGATCGATTCGATGCTGATGCTGATCATCACCGCCCCCCTGCCGCTCCTGGTTTTCATCGTGCCCGACGAGACGGCGGTTCTCGTACTCAGCACCGTGGTGTCGGCCCTGGTGGTGATCCTGTTCTGGCGCTGGAAGCAGGGCACGCCCGGCAAGCTGATGCTGCGCCTGAGAATCGTCGATGCCGCAACCGGCGGCGAACCCGGCCTCCGCCAGTGGTGCCTCCGCTACGTGGGTTACTTCATCTCGACCCTGCCCCTGCTGCTGGGCTTCCTGTGGGTGGCCTGGGATCCCCGTCGCCAGGGCTGGCACGACAAGATCGCCGGCACGGTGGTGATCCGTGTCCCCCGTCGCGCGACCGAGGCCGGGAACGCTGGTGCTGGACCTCCCTGACATCCGTTCCCTGCGGCCATGACAGCTCCCTCCCCCGATCCCCTCGATGTGGCCATCGCCGCCCGCCGTGCCCAGGACCCCCTGGTGGGGGCCAGGATCGGTGCTGAGGAGATCAGCCGCCGGCTCCTGAAGGCCATGGCGTCCGACCGGGGCGTGCACGTCGAATCGCTGCTGGCGGTCTGCGGTGCCCTGGCGGGCCAGGCCTGCCAGGCGGGAGTGCGGGCCCGCTCCCGGGCGGCCGGCCTGGCGGAGCTCTCGGGCCTGCACGTCGTCGGCACCGGGGACGGGGGCTCCTGCCTGGTGGGCGAAGGGCTGGTCCAGGCCCTGTTCAACGATCCCTACTCCACCTGGGGCCTGGCCGCCGGCGCCGCCCAGCAGGCGGGCTGCACGGCCCTGCCGGACCCGACGGCGCTGTGGCGCCACGGGATGGAGCACCTCGGCCAGGGGGACTTCGGCGTGCCGCAGGTGCCCGACGCCCACCAGCCGTCGCCGGAATCCCTGCAGTCGCTGCCGACCCTCTGGCCGGCCCTGCTGCCGCTGGCCCAGCGGTTCTGTCCCGAACCGGTGGAGTGGCCGATCCTGTACGGCCTGGTGGCCCAGAAGGCGATCACCATGGGTCGGGAGGTGATCGATCCCTGCCTGGCGCTGCGGATCGTGATGGACACCGCCATCGCCAGCGCCATGGTGGTGCTGCCCCAGAGCCCGGAGCCGGCCAGCGGTCCCTGACCGTGCCGGGGGCCAGGGGGATCCGCGTCTGACATCCCCGTCCTCCCATCCCCGGCTTGGCAGCGGCGGCCGGGGGCGTTACCAAGGCCTGCACGGTCCCTTGCAGCAGGCGGATGGATTCCCGCTTCCGACGCTTTCTGACGGCGCTGGCCCTGCCCTGGCTCGTGCCCCTGTCCCTGGCGCCCCTTCCCCTGCTGGCGATGGGGGAGCCTCCGCCCCGGCCGCTGGAGATTCCCCTGGAGGTGCCGGTGGGGGACCTGGGGCAGAACGACCGTCTGCCGGATCCGCTGCGGTCCCGCTACAAGCCGGCCCCGGTGGGGGCGTTCCCGATGCAACAGGCCGGGGCCCTGGGCTACCCCCTCGGCCTGCAGCCCAGCGAGCAGGCCCCGTTCGGCTGGCGGCTGGCCGACTCGCGCAGCGCCTGGCGCATGCACACCGGCCTCGATCTGATCGCCCCGGAGGGCACGCCGGTGTTCGCCGTGTTGCCGGGCACCGTGCGGTTGGTGGATGAGGTGGGTGGCTACGGCCTGCTCGTGGTGATCGACCACGGCCTCGGCTGGCAGAGCCTGTACGCCCACCTGCTGGATGTGGCGGTGCTTCCCGGGGAGACCCTGGTGGCGGGTCAGCCCATCGGCCGTGTGGGCAGCAGCGGTTCGGCCACCACGGCCCATCTGCACTTCGAGTGGCGCCAGCTGCGCCAGGGACGACTGGTGGCGGTGGACCCCTTGCCGCTGCTGCAGCCGGTCGGCACGGGCGCCTCCGTGGCGGGCCGGGCGCCTCTGCCGCCGCTGCCTTGAGCCAGGGAGCCGACGGGGCTCGCCTTCAGGCGCGGTCCGGATCCACGGGCAGGCGCTTCAGGGCCAGGGCCAGTCGCCGCGCTGCCAGCAGCAGGGGGTAGAGGCGGCGGCTGCGGGACGGTCCGTCGAACAGTGGTACCAGCCACTTCAGCAGAGGATCGCTGGGCCGCATCAGGCTGCACAGCTGTTGCACGGCCTCCGCCCCGTGCCAGGCCCTTTCCCCCTGGAGCAGGACCGCCCCCTGGGCCAGCGGCAGGCCCCGCTCCAGCAGGGCGCGGCGCAAGGGCGCATCGGCCCGCCCGTCGACGATCTGCAGATGGGGAATCCCGCCGCGCAGTTCGCTGCTCAGGGCGAAGTGGCGGCAGAACGGACAGCCCCCGTCGTAGACGAGCCGCAGGGGCTGCGGGGCCGGATCGGGCGGTGGGGATGGGGGGGCGCCCATCGCGGCAGGGGAGATCAAGGGTGGGCGGCCGAGGCTTCGGGGGCGTGATCGGGAGAACCGATTCTGCTGCCGGCGGCCGAAGAGCGGCAAAGGGGCCTCGATGGATCGATTTCACCAAGTCCTGACAGGTGACTGAATTCTGTGATCCTCGGCACCGTTCGATTTCTCAGAACGGTTAGATCTTCTGCCAATGGATGACTGGAAAGATGCTCACACCAACCACCCGTCTGAGGCTCCAGGAGATCATCGGCAGGATTGCCGAATCCCGCCCGGTCAGTCTCCATGAGCGCATCTATGTTCAGAAGTTCGCTGATCGTGATGCCAGTGTCTGGAGCTGGTTGCGGCGGGCCCAGCGCACCCAGCAACGGGGTGAGCCCGAATCGGAACTCGATCGCTTCATGGGCTCGCTGGATCTGGGCGACCCTTGTGACAGCGCCGGATTCGATCCTGGCCGGGACGATCTTGGTGATTGGTTCAGCGGAGCTCCGAATTGGCTCAGACGCAGTTGAGTTGCCCTTAAGCGGTAGAAACACTCATTGCCGAATCTTCGTCGCATCGGCAACGGACATGGGCGTGGGAGCGTGTGTTGATGCCATGGTCAGGTCGCAGTCAGGTCGGTGGGCACCATGGACGCTTTGCTTTGTAGCTATCGCAACTGTTCGGAACGGATGCGGATCATCCGCTGCTGTGGGCCCGAGGATTTCTTCCTCGAACGGGTTGTTTTCCCCTTCGAAGTGCTCACCTTCCATTGCCCGCCCGCCACGGATGTGGAGATCTGGGCGCGGGATTCGATGGGTGTCGTCCTCAGCGAACAGCTCCCCGCCGACGCCCTGGCCATGCAGCAGAGTGGGGCATCGCCCCGTCCGGAATGGCTGCCCCAGGTTCCGAGCCGAGCGGTGGGGGTGAAGGGCAACGCCAGCTCGGTCTGCCTTCTGCCCCACTGACGCCGGCCCCGTCACCCGCAGAGCCGCAGCCTCCGGCCCCGAGTGTCGGCCTCGTCTGCAGCGCCAGCTACCGCGAGCACCTCACCGGACCCTGGCATCCGGAGTGCCCCGCCCGGGTCGATGCCGTGATCCAGGGCCTGGAGCGGGCCGGTCTGCTGGCCCGCTGCCGGATCCTTCCGCCCCGCCCGGCCACGGACGAGGAGCTGCTGCGCTGCCACACGCCGGGGTATCTGCAGCGGGTCAAGGAGGACATCCAGGCGGGCCGTGACCAGCTCTCCACCGGTGACACCGCCATCAGCCCCCACTCGGAGCGCACGGCGCGGCTGGCGGCCGGGGGTGTGCTGGCGGCGGTGGAGGCCGTCATGGAGCAGCAGGTGCGCCGGGCCTATGCGGTCGTCAGGCCTCCCGGGCACCATGCCAGCGCCGCGCGGGGCATGGGCTTCTGCATCTACAACAACGTGGCCGTCGCCGCCCGCCAGCTGCAGGCGGTCCATGGTCTCGAGAAGATCCTGGTCGTCGACTGGGACGTCCACCATGGCAACGGTACCCAGGACATCTTCTGGAGCGACCCCTCGGTGCTGTTCTTCAGCAGCCACCAGGCGCCGCTCTATCCGGGGTCGGGCACCCGCCAGGAGCGGGGGGAGGGGGCCGGGGCCGGCTTCACATGCAACTGTCCCCTGCCGGCCGGAACGTCGGGGCCCGAGCTGGTGGCCGCCTGGCGGGAGGAGCTGCTGCCGCTGGCCGAGGCCTTCGACCCGGACTTCGTGCTGATCTCGGCCGGTTTCGATTCCAGGGCCGGCGATCCCCTCGGGGATTTCCGGCTGCAGGACGGCGATTTCGCGGCCCTGACCCAGCTGCTGCTCGCCATCGCCGCCGACCATGCCCAGGGCCGACTGGTGTCTGCCCTGGAGGGCGGCTACGACCTGAAGGGCCTGGCGTCGGCCAGCGCCGCCCACGTGGCCTGCCTGCTGGGGGACAGCGGGCCGCGCTGACCACGCCACCAGAGCCAGGCTTCGCGGTTGATCAGCAGGCCGATCAGCACCATGGCGATCATCAGCACGATCTGGTCGGCCCGGGCGTCCGGCACCAGGATGTCGGCGGCCAGATGGGGGACGTTGGTGAGGGTGTACCCAACGCTCAGCCAGAAATGGGCGCAGCGCCAATGGCGCCAGCGGCGCGGCTGGCCCGGATCACTGGCGGCGTAGGCGATCAGCACGACCGCTGCCAGGGGCACCAAGAAGTACGCCAGCATGGCGCCGAACAGCAACGGCAGCCGGGCGGCCGCCACATGGCCATGGATCTCCGGGGAGATCCCGTGGAACAGGGGCATCAGGCCCAGCTCCACATGGAACAGCATCGCCAGCAGCCAGGCCATCCAGAGGCTGCGCAGACGCAGGGCGTGGTCGACGGCCGTGGCCATGGGGACGTTCCAGGGCCCCCTGAGTCTGGCCATCCCTTGCGGCGACGCGTGCGGAACGGGTCCGTTCGTGATGGGTCGGTTCGTTGCCGGGCTCCTTAAATTGTGCGGACGGTGAATGGGTCCTTCCCCCCAGGCCGCTCGCGATGACCTCCCCGACCTCCTCCCTGCCGATCACCGCGGTGGCCACCGGGCCCGCCGGGCGGGCCATGGCCCAGCCCATGGATGCGGGGCTGCTGGAGGGTCTGCAGGACCACCTCGGTCTGGAGCGCAAGGCCAGTGCGGCCTACTGGGCCATGGCCCTCTGGTTCGCCGAGCGGGAACTGCGTGGATTCGGCTCCCACCTCATGGCCGAGTCCCGTGGCGAACAGGAGCACGCCGGCCTGCTGGCCAACTATCTGATCGCCCGCGGACAGACGGTGGACCTCGGGGAGCTGCCCGCCCCCTGCCAGCGGTGGAGCGACCCCGAGGCTGTGCTGGCGGACGCCTTCCGCCTCGAGGCCGATGTCACCACCTCGCTGCAGCTCCTCTATTCCATGGCGGAGCGCGCCGGCGACGTGCGCACCACCGTCTTCCTCGATCCCATGATCCAGGGCCAGATCGCTGCCGAGAACGGCGCGGCCCATCTGCTTGGTCGGGTGCGCTTCGGGCGCCAGGAGGCCGCCTCGATGCTGCTGATCGATGGCGAACTGGCGGCCGCCCAGGCGCCGGCGGCGGCCGTGGTCTGAATGCCGGAATGGGCGTCCGTCCCCCGGCGGCTCAGGCCGCCAGGGGACGGCTGGTGATCTCCAGCAGGAAGGCGGCGCCGAGGGGATCGCGCAGGGGCAGACGCGTCAGCGCCCGGGCCTGACGCTGCAGCTCCAGCCGGCGCTGCTCCAGTCGGCCGGTTTCCCGGATCAGCCGCAGCCGGAGCCCTTCATCACGGCAGGCGGCCCGCTGCCCCTTCAGCCGTTGCCAGCTCTGGCGCACGGCGGCCATGTCGCGGCAGAGGCTGCCGATGAGGCTGTCGCCGGTGTGGATCGTGGTGGCCATGGTGCGTCAGGCCGCCAGGGGAGCGCCGTCGACCAGGGCCGGTGCCAGGCGCAGGCTGGTCTCGCCGCTGGGGACCTGCATCAGGTCGGCGGCCCGGATGCGGGAGATGAGCCGGGTGGTGGTGACGCGGGTGGTGCCGATCAGCTCCCCGA
>CALRKA020000013.1:0-69039 GCA_943367815.1 Tabrizicola sp. YIM 78059 | reverse complement strand
CAGCCGGTGAGCCTGGAGACGAAGGTGGGCGACGGTGAGGACACCGAGCTGCTGGATCTGCTGGCCGGCGACGACCTGCTGCCCGCCGATCTGGTGGACGGCGAATGCCTCAAGGGCGACCTGCGGGCCCTGCTGGAGCAGCTGCCGGAACTGCAGGGGCGGGTGCTGAAGATGCGCTACGGCATCGACGGCGAGGAGCCGATGAGCCTCACCGGCATCGGCCGCATCCTGGGCATCAGCCGTGACCGGGTGCGCAATCTGGAGCGCGACGGCCTGGCCGGCCTGCGGCGCGTCAGCGACGCGGTCGAGGCCTACGTGGCCGTCTGACGCCTTCCCGGGCGCTCCGTTTGCGAGGCTTGGAACCGCACGCACCTCCCCCTCCCATGGCCGGCATGCCCCCCGCAGCCTCGGAGGACCCGACGATGGAGGTGATCAGCCTCTTCCCCCGCTATCTGCTCCAGGGCCATCTGGGCCCCTCCCAGCTGGCCGATCTGCAGGCCATGGCCCGGGCGGTGCTGGCGGCGCCTGAACGCAGTCCCGATGCCTCGGTGAAGCTGGCCGGCCAGCTGACCCAGCAGCGGGAACTCGGCCCCGACCACCCCGCCGCCGCCGAACTCTGCCGTTCGGTGATCCTGCCGGCCTGCGAGCGCTGGATCCGCCACGTGATCGACCAGCAGCCGCCCCAGGGCCGGGGTCCCTGGACGCCGGGCCGCTATGGCCTGCAGATGATCGACCTCTGGCTCAACGCCCAGCGCGCCGGCGACTACAACCCCACCCACACCCACGGCGGCAGCTTCTCCGGCGTGCTGTTCCTGCAGGTGCCGCCGCAGATCCGGGCCGACAGCTTCGACGGCCAGCTCTGTTTCCACGGCCCGGAGGAATGGCACATCCAGAGCTTCCGCACCGGCATGGCCCACTACGTGCTGCCGGTGCCCGGTGATTTCTACGTGTTCCCGGCCTGGCAGCCCCACTCGGTTCCCCCCTTCCGCGGCGAGGGGGAACGCTGGTCGATTGCCTTCAACGTGGTGGCCGTGCCCCAGCCGCCACCGCGCCCCGCCTCGCCGCCGGCCTCTGCCCAGGGGGCTGGGCAGGGCCCCTTGCAGGGCAACGTCTCCCTCTCCAGCGGCCGACCCCGACCGGGTGGGTTCCTCTAGGACGGGGCCCCCGGTGATCCCGGGTCCGGTCGAGCCCCTCCGGGCCGATCTGCTCGCCTGGTGGGAGCGGGACGGCCGCCACCACATCCCCTGGAAGCTTCACCCCGACGGCTCCCGGCCGGGGCGGGGGGAGCCCCTGGCCGCCTACGGGATCTGGGTCGCCGAGGTGATGCTGCAGCAGACCCAGCTGGCGGTGGTGCTGCCCTACTGGCACCGCTGGATGGCGGCCTTCCCCGATCTCGGCGCCCTCGCCGCCGCCAGCGAGCACGACGTGCTGATGCTCTGGCAGGGCCTGGGCTACTACGCCCGGGCCCGGCGGTTGCACGCGGGGGCCCGGCAGCTCTTCGCCCCGGCCCAGCCCTCCACCGCGGGCAGCGGCGACCCCTGGCCGCGCACGCTCGAGGGCTGGATGGCCCTGCCGGGCATCGGCCGCAGCACCGCCGGCAGCATCCTCTCCTCCGCCTTCGATCGCCCCTTCGCGATCCTCGATGGCAACGTCCAGCGGGTGCTGGCCCGGCTGGTGGCCCACCCGGTTGCGCCGAAGCGGGAGCTGGCCGGGTTCTGGCGGCTCAGCGAAACCCTGCTCGATCCGCAGCGGCCCCGCGCTTTCAACCAGGCCCTGATGGACCTGGGCGCCGGCGTCTGCACCCCCCGCCAGCCCGCCTGTGGCACCTGTCCGTGGCCGGCGCACTGCGCTGCCTACGCTGCCGGCGACCCCGGCCGCTTCCCCGTGAAGGACACCCCCCCGCCCGTGCCGTTCCAGGTGATCGGGGTGGGGGTGGTGTCGGACGATGCCGGCAGGGTGCTGATCGACCAGCGGCTCCCGGAGGGCCTGCTGGGGGGTCTGTGGGAGTTTCCGGGGGGCAAGCAGGAACCGGGCGAGGCGATCGAAGCGACGATCCGGCGCGAGCTGCGCGAGGAGCTGGCCATCGAGGTGACGGTGGGGGAGGAGCTGATCACCCTCGAGCACGCCTACAGCCACAAGCGGCTGCGCTTCGTGGTGCATCTCTGCCGCTGGCTGGCGGGGGAGCCGCAGCCGCTGGCCTCCCAGCAGGTGCGCTGGGTGGCGCCCCAGGAGCTCTCCTCCTATCCGTTCCCGGCCGCCAATGCCCGCATCATCGCGGCGCTGGAGGCGCGGCTGGCGGCGGGGTGAAGCCCGGCGGCGTGATCAGTGCCACCCGGCCCTCGCCCTCCTCCGGGTGGCTCAGGGCCACCTCCCAGGCTCCCTCGGGCCGGAAGCTCAGCCGCTCGGGCCACTCCACCGCCAGGACGGCGCCGAGGCCGCGGGCGTCCTCCTCCTCCTGGGCGAACAGTTCATCGGCCGCGGCGCCCGGCTCCAGCCGGTAGAGATCCAGGTGCACCAGGGCCGTGGTGCCCGCGTCGGAGCCGCTGTCGGTGTCGTAGTGCTGGGCCAGGGCGAAGGTGGGGCTGGTGACCGGCTCGGCGATGCCCAGGGCGGCGGCCAGCCCCTGCACCAGCGACGTCTTGCCGGCCCCGAGCTCCCCCCGCAGCAGCAGCAGGGCGCCGTCACCGCCACCGGCCGCAAGCAGCCGGGTCGCCAGCCTCCGCCCGAGGGCGTCGGTGGCGGCGGGGTCCGCCAGATGGCACACCTCGATCGCGTCAGCGGATTCCATCGATGTAGATTGCCTTCCAGCGAGCCCGAAGCCTCGGCGTCTCTGCAGATATTTCCACTTCTTCGTCCTCCCCTTGGGGAGCTTCCCATTCATGGTGGCAACACCTTCCAGCCCTGAGGCTGCCTTCGCTGGCCTTCAGGCGACCGGTTCCTATGTGATCGCCGATCTCGGCCTGGCCGACTGGGGCCGCAAGGAACTGGCGATCGCCGAAACCGAGATGCCCGGCCTGATGGCCCTGCGCGAGAAGTTTGGTGCCGAGCAGCCCCTGAAGGGCGCCCGGATCGCCGGCAGCCTGCACATGACGATCCAGACCGCCGTTCTGATCGAGACCCTGGTGGCCCTCGGCGCCGAGGTGCGCTGGGCCTCCTGCAACATCTTCTCCACCCAGGACCACGCCGCCGCCGCCATCGCCGCCGCCGGCATCCCGGTGTTCGCCTACAAGGGCGAAACGCTGGATGAGTACTGGGCCTTCACCCACCGCATCCTCGAGTGGAGCGACGGCGGCACCCCCAACATGATCCTCGACGACGGTGGCGATGCCACCGGCCTCGTGGTGCTCGGCAGCAAGGCCGAGAAGGATCTCTCGGTGCTCGACAACCCCTCCAGCGAGGAGGAGGTGGCGCTGTTCAACTCCATCCGCCAGCGGCTGGCGGTGCAGCCGGGCTTCTACTCCCGCATCTACGCCAACATCCAGGGCGTCACCGAGGAGACCACCACCGGCGTGGCCCGTCTGTACCAGATGCAGAAGAGCGGTGAGCTGCCGTTCCCGGCCATCAACGTCAACGACTCGGTCACCAAGAGCAAGTTCGACAACCTCTATGGCTGCCGCGAGTCGCTGGTCGACAGCATCAAGCGCGCCACCGATGTGATGGTGGCCGGCAAGGTGGCCCTGGTGCTGGGCTACGGCGACGTGGGCAAGGGTTCGGCCCAGTCCCTGCGCGGGCTCGGCGCCACGGTGATGATCGCCGAGATCGATCCGATCTGCGCCCTGCAGGCCGCCATGGAGGGCTACCGCGTCGTCCGTCTCGAGGACGTGGTGGCGGATGTGGACATCTTCGTGACCGCCACCGGTAACTACCAGGTGATCCGCCACGAGCACCTGCTCGCCATGAAGAACCAGGCGATCGTGTGCAACATCGGCCACTTCGACAACGAGATCGATGTGGCGTCCCTCAAGCAGTACGCCTGGGAGAACATCAAGCCCCAGGTGGATCACGTGATCCTGCCCAGCGGCAACCGGATCATCCTGCTGGCCGAGGGTCGGCTGGTGAACCTGGGCTGCGGCACCGGCCACCCCAGCTTCGTGATGAGCAACTCCTTCACCAACCAGGTGCTGGCCCAGATCGAGCTTTACACCAAGGGTGACGAGTACGGCAAGGAGGTCTACGTGCTGCCCAAGCACCTCGACGAGATGGTGGCCCGCCTGCACCTCGACCGGATCGGCGCCCGGCTCACCGAGCTCACCGCCGAGCAGGCGGCCTACATCGCCGTGCCCGTGGAAGGCCCCTACAAGCTCGACCACTACCGCTACTGAGCGGCAACGGCCCGGCGCTGCTGGCAGCGTCCGGGCCGTCGTGGAAGACTGGCGCCTCTGATCCGGCTGGCCCGATGGCGATCGAACTGGTCCAGAAGCTGCCCGAAATGATCGGGGCGGCGGTGGAGGCCAACCCGGCCGCAGGCTATGGCGCGATCTTCGCGGCCATGTTCCTGGAGAACCTGTTCCCCCCGATTCCCTCCGAGCTGATCATGCCGCTCGGGGGGTTTTTTGTGCACCAGGGCAAGCTCTCCCTGGTGCCGGTGGTGCTCGCCGGCCTGCTGGGCACCGTGCTCGGCGCCCTTCCCTGGTACGGCATCGGCCGGCTGGTGAACGAGGAGCGCATCGAGCACTGGCTCGAACGCCACGGCCGCTGGATCGGCATCAGCCCCCAGGAGCTGCGCCGCAGCCGCCGCTGGTTCAGCCGCCACGGCACGGCCCTGGTGTTCTGGGGCCGGCTGGTGCCCGGCATCCGCACCCTGATCTCGGTGCCCGCCGGCATCGAGATGATGCCGATGACGCCCTTCCTGCTCTGGACCACCGCCGGCAGCCTGATCTGGACCCTGCTGCTGACGCTGGCGGGGCTGGCGCTGGGGGAGGGCTACACCAAGGTCGAGCTCTGGATCGAGCCTGCCGCCCGGGTGGTGAAGGTGCTGCTGGTGCTGGCGGTGCTGGCGGGGGCCGTGTGGCTGGGGCTGCGGATCTGGAAGCAGAGCCGCCAGCGGCCCTGAGCCAGGTCTGACCCGGGGCCTGACAGTAAAAAAGGCGCCCCGGGGGGCGCCTTCTCTGGCTTCGGACGCTTGATAACCCGGCTGGGCCACTGGCACAAGCCCCCCGGGCCGAATCCGTGCCCGCAGACTCAGAACGGCACCTCCTCTTCGCTGGGTTCGCCGCCGCCGAAACCACCCCCGAAGCTGCCGCCGCCACCGCCCTCGGCATCCCGCTTGCTGCCGAGCAGCTCCAGCCGATCGACGCGGATCACGGGCTTGCTGCGCTCCTCACCGCTGGCCCTGTCCGTCCAGCGGTCGAGCTTGAAGGAGCCGATGATGCCGATCAGGGCACCCTTGCGGACGTAGTCGGCGGCCACCTGGGCCTGCTTGCCCCAGATCTCGAGGTTGAACCAGTCCGGCTCGTCGTCGCGGCTGCGGCGGTTCACCGCCAGGGTGAGGTTGGCGACCATGCTGCCGGATTCGAAATAGCGGACCTCCGGGTCGCGGCCGGCTCTGCCGACGAGGGTGATGGAATTGACGCCCATGGCGTGCTCCTGGAACGAATGGATCAATGATGCGGCACCCCGATCGGGGGCCTCTCCCTTTCCGTTCCACCCTTCGTCCCGGTTGTCACACCCGGCGGCTCTGCGGAGGGCCGCCGGGAAGGCCCCACCTATGATTCACCGCTGCCAGAGGCCTTGCCCGTGTTTTTCCGCCGCTTCCAGTTCTCCCGCGACATCGGCATCGATCTGGGGACGGCCAACACCCTGATGTACGTCTCGGGCAAGGGGATCGTGCTGCAGGAGCCCTCCGTGGTGGCGATCGATCTGGAGCGCGGCACCCCCCTGGCGGTGGGCGAGGAGGCCAAGCTGATGCTCGGCCGCACCCCCGGCAACATCCGGGCGATCCGGCCCCTGCGCGACGGGGTCATCGCCGACTTCGACGCCGCCGAGCAGATGATCAAGAGCTTCATCCAGAAGGGCAACGAAGGCCGCGGCGTGATTGCCCCACGCCTGGTGATCGGCATCCCCAGCGGCGTCACCGGCGTCGAGCGCCGGGCCGTGCATCAGGCCGGCCTGGCCGGGGCCCGGCAGGTGCACCTGATCGATGAGCCGGTGGCGGCCGCCATCGGCGCCGGTCTGCCGGTGACCGATCCGGTGGGCACCATGATCGTCGACATCGGCGGCGGCACCACCGAGGTGGCCGTGCTCAGCCTGGGCGGCACCGTGCTGAGCGAGTCGGTGCGGGTGGCCGGCGACGAACTCAGCGACGCCATCAGCGTCTATCTCAAGAAGGTGCACAACCTGGTGGTGGGCGAGCGCACCGCGGAGGACATCAAGATCCGCATCGGCTCCGCCTTCCCCGACGACGGCCACGACGAGACCTCCATGGACGTGCGGGGTCTGCACCTGCTCTCCGGCCTGCCGCGCACGATCAACATTCGGGCCGGCGACATCCGCGAAGCCATGGCCGAGCCGCTCAACGTCATCGTCGAGGCGGTCAAGCGCACCCTGGAGCGCACCCCTCCTGAGCTGGCGGCCGACATCGTCGACCGGGGGATCATGCTCGCCGGCGGCGGCGCCCTGGTGCGGGGCATCTGCGACCTGATCAGCCACGAGACCGGGATCCTCACCCACGTGGCCGAAGACCCCCTGCTCTGTGTGGTCAACGGCTGCGGCATGGTCCTGGAGGACTACAGCCGGCTCGAGCGCGTGCTCGACACCCCTGAATTCGCCCGTATGACGGCCTGAGTCGATGCCGGCTTGGCGCTGGCTCCGCTTCGTCCAAGGCTCCTCCCTGCGACGCCTCCTGCCCTGGCTGCTGGTGCTGCTGGCGCTCGTGGCCGTGCGTCTCAGCAAGGGGGCGATGCTCAACGATGCCTACGCCTTCCTCAGCCGACCCTTCTGGCCGGGGACGGCCCAGGCGGAATGGCTGCGTTCGGCCCGCCGGGTCGAGGATGGTGCCCGGCTGGCCCAGCTGGAGCGGGACAACCAGCGGCTGCGGTCGCTCCTGGACCTGCAGCAGAAGAATCCCAACCGCGTCACTGCGCCGGTGATCTCCCGGGAGGGCTCCGGCTGGTGGCGCCAGCTGCTGCTCGGCCAGGGGGCCCTCAGCGGCATCCGGTCAGGCCAGGCGGTGCTCGGCCCCGGCGGCCTCGTCGGCCTGGTGGGGAGTGTCACCCCCAGCACCGCCACCGTCACCCTGCTCACCGATCCCAGCAGCCGGGTCGGGGTCTGGGTGGGGCGCACCCAGCACCACGGCCTGCTCACCGGCATCGGCACCGCCCGGCCCCTGCTGCGCTTCCTGGAGAAGGACCCCCAGGCCCGTCCCGGTGACGTGGTGGTGACCTCCCCCGCCAGCACCCTGGTGCCGCCGAACTTGCCGGTGGGCGTGATCCAGGCCATGGACGCCAATGCCGATCCGGCCCCGGAGGCGGTGGTGCAGCTGATCGCGCCGGTGTCGGCCCTCGACTGGGTGCAGGTGCAGGTGCGCTGATGGATCTGCTCACCCGGCAGCCCCTGCTCGCTGCCTCGGTCCTGCTGGTGCCGCTGCTCGTTCTGGTCTCGCCGGGCTGGCTGGCCCTCGACGGCGTCGGTCCCTGCTGGGCGGTGCTGTGGCTGCTGCCCTGGGCGCTGTGCGACGGCCCCTTCTCGGGGGCCTGCGCCGGCCTGGCCCTGGGACTGCTGCTGGATGCCCTCCACCCCGGCGGCGTCACCCAGATTCCCGCCCTGCTGCTGCTGGGCTGGTGGTGGGGGCGGATGGGACGGCGGGCGGCGCCGATCCAGCGCAGCTTCAGCCTCGGCCTGCTCGCCCTGATCGGCACGGCCCTGCTGGGTCTCACCCTGATGCTGCAGTGGGGGATCCTCGACTGGATCGGCACCCGGGAGGCGCTGCAGCTGGCGGGACCGCTGGCCGGCCGCAGCGCCCGGGAGCACGGGGTGAATCCCGCCCTTCTGGCCCTGCCGGGCTGGCGCTGGGATGATCTGGCGGGAGCCGGCCTGCGGGTTCTGCTCGCCCAGACCCTGATCACGGCCGTGCTCGCACCGATGCTCTGCTCCCTGCAACTGCTGCTCTGGCGGCAACTGGGCTCCGGCTGGCGCCGCTAGGCCATGGCCAGGATGTCTCCCCGCTCCAGCCGGCCGTCGCGCCTGCCCCGCCGCCAGGCCCTGCGGCTGCTGGCCGCCCCGTTCGCCCTCGCCCTCGCCGCCGGGGCCTGTGCCCGGCCGCCCGTGTCCGGCCGGGGCAAGGTGCTCAACGTCTGGACCCTGGACCTGGCGCCCCGCTTCAACGACTACATGGGGCGGGTGATCGCCGCCTGGGAGCGGGCCCATCCCGGTGTGACGGTGCGCTGGACCGACGTGCCCTGGGGGTCGGTGGAACGCAAGCTGCTGGCCTCGGTCTTCGCCCGCACCGCCCCCGACCTGGTCAATCTCAACCCCAACTTCGCCGCCAACCTGGCCAGCAAGGGGGGCCTGCGGGACCTCACCCCCCTGCTCCCCCCCGACGCCGCCGAGCGCTACCTGGCGGGCATCTGGACCTCCGGCCAGCAGGGGGGGGAACAGTTCGGCATTCCCTGGTATCTGACGGCCCGGGTGACGATCGCCAACCGCCGGCTGCTGCAGAAGGCCGGCCTGGCCGCCCCGCCGCGCCGCTGGGAGGAGGTGCCGGCCTATGCCGAGGCCGTCCGGAGCCGCACCGGCCGCTACGCCCTGTTCGTGACCGTGGTGCCCGACGACTCCGGCGAGCTGATGGAGGCGCTGGTGCAGATGGGGGTGCGTCTGCTCGACAACCGCCAGCGGGCGGCGTTCAACAGCCCTGCCGGTCGGCGGGCCTTCGCCTTCTGGAGCGATCTCTACCGCCGCGGGCTGCTGCCGCGGGAGGTGGTGAGCCAGGGGTACCGGCGGGCGATCGAGCTCTATCAGGCCGGGGACCTGGCCCAGGTGGCCAGCGGCCCCGATTTCCTGCGCAACCTGCAGACCAACGCCCCCGGCATCGCCGCCACCTCCGCCCCCTTCCCGCCCCTGACCGGGGCCAGCGGCGAGGCCAACGTGGCGGTGATGAACCTGGTGGTGCCGCGCCAGAGCGCCATGGCCCCGGAGGCGGTGAGCTTCGCCCTGTTCCTGAGCGACGCGGCCAACCAGCTGGCCTTCGCCGAGGAAGCCCGGGTGCTGCCCTCTTCCCGGGGCGCCCTGGCGAGTCTGGAGGGGCGGCTGCGGGGGGCGGTGCCCGCCGACGGGCAGGAGCGGCTGGTCCACAGCGCCCGGCTGCTCTCGATCGAGACCCTGGCCGCGGCGCGGGTGCTGGTGCCGGCGACCCCGGGGGTGAAGCGGCTGCAGGCGATCCTCTACACCCAGCTGCAGCGGGCGATGCTGGGGCAGCTCGACAGCGACGCCGCCCTGGCCGAGGCCGAGGGGCAGTGGAACCGCTACGCCGAGGCCCGCTGGCCCTGAGGCCGCCGCCGGCGGGCCCGGGACTCTGAAGAAACCTTGAAAAAGGGCAAGAGGCCAGCTGCCGGAGCCGATTGCGCGTTCACGGCCTGAAACGGCGTCGCGTTATGGTTGCGATTCTTCATCCGGTCGGACAGGAGCGATGCCCACGCCATCGGTTGCATCCTCTGCATCCTCAGCCTCCCCCTTCACCGACGGGGCTGATCTGCAGGAATCCTCCGGTGGTGTTTCCGCTGCCCAGCAGCCCGCGTCACCGCCACCCTCCGACCAGCAGCCCACCCAGCCGATCGCCACCCTGCTGGTCGTCGACGACGAGGCCGCCGTGCGACGGGTGCTGCTGATGCGCCTGCAGCTGGCAGGTTATCGGGTCCTGTGCGCCGAGGACGGCGAGGAGGCCCTGGCCCTGTTCCACAAGGAGCAGCCCGACCTGGTGGTCCTCGACGTCATGCTGCCGAAGCTTGACGGCTTCGCCGTCTGTCGGCGCCTGCGGGCCGAATCCTGCGTGCCGATCATCTTTCTCTCCGCCCTCGATGCCATCGCCGAGCGGGTGGCGGGCCTGGACCTCGGCGCCGACGACTACCTGCCCAAGCCCTTCAGCCCCAAGGAGCTGGAGGCCCGCATCTCCACGATCCTGCGCCGCATGGGCCGGGGGGCCGCCACCAGCGAGCCGCGGGAGCTGCCCACGGGCTCCGGCGTGCTGCGGGTGGGGGATCTGGTGGTCGACACCAACCGCCGCCAGGTGACCCGCGAGGGCCAGCGCATCGCCCTCACCTACACCGAATTCAGCCTGCTGGAGCTCCTGTTCCGCGAGCCGGGGCGGGTGGTGCCCCGGGCCGAGATCCTTGAGCAGCTCTGGGGCTATCCGCCGCGCCGAGCCGCCGACCTGCGGGTGGTGGACGTTTACGTGGCGCGGTTGCGCGGCAAGCTCGAACCCGACCCCCGCAACCCCGAGCTGATCCTCACGGTGCGGGGGACCGGCTACGCCTCCCAGCGCATGGGCGAGGGAACCCTGGCCGCCGCCGGCTGAACCGCGCGCTGAAGCCGATGCCGGCCGGTCCTGCAGGATGGGCAGCGACCCTTCTCCATCGCCCTGCCTGCCTTGTCGGATCTGCGTGAGACCCGTCTGGAGAAAGCCCGCAGCCTTGAGGCCCTCGGCCGGGCTCCCTATGCGCTCGGCTTCGCCCCCAGCCACCGCACCGCCGAGCTGCAGCAGGCCCATGCCGACCTGCCCAACGGCGAGGAGCGGGCCGTGGCGGTCGCGGTGGCGGGCCGGGTGATGACCCGGCGGGTGATGGGCAAGCTGGCCTTCTTCACCATCGCCGACGAAACCGGTCCGATCCAGCTCTTCATCGAGAAGGCCACCCTGCTGGCGGCCCACCCGGACGAGCCCGAGGCCTTCGCCCAGATCACCTCCCTGGTCGATGGTGGCGACTGGATCGGGGTCCACGGCAGCCTGCGCCGCACCGACCGGGGCGAGCTCTCGGTGAAGGTGACCGACTGGGTGATGCTCTCCAAGGCGCTCCAGCCCCTCCCCGACAAGTGGCATGGCCTGGCGGACGTGGAGAAGCGCTACCGCCAGCGCTACCTCGACCTGATCGTCTCGCCCCACACCCGCGAGACCTTCCGCCGCCGGGCGCGGCTGGTGAGCGCCATGCGCCGCTGGCTCGACGAGCGTGGCTTCCTCGAGATCGAGACGCCCGTCCTGCAGACCGAGGCCGGCGGCGCCGACGCCCGCCCCTTCGCCACCCACCACAACGCCCTCGACCTGCCCCTCACCCTGCGCATCGCCACCGAGCTGCACCTCAAGCGCCTGGTGGTGGGGGGCTTCGAGCGGGTCTACGAACTGGGGCGCATCTTCCGCAACGAGGGGATCAGCACCCGGCACAACCCCGAGTTCACCTCGGTGGAGATCTACCAGGCCTTCGCCGACTACCACACGATGATGGACCTCACCGAGCAGCTGCTGGCCGCAGCCTGCCTGGAGGTCTGCGGCGGCACGCGCCTCACCTACCAGGGGGAGGAGATCGACCTCACCCCGCCCTGGCGGCGGGTCACCATGCACGAGCTGGTGGAGCAGGCCACCGGGCTGGATTTCAGCGGCTTCAGCGACCGTGCCGAGGCGGTGGCGGCGATGGAGGCCGCCGGCCTGGCGGCCCCCGAGGCGGCGGACAGCGTGGGCCGGCTGCTGGTGGAGGCCTTCGAGCAGGCGGTGGAGACCACCCTGGTGCAGCCCACCTTCGTGATGGACTACCCGGTGGAGAATTCGCCCCTGGCCCGGGCCCACCGCAGCAAGCCGGGGCTGGTGGAGCGCTTCGAGCTGTTCATCGTCGGGCGGGAGACGGCCAACGCCTTCAGCGAGCTGATCGATCCCCTCGATCAGCGCGCCAGGCTCGAGCTGCAGCAGCTGCGCCGCCAGGCGGGTGACCCCGAAGCCCAGACGGTGGACGAGGATTTTCTGCACGCCCTGGAGGTGGGCATGCCCCCCACCGGCGGCCTCGGCATCGGCATCGATCGCCTGGCCATGCTGCTCACCGACAGCCCCTCGATCCGCGATGTGATCGCCTTCCCCCTGCTGCGCCCGGAGGCCCGCGAGAAGGCCGGAACCGACGCAGTGGGATAATGGTCCCCAGTAGGCCTTCTCCCCCTCGGGGCTCTGGTATGAGTGGTGAGCGCGTCGGTTTTCGCTTTCAACACGCCGATGCTGTGGTGAAGCGCAATCCCCAGGGGCGATCTCGCCGTGGCTGGGTCATGGAGCCCGTGGAGCAGACCACCAGCCGGGGCACCAAGATGCCCGCCTACCGCATCCGCTGGCGGGACAGTGAACGACCGGAGATCGTTCTGCAGCACATGCTCATCGCCGATCCCGACCCCACCCCGCCGCCCGAGGGCGTGAGCCTGGTGCCGGCGCCGCCCAAGAAGTAACCCGCCGCAGCGCCCGGCGAGCGATCCAGCCAGCGATCCAGCCTCAGACCCAGCCCCGCAGTCGGTAGGCGACCAGGCCCAGGTGTTCGCGCATGGCTGTGGTGGTGAGCACCAGGGCTTCGGCGCTGGGCAGCACCCCCATCAGGGTGCCGGCCAGGGTGGGGGTTCCGAAGGAACGCCGCTCGGGCAGCTGGAAGTCGCAGGCCACAGGGATGATCCGCAGCTCGGGGGCGGCGCGGCGCAGGGTGGCCAGCGAACGGGGCAGGTGGGTGGCGCTGGTGACCAGCAGCAGGGAGGTCCAGCCCCGCTGCCGGGCCACCCGCACCAGGGCGCCGGCCTCTTCGCCGGTGTTGCGCCCCTCCTCGCTGGTCACGATCCGATCGGCCGCCACCCCCAGGCTGGTGGCCAGGGCCTTGGCCAGCCGGGCCTCACCTGCCGCCGGATCGTTGGCCATGAAGGTGACCTTGCCGCCGGTCACCAGCAGCCAGGGGGCCTTTCCCTCCCGCATCAGGGCCACGGCCCGCAGCAGCCGGTCGCCGGCCTCGTTCACCTCCACCCCCTGGCGCGGCGGCAGGGCGGGCCGCAGGCCGCCGCCCAGCACCAGCACCGCATCGGCGCTTGGGATCGGCGACGGCGTCAGCCGGGCGGCCCGCTCCTCCAGGCTCCAGACCAGCTGCCGGCTCAGCAGGGGCGTGGCCGCCAGCCAGAGGAGGGCGATGCTCACCCCGGAGAGCATCGGGCCGAAGCGGCGCTGGCCCCCAAGCAGGCCGGCGATCTGGAGCAGCAGGGCCAGGCCGAGGGGGTAGAGGCCGAGCGGCAGCAGTTTCGAGAGCAGGAAACCCATGGGGCGGCGGGGTTCAGCGCTGGTTGCGGCGCTTCAGCTCCTGCAGCTCCTGCTGGGCCTCGAAATGGGCCCAGTCGGCCTCCAGGTCGGGGGTGGGGGCGGCGCCGGGGCGGGGACGGCTGGTGAGCTCGGCCAGCTCCTGCTCCACGCCGGCGAAGCGCTGGCCCAGATCGGCCAGGGCGCGCCAGCGGTGGCGGCCCTGGTCCATCAGGCCGCCGACATGCTGCTCGGCCCGGCCGGCCAGGTCCTCGGCGCCGGCGGCCCGGGCCCGGCCGGTGCGCTCCTGCCACTGGCGGATCTCCTCGGCCAGCCGCAGCAGTTCGCGCCGCTGCTCCTCCGCCTGCTGGCGCAGGCGCACCCGTTCCGCCAGCAGCTGCCGCTGGCGGTCGCGGGCGGCCTGTTCCCGCAGCAGCTCCTCCTGCTGGGGATTGGTGCGCAGGAAGCCCTCCAGCTGCTGATCCAGCCGCGCCTCCAGTTCCTCCAGCCAGCTGCTGCTCATGGCACCGGTTCGCCGGGGGCGCGGGTGATCAGGGGCGCCTCGATCTCCTCCTGCAGGGGGGTGATGGCCGCCTCCCGCGAGCGCAGCAGCAGCTGGGTGAGCCGGGCGATGGCCCCTTCGCCCAGGTCCTGTTCGCCGATGCGGTCGAAGGCCCGGCGGTAGAGATCCTCGAGTTCCTCGATCAGCCCCTCGCGCACCCCGCGCATCGACTGGCGCTGCTCCTCCCTGCTCATGGCGTGCTCCGGTGCTGTTCCGAGTCTGCCTGCACCAGCAGGTGCAGGGCGAAATCGCCGGCGGCATCGCTCCAGCGGCCCGCCCCCAGCCAGCCGGCCTCGGCGGCCAGGGCGAGGAAGGCCTCGGGGGCGTACTTGTGGCTGTACTCGGTGACCAGCGGTTCGCCGGCCGCGAACGGCCAGGGCCGCCCCGCCAGGTGCACCTCCAGGTCGCGGCGGCTCACCAGGGCCATGGCGATGCGGGACTGGCCGGCGTCCCACCAGGCCCGGTAGTGGAAGTCGTCGGGATGGAAATCGCCGTCCAGATCACGGTTGAGCCGGATCAGCAGGTTGCGGGCGAAGGCCTCTGACCAGCCGGCGGCATCGTTGTAGGCCGCCTCCAGCCGCTCCACCGCCTTCGGCTGGTCGATGCCGATCAGCAGGCGGCTGTCCGGCCCCAGCAGCCGGCGGAACTGGCGCAGCAGGTCCCGGGCGCCGGCGGGGTCGAAGTTGCCGATCGAACTGCCCGGGTAGAAGCCCAGCCGGCCGTGGCCCGCCAGGGCGGGGTGGTCGGGCAGCTGCTCCAGGCGGCTGTAGTCGCAGCAGATGCCCAGCACCGGCAGCTCCGGATGGCGTTGCTGCAGGGCCCGGCAGGCGGGGGCCAGGTGGTCGGCGCTGATGTCGAGGGCGACATAGGCGGCCGGCTCCAGGGCGCTGAGCAGGGGGCTCACCTTGCGGGCGCTGCCGGCCCCGAACTCCACCACCACCCCGGGCCCGAGGGCGGCGGCCAGCTCGGGCGCCCGCGCCTCCAGCAGGGCCGTCTCGGTGCGGGTGAGGCCGTACTCGGGCTGCTCGCAGATCGCCTCGAACAGCCGGGACCCCTCGGCGTCGTACAGCAGCCAGGCCGGCAGCTGCTTCGGGCGGCGGCCCATGCCATCGATCACCAGCCGGGCCATGTCGGCCGGTTCGGGATGGAGGTCGATCAGCATGGGGTGCCGGTACGGTCGTGAGCGCCGTCGCGGGCCAGCCGCAGCCCGGCGGCCATCCAGCGGCAGTGGGGCCCGAAGAAATTGCGATAGGTGGGGCGGGCGTGGCCCGCCGGGGTGAGGAAGCAGCTGCCGCGGAGCACGAACTGGGAGGTCATGAACTTGCCGTTGTATTCCCCGACGGCCCCGGGGGCGGGGCGGAAGCCGGGGTAGGGCCGGTAGGGGCTGGCGGTCCATTGCCACAGGGCGCCGAAGGCCTGGGGCAGGGGGCGGCCGTCCGGTTGGGCGGCTTCCGTCGCCACCAGCTCCCATTCGGCTTCGCTGGGCAGGCGGCCGCCGCTCCAGCGGGCAAAGGCATCGGCCTCAAACCAGCTGACATGCCGCACGGGCGCCTGGGGGTGCCGCGGCCGGCGGCCCGCCAGGCTGAATTCCCACTCCCCGCGCCAATAGCGGGGCGCGCTCCAGCCGTGCTGCTGCACCAGCGCCCAGCCCTCGCTCATCCACAGCTCCGGCCGCCGGTAGCCGTCATCGGCGATGAAGGCGGCGTAGGCCTCGTTGGTCACGAGGGTTTCGGCGAGGCTGAAGGGCTCCAGCCACTGGCGGTGCCGGGGGGCCTCGTTGTCGAAGTGGAAGCCACCGCCGGCGTGGCCCATCTCCACCAGCCCGCCGGGGTGGGAGCGCCAGCCGCCGGTGATGTCCGGCGCGCCGGCCCCGGGGGGTTCGGTGCCATAGGCCGGCTCCAGGGGGTTGCGGCTGAAGCCGTCGAGCAGATCCATCAGCAGCAGCTCCTGGTGCTGCTGCTCGTGCTGCAGCCCCAGTTCCACGAGCTCCAGCAGGGGGGCGGCGGTGTCGGCGGGGACACGATCCAGCTGCAGCAGCAGCGTCTCCAGCCCGGCATCGACGCGCCGGCGCCAGGCGAGCACCTCGCCGATCGCCGGCCGGGTGAGCAGGCCCCGTTCGGGGCGGGGGTGGCGGCTGCCGACCGCCTCGTAATAGGAGTTGAACAGGTGGCCCCAGCGGCGATCGGGCGTGGCGTGGCCCGGCAGGTGGGGCTCCAGCAGGAAGGTCTCGAAGAACCAGGTGGTGTGCCCCAGGTGCCATTTGGCGGGGCTGGCATCGGCCATGCCCTGGAGACAGAGGTCCTCGGGTTCCAGACCCTGGATCAGGTGTTCACTGTGCTGCCGTACCGCCTGGAGCCGTTGCAGGAGCCTGGTGCTGTCCGCCGGGGAGTGTGCCCTGGAGCCCATGGACCTGCCCTTCTCTGGGGCCGACCATAGGGATGTTCCCTACGATCCGGCCACGCAGCGATGGAGAAGGCCAGCCGCATGGGAGCCCACAGCGACGGCATGAGCACCGGGATCACCGAGGGCTTCAGCGGGGCGGTCGGCGGGACGCCGCTCATCCGGCTCCATGCCCTCAGCGCCCTCACCGGCTGCGAGATCCTGGGCAAGGCGGAATTCATGAACCCCGGCGGGTCGGTGAAGGACCGGGCCGCGCTCGGCATCCTCCAGGAGGCGGAGGCCAGCGGCCTGCTCAAGCCGGGGGGCACGGTTGTGGAGGGGACCGCCGGCAACACCGGCATCGGCCTCACCCACCTCTGCAATGCCCGCGGCTACCGCTGCCTGATCGTCATCCCCGAGACCCAGTCGGCGGAGAAGATCGGCCTGCTGCGCAGCCTCGGTGCCGAGGTGCGCACGGTGCCCGCCGTGCCCTACAGCGACCCGGCCAACTACGTGCGCCTCTCGGGCCGCATCGCCGAGGAGACGCCCGGCGCCGTGTGGGCGAACCAGTTCGACAACCTCGCCAACCGGCGGGCCCACTACGGCAGCACCGGGCCGGAGATCTGGCAGCAGACCGGGGGCCGGCTGGATGCCTGGGTGGCCGCCACCGGCACCGGCGGCACCTACGCCGGGGTGGCCCTCTATCTCAAGGAGCAGGACCCCGCGATCCGCTGCGTCCTGGCCGATCCCTGCGGCAGTGCCCTCTACAGCTGGGCCACCGACGGCACCCTGAAGAGCGAGGGCAACTCGATCACCGAGGGCATCGGCAACAGCCGCGTCACCGCCAACCTGGAGGGGGCACCGATCGACGACGCGGTGAGGATCGACGACCCCATGGCCCTGCGCACGATCTACGGCCTGCTGTGGCAGGAGGGCCTGTTCATGGGGGGATCGGTGGGGATCAACGTGGCGGCGGCGGTGGAGACGGCCCGGCGGCTGGGGCCCGGCCATCGCATCGTCACCGTCCTGTGTGACAGCGGCGATCGCTACCGCTCCCGCCTCTACGACCAGGACTGGCTGGCGGGCCGCGGCCTCGAGCAGCCCCAGCGCACCGGCATGGCCCTGATCCCATGAGCGCAGCCCAGGGCCAGGTGATCGGCGGCCGCTACCGGCTTGAGCGTTGTCTCGGGGCGGAGACGGGCGGACCCCAGGGGGAGCTGTGGCTGGCGAGTGACCAGCTGGCCGCCGATGGGCCCGTGGCCCTGCGCCGCATCGGGCCGGACCAGGACCAGGCCCGGGCCCGGGAGCTGTGGTCGCGGCTGCAGGGGGTGCTCCATCCCCAGGTGCCCCGCATCGGCGCCGTGATCGAGGCCGAGGGCCAGCTCTGGCTGGTGCGGGAGTGGCAGGCGGGCCGCACCTACCAGCAGCTGCTGGAGCTGCGCGCCGAGCGCCAGCTGGTGTTCGGGGCGGGGGAGGTGCTGCTGCTGCTGCGCCAGCTGCTGCCGGTGCTCGCCGCCCTGCACAGCCAGGACCTGCTGCACGGGGACCTCAGTCCCGCCAACCTGCTGCGCCGCGACAGCGACGGCCTGCCGGTGCCGCTTGATTTCGGCCTGGTGCGGGGCACCGCCGGCGGCCCCGCCGGGGAGCGGCTGCTGGGGGCCACCCCGGGCTATGCCCCGCCGGAGTTGGCCAGGGGCGAGCCCGCCCAGCCCTGGATGGATCTGCATGCCCTCGGGGTGGTGTCCCTGGTGCTGCTGAGCGGGGACGGGCCGGAGCGCCTGCTGGATCCGGCGACGATGCAGTGGCGCTGGCCGGCGGCCCTGGAGCACGATCCGGAGCTGCTGCGCCACCTGCAGCGCCTGCTCAGCCGCCACCCCGAGGAGCGCTTCGCCTCCGCCGGCCAGGCCCTGGTGGCCTTCCAGTCCCTGGCGATGCCCGACAGCACGGGCCCGGTGCCCCGGGCCGACCGCACCGTGGTGCTGGTGCCCGAGGCCGCCCCTGCCGCCCCGCCGGCGCCACCGGCCCCGGCCGCCGCCGAGGCGGCGATCGCGGCGGCCATGGCGGCGGATGTCGCGGTAGCGCCCCGCCGGCCTGCCGTGGAGCGGGGACAGCCCCAGCTGCCGCTGCGCACGGCCGCCGCCGCCACGCCACCGCCGCCGGCCGCCGTGGCCGTCAGCGACAGCGTGCGGCGCCGCCATGAGGAACGGGAGGAGGAGGCCGAAGGGGGCTTCTGGCCGGTGCTGATCGCCCTGGTGCTCTCGGCGGTCGTCGGGACGGCGGTGGGCTGGTGGTGGCTGAGCCGCGGCAAGGTGGCTGCCCCGGTGCCCGGGGGGCAGAGCGAGCTGCCCAGCAGCCTGCCCCCCTCGGAGGTGGATCAGCGCCAGCAGCTGCTCAACCGCCTGCGGGCGATGCAGGTGGACCGGGCCTGGTTCCTGAGCCTGGTGGATGCGGCCCTGCTGGCCCAGTACCCCGAGCGCAACGGCCGCCTCCCCTCCGACAGCCTGGAGGACGCGCCGCTGCGGCGGGTGTGGAACGAACTGGCCGAGGAATGGCTGGCCCGGGTGGAGCAGCTGCCCCTGCCCCTGCGGCGCCGGCTGGGCAGCTTCAGCGGCAGCGACTGGGAGCAGCGCCAGGGCGGCTTCGTGCGCCAGGGGCTGAGCCCGGCGGTGCTGCGGGAGCTGGTGTCGGCCAGCGTCCAGAACCTGCTGCCGAGCCGCGCCTCCCAGGCGATGCCGCCGGAACCCTTCCGCCAGATCTGGTACGCGGCCGCCGAAATGATGCTGGAGAACCTCAGGATCGAACCGATCGAGGCCCCCTCCGGCACCGCCCAGGTGCTGTCGGCCGAGGTGCCCGCCAGCGGCGCGCGCCTGTTCCCGATCCGCCTGCCTGCCGGCCACGGCCTTGCCCTCGGCGTCAGCGGTTCGCCGCTGCTGCAGATGAGCGTCTATTCGGCCGGGGGCACCCTGCTGGAGCCGAGGGGGCCGCTGCGGGTGGTCACCCTCGACTCCCAGAAGAGTTCGCCGGTGCAGCTGCTGCTCACCAACGACGGCGTCGCCCCGGCCCTGATCCGCCTGTCGCTGCGGGCCGATCCGCCGGCCCCCACGCCGCCGCCGGCGCCGGACGCGCCCCCGGCCCCCGAGGAGCCCCAGGACACGCCGACCACGCCCGCCCCGGCCACCCCCGGCGCCACCCCGGCACCCGCCGCCCCGGCGGCCCCGGCCCCCGCGACCCCACCGGCGCCCCCCGCACCGCCCAGCAACTGAGGCCGCTCAGAGCCGGGCGACGGCGGCCCGGGTCTCCTTGGCGATCTGCTTGTTCTTCTCGTCCGCGCGCTTGTCGTGCAGCTTGCGGCCCTTGCCCAGGCCGATGGTGATCTTGATCCAGGAGCCCTTGAGGTGCAGGTTCAGCGGGATCAGGGTGAGGCCCTTCTGGTCGAGGGAGACGCGCAGCTTGTCGATCTCGCGGCGGTGGGCCAGCAGTTTGCGCACCCGCAGGGGCTCGTGGTTGAAGAACTTGCCGGCGTGGCTGTGGGGGGAGATGTGGACGTTGTGAAGCTGCATCTCGCCGTTGCGGATCAGGCAGAAGCCGTCGCGCAGGTTCACCTGGCCGGCCCGGATCGACTTCACTTCGGTGCCGAGCAGTTCGACGCCGGTCTCGAGGGTTTCGAGAATCTCGTACTGGTGTCTGGCCAGGCGGTTATCGGCCAGCAGCCGGTTGGCCGGATCGGCGCCCTTGGCGCCACCGCCCTTCCTGCCGGGCCCCTTCGCCATCGCCGCGTTCCTGATCACCTGGGTGCTCCCCGACCCTAGGCAGCAGCCGGTACCCTCCAACCATGGCGATCATCTCTTCGGGAGGAACGGCCGCTCCCGCTCCCCGGGGGCAGCGGTCCGGGGCAGCTCCGGAGCGGCTCGTGGACCCCACCGCCGCCGTCGAGGAGCCCCCCGTGCGGGAGGACGGCCTGCGGCCCCGCCGGCTGGATGACTACATCGGCCAGAGCGAGCTGAAGCAGGTGCTGCGCATCGCCGTGGAGGCCACCCGCCGCCGGCAGGAGGCCCTCGACCACGTGCTGCTCTACGGCCCGCCCGGCCTCGGCAAGACCACCATGGCCCTGGTGCTGGCCGAGGAGCTGGGGGTGCGCTGCCGGATCACCAGCGCCCCGGCCCTGGAGCGCCCCCGCGACATCGTCGGTCTGCTGGTGAACCTGCAGCCCCGCGAGGTGCTGTTCATCGATGAGATCCACCGGCTGAACCGGGTGGCCGAGGAGATCCTCTACCCCGCCATGGAGGACTTCCGCCTCGATCTCACGGTCGGCAAGGGCACCACGGCCCGCACCCGCAGCCTGGAGGTGGCCCCGTTCACCCTGGTGGGGGCCACCACCCGCGCCGGCTCGCTGAGCTCGCCGCTGCGGGATCGCTTCGGCCTGATCCAGCGGCTGGAGTTCTACGGCCTCGATGACCTCGAGGCGATCGTGGTGCGGGCGGCCGGCCTGCTGCAGCTGGCCCTGCAACCCTGCGCCGCCCAGGAGGTGGCCCGCCGCTGCCGGGGCACGCCCCGCATCGCCAACCGGCTGCTGCGGAGGGTGCGGGATGTGGCGGCGGTGGGGGGCCACGGCCGGATCGATGCGGCGCTGGTGGAGGAAGCCCTCTCCCTGCACCGGGTGGACGGGCGCGGCCTGGATGCCAGCGACCGGCGCCTGCTGAGCCTGATGCTCGAGGCCTACGGCGGCGGGCCGGTGGGGCTCGAAACCCTGGCGGCCGGGCTGGGGGAGGATCCTGCCACCCTCGAAGCGGTGGTGGAGCCCTACCTGCTGCAGCTGGGCTTCCTGCAGCGCACCCCCCGGGGCCGGATCGTCACCCCCGCCGGCCGCGCCCACCTCGATGGTGCGTCCGCGGTGGCGGCATGAGGGGGCGCGCAGCGGCGGTGCTGCCCCTGCTGGTGCTGCTGCTGGTGGGTCTGCTGGTCTGGCCGGCGGCGCTGCGGGCCGATTTAGGCGCAGCGGCGGGAACGGTGTCGCTGCCGGCGCTGTTCGAGCAGGCCCTGACCGCCAGCCGCGAGGGGCGCTTCGGCGAGGCCCTGCCCCTGTGGGACCGGGTGGTGGATCTGGCGCCCGAGGACGCCTCGGCCTGGAGCAACCGCGGCAACGTGCAGCTGGCCCTGGGGGATGCCCGGGCGGCGATCGCCGACCAGGACCGGGCCATCGCCCTGGAGCCCGCCAGCGCCGACCCCCACCTCAACCGCGGCACCGCCGAGGAGGCCCTTGGCCTCTGGCCGGAGGCGGCGGCCGACTACGCCTGGATCCTGGAGCGGAATCCGGAGGAGGCCTCCGCCCTCTACAACCTGGGCAACGTGGAGGGCTCCCGGGGCGACTGGCCGGCGGCCCGCCAGTGCTTCGAGGCGGCCGCCGCCGCCCGGCCGGGCTTCGCCATGGCCCGCTCCAGCGCCGCCCTGGCGGCCTTCCAGCTGGGGGACATCTCGGTGGCGGAGAAGCAGCTGCGCGACCTGATCCGCCGTTACCCGCTGTTCGCCGATGCCCGCGCCGGCCTCACGGCGCTGCTGTGGCAGCGGGGGGCCCGGGGCGAGGCCGAGAGCCACTGGGCCGCGGCCTCCGGCCTTGATCCCCGCTACCGGCAGGAAGAATGGCTGCTGCAGATACGGCGCTGGCCGCCCGCGCCCGTGCAGGCTCTGGCCCAGTTCCTGGCCCTGGCCTCCTGAACCGGCTTCGCCCCCTCGGCCTCCCCAACCGCCCATGACCCCATTGCCCTTTCCCCCCAGCTCACCCGGCGGGCCCGTCGAGGGGGGGGATGGGGCCTGGGACGCCCTGGGGCTGGAGGCGACGCTGCGGACGCTGCTGCCGGAGCTGATCCAGATCCGCCGCCACATCCACCGCCACCCCGAGCTGAGCGGCCACGAACAGCAGACCGCCGCCCTGGTGGCCGGTGAGCTGCGCCGCTGGGGCTGGGAGGTGCGCGAAGGGGTGGGCCGCACCGGGGTGGTGGCCGAACTGGGGCCGGTGGGGGCGCCGCTGGTGGCCCTGCGGGCCGACATGGACGCCCTGCCGATCGAGGAGCGCACTGAGCTGCCCTATGCCTCCAGCCGCCAGGGCCTGATGCATGCCTGCGGCCACGACATCCACACCACCGTGGGCCTGGGGGTGGCGCGGCTGCTGGCCGGCGTGGCCGACCGGCTCACGGCCCGGGTGCGGCTGCTGTTCCAGCCGGCGGAGGAGACGGCCGAGGGGGCGGCCTGGATGCGGGCCGACGGGGCCATGGAGGGGGTGCAGGCCCTGTTCGGCGTGCATGTGTTCCCGAGCCTGGAGGTGGGCACGGTGGGGGTGCGCAGCGGCAGCCTCACGGCCGCGGCGGGGGAGCTGGAGGTGGAGGTGCTGGGGGAGGGGGGCCACGGCGCCCGCCCGCACCAGAGCACCGATGCGATCTGGATCGCCGCCCGGGTGGTGAGCGGGCTGCAGGAGGCGATCAGCCGGCGGCTGGATCCGCTGCATCCGGTGGTGGTGAGCTTCGGGCTGATCGAGGGGGGCAAGGCCTTCAACGTGATTGCCGACCACGTGCGGCTGCTGGGCACGGTGCGCTGCCTGGACCTGGAGGTGCACGCCCAGCTGCCCGGCTGGATCGAGGACACGGTGCACGCCCTCTGCCAGGGCCACGGCGGCGAGGCCCGGGTGCATTACCGCTGCATCTCGCCGCCGGTGCACAACGATCCGGAGCTCACCCAGCTGGTGGCCGACACGGCCGTGGGCCTGCTGGGCCGTTCCCGGGTGCAGTGGCTGGAGCAGCCGTCCCTGGGGGCCGAGGACTTCGCCCAGTTGCTGGAGGGCACCCGCGGCACCATGTTCCGCCTGGGGGTGGCCGGGCCCGGCGGCTGCACGCCGCTGCACAGCAACAGCTTCGATCCCGACGAAGGCTGCCTGGAGGTGGGCATCAAGGTGCTCACCCTCAGCCTGCTGCGCTGGATGGAGCAGCCGGTTTGAGCGGCCGTCGTCCCTCCCGCTTCCGGGCGGCGCTGCTGGCGCTCTCCTCGCCGCTGCTGATCCTGCTGGCCCTGCTGGTGCTGTTCACCCGCCAGGGGGCCGACAAGCTGCCGGCCGTGCCCGCCCTGGTGATCGGCAGCGGCCTGCTCACCACCAGCTGGATCCGCCGGCGGCGGCGGCGGGCCGAGCTGCTGCGGGCCCTGCGCCAGGGCCCCCCGGCGGGCGGCGAGCTGCGCCAAGGTGAAGGATCCCCGCCCTGATCCCCGTGAGTGCGTCCACCCCCGATCTGGAAGCGGTGCGGCAGGCGATCGCTTCGGGTGATCCGAGCCGGGCGATGCCGGCCCTGGCGGGGCTGCGGGGTGTGGAGCCCGAGGCGGCGATCCCGCTGCTGCTGCTGGGGCTGGAGCAGACCACCTTTGTGATCCGTTCACTGGCCTGCGCCGGGCTGGGGGTGAAGCGCAGCGAGGCTGGCTGGCAGGCCCTGGAGGCGGCGGTGCGCCAGGACGAGGACGCCAACGTGCGGGCCGAGGCCGCCAACGCCCTGGCCAGCTATGGGGTGGAGCGGGCCTGGCCCCTGCTGCGGGATGCGTTCGTGGCCGACGACCAGTGGCTGGTGCGCTGCAGCATCCTCTCGGCCCTGGCGGAGCAGGAGGC
The DNA here is from genome assembly GCA_943367815.1 of Tabrizicola sp. YIM 78059. Classification (GTDB taxonomy): domain Bacteria; phylum Cyanobacteriota; class Cyanobacteriia; order PCC-6307; family Cyanobiaceae; genus Cyanobium. The sequence goes on along the minus strand of CALRKA020000013.1, from coordinate 45,237 downwards.
GATGCCGGCGGCCTGGCTGCTGGAGCTGGCCCGGGAGGCGGTCACCGATGGCGACGGCACGGTGCGGGCCGGTGGGGCCGAGATCCTGGGCCGCCTGGTGCGCGATGGCCGGGGCCCGGAGGCGGCCCAGGCCCGCGAGGCCCTGGCGGCGCTGCAGGGCGACGGCGACCACCGGGTCACGGCCGTCGCTTTGGACGGCCTGCAGGCCTGATGGCCGCGCCGTTTCCCGGACCTGTACAACCTGTACAGAACCGGGAATCATGGTGGCGGAGCCCTGTCCCCGTTCAGCCTTGCTAGGTTTCAAGCGTCACTAGGGGTGCCCGGCGCAGGATCCACCGATCGCTTCGCCCAGGGCTGAGATCACACCCTCCGAACCTGATCCGGGTCATGCCGGCGCAGGGAAGTGCGGAAGCTCTCAGGCTGCGCCCAACAGTCCTTCGTCATTCCTGTCATGCGCAGCGCCTGGATCCAGAAGCGTCGTGGTCAAGCCAACGTCACCCAGCTGCATTACGCCCGCCAGGGGGTGATCACCGAGGAGATGGCCTACGTGGCGAAACGGGAGAACCTGCCCGAGTCGCTGGTGATGGAGGAGGTGGCCCGGGGCCGCATGATCATCCCCGCCAACATCGAGCACCCTGGTTTGGAGCCGATGGCGATCGGCATCGCCAGCAAGTGCAAGGTGAACGCCAACATCGGCGCCTCCCCCAATGCCTCCGACCTCGATGAAGAGGTGGCCAAGCTGAAGCTGGCGGTGAAGTACGGCGCCGACACGGTGATGGACCTCTCCACCGGCGGCGTGAACCTCGATGAGGTGCGCACGGCGATCATCAACGCCTCCACGGTGCCGATCGGCACGGTGCCCGTGTACCAGGCGCTGGAGAGCGTCCACGGGATGATCGAGAAGCTCGATGAAGACGACTTCCTGCATGTGATCGAGAAGCACTGCCAGCAGGGCGTCGACTACCAGACGATCCATGCGGGCCTGCTGATCGAGCACCTGCCAAAGGTGAAGGGACGGCTCACCGGGATCGTGAGCCGCGGCGGCGGCATCCTGGCCCAGTGGATGCTGTACCACCACCGCCAGAACCCGCTGTTCACGCGGTTCGACGACATCTGCGAGATCTTCAAGCGCTACGACTGCAGCTTCTCCCTGGGGGATTCGCTGCGGCCCGGCTGCCAGCACGACGCGTCCGATGCCGCCCAGCTGGCCGAACTCAAGACGCTGGGTGAACTCACCCGCCGCGCCTGGAAGCACGACATTCAGGTGATGGTGGAGGGTCCGGGCCATGTGCCGATGGACCAGATCGAGTTCAATGTCAAGAAGCAGATGGAGGAGTGCAGCGAGGCGCCCTTCTACGTGCTCGGCCCCCTCGTCACCGACATCGCCCCCGGCTACGACCACATCACCAGCGCCATCGGCGCCGCCCTGGCCGGCTGGCACGGCACGGCGATGCTCTGCTACGTGACGCCGAAGGAGCACCTGGGCCTGCCCAATGCGGAGGATGTGCGCGAGGGCCTGATCGCCTACAAGATCGCCGCCCACGCCGCCGACATCGCCCGCCACCGCCCCGGCGCCCGCGACCGCGACGATGAGCTGAGCCGGGCCCGCTATGCCTTCGACTGGAACAAGCAGTTCGATCTGAGCCTGGATCCGGAGCGGGCCCGCGAGTACCACGACGAAACCCTGCCGGCCGACATCTACAAGCAGGCCGAGTTCTGCTCGATGTGCGGCCCCAAGCACTGCCCGATGCAGACCAAGATCACCGACGAGGACATCGAGGGTCTGGAGCAGGTGCTGGCCGAGCAGCAGAAGGCCAAGAGCGAACAGGCAGTCGTCTGAGCGGCCTTCTGCAGCTGATGGTGAGAGCCTAATGAAGCATAATCATCCATTTCTTTATCGGCTCTCGCTCATCCTTCATCGCTTCATCTCGGCGTCTCCGACGTTGACCAAGGCTTACCTTTCGGCATGGAGTCTCCTGCTTCGGTCTGGCTGGAGCTTTCCATTGAGGCGAAGCTTGGCGATCAATCTTTATGGCTATCGCTGGCCAAGCGTCCGATTCAATCCAAGAAGCGTCAATGTGACAGGTCATTGCGCCATCAACCTTGTTCCCAATGTAGGTGAATTTGATTTCAACGCTCTTCTCGGCAAAGATCTCGAATATGAATCAGAATTGTTTGAGTTGCTTTCCAGGCGAATCAGTCAATATGACGCAGTTATTGAGATTGGGGCAAACGTAGGCGTCTATACGTCATTTTTTTCGGTCCTTCTAGGCAGTCTCGGTCTGAGTACCCCGGTCTTTGCCTTCGAGCCATCAAGAAAGGCATTTCTGAGGCTTCAAGATAATCTCGCTGCAAATCGTGCCAAAAATGTGTATGCATTTAATCTTGCCATTGCAGATGAGTCGGGATTCATGCGGTTTTTTGAGCCCGAAGGTCACTTGACCAATGGAAGTCTCGCCGTCGATTTTGCTGCACACTTTTCAGACCATGTTGTCGAGACAATCGTCCCTTCGTTTGCGGCTGATCAATTGGCCAAGCTGGTTTCTGGGCACACCAGGTTGCTGGTCAAGATCGACGTGGAAGGAGCTGAGGAAGTCGTACTCAAGAGCCTGACGTCACTGATTCTTGAGAAGCGGCCGGAGATCATACTCGAGGTCCTTAGATCTTATCAAGAAAGATTGAGCCAGATTTCTGCTCTGCGAGACAACTATGACTTTTATTTGGTGACGCCGAATGGTCTTGAGCAGAGGAAGACCCTCGAGGCTCATCCGCAGTATCGGGATTACTTGTTAATCCCGCATGGCGAGATCGATGAACATTGTCTGGTGCCGTAGAGGCCGGGAGTCGGCCTTGGGATAGGGGTCTGAATGGCTTCGGCGATCATCCGGCCAGGCCGGGATGTTCGTAGGCGCCTACCTGCATGTGGTGCTGGCGGAAGGCCGGCCCAAGCTGCAGGGCTGACGCCCCCGACGCCATGGCCTCCAACGCTCCCTTCGCCCTGGCGGCCGCCGCCGGCGGTGCGCCGCTGCTGCTGCGCCAGCTGTTCGATGCCGAGACCAGCACCTTCTCCTACCTGCTGGCGGATGTGGCCTCCCGGCAGGGGGTGCTGATCGATTCGGTGTACGAGCAGCACCCCCGCGATCTCTCCCTGATCCGGGAGCTGGGCATCCAGCTGGTCGCCAGCCTCGACACCCACGTGCACGCCGACCACGTGACCGGCAGCTGGCGACTGCACCGGGCCACCGGCTGCGCCATCGGCCTGGCCGCCGTCGCCGGGGCCGAGAACGTGACCCTGCCCCTGCGCCATGGGGATCGGGTGCGCTTCGGCGGCCGCCATCTGGAGGTGCGCGCCACCCCCGGCCACACCGACGGTTGCCTCAGCGTCGTGCTCGATGACCACAGCGTGGCCTTCACCGGCGATGCCCTGCTGGTGCGGGGCTGCGGCCGCTGCGACTTCCAGCAGGGGGATGCCTCCACCCTGTACCACTCGATCACCGAGCAGCTCCTGTCGCTGCCCGACCATTGCCTGCTCTACCCGGCCCACGATTACAGCGGCCGGGCGGTGAGTTCGGTGGCCGAGGAGAAGGCCTACAACGCCCGGCTCGGGGGCGAGGCCGACGAGCGCGACTTCGTGGGCTACATGGAGAACCTGCACCTCCCCCACCCGAACCGGATCTTCGTGGCCCTGCCGGCCAACCTGCGCTCCGGCCGGCCCGCGGACGGCGGCCTGGAGGAGGCGGACCACTGGGCCCCGATCGAGCGCAGCTATGCCGGCCTGCCTGAACTGACGGCCGACTGGGTGGCCGACCACCGCGAGACCCTGACGCTGGTGGACGTGCGCTCCGAAGCGGAGGTGCAGGGCCCGGACGGCCGCATCCCGGGCAGCCTGCTGATTCCCCTGCCGGAGTTGCCACAGCGAGCCGACGAGATCCCCACGGATCGACCCACGGTGGTGCTTTGCCACTCCGGCAGCCGCTCCGCCCTGGCCACCCAACAACTGCAGAAGAAAGGGCTCACACAGGTGGCCAACATGCGCGGCGGCCTGCGGGCGTGGAAGGCGCAGGGGCTGCCACTGGAGAATCCTGCTTGAATCACACCATTGCACTCTGTTGTAGCCGTGAAAACAAGTGGTTCACGGACCCGTTAACCACGGCTGGGGTTGGAGTTCCTGATTAGAGTGCAGTTGCTGAGCGACGGTTTAAGAGACTGTCTCCTGTGAACACAGTTGTTTTCTCTGGAATGGACCTGCCGGCTGGGAGTGGTTCGCGGAACCGTCGAAGCACAAGTTAGGTTGACTTAAGAAACTCATGACACATGCGTATTTCTCGCAGCGAAAAGGAGCAAACCCGAATCTGCAAGGTCTTCCGCTCGCTGATTTCTGCGAATTATTCGTACGTGTTTATGGACAGTTGGTAGACGATGGCTACTTCGTAGAGGCGTTTGGTTTTCATTGCGTCGACGCTGACTGGATTCCAGGGAAGATAAAGGATGTTCCACTTGCAATGCTGCTCGCGATACGTAAGAAGGATCTCTGGCCGATTAATGAGAAGGCATTTTCGTACACTGAAGATGACTTGTTCGATGTTATCGAGTTTCTCTGCCAACATGTGTCTAAGCCGATAGATGGGCATATGCACAGCTATGGAGGCTGTGGGATGCACTGGGAGACATTTAATCAGGAGGAGGGCCGCCACGAATTTCGGGACCGAATGAACGAGTTTCTGGGTCACTACCAAAAGCGATTCGAGTTGTCCTTGGATGGGGAAATTCTGCATAAACCGGAGGCCGGATTCGAGCCATTATTCAATGCAGATGTTCCATCCTCGGACGATGCCGTCGTGGAGCGAGTTAATTCCGCAGTCCTCCGATACCGTCGCCATGGCGCATCTGTGGATGATCGTCGGCAGGCGGTAAGGGACTTGGCGGATGTCCTTGAGTATCTCCGACCCAAGGTAAAACAGTTTCTTGCAACCAAAGATGAACAAGACCTTTTCATGATTGTCAACAATTTTGGCATACGCCATCACAACCAAAAAAAAAGGCCGGATACGATGCCGCACTCTGGCTCGCCTGGATGTTCTATTTCTTCCTTGCAACCACCCATGTCGTCCTCCGCAAGATGGGCCATGACTAGGCCGCATTTAAACAAGCCCCTTGAGTGGACCGGCCACCACCAGCTCTGTGCTAGGGCCTAATGCTCATTGCCGGCCAGTCAGGGGCCAGAGTTGATGAATCCATACGAATACCCTGAAGGCAGAAGTGCCATGGGTAGAGTCCAAAGAAGAGGCTAGCCGAAGGCGCACGACTCAGATGCAACGATCAGAATCAAAAATCGCACTACTCATTGACGCTGACAACGCTCCGGCCGCCAAGATCGCGGCGATTGTCTCAGAAATTGCCAAATATGGTATTGCCAATATTCGCAGGGCCTATGGCAACTGGAAGAGCCCTGCCTTGCGGCCTTGGGAAGAGTGCTTGCAGGAGTATGCAATCTGCCCAGTCCAGCAATTTGACCTCACCAAGGGTAAGAATGCCACCGATGCAGCTATGATCATTGACGCCATGGACTTGTTATACACCCAAAAGCTGGATGCTTTCGCGATCGTTTCGAGTGACAGTGACTTCACTCCTCTGGTGATGAGAATCCTGACCAGCGGGTTGAAAGTCTATGGCTTTGGTGAGAAGAAGACCCCGTTGCCTTTTGTTTATGCCTGCTCGACCTTCTTGTACTTGGAGACGATCGACCAGTCGATGGCCTCAACTGAGCCCTCCATCCCACCGGCGGAGATCAAGAAGACTGGGAAGGAGTTGAAGCAAGATACCAAGCTGATCAACTTGTTGAGGGGCGCAGTATCCAGTACTTCAGATGATGATGGATGGTCACATCTTGGTCCAGTTGGGGGACACATTGCGAATCAGACGTCATTTGACCCACGCAACTACGGCTATGCAAAGCTCAGTGGATTGTTTGAGGCGATTGACTTGTTCGAGACGCAGCGAAGAAACAAGGCTGTCTATGTGCGCAGCAAGCAGCGGAACGGCCATCTTCAAAAGTAGGAGGCAAGTGAACTCTTAGTCAGGTATTTCAGCTCCGGTGATACCTAAGCCTCTGCCCCTCCCGCTCACTCTGGAACCGCTGCAGCCGGTGCGTCAGCGCCCGTAGTCGTTTCATGTCGCGGGAGTTCACCGGATCGAACAGATCCCCCCGCGCCGTTTCGATGAACACCAGCACGTCCTTGGGGCTGCAGGGGCCGCTCTTCCAGCCATGGAATTCCCGATGCAGATCGGGTACCAGCACCAGGATGTTTTCCGGCAGGTCTGCCAGGTCCGGGCGGCTGCGGCGGTCGAACAGGTGGTGGCCGTCGAGGTCGATCTTCTTGTGCACCGCCGCTTTCTTGCCGGTGATCTCGCAGCGATGGCCTGCCGCCGCCTTGGCGCGCTTCATGGCCCGTTCCACCCCTTCGGTGAGGTAGCGGATCTCGGAGTTGAAGCAGGCCTCCACCACATCGCCCACGGCTTCGATCCAGGCCTGGCGCGTTTTCGTGATGCGGCTGTTGACCCGCATGTCGCGGGCGACGCGAGCGATGCCCCGCTGGCTGATCAGCAGCTGCCGCTCCTCGCTCTCCAGGAAGTCCTTGTTGAGTTCCAGAGCCTCTTCTCCTTCTTCGGTGCCAGCGGAGCGCAGCCGGTTCCAGGAGTTGCTTAGCCCCAGGTAGTTGGTCTGCAGGATGCCCACCGTGGTTTTCCGGCTCACGAAGGCCAGATCACCCCGGATCTCCAGGGTGCCGCCGGCTTCGATGAACTCCTGGGTGATCCGCCGTGACACCAGCAGCTGCTTGCGCTTCTGCTTCACGTTGAACAGTCGTTCGCGGATCTTGCCAAGCAAGCCCGTTTTCTCGGTGGCTTCGATGTACCGGGCGAGAGCCTCCACGCCCTCCTCGCTGAAGCGCCTGGGTCGCCGCCCATTGGCGCCGGCCACCGCGGGGCCGGCGAACTCGAAATGCTCGCCCTCCACCAGCTCCCATTCGTCGTCGGCTTTGGCATCGAACGCGTCGACGATGTTGTAGAGGCTGTCGATCCGTTTTCCGAGAATCCTGGCCGTTTCCTGGGCCGTCAAAAGGTCGCGCATCGTTTCAGGGCATCAGGGCAAGGATCGAGTCCTTCATGGTCTGCAGGCGTTCCGCCACGCGGGGATCACCGCCGTGGTCGGGGTGGTGCACCTGGATCAGGCGCCGGAACGCCTCGCGCACCTCATCGGCTGTAGCGGTCTTCGGGTCGAGGCCGAACACCACCCAGGGACGGAAGTGCTGCAGCACGTCAATGCCGTTGATCACGGTGGGTCCGTCCTCCAGGTTCCGCTCGTTGGCCGGAATGCCGATGAACCGCCGGTAGAGCACCAGCCAGTCGTCCTTGGTCTTCAGCGCCACCTCTTCGCCCGTCATCGAGAGCTGGAAGTTCTTGTCCTTGCGCAGCTGGGTGACGGTCTTGCACCGGAAGTGGGCCAGCACCTTGGTCTTGATCTCGGTGGCGGTGGGCGGCTTGGGCTTCGGCGGCGGCGGATCCTTGAACGCTCCCCCGTTCAGCGTCTGCGCGAAGGCCAGCAGATCGCTTTCGCCCAGGTCCGGCTTCGCCAGGAGCGCCTGGATCAACCCCCTGACCTCCGTCAGCGTCAGCTTCTTGCTTCGGGCGGCCACAGGCCTGTGGTGGAAAGGGGTTTCATGCTGGCCAAAGGCCTTCGGGTCTTGCCTGGGGGCTTAGGAAACTGTTGTGTTTCCTTGGCCGGCTCCACGGGCCCCCTTCCCCGCCGCCGGAACCCCGCCGCCCAGCAGGTCAGCACAGAGCAGATCGTCAAGCCCTACGCCGATGACGCCCATGGCGCCGACAATGGCGCGTTGCTTCCCCTCGCGCTCTCTCGTTAACATCATGATGCTCTCAGGAATACCTGGTGTGGGAGAGGATCGGCCTTCATGATCCGATTCCTAGGCACGGCGAGGCCTTCGCAAGGAGCAAAGGATCTGAATGCAGGGCCGGCTCCGAAACTGCGAGCTCTCAACTTCTGGATCCTTCTGACAGGCTGCTTTTCCGTTGCGGTCGCCGTCGCGTTCTTCCTATTGGAGGCTGTCAATCGTAACCTGTTATTCAACAGCGATACCGTTTATCTACCTATGCTCTTTGATGACTTGCTCCGAGAAGGAGGAAGTCTATCTTCATGGCATTTGACGCCAGCGCCAGGATTCTTTCCGGATATGGTGCTGTTCTTTATGGCGAGATCTCTGCTTCCGAACACCCTTCTCAACTTCACGGCTTTTGCTGTTTTCCAAGTTGGGCTGGCTTTCCTGGCCACCCTGATGATGATACGTGCTTTCGATTCAGCGCAGCCCAGAAGACTCGAGCGAGGCGTGGTCTTTGGAGTTTTCTTCGTCACAGCTGTTTCCATCTTCTCCTCCAGAGGTGCCGCGCCATATGTTCATATCTTCTTGCCTGTCTACCGCTTTGGCGCGACGTTCAATAGTCTGATTCTCACTTCCTGCATGTTTATGGCGCTGGATTCACATCGAGTGACTGGGCGTGTGGGCTTGGGGCTGATCTGCATGTTGGCGACGGCTTCAGATCTTATGTTTGTACCGATGGCGATTGCGCCCGCGATCGTGTCAATCGCATTGACGGCATGGAAGTCCAGGGTGTTCCCACGAAGAACTGCGGTTCTCCTTTCGTCGATTCTCGTCGTCTGCTCTTTCCTCGGATGGCTTGTCAAGCAGTTGATCGTGAAGGACACAATGGGCCAATACATTGGCTTGGGATTCACCCCTTGGAAGGGTCAGGTCAGGCTTCTTTTCTCCCTGATCACTCAAAGCTTTGTCCACCAGCCACTGGCTGCAGCTGTCATCGTGGCGTTCTTCTTGGCCGTGGCGTTCAAGCTCTTTGGTGTGCTTGCCTCATCCAAAGGACACTCTGGATATGGGCCTCAGGCTTCAGACAAGATGCTCTACATCCTGCTCTTTATTGTCATCTCTCCTCTGATGACCCTGGTGGCTATCGTCACGAATGGAATCATCAGCGGGGATGGCAATGAGTTGCGGTACATTTCTAATCTCTTCTGGTTTCCCATCTTTTTTTCATGGCTTGTCTTCCAGCCTTTCGGCATAACTTGGCGTTGGCTTCGTTTCGCCCTTGGGACTTGGCTTGCCTTGGTAGCTTTGCAGCTCTCGTTGGTGCCGAAGAGTGGATTCAGCATGGATTACTATCCGCCACTGGTTGAATGCGTCGATCGTGTTGTCTCGGTCTTTGCTGCAAAGGAGCATGTGCCTGTACGCAAGGGGATCTCGCAGTACTGGGAGGCGAAGCTCATCACCCATTTTTCCAGGAAGGACCTTTCTGTGTTGCAGTTTCTCGCTGATCTGTCTCCCTACCTATGGATTAACAACGAAGATTGGTATTTGAATCAGAGGTATGACTTTGCTGTTTTGGCCGACAACAGCCAAATGCCCGCACCCCCATTCAAAGAAAGAATCCTGTCGCTTAACGGCCAGCCAAAGGAAACCCGATTCTGTTCAACCAAAGAAGGGGCCAAGGTCGAACTCATGCTTTATGGTTCGCAGAGACTTCGGGTGGTTGAGTGAGCACGTTGAACAGTCGTTCGCGGATCTTGCCAAGCAAGCCCTTTTTCTCGGTGGCTTCGATGTAGCGGGCCTGGGCCTCCACGCCTCCTCCCTGAAGCGCCGGGGTCGCCGCCCATCGGCGCCGGTCAACGCTGGGCCGGCGTACGCGACATGCTTGCCCTCCACCAGCTCCCATTCGCCGTCGCCCTTAGCATCGAAAGCCGCGACGATGTTGTAGAGGCTGTCGATCCGTTTTCCGAGAATCCTGGCCGTTTCCTGGGCCGTACAAAGGTCGCGCACCTCATCCCCCGTCATCGAGAGCTGGACGATCTTGTCCTTCACCTTGTTCTTGATCTCGGTGGTGGTGGGAGGCTTGGGCTTCCGTGGCGGTGGATCCTTGAACGCGCCTCCGTTGATCCTCTTTTCGACGGCCAGCAGATCGGCCTCTCCCAGCTCCGGCTTGCCCAGGAGCGTCTGGATCAACGCCCTCACAGCAGCCAGCGTCAGCTCCTTGCTTCGGGCGGCCACACGCCAGTGGTGGAAAGGGTTTTCAAGCTGGTCAGAGGCTTCCGGCGCTGCCTGGGGGCTTAGGAAACTGTCGTTTTGCGTTGACCTGCCCCACGGGCCCCTTCCTTGCCGCCGGAGCCCTTGGTCTGGCAGGGCCTGGCGTTGGTGAGCGCATTGGAGAGGTCGCTGCCGCCAGCAGTGCTTCGGCAATGGCCTAGAGGGCCATCACCATGGCGGCCTCTGGCCAGCGGCCGATAAGGATCGCCCCCGTCACGGCCACAGTCATCGCCCAGAGCCGCCGGCTCGGCGGGGATCGCCAGCTTGCGGGAAGCCGGCTGGAAGCGCAGGGCCGCGATGACGATGACGTGCGCCAGCCTCTCGCGGATCCCGTTCTCCCCGCTGGCGCAGGCCATGGCTGCGAGGTGGCAGTGCACCTCACCGACGCGGGCCTCGGGCGGCGGCATCACCGGGGACGGCTGGCCGCCGCAGTCGTGCTGGGCGTTCTTTTGATCCCTGGATCCTGACCAGCGTTCCCCCGGGGTGATTCCCGCGATCAGGACCACGGTCTGGCTTCGGCCGTCATCGGCCACAAGGCTTGCTGCCGGAGCCATGGCCGAGACGTCCTTCACGACCCGATCGCCTTGGCCGGTGCTATCGCTCCAGTCACAGGGTGCACGTGCCGGTGCCCAGCATCGCCATCCCCCGGCGCGCACGGTCGAGGAGTCCATCGCGGCTGAGCCGGCTGCCACTGGCCTACGCCGGCGCGCTCTGCGCCCGGTTCCTGGCCGATCTCCGGCGTGATGTCTGCCCGTCAGACTGCGGCCTGATCGCCGTCGGACACGCCGCCGGTATTGCCCTGCTCGCCTCCCGGTGCCGAGGCCTGGCCTTCCCGGTGCTGCGCGGCGGTCGAGGCGCCCGTGCCGGGCCCGCGGCTCTACCGGATCAACACCACCCAAAGCGTGCTCGCCTGGATGAGCCGGCGCCTCGTTGGCGAAGCTCCTGCGCTGATCGGTTACTGCTCAGAGGACAGGCCCGTTCCAGGCCGTTGTGCAGCAACAGATCACTGATCAGTGCTGCGGACGCTTGCCCTGAGTGAGAACCCGAACAGGCGGTGATGACCCGGCAGACTTCGGCGACGGACAGGCCCTCGGAAATGGGTTGCTCGGGGACCCACCGCTTCGCAGAAGCCCTTGGGCGAGTGCTGGCGGATGATCGGCTCCGGGGTGCGGCGAATTCTTTTCATGGTGGAGTCCCCTGCGCAGTCTGGGCGGTTCAGGACTCTCTTTCACCCTGGGCCGGTTTCCGGGGTCCACGTCACGGGCCTCAAGCGGTTGTGGTAGGTGATGGTTCCGCAGCGTATATAGATCTATCTCGCGGTCAGGTTGCGTGTTCCTGCCACCAGCCCTTCGTTTCGTTTCCTTGAAAACAGTTTGGTAAGGGCGTGGCTGCCCAAATCACATGCGTATTCTGCTCCCGCGCTGAAGGGTTCGATGGAACAGAGTCCCGCTTGGATAGTTGCTTGACACCTATGTTGGTCAGTGCTTAAATCAAACAAACTCTGAGAACAGAAAGAGCCATATGTCGACAGTTGCGACGCCCGAAATCAATCTTGCTATTGTGTCGTCAGCGTTTAATGAAGAGGCCAATATTCTCGCGCTATATGAAGCCTGTGTCGAGGCCGCTGAAGGTCTTCAGCGTGAAATGCCGATGACTAGATTGAATTGGCGCCTCTTTCTGATTGATAATTGCAGTGAAGATCAAACTACGTTGGAAATCAGGAGATTGATTCGTAGGGATCAGCGGGTCATCGCCTTTCGGAATGCCCGTAACTATGGGGTTGAGCCTTCCTTTATGTATGGGCTACAAAATGTTGAAGCGGCTGATGTTGTCATGCTCATGTGCGCAGACCTGCAAGATCCACCAAGCATTGGCTTTAGCATGCTCAAGCAATGGATTGAAAGCAGAGACAGCGTTGATGCCGTACTTGGCAGCAAGGAAAGATCTTCGGGTACTCCCATCATTAAGCTTGGTCGTAAATTCTACTATCGTATGATGAACTTCTCTAATCGTGACCAGGCTGTCCTAGGTGGTTTCCATGGTTTTGGCTGTTATTCTAGCTCCGTTATTGATCAAGCCCTTTGGCTGTGGTCGAACACTTCATTGAATTTGCGCAGTTGCTTGATCAGTGCTTCGAGCTGTCATCAGGTTATGCGTTACGTCCAGCCAGACAGAGTCGCTGGCCGCTCGAGCTATTCTTTCCTTGGATATGTTAACGAGGCCCTCGTCGCAATCTTTTCAGGAAGTTCTATCGCAGGCAGGATTAGCCTCAGAATTGGAGCTTTTGGAATCTTGGTGTCAATTGTCCTTGCACTTTCTATTCTTGCCAATAAGCTATCAGGTTTTAGCGGCTATGCACCCGGTACTGTGACAGTCGCTATCCTCGTCATCTTTTCTGCAGCTATTCAAATGATCATGCTTTCTTTGGTGTCAAGACAAATTGAAGCACAATCAAGAGTCTCCTATCGGCAGCGTGTTCAAAGTAGGCGCATATCTGATTGATGGCAGTCTTTTCCTACCGCTACTGCAAGTTCTTACTTGCAGGATTATTCTTCACTCTCGCAGGACCATCTCTCTTTGTGATTCTAGCGTCTAAACTGGCTCCAGGTCTCGCCTCATTCTTCTCTGAAATACTCATCCACTGCCTTCGCTACTTCTCCCATAGTCGTTTTATCTTTAGCGACAATAAATCCAGGGGAATCCGCACCTATCTTTCTGCAGCAGTTCCCCTAAGTCTGTTGAACATCTTTCTGGCAATGTCGCTGACTGGGTTGATTGGGAAGATTAATATGGCTATCATACTAGGGATGATTGGAAGTACTGGAGGATATCTCTGGTCGAAGGTATGCTATCAGTATGATCTATCTGCGAAAATTCGTGAAAGCAGAATTAAAAGCCATGATTAGCACCTTTCTATGCTGTGGCAAACTCTGACTGATGAATCGCGTCACTTGCGCTTCAAGCCTTTAGCTGTGGCCTCTTGGAACATGATCCGACCATGTTGAATGGGGCCTGCCAAAGCCTCCACCATGGAATCATGCATGATACTCAAGAGACTTATTGATGGCCATAGCAGAGTCAACAATCTGTCGGTCTAAGGGCTTGAGCTTGACGCCATACGTCCTTGCTAACTCCGTGTAATCTGAGGCGTTAGCGCAATACATATCCATGGGTAAACTAGAGTCGACATCTGCAATGGGAGCCGGAAGATTAAAGTGAGTTGAGACCATCAAGGCCAATTCTTCAAGGCTCACTGTAGAATTCACGGCTGGAATAGCCTTTGTTGGAGGAGTGTCTCCACTTAGGAGCCAATGCAGTGCGAGCTCAGCGATGTCACTCGCATTGCCGTAGCTTCTAATCACTGGATGTGGAGCTCTGATGGTTATCCGTTTCCCAGCAGCGGCCTGAACAAGAAAGTCGCCTAACGCATACTTCTTTGGTTCGCGCATCCAGTGGCCGGTTAATGCGTAAACTCTCAGGATCAAGCTAGGCGCGATTGATGATAATCGTCTTTCTTCATCAAGCTTCAGAGCTCCATAAAGCTTCAGAGCTCCATAAAGCTGGTGTGCAGTGGATGGCGGGGATACGACTTCATCCAAACCATTTTCAACCATGGTGGCTGCACCCGAGGAAATTTCAACAACTCGAGCCGTTGGTCTCGCCTCTAAGGCTTTGCTCGCTAAAGCGGTGATTTTGCGATTCATTGAAATGAAGGTCTCTTCACCCAACGCATGCAGCCGATCTGGGGTTAGAAATGCACAATGAATCAGCGCGGACAACGGTTCTCGTACGGCAAGCTCTGGCAATGCCTCCAAAGGGCGAATTCTGAGATACGTGTCATCCGAAAGGGCTAATCGTCCCTCGCGGCTCGCAAAGGGTATGACTCGGATCTTGAATTCTTCGGGTGAGATGACCCGCTGCAGTTCTTCAATCACAGTACGACCAACCCATCCCGTTGCTCCCGTGACTGCGATCAAGCCCTCCATCACGATTAGGTGGACTCCATGGCCAAGGGGCTTGCCTCTGGTTCCATTTCTCCAAACCGTCTGCCGAAGGCAAGCTTTGGGTATACCTTACTGGTCTGTGAAAGCTTTACCTCGAGGAGATAGGGACCTTCCTCGCTCAGCATCCGCGCCAAAGCCTGATCAACGCATCCAGGTTCATCAAGGCGATCAGCGGGAATAGCATAAGCCTGTGATACGGCTACGAAATCAGGGGACGAATAGCCAACGACAGTGGATTGTAAATTGTCTCTGAAATACGATTCTTGGAACTGCCGAACCATTCCATGGCAGTTATTGTTGAATAGTACGATCTTCAAGTCAAGTTGGTTCCGGCGTAGTGTCTCGAGCTCCTGTATATTTAATTGAAAGCTGCCATCGCCGCTCACCAGAATGGCTCTGGCTTTCGGTGCGGCCATGATTGCGCCGATGGCAGCCGGCAGTCCGAAGCCCATGGCTCCCATGCCACCAGATGTAATAAACCGATCGTCATTCTTGAAGCCTAGGCTTTGTGCGGCCCACATCTGGTGTTGCCCCACGTCCGTAACATAAAGAACTTGCTTCCCTTGTTGAGTTCGACTTAGTGATTGGAGAACCTGCACAGGATTTATTTCTTGGGGCTCTGCTCTGTACTCCGAGTCTGCGGGAAACTGATTCCGTAGGGTTGAAATACGCTCTCGCCAGCTATGCGGAGTGGCAGCCAGAGGGTCCTGCGGTATGTCCGTTTTCAGTGCAGAGGCCAATTCGGAGATGCTGGCATGGATTGTCCTCTGTGGTTTGATGCGAACCCCGATCTCAGCATGATCAACATCAACTTGCCAGATCTCCTTGCCTTCACAAAAGCTACCAACGTCTGCACCAGTCTGACGAATGTCCAGTCGACTGCCAACCACCACCAGCAGATCTGCCTCCCCCAGGATCTTATTGGCCCAGCGGTTTCCATAGGACCCGATAAAGCCGACCCGCTGGTCGTTGGTGGCGCTGAGTAAGTCTACGGCCATCAGCGACAGCACCACAGGGATGGCCAGCTGGGCGCTGATTTGCCTTGCAGCCACTCGGTTTTGATAACTTGCAGCACCCCCTCCAAGAAGCAGCAGTGGCCGCTCCGCTCGTGTAATGGCATCCAGAAGATCCGCGACTTGGTCAGCCAAGACAGGATTGACTGTCTCACAAGACATTGAGGTCACTGGGCTTGCGCCTGCGCGCGTCAGCACAGGCTCAACGAGTTCCAGAGGTATATCTTCCGCCTGGACATTCATGGGAATGTCCACGACACACGGACCTTGTCGGCCCTCGAGAGCAATAGTGAATGCTTCTTCAAGTACACGGGGAAGATCCACTGCACTCCTCAACTGAATCGCCGACTTACAGATCGGTTGGACCATCGTTACGATGTCAGTTTCCTGAAATCCAAGCTGCCGAACACCAGTGTCGACCTTGAGTTCGTGGGTGTTCACTTGACCTGTAATGAACACTGCCGGGGTTGAGTCAAAGAAGCAACTTCCGACGGCGGTGAGGAGATTGGTTGCGCCAGGCCCACTCGTCGCTAAAGCCACACCAGGAACGCCACTGGTTCGAGCAAAGCCCTCGGCCGCGAAGCCTGCGCCTTGCTCGTGATGGCAAGAAACAATCCGGATCTCGGTTGTGTGACTTAGGGAATCTAGAAGATGGGTAATCATGCCTCCCACCAGTTCAAAAGCATGGGTGACACCTCTGGATTCCAGGTAGAGAGCAACGAAATCGGATGCTTTCATTTCAGCGATACGGTGGAAAAGGAAATGATTGGAATTATCTGGCTTTCAACAAGCGGCAATACGACAGGCAGCAATACGACCGCTTTTGCCTTCGAGTCTTCCCGTAAGTTCACCAAGGGATTCAGATGACTCTAAGCGTCGTACGCAAGAATGCATTTCCCAGGGCCTGAGGACTGAAGAAGGATGGGGCAAATTGCAAAAAGTGAATAGACTTCTGAGAAAAGTGTTTCCCTTTAGGTGGTCCAGTATGAATGTCGCCAACTGTTTCTCAGCCTTCACCAACTTCAGCCCAGGGGCCCTCTTGAAACCATCAGTCGCCGAGTCATCACCAGCCCTTTGAATGGGTATCGAGACACATGCAACGGAAACAAGAATTCCTTTCGCGTTAGCAGACGACTTGATGATGTGCAGTGGACTAGAATCAAGGGATGCAGATGTCGACGTCGCCACTGCGGATGACCTTCTTGGAATTAAAAGCCCCATTATCGTAGCCGATCTGAGGAGTAGCGGACCGTTGGGTCGTCTCCCGTCGGCTACTCTCCCAGCTGTCAGTCGACGCTCCTTCCCAACCTCCCCTTGCTTCCCGAGCAGAATCACACCAATAGATTCGGCTTCAGTCATTAAAGCACTCCGCCATCACTGACAGCCCCTGCTTGTCCTGATCATTTCCTTTTCTCGCTCCCCATGGTGCAGTGGAGAGTGGGGTCAGGCTCCCGTGACGAGGGATTGGCTTTGTCTCGGATAGCTAGGGCCATGCTTGAAGAATACAATCATTGATGTTCTCGACATGGAGTGATCGCCTTCTCCTCTAACTCCTTCCTATGTCAGTTTGGCCATCACGAGGCGGATTATCTCGATAATGTCGAACTCCTGAGTGGTGAATCCGGCGCCTTGTGAGGAATAAGAACGACCAAGACTCGGCCCTATGGCATTTCAGGCGTGACTGGCTAGTTATTGGGCTATACCCAGCTTCAGCGCAGGTGTATTGCTTGGCTTTTCAGTGTCTCTGGACAGAGAGCCTGCGATTCAGCAGGCTCTCTGTCGAAGCCAGTCGATGATTCCTTAAGGGGCTCAGCAATGGCTTGCAGATTCAAGTATTGGCTGCGCTGTCAAGACAACACGGTTGAGTTAGAAATACATGCACTCAAAAACAAGACGGATCTTCTCTTCTGCCGGTTGCGGGTAGGTGTTTGGGGAGCAACAGCACATTCAGGATATGATGCAGTTACTCCCAGACTTTCCATGGAGCCTTCTGGGACTGCCACAATTCCTCGAGATACACTCGGTCTCGCAGCGTGTCCATGGGCTGCCAAAAGCCTTGGTGCTTATACGCCGCCAACTGTCCATCCGTCGCCAGACCCTTGAGAGGTTCTTGTTCCCAGATGACTTGATCGTCTTCAATACGTTCAATGACCGATGGCTCTAGTACAAAGAAGCCACCGTTGATCCAGCCACCGTCTCCATGGGGTTTTTCCTGGAAGCCATGAACGATATTTGCTTCATTGAACTCTAGGGCGCCGAAACGACCAGGGGGCTGGACGGCAGTGAGAGTTGCTTCAAGGCCATGGTTGCGGTGGAAAGCAACTAGTCCAGTGATGTCGACATCTGAAACACCGTCGCCATAAGTGAAACAGAAAGAGTCATCGCCAATGTAATCTTTCACTCTCTTTAGTCTTCCCCCTGTAAGTGTGGATTCACCTGTATCTACCAGTGTCACCTTCCAGGGTTCGGCCGCTTGGCGATGAACCTCCATGTGATTGATATCCATCCTGAAGGTTACATCGCTTGTATGCAGGAAGTAGTTGGCAAAATACTCCTTGATGACGTAGCCTTTGTACCCACAGCAAATAACAAACTCGTTAATGCCGTGAAAACTGTAGGTCTTGAGAATATGCCAAAGAATTGGCTTGCCCCCAATCTCCACCATGGGTTTGGGCTTGAGATGGGTTTCTTCGCTGATGCGGGTGCCGAGGCCTCCGGCCAAAATGACAGCCTTCATGATGAGGTGGTGTGAGCCAACGGTGGACGAACGGTTTTGGCCGGTGCTTTTGCCGACTGACTATAAAGCACCTTTATCCTGGCAAGCAATGCACGTGCCATCTTGACTGCAATGAACTATTCTCACCTGTCGTAGGTCTCTCTCGCTCCGCGGTGTAAACTGAATCGTGTCACTTGGATCCTGGGCGCACTCTCCCGAATAGGAATGCCTGATTACTTCCATATGGATCGGCATAAGTACTAATTAATTGGAAGTTAGGATCGGAGCGTAGGAGCCTTAGCACTTGGCCTTGTATCTTACTGCTTGGAAGCCACGGAAATGTATCTGTATTGCTTTCATTGAACGCTACCACGTAGTCTGATGACTTGATCGACTGAATGAAGAGTGGCAAGCTGTCAGACAGATAGAGGTCTGTTGTTTCGTTTGGGACATTGTCCTTGGCGAAATAGAACTTTAGCGTAAAGCTATTGAAAAACTTGTTAGACGTTGTAAAAAACACTGATAGTGGCTTTTCGCTGCCTATTCTGTTATCCTTTTGATTTTGGAGGATATCATTGTAGAGTGATTCGATGGCGCTTCTGCGATATTGCACTTCTGACGATAAAACCCCTGTCTGTTTGCTTATGTGATACCAAGGCCATTGAAACTGGCCCACCCCGAACAAAGCAATGACGATGATGAAGGCATAGCTCAAGTTGTAACCATATCGGCTGCCCCTCAGTGCCCTGTATACTTCGACAACGAGTATTATGAATGTGCACAGAATATAGAAGTACAGAGATGCCCCAAAGAAGTTCATCTTTAGTTTGGGAACAGTAACGAGTAGGTATAGAATAAAAAAGCCACACCACAATGGCATCGAGCTAGCCAGCTTTCTCCAGTTCTTCTTGCTAAGCAACGCGGCAGTGCACACAACTACCAACAGAAACCATGCGTAGATCCAATTCCCCATGGCTATCTGGCCACTTGCTGATGTCAGATAATAGGAAAGATGATCAACTAGAGTCAGTTCTGCATTCGGATCCCACATTGAGGCGTTGCTGCTGAACACAACTTCATAGATATAGGCATAAACCTGCTTGTGTGCTGCCGCGTAATACGGCAATGCAATCGCAAGCGCAACTCCAAGGCAGCGAAGGTTTGATGCCAGAGCGGAGCGTCTGCGATGCCTAAAGTCTGGTTGATTGATATCAAATATAAAGGCCACGAATAAGCTGGCCAGGGCCGCTATGAGCGTAATAGGAAAAATTGAAGGCTTGGCTAGAAGCGACAACCCAATCAGTATGCCAATGACCAAGGAACTCTTTTTGCTGCTGGTAACTCTAGATTGCTTTCTCAGTGAAAGAATTGTAAACGCTGCTGTGATTAAGCCCCAGGCAAGATCTGGTCTGCACTCAATAACCAATTGTCCAGTAACGGGCCAAGAGAGGGCGATGATTCCGATGAGAATCTTCCCTGCCCTGGAAACTCCTTGAGCTAGGTTATCGAGAAGGACAAGCAGGAAAAAGACAAAGATTCCGTTGACGACAGGAGGGGCCCAGTTGTGGACCCCGAAGATGGAAAAGCCAATCAGCGGTACAAGCGTTGCAAGAGGTGCATGAGGAGGACGTTCAATAAAGTTCTCTGCCAGTGCCTTTATTCCATGATCATAGAGTATATTGAGTCTCGTTAGCGCATCCGTGAAGTACACTATGTCATCGTATGTTGGCGGTAGGGCTAATTGCCCTTGGCGTAGTGATTGATTGATGACTAGAGTGGTAAAGGCTATCGACAGCAGAAGCCAGATGATGAGGTTATCTCTCCTGTCAGCCGTCCTGGGCATGGGATTGCAGAGCTCGTTCTGTGGCATGGTAATTGAGCGCCAGTGATGAGCCTGGGCACTTAAGCCACGCAGCTTACCTTGCTACAGATTAAAGAAGCGGAGAGCGCTCAGTGAGTGTGATCCTTGTGATATATCTTTAGGATTGGAACTCTTTGGCTTATCGTGTCTGTCGAGCAGTCAAGCCTTTTCGGTCTGGCCGCACGCGCTGATTCATTCATCCTGCCATGGCTTCGTCGGATACGTTGTTAGCTCTTCGTTTCCTTCGTCTGGGTTCGATTCTCTACCTGGTTGTTCATGCTTGCAGTGGACTGGGCCACCGGGCGGCGACCCAAGGCGGAGTGGCTCCTATGTTTTTCATCGTTCTGCGGGTCGTCGCTTAGCAGGCCGTTACCGGTTGCCAAGGTTCCCTAGGCCCTCACGAGGGCCTTCGATCGCGGCTGGTTCCACTGCTTTCCCAGGACCCGGAGGCCAGATGTGCTGTTTCCCTTTTTCCCTCGCTTCAGGGGTTCAAGGCCTGGCCTTTTTCAGCTTCCATCCCATGGCCTCAGATGCTGTTCTACGCCACTGGGTTGATGATGTCGGGTCACTTTGTTGAAGGCCCGTCAGCATTGGATGGACTTATCACTGAAGCGGTTGATCATTTGGCATATCTAGCCCATGACCGTCAAAGCGTCTAGTCGCCCACCACGATGAAGCAGGCCAGGAGAATGGCGCCATCCACGGAAGCCCTGGCCTGTCCTGTCTACCGGATTCCTGCCCTGGTGAAGCCCCCTCGCGTTGATGGCCGGCGATCTTCTGGCCACCATGCTTAGCGTTTTCCAGCTGCTTGCTGTCGCCATGGAACGGGCCGCCAAGTCGTTCCTGCGGGTATCGCTGCACCGACAGTTGCGGGCTTCGGAGCCGTACCAGTCTCTGATCCGGTCGACGACTTAGTGGGCAGGGCTGTGACCGGTTTCAGTCCCTGTCTGGCTCTCGGCCTGCCGATTCACCGTCGAGGGTTGATGCCCTTGGTCTGTGGTGGTCTGTTCAGATCTGCCATCCGACGCCGGGTGTTGTGTACACGGGGTTGATTCGGGAGTACTGCCCCATCGTCCGAACGGACATCAGCCACTTCCCTGAGCAGGACTCCTGCCCTTTCGGGGTGATTCCGGCTCCGGCGTTCCCGGCCGTTCCTGGCCAGGCGAGTCATGGAGTGAGACTCCATGACGTATGCGGCCTGAAGCAGTGGTCCGCACCAACACCCGGCCATCCTGCTCCCGCCCTTGCCACGGCACTGCCAGCCGAGACCGAACGCATGGAGGGCTTGCCTCGCAACGACCCCCTACATTCCTTCAAGCACCGCGGCTTCTGGCAGCCCATGGACACCCTGCGCGACCGTCAGCGGCTCGAAGACCTCTGGCAGCAGGACCGTGCCCCCTGGAAGATGTGGAGCTGACCATGACCAGCACCTCCCCCCGGCGGGCCTGGCTGCAGCCCGACCCCGCCTTCTGGCAGGGCAAGCGCGTGCTGCTCACCGGCCATACCGGCTTCAAGGGCAGCTGGCTGGCCCTGTGGCTCTGTGAGCTGGGGGCCCGCGTCACCGGCTTCGCCCTGGCGCCCGACACCGACCCCTCCCTGTTCGACCAGCTGGGCCTGGCCGGCCGCCTCGACCACCACCTTGGGGATCTGCGCGATCCGGCCGCCCTCAGCGCGCTTGTGTCCGCCGTCCAGCCGGAGGTGGTGCTGCACCTGGCGGCCCAGCCCCTGGTGCGCCGCAGCTACGCCGAGCCGGTGCTCACCTGGGAAACCAACGTGCTGGGCACCATCCACCTGATCGAGGCCCTGCGGCCCCTGGCCCTGCCCTGCGCCGCGGTGCTGATCACCACCGACAAGGTGTACCGCAACAACGAGTGGCTCTACGGCTACCGGGAGAACGACCCCCTCGGCGGCCACGACCCCTACAGCAGCAGCAAGGCCGCCGCCGAGCTGGCCATCAGCTCCTGGCGCGCCAGCTACTGCGGCACCCTGCCCCACCAGTCGCCCCACCTGCGCCTGGCCAGCGCCCGGGCCGGCAACGTCATCGGCGGCGGCGACTGGGCCGCCGATCGCATCATTCCCGACACCGTCCGCTCCCTGCGCGCCGGTGAGCCCATCACCCTGCGCAACCCCGGCGCCACCCGCCCCTGGCAGCACGTGCTCGAACCCCTCGGCGGCTACCTGGCCCTGGCCGAGGCCCTCGCCGAGCCGTCCGGCGGCGCGGCCATGGCCGAAGCCTTCAACTTCGGGCCCCAGCTGGAGGCCAACCGGCCCGTTCAGGAGCTCGTGGAGCAGGCCCTGCACCACTGGCCCGGCACCTGGATCGATGCCTCCGACCCCACCGCCCCCCACGAGGCGGGTCTGTTGAATCTGGTGGTCGACAAGGCCCACCACCGCCTCGGCTGGTCGCCCCGCTGGGATTTTGCGACCACCACCGCCCGCACGCTTCAGTGGTACCGCCGCGTGATCGAGGCGGGCGACGATCCGCTGGCCTGCTGCCTCGACGACCTCACCGCCTATCTCGCCTGCTGCCCACCGGGCCGATCCACCCCATGACCGCCGACCTCGACCAGCTCAAGCAGGAGATCCTCCGGCTCACCCGCGACTACGCCCGCCGGGCCCACGCCGGCTTCCGCCCCGGCGACGACCCGGATCGCACCCCCCACGCCGACGGCCAGACCATCCCCTACGCCGGCCGGGTCTTCACCGAAGACGAAGTCGAAGCGGCCGTGGGCACCACCCTCGACTTCTGGCTGACCCTTGGCACGGAAGGCGCCGCGATGGAGAGCGAGCTGGCGGCCTTCCTCGGGGTGCGCCACAGCCTGCTGGTGAATTCCGGCTCCTCAGCGAATCTGGTGGCCATCTCGGCCCTCACCTCCCACCGCCTGCCCGCCGAGCGGCGGCTGCGCCCCGGCGACGAGGTGATCACCGTGGCCGCCGGCTTTCCCACCACGGTGGCGCCGATCCTGCAGGTGGGTGCGGTGCCGGTGTTCATCGACGCCGATCCGATCACCGGCAACGCCCGCTGCGACCAGCTCGAGGCCGCCTACACGCCCGGTGTCACCAAGGCGGTGATGATGGCCCACGCCCTGGGCAACCCCTTCGACCTGGCGGCCGTGCTGCGCTTCTGTCGCACCCACGACCTCTACCTGGTGGAGGACAACTGCGACGCCCTCGGCTGCTCCTATTCCATGCCCCGGGAGCTGGCCGAATCCCTCGGCTTCAGCGAGAACAGCCCCGGCCTCGATGAGGGGCCCGACCGCGTCATCCGTTGGACCGGCACCTGGGGGGACATCAGCACCCAGAGCTTCTACCCGCCCCACCACCTCACCATGGGCGAGGGCGGCGCCGTCAACATCGTCCGCGACCAGAAGCTCAAGGTGGTGGCCGAGAGCTTCCGCGACTGGGGCCGCGACTGCTGGTGCCCCTCCGGCAAGGACGACACCTGCGGCAAGCGCTTCGACTGGCAGCTCGGCGAACTGCCCGCCGGCTACGACCACAAGTACATCTACAGCCACCTCGGCTTCAACCTCAAACCCCTCGATCCCCAGGCCGCCATCGGCCGGGTGCAGCTGCGCCGCCTGCCGGAGTTCATCGAGGCCCGCAAGCGCAACTGGCAGACCCTGCGCGAAGGGCTGGTGGCCACCGAGCACGTGCTCGAGTTCTCCCTGCCCACCCACGCCACCGGCTGGGATCCGCAGGCAGGGTTCTCCTGGGATGCCAGCGGCTGCCGCACAGACTGCTCCTGGTTCGGCTTCAAGATCGCCGTCAAGCCCGACGCCCCCTTCCGCCGCACCGACCTGGCTCGTGAGCTGGATGCCCACCGCATCGGCAACCGCATGCTCTTCGGCGGCAACCTGGTGCGCCAGCCGGCCTTCGTGCAGCTGCGCGCCGATCGCCCCGACGCCCTGCGGGTGGTGGGCGATCTGGCCGGTTCCGACGCGATCATGGTCGACACCCTCTTCCTCGGCACCTACCCGGGCCTCACGGCCCCGATGCTGGCCAAGGAGATCGCGGTGATTCGGGCCTTCTGCCAGGCCTGATGCGGCTGTTCCTCACCGGCGGCACCGGCTTCATCGGCTCCCATGTGCTGGCGGCGGCCCTGGCGGCCGGCCATCAGGTGCGGGCCCTGCGCCGCAGCCCCGCCTCCGCTTCGGTGATCCCCCTGCCGCGCCAGCCCCAGTGGTGCGAGGGCGATCTGAACACCCTCGCGGCCCCCGATCTGGAGGGGGTGGAGGCGGTGCTGCATCTGGCTTCAGCGGGGGTGAGCCCGAAGCAGGTGCCATGGGCCGAGTTGGTGCAGGCCAACGTGGCCGGCAGCCTGCGGCTGCTGGAGCTGGCGGCGGAGGCGGGGGTGCGCCGCTGTGTTGTCACCGGCACCAGCCACGAATACGGCAACGCCGCCCGCCGTTTTGCCGCCATCCCGCCCGACGCCCCCCTGGAGCCCCTGAGCGCCTACGGTGCCAGCAAGGCGGCGGCTTTTCAGTTGCTGCGCACCTTCGCCATCGAGCGGCGCCTGGAGCTTTTCTACGGCCGGATCTTCACCGCCTACGGCGAGGGCCAGTTCGCCGGCAACTTCTGGCCTTCCCTGCGGCGCGCGGCCCTGGCCGGCGACGATTTCCCCATGACCTCCGGCCGCCAGGTCAGTGATTTCATCCCCGTCGCCGCCGTGGCGGCCCATCTGCTGGAGGCCTGCGCGCGGCCCGACATCAGGGCCGGCGTTCCCCTGGTGACCAACATCGGTTCGGGGGTCGCCACCAGCCTGCTGGCCTTCGCCGAGGCGGAATGGGGACGCCTGGGGGCGACCGGTAGATTGCTGCCCGCCAGCCTTCCGGACCGCCCCGATCAGATCGAACGGTATGTGCCCGACCTGAGCGGGCTGCGGATTCCGGCCTCTCCCCCCTCCTGAATCCGATGAAGGTCCTGATCACCGGCGGTTGCGGCTTTCTGGGCTCCAACCTGGCCGCCTCCTACCTGCAGGAAGGGGCCGAGGTGATCGTGGTCGATGCCCTGTTCCGGCGCGGTTCGGCGGCGAACCTGGCCTGGCTGGAATCCCAGGCCGCCCCCGGGCGCTTCCATTTCATCCAGGCCGACCTGGCCGAGGCTGAGCCCGTCCTGGCCGTGTTCCGGCGGCACGCCCCCTTCGACTACATCGCCCATGTGGGCGGCCAGGTGGCGATGACCACCTCCCTTCAGGATCCCGCCCGCGACCTGCAGACCAACGTGCTCGGCACCTTCCATGTGCTGGAGGCGGCCCGCGCCCTTTCCCCGGAGTCGCTGATCGCCTACAGCAGCACCAACAAGGTGTATGGCGATCTGGAGGGGCTCCGCTACGAGGAGACCCCCACCCGCTACCGCCTTCCCGACCACCCCGACGGCCTCGATGAAGCGCTTGGTCTGGATTTCTCCACCCCCTACGGCTGCTCCAAGGGGGCGGCGGATCAATACGTGCGCGACTGGGCCAGGGTGTACGGCCTGAAAACGGTGGTCTTCCGCCACTCCTCGATCTTCGGCGGCCGTCAGTTCGCCTCCTTCGACCAGGGCTGGGTGGGCTGGTTCTGCCAGAAGGCGATCGAGCAGAAGCGTGCCCATCTGGCGGGCGTGCTCCCCGAGCCCTTCACCATCGCCGGCACCGGCAAGCAGGTGCGCGACGTGCTCCACGCCGACGACCTGATCCGCCTCTACCGGGCCGCCTACGACCATCGCCAGCAGATGAACGGCGAGATCTTCAACATCGGCGGCGGCGCCGCCAACTCCCTCAGCCTGCTGGAGCTCTTCGCCCTGCTTTCCGAACTGCTGGCCATTCCGCCGCTGGTGTACACGCCCACCCCCCGCCGCGCCAGCGACCAGGACTGCTTCATCGCCGACATCGGCAAGGCCCAGCGCCTGCTGGGCTGGTCGCCGGCCATCTCCTGCCGCGAGGGCGTTGCCAGCATGCTCACCTGGACCGAAACCCAGCTGATGCCGGCCTGAGCGGAGCCGTTGCGCGCACCCATGGCCACCGTCCTCCAGCACATCCAGCAGTTCCGCCAGTCCGCCGAGCAGCGGCTGCCCCCCCGGCTCCACGGCGTTCTCGTCTCCGCCGCCCTGATCGGCCTCTGCGCCCTCGGCTATCACCTGCGGCGTCCCTCCGTCTCCCTGGCGCCCACCCTCTACGCGGAGGACGGCTCGATCTTCCTGCAGCAGGCCATCGACCAGGGCGCCGGATCGCTGCTGCAGCTCTACGCGGGCTACAGCCATCTGCTCCAGCGGATCACGGCCTTCACCGCGGTGAGCCTGCTCTCACCATCGGCCTATCCCGGCTTCTTTCTGCTGGTGGCCTGGGTGTCCTGGCTGCTGCCCCTGGTCTGCGTGGAGGGCCTGATCGGCGCCGGGGTGTTCGGCCGGCTGATGCGGGTGGCCTACATCCCCTACGTCTACTACCCCTATGCCGGTGAGACCTACCTCAATCTGCCCAATGCCTACATCTTCTTCCCGCTCGGCTTCATCCTGATCGCCTACGGCGTGGTGGCGCAGCAGGGCAGCGGGCGAGCGGAGGCCTTCCGATCTCCGCTCCTCAAGGGAGCCTTGGCCCTCTACGGGCTGGTGGCGGCCTTCACCGGCCCGTTCCTGGCCATCTACACGATTCCGCTGCTGATCTTCGCCGGCCTGCGCCACCGCCGGCTGCCGCTCCAGCCCCTGTGGCTGAGCCTGCCGGTGCTGCTCTCCTCCCTGCAGCTCTACTTCTCCCAGCTGCAGACCACCTATCCCCTCTCGACGGCCGAGGCGCTGAAGGCGTTGCTGTCCCGGCCGGCCCTGCTGCTCGACTGGTTCACCGTCCACCTGATCAGCCCGCTGCTGGGGGGGTACAAGCCGTGGTGGTTGTTCCGGAGCCTGCCCGATCCCCTGCAGATCCTTGCCGTGCTGGTGATGCTGGCCCTGGTGCTGCTGGCGCTGCGGGTGGTGGCGCGGCGCATGGGGCAACCGGCCCTGCTGTATCTGGCGATCTTCTCCACCCTGGTGCTCTCCTTCTCCAGCCTGCTGGTGGCCACCCGCCGCGGCGTTGATCTGAAACTGGTGGTGATCGAGGATGCCGGCGGGCGTTTCTTCTACTGGAACACCGTCCTGTTCCTGTCGGTGCTGCTGATCGCGTTCGTACTGCTGGTGCGCGATCCCCGCAGCCGCCGCAGCCTTCCCGGCCGGGCCCTGGCCACCTGGCTGGTGCTCACGGTGGTCTTGTATCACAACAACGTCGTACCCAGGCCCGTCCTTGAGGTGACGCCCGACCGCCAGATCCGGATCCTGGACTATGGCCAACAGCTCAGCGAGCAATGCAGCCGCCAGGATCCGATGCCGATCCAGATCTATGGTGGCCCCACCTGGAACTTCAGGCTGAAACAGCCACAGATCGACCGCCTCTGTGCCGGTGTCTCCTAACGGCCGAACATGCCCACGGCGACAATCGCATAGCCCAGGGTGATCGCCATCACGCTGGCCGGCTGCAGGGCGGCCGCATCCTTGAGCGAGAACAGCACATACAGCAGCGGATACTGCAGGCTCAGCATCAGCACCGCCAGTTTGCGGTCGGCGGCGGGCAGAACGAGGGCGGTGATTCCGAAGGAGGCGCCATAGCAAACAAGCGAGGCTGCCAGGTAGAGCGCACCGGTGCGGACGCCTTCGGCCGGTGGACGGATCCGCAAGATGAATTGGCCCAGGCATGCCGCAAGAACGGCAGCCAAAAGATAAACTGCCTGCAGCATGCTTTTTGACAGCATTAGCCCATGACGACATCGACACATCATATCGCCATATGCATTCCCTGTTACAACGAGTCGTCCAACGTTGAAGCGCTCTATGTGAGGCTTGCCAAGGTTCTCGAGCAGTTTCCGGACGATGTCTTCTCGATCGTTTTTGCCGATAACTGCTCCACCGACCACACCGTCGCGTTGATCGAGGGATTGGCGGCAAGGGATTCTCGCGTCGGGCTGATCCGCAACGTCTCGAACTTCGGATTCGTGCGCTCCTCGGCCAACGCCCTGCTGGTGCCCGATGCGGATGCCAATGTCTTTCTGATGTCGGATCTGCAGGATCCCCCCGAGCTGGTGGCCGATCTGATCACGGCCTGGAAGAAGGGTGACGACCAGGTGATCTTCGCCGTGCGGCGCTCCAGCCATGAGAGCCCAATCTTGTTCCTCTGCAAGAAGATCTACTACGCCACCCTCTCCTGGCTGTCCGATTATCCGATGGTGCGCGATACCACCGGTTTCGGCATCTACGACCGCTCCGTCATTCTGGCCCTGCGGCAATCGATCGATTCCTATCCCTTCATCAAGGGGCTGGTGTGCGCCATCGGCTTCAAGTGGTCCACCATTCCCTACGTGAGTGCCGATCGCAAGGGGGGCAGCAGTTCGGCCTCGCTCTCGTTCCTGGTGGATTTCGGCGTGCTCGGCATTGTCACCTCCTCCCGCAAGCCGATGCGGCTGATCACCACCGCCGGCCTTTCACTCGGGGCCCTCTCGATCCTGCTGTCGTTCGTGGTGATGCTCAGCAAGCTGATCTTCTGGGACAGCTTCCAGTTCGGTGTGGCCATGCTGTCGGTCTCGGCGCTGTTCTTCGCCGGCGCCATGATGTTCGCCCTTGGCATCCTGGGCGAATACATCGGCTTCATCAACCAGCGCACCCTGCGGTTGCCCCTGGTGGTGGAGCGCAGCCGCCACAACGTGCCCTCCCGCGAGTCGAGGTCCTGAAAAACCCGAGGAGTGCCTGTACCGTGGGTCCAGGAGTGCTTCCTGCTGGTGGCCAACATGCGCCACTGATTGAGGCTGTGCCATTCCGTCTTGCGCCGCGTAGCCGGATCCTGTTCGCTGAGGGCGGCTTGGCGGTCCCGGTTCCATGCCGACAGACGCAGTCCTTCAATCTGCCTAGATGCAACCGCTATGACCGCGGGGATGCCGCCTTCGTATTGACTGTTCCCAGACAGATGGTTGGCGAGCAGGAACACGGCCACCATGAAGGCAAACAGAATCCCTAAACCGCCGATGGTCAGCGCCAGTCGACCGGCGGCTGCGTCGGCAGACAGCAGTGCTCGTATGGCCTCCAACGCGTACCCCGCCCCTCGATACGAGGATTTGCCACGGGTTCGATCGGCCTGCCGATACTGAATCGGTTCAGGCGAATGGCTGCTGTTGGCGAGGTACATTCTCAGGCTCATCCCTGATGCATCCCTGTGGCGAAGTATTCCCGCAGCAACCTCTTTTCTGTAACAGCCGAAGCCATGGAAGCCGCTGGGTACCTCTTGTGGCCTGGAGGAATAGCCCAAGGCCTTGTAGTACGTTCTGCACGCCATCAGGCTGCAATCGCCCGCCTGCCGGAAGGTATTCACGGCCGAGGGCTTTGGCCCATCGTTGATGCTGTTGGCAATTCCGATCACATCAGAATCCTTTGAGACGATGTGCTGGATCGCCTGCAGGCACTCATCGCTGCAGTGATTATCGGCAGTCACCCTCCCGAACTTGAGATCGCCTGGGTTCGGCTGGGTGCTTCTGATCGTCTCATAGGCCTGACGACACCGCGTAGGCAACTCCTCAAGTATCACGGATTTATTGTAGGCCGTCGTGACTTATACGAGTCGTTCGGGTGTCATGCTGCAGTCGGGTGCTTTCGTATCTGCATTGGCCGACGATGTCCGATTGCCATCAGATACCTGTGCCCGTCAGCGTCGTTCCTGGTCAGCTCCCTGGCTCTCCTGGCTGCCATGTAGCGATGTCGCCCCTGCCGAGCCGCCTCCCCAGCGCCCCAGGCTTCGGGGCTGCCCCATCTTCCACGAAGCGATGGGGCTATTGATCCCCGTTGATGTCGTGTATCTTGGTGAACATACGAGTTCGTTTCATGGCTCTGGCCGCACCAAGGCGTCATCCACTCGTGCTCAATAAGCCGGACTTGAGCATCGGTCTGTTGCTCTTTATCGTTACGTCGACTGCTGCCCTTGGCCGTCTTCTCTGGGCGGGTCTGATCACCAGAGGCTTCGATGACGATGTGCACTTTGCCGTCTCTTTAGCCCGCCGCTATCTACAGCTGCCTCCCGGCACTGAGGTCGTTGATATGTATACCCAGGGCTTTCTTCATCCGCTCCTCTACGTCCCGCTTCTGGCCCTGCTCCGGACCCTCGGCGTTCCGCCCCCCTTGCAGGACGGATTGGCCATTGCCTTCGTCCAATCCGTGGCCGTGGGCCTCATGGCCCTGCTGGCCTATGTCGGTTGTCGGGCGCTGCTGATCCGGGGCGCCGCCGTTGCCGTTGCCTGTGTCTGTGTCGGAATGCCGCTGCTGTGGCGGCCTGTGGATCCGTCACTCACGCAACTCTCTCCCAATGGCGAGATCCTCGGCAGCGTGCTGCTTCTCGGGATGTGGGCCTTGCTGGTCCACCGCCCCCCGGGCCAGCGGGCTCTCTCGGGGGTGGTCGCCCTTTCCGTTGCGGCCTTTCACCTCAAGTACCAGCTCGTGCCCCAGGCCTGGGCGTTGATCCTGGGAGGTGGTCTCGGCCGGCAACGGGCCTTGCGCCTTCTGGCCATCTCCCTGGCGGCTTGTCTGGTGGTCGATCTCTTGGTGTATCGGATGGGCGGCTATGGGCTGTTCAGCCGGGCCGGTTCCCTGCTGGACGACTACACGGGCCTCGTGGATGTCGATGCGTCCAGCCAGGAGTCGTCCGCTTTCTCACTGAGGGGCTTGGCGGTCTCGCTCGTGCTCCAGGGCTACACGCTCGTCGGCACCGCCCCCGAACGGCTGATGCGGTTTCTGGCCACCCTGCGAACCTTCGCGTCTGAAGCCCCGCAATTTCTGCTGGCCTGGTCCGTGTGGCTGGTGCCCCTGTTGCAGCGCCGCCGCTATGGGTCCGATTCCCGCCACGTCCTCAAGGCGGGGCTCCTGCTTTCGGTCGCCACCATCGCTGCGATTCTTCTGCCCAACAAGGGCATGCTGCACTACTACCTTCTGCTCATCCCAACAGCCGTCGTGGTGATGGCCACGGGACTGGCCAACGTTTCATCGCTTGCCTGCGGCGCGCCACCGTCACAGCGTGCCTGCGATGGGTCCGTCCGGTGGGCGGCGATCCCCTCGTGGGCACCGCCGCTGGCCCTGTCCCCTGCCTTGGCCCTGCTGATCGGTACGGGCCTGACGTTGAACCGGCAGCTGGCAGCCAGGGGGAACCCCCACGAGGGGCTTCTTCCCGCTGATGCATGCCAGGCAGGGCTGCACGTCTACGGCTGGAATTCTCGCCTGTTCGGTCTTCAGGACACCCACAGCAGCGATCTCAGGCTCGGAACCCTGCTGGCGCTGTCCTGGATAAAGCACGACACGGACCCCTACATCCGCGCACTGGATGGTCCGCAGGGCAGGCCGCGTTTCGTGCTCGACCATGTGGCCTCCCCGAACAGGGGCGGCTTGCTGGCTGGGGCCAAGTACCCACCGCTGCTGGAGCTCGCCCGGCGCCACGGCGTCAACCTGCTCAAGATCTACCGGGTGCGCCAGAGCAACGAGCTCGGCATTCTCTACGAACGCATCAGCGACGAAGGGATCAGCCATCCGTCGTCCAGGCCTGGCGGCTGAAGGCTGGGGTCGGGAGGTTCTCTGGCCCATGAAAAAGCCGGGACCTAGATCCCGGCTTCCTGTTGCTTCCTCAGCCGGCGCTAGCCCCGGCAGGGTTGAACTCAGCCCAGGGCCTTGGCGGTGGCCACCACGTTGTCGACGGTGAAGCCGAACTTCTCGAGGCAGACGCCGCCGGGGGCGGAGGCACCGAAGCTGTCGATCGAAACGCTGGCGCCGTCGAAGCCGGTGTACTTGTGCCAGCCGAAGGAGCTGGAGGCTTCCACCACCACCCGCTTGCGCACGGCGGCGGGCAGCACCGACTCGCGGTAGGCGGCATCCTGCTCCTCGAACAGTTCGACGCAGGGCATCGACACCACGCGCACGGCCTTGCCTTCAGCGCTGAGCTGGGCGGCGGCCTTGACGCAGAGGTCGAGCTCGGTGCCGGTGCCGATCAGGATCAGATCCGGGGTGCCGCTGCAGTCGTTGAGGATGTAGCCACCCTTGGCCACCTTGTCGGCAGCGGAGTTGGCCTGGTTGACCATGGCCTGGCGGCTGAGGGCCAGCACCGTGGGGCGCTTGCGGTTGGTGACGGCGACCTTGTAGGCCCCCACCGTCTCGTTGCCGTCGCCGGGGCGGATCACCAGCAGGTTGGGGATGGCGCGCAGGTTGGCGAGGGTTTCCACGGGCTGGTGGGTGGGGCCGTCTTCGCCCAGGCCGATCGAATCGTGGGTGAGCACGTAGATCACGCCCAGCTCGGAGAGGGCCGACAGGCGCATGGCGCCGATCATGTAGCCGGCGAACACCAGGAAGGTGCCGCCGTAGGGGATCAGGCCGCTGTTGTGGTACGCGATGCCGTTGAGGATCGCCGCCATGGCGTGCTCCCGCACACCGAAGTGCAGGTAGCGGTTGGCTTCGTGGCCTTTCTGGAAGCTGGCCTCGCCCTTGATGTCGGTGAGGTTGGAGTGGGTGAGGTCGGCGGAGCCGCCGATCAGTTCGGGCAGGCCGGGGCCGAAGGCGTTGAGGGCGTTGTAGGAGTGCTGGCGGGTGGCCAGGCCCTTGTCCTCGGGGGTGAACACCGGCAGGGACGCATCCCAGCCCTCGGGCAGCTCACCGCGCAGCAGCCGCTCGAATTCGGCGGCCTCGGCGGGGTAGCGGCTGCGGTAGGCGGCCAGGCTCTCGTTCCAGGAGGCTTCGGCGGTGGCACCGCGCTGGATCGCCTGGCGCCAGTGCTCGTAGGCGGGCTCGGGCACTTCGAAGGCCCCGTAGCTCCACTCCAGCTGCTGGCGGGTGAGCTCGGCCTCCTCGGCACCGAGGGCGGCGCCGTGCACACCGGCGGTGTTGGCCTTGTTGGGGGAGCCGTAGCCGATCGTGGTGGTGACCTTGATCAGGCTGGGACGGTCGGTGACCGCCTTGGCCGCTTCGATCGCCCGGGTGATGGCGGCCACGTCGGTGTTGCCGTCCTCGACGTGCTGCACATGCCAGCCGTAGGCCTCGTAGCGCTTCATCACGTCCTCGGTGAAGGACACGCCGGTGTTGCCGTCGATGGTGATGTGGTTGTCGTCGTAGAGGGCGATCAGCTTGCCCAGACCCAGGTGGCCGGCCAGGGAGGCGGCCTCGCCGGAGACGCCCTCCTGGTTACAGCCGTCACCCATCAGCACGTAGGTGTAGTGGTCGACGATGGTGGCGTCGGGCTTGTTGAACTTCGCCGCCAGGTGGGCTTCGGCGATCGCCAGGCCCACGGCGTTGGAGATGCCCTGGCCCAGGGGCCCGGTGGTGACCTCGACGCCGGGGGTTTCGAAGGTTTCCGGGTGGCCGGGGGTGCGAGAGCCCCACTGGCGGAACTGCTTGATGTCCTCCAGGGTCACGCTGTCGTAGCCGGTGAGATGCAGCAGCGCGTACAGCAGCATGCAGCCGTG
The DNA here is from genome assembly GCA_943367815.1 of Tabrizicola sp. YIM 78059. Lineage (GTDB taxonomy): Bacteria > Cyanobacteriota > Cyanobacteriia > PCC-6307 > Cyanobiaceae > Cyanobium. Next base: position 12,008 of record CALRKA020000013.1, on the reverse strand, counting down.
GCCGGCGGAGAGCACGAAGCGGTCGCGGTTGAACCACTGCGGATTCTTCGGGTTGTGCTGCAGCACCTTGTCCCAGAGGGAGAAGGCCATCGGTGCGCAGCCCATCGGCAGGCCGGGGTGCCCCGAGTTGGATTTGTTGATCGCGTCGACCGCCAGGAAGCGGATGCTGTTGATGCAGAGCGTCTCTACGTGGCTATCGACCTGGGTGGTGGGGGCGGCGACCATGGCTTGACGGGGGAGTGCAGGGAGGAGGGAGGTGTTCCTGGGATGGGTGGCCCGGTGCGCTGGCGCGCCGGGCGTTCAGGTCATCCGGCGGAAGGCGAGGCAGACGTTGTGGCCGCCGAATCCGAAGGAGTTGGAAAGCACGACATTGATGGCGTGTTCCCGAGCCTGGTTGGGCACCACATCCAGATCGCAGGCAGGATCGGGCGTGCTGTAGTTGATCGTAGGCGGTACGAGGTTGTGGGCCACCGCCAGCACGGCGGCAATGGCCTCGATGCCGCCGCTGCCGCCCAGCAGGTGGCCGGTCATCGACTTGGTGGAACTGACCGGGATGGTCATGGCGTGGGCCCCGAGCGCCGACTTGATGGCGGCGGTCTCGTTGCTGTCGTTGGCCTGGGTGCTGGTGCCGTGGGCATTGACGTAGTCCACCGCCTCCGGCTCCAGTCGGGCATCGGCAAGGGCCAGGCGGATGGCCTCCGCCGCCCCCACACCGCCGGGGGAGGGCAGGGTGTAGTGGTAGGCGTCGCAGGTCATGCCGTAGCCGACGATCTCGCCGAGCACCCGGGCGCCCCGGGCCGTGGCGTGCTCGAGGCTCTCCAGCACCAGCACCCCCGCCCCCTCGCCGATCACGAAGCCGTTGCGCTCGGCGTCGAAGGGGCGGCTGGCCGTGGCGGGGTCGTCGTTGCGGAACGACAGGGCCCGGGCGCTGGCGAAGCCGGCCACCCCCAGGGGGGTGATCGCCGATTCGGCACCGCCGCAGACCATGGCGTCCGCCAGGCCCAGCTGGATCAGCCGGAAGGCATCGCCGATGGCGTTGGAGCCGGCGGCGCAGGCGGTGGCCACGGCGCTGCTGGGGCCCCTGGCGCCGATGGCGATGGCCGCCAGGCCGGTGGCCATGTTGGGAATCATCATCGGCACACAGAACGGGCTGACCCGGTCGGGACCGCGGTCGGCCAGCACGTGGGCCTGGGTTTCCATCATCAGCAGCCCGCCCACGCCGGAGCCGATGGCGACCCCGATGCGCGCGGCGTTGCCGTCGTCAATCGTCAGGCCGGCATCGGCCACCGCCTGCTTGGCCGCGACCACCCCGAACTGGCAGAAGCGATCCCAGCGCTTCGCCTCCTTCGGCTCGAGCCAGCCCGCCGTGTCGAAGTCCTTGACTTCGGCGGCGAAGCGGCAGGCATGGCGGGAGGCATCGAACAGGGTGATCGGCGCCACCCCATTGCGGCCGCTGGTCAGCCCCTCCCAGTAATCCGCGACGTTGTTGCCGATCGGTGTGACCGCGCCCAGGCCGGTGACGACGACGCGGCGGAGACCCTCCACCATGGACGCCTCAGGCCTGCTTCTCTTGGATGTATTTGACGGCGTCACCCACCGTGGTGATCCCTTCGGCCGACTCGTCGGGGATCTCGATGTCGAAGGCTTCCTCCAGGGCCATCACCAGCTCGACGGTGTCGAGGGAATCGGCGCCCAGGTCGTTCTGGAAATTGGATTCCGCCTTGACCTCCTCAGCCTCCACGCTGAGCTGTTCGGCAACGATCGACCGGACTTTCTCGAAGATCGCTTCCTGGGACATGGCTGCTGTGAGGGAGGCAGCATCCTACGGGTCGCCCCGTTCGGGGCCTTTCGGCGTATGAACAAGGGTGACGGCCAGCCCCGGGTGACGCCCTGCGCCGGAAGGGTGTGGGTACTTTGGGCACCTCGCCGTTCGTTCCCGGCCCTGGCATGTCCCACGCCGTCAAGATCTACGACACCTGCATCGGCTGCACCCAGTGCGTCCGTGCCTGCCCCCTCGACGTTCTCGAGATGGTGCCCTGGGATGGCTGCAAGGCCGCCCAGATCGCTTCCTCGCCCCGCACCGAAGACTGCGTCGGCTGCAAGCGCTGCGAAACCGCCTGCCCCACCGACTTCCTGAGCATCCGCGTCTACCTGGGCGACGAGACCAGCCGCTCCATGGGCCTGGCCTACTGACACCGGCGGCCCTGCTGCCCTCCCATAAGCTCTTGCCCGGCGCCAGCGCCGGGCTTTTTTTTGGCCCCCCACCCCCGTTTCCCGCCGGATTGCTTCTCCTATGTGCGGCATCGTTGCCCTGATCGGCTCGCGGGAGGCGGCCCCCCAGCTGCTGGAGGGTCTGCGCCAGCTGGAGTACCGCGGCTACGACTCCGCCGGCATCGCCACCGTTGACGGGGCCGGTCTCCACTGCCTCAAGGCGGAGGGCAAGCTGGTCAACCTCACGGCCCGCTACGAGGAACGGGGGGCCCCCGGCCAGTGCGGCATCGGCCACACCCGCTGGGCCACCCATGGCAAGCCGGAGGAGCGCAACGCCCACCCGCACCTCGACGGCAGCGGCCAGCTGGCCGTGGTGCAGAACGGCATCATCGAGAACCACCGCAGCCTCCGCGAGGAGCTGCAGGCCGAAGGGGTGGAGTTCCGCTCCGACACCGATACCGAGGTGATCCCCCACCTGCTTGCCCGCCGGCTGCGGCAGCGGCAGGCCGAGGGGGCCAGTGCCTCGCCGGCGCTGCTGCTGGAGGCCCTGCAGCAGGTGCTGCCCCTGCTGCACGGGGCCTATGCCCTGGCGGTGGTGTGGGCGGCGGTGCCCGGGGCCGTGGTGGTGGCCCGGCGGCAGGCGCCGCTGCTGATCGGCCTGGGGGAAGGGGAATTCCTCTGCGCCAGCGACACCCCTGCCCTGGCGGGCTTCACCCGCACGATCCTGCCCCTGCAGGACGGGGAGGTGGCCCTGCTCACGCCCCTGGGCATCGAGCTCTACGACGGCTCAGGAACGCGGGTGCAGCGCAATCCGACGCTGTTGGTGGGCACCGAGCACGTGGCGGACAAGCGCAGCTTCCGCCACTTCATGCACAAGGAGATCCACGAGCAGCCCGAAACGGTGGCCCTGTGGGTGGCCCGCCACCTGCCGGAGGGGGCCCTGGTGGCCCTGCCCCTGGATGAGTCCGTCTACGAGGGGGTGGAGCGGATCCAGATCCTGGCCTGCGGCACCAGCCGCCACGCGGCCCAGGTGGGGGCCCATCTGCTCGAGCAGCTGGCGGGGCTGCCCACGTCGGTGTTCTACGCCAGTGAATTCCGCTACGCCCCGCCGCCGCTGGAGCCCCACACGCTCACCATCGGCGTCACCCAGTCAGGGGAGACGGCCGACACCCTCGCCGCCCTGGCGATGGAGCAGGACCGGCGCTTCCTGGTGGCCGATCCGGCCTATGCCCCCCGGCTGCTGGGCATCACCAACCGCCCCGAGAGCTCCCTCGGCCGCCTGGTGCCCCACCTGCTCGACATCGGCGCCGGCATCGAGGTGGGGGTGGCCGCCACCAAGACCTTCCTCGGCCAGCTGCTGGCCTTCTACGGCCTGGCCCTGGCCTTCGCCGAGCGCCGGGGCGGCACGGCCCACCCCCTCGGCGGCGGCCGTACCCCCGCCCAGCTGCGGGAGCTGGTGGAGCAGCTGCGGGCCATGCCCGCGGTGCTGCAACGCCTGGTCGACGACCATGACCGCTGCTGCGCCGAGCTGGCCCATCTGTTCGCCGACACCCAGGACGTGATCTTCCTGGGGCGGGGCATCAACTACCCGATCGCCATGGAGGGGGCCCTCAAGCTCAAGGAGATCAGCTATATCCACGCCGAGGGCTACCCGGCGGGGGAGATGAAGCACGGCCCGATCGCCCTGCTCGATGCCCGGGTGCCGGTGGTGTCGATCGCCGTGCCGGGAACCGTGTTCGAGAAGGTGCTCTCCAACGCCCAGGAGGCCAAGGCCCGCGATGCCCAGCTGATCGGCGTGGCGCCCGCCTGCCCGGACACCGAACTGTTCGACGTGCTGCTGCCCCTGCCGGAGGTGGACGAACTGCTCAGCCCCCTGCTGACGGTGATCCCGATGCAGCTGCTCAGCTATCACATCGCCGCCCACCGGGGCCTGGACGTCGATCAACCGAGGAACCTGGCCAAGTCCGTCACCGTCGAGTGAGGGTGTCGTGCCGGTGCCTCCTGCGGTGGGCGAGCCCGCGGAGCGGGCAACGCCCACCTTCGGGGGGCACCGGCACGACACCCTCCCGGGGGCTCGAGAGCCTTCCATCGCCTCCCTCCCCTTGCCCTGCGTCGCCCAGCTCCTGCCGGGCTGAGGGCGTTGGCCGTAGGCGGCGTTGCCCGCATCGCGGGCTCGCCGCCGCAGGCCAACGCCCTCAGCCCGGTACAGGGGCTGGAGCGTCGCTGCGCCCGTAACGGTCGTCGAAGCGCACGATGTCGTCTTCGCCCAGGTAGGGGCCGCTCTGGACCTCGATCAGCTCCATGGGGATCTTGCCGGGGTTGGTGAGGCGGTGCCGGGCGCCGAGGGGGATGTAGGTGCTCTGGTTCTCGCCCACCAGCTCCTCCACCCCGTCCTTCTCCACCACGGCGGTGCCCCGCACCACCACCCAGTGCTCGGCCCGGTGGTGGTGCATCTGCAGGGACAGGCTGGCGCCGGGCTTCACGGAGATCTTCTTGACCTGCCAGCGCTCCCCTTCCACCACGCCGTCGTAATGGCCCCAGGGCCGGTAGATGCGGCGGTGGGCGCGGCTCTCGGGGGCGCCGTCCCGCTCCAGCCGGCCGACGATGCCCTTCACCTCCTGGGCGCGGTCGCGGTGGGCCACGAGCACCACGTCGTCGGTCTCGACCACCACCAGATCCTGCACCCCCAGCCCCACCACCAGGCGGTGCTCGCTGCGCAGGTAGCAGTTGCTGCTGCCCTCGCTGATCACCCGGCCCCGCAGCACGTTGCCTTCGCGGTCCTGCTCCGAGGTCTCCCAGAGGGCCGCCCAGCTGCCCACGTCGCTCCAGTCGGCATCGAGGGGCAGCACCACGCCCCGGTCGGTCCTTTCCATCACCGCCACGTCGATGGCGATGCTGGGGCCGTTGGCGAAGGCTTCCCGCTCCAGCCGCAGGAATTCCAGGTCGGCGCTGTCGTGCTCCAGGGCGGTGCGGCAGGCGCTCACCACCTCGGGAACGAAGCGGTCGAGCTCCGCCAGGATGGCGCTGGCGCGGAACAGGAACATGCCGCTGTTCCAGGTGAAGCGGCCGGTGGCCAGGAACGACTCGGCGGTGGCCCGGTCCGGCTTCTCCACGAAGCGGGCGATCGGCACGGGGGTGGCCGCCAGGGGCTCGGCGGCCTCGATGTAGCCGTAGCCCGTCTCGGGGCTGGTGGGCACGATGCCGAAACTGACCAGCTGTCCGGCGGTGGCCGCGGCCATGCCGGCGGCCACGGTGGCGCGGAAGTCGGCGTCCCGGCGGATGACGTGGTCGGCCGCCAGGATCAGCAGCAGGGGGTCCTCACCGCGGCCGGTGGCCTGCAGGGCCGCCACGGCCACCGCAGGGGCGGTGTTGCGCCCCACCGGCTCCAGCAGGATCGCCGCCGGCTCCACGCCGATCTGGCGCATCTGCTCGGCCACGATGAAGCGATGGTCCTCGTTGCAGATCAGCAACGGCGGTGCCAGGTCCGGCAGCCCCTGGAGGCGCTGGTGGGTCTGCTGGAGGAGGGTTTCCTCGCTGGTGCCGGCCAGGGGCCAGTACTGCTTCGGGTAGCTGGCCCGGGAGAGGGGCCAGAGGCGGGTCCCGGTGCCGCCGCAGAGAATCACCGGGACCAGGGAGGGGGTAGCCATGGGGGCGGCAGCTGTCCCGCAGGACCATCACACCGGCCCATTCAACCGGAGCCGGTCCCGGCCGTCAGCGTTCCGGGGTACGGGGCCGGCGCCGACGCCCTGCTCAGAAGTCCAGCTCAGAGGTCCAGCAGGCCCGGCGGCGGCGTCAGGCCGATCCAGCCCTCCGCCAGGTTCACCTCCGGCACGATCGCCTCCACGAAGGGGATCAGCAGCCGCCGGCCGCCGTCGCTGAGCTCCACCTCCAGCAGATCGTTGCCCCCATGGATCAGGTCGGTGACGGTGCCGATCGGGGCCTGGGGATCCGGCAGCAGCCGCACCTGGAGCCCCACCAGATCGAGGAGGTGGAACTCCCCGGGCTCCAGGGTGGGACGGTCGGCGGCCGGCACCAGCAGGTGCTGGCCCACCAGGGCTTCAGCGGCGTTGCGGTCGCCGATGCCCTCGAGACGCAGCACGAACAGGGTTTTCCCCGGCACGGGCCTGCCGGCCAGCAGCCGCACCGGCCGGGGTTCGCCCCCGGGGGCCTGCAGCCAGCGGGGACCGGGCCGGGTGAACCGCTCGGGGAAATCGCTCAGGGGCAGCAGGCGGACGTCGCCGCCCATGCCCTGGGCCGCCACGACCCGCCCCACGGCCATCAGCTCGCCCGGGTCGGCCCCTTGCCCCTCGTTGCTGGTGTCGGCCACGGCCTGATCGCTCCGGTCGCGGCGCATCATCGCGTCACGGCCCTGTGCGGTGCCCGCGGGCACCCGTCGGCGGCTCCATCGGGGCGCTCCGGCGTCGATAATGGCGCCACTTGATGGTCCCCTCGCAGGGCATCCGCCATGGCCAGCAGCCCGATCCTGCCCGGTTCCACCGTGGTGGTGCGCGATCCCCGCTCGATCTACAACGGCTACCAGGGCTTCGTGCAGCGCATCAGTGGGGCGATGGCCGCCGTGCTGTTCGAGGGCGGCAACTGGGACAAGCTGGTGACCGTGCCGCTCAGCACTCTGGAGCAGGCCTGAGCGCCAGCGCCGCCAGCGCCGCCCTGGCCGCCTGCTGCTCCGCCTCCCGGCGGGAGCCGCCCCGGCCCTCGCCGCTGAGGTCAGCCACCTCCACCCGGCATTCGAAGCGCTCCGGATCCCCATGCACCCGGCTGCGTTCGTGGGAGCGGTAGGAGGGCAGGCCCTTCCCCTGGCCCTGGCTCCATTCCTGCAGCACCGACTTCCAGTTGTGGCGTGCGGGGTCGGCCAGCAGTTCGGCGGCGCTCACCTGCCAGTGGGGGGCCAGCCAGCTCTGCACGGCCGCCAGGCCGCCCTGGGGACCGCCCCCCACCGTGTAGATGGCGCCTACCAGGGCCTCGGCGCATTCGGCCAGCACGGTGGAGCGGCCGGCCCGGTCGCCGGCGGCCATCGGCCCCATGAGCAGCACCGGCTCCAGGGCGATGCTGCGGGCCAGCTCGCTGAGCCAGCGGTCGGACACCAGCTGGCCCCGCAGGGCGGAGGTTTCGCCCACGCCCAGGGAGGGATGGTCCCGGTGCAGGAACTCGGCCGCCGCCAGCCGCAGCACCGCGTCGCCGAGGAACTCGAGGCGATCGTGGTGGCGGGGGAGGCCGGTGGAGCTGTGGGTGAGGGCCTCATCCAGGGTCTCCAGGGCGGCGTCCGCGGCGGCCGCATCCGGGGGCAGCAGGCCGAAGCCGGCGCCGAAGCCGAGGCTCTCCAGAAAGGCCAGGAGTTGCTGGCGGCGCTGGGGAGTCATCGCGGGGCAAGAGGGGAAAGCAGGACGTAAGCCGGGTTCTGTTCTCCCCTGCCGGCGGCACGCCGCCGGCAGGGGGGGTGATCATCTGTCTGGGACCGCCGTCACCGGCGGCCTCGAGCGGCGCATGGGAATCGGGACGGGGAAGATGGCCAACCGCTGTCCCTGGGCCTTGCTCCCAGCCGGGGTTTACCAAGCCGGCACCTCTCGATGCCGCTGGTGCGCTCTTACCGCACCTTTGCACCCTTGCCTGTGCACCCGGCAAGCCGGGGCCATCGGCGGTGTGTTTCTGTGGCACTGTCCTCACGGTCACCCGCACTGGGCGTTACCCAGCAGGCCTGGCCATTGGGGAGCCCGGACTTTCCTCAACCGGCCACGGCGGTGACCCGAAGGCCGCACCGCACCGATCGCGATCACCTCGCCTGCTTTCCAGTGTCGAGACTAGGAGCCTGGGGGGCGGCCGGTCCCCGCCCTAAAGTGGCTCACGCGTGTGACAGGGTTACCCTGACCCGCGCCCCTGAAGGGGCTGTAGCTCAGCCGGATAGAGCGACGGTTTCCTAAACCGTAGGTCGTGGGTTCGAGTCCCGCCAGCCCCGTTTCCGCTTGTCGGTCGAGAGAACCCGGACGGTCCTAGTCCCTGTAGCGGAAGAGGCCAAGGCGCCGGAACATGCCGAAAAGGGGCCCTTCTTTTTCAGCAATGCCGCTGAAGCCAATCGCCATCAGGATGGCCAGGACGGAGTTGCGCACGGCCTCGCCGATGAACTGTTCCAGCCGCTGGCGGCGTAATTCTCCGGCCTGAAAATTGGCCGCGTTCAGCTGACTGTCAAAGTTGTTGATCAGACGCTTCTTGATTTCCGGAAAGGGTGCATCAAAGCGCGCTGGCAACGGGGGAGGCGTGGGAAGACTGCCCAGGAAACTGCGCAGTTCCTCTTCGTTGTTGGCGGCTGTCGCCCCCCGGATGATTCGCTTGATCAGCTGAATACTCTGATTTTCTGTCGCCTGAACGGCCCCATTGGCCCGGTGGCCGGCATAGAACTGAAATGGGATGATGATCAGCAGCAGAACGGCAAACCACCCCGCCAACCTGCGGAGCAGGCCGGCCTGCTCCAGCAGCTGCTGATTCCTTTCATTCAGGAACACCGCACCGCACACCAGCAGGATGCCCAGCAACAGAAAGGTGCTGCTGGCGAGGATGGCGCTGATCAGGCGCAACTGCCAGGCCGGATCGATCAACTTCACCGGCAGTGAGGAGAACAGAAGGCCCGTGAGAGCGGAACCGATCAACACCCAGCCCACCAGGGCGAACCAGCGGGAGGCGATGACGGCAGGCCGGCTGATGGCGCTGCCCATGCTTTTCGTCGGGTCCATCACGTCAGGCTCCTCAGCAGACTGGAGTTCATCAGGGTAGGGAGTCAGGAAAGCGTGCCCAGATTAGCCTTCCGTGGCGTTTGGGTCTTGTCGGAAGGCGCGAAATAAGCTTGCAAAAAAAAGCCCCCCCTTGGAAGGGGAGGCTGGGTTGGAGATGGTTGGTGGATACCCGGGAACGGGGATCAGGCAACCTGCTTGATGCGGTTCCGGAGCTTGCGGGAGAGGCCGAAAGCGGCACCGGCGCCGAGGATCGGCAGCGGGCCAGGAACGCTGGTGTCGGTGGAGGGCTTGTTCTGGGTGAACTGAATGCCGAAGCTGTTGATGGTGGAAGGGCCCTGGCCGGCGGGGGCGTTGGCGGCAAACGTCTGGAGGAAGGTTGCAGCCACGGTGTCGTCCAGGAAGAAGCCGGCGGCGCTGGGGTTGCTCAGCGAGGTGGCGGTCAGCGGAGCGGGCAGCTTGGACGAGGTGATCGTGGTGGTGAAGCCGCCACCCAGCAGGTTGCCGCCGGTGATGTTGGCCTGGGCAGCCAGGAATTCGTTACCAGCAGCAAGACCGTCGGGGGTGATGCTGATGGTGTAACCGACGCTGCCGGTGATGTTCGACTGGGCCTGGGGGTCGAAGTTGTACTGCAGCTGGTAGAAGACCGGCGTGATCTGGGTGAACAGGATGCTGTCCAGGGCGCCGGGGGTGAAGCCGTTGAAGCTCAGACCGCTCAGGGTCTTGTCGCCGATGGTCAGAGCCTTGCCACCGTTGCAGGTGCCACCCACGACGGCGGACACCAGGCAGGAGATCTTGTCGCCGGGGGCCTGTTGGGCCTTGGATTCGCCAGCCTGCACGGAGAGAGCGGCGACGGCGGCCAGGACACCAGCTTTGGCGACGAAAGCCGGTTTGAAGCGGAATCGAGTGGTCGTCATGGTTTGGAGGGGTGGTTGGGTGCGTGGGACGGGGAGTGGCCCAAGCACCTACAAAGGCGAACTTGGCCAACGTAGGAACCATACCACAAATCTGAGGAATCCTTAAGGCGCGCTGTCATCGGATCTTCATCTTTGTCATGGCCCCGACACCGTGGTGCCTGCCGGAGGGCAACGGATGGTGAGAGAGGCCTTTGCTGAGCAGGAGTCTTTGCCCATGGGCATGAAGGGCGGTGGCCACGGGGAGATCGTGAGGGTCGGCGTCGTACGCCAGGTCAGTGGTGCGCTGCCTCGGCCCCGGTTCTAGGGTTCCTCACCCCATAGCTGCAGCCCATGGCTCCCCGCCCCCTGCTCTCCCCCTGGCTGGCCACCCCCGTTGCCTTCGTCGCCGGCGCCGTGGTCGCCTCGGGCGTTGCCGTGGCCCAGCAGCCCAACATGCAGAACGCCCTGAATGCGCTGTTCAGCGCCCGGTCGTCCCTGCAGATGGCGGCACCGAATAAAGGAGGGCACCGCGAGCGGGCGATCGGCCTGGTGAACCAGGCGATCGCCGAGGTGGAGGCCGGCATCACCTACGCCGGCAACTGACGCCTGGCCTGGCCCGTAACGAGCGCTACCGCTGGTGGGCTTCCCAAAGCGGACGCTCCCGCTAGCGTGGCCCCAGTCGTCAGCAGTGGATGACCCAGCTTCACGACCTGCGCCTGCGGTTGCTGGTGCAACAGGAGAGCGAATCCATCGCTCACAGCCACCCCGATGATCTCGATCTCTCGGTGGTCCAGGCCCGCTGCCTCTGCTGGCTGGCCCTGCTGGCCGATGCCCATGAGGAGCAGGCCGGCGATGCCGAGCGCCGCGGCGACGTCGAGCAGGCCATGGGCTGGTTCGCCGATTCGATGCGCCTGCGGGACGTGATCCAGGTGGTCAGTTCGATCGAGATTCCCCTGCCGCTGCTCCATGAGGCGGGGGACCATCCCGATCAGGACCCGATGGCCGCCTGAACGGTTCAGCTCCCGCGCGGCACTTTGCCCCGCTGCTCCCGGTCGGTGCCATGATGACCATTGAATGAAAGAAGGGACGCGGTGCCAGAAGAGCCCTGCCAATGTCCTGATTGCCAGCGGTTCTATCGGGAACACGACCGGCTGATCCGAGAAAATCCCAGCCTGCGTCAGCAGCAGGAGCTCAACTGGGCGGCGCTGCAGTCGTTCCGCACCCTCGCCGGCCGCGTGCTGGAGGAGCTCCAGAAGCAGCACGGCGACGGGGACACACCGCCCCCCACCCCCGCGGCCCCCGAGAGCGCATCGCCCGAGGCCAGCGCCGATACGCCCCCTGAAAATGAGGCGATCCAGCAGGCCATGGCCGATCTGGAGAACATCAACGCCCACCTCTTCTCCATCGAAGCCCTGATGGAGCGCATCTTCGATGTGAGGGTGCCCGAGCCCGTGGAGCAGACCTTCCGGGAGGTGGCCGGTGAACTCGCGCCCGATCCCCTCAACGCCGACCGGCTGCGCCTCAACCGGCTGCTGCACCAGACCCCCGACCTGCCCGATCACCGGGGAGGCTGAGCCGCCCCCCCTGTTTCAGGCCACCCTTACGGGGCGGCGGGGAGCCGGCGGCCCTTGGCCGGGGCCTCGTCGATCTCGCAGGTGATGGTCACGGGGAACTCCTCCGCCTGCCAGATCCGCTCGCAGTACTCCCGGATCGAGCGATCCGAGGAGAACAGGCCGCTGCGGGCGGTGTTCAGCAGCGACATCCGGTTCCAGCGCCGACGGTCGCTCCAGGCTTCGCTCACGTCCTGCTGGGCCTTCAGGTAGGCCCCGAAGTCGGCCAGCACGAAGAAGGGGTCGCGGCCGGTGAGATTCTCCAGCAGGGGACGGAACAGCTCCTTGTCGCCGTTGCTGAAGTGGCCGCTCCCGATCAGATGCAGCACCTCCGGCAGCTCCGGGGTGGAGTCGATCAGCTCCCAGGGCCGGTAGCCCTGCTGCTTGAGTTCGGCGATGCCTTCGGTGGTGCGCCCGAAGAGGAAGAAGTTGTCGTCACCCACCTGCTCGCGGATCTCGACGTTGGCGCCATCGAGGGTGCCGATGGTGAGGGCGCCGTTCATCATGAATTTCATGTTGCCGGTGCCGGAGGCCTCGAGGCCGGCGGTGGA
>CALRKA020000012.1:0-88015 GCA_943367815.1 Tabrizicola sp. YIM 78059 | reverse complement strand
AGAGCTGGGAGGCGCCGGCATGGAGGGCGTCGGAGCGGTCGTCCTCGGAGATGTCCCAGAAGACGTAGGCCCACTGGGGATCGCGGGGCAGGAAGACGACGCGGGTCTCGGCGGCCGGCCGCGGCGCCGGGGCCATCTCGGCCTCGATGCGCTCGAGGCTGCGGCCTTCGCCCTCCTCCACCTGGCGGGTGCTGATGGCCTCCACCAGCTCCTCCTTGGACTTGCGGCTGTAGAGCGACACGCCGAGGTCACTGGCGATCTGCCGCAGCTGGCGCAGCGTCATCATCGCCAGGGAGGTCAGCGTCTTCTGGCTCACAACATCAGAATTCGTTTGGGATCAGTCTGGAGGACCATTCCGGCTTTGGGCGGAAGCGGTCGCCCGGGGTCAGCATCCACTGACGGCCAGGGGTGCGCCCGATCCCCCTCGCCCCAGACGGGGACACGAAAAAGCCCCGCAGCTGGGAAGCGGCGGGGCCAGGGTGAAATCAGGGGCCGGCGGCAGACCGGCCGGTGAGGGCCGAACTCAGCGGCCGATGCTGCGGTAGGGGACCTTGGAGAGGTAGTCCATGCCGGTGTTGCCGGCGGCGGCGCTGCCGACACCACGCAGGGCGGGCAGGGTGCGGACCCAGGGCAGGTAGTCCTGCGGGAAGCCGCCGCGGCGCTGCTGGGCGCGCTCGGGGAAGCTGCGGGACTTGCCGGTGTAGACGATCTGGGGGAAGCCCAGGATGCCCCGGTAGTAGGACTCGTAGCGGGGGGAGGTGATGTTGAAGGGGGTTTCGCCCACTTCGCGGGAGCCCACCACCCGGTTGCGGTGGTAGGGGACCGTGTCGTAGCCGAAGGCCTCCAGGTACTCCTGGGAGTCGAGGATGGCGTCCACCGCGCCCCGGACCCCTTTGGTCATGATCACGGCGGACCAGGCGATCTCCTCGGCCTTGCCGTGGACGGGGCGGCCCAGCAGCTTCTCGACCAGGTGGCGGGCCACCCGGTAGTTGCTGTTGAGGTTGTAGAAGCTGCGGTTGAAGGTGTCCGACAGGCACAGGGAGCGGATGAAGTCCCGCACCGTGATCTGGCCGTCCCGCAGCTGGCACTCAAGGGTGCGGTCGCGGTCGACCTTGAAGGCATGGAAGAAGATCTGGCGGTAGGCCGCTTCGATCACGAAATTCTGATCTTCCCGGTCCATGGCCTTGTCCATGGACACGGCCTTGGGGTCCTCGTCGGAACCCACCCGGAACGGCGCGACGCGCGAGTTCTGGGAAGTGGGGGCGTACTTGAGGAGTGGAAGAGCCACGCGTGGTCCGGCATCCGTCGTTGGGGATCGTAGAAGTAGGGCCCCGGCGGCCCCGGGCCCGGGAGGGCAGGGCTCACAGTCCGTAACGTTGGCGACACAACACCAACGCGCGCCCCGTCACCAGCCCAGGGCTGACAGGCAGGCGGTTTCGGGGCTCGCCGGGGCGTCTGCCTGGGAGCCCGTTGCCTCGGCGCTGGTGCCGCTCGCGCTGGCCGCCCCGTCGGCGATGCGGGTCTCGACGCAGAAGGAGGCGGTGTTGGAGAGCCCCTCGACGGTGCTGGTGCGCAGGCGCACGTCCGGCCCGGCGAAGCTGAAGCGCTCCAGGCTGTTCATCGTCTCGTAGCTGGTGGTGAGCAGCAGGCCGTCCCGGTCGTCCATGGCGAAGTGGCCGGCCACCGGCGCCGTTTCGGCGTAGCCGCGGTCGCGCAGCAGCAGGCCGCTGCGCCCCCGTTCATCGGTGGGAATCAGGCCGAAGACGCTTTCGCCCTCGTGGGCCTCGCCGGCCTTGTCCCAGGCCATCGAGCCGCTCCAGCGCACCCGGCAGCCCCCCACCAGGCCGGCGGGATCCTGGCCGTGCAGCACGGCGATCGCCTCCAGGCGCGGATCGGCCGCCTCCAGTTCCACCACTTCAATGAAGGAGCCGCCCGCCTCGGCGCGGCGGTGCAGCAGGTGGTGGCTGCTGCGCTGGGAGCGCCAGCGGCCGCAGCTGAGCCGGAAGAAGCTGATGGCGTCGGCGATGGATCCGCTCACGGGGGCCTCAGGCGATGGGGCGCGATCAGGCGATGATCGCAACTCTCCCACCCACCCGCGGCCCCTTGTCCGCCGCCCCCGTCGCCGCCGCCCTGGCGGCCGCCTTCTGCTGGGCCTTCTCCAGCCTGCTCTGGCGCCGGCTGCCCACCTCCCTTTCGGCCGCCCGGCTGAACCTGCTCAAGAACCTGCTGGCGGTGGCCCTGCTCCTGCCGCTGGCCCTCGTGTTGCCGTGGCAGATGGCGCCGCGCGCGCTGCTGCTGCTGGCCCTCAGCGGCGTGCTGGGCATCGCCCTGGGGGACACGCTGTTTTTCGCGGCCCTGCGGCGGCTGGGCACCCGGCGCACCCTCACCATCGATGCCGGCGGCCCGGCGGTCACGAGCCTGGCGGGGGTGGCGCTGCTGGGGGAGGTGCCCCGGCCGGCCCAGTGGCTGGGGATCGGGCTGATCACCCTGGCGGTGCTGCTGGTGGTGCACCAGCGCGCCCCCCGGCAGGACGGGCCCGAGGGGGGACTGCCCGCGGGCGGTGATGGGGCGGGCAGCGATCGGGCGGCCGCTGACGGGCTCGGGGTGGCCCTGGCCCTCGGGGCCCTGGCCTGCGGCAGCGGCGGGGCGCTGCTGGCGCGGGCGGGGCTGCTGGCCGGGGGGCCGGAGCCGCTGCAGGCCGCCACCCTGCGGCTGGCGGCGGCGGCGCTGGTGATGCTGCCCCTGCTGGCGGGGCTGCCGCGGGCCGTGCAGGGACCCCGGCCGGCCGGGCGCCGCTGGCCCCTGGCGCTCGCCGCCACCCTGCTGGGCACCAGCGCCGGCATCGCCCTGCAGCAGACCGCCCTGGCGGGGCTGCCGGGGGGCCTCGCCGTGGCCCTGCTGTCGACGGCGCCGGTGATGGCCCTGCCCCTGGCGGCCCTGGAGGGGGACCGGCCCGGCTGGCGGGGGGTGCTGGCGGCCGCCGCCGCCCTGGCCGGGGTCAGCCTGGTGGCGGGTCTGGTGGGGCTGACGGGGGCCTGAGGCGCCGGTCGGCCTCGCCGGTGGCCCAGTGGATCAGGTCGGCCAGGTCGAGGGCGAGGGGTTCCCGGCCGGCGGCGGTGGCGATGGCCGCCAGCTGGGCGGCCACGTGGCCCATCTGGGTGAGAAAGGCCTGCTCGAAGCCGGCATCGGCGGCGATCAGCGGCTGGGTGGCGGCCCAGGCCGCCACCGCCTCCTCGGGCGGCAGCGCACCGGCCCGCTGCCCGGAGATGGCCTGCAGGGTGCGCAGGCCATGGGCCAGGAGCCGCAGGTGGTGGCGCTCCAGGGTGGGCAGCAGGGTGGCCTCCAGCTCCTGCAGCTCGTCAGGGCTGAGCACGGCTCAGGGGGCCGGGGTGGGGCCGGCGGCCACGGGGCTGGCGGCGACGGGCGCGATGCGGAAGCCGCAGCTGTGGCCCCCCTCCAGCCGCCAGTGGACCCGCTCGACGGCGCAGTCGGGGAAGGTGTGGCGGATCAGGCGCAGCTCCTGGTCGCAGACGACGGGGTACTGCTCGGCGATGCGCATCACCGAGCAGTGGAATTCGCTGATCACCCAGGCGGGGCCATCGGCGTTATCGGCGGCGGGGTCGTCATCGGGGCGGCATTCGGCCACGTAGCCCTCCTTGCGGCGCAGCTCCACCAGGCGCTCGATCCGCCGGCCCAGGGGGCCGCTGCCGATCTGGCGGCGGTACTCGGCCGCCTTCTCCTCGGCCTGCTGGCGCAGCACCAGCTCCAGGGTGTCCGCCGGCAGGCTTTCGGTGAGGGTGTGGAGCAGGCCGAGGGCGAAGGTCTCACTGCCGTCGGGGAAGTGGCCCTGGCCCTGGGCGGTGAGGTGCCAGACGTTGCTGGGCCGGCCCGGGCCCTCGTGGGGCGCGCTGGCCTCGACCAGGCCGTCGTCCTCAAGGCTGCGCAGGTGGCGGCGCATCACCTGGACCGACACCCCAAGGGCGGCCGCCAGCTGGCCGGCTGTCGCCTCACCTTCCCGCAGCAGCATCGAGAGGGCTGCCTCCCGGGTGGGATGGCTTCCCTCGGCGGGAGCGGCCGGGAGGCCGCGGGACTGGGCGGGGGCGCTCATGACGGGGGCGTGACCAAAACACCATGCCACGCACATCGGGGGAATGGGGGCTGGCCCGTGGTGCCCGCCGGGGCGTCACAATGGCCTTTCCACGCCGTCAACGGACCACGCCTGTGCCTTAGGCTCCCGCAGTAACGAAACCAAAGTGTTTCGTTATTCGATCCACCGGTGCGCGCAACCCGACGCTCTGCCCATGACCGACGCCTCCACCACGACGACCCCTGCAGCCGGTGCCGAAAGCCTGGAGGTGATCCGCCGTTTCGCGGAAACCTACGCCCAGCGCACCGGCACCTACTTCTGCAGCGATCCGGGGGTCACCGCCGTGGTGCTTGAGGGTCTGGCCCGCCACAAGGACGAGCTGGGTGGCGCCCTCTGCCCCTGCCGCCACTACGAGGACAAGGAGGCCGAAGTAGCCCAGGCCTTCTGGAACTGCCCCTGCGTGCCGATGCGGGAGCGCAAGGAGTGCCACTGCATGCTCTTCCTCACCGAAGACAACCCCTTCCGCGGCGAGCAGCAGACCATCAGCCTCGAAGACGTCCAGTCCCTCACCGCCGGCTGAACCGGCCCCTTTCCCCCATGGCGAGCAGCGCAACCGTCGGCGATCTGGTGAGCCAGCCGTACAAGTACGGCTTTGTCACCGACATCGAAACCGAGAAGATCGCCAAGGGGCTCAGTGAAGACGTGGTGCGGCTGATCTCCGCCAAGAAGAACGAGCCGGCCTTCCTGCTCGACTTCCGTCTGCGCTCCTACCGCCAGTGGTTGCAGATGGAGGAGCCCGACTGGGCCACCCTGGGCCATCCGCCGATCGACTACCAGGAGATCATTTATTACGCGGCGCCCAAGCAGCAGGAGAAGAAGGCCAGCCTTGATGAGGTGGATCCCAAGCTGCTGGAAACCTTCGACAAGCTCGGCATCCCCCTGAGCGAGCAGAAGCGCCTCTCCAACGTGGCCGTGGATGCGGTGTTCGACAGCGTCTCGATCGCCACCACCTACCGGGAGAAGCTGGCCGAGCACGGCGTGATCTTCTGCTCGATCAGCGAGGCGGTGAAGGACCACGCCGACCTGATCGAGAAATACCTCGGCACGGTGGTGCCGGGCAACGACAATTACTTCGCCGCCCTCAATTCGGCGGTGTTCAGCGACGGCTCCTTCGTGTTCATCCCGAAGGGCGTGGAGTGCCCGATGGAGCTCTCCACCTACTTCCGCATCAACTCCGGCGACACCGGCCAGTTCGAGCGCACCCTGATCGTGGCCGAGGAAGGGGCTTCGGTGAGCTACCTGGAGGGCTGCACGGCGCCGATGTTCGACACCAACCAGCTGCACGCGGCGGTGGTGGAGCTGGTGGCCCTCGATGACGCTTCGATCAAGTACTCCACCGTCCAGAACTGGTACGCGGGGGATGAGAACGGCAAGGGCGGCATCTACAACTTCGTCACCAAGCGCGGTCAGTGCCGCGGCGACCGCAGCCACATCAGCTGGACCCAGGTGGAAACCGGCTCGGCGATCACCTGGAAGTACCCCAGCTGCGTGCTGCAGGGGGCCGATTCGGTGGGCGAGTTCTACTCGGTGGCCCTCACCAACAACCGCCAGCAGGCCGACACCGGCACCAAGATGATCCACGTGGGCCCCCGCACCCGCTCCACGATCGTGAGCAAGGGGATCAGCGCCGGCCACTCCTCCAACAGCTACCGGGGGCTGGTGCAGCTGGGCCCCAAGGCCGTGGGCGCCCGCAACTACAGCCAGTGCGATTCGATGCTGATCGGCGACCAGGCCGCCGCCAACACCTACCCCTACATCCGCTCCCAGCAGCCGGATGCCCGCATCGAGCACGAGGCCAGCACCTGCCGCATCTCCGCCGACCAGCTCTTCTATCTGCAGAGCCGGGGGATCGCCTTCGAGGAGGCGGTGTCGATGATGGTGAGCGGCTTCTGCCGCGACGTCTTCAACCAGCTGCCGATGGAGTTCGCCGCCGAGGCCGACAAGCTGCTGGCCCTCAAGCTCGAGGGTTCGGTCGGCTGATCCCGGCCCACGGCCACCCCGGCCGGCCCAACGCTTCTTCCCCTGTCCCTTCCCTGCCCTTTTCTCCCCCGCCGTGATCCGCCCCGACGCTCCCGTACTGCTCGAGATCCGTGATCTCACGGCCCGCGTGGAGGACCAGCCGATCCTCAAGGGGGTGTCCCTGACGATCCGCGCCGGTGAGATCCATGCGGTGATGGGCCGCAACGGCAGCGGCAAGAGCACCCTCTCGAAGGTTCTGGCGGGCCACCCCGCCTACACCGTCACCGGCGGCACGGTGCTCTACAAGGGCGAAGACCTTCTGACCCTGGAGCCCGAACTGCGGGCCCGGGCCGGCCTGTTCCTCGGCTTCCAATACCCGGTGGAGATCCCCGGGGTGAGCAACCTGGAGTTCCTGCGGGTGGCCACCAACGCCCGCCGCGCAGGCAAGGGGGAGGAGGAGCTCGACACCTTCGCCTTCGAGGACCTGGTGCGCGAACGGCTGCAGGTGGTGCAGATGGATCCGGCCTTCCTGGAGCGCAGCGTCAACGAGGGCTTCTCCGGCGGCGAGAAGAAGCGCAACGAGATCCTGCAGATGGCCCTGCTCGACCCCCTTGTGGCGGTGCTCGACGAGACTGACTCCGGCCTCGACATCGACGCCCTGCGCATCGTGGCCGGCGGCGTGAACCACCTGGCCGGCCCCGACAACGCCACCCTGCTGATCACCCACTACCAGCGGCTGCTGGATGTGATCACCCCTGATTACGTGCACGTGATGGCGGCGGGCCGGATCCTGCGCACCGGCGGCAAGGAGCTGGCCCTGGAGCTGGAGGAACGCGGCTACGACTGGGTCGACGCCGAACTGGCGGCCCTGGAGCGCACACCGGCGGAGGTGGGCTGAGATGGTGGCCGCTTCGCTCTCCACCCCCACCGCCGCAGCCGGCGCCGCCCCGAGCGGCTGGATTGCCGCCCTGCTGGCGAACGCCACCGGTGGCGCCTCCGCTGGCGCCGATGTCCTGGCGCCCAGCCGCTCGCGGGCGGCCCAGACCCTGGCGCAGACCCCGCTGCCCTCGCGCCGCGTGGAGGCCTGGCGCTTCACCGACCTGGCGCCCCTCACCGCCCTGAGCCCCACCCTGCTCAGCCCCGCCCCGGCGGCGCAGCCTGAGACGGCTGCCGGCAGCCTGCGACTGAGCCTGGATGGCCACAGCGACCCCCTGGCGGGGATCAGCCTGCCGGCGGGCCTGGAGCCCATCGGCGGCGACGAACTGAACGAAACCCTGGGCCAGGTGCTGGCCGCCACCGGCAGCACCGAGCTGTGGCCTGTGCTGCTCAACGGCGCCACGGCGCAACAGGTGCTGGCCCTGCGGGTGCGCGGCCAGGTTCCCATCACCCTGGAGCTGGTGAGTGACGCCGGCGCCGGCGAGGGGATCCTGCCCCTGCGGCTGCTGCTGGTGCTGGAGCCCGAGGCTTCTCTGGAGGTGCTGCAGGTGCACCGCAGCGGCGGCGCCAACCTCACCAGCGTGCTGCTGGAGGCCCGCCTGGGTGAGGGCGCCGAGCTGCGCCACGGCCTGCTGGCGCCCGGTGCCGAAACGGGCTGCCTGCTGGCCACGGTGGCTGTGGAGCAGGCCACGGGCAGCCGCTACAGCGGCGTGAGCGCCCATGGCGGCTGGGCCTTGGGCCGGCTGGAGCCGCGGCTGGTGCAGTCCGAGGGGGCGGCCCACAGTGCCCTCAAGGCGTTGCAGCTGGCGGATGGCCGCCAGATCAGCGACTCCCACAGCCAGATGGTCTTCGGGGGTCCGGACGGGCGGCTGGAGCAGCTGCACAAGGCGGTGGCCGACGGCCAGGGCCGCAGCGTGTTCAACGGGGCCGTGCAGGTGCCCCGTGCAGCCCAGCGCACCGATGCGGCCCAGCTGAGCCGCAACCTGCTGCTCTCGGACCGGGCCCGGATCGACACCAAGCCCGAACTGGAGATCGTCGCCGACGACGTGCGCTGCGCCCATGGCGCCACCGTGAGCCGGCTGGAGCAGGACGAACTCTTTTACCTGCAGAGCCGCGGCATCGCCGCCGACCAGGCGGCTCGGCTGCTGTTGCGCGGCTTCTGCGAGGAGGTGCTGCAGGAACTCCCCGAGGCCGCCCGGCCATGGCAGCCTCTGGCCAGCTTGCTGGGGGAGCAGGGACGATGACACCGACCTCCACCAACTCGCCCATGGTTGCGGCGCCGCCGCTGGCGGGCACACCGGTGGTGGCCGACCTGGCGGTGCAGACGCGCCCCGATTTCCCCCTGCTGGCCCAGACGGCCTGCCTGGGCCAGCCGCTGATCTACCTGGATTACGCCGCCACCAGCCAGAAGCCGCGCCAGGTGCTGGAGGCGCTGCAGCAGTACTACAGCCTCGACAACGCCAACGTGCACCGCGGCGCCCACCAGCTGAGCGCCCGCGCCACCGACCATTTCGAGGCGGCCCGGGGCAAGGTGGCCAGCTTCATCGGTGCCGCCAGCGCCCGGGAGATCGTGTTCACCCGCAACGCCAGCGAGGCGATCAACCTGGTGGCCCGCACCTGGGGTGACACCAACCTGCGGGAGGGCGATGAGGTGCTGCTGTCGGTGATGGAGCACCACAGCAACCTGGTGCCCTGGCAGCTGCTGGCGGCCCGCACGGGCTGCGTGCTGCGCCATGCGGGCGTCACCGAGAGCGGTGAACTGGACCTGGAGGACCTCAAGGCCAAGATCAGCGACCGCACAAAGCTCGTAAGCCTGGTGCACGTGAGCAACACCCTGGGCTGCCTCAACCCGATCGAGGCGGTGGCTGAGCTGGCCCACGGGGTCGGCGCCCTGCTGCTGGTGGATGCCTGCCAGAGCCTGCCCCACAAGCCGGTGGACGTGGCCGCCCTGGGGGCCGATTTCCTGGTGGGTTCGTCCCACAAGCTGTGCGGGCCCACGGGCATGGGCTTCCTCTGGGCCCACGAGGCGCTGCTGGAGGCGATGCCGCCGTTCCTTGGGGGCGGCGAGATGATCCACGACGTGTACCTGGACCACAGCACCTGGGCCGATCTGCCCCACAAGTTCGAAGCCGGCACCCCGGCGATCGGTGAGGCGATCGGCATGGGCGCGGCTCTGGATTATCTGCAGAACCTGGGCATGGAGCGCATCCACGCCTGGGAGCAGCAGCTCACCCGGCGGCTGTTCGAGCGGCTGCAGGCCATCGACGGCATGCGCATCCTGGGGCCCACGCCGGATCAGCAGCCCGACCGGGCCGCGTTAGCGGCCTTCAGCGTGGACGGCCTGCATGCCAACGACATCGCCGCCCTGCTGGATTCGGCCGGTATCTGCATCCGCAGCGGCCACCACTGCACCCAGCCCCTGCACCGCCACTACGGCCTGGCCAGTTCCGCCCGCGCCAGCCTGGGCTTCACCACCACCCCTGAAGAGATCGACCGCTTTGCCGAGGAGCTGGAGGGCACGATCGGGTTTTTGAGGGAGCACAGCTGAGGGGCGAGGCCGGGGGAGGTTTCCGGACTGTTGAAGAACACGTTGGCAGGGTTTGACCTGCGTTCTTGATGAGCCTTGTTCTGGCTCTTCGCTGAGCGTCGGGCAGGGCTCTGGAATCGGATTTGTATCGGGGTGAACATGTGGATATCGGACCCGTGAACCACCGCTATCGTTGGTGGACCCGAAGCACGTAACTCCTGCACTGCAATGGTTCTGGCGGAAGGTAGTGCGAAGTGCCGGCGTGGTTCACGGAAAGATGGGGTCGCCATCGGGTGGTTATCTGAAACCGCCTAATTAGCGCTCGCTTGTGTAATCCCCCCAGCTTCCTGAACAACTAGGGATGATGAGGCTGGTGCAGACCGGAAGAAAGTTTCATCTCCACTTGCGGAGGGTGTTTCAACTGGCCTAACGTTGGCGAGATCGCCAATTCTGAAGTCAACCTGTAGAGCAAAATGATGAACACGAAGCAATCTTTCAGTTCATCGGATGCCGTCGACCCACAGGCCGTCCGAGGCCTCGCGAAGGCTGCCTACATCTTCACCTATCCCCTGGTGATGAACTACCGGACGATGTTCATGCAGGCCATCGATGGAGACAGGACGATGGGCAGCTGGCTTCATCTCGGGCTCTCCTCGCCGGCAGACACCGATATTGTGACGCCAAACAACGACACACCCTATTCCTACGCGTGGGTGGATCTTCGCACCGAACCGTGGGTGCTGACGATGCCAAGGATCGAGAAGGAGCGCTTCTATACGAGCCAGTGGGATGACTACTGGGGCTATGTTCTCGACAATCCCGGATCGGTTAACGACGGAAACGAAGGAGTTTCCGTGCTGCTGGCATCACCGTCCTGGAAGGGCAGTCTTCCGAATGGAGTGGCACGGGTGATTCAAGGTGAAACGGATTTTCTTGGCACCTTGACCCGCACCCAGATCATCGGAGGCCCGGAGGATCTCGAGAGGGTCAAGGCCATTCAGGAAAGCTACAAGCTGGAGCCCTTGAGTTCCTTTGCCGGGACACCGGCTCCCACTCCAGCCCCCGCCATCGCGTGGCCGAAGTGGGCCGAGGACGATGAAGCCAAGGAGGTCTATTGGACCTACGTTTCCTTTCTGCTGCCCTTCGTCACCCCGAATCCGGAGGATCAGGAGATGTATGAAGCGTTGGCCAGCCTCGGGATCGAATCGGGCTCGCGGTGGGACCCCGCGGCGTTGGAGCCTGGCGTCCGGGAGGCGATGCAGCAAGGCCTTGAGGATGGGCGCGCGGAGATGAAGAAGTTGAGCGAGGGCGGCATCGACGCGGCAAAGTTCTTCGGCACGCGCCAGCGTGTCGGCACGAACTACATGGACCGGTCCCTCGGGGTCTACATGGGAATCTTCGGCAATGTGAAGGAGGTCTCGGTTTACCTCTCGATGCCCGCCGATGCCGATGGCACACCTCTCGTCGGCGGCAAATCCACCTACACCCTTACCTTCACAAGGGAGCAGATGCCACCGGTGGATTACTTCTGGTCGATCACCATGTACAAGCTGCCGCAGCGCTTGCTGGTGGACAACCCAATCGATCGCTATTCCATCGGCAGTGCAACCGCCGGCCTCAAGACCAACGAGGACGGATCCCTCGTCATTTACGTGGGCACGGAATCCCCCGGTCACGACAAGGAGAGCAACTGGCTGCCCGCCCCCGACGGCCCGTTCTGGACGGTGATGCGCTGTTACGGTCCCAGTCAGTCGATCGTCGATGGCATCTACAAGCGGCCAGACTATGTAGCGAAGTCATGGAACGAATAGCCTTCGATCAAGACTCAATAAAACAGAACCATGAAACAGACTCCAGGCGAAACTCTCGACACCCCGATCGGCAGGCTGTCTTTCACTCCTGATTTCATCAATGGCTATCCTTCCGGGGAGTCGGTCGAACGGCTCTTCGATCAGATAGATTTCCAGCGGGCATGCCAGGCATACCTCTGGAGCATCCCGATCGTCTCCTTTGCCGAGTGGCAGAAGGCCCACGAGGTGACCTTCAAGGCCAGATCAGGCGATGTGGTGGTGTATGACAATTACCTGGCCAAGCTCGGGATTCTCACGGCAAACGCCACGACTCCCTACATCATCAGCTTCTTCAATCTCGAGGAAACCGGGCCGATGGTCGTCCGGATGCCTGCCGGCGCGGTGGCGGGATTCGCCGACGACATGTGGCAGCGCCCCTTGATCGACATGGGCCAGACCGGACCGGACAGGGGCGAGGGTGGCGTCTATGTGATCACTGGCCCCGGGCAGAAGGCCGAGGTTCCCAGGGGGGGCTACTTGGCCGAATCCCCGACGAGCAACGTTTTTTGGGGGTTTCGCGCCCTGGACAAGGATCCCGCCAAGGCAAAGGCATTGCTCGAGAGGCTCGAGATCTACCCCCTCTCGAAGAGCAACAACCCGCCCAAGAAAACGATCGTCGACATCTCGGGAATCCGCTGGAGTCAGACGCCCCCCCGAGGGATCGAGTACTGGCAGAGCCTGCACGCGATCATCCAGCGCGAACCGGTGCATGAGCGCGATCGCTTGTTCATGGCCATGCTCAAGCCGCTCGGCATCGAAAAGGGTAAACCGTTCGAGCCTGACGAGCGCCAGGCCAGGCTGCTCACAGAAGGGGCCCTGGTGGGCGAGGCGATGGCAAAGGCGAATGATTTCGAGAAGCGGCTCGAGGAGGCTCACTATGCAGAAGGAACCCACTGGCATTTCGCCCTGGTGATCGATCCTTCTCAACGAGCGGAGTTCTACGACCAACTGGATGGACGTGCGGCCTGGTTTTACGAGGCCGTGACAACGTCATCCGGGATGGTGACCAGGACGCCTGGCGTCGGACAGGTCTATCTGGGAACCTACAAGGAAAAGGACGGCGACTGGCTCGATGGGTCGAAGAGCTATCGGCTCCGCATACCCGCGAATGCCCCGGTGGAGCAGTTCTGGTCCATGACCGTCTACGACGTCGGAGCCCGCTGCCTGATCGACAACCCCTCCCAGCAAGCGGACCGCTCATCACGCATGGAACTGAAGGTCAACGACGACGGCAGCACCGACCTTTATGTCGGCCCGAAGGCGCCTGCAGGGAAAGAAGGGAATTGGGTCGAGACGGTTCCCGAACGCGGTTGGTTCAGCTATTTCCGCCTATACGGCCCGAAGCAGGAGCACTTCGATGGGTCGTGGGTGCTCCCCGATTTCGAGAAGACCGAAGGGTAACTCAAACATTCCCCGGGTAACGAACCCGCGGATGTGAAGCGAACAAACCCCTCGAGTGGACAGGCCACCACCTAATCACTGCTGGCGGCCTCCCCTCCCTGCCTGCCACTCAGGGGCAGCGTTAGACTTTTCAATGATGGGAGGAGGAGTGTCATGTTCGGAATTGTAAACTTCGATGAAGTAATTGCAATAACCGTAAATAAGTGCAAAAACTACTCACCTGATAGAGAGAGGCGAATGGTTGGATTGTTGTTTCTGAAACCGACTTCAAAACTAGTTGCAGCGGAAATACTTGCTAGCGGAGAATATTTTCATGCAAGGACCGGCAAAGAAATTGACTTTTTCTTGCCCGGTTATGGCCCAAGAGATTGGGAAAGTGATGACAAAGTATTTGACATCAATATCGGCGAAACTGGCTTTGTCTTAAGAATGGCTGATTTCGTGAGCTGTATTAAATCTCTCCAGCAAGATTCAACATGGAAGTACAGTGGCGAAACGGATCTACTATTGCTGGACGTGATTGTTAAAAATGGAGCGTTACCTCCTGCATTTGATACCGAAAATGTCATCTGTTGTAATTTGGACTCACTTATTGAAAATGGTGCGATCACGTCCATTCATGGCTTTTTAGAGATAATTATTCAGTACATTGAATCTGGAAAGCACGACGCACCCACCCGAACATTTAGTGATTTAATGGGGCTGAAAAGGGGCCGAGATGGCTTCATTAATTACTTAAGTAAATCCCTTCCAGGCGATGTCGGCCAGGAAATTCAAAACACTGTTTCGTTTAGAACAAGATCAATTCAAGCTAATGCCTAACATCAAGATACAGAAGACGGGGGCGGAAAAACTTTCATTCCTAAGGTAATTGCCCGCTTCTGATCTTGGCGTTAGCTGCACAGGAAGGCCGAGTTCGGTATCGTTGATGTGATGGTGGCGCTTTCGGATGCCGACGATCCTCAGAAGCGGTCCTTATAGGGTCTACTTCTACAGTCACGAGCCAAACGAGCCTCCCTATGTTCATGTCGACAGAGATAAGGCGTCTTGCAAGGTCTGGCTTGTTCCTGTTGCACTGTCCTCGAGCCTTGGTTTCAGCGCCAGAGAGCTGCGTGAAATTGAACGGCTGGTCAGCTTGAACAGGGCTATTCTGCTGAAAGCATGGGAGGAGTTTCATGGCTAACCCTGGTGAGCAGGTCACTGACGTTGCGTTGACAGAAGACAGGCTGATCGTCGACCTGGCTGACGGTCGTTCTATCTCGGTACCGCTGGCTTGGTTCCCAAGGCTTCTACATGCAACCTCCCAGGAGCGTGACAACTGGGAGATTGCAGGGGCTGGCTACGGAATCCACTGGCCAGATGTCGATGAGGACTTAAGTGTGGAAGGCCTGCTTCGAGGTGCGCCAGCGCCCCAAGCAAAGGCTCTGGTCAGCTAACACCGCCATGCACCTGAGCCGCCGCCGTAACGCTATATTCTTCGCCGCGCAAACCTTGCGGCCAGGTGATGGCGAGCGTTAGCCTCTATGTGCCATTTCATTACTGCCGTGCTACCTGGCTGCGCGAACCACTCGGCCCTAGCCGAGATTGCGGCTCGGCATGGGCGTGCGTTGAAACCGCAAAGAAACCTGAGCGTGGAAGAGCATCTGAAGCCCGGAGAGCACTACTTCCTCACCACGCAATGCCACTGCGACTGCGGAACAACCTTAGGTGCCTTGCGGCGCGCCGAATCCAAGCTTGAACGGCGCAAGAGCGCGGCTGAGAATGAAGAGTCGAAGCTGCGCCGCAAAGGCTGGAGTGAAGCGAAGATCAAGAGATGGAAAGAACAGAAAGCCGAGCATCTCGCGAAGCTCAAGTCGACCCAGGACGCCACTGATTGGGAAGATCTGCTGAGAGACATGCTGAAATCGCGCCAGACCCCTTTCGTGGGCCTGCTGCTTCATTGGTACAGCGGCCCGATCGAGGAGCGAATTGAGCTTCAAGGACGTGAAGACGTTAAGGTGTCTGCGGAGACCCTCGGTCGGATGCGAGAGGACGTTCTCTATGCGTTTCAGAAACAGGCCTAACAAGCAGTTCCAGCCGGCGGCTTCGCGCTGCCCGCGATTGCGCGGCTGAACTGCAGCGTTGGGCATCGGGGTTGCCTGGTGAGAAAAGCATTGCGATGGACTTGTTGCTAGGTAAGGCTCCACAGAAAGTTCGATCATCATGGACATCGTTATCGCCCTATCCTTCATCAGCATTTTAACGGTGTTGATTTTTTTGCCGCCCTTAGCCGTGTGGCTCTCTGTCTTTCGGCAAGCCTCCGGTCGGTCGGCATGGTTTCAGCTCCCGCTTGCGTTGATCGGACCCTTCATTGCCGGCTTCGTCTTCAGCGTCTTGGTGTGGCTCCCGGCCTATTCCGGTCGATGCGGAGGCTGGCTCGGTGAGACTTACCCATGTGGATTCAGACAATATGCGATTGAAACGATGTACTGGGCTGCCATGAGCATGGCTATTCCTGCGTCTACAGGGGTGCTACTTGGTGTCATTGTCCTGATCGTTGGCTTGATCAGGCGCAACAAGTCCCGCTGAAGTAAGCCCAACAACTACCCCATCCAGCGGACGCGGGAGGCCCACGTCGCTGATGCGGGGCGTTGGGTCGCTTTGATGACTCCTCGCAAGTTGATGACGGCAACACCATGAGCATGATCACCTCTGGCACTTTCGTTCTTGCAGTTCGCGACTTGGACGTGGCGCGGAGGTTCTATGTCGAGAAGCTTGGGTTCATTGAGGATCTGGCCGTGGACGGCTGGTCATTCCTCAAGCGTGGGGCTTGCGAGATTCGTCTTGGGCATTGCCCCGACGCTGTTCCGATGGCAGTGTGTGGAGATCATTCATGGTTCGCGTATTTCCATGTTTCCGACGCTGCAGAGTTGTATGCCGAATACACTTTGGCAGGTGTTCCGATTTGGAACGAGCTTGAGGACAAACCTTGGGGATTTAGGGAGTTTGGGGTTTCCACTCCAGACGGCCACCGGATTGTCTTTGGGCAGGACCTGGAGTCGTGATTCGAAAATGCGACCTAGCTATTCTGTCGCTTAGCTCAAGCGTTAGGGCGTCACATGATGAACACAACCGTCTTGCGCTCATTTTCGATCCTGAGTCTCTTGTCCTGTCTGTCCACACAAGCGCCATTCGCCGCACCGGACACGGTAAGGGCGGCTGGTACGCAGACTATCGGGACACATCGCCACATCGATATCAATGACTTGTTCCAGCACTGGGTTCGCTCCAGTGAGGAGGAGCAACCGGGCGGAACGGTTCAGATCTTCCGCCCCGCCGCGTCGATGAACTTTCCGCCGAGCCGATTCAGGATGGCCTACAAGTTCGCTCCGAATGGAGGTTGTGAATTCTACTTTCTGTCTCCTGATGATGCCCATCATTTCAAGCCATGCACCTGGACCATTCGTGTCGAAAAACTGATCCTTCACATCAGCGCGAATGGACAATCGACCTCTTACAAAATTGCCCAGCTCACTGGGAAGATTCTGCGACTTAAACCGCTAGAAGTGCCGCACAGCTATTGAACAGCGGGCCTAACCCCCGGTTGCTGGCGACGCGCCAGAAGCGTCGCGCGCCTGAGCTGGGGCGTTAGTCTGCGATCGCCCATTGATTTCGACCGTTATCTTTGGCTTTGTACAATCCTTTGTCTGCTCGTGATAGCAAGTTGATGCACATTGGATCTGGCGGGACAAAGGGGCTGATGCCAATGCTAATCGTGCTAGAAATAGATTCTCCAGAGGTTAGTTCAATGGTTGTAGCCGCCACATTCTCTCGAAGGCGTTCGGCGACAGTACACGCTTCTGCCAGGGGTGTGTTCGGCAGAAGGACGACGAACTCTTCGCCGCCGAAACGTGCAATGACATCATAGGGGCGGAGGGTGGATTCACAAACTTGAGCAATTTTCTTCAGCACGATATCCCCATTGATGTGCCCATGGCAATCGTTGACTGACTTGAAATTATCAACATCAAGAATTAGCAGCGACATTGGCTCATTCGAGCGCAGAGTTCTTTCTGGCTCAATCTCAAGACAATCCAAGAGATAACGGCGACTGTAGACTCTCGTTAACGGGTCGCGGTTGACCATTTCTAAGAGCTGTGCTTGTAGATCCTCCAGCTCAAGTAGAAGTTTAACAACGAAGCTGCTCGCTAAGGGCGCAACGATTCCGGGGACGATGGCGGCTACTAGTAATGACTTTAGGAGTACATCTATGCCCTCCCACCAGAATACGGACATGATTACACCAGTAATCATGTCCGACATCAGAATGGAGAACAATGTAATTGCAAGCACTGAGCGATAGCGCCCCATGCCGAAGACTGTGGTTCGCCCGGCCTTTGCTGTTTGTGTGTTATGGCCGGCCGTTGTCATCGCCCAGGAAATGATGGCCAATGAAAGGAGGCGGCGTAAAAGACTGGCTTCATGCAACCCTGAGTGCGATCGATCCATCATAAATCATTGGGCCGGAGAATGCTTTGATGTTTTGGTTTTGGTCGGTGGTGGTCGTTTGTTGCTCCATTCAGCCGTTTTGCCTCTGTCGCAGGCGTGACGTCAATCGACCTGGAAGCCCCCATCCGTTGTCAGGCGTTTCTGCAATGGCAACGGCTCAGGTGTTGTTGCCGGCCTGGATAGGCTTGAGCAGTACTTGCCCAGATGATCCAAGTAGGATGAAAGGTGACATGTCGGCAATCTTCAGCGCTCTGGAGGGCGGTTTCCCTTTTGAATGCGTTCTATTCAATGCCGCCTAGCGACGCGGCCTGGCTCCAGCGTTGGCTTGAGAAGGTGACATCGGACTAAAGTTGATCGTCTCCATAGAGGATGTGCAGTTGGCACGTGAAGGAACCTTCCAGGTCGGCAGCCGAACCCTCGCTTATCTGGAAACCGGCGACGACGGCGGACCACTCGTCCTCCATAACCACGGTGGCCCATCCAGCCGCCTGGAGGCGAATCTCTTTGATGCGCCTGCAAGGGCCCATGGCCTGAGATTGGTCTGCGTGGATCGACCTGGCATCGGTGGGTCTGACCCTCAGCCCGGCCGCACCTTCGCGTCATGGGCCAATGACCTCCTGGCCTTAGCCGATTCCTTGGGCGCCCAGCAGTTTGCGGTGACCGGTTGGTCGGAAGGGGGCCCGTGGGCTCTTGCCGCTGCCGCCTATCTGGACACTGCCCGTCTTGCCCATGTCACCTGCATTGCCGGTGCCAGCTACGGAACGTTCGGAGCGAACTGGGCCGCGACCTACCAAAGCAGCGTTGATGCGCTTGGGGGCCGCCTGGCGTTGCACTTCCATCCTGGCTTCAGGCTGATGTATGAACTGCTGGGGTTGAGTGCGACGCGCTTTGAGGCCAGCTATCTGCAGGCACTCAAGAAGTCGATCGGTGTCTCTGATCAAGAGGTACTCTCAGATAAGGAGGCCTGTCAATCCTTTCTGGAGGCATCGCGTGAGTGTTTTCGTCGGGGTGCCGAAGGACTCGTCGCTGACGCCACGATGCTCTACGAAGCCTGGCCCTTCGATATGACCACAGTCACCCGAACGGTCCACTTCTGGCAGGGAACGGATGACAAGCTGGTGCCTGAACCCATCAACAGGATGGTGGCGGACAAGACCCCCGGCGCCATTTGGCATTCCATCAGCGGCGGGGGCCACTTCATTGCCCTCAGCCATGCGGACGAGATTCTTGCCAAGGTGGCCGGTGATCTCGATGGCCATGGGCATGGATAGGGCCTCCATGACGCCTCGAGCACCCACACTCCCACCCGCGCCGCGCTCCATTCAGAAGGGCACGCCTCTGAAGCTCCTGCTCGGCCAGGAGGCCATTGAGTGTCTGGCGCAGAATATTCAGTATGTAGATCCGGACTTTTCGGCGAGCCGATTCTGTGAATCTGCATGGACAGGGATTGAGCCCCTATCCATCATGCAGCGAGGCCTGCACATCGCCAAGGCGCTTCACGAATTCCTGCCTGGGGACTACGAGGAGGCGATCAGAGTCCTCATGGCGTCGCTGACGCCGGAGAAACCAGATGCAGATGACTTGGGGACGGCTGGTTTCTTCTATCTTCCCCACGGCTTCTTCGTTTCTGAATACGGGCAGGATGAACGACACAACAGCGGCAAAGACCCTTTTGAGATCTCGATGCTGGCCTTGCGTGCCTTGACCAAACGGTTCACCTCGGAGTTCGCCATCCGCACGTTTCTGATTCAGCAGCAAGGGCGCACGCTGGAGCAGGTTGATCATTGGCTTGTCGACCCCAACCCTCATGTAAGGCGCCTCTGCAGCGAGGGGACACGCCCGAGGCTCCCCTGGGGGAAGCGCATTCCTTCCTTTGTCGCAAACCCAAGGCCAACACTGCCCATCCTCGAATCTCTGAAGAATGATGCATCGCTTTACGTCCGCCGCAGTGTTGCCAACCACTTGGGGGATATCGCCAAAGACCATCCGGAACTTGTCTTTACCACCTGTGAGCGTTGGCTGCGGTCGGGTGCTTCTGCAGATCTGCAGTGGCTGATCCGACATGCGGTTCGCTATCCGGCCAAGCATGGAGATGCTCGTGCCCGGAAGATTCGTGCAGCCGCTTGCTAGCATCCATTGAGTCCTTGGCGTCGAATGAAGAACGATTGTTTCGAACAGCGTTCCACTCAAGTCCGTCCTGGGCGGCCGTCATCAATTCCGTTGTTCCGACGCGTTCTCCTTGCGATGGCTGTCGTCGCTGCAGGCGGCTCCGCTCCTGGTCATGCAGGGCAAGGTACGGCCAAGATTGGCCCGGCATGGTCATCCGTCGACTGCAAGACTTTCGACGTGCCCCCCGCCATCGCAGCTCAGTCGGATTGCGGCTACGTCACCGTCCTTGAGCAGCATGCCAAGCCCAACGGACGCACGATCCAGCTGGGCGTGGTTCGCACCCGCAGCACGGGTCAAGCCCCTGCGGCCGATCCCCTGTTCGTGGAGCAGGGCGGCCCTGGGGATTCCACCATCGGCGACATTGCCAATGGGGCCCTGCCGAAGTATCCCGAACTGCCGGCTTTGCTGCAGGGGCGTGATCTGATCTTCGTGGAGGAAAGGGGGACCAGGTTCGCCAAGCCTTTTCTGTTCTGTCCTGAGCTGAATGCCCACAACATCGCCGTGGCGCAGGGGAAACAGAGCTACACCGATCCGAGCTGGATCAGGGCCTGTAACGCTCGGTTGAGGGCCCAGGGGATCAATCCCAGCGCTTTCAATACCCGCGAGAATGCGGCCGATATCTATGCCGTCGCTGAGGCATTGCGCTATCCGGTCTTCAACTACTACGGCGTGTCCTATGGCACGTTGCTGGGGCAATATGTCATCGCCCAGGCCGACAAGCACAGGCCGAAACTCCGCAGCGTGATCCTTGATGGCGTCGTGCGGCCGGACATTGATTTCAATCTGGCCTCCGGTCATACGATCAGCTACGCCCTGAGGAACGTGTTCCGCGCCTGCGCGCAGGATCAACCTTGCAACACGGCCTACCCGAATCTGGAGCCGACGTTTCTGGCGATTGTGGACCGGCTGAACCGGAAACCCATCGCCCTGACGCTCACCATTCCCTCGAGCAAACAGACCTTCACCACCCAGCTCGACGGCACGGCCTTCGTCTCAGGGGTCGTGGCCTATCTCGCCCGGCCCTATTCCGGCGAATCGTCCCGGGGCAGTTCGCTACCCCGGTTCATCCACGCCGCCAGCCAGGGCAACTTCGGCTGGATCGCCGAATCCTTGTCGGATCTCGAACCGAAGGGGGCCAGGGAGATGTATCACACGGTCGTCTGTGCCCGGGGGCGATCGGTCCGGGTCCAGCCCGGCCAGGTGCTGCCGCCGCCCTATCCGCAACTGCTCCCCCTGGGCCTGCGCGAAGCCGAGGCGGTGAACAACGCCTGCGACGTGCTCCAGGTGGAGCAGAAGCCTCCTTTCGTCTACAGAAATCCGCACATTTCCACCCTGGTGCTGAACGGCAGCTACGACCCGATCACGCCGGCTCCCTACGGAGAAGCCGTGGCCAGGAAGCAGACCACCGCCTATGTGGTCACCTTCCCCGGTGTCGGCCATGGGGCGCTGTTTGCGCCGCAGGGGATGCCTGCAGCCGCCTGCGTGACACAGATCGCCGCCGACTTTCTGGCCAACCCCATGCAGGCTCCCGACAGTCGTTGCCTGGCCCAGGTCAGGCCGGCGTTCGTCGTTGAGTGATCGCTGCCCACTTCCAGCCCTGCCCTCAAAGCGATGACGTTCCTCTCCTTTCTCGTCCCGCTGCTGGTGCACTACGCCTTGACCGTGCTGCCTCTGGGCGTGGGGCTGTTGGCCTTGGCCCGGACACGCCCCGGCCGCAGGCGCCAGCGTTGGATCGTGGTGGCTGGCCTGTTGGCTGTTCTGGGCGGCGCCCTGGTGCTGCTTCGGGACAAGGCGGCTCTGCTGGGTGCGCCAGACGACGGCACCGGGTTCGTCGTGGTGACGGGACTGCTGCCGATCGTCCTGGGGGGCGTCAGCCTGCTGCGCTGGTCGCGGCTCTGAGCCGCCGAAGCAGCCAGGCTGGTGACCTCAGGGCCCAGTGATGCCGCAGACGCTCCTTTCCACCCTCTCCCGTGGTGAACGGCTCTCGATCGCCGGCACCTACACCCTGACGCTGCTGGAGAACCTGTGCATGCTCGCCTATCCGGCGATCACCGGCTGGGCGGTCGACGGGCTGCTGAAGGGCAGCTACCGGGGGCTTACGGCGCTGATCGCCGTGTGGCTCGTGCACCTGGTCACGGCCTTTGTACGGCAGCGCTTCGACACCCGGGTCTTCATGGGCCTCTATGCCCGCCTCGCCGTGCGCACCGTCGCCGAGCAGCAGCGCCTCGGCCACGGCACCAGCATCGTGTCGGCGCGGGTGGAGATGATGCGCGACATGGTCGGCTTCTTCGAGGCCGACGTGCCGGCGATGTTCTCCCAGGTGGTGACCGTGGTCGGCTCGCTGGTGATGCTGTTCACCTACGACCTCCAGGCCGGACTCATCGCCATGGCGGTGCTGCTGCCGATGGGGCTCGTCAACGCCTGGTACTGGCGGCGCGCCCTGCGTCTGCACCGCGGCCTCAACGACCAGATCGAGCGCGAGATCGAGGACATCGAGGCGGCGCGCCCGCTGCGTCTGCGGCGCCACTTCGGCCGGGTGCGGCGCTGGCATGTGCAGCTCTCCGACAGCGAGTCGTGGACCTGGACCGTGACGGAGCTCGCCACGATCGTGGCGCTGGTGGTGTTGCTGATCGACTTCACCCGATCGGCGTCCTTCAGCGCTGGCGCCATCTATGCCGTGCTCGCCTACGTGTTCGACTATCTCGAGGGCCTCGACAGCGCTCCGGCGCTGGTGAACAACGTCGCCCGGCTCAGGGACATCCGGGCACGGCTGGGGAATGCCGAGGCTGCTGATTGAGCGGACTGGTCAGCTCACAGAGGGGACGGGTCACCTCGCCTAGCGTCAAGCTCTTGCCCCACCGGCTCCGGCGCGATGGCCACCACCCTGCGACTTCGGCTGGCGGCCCTGGTGCTTTCGGCGTCCAGCGCGTCATGGGCAGGGGAGTTTCCCGTGCAGGGCGGCTACGGCTTCGACGCCCTCAAGCCGACAACCACCACCTGCCATCGCATCACGGCGCAGGAGGCGGCGAGATTCACCCGCTGTGAGTTTTCGCCGGCCGGCTATGCCTTCGGGCTTGCCTCCAAGTACCACCAGTGCGACGCCTTGCCCCGGGGTGAAGTCTTCATCTATCAGTCTCCGGAAAAGTGTCAGGCTGCCCTCGAAACGATGCAGTCCAACGGGCCCTGAACCATGGTTGTCGTCTCTGAGATCGCCCCCGACCTGTTCCGGCTCTCCATCCATGTGCCGGAGTTCGATCTGCAGTTCAACCACTTCCTGGTGCGCGACGAGGAGCCGCTGCTGTTTCACGCCGGGCTCAAGGGCCTGTTTCCGGCCCTGCGCGACGCCGTGGCCACGCTGATCGATCCCACCCAGCTGCGCCACATCGCCTGGAGCCATTTCGAAGCCGATGAGATCGGTGGCCTCAACCACTGGCTGGAGCTGGCGCCCCAGGCCCAGCCGGTCTGCACCCTCGTCGGCAAGTTGGTGAGTGTCGACGATTTCGCCCTCCGCCCCGCCCGTGGCCTGGCGGAGGGCGATGTGCTCAGCACCGGCCAGTACCGCTTCCGTTTCCACCGCACGCCCCACCTGCCCCATGGCTGGGACGCCGGCCTGCTGTTCGAGGAGACCCGCCGCACCCTGTTCTGTTCCGATCTCTTCCACCAGTTCGGCGATGTTGCCGACGTGACGTCCTCCGATCTGATCGGTCCGGCGCGCCAGGCGATGCAGCAGATGCAGAGCGGCCCCCTGGCCGATTACATGCCCTACACCAGCCGGTCGGCCGGCCTGCTGCAGGAGCTGGCCGCGCTGCAGCCTCAGACCCTGGCCGTCATGCACGGCTCCTCGTTCACCGGCAGCGGCGAGCAGATGCTGATCGATCTGGCGGGAGTGATCCAGGAGGGGTTTGAGGGGGGCTGACCTGGGCGGTCTGCGTCGCGCAACGCCGCCCCCTACGCCGCCGTCAGCACCGCCAGGGCTTCGGCCCGGTGGTCGCCCTGCCAGAGCCATTGCCACGTCCAGCCGCAGGCTTCGGCGACGCGGCGGATGGCGTCGCGATCCGGCGGGAAATCGAACTGGCTGAGGTGGTCGATCACCGGTTGCTGCTGCTCGGGCGCCAGCACCCCCCAGTCGCTGCGGATCCGCTCCACGTAGCGCGCCACATAGGCCGGGCGGTCTTCCCCGGGCGGCCGGAACACGTCGGCCCAGAGGAACAGGCCGTTCGGGGCCAGATGGCGGCGGCAGAGCCGCAGGAAGCGGGCCTTGTCGTCGTCGCTGAGATGGTGGATGGCGAAGGCGGAATGGAGCAGGTCGACCGGTTCGGGCCCCGGTTCGGTCTCGGCCCAGGCCAGCAGGTCCTGCTCCCGCCACTGGCAGGGGTAGGGCACCGGGCCCAGGGCGACCGCGGCACGGGGCAGCACCGGGCCGGAGAGGTCCACGCCCAGGTAGGAGCCCAGCGGCAGGCCTCGCACCAGGGGGGCCATCACGGCCAGGTCGCCGCAGCCGAGATCCACCATCCGCGGCGGTGCGGCCCCGGCCGGCCTTGCCGCCAGCCAGGCCTCCAGCGCCTGGCCCAGAGCCGCCGTCAGGGCCCGGTGCTGCATCAGGTCGTGGTCCACCACCGCCCGGTAGGTGGACCACTGGCGATCGAAGAAGTCCATCCGGTGGTATCTGCGGGCGTCGGCCTCCACCGTGAGGATGGCAGCCCCAGGCCCCCGGCATCGCCAGCCAGTCAGCGTTCGGAGGCCATCGCTATGGTCAGCGCCACTTAGGCGCAGCGGCGCGGGTCTTCAGTGACGGAACGGCGGATGCATCTGGTGCGCTGGGCGCTCACCACCGGCTGGCTGCTGATCATCCTTTCCCTGCTCTACGACCCGTTCACGCCCAAGTTCACCGAGCCCGACCACCCCTGGAGTCCCCTGCGGCTGCCGGAGGCCTGCGTGACGGTGCAGGGCCTCTGCCTGAGCGAGACCCCCTATCCCCTGGGCACCACGCTGTTCTGGGGCCTGGTGGTGCCCTCGGGCATCTTCATCCTGCTGGTGTTCGGCCATGAGGTCTGGCGGCGGATCTGCCCGCTCTCCTTCCTCTCCCAGATCCCCCGCGCCCTGGGGCTGCAGCGCCAGATCGCCAAGGTGAACCCCAAGACGGGCGAGAAGCGCCTGCAGCTGGCCAAGGTGCCGGGCGATTCCTGGCTGGGCAAGCACTACTCCCGGCTGCAGTTCGGCTGGCTGTTCGTGGGCCTCTGCGGCCGCATCCTCTTCTTCAATGCCGATCGCCTGGTGCTGTTCGCCTGGCTCAGCTTCACCATCGTCTGTGCCATCGCCGTGGGCTGGCTCTACGGCGGCAAGAGCTGGTGCCAGTACTTCTGCCCGATGGCACCGGTGCAGAGCGTCTTCTCCACCCCCACCGGCCTCCTGGGCAGCCGCGCCCACATGGCCAGCACGCCGATCACCCAGTCGATGTGCCGCACCGTGCAGCCCGACGGCAGTGAGCAGAGCGCCTGCGTGGCCTGCCAGCAGCCCTGCATCGACATCGACGCCGAGCGCCTCTACTGGGCCAAGCTCCCCTCCCCCGCCTTCGCCTTCGAGCGCTATGGCTATGTGGGCCTTGTGTTCGGCTACTTCGTCTACTACTACCTCTACGCCGGCAACTGGGAGTACTACTTCTCCGGCGTCTGGCTGCGCCAGGAGGACCAGCTGGCCCAGCTGCTGCGGCCGGGCTTCTTCCTGTTCGGCCAGCCGATCGATGTGCCCAAGCTGGTGGCGGTGCCCCTGTTCCTGGGGCTGTGCACCTGGCTGGGCACCCTCGCTGGCCGGGCGATCGAATCGGCCCTGCGGAGCCGGGTGCGGCGCGGTGGCGCCGAGCCCGACCGTGAGCGGATCCGCCACCGGGTGTTCGTGGTCGCCACCTTCCTGGTGTTCAACTTCTTCTTCCTGTTCGCCGGCCGGCCGCTGCTGCTGCTGGCTCCCGACTGGGTCCAGTACCTGTTCGACGTGACCCTGGTGGCCGTCAGCACCCTCTGGCTCTACCGGGCCTGGAGCCGCTCCCCCGATCTCTACGGCCGCGAGAACCTGGCCGAGCGCTTCCGCAAGCAGCTCACCCGCATGGACCTGGACGTGGGCCGTTTCCTCGACGGCCGCTCCCTCGCCGACCTGGGCACCGAGGAGGTGTACGTGCTGGCCAAGGTGCTGCCGGGCTTCACTGGCCAGAAGCGGCTTGAGGCCTACAAGGGCGTGGTGCGGGAAGCCCTCGAGGAGGGCTTCGTCAATGCCGCCAGCAGCCTGGAGGTGCTCAAGCAGATGCGCCTCTCCCTCGGCATCAGCGACGGCGAGCACCGCCAGCTGCTCGACGAACTCGGCGTGGAGGATCCCGGCCTCCTGGATCCCGACAGCCGCCGCAGCCTGGAGGACCAGGTCCGCCTCAGCGGCTACCGCAAGTCGCTGGAGCGGCTGATGCTGGTGCAGCGCCTCGGCAGCGGCCCGGTGGCGGGCGGCCCCGATGGCGCTTCCCTGCAGGCCCTGCGGCGCGAGTACGGCATCTCCTCCCGGGAGGAGGAGCGGGTGCTCGACGACCTCTCCCCCGCCGCGGCGGCGATCCACAAGGTGGAGCGGCTGCTGGAGCGGCTGCCGGCCCTGACCGACGGCTACCGGGCCCTGCACCAGAGCGCCCTGCGCCACCAGTCCGCCGTGCTGGCCCTGCTCGACGACCGGCTGCAGCTGCGCAAGGAGCTGACCCTGCGGGCGATCCTCGATGGCCTGGCCACCCTCCAGGAGGATCCGGCGGTGCCGGCCCTGGTGCAGCGCCTCCAGGCCATCGCGCCGCTGGCGCTGCCGGAACTGCTGCTCCGGGAGGGCTGGGCGCGGCGCCTGCCGGCCGCCGTCGCCGAGGCCCTGTCCCATCCCGGTGGGGAGGCCCCCTCCTGTTCCCTGGAGGTGCCCGTTGACGAGACCCTCGGCTTCCTGGCCACCCTGGTCGCCGATTCCAGCCCCACCCTCGCCTCCGCCGGCCTGTTCCTGACGGCCTGTCTCGATGGCGGCCGGGCCCGGTCGATGGCGACCGAACTGGGCGTGCCGGGGGCCCCGCCCCTGCTGCGCCAGACCGCCCGGGCGGTCGAGGCCCTCGACGGCCCCCCGGACCTGCGGGGGTTCCCGGAGCTGGAGAAGCGGGTGTTCCTGGCCACGAGCGATTTCTTTCGCCGCTCCGACTCCGACACCCTCGATGCCCTGGCGTCCCAGGCCGATGTGCGCACCTTCGCCAAGGGTGAGCTGATCACCGAGGCCGGCGACACCTGCCGGGAGCTGCTGCTGCTGATCGAGGGCCGGGCCCGGGTCCTGCACCGGGAAGGGCAGCGCACCTGGGTGGAGGATCTGCAGCCCGGCCGGGTGCTCGACGAGCTCCAGGTGCTCACCCACAGCGCCTCGGAGAGCACGATCGTGGCCGAGGCCGACGGCACCCGCCTGCTGGCCGTGCCGGTGGATTCCTTCGATGCGGTGCTGGAGCGGGACCCGGACTTCGCCCGCCGGGTGCTGGAACTGGAGAGCGGCCAGCTGCAGCGGCTGATGCGGGCGGGCGGCGGCTGAAGGCGGGCGGGCGAACCTCGCTTAGGTTCCCCCCACCCCCATCCGAATCCTCCCGGAGGTGCCCTTGGCGTTCAACGGCCCCGCGTCCGAGCTTCGCTTCGATTCCCCTGGCTCCGGCTTCTGGGAACTCGATCCGGTTCACTTCCCACGGCCGGCCACCCGCTACTGGAGCGCCATCCATCCGCCGGCCTTCCAGCGCGGCACCGGCGAGTTCGCGCGCTCCTACGGGATGCTGATCGACTCGCTCGAGATGGCGTACGTCAACGGCTTCGCCTACAAGCGGGTGACGCCGCTCGATCCGGCCGAGGTCCCCGAGCGCTTCGCCCGGGCCGAAGTGGTGTTCGCCGAGAAGGTCTGGCGGGAACAGCTGCGCGACTGGAACGAGACCTTCAAGCCGGCGGCGATCCAGGCCCACCGCGCCATCCAGGCCATCGATCCGGAGACCCTCGCCGATGACGCCCTGGTGGCCCACCTGGGCCGTTGCCGCGACCACCACGCCCAGATGCTGTATCAGCACATGCGGTTCACGGCGGCCGCGATCGTGCCCACCGGCGACTTCCTGGCCCACGTGGGCGACTGGACGGGCCTGCCGGCGGCCCAGCTGCTCGGCCTGATGCGGGGCAGCTCGCCGGTGTCGGCGGGGGCCTCCAGCGAGCTCGGCGCCCTGATCGCCGCCATCCGTGGGGATGCCCAGGCCCGGGAGCTGCTGGAGGCCCCCGGGGAGGCCGGTGCGGTGCTTGCCCGGTTGCGTGGCCTGGAAGGGGGCACCGGTGAGGCGGTCGCCGCTTACCTCGATCTGGTGGGCTACCGGCTGCTGGATGGCTTCGACATCTCCAACCCCTTTGCCCTCGAGCTGCCCGATGCCCTGCTGCGCGCCATCCGGGCCGCGGTGGCCGAGCAGGCCGCTCCCTCCGACCTTCAGGACCGCATCGCCACCGTGCGGGCCGCGGTGCCGGAGGCGCACCGCAGCCAGTTCGACGAGCTGCTCGAGGAGGCCAGGCTCACCTACCCGATCCGCGATGAACGGGGGGTGTTCAGCGACATCTGGGCGTCGGGGCTGATGCGGCGCGCGGCCCTGGCCGCCGGCCGGCGCCTGGCGGACCGAGGCCGACTCCACGATCCGCTCCATGGCCTCGATGCCGACCTCGACGAGCTGGCCGCCCTGCTGGGCGGCGGCACCGACCCGGACGCCGATGCCCTGGCCGCCCGCGCCGCCTACCGCGCCGCCCACAGCGCCAAGGAGGCCCCGGCCACCATCGGCACCCCTCCGCCCATGCCGGACCTGGCCGGCCTGCCCGCCGCCGCCGCCCGCATGATGCGCGCCACCGGCCTCGCCCTCGAGGCCCTGTTCGGCAGCTCGGCGGCCCCCCACGAAGCCGACCGGCTGCGGGGTCTGGCCGCCAGCCAGGGGACCGTTGAGGGGCCCGCCCGTCTGGTGTCCCACCCCTCCGAGTTCGACCGGATCCAGAGCGGCGACATCCTGGTGACCGTCTCGACCACCGAAGCCTTCAACATCCTGCTGCCCCTGCTGGGCGGGATCGTGACCGACAGCGGCGGCCTGCTCTCCCACGCGGCGATCGTGGCCCGGGAGTACGGCATCCCCGGCGTGGTGGGCACCCGTGAAGCCACCCAGCGCATCGCCGACGGCCAGCGCCTGCGGGTGGACGGCAGCGCCGGTGAGGTGACGGTGCTGGCATGAGTCGGGTCGTTCCCCTCGCGGCAGCCGAAGATCTCACCCGCTTCGGGGCCAAGGCCGTGGGCCTGGGCCAGGCCCTGCGCGACGGCCTGCCGGTGCCGAGCGGCTTCGCCCTCGCTGCCGATCTGGTGGAGGCGGTGGCGAGTGGCGACGATGACGCGATCGCCGAGGTGCTGGCGGCGGTGGAGGGCCTGGCCGGTCCGCTGGCGGTGCGCTCCTCCGCCATCGACGAGGACGGCGCCGCCGCCAGCTTCGCCGGCCAGCACCTGACCCTGCTCAACGTGCCCTCGCTGGAGGCGCTGGCCGCGGCGCTGCGGGATGTCTGGTGGTCGGCCAACTCCGATTCCGCCATCAGCTACCGCAAGCGGGTGGGCCTGTTCAGCCGCCCCAGCGTCGGCGTCGTCGTCCAGACCCTGCTCGCCCCCGTCAGCGCCGGGGTGATGTTCACCCGCAACCCCGTCACCGGTGTCGACGAGCGGGTGATCGAGGCGAGCTGGGGCCTGGGGGAGGCGGTGGTGGCGGGCCTGGTGATCCCCGACCACATCTGCCTCGACCGGGCCGGGTTGGTGCGGGAGTGCCGGCCGGGCTACAAGACCGTGGCGATCCGGCCGCTGGCCGGTGGCGGCACCCGGGAGGAAACGCTGCCGAGCGAGCTGGTGGAGCGGCTTTGCCTCGATGACGCCCAGCTCCAGGCCCTCAATCGCCTCGCCCTGCGGTGCGAGGAGGTCTACGGCCCCGGCCGTGATCTGGAGTGGGCGTTTGCCGATGACGGGCTGGTTCTGCTTCAGTGCCGGGCAATCACCAAAGCCGGACCCTGAATGCGCGGCGCCCCCGTCGAAGTGCTGCAGCGCGTGCCGCTGTTCGCCGATCTGAACCCCGAGGAGCTCCAGCAGGTCGCCCTGCTGTTCAAGGAACGGGACTTCGAGGCCGGTGAAACGATCATCCAGGAGGGCTCCGGCGGCTCCGCCTTCTATGTGATCGAGGCCGGGGAGGCGACGGTGACGATCCAGGGGACCGTGCGCTCCAGGCTCGGCTCCGGCGACTTCTTCGGTGAGATCGCCCTGATCGATGACGGCACCCGCATGGCCACGATCACCGCCGCCACCCGTCTCGACTGCTACGGCCTCACCTACTGGGAGTTCCGTCCCCTGGTGGAGGCCAACGGCGTGATCGGCTGGAAGCTGCTGCAGCGCATGGCGATGATGCTGCGCGACGCCCGCAGGGGCTGAGCCGGCGGCCGGTCCGCTGATGGCGGAAAATCGGAGCCGGCGCCCACGGTCCCCCCTCCCCATGACCCCCCCTTTCCGATGAACATCGACGGCAGGCCCTGGCGCACCATCTGGCTGGAGGACGGCGGCCGCTCGGTCGGCGTGATCGACCAGACCCTGCTGCCGCATCGCTTCGTCACCCGTTCGCTCACCAGCGTCGAGGAAGCGGCCGAGGCGATTGTCACCATGGTGGTGCGGGGGGCTCCCCTGATCGGCGTCACCGGGGCCTACGGGCTGATGCTGGCCCTGCAGGCCGATCCCTCCGACGCCTCCCTGGCCGCGGCCTTCGAGCGCCTCGATGCCACCCGCCCCACCGCCATCAACCTGCGCTGGGCCCTGGAGCGGGTGCGGGCCACGGTGCTGCCCCTGGCAGCGGAGCAGCGCGCCGAGGCGGCCAGGGCCGAGGCGGCCGCCATCGCCGAGGAGGACGTGGCCATGTGCGAAGCGATCGGCGACCACGGCCTGCGCCTCTTCCAGGAGATCGCCGCCCGGCGCCCCGAGGAGCGCCGCGGCCAGCCCCTGAACGTGCTCACCCACTGCAATGCCGGCTGGCTGGCCACGGTCGACTGGGGTACGGCCCTGGCGCCGATCTACAAGGCGCACCGTTCCGGCCTGACGATCCACGTCTGGGTCGACGAGACCCGCCCCCGCAACCAGGGGGCCAGCCTGACGGCCTTCGAGCTGGGCCGGGAGGGGGTGCCCCACACCGTGATCGTCGACAACGCCGGCGGCCACCTGATGCAGCACGGCCAGGTGGATGCGGTGATCGTCGGTACCGACCGCACCACCCGCTGCGGCGACGTCTGCAACAAGATCGGCACCTACCTCAAGGCCCTGGCCGCCCACGACAACGGCGTGCCCTTCTACGTGGCCCTGCCCGCCTCCACCATCGACTGGTCAATCGCCGACGGGGTGGCGGAGATCCCGATCGAGGCCCGCTCCCCCCTGGAGGTGACCCGCATCGCCGGCAAGCCCGCGGCCGGGGAGCCCACCAGCGTGCAGCTGGTGCCCGACGGCAGCGACGGCTTCAACCCCGCCTTCGATGTCACCCCCGCCCGGCTGGTGACGGCCCTGATCACCGAGCGGGGCGTGGCGCCGGCCAGCGAGGCGGGCCTCCAGGCCCTCTATGCCGCCCCGGTGGCCGCGGGCTGAGCCGGCTTCAGAGCGAGCTCCCCAGCAGATTGATGGGTTCGCCGGGGCCGTCCGGCCGGAGCGTCAGGGTGGAGTAGGTCCAGGTGCCGGCTTTCTGACGGGCCTCCACGTAGAGGGTGCCGCTGCCCCTGGACCCCTGCAGGGGAATGGCCAGATGGGCCTCGCCCGTGCCACCGGAGAGGTTGACGCTGCCGGAGACGAGGAAGCCCCCCTCAATCGGCGTGCCCAGCCGGCCGATCACCACCGGATCCCGCTGGGCCTTGGCCAGGGCCTCCTTGTAGGGCGTGGTCGACTTGACCAGCCCGAACACGAGGCTGACGAGCAGGGCGATGAACCCGGCAACGCCGGCCAGCCCGGTGAGGCAGCCGGCCGGCACCAGCCAGGTCCAGTGGCGGGCCCACCAGCTGGGGGCCGGCTTGCTGTCCATGGGGTGACTCGGGCCCGTGACCCCTCAGAGTCCCTCGAAACGGACGTTGAGGTTGAGCTGGTTGGGACCGATGGCGGTGGCCTGGAGCACCAGGGCGGCGGTCTTGCCATCGGCGGTGCCATCCACCTTGGTGCCCGACGGGGGATCGAGCACCAGGTTGAAGCCCCAGGGACCCACCACGGTGTTGATCTTGCGCTCGCTGTAGCCCTGCTTGGCCAGCGACGCCTTCACCTTGGCGAGCAGCTCGTCCGGCTTGCCGGGCAGCTGGGTGTTGAGGCTGGTCTGGCCGATGGCGTTAGCGGCGAACAGGCTGGCCGCCGGTTTGGGCAGCGGCAGCGCCAGGCCCTTGAGCAGGGATCCGGCCGGGGTGGCCAGGGCGGCCCCGCCGACCAGGGCGCCGGCTCCCACCAGCAGGGAGGTGGAGAGGGCCAGGAGACGGGAACGCCAGTGCATGGCTTGTTCTTCGAGGCAGCAGGGCAACCGTACCCCGATTCCCGACGCACACCCCCACGTGGCTGAACACACAGGGCACAGCCCGCACGATCTTCTAAACATCGGTACATCGGTCGTCTTTTTGTCCAATGTTTCCTCGCCTGTCCATCCCCAGCCGGCGCCTGTTCCTCTCGGTCGCGGCCGGAGCTGCCACCGCCATCGCCACCACCCTTGCCCTCGGCGACGCGCCGATCACCCGGGCCCTGGCCGCCGCTCCCTCCCAGGCCAGCGCCGGTCTGACCACCCTGGCTGCCGGGGGCACCTCCCTCCAGGTGTTCTCCCCTGAGGAAGCCGCTGCCGCCGCCCGTTCGGGTCGCTGGAAGGTGCTCGACGTGCGCCCCGTGCCTCCCCTCTCCTACATCGGTGGCCACGTTCCCGGCGCCGTGCACCTCTCGGAGCAGGCCTTCCGTGGTCCCAACGGTCGCCTGCCCTTCCAGATCTGGAATCCCACCAAGCTCGCCAGCCTGCTGAGCCAGGCGGGCATCTCCAACCGGGATTCGGTGCTCGTCTATTCCGACGGCAACGACGTGCTCGGCACCGCCCTCGTCTCCTACATCCTCGAGAAGAGCGGCGTGCGTCAGGTCGCGATCGTCGATGGTGGCCTCAGCGGCTACAAGGCGGCCGGCCAGAGCACCACCAAAGCGTTCCCCACCTTCCAGGCCGGCAGCTTCCGTCCCACCACGGTCAAGGGCCTGGCCATCTCCCTCAATGAGCTGCAGCCCCTGATCGGCCGCAGCAACGTGGTGATCATCGACCCGCGTCCCAAGG
This sequence comes from Tabrizicola sp. YIM 78059, assembly GCA_943367815.1. Taxonomy (GTDB): domain Bacteria; phylum Cyanobacteriota; class Cyanobacteriia; order PCC-6307; family Cyanobiaceae; genus Cyanobium. Next base: position 55,160 of record CALRKA020000012.1, on the reverse strand, counting down.
CCCAGTTCGAGGGCACCGACCAGACCTTCATCCGCAACGGCCACATCCCCGGGGCCAGGAACATCCCCTGGCAGGCGTTCACCGAAGCGAACAACGCCGATGAAACGAAGAAGAATGCCCACAAGCTGAAGTCCCTCGAAGAGATCCGGGCCCTCCTCGTCAGCCGCGGCATCACCCCCGACAAGGAGATCATCGTTTCCTGCAGCACCGGTCGTGAGGCCAGCCTCCAGTTCCTCACCCTCAGGCACCTCCTCAAGTACCCCAACGTGCGGATCTATGAAGGCTCCTGGACCGAGTACAGCGCTTCCAGGTTGCCGATCGCCGTGGGGCCTGAGGGCAGCCCGGCCCAGCAGGTGAGCCTTCGCTGAGCCCCCCTCCAGTGCCCTCTCTCCCCGCCACGGTCATGCCGTTCTTCCGCTTGCGCTTCTGGGCGCTGGCCAGCCTGCTGCTGCTGCTCCTGTCCCCGGCCGTAGCCCTGGCCTGCGACACCGGCGGCGACAGCTCGGCCCCCGCCGCCAAGGCGAAGAAGCGTTGAAGCAGCCCCTTGACCCAGCGCTGGCGGTGGCCCCGGCCGTCGCCATCGGGGTGGCCCTTGCGGCCCGCCAGCCCAGCTCGGCCCTCGTCTGGGGGCTGGGCTGCGGCCTTGGCCATGCCCTGGTCCGCTCCGGGTTCGGTTTCGCCTCCGGCTATCGCCGGCTGATCGAGCGGCGGGATCCCCACCCGGTCTTCGCCCAGCTGCTGCTGGCCGCGCTGCTGGTGATCGCCATGGCCCTGGTGCTCACCGTGGAGCCCCTCACCGGCCTGCAACCGAAGCTGCTGGCCACCCCTCTCTCCCTGCCCTTCCTGGCCGGGGCCTTCCTGTTCGGCATCGGCATGGAGCGGGCCCGGGCCTGCGGCTGCGGCACCCTGGCGGCCACCTCCCGCGGCGGCGGCGGCGTGCTGGCCGCCCTGATCGGCCTGATCGTCGGCGCCTTCCTCGGCACCCTGCAAGTCCCGCAGCTGGCGGCCCTGCCCCTGCCGCGCCTGCCGTCCCCGGTCGGCCTCGAGCTGTTCGGCCTGCTGGGCGCCCTGACCCTGCAGCTCGCCTTCATGGCCCTGATCGCCGTGCTGCTGACGCGCTGGAGCGGTCAGGTGCCATGGCGCTCCCCCAGCCGCCGGCTCTACGGCGGTGCCATCGCCGTCGCCCTGCTGGCCACGGGCCTGCTGCTGGTGACGGCCGAGCCCTGGAAGGTGCTGTGGGGCCTGGCCCTCAGTGGCGCCCACGCCGCCCAGGCCCTGGGCTGGGATCCCGGCACCAGCCTGTTCTGGTCGAGTCCCCGGGGCCAGGCCCTGCTGGCGGGGCCGGAGGCCTGGCTGTTCAACGAGGCCGTGCTCGTGGATCTGGGCCTGCTGTACGGCGCCGTCGCCACCGCCCAGGCCGAGGGCCGTTTCCGCTGGCGCGGTGAGCGGTCCGAGCCCCTGCCGGACCTGGCCCGGCGTGGCTTCGGCGGCCTGCTGATGGGCTACGGCGGGGTGCTCGCGTCGGGCTGCAACGTCAACGCCTTCCTGGGCGGGGTGATGAGCTTCAGCCTGCACGGCTGGATCTGGCTGGCGGTGGCCCTGCTGGGCTTCGCCGCCTCGCTGCGGCTGCGGCTGCGCCCGGCGCCGGGGACCGCAGCGCAGCCAGACTGAGTCGTCGCCCCTTCGCCGTCCATGGCCCAGGCCCAGCCCGCCGCTCCGGCCCTGACCGCCGCCGCACCGCCCCCCAACTGGGTGGCTTCGCGCCATCCCCTCGGCTGGCTGATCGACCGGCTGCTGGCGGTCGAGCCCCTGCGGCGGCTGCTGTTCCTGCAGGCCCGCCAGCTGATCATCCGCACCGCCGAGCGCCGCGGCATCGCCTGGCGGGCCCGGCGCGAGGAGCTCGTGCGCCAGGCCGAGCCGCTGCTGGCCAGCAGCACGGATGCGGCCACGCAGACGCCGGCCTACTACCGGGCCCGCTTCCACGCCTACCAGGAGGGCAACCTCTGCTGGCAGGCGGCCGGTGAGGCGGAGCAGGCCACCGATGCCATGGCCCTGCGGGTGTGGCCGGAGGAAACCCTGGAGCCCCAGGACGCCCAGCGGCGGCTGAGGAATGCGATTTTCGCCGCGATCGAACCCAGCCTCACCGGCCCGGTGCGCAGTGCCCTCGACATGGGCTGCTCGGTGGGCGTCGGCACCCTGGCCCTCAAGGACTGGCTGGAGCGGCGCGAGGGCGCAGGCGTGGCCGTCGAGGGCCTCGACCTCTCCCCCCAGATGCTGGCGGTGGCCAGGGTCCGCGACCACGGCGGGAGGATCCGCCGCTGGCACCACGCCGCCGCCGAAGCCACCGGCCTGCCCGCGGCCAGCGTCGATCTGATCACCCTCCAGTTCGTCTGCCACGAGCTGCCCGCAGGCGCCACCCAGGCGGTGCTGCGGGAGGCGGCCCGGCTGCTGCGGCCCGGCGGGGTGGTGGCCCTGGTGGATCAGGACCCCGACTCGGCCGTGATCCGCCGCCTGCCGGCGCCGATCGCCACCCTGCTCAAGAGCACCGAGCCCTACCTGGCCGACTACTTCGGCCTCGATCTGCCCAGGACCCTGGAGCAGGCCGGCTTCCGTGACGTGCGCCGGCAGGCCTGCGACCCCCGCCACCGGGTGCTGGTGGCCGTGCGTTGAGACGCGGCCTCAGCCCCAGCCCACCAAAGCGATCTTGCCGATCGTGCTGCCGGAGGCCAGCTGGGTATGGGCGATGGCCAGGTTGGCGGCGTTGATGGGGCTGAGGGTGCGGCCCAGGGTGGGGCGCAGCTCGCCGGCCTCGAACAGCGCGGCCAGGTGATCCAGGATCTCCCCCTGCCGTCCCATGTCGGCGGTCTGGAACTGGGAGCGCGTGAACATGAACTCCCAGGCGAAGGTCACGCTCTTGGCCTTGAGCCGATTGAGGTCGAGGGGGTGGCGGTTGCCCACGATCGCCACGATCGAGCCCAGCGGTGCGATGAGCTCGGCCATCACCTCCCAGTAAGCGTCGGTGTCGCTGAAGTTGGCGATCCGATCCACCGCCGCGAAGCCCAGGGCGGCCAGCTGGGGGGCCAGGGGCCGGTGGTGGTCGACGACATGGTCGGCCCCCAGCTGCCGCACCCAGGCGGCGCTCTCCGGCCGCGAGGCGCTGGCGATCACCACGGCCCCGGCCCGGCGGGCCAGCTGGATGGCGATCGAACCCACCCCGCCGGCGCCGCCGAGGATCAACAGACTGCGGCCCCGCCCCGTGCCACCGGCTGGATCAAGGTCGAGCCGCTCGAACAGGCACTCCCAGGCCGTCAGCCCCGTCAGTGGCACGCTGGCCGCCTCGGCCCAGGAGAGCCGCGCCGGTTTGCGGCCCACCAGCCGCCCGTCCACCAGTACGGCTTCGGCGTTGCAGCCGGCCCGTCCCGCATCGCCGGCAAACATCACCGCATCCCCCACCCGGAAGCGGCCCACCCGCTCCCCCACCGCCGCCACCACCCCGGCGGCGTCCCAGCCCAGCTGCCGGGGCGGATCCCCCACGCCCACGGCGGCCCGCAGCTTGGTGTCGATCGGGTTCACCGCCACCGCCTTGATCCGCACCAGCAGGTCGTGGGGGCCGGGGACGGGCTCCGGCAGCTCCGTGTCGACCAAGGCGGGGGTGGCGAGAATCGCTCGCATGGCGGGAGGGTTCAGTAGCGGCAGTAGCCCACCTCCCCCTTCAGGGGCGGTTTGCAGGGGAAGCGCAGCGGCACGAAGATCCGGTTGCCGTTGGCGTCATTAGTGAGGGTGATGTTGCCCTGGACGTAGAGCTCCCGGCGCCAGAGTCCCCCCAGCCGATCGCGCAGCAGGTCGCTGCCGCTGGCGTCCTTGCCCTTGGCGGACACCGCCCGGTAGGTCATCGACTGGCCGTCCTTCCAGCGGATCTTCAGGCCGCCGGGGAGCTGCTCATCGACGCAGGCCAGGGGCTTGTCGTTGTATTCGCAGTCCTTCCAGCCGTCGCGGGGGATCTGGGGCGGGATCGCCTGGGCCGAGGCGGGGGCCGCCACCCCGACCCCCACCGCCACCTCCATCGCCAGCAGCAGGGGCAGCAAGGCGCCGCCGGCCCACGGCTTCAAGGCCCCGCGGCGGCAGCGGCGGCGGCAGCGACGGCGGCAGCGGATGGACACGGGCAGCCCCTGGAGGATCGCTCCCCGTAGTCTCCCCCCAGAGTCCCTGTTTCGCCCCATGGCCGTGCAACATCGCTGGTCGGATGCCGCCGCCCAAGAAGCGATCGCCCGCTACGGCGACCAGGGCGTGGGCGAGGACCTGGCCCTGCGCACCTACTCGGCCCGGCTGCTGGGGGCCGACCCCGAGCTGGTGCTCCACGGCGGCGGCAATACCTCGGTGAAGACCACCGTGCACGGGCTGCTGGGCGAGCCGATCCGGGTGCTGTGCGTCAAGGGATCGGGCTGGGACCTGGGCACGATCGAGCCGCCGGGCCATCCGGCGGTGCGGCTGGAGCCCCTGCAGGCCCTGCGGGTCCTCGAGGCCCTCAGCGATGAGGCGATGGTGGCGGCCCAGCGCCAGAACCTGATCGATCCGGCCGCCCCCAATCCCTCGGTGGAGGCGCTGCTGCACGCCTTCCTGCCCCACACCTTCGTCGACCACACCCACTCGATCGCCCTGCTGGCCCTGGCCGACCAGCCCGATGCGGCCGAGGTGTGCCGGGAGGTCTACGGCGATCGGGTGGCCCTGGTGCCCTATGTGATGCCCGGTTTCGCCCTGGCCAAGGCGGCGGCCCTGGCCTATGAGGCGGCGGCGGCCGGCGGCAGCGAACCGGAGGGCATGGTGCTGCTGCAGCACGGCCTGTTCTCCTTCGGCGCCACGGCCGAGCAGAGCTACGACCGGATGATCGACCTGGTGCGGCGGGCCGAGGAGCGCCTGGCCCGGGGCGAGCGCTCGCTCCATGCCGTGGCCGTGCCGGAGCGCCCCGCCCCTGCGGCGGCGGTGTTGCCGGTGCTGCGGGGCGCCCTGGGCCGGGCCGCCGTCGCCGCAGGCGTCCGTCCCCACTGGATCCTGGCGCTGCGCGACACCCCCCTGGCCCGCGCCATCAGCGACGACGCCCGACTGCCGGACTGGGCCGGCCGCGGCGTCGCCACCCCCGACCACGTCATCCGCACCAAGGCCCGGCCCCTGGTGCTGCCGCCCCTGCCGTCCGGCGGCGACGGCCCGGCCCTGGCCGCCTGGGGCCGCTCCCTCGAGCACGCCCTGGAGGCCTACGCCGCCGAGTACCGCGCCTACTTCCAGCGCCAGAACGCCGCCGCCGGGGGCGTCAAGAAGGCGCTTGATCCCCTGCCGCGGGTGGCGGCGATTCCGGGCCTGGGGCTGGTGGGCATCGGCAAGTCGGCCGCCGAGGCGGCCACCGTGGCCGACATCGCCGAGGCCTGGGCCCAGACCCTGCTGGCGGCCGAGGCCATCGGCCGCTTCGCCCCCGTCAACGAGGCCGACACCTTCGCCATGGAGTACTGGAGCCTGGAGCAGGCCAAGCTCGGCAAGGCGGCCGAGAAGCCCCTGGCCCGCCAGGTGGTGCTGGTCACCGGCGGCGCCGGCGCCATCGGTGCCGCCACCGCCCGGGCCTTCGCCGCCGCCGGCGCCGAGGTGGCCGTGCTCGATCTCGACCGGGAGGCGGCCGAAGCGGTGGCGGCCACCTGCGGCAAGCGGGCCCTCGCCGCGGCCTGCGATGTCACCGACCCGGCGGCGGTGCAGGCCGCCGTCGCCGCGGTGGCGGCCCACTTCGGCGGCCTTGACATCGTCGTGAGCAATGCCGGTGCCGCCTGGACCGGCCCGATGGCCACCCTGGCCGACGCCGACCTGCGGGCCAGCTTCGAGCTCAACTTCTTCGCCCACCAGAGCGTGGCCCAGGCGGCCCTGGCGGTGTTCCGCGCCCAGGACCGCCCCGAGGGCGGCGGCCGCCCGGTGCTGGGGGGCCAGCTGCTGTTCAACGTCAGCAAGCAGGCCCTCAATCCGGGCCCCAACTTCGGCGCCTACGGCATCAGCAAGGCGGCCCTGCTGGCCCTGGTGCGCCAGTACGCCCTCGAGGAGGGCGAGGCGGCCGTGCGGGTGAACGCCATCAACGCCGACCGCATCCGCTCCGGCCTGCTCGACGACACCATGATCAAGGAGCGCTCCGCGGCCCGCGGCCTCAGCGAGGAGCTCTACATGGCCGGCAACCTGCTGGGGGCCGAAGTGCGCGCCAGCGACGTGGCCGACGCCTTCGTGGCCCTGGCCCTGATGCCCCGCACCACCGGCGCCGTGCTCACCGTCGATGGCGGCAATGTGGCGGCCATGGTGAGGTGAGCGCGCCTCTCGGCGCGACGGTCAGATAAGCGCGCCTCTCGGCGCGACGGTGCGTTAAGCGCGCCTAGGGGTGAGATCAGGGGCGCGGGGGGGCGGCGGTAGCGGCCGGGAGCAGGTCGTTGGCACCCAGGAAGCGCCGCAGATCGGTGAGCAGGTGCAGGGCCCCCAGCCGGCTGAAGTGGTTGGAATCCGCATACAGCGACCGATCACCAAGAAAGACCGGGCAGGTCATTCCGTCACGGCACAGCCAGGGCAGCGGGTCGTAAAGATGGACATTGTCATGTCTGCGGCTGACCGCTTCGAGGGTGTCACGGATCGCGCCGGTGCGCTCCAGAATCGCCGCCTTGGCCGTACCGAATTGATCACCCCGGCATTGCCTGCCGGCGAAGGGTGTGAACCACTGTCGGTTGCAACGGGCTGAGGTTTCCTCACGCCTGGCGGCATAGAACTCGTGGTCCGGTTTGGGGCCGATGATCACGAGCTTGCCGTTCACCCCCTGGAGCCGGGTGGCCAGGCCATCCAGGGCCCTGGCGTAATCGGCCAGATTGCGATCCACGCTGCCGGCATCGCCGGACGGGTTGGCCAGGAACTGGCGACGCATGTGGCCCTGGTGGCCGAAATGTCCTTGCAGAAAGGAATCGACGATCACCACCCCTCCGCCGCGCCGGCGGAACTGATCGATCAGGAAGGCGGCCGTCTCCTCCATCTGGGCGTAGCAGCCCGGATTGGCCTCCCCCTGTCCGGGGAAGACACAGCCCAGGCGGGCGGTGAAGAAGACGCTGTGGCCCTCCCTGGCCAGGCTGTCCGCGATCGGGAAGGCAGCCTCCGCGTGGCTGTCGCCCACGAGGGCCACCAGAGGCCCGGGGCCGCCGGCGTTGAACAGACAGCTTCGGGCGAAGGTTTCAGCCCATGTCTCCCGGGACGGGAGCTGGGTGGAGAAGCTGCAGGAGGCCAGCCGTCGGCTCTCGGCCGTCGTGCCTGCGCTCAGCGATGGCTTGAGATGGCGGGCGATGCGATCCTCCCCCGCATCCTTCGTGCCCGTGAACAGGAACCGGCTCCACTGCCAGCGGTTCAGCGGCCACAGCAGCAGGGCCGCCCCAGTGGCGGCAGCGAGGCCGTAGGCGATGGTGCGACGGTCCGCCGCCGACCACGCCCTGCTCCGGAAGGGCGTCTCCACGAAGCGGTGCGAGCCCATGGCCAGCAGCACCATGAGCCCCGTCTGGAACGGGAAGGACCACCAGTGCAGGCCGATGGTCTGGCGACTGATCACCAGCACGGCCCAGTGCCACAGATAGAGGGAATAGGAGATCAGGCCGATTCCGACCAACGTCGGATGGGAAAAGCCGCGACGCAGGGGCGAGTCCGCCCGCATCTGGACGATCCAGGCCGCCGTGATCAGCACCATCAGGATCGTCGCCGCCCGTCCGAGTGCCAACGGCAGGAACAGGGTCGCCACCAGGGCCGCGCTCAGCAGCAGCGGCGACCCTCGCCGGGCCGGAGCCTCAGGGGCAGCTCTGGACTGGCAGAGAAAGATCAGGCAGCCGGCGCCGATTTCCCAGAACCGTGTCGGCATCAGGAAGTAGGCCGCCGCCTGCTGGCGGGTGTACAGGACGACGAAGGCCAGCAGGGACAGGGCACTCAGAACCGCCAGCCAGGTGATCAGATGTCGGCGGCTGCCGGGGGATTTCACGGACCAGCCGGTGGCCCAGACGATCACGGGGAAGACCAGATAGAACTGTTCCTCGACACCCAGGGACCAGGTGTGGGTGAAGGCATTCAGCTGGGTGGCCTCCCCGAAGTAGTCGGTGGACTGCAGCCACAGATAGATGTTGGAAAGGCCGAACAGTGAGGCGATGCCTGTGTTGAGCGACAGGGCTGGATAGGGATCGAACAGGCAGACGAGAAGACTGGTGATCAGAACGAAGATCAGCAGAACCGGCAGCAGTCGCTTGATGCGACGGACATAGAAACCACCGAGCAGATCGCCCAGTCCCGTGCTGGTGCGGTTGCTCAGCGAGGCGGTGATGACATAGCCGGAAATCACGAAGAAGATATCGACGCCCAGATAGCCGCTCGGCAGCAGCCTGGTATCGAAGTGATTGATGATCACCGCGATCACGGCGAGGGCCCGCAGCCCGTCGATTTCCGCGCGATAGGACGTGGAACGCGACATCGTTGCCCTGGGCTCGCCGAACGGGGGATCCGGGGCGAATCATCTCAGTGCTGACCGCCGTGATGGCCGACCGGTGAGGGCCGATCGGAGTTTCCCCATCGCCGCCGTCCGATGGGAACCGGCTGGCGGCTCAGGTCGGCGCCTTCGCCCGCGCCGCCAGCCACAGGCCCAGCCCGCTCCAGAGCACCACCAGGGCCAGGCAGAGGCCGGTCCACGCCGGCAGCCCCCAGCCGTCCACCACCAGGGGGGCCACCACGGTGATCACGCCCCCGGCCAGCAGGGGCTGGAGCAGCAGCTGCTTGATCGAGAAGGCTGTCACCGCCTGGCTGCGGTCGCCCGGGTCGGCCATGCGCAGCAGCAGCAGGCCGCTGGCGGCCACCCCCGTGGCCTGGCCGAATTCGATGATCGCCCGCTCGAACCAGTCGCTCGGCAGGATCCGCGGCGCCAGCAGCAGGATCACCCCCAGGTTCCAGAGCAGGCCCACCACCGCCAGCACCGTCAGGGGGATCCAGTCGTGGGCCAGCAGGCTCAGGTCCAGGCAGGCGGTGGCGGCGGTGATCAGCAGATCGGCCGAGATCGTGCCGGTCCGTCCCTGGATGGCTGTGGAGACCCACTGGGTCTGGCCGCTCTTCTCCAGGATCAGGCGCACCAGGAGGGAGCCCACCAGGGCCAGGGGGAACACGGGCAGGGCATCAATCACCAGGGCGAAGACGCCGCCGCTGGCGTCGGCGACAACCCGCAGGGCCGCCAACGCCCCGCAGCCGAACAGCACCGCCACCCCCGCCAGGCCCAGGTTCACGGCCCAGTCGGCGAGCTGCCGCCACAGCGCCGGCACCTCCACAGTGCCTTCCTCCATGGGCAGATCCATCGACACCTCCTGCAGCGGCGGGGTCTCCCCTTCGACGATCGCCATCGCCTCCTCGATCGGCAGCGCGTCGGGGAACATCAGCCAGCGCCGGGCCCGACCCAGCACCACCAGCAGGCCGCCCACCACCGTGGACACCAGCAGCCCGACGGTGGCCATGGCCAGACCCAGGGCCTGGGCCCCCTCCAGCCCCAGCCGCTCGTAGGTGGGCCCCATGGCGGCGGCCGAGCCGTGGCCGCCCTCGTAGGCCACCTCGATCAGGCAGGCCATCACCGGGCTCACCCCCAGCCAGGGCTGCAGCACCAGCAGCACCGCCAGGCCCCCCACCAGGAACTGGCCGAAGGCCAGAGTCAGGGCCAGCAGCACCTGGGCCGAGAGCGGGCGCCACAGGCCCCACAGCTTCGGCAGCGGCTTGCCGAGCAGCAGGGTGGCGAACACCAGGGTCAGCAGGGGCAGGGGCAGCTGGTCCCAGAGGTCGATGACCCGCTGCGGCAGCAGGGGCACCAGCCCGGCCGGGGCCACCACCAGCCCCAGCGCTCCGGCCAGCAGGGCCTCCGGCAGCCCCCAGCGCTTCATGCCCAGCAGGCCGCCGATGCCGGCGCCGATCAGCAGCAGCACCGTGAGGGCCGCCAGGGCCAGCGCCAGCCACTCCACGCCCTCCACCACCCCCGGCACCAGCGCGGCGCTCACAGGCGGAACTGGCGGCGGAAGAAGGCTTCGGTGGCCTCGAGCACCGCGGTGCGCACACCGCGCTCACGGAAGCCGTGGCCCTCTCCGGGAATCAGGTGCAGTTCCGTCTCCAGTCCGCGTCGTTGCAGGGCATCCACCATCCGCTCACTCTGACTCGCCGGCACCACCCGGTCGTCCTGGCCATGGAAGAACACCACCGGCGCCGTGATCCGCTCCGCATGCCGCAGGGGTGAGCGGGCTTCGTAGAGGGCCCGGGCCCCGGGCCAGGGGCCGATCAGGGTCTCGGTGTAGCGGGCCTCGAAGCGATGCTCCACGGCCAGCAGGGCCTCCGGATCGGTCACCGGGTAGCGGACGGCCCCCGCCGTGAACACGTCGGTGAAGCACAGGGCCGCCAGCACGGTGAAGCCCCCGGCACTGCCGCCCTCGAAGGCGACCCGGCCCGGGTCGGCCCGGCCCGCCGCCACCACGGCCCGGGCGGCGGCGGCACAGTCGGCCACGTCCACCACACCCCACTGGCCGTCGAGCCGCTGCCGGTAGGCCCGCCCGAAGCCGGTGGAGCCGCCGTAGTTGACGTCCACCACACCCCAGCCGCGGCTGGTCCAGAACTGGATGGTCAGGTTGAGCCCCGTGCCGGCCATGGCGGTGGGGCCGCTGTGGCCCTTCACCAGCAGGGGGGCATCGGCGCGGCTGCCGCCCCGGGGCGGGTAGTACCAGGCCTGGGTGGGCGCCCCGCCATGGCCGTCGAACCAGAGGGGTTCCGGCTGGCTGAACGCCCCGGCCGCCAGCGGCGCAGGGGCGGCGGGCGTGTGCTGCCAGGTGCCGCTGGCCGTGTCCAGCTCCAGCAGCCCCTGGCCGATGGCAGGGGCGGCGGCCACCGCCACTATCCGGCCCGCTTCGGCGCCCAGGGCCGCCAGGTCGCTGAAGGGCAGGGGGATTGCCTCCCAGGGGCCGCCGTCGAGGCCCAGCCGGCCCAGTTCCCAGCGCCCCTGGCGGCAGACCGCCGCCAGCAGCCGGGTGCCATCCCAGGCCGTGGTGCGCAGGCCATACACCCACTGCGGCGTGCCGAACTCCGCCTCCATGGGACACAGCGGCTGCCAGTGCGGCGGTGTGTCCGGCCCCAAGGCGGCCACGTCCGCCAGCCGTTCCAGGTTCCACCAGCCGCTGCGGTCGTTGGCCACCACCAGGGAGCCGTCGTCGAGCCAGAGGGGCTGGAACACCGAAATCCCCTGGGGATCCCCGGCCGCCGAGCCGGCGATGGGCCGGGCCTGGCGCAGCTGCCCGGCCGCATCGATGGCGGCGAGCCAGAGCTGGCTGCGCTCCCAGGGCATGAACGGCTGCTCCCAGCTCACCCAGGCCAGGTGGCCGCCGTCCGGTGCCAGCACCGCGTAGCCGCAGAAATCGGCCGGCTGGTGCAGCAGCTCCGGTTCACCCCCCGCCAGGGGCACGGCCACCAGCCGGTCGAGGCCGTCCTGCTCCATCACGCCGATCCAGCGACCATGCCGCCGGTCGATCAGGCCATCGGCGAAGGCCCGCGGCCGCTCCGGGTCGGGCGGGGCGGTGAGCCGCCGGGGTGCTTCTGCGGCCGTCGTTGATTTGGGGCCGGCCAGGTCGAGCCGCCAGAGGCTGCGGTCGCCGTCGTCGACGAACACGACCTGATCGCCCGATACCGCATAGGCGCCGCCGCCGTACTCATGCACCCGGGTGCGCAGGTTCCAGGTCCCCGGGGTCAGGTCCACGGCTGCTGCGCCGGCCCCGCTTCGCCCCATCAGGGTGGTGCGTCCCCGCTCGTCGGGTCGCTGCTCCAGCCAGAACAGGCGCCCCCCCTCCAGCCGTGGTTCGGCCACGCCGCCTGTCCGGCCGACCGCCAGCTCGGCGGGCAAGGGCTCCGTGTCCCGCCATGGCTGCGCCCCCACTGAGTCCTCCGCAGGCTGCTTCTAGAATCCAGCCATCGTTTCAGGTGACGACTTGGCCCGCAGCTTCGCCCAGATGGCACGGTCGGCCGAACAGGGCGGCAACTCCGTGCTGGTGCCGAAGGTGCCGGTGGAGCGGCCACCCCTGGAGATCCACAAGCTGGGCTCGAAGGAGCTGCGGGCCCCGGCCCGCCGGATCAGCAAGGTGGATGCCTCGATCCGGGATCTGGCCCGCGACATGCTCCGCAGCATGTACACCGCCAAGGGCATCGGCCTGGCGGCCCCCCAGGTGGGCGTGCATCGCCAGCTGCTGGTGATCGATCTGGATCTGGAGGAGGCCGCCACCCCGCCGCTGGTGCTGATCAACCCGGAGATCACCGCCGCCGGGGCCTCCTTCAACACCTACGAGGAGGGTTGTCTCAGCATCCCCGGGGTCTACCTCGATGTGGTGCGTCCGTCGGTGGTGGAGGTGAGCTTCCGCGACGAGACGGGCCGCCCCCGCCGCCTCAAGGCCGACGGCCTGCTGGCCCGCTGCATCCAGCACGAGATGGACCATCTCAACGGTGTGCTGTTCGTCGATCGGGTCACCGACGAGCTCAGCCTCAACGAGGGCCTGCAGCAGCAGGGCTTCCGCCGCTCCGACGTCCAGTCGATCCGCTGATTGCCATGCCGATGAAACCCCTGGCCGGCCTCTTTCTGGGCCTGGCCTGCCTGCTCGGCATCGCCGCCACCGGATCGATCTTCGAGCTCTCCTACGGCGACCCTGATCTGGGCGTCCAGGCCACCCGCTGGATCCTGGCCGGCAGCCTGCCGGGCACGGTGCTGGCGCTGCTGGTGGCGATCCGGATCAACAAGCCCGCCTGAGCACGCGGCAGTCCCGCTGCGCCCCCGCTGCTAGCCCCCGGCCGGCCCGACAACCGGCCGGCTGATTGGGACACATGGGCTGGTTTCCGGTGGTTGCCGTTCATACGATTCAGGCCGCTTCGATGAACGCCGTGACCTTCCCCGTGCTCCCCCGCGCAGGCCTGGCGGCCCTGACGGTGCTGGCCACCACCCTGGCCACCGCCGTCCCCGCACCCGTCCGCGCTTCCGCCCTGTTCGCCGCCGCTGAGGTGGATCAGCAGAGCTTCCTGATGGTGGCGGCCCCCATCGGCACCCGGGGCGAGAAGGCCCAGCTCAACATCTACGAGCAGCTCAAGCCGGTGCGCCCCTGCTTCGAGGTGGGCGCGGGCCTGCCGTCCCCGGTGAACCCCCTGCTGGCCACCTTCGATTTCACCGGCATCTGCAACCGCTACATCGACGCCAACGGCTACTCGGTGCGGGTGGGCGGCCAGGACCTGGCCACCTCGTACCGGCTGATGGTCACCCGCAGCGGCGGCGACATGCTGCTGCTTGCCTTCCCCACCAAGGCCGGGGCCGGCCCTGAGATGGTGGTGGCCCGCACCCGGGGCAGTGCGGCCGGTTTCCTCAAGCTCCATCTGGAGCCGGGCTGGCGGCTGATGCGGCGCCAGTTCGGCGGCCGCAACCTCGGCCACCTGTACGTCTATGCCGACAGCTGGCCCGGAACGGCGGCCACCGCCGCCCAGCCCGCCCCGATGGATCCCGCCCGGCCGAGCCAGCCCGCCGCCGCCACTGGCACGCCGGCCCGTGCCACCACCGGCAAGCCTGAGCCCGCGGCCCCAACCAGCCAGCCAGCCGCGTCAGCACCGACCAGCAGGCCTGCCGCCGCCGGGCGCCGGGTGCTTCCGTCGCCGGCCCGGCCCACGGCCGTGGACCCCGCCAGCGAGTCGGCTCCCGCCGCCGCCCAGCAGCCCGTGGCTCCCCCGGCGATCCCCGCCACCAAGCTCTGAGGGGGGGCGAAGCCCCGCTTGCTAGGGTGCAACGCTGCGAACGTCTCAGCAGTACTTCATGACCCAGGTCACCGTCGGCGAAAACGAAGGCATCGAATCGGCCCTGCGCCGCTTCAAGCGCCAGGTGTCCAAGGCGGGCATCTTTGCCGATCTGAAGCGGCTGCGCCACCACGAAACCCCCACCGAGAAGTACAAGCGCAAGGCCCAGCAGCGCCGCCGTCGCCGCTGAGCCTGGCCTCGGGAGCGCCGTTTCAGGTGCTTGTACCTGTTGCCCTGACCTCCCTCCGCCTCCAGGCTGGAGGGGCCATCGCAGCAGGGTCCATGGGCCATCCGGTCGCCTCCACCGCAGGCCACACACGGTCTGCCTCAGCGCTTGAGCGTTTCGGCCACTGGTTGGCCGACACCATCAACCACGCCTGGGGAAACCCCGGTGAGGAAGCCCAGAACCGGCCGCCCCTGATCGGCGTTCAGCCCTACAGCGACAGCCCGCCCCGGCGCCGGCGTCCCTGACGGCTGCTTCGTTGCGGCCGAGCCACTCCCTTAGTCAATCCGGTCGAAGGAGCGGTAGCTGAGGGCCTCGGCGATGGCGCCGCTGGCCACCCGCTCCTCGCCGGCCAGATCGGCGATCGTGCGGGCCACCCGCAAGACCCGCTCCGCCCCCCTGGCGGAGAGGCGTCGCTGGTTGATGGCGCGCTCCCACAGCGCCAGGGCCTCCGGCGCCGGATCCACCACGGCAGCCAGGGAGGGCCCATCCAGCTGGCCGTTGGCCGCCCCCTGCGGGTTGCGCTCGCCCATCCGCCGGCGCGCCGCCGCCACCCGTTGCGCCACCACCGCACTGGCTTCGCCGCCAGGGGCCCCGTGCTGCGGGGCCTCCCGGTAGGCCCCGCCCAGATCCCGGGCCTCCGGGCGGCGCATCACCACCTGCAGGTCGATCCGGTCGAGCAGGGGCCCGGAGAGCCGTCCCCAGTGACGGCGGCGCTGGGCTTCGCCGCAGCGGCAGCTCTGGCTGGGGTCGCCGTACCAGCCGCAGGGGCAGGGGTTGGTGGCCGCCACCAGCAGCACGCGGCTGGGGAAGCGGCAGCGCTGCCGGGCGCGGCTGATCCACAGCTCCCCCTCCTCCAGGGGCTGACGCAGCTGGTCGAGCACCTCACGGCGGAACTCCGCCAGCTCATCGAGGAACAGGACGCCGTGGTGGGCCAGGCTCAGCTCCCCCGGCCGGGGCACGGCGCCGCCACCGATCAGGGCGGCGGCGGAGCAGCCGTGGTGGGGGCTGCGGAAGGGGCGCTGACGCCGCAGGCCGGCCCCCTCCCCCAGCAGCCCGGCCAGGGAGTGGAGCTGGGTGACCTCCAGGGCCTCCTGGTGCGCCAGGGGGGGCAGCAGCGTCGGCAGCCGCCGGGCCAGCATCGTCTTGCCGCTGCCGGGCGCCCCCACCAGCAGCAGATGGTGGCCGCCGGCCGCGGCGATCTCCAGGGCCCGCCGGCCGTGGGCCTGGCCCCGCACCTCGGCCAGATCGGGGGCGGGCAGCGCCGGCTCCGGTGGCACCGCCGTCGCGGGCGCCGCCGCACGTCCCGGATCCCGCAGCAGGGCCACCACCTCCCCCAGATGGTCGGCCCCCCAGACGGGCAGCCCCTCCACCAGTGCGGCCTCGGTGGCGTTGGCCGCCGGCACCACCAGGGCCCGGGCCCCGTGCCGCCGCGCCGCCAGGGCCAGGGCCAGCACCCCCCGGATCGGCCGCAGCCGGCCGTCGAGGCCCAGCTCCCCCGCGCTCCAGATCCCCTCCACCTGGGCGGCCGCCAGCTGCTGGCTGGCCACCAGCAGCCCCAGGGCGATGGGCAGATCGAAGCCTGGGCCCGCCTTGGGCAGGTCGGCGGGGGCCAGGTTGACCACCACCCGGGTGAGGGGCACCCGCAGGCCGCCATTGCGCAGCGCCCCCCGCACCCGCTCCCGCGACTCCTGGGCCGCCGCATCCGCCAGGCCCACGACCCGCAGCCCCGGCAGCCCCGGGGCGATGTCCACCTCCACCGTCACCGGCAGGGCCTCCACGCCCCGCAGGGCCCCGCTGCTGCACCGTGCCAACATCCCTTCGGAGCCCACTGCCCGTCCAGTGCCACCTCCCGACCACTCCCCGGCGTCCCATGGCCAGCAGCGACACCATCTTCGGCCGCATCCTGCGCGGCGAGATTCCCTGCCAGGAGGTCTACGCCGACGACCTCTGCCTGGCCTTCCGGGATGTGAACCCCCAGGCGCCGGTGCACGTGCTGGTGATTCCCCGCGAGCCGATCGCCCAGCTGGGGGAGGCCACCGAAGCGCACCAGGCCCTGCTGGGCCACCTGCTGCTGGTGGCGGCCAAGGTGGCCCGGCTGGAGGGGCTCGAGAGCTGGCGCACCGTGATCAACAGCGGCGCCGAGGCCGGCCAGACCGTGTTCCACCTGCACCTGCACGTGATCGGCGGCCGTCCGCTGGCCTGGCCCCCGGGCTGATGACCGGCTGCACACCGCGGCCCCGGCCGGGTCGGGCCGGCGGTGAGAATGGCGCGATCTGCCCACGCCCATGACCCCCCTGAAGGCCCTTCGCGAGCAGCTGGGCAAGCTGCAGCGCCTGGCCCAGCCCTACTTCCTGCCCCTCGACGAAGGCGGCGGCGGCAGCGGCCAGTTCCTGCTCCTGGTGGTGGCCCTGCTGGCGGTGGTGGTGGGCTTCACCCTGCTGCTGCTCACCGGCGTGGTGGCGGCGGCCGGGGCCTGGATCCCCGAGCTGCGCAACCGCTTCCTGCCCGGGGTTCCCGAGCAGGTGGCCGCGGTCTGGAGCGGGCCGATCGGCATCGTGATCATGGTGCTGTTCGCGGCCGGCCTGGGCGCCTTCATCAGCCTGCGGGCCAAGCTGCGCCAGGGGCGCTGGCTGCCCTGGCTGCTGCTGGGCATCATCGCCCTGCTGATCCTGGTGATCAACGGCATCAACGTCGGCATCAGCTTCATCGCCCGGAACATCGAGAACGCCCTGGTGGCGTACAAGGCGGAGGAGTTCTGGAAGATCGTCGCGATCTACGCCTTCTGCCTGGTGCTGGCCCTGCCAATCCGCGCCATTCAGAGCTACCTGATTCCCAAGCTGGGCCTGCTGTGGCGGGAGTGGCTCAGCGGCCGCATGCTGGGCCGCTACCTCACCAACCGGGCCTACTACGTTCTCAACCCCAACGATGAGTCCGTTGAGGAGATCGACAACCCGGACCAGCGGATCTCCCAGGACGCGGCCAGTTTCACCGCCACCAGCCTGAGCGTGACGGTGGAGATCATCTCCGCTCTGCTCACCTTCTTCAGCTTCATCATCGTTCTCTGGAGCATCAACCAGACCCTGGCCCTGTGGCTGCTGGCCTATTCGGTGGGCGGCACGGCCCTGATCGTGTTCGCCAGCCGCAAGCTGGTGAACCTCAACTACCAGCAGCTGAAGCTGGAGGCCGATTTCCGCTACGGCCTGGTCCACATCCGCGACAACGCCGAATCGATCGCCTTCTACCGGGGTGAGCGCCAGGAGCAGAAGGAGGGTGAGCGCCGCCTCGATGGGGTGATCGTCAACTACAACCGCCTGATCATCTGGGAGGCGCTGATCAGCGTCATCCAGCGCTCCTACGACTAC
Source organism: Tabrizicola sp. YIM 78059 (assembly GCA_943367815.1). Classification (GTDB taxonomy): domain Bacteria; phylum Cyanobacteriota; class Cyanobacteriia; order PCC-6307; family Cyanobiaceae; genus Cyanobium. The sequence continues at coordinate 37,715 of CALRKA020000012.1, read as the reverse complement.
TTCTCCCGCTTCCTGCCCTGGCTGGTGATCGCGCCGATCTACTTCGCCAAGGAGGTGGATTTCGGTGTCTTCGGGCAGGCCAGCATCGCCTTCTCCCAGGTGCTGTTCTCCGTCAGCTACATCGTCAACAACATCGACCGGCTGGCCGCCTTCTCCGCCTCCATCAGCCGTCTTGAGGGCTTCCAGGGCAAGGTGGAATCGATCAGCGCCGAGATGGCCGAGTTCGTGGCCGCCGAGCAGGCCTCCGCCGGTGGTGCCATGGGGGCCGGGGCCGGTGCCGTGCGTCCCGAATCGATCCTGGTGAGCCACGTGGATCTGGTGCCCCCCCGCACCAACCGCCTGCTGGTGCAGGACCTCAGCCTGGAGGTGACCGCCAACCAGCGGCTGCTGGTGGTGGGCCCGTCGGGCTGCGGCAAGACCTCCTTCCTGCGGCTGGTGAGCGGCCTCTGGCCGCCGGCCGCCGGCAACGTGCAGCGGCCGCCGGTGGGCGAGCTGATGTTCATCCCCCAGAAGCCCTACATGCTGCTGGGCAGCCTGCGGGAGCAGCTTTGCTACCCCCAGCCCACCGACCGCTTCAGCGACGAGCAGCTGCGCCACGTGCTCGAGGAGGTGCGCCTGCCCGAGCTGGTGCATCGCTATCCCGACCTCGACATCAAGCAGGACTGGCCCCGGCTGCTCTCCCTCGGCGAGCAGCAGCGCCTGGCCTTCGCCCGCCTCCTTCTCAACTCCCCCCGGTTCGTGGTGCTCGACGAGGCCACCAGCGCCCTCGACGTGGCCACCGAGAAGGCGCTCTACGAACTGCTGGTGCAGCGGGAGATGGCCTTCGTGAGCGTCGGCCACCGGCCCACCCTCACCGCTTACCACGACACGGTGCTCGAGCTCGACGGCTCGGCCGGCTGGCGCCTGCTTCCGGCGGCCGGCTATACCTTTGGCCGCGAGGACTGATCCGATGAGCGACCCTTCCGCCAACCCATCAGCCGACGCATCCCCGGCCGCCACTATCCCGCCCGCCACCAGCGCCACCACCTCCGAGGTGCCGGCCTTCGGCTGGAGCGGCTACGCCGAGCGGGTCAACGGCCGTTTCGCCATGCTCGGCTTCGTCGCCGTTCTGCTGATCGAGGCCCTCAGCCACGACACCTTCCTGCACTGGGCTGGCCTGGTGCCCTGATCAGGGCACGGCGATCAGATCCACCTGCCACTGGCCCTGGCGGCTCACCTCCACCGCCAGCTCCCGGCCGTCGGCCCGCAGGGACACCCGTCGAGGCACGCCGGGGGGCTGGAGCGGCACCGGCTGCAGGGCCATCAGGTTGCGGCGGTAGAGCACCAGCTCGGTCCGCCCCTCCAGCTGGCGCACCAGGGCCAGCCGCTCGCCGCGGCCATCCACCGCCACGCTCAGGGGCTGGGCGTCGGGGCGTTCCAGACCGGGCAGGGGCACGGGCTGCAAGCGCTGCAGGTCCACCAGCTCCACACGGTCGCGGCCGCCCCTGCTGACGATCAGGGCCAACCAGTCGCCGGACAGGGAGGGGGCCCGGGCGGGACCGGCGGCCTCGAGGCGCTGGTTCAGTCCCATCAGCGGCTGGGGCAGGGGGCCCAGACAGCCCGCCAGCAGCACCGGCAGGGCCGCCACGATCGCCACCGCTGCCGCCCTTATCCGGCTGCTGGCCCCCGCCGTCATGGGGCCTCACCCGGCGCACCCCGCACGGGCAGACCGGCGGGCAGGTCCGGCTCCAGCAGGGCGGTGAGGTCGTACAGCTGCACCCGGGAGCGGCCGTCCCCCTCGGTGGCGATGGCGATGCGCCGGCCGTCGGGGGCCAGGCTGAGGCTTTCAGGCACGAGGCTGCCCGGCAGCGGCAGGCGGTGCAGCCGTCCGGTGGCCCGATCCTCGATGACCACCCGCCGTTCCGGACCCTCCTGGACCAGCAGGGCCAGATAGCGGCCGTTCCAGCTCAGGGACGGGGAGCGGTGCGGCTGCAGCCGGCCTAAATGGCGCAGCGGCAGGACCGTGCCGGAGGGCTGCTCCTGCAGCAGCACCGTGTCGCGGCCGTCCCGGCGCACCACGCTGGCCAGGACGCGGCCGTTGCCGCTCAGGGCCGGATCCTGGCGGTCGGTGCTGCCCCAGCCCACCGGACCGGCGCTGCGGCGGCCCCAGCTCCAGCTGCCGCAGCCGGAGAGCAGCAGGGCCAGGAGCGCCACGGCCAGCAGCGGCGGGCGGGTGGCAGAGGGGCGGCGCAGCCGGCAGGGCTGCGGCTCAGTCGTCGAAACGGGAGCTGTTGTCCCTGGCGGTGGAGGGACGGGCGGGAGGCTCTGCCGCCGGCGGTCGGGTCTCCGGGGCCGGGGGCCGGGGCCGGCCGCTGGCCATCGGCGAGAAGTCGGCATCACTGACGTCATCGGCGGCGCCGCCGCGGGAGCTGGGGCGGATCGGGGTTCCCATCGGTGTTCCCTGGGGACCGGCGGCTGCGGGGCCGGGCTCACGGCCCGTCGGGGCGGTGCCCCGGCGGGGGGAGCGGGGGGCCGCATCGGCCGCCGCCACCGGACGGGAGCCGCGGCGGGGTTCCGGGGCACTGTCGCGGTCCCGGCGGCGGGCGCCGAAATCACTGGGGGCGGAGCGGCCCTGGCCACCGGCGCTGTAGCGACCGGCAACCCGGTCCGGGAGATCGTCGAGGGGGGGCCGTTCGGGGCGGCCCGAAGGGCGCTCGCCCCGCGGGTTGTCCCAGGCGTCCGGCTCGTCACGGCGGCTGGCGGCCCGCTCGGGGATGGCGGCCCGGCTCGGGCGGCGCGGCCGGTAGAAGTCGTCCTCGGGTTCTTCGCGGGAGGGGATGCGGCGCCGCAGCGGTTCGGGCTCATCGAACCGGTCGGGCTCGTCGTCCCAGCTGCGGCCGCCGCCGAGGCCACCACGGGGCCGGAAGGGGGCGGCGGGCTCCTCGTCGTCGAAATAGGAGGAGCGGCGGGCCTGCTCGGTGGTCACCCCCCGCAGGCGCACGCTCTCGTAGGCGAAGAAAACCGTGGTGCCGGCCAGCAGGAACTGGCCGAACTGCAGGATCGGATCCAGGCGCCAGCCCTGGAAGAAGAGGATGCCACCGCAGAGCAGGCCGATGGCGGCGAAGAACACGTCGTAGTCCCGGGCCAGGGCCGGCTTGAAGCTCCTCATGAAGTAGAGGAAGGCTCCACCGACCGCCAGGACGATGCCGACGATGCTGGCCCAGTTGAGGCTGGCGTTGACCACGGCGGTTCACCCGGGCGACGGGCCCCACTCTAAGGACCGCGCCCGCCGTGTCATCGGCAGGCGCAGGGGGCCCGTCGGATCAGAGGCGCCGGTCGAGCTGGTCGTTCTGGCTGATCAGCACCAGGGCGATGGCGATGGGGATCACCACGATGACCGCGCCCCAACCGAGGCTGCTGAGGAAGTTGGCGAGGGATGGGGTCATGGCAGGGGTTCGCGCCGGACAGCTCGGCGGATCCTAGGCAGTGACGGCGGCTTCCTACGATCGGGGTTCCGACGCTTAGAGCTTTGTGACGGCCCCGGCCCTTTCCGCACCGGCCCTCCTGCCCCTCCTGCACCTGGCCCTGGGGCTGCTCCTGGCGGGCTGGACCCTGCTGTTCCTGTTCCGCATCGTCCTCACCTGGTACCCGAGCGTGGACCTCACCAAGGGGGTGATGCGGATCGTGGGTGCGCCCACCGAGCCGGTTCTGGCCCTCACCCGCCGCCTGATCCAGCCCATCGGCGGCGTCGACGTGACCCCGGTGGTCTGGGTGGGGCTGATCAGCCTGCTGCGGGAGCTGCTGGTGGGTCAGCAGGGGCTCGTCACCCTGGCCCTGCTGCGCAGCCAGGCCGTCGGCTGAGCTGGGGCCCGGAGGCTGAGCTGGGGCCCGCTCAGCGGTTCAGCATCTCCTCTTCGACGAACTTGGTCCAGACCTCACCGCGCTGGAACTCCTTGCGATCCAGCAGAGCCAGGTGGAACTCGATGGTGGTGGGGATCCCGGTGACGGCACATTCCGACAGGGCCCGGCGCATGCGCCGGATGGCGTGGTCGCGGTCGACCCCCCAGACGATCAGCTTGCCGATCAGGGAGTCGTAGAAGGGCGGGATCTCGTAGCCCGTGTAGACGTGGCTGTCGATGCGCACGCCCGGTCCGCCGGGGGGAAGCCAGCCGGTGATCTTGCCCGGGGCGGGCCGGAAGTTGTGGCGCGGATCCTCGGCGTTGATGCGGCACTCGATGGCGTGGCCGGTGATGTGGATCTGGTCCTGGCGGACGGAGATCGGCTCTCCTCCGGCGATGCGCAGCTGCTCGGCGATCAGGTCGATGCCCGTCACCATCTCGGTGACGGGATGCTCCACCTGGATGCGGGTGTTCATCTCCATGAAGTAGAAGGCGCCCGTGCGGTCCACGAGAAACTCGACCGTGCCGGCCCCCTCGTAGTTGATGCTGCGGGCCGCCGCCACCGCCGCCTCGCCCATGCGGCGGCGCAGCTCGGGATCGAGCCCCGGGCTCGGGGCCTCCTCCAGCAGCTTCTGGTGGCGGCGCTGGATCGAGCAGTCGCGCTCCCCCAGGTGCACCACGTTGCCGTGGCGGTCGGCCAGCACCTGCACTTCCACGTGCCGGGGCCGGTCGATGAATTTCTCCATGTAGAGGCCCGGGTTGCCGAAGGCGGCCTCCGCCTCCCCCTGGGCGGCCCGGAACAGGGCCTCAAGCTGGCTGGCCTCCGGCACCAGGCGCATGCCCCGGCCGCCGCCGCCGGCGGTGGCCTTGATCATCACCGGGTAGCCCATGGCCGCGGCGAGGGTGGCGGCTTCGGAGGGATCCTCCAGCAGCCCCTCGCTGCCGGGGATCGTGGGGACACCCACCCGCTGCATGGTGATCTTGGCCGTCGACTTGTCGCCCATGGCCAGGATCGAGGCCGGCGAGGGGCCCACGAAGATGAGGCCGTGGTCGAGGCACTTCTCGGCGAAGTCGGCGTTCTCCGCCAGGAAGCCGTAGCCGGGGTGGATGGCGTCGGCGCCGCGGGAGGTGGCGGCGGCCAGGATGTTGGGAACGTTGAGGTAGCTGCGGCTGCTGGGGGCCTCGCCCACGCAGACGGCTTCATCGGCCAGCTGCACGTGCAGGGCATTCTTGTCCACCGTGCTGTAGACGGCCACCGTGGCGATGCCGAGCTCCCGGCAGCTGCGCAGGATGCGGAGGGCGATTTCGCCGCGGTTGGCGATCAGCAGCTTGCCGATGGGCATCCGTGCAGGTCCGGGCGAAGGGGCTGGCGGGGGTGCGGCCGTGCCGGGGCGGACTGTATCAGTGCTCACCGGCGCCGCCCCTGTCCCAGGGTCGCCGGGGGTGGGGAAGCCTGTGCGTATATTGCTCAGTCGGTGAGGGCCCCGGCCCGCTCCGACCACGCGGATGTGGTGGAATTGGTAGACACGCACGTTTGAGGGGCGTGTGGCTTCGGCCTTGCGAGTTCAAGTCTCGCCATCCGCATTTTTCTTTTCCCGCCCCCGTCCCCCGGAACCTGCGGTTCTCTTGACCCAGCCGTCGCCGGTCTCCGCTCCAGCCGCAGGCAGCGCGATCGTGCTGGTCAGCAACGGCCCCGGGGAGCTGAGCACCTGGGTGCGCCCGCTGGCGGAGCAGCTCCATCGGCTGCAGCCCCTGAGGCCCCGAGATCCCGCCGCCAGCACCAGCTTGCGGCTGGTGCTCGTGCCCTGCCCCAACGCCACCGGGGCGGAGCATCGGGTGGCCGAGGGCTGGGGCCTGTTCGAGCGGGTGCTGCCGGCCTCCCGGTTCTGGTGGATGCTGCTGCGGCCCCGCCGCCACGGCCCCTGGCCCGAGCGGGGCGTGGTGGTGTTCCTCGGCGGCGACCAGTTCTGGACCGTGCTGCTCTCGGCCCGTCTGGGCTACCGCCACCTCACCTACGCCGAGTGGGTGGCCCGCTGGCCCCGTTGGAACGACCGCATCGCCGTGATGGGGCCCACCGCCGCCGGCCGCCTGGCCCCCCGCTGGCGGCAGCGGGCCACGGTGGTGGGTGACCTGATGGCCGATCTTTCAACCCTGGCCCGTCAGGACGATCCCCTCCCGCCCGGCGACTGGGTGGCCCTGCTGCCCGGCTCGAAGCGGGCCAAGCTGCTGGTGGGGGTGCCCTTCCTGCTGGAGACCGCCGACCGGCTGGCGGCCCTGCGGCCCGGCTGCCGCTTCCTGCTGCCGGTGGCGCCCACCACCTCGGTGCGGGAACTGCTGGCCTATGGCGGCCCCTCCAACCCGTTGAACCGCCACCAGGGAGCCGGTGAGCCCCAGCTCCGGGGCGACGAGATCGTCACGGCGGCCGGCACCCGCATCCTGCTGCTGGAGCGCCATCCCGCCCATGCCGCCCTGAGTCAGTGCGCCCTGGCGCTCACCACGGTGGGGGCCAACACCGCCGAGCTGGGGGCCCTGGCGGTGCCGATGATCGTGCTGGTGCCCACCCAGCACCTGGCGGTGATGCAGGCCTGGGATGGCTGGATGGGGCTGGTGGCCCGGCTGCCCCTGCTGCGGCGTCTGGTGGGGGTGGCCCTCACCGCCTGGCGGATGCGCCACCGCGGCTTCCTGGCCTGGCCCAACATCTCGGCCGGCCGCGCCGTGGTGCCGGAGCGGGTGGGGCCGATCGAACCGGCCCAGATCGCCGCCGAGGCCGCCGACTGGCTGGAGCATCCCGAGCGCCTGGCGGCCATGGCCGACGACCTGCGCAGCCTGCGGGGTCAGCCGGGCGCCGTGGCGGCGGTGGCGGCCATGGTGCGGGGCCTGCTGCCGCCGCCGGAGCGCTCCGGGGTGCCGGTGCGATCTGGATAGGATTCAGCTCACCATGGCCCCATGCGGGGTTCGCCACCATGCAGCCGAGCGATTCCACCACCTCAGCCAGCACCGTCCCCGCCGACGCTGACTGGCGCTCGAAGCTGACGCCCGAGCAGTACCGGGTGGCCCGTGAGGGGGGCACCGAGCGGGCCTTCACCGGCGCCTACTGGAACAACAAGGCCACCGGGATGTACCACTGCGTCTGCTGCGGCAGCGAGCTGTTCAGTTCCGCCAGCAAGTTCGATTCCGGCACCGGCTGGCCCAGCTTCTGGCAGGGGGTGAGTGACGGAGCGATCACCACCCACACCGACCGCTCCCACGGCATGGAGCGCACCGAGATCCGCTGCGCCACCTGCGACGCCCACCTCGGCCACGTCTTCAACGACGGGCCCACCCCCAGCGGCCTGCGCTACTGCGTCAATTCGGCGTCGCTGCAGTTCAACGAGGGCTGAGGCAGCGAGGCCGCCCTCTCACCAGGGGTCGTCGAGGATCTCAGGCTCCACATCCACAGGCTCCTTGGCGCGGGGGGCCTCCCGGGGCGGAGCTTCGGCAGGTGGGCCGTAGGGGTCGCGCTGGGGTTCCCTTCCCCGGGGCGGCTCGGGGCGATCCTGCTCCGGCTCGTAAGCGCGGTCGGGCCGGTAGCGCTCCTCGGGGTAGCGGTCTTCTGGTATGCGCTCCTCGGCGTAGCGATCTTCGCTGTAGCGCTCCTGGGGATAGCGCTCGTCGCTATAGCGCTGGGAAGGGTTGCGATCGGGGGTGCGCTCGGGACCGCGGTCGTCGTAGCGGTCCGGCGCCACCCGCTCGCGCCGCTCGGCCTCGCGCCCGTAGCTCTCGGCCGGGCGGGCTTCGGGGCGCTGGCGCGGTTCCGGCAGGTCGTCGTCGAGGTAGCGGCGCTGGCGCAGGGGCTCCCGCTCGCGCCGTTCCTCCAGTTCCACGTACTCCAGCTCTTCGGCGGGCTGGAAGCTGCGGCTGGCCGCCGGCTGGATCCGGCGCTGCTCCTGGACGGTGGGCTGGCCCGCGGGCAACTGGTTCTCGGCGGGAACGGCTCCGCTGCGGAAGCGGTCCCGCTCCTCCTGCTCCCAGCTGGCGCCGCCGATGCCGAGCTTCTCCAGCAGGCCGGTGCCGAGCTGCTTGAGCTTCTCCTCGGCCCCCTCGTAGACGATGATCCGGTCCGGGCCGCTGCTGACCACCTCCCCCACCGGCATCTCCCAGGTGCTGAGCACCCCTTCCCCCAGCAGGGGAACGCCGAGGGCACCGATCACCAGGGTGGTGAGTTCGCCGGTCTCGATGTCGAAGCTGAAGCCGAGCACGCGGCCCAGCTGTTCGCCGGACTCGGTGATCACCTGGCAGTTGATGACCTTGCTGTAGCGCTCGGGGTTGAACCCCTCGGCCAGGGAGTCGGCGGAATCCACCAGGATCACGTCACCCACCTGGCGGATGCGATCCAGCGGCATCCAGCGGGGCAGGCCGGGCAGGAAACGGGTGAGGGGGTTATCCCGCAGGCCGAGGGCGATCACCTCACGCCGGTCGATGTCGACCACCACCTCGCCGACGACGCCCAGGCGGCGGCCGGTGTCCCGGGTGATGACCTGGGTGCCCATCAGTTCGGAGCGCAGCCAGAGGCGGTCGCTGGGGGCGGCGGGCTCGGTGGAGGGGGGAATCGGGGAGGTCAAATCCGGAGATCGGGGCTGGACGGCAGGGGGAACGGGAGCGACTTCACGGCCTGGAACAGCCTGGTCGGCCCATTGTGGCCCACGCGGTCGGCTCAGGCCGCCGGCGGCAAACCGACCACCTGGGTATGGGAGCCGCGGGCCTGGGTGACGCCGATGGTGCGGGTGGCCGCGGCGATCATCGGCCGGCGGTGACTGACGACCATGAACTGGGCCTGGTGCGCCTGGGCGGCGATCAGGGCCGCCAGCCGCTCGACGTTGACCCCGTCCAGGAAGCTGTCGACTTCGTCGAGGGCATAGAAGGGCGAGGGACGGAAGCGCTGCAGGGCGAACAGGAAGCTGAGGGCGGTCAGGGATTTCTCACCACCCGACATCGAGGCCAGTCGCCGCACCGCCTTGCCCTTGGGGTGGGCCACCAGCGTCAGGCCGCCCTCGAGGGGCTGCTCGGGGTTCTCCAGCTGCAGGTGGCCCTCGCCGTCGGAGAGGCCGGCGAAGATCGTCTGGAAATGGCCGTCGACGGCCCGGAAGGCCTCCATGAAGGCCTCCTGGCGCAGGGTGGCCACGGTCTCGATCCGCAGCAGCAGTTCCTCCCGCTCCTTGCTGAGCACCTCCAGGCGGTCGTCCAGGTCGGCCAGGCGCTGCTCCAGCTGCTCCAGCTCCTCGAGGGCGAGCATGTTGACCGGCTCGAGCGCCTCCATGCGCTGCTGCAGGCTGCGCAGGCTCTGCTGCAGCGCCTCCAGGCCGGCCTCGCGCACCTCTTCGGGCAGCCCGGGGCGGGGGTCGGGCAGCTCCCGTTCCATCTGGGCCAGCCGCAGGCCGTGGCTGCGCTGCTCCTCGGCCAGGGCCAGCCGCTCCTCCTGGCGCCGCTGCAGCTCCCACTGGCGCTGTTGCAGGGCCTGGCGCTGGCCGGCCAGGTGGGCTTCGGCCCCGTCGCGGGCGCGGCGCCGTTCGCCGAAGCGGGTCTGCAGCTCGCTCTGCTGGCGCTCCAGCAGGGTGCGGCGCTCCTGCTCCGCCTGCTGGCGTTCCTTCCAGAGCTGGCGCTCGGCCACCAGGGCCTGCACCGCCTCCACCAGCCGCCGTTCCTCCCCGGCGAGGGCCTCCAGCTGGCTGCCCAGCCGCTCCGCCCCCAGGGCCCGGTCGCGCCGTTCCGCCTCCAGTTCGTCCCGCTGGCGCCGGGCCTCCACCAGGGCCCGGTCGGCCCGCTCCAGTTCGCCCTGGAGCCCCTGCCAGCGGGCACTGTCGTCGTTGCCGCTGGCGGCGCGCTCGGCCTGCTCCAGTTGCTCCAGGGCCTGGCGCAGGGGGGGCAGGGTCTGCTCGAGCACCTCCATCCGGCCGTGGTCGGTCTGGTGGGCCTCCTGCAGCTGCCGCCGCCGGCCGGCCACCTGGTCGCGGCGCTGCTGCCGTGGGGCCAGGGTGCGCTCGGCGGCGCCCCGTTCGGCCTGGAGGGCGGCCTGGCGCTGCTGCAGCTCCAGCAGGCCCGGGCGGGCCTCCTCCAGGCTCCGGCCCAGCTCGGCTTCGCGGCGACGGCAGGCCAGCAGGCTCTCCCCCAGCTCCAGCAGCCGCTGGCGCAGCGGCTCGGCCTCATCGCCGTCGCCGCTGCGGCCGAAACCCAGCTGGCCCGAGCGCTGCTGCAGGCTGCCGCCGGTCATGGCGCCGCTCTTCTCCAGCAGTTCCCCCTCCAGCGTCACGGCGCGGCAGCGGCCCAGTTCCCGGCGGGCGTCGGCGAGGGTGGCGAACACCAGCGTGTCGCCGAAGACGTAGCGGAAGACATCGGCGTAGACGGGCTCGTGGCGGATCAGATCCACCGCCCGCCCCACCAGTCCGCCGGCCCCGCCACTGCCGCCAGCGGATCCCCGCTGCAGGGCCGCTCCCCCTGTGCCCCCGCTGCCACTGCCGCCCCGGATGCGGTTGAGGGGCAGGAAGGTGAGGCGGCCGGCGCGACGGCTCTTGAGCAGCTCGATCGCCCGGGCGGCGATGCGGTCGTCCTCCACCACCACCTGGGCCAGGCGCCCCCCCGCCGCCACCTCCAGGGCCACCCGCAGCCGCTCCTCCACCTCGCCCAGCTGGGCCACCGAGCCATGGATCCCCTCCAGGCCCCCCTCCAGCAGCAGGCGCAGGGCGCCGGTGCCGCGGCTTTCCTGCAGGGTCTCGCGGCGGCTGTCGAGGCGGGCGATGTCCCGCTCCAGGCTGGTCTGCTCCTGCTCCAGCCGCACGCGGGTGCGCTGCTGCAGCGCCACGGCCTCGGCCAGTTCCCGGGCCCGCTCCTGGCGTTCCTCCAGGGCGGCCCTCAGGCTGCGCTCCTGCTCCGCCAGGGCCGCCAGGGCGGCGGCGGCCTCCGCATGGGCCGCGTCCTCCTGGAGCTCCTCACCGCCCAGCTCCTCGAGCCGTTCACCCGCCTGCCGCAGCCGTTCCTCCAGCTGCTGGCGTTCGGCCAGCAGGGGGGCGAGCTGCTCCTGCAGCTCCTGGCGCCGGCGGCTGCGTTCCTGCTGCTCCTCCAGCCAGCTGCCGGAACGTCCGGCCACCTCCCCGAGGCGGCGCCGGGAGAGCTCCACCGCCGCTTCGGCGTCACGGCAGAGGGCCTCGGCGCGGGCGATGGCGCCGTCGTCGGCCTGCTCGCCGAGGGCCTGCTGCTGCCGGCGCAGCTCCGCCTGGTTCTGCTGCAGCTGCTGGCGGCGGCGCTGTAGCTCCTCGGCCTGCTGGCCATGGAGCTCCGCCTGGCGGGCCAGCTCACGGCCGCTGGTCTCCAGACCGGCCAGTTCGGCCTGCACCGCCAGCAGCTGGTCTTCGCCCAGGGTCTTCACCTCCGCCTGCAGCTGTTCGAGGGCGGCGGCGGCGGCGACCACCTCGGCTTCGGCGGCGACGATCGCCTCCCGCTCCTGCTCCTGCCGGCGGTCGAGGCTCTCGAGACGACCGGCCAGGGTCAGGCCGTGGGCGCGGGCCTCCTCCCAGGCCAGCACCTGCTCGTGCAGGCGCCCCTGGTGCAGGCGCTCCCGCAGTTCCTGGTAGGTGCGCGCTTTGGCGCAGTCGCGTTCGAGCTTCTGGCGGGCCGCCAGCAGTTCCTGCTCGACGATGCGGCAGCGCTCCTGCCGTTCGACCACCTCGTCGAGCTTGGACCGGCTCTGCTCGATGCGGGAGTCGAACAGGGCCACGCCGGCCAGCTCATCGATGATGCCGCGCCGGTCGCGGGCGCTCATCGAGACGATGCGGGTGACGTCGCCCTGCATGACGACGTTGCTGCCCTCCGGGTCGACCCGCAGGCGCCGCAGCTGGGTCTGCAGCTGCTGCAGGTTGCAGGGCACCCCATCGGCGCTGAAGCTGCTGCTGTAGGTGCCGCCGGGGGCCACCCGCAGCCGCCGGGTGACGCTCCATTCCCGCTGACCCCGCTGCAGCCAGGGGCCCTGTTCGGGGACGTCCAGGCCCTCCTCGGCCGTATCCGGCTGCCAGTCGCCCAGGTCGAAGCGGACGGTGACGCTGGTCTCGGCCGCCTTCCCCTCCCGCAGCACGGCGCTGTTGATCAGGTCGGGGAGCCGCTCGGCCCGCATCCCCCGGCTGGTGGCCAGGCCGAGGCAGAAGAGCACCGCGTCAAGGATGTTGCTCTTGCCGGAGCCGTTCGGGCCCGTCACCACCGTGAAACCCTCCTCCAGCGGGATGGTCATCGACCCGCCGAAGGACTTGAAGTGGGTGAGCTCGACCTGATTGATGTGAACCAACAGGCCCGTGCGCCGAGCAGGCCGAATTTAACCGAGGTGCTGACGATCACAAGCCCTTCTTCCTACGGTGATGCGGTGCAGCCGTCGCACGGAGCGCCCCATGGAAACGGACACCACCCCTGTTGAGTCCTCGGCGGCCCCCGCCCCGGGCCCGGCGCCCGCCGGCAGCGGCGAGGCCCAGCAGGTCCAGAACCAGTTCCGGGAACGCTTCGAGAGCCTGCTGCCCAGCATCCAGAAGGAGTGGCCCGAGGTGGCCCGCCACACCCTGGAGGCCACCCGGGGCAGCTTCGACCACGTGGTGGAGGTGATCAGCCGCCAGAGTGGCCTCACCACCGCCGGCGTCAAGCAGCAACTGCTCGATCTGGTCAATGTCACCGGCGAGCAGGCGGGCCATGTGGTGGATTCGCTGCGGCCCCTGGAGGAGCAGCTGGAGCACCTGCTCGATGAGCTCAACACCACCCTGCGGCCCCGGATCGAGAAGCCGGTGCGGGAGCGGCCCCTGATGGCCCTCGGCATCGCCGCCGGCGTGGGGCTGCTGGTGGGCCTGCTGCTGTCGTCGGGCCGGCGTTCGGCATGACGGGTCCGAACTTCAGCCGGGTCACGGCCCTGATCAGTTCGGTGATGGACCTGCACGTCCGCATCGCCCTGCAGGAGGCTGATAAGGAGAAGCGGCGCCTGGTGGGCGGCGGGGTGATGCTCGGCCTGGGCCTCACCCTGATGACCCTGGCGCTGGTGGCGGCCGAGCTGGTGCTGCTGCTCTGGATCCGCGAGGCCTTCAGCCTCAGCTGGCTGCACGCCGCAGCGGCCGTGGCCGCCATCGATCTGGTCCTGGCCGGGATCAGCCTGCGCATCGGCGGCCAGATGCTCAAGGGTCCCTACCTGCCGGAGACCACCGCCGGCCTGGTGCGCACCACCCGGGCGCTCACCGGCAAGTTCTGAGGCCTGCCGGGCTCAGAAGCCAAGCTCCAGCCGCAGGCTGCGCAGGGTGCCCCGGTCGGAGCGGGCGGTGTCGGACACCTCCAGGGTCCAGGTGCCGCTGGGGTCCTTGCCCTTCAACGCCGCCAGGGCGGGGGCATTCACCGCGTCGTAGGTGACCTTGAGGTTGTCGGTGCCGCCGCCGGAGCGGTCGTGCAGCAGCACGGGGGCGGCCCCGAGGGCGGCGGGCGGCAGCAGCCGCACCACCAGATCGCCGATGTAGGTGTGGTCGAGATCCACCGCCACCCGGATCGACTGCAGCGGGCCCGGGGCGGCCACCGGCAGGGTGAGGCTGGCGGTCTGGAAGTCGTTGATCGGCACGTCCTGCACCGCCTGGAACACCAGGGACGCCGCCGGCTGCGGCGGGCGGGCCAGCTCAACCGCCCGGCGGGCGCTCACCCGCCCGTAGCCGTAGAAGGGGCTGCGGCCGCTGGCGTCGTAGTTGCCGCCGGTGGGGTCGATCTGGACGCAGGCCTGCCGCAGGATCTCCCGCACCTGGTCCCAGCGCAGGGCCGGATTGCGGGCCAGCACCAGGGCGGCCACCCCGGCCACGCCCGGGCAGGCGCTGGAGGTGCCGCCGAAGGAGTTGGTGTAGTGGCCCGGCGTGTCCCCCTTCTGGGGGCTGCCCTGGTTGTAGCCCGCCACCCCGGAGCGGTCGGTGGTCCAGATGCCGGGCGTCAGGGAGGGGCGGCCGTCGCTGCTGGGGAAGCTGCACCAGACGGCCCGGCCGAAGTCGCTGTAGGCGCTGCGTTTGGACTGGTCGTTGCAGGCCGCCACGGCGATCACCTTGCCGTAGCTGGCATAGCCGTCGTTGTCGACGCTCTCGTTGCCGTTGCCGGCCGCGAACAGGACCACGCAGCCCTTGCCGCCGCGGCCCTGGGTGGTGGCGAAGTCGATCGCCAGCCGGGTGGAATCCGGCAGGGGCACCACCTGGCGGTGGGCCGGGTCGTTCGGGTCCCACCAGGCCCCGTCCGGCGGGCCCCAGCTGCAGGAGATCACATCGGCGCCGTTGCGGGCCGCCCACACGAACGCCTCCGCCTCCGCCTGGGAGCCCAGCCCGGAGGCCAGCCGGATCGGGATCAGCCGGGCGCCGGGGGCGACGCCTGTGGCGCCGAACTGGCCGTTGGCGCAGGCCACCCCGGCGCAGGCCGTGCCGTGGTCCTCGCCGCGGCCGGGGCGGGGGTCGCCGCTCTGGCGCGTCACATCCCGTGGGGCGACGATCTTGCCGGAGGAGCGGAACTCCTCGTGGTCGAGGTCGAAGCCGTCGTCCACCACGGCGATGATCGCCCCGGTGCCGTCGCTGAGGGCCCAGGCCGCCTCCACCTCGGCGTGGGCATCGACGAGCCGGCCGTTGACGGCGGTGGCTTTCAGATGCCACTCGGGCGGGAAGGCCTGGCGGCGCTGGCGGCTGGGGCTCACCAGTTCCGGATGGCACAGGGCGACACTCTCCTCGCCCAGCAGGGTCTCGGCGATCGCGAACACCGCCAGCCCGCTGTTGCCTGGAGCCGCCACGAAATAGGCGTTGCGGGCATAGCTGAGGCCACGCTTGATGGCGAGGCCCAGGCGTTGCAGCACGCCCTCGCAGGCCTCGGCCTCGGCGTCGTCGTCGAACTTGACGAACAGATTCTCCGTGTAGACCACGGGCCGGCCCTGGCCATCCACCAGAACCCGGCCGGCGAAGTCGATGCCGGGCTCCGCCTTGAGCAGGCTGCGGGCGGCATCGCGCAGGACACCATCGGCCTGGGGGGTCCGGGTGCTCAACAATTCGACCCCCGCTTCGCGGAAGCGCGTGAGGCTCTCGAACTGAGCAAGGATCCGGTGCGCCTCGGCGCTGACCGTGGCCACTTCGAAGGGCCGCTCCGGCATCACCGCCTGGCGATTGAGGGTGCGGACGACGAGGTGATTGTCGCTGACATCGAGGGCGTAGGGGGCCGCATCTTTGCCGCCATAGCGAACCTGAACCATCGCGGTGTCCTCGCTGCGGCGTTCACTCTCAGAGCATCAGCTGGCGAATTCAAGCCAGCGGAACAGGACGTGATCTGCCGACACAGGCCGGGGGATTCTTCACCCTTCTTCAGAGGTGAGGCCCTCTGGCGCTGATGGCTGGCTCGATAGCGTGGCGGAGCAGCGGAGCCGCAGCCAGGTGAGCATTGGCCCCGCGACGACCTTCGACGCTTTCCCCCGGCGGATTCTCGTCGGCGCGGAGCGGCCGGTGGTCTACGAGCAGAAAACCGGCTGGTACGCCCTGCACGGGGAGCCCCTGCCGGCAGGCGAGGCGGTGCTGCTGTTCGAACCCGAGGCCATCGCCGTGCTGTCCGGAGTCCCGGCCGCCCCCCTGGCCGCGGGCCAGTCCCTCAGCCCGGTCTATGCCCAGCCCGGCACAGGCGCCCTGGCCGTTCCCACCGGCCAGCTCTTCATCCGCTTCCGGCCCGGGGAGTCGGCGCTGGCCCACCGCGCCGCCCTGGAGCAGGCGGGCTGCCGCATCGCCGCGGCGCCCGACCATGCCCCCGAGGCCGCCTGGCTGCGGGCCCGCAGTGGCCGACTGGCCGATGCCCTGGGTTGTGTGGCGCGGCTGCGGGAGCTGGAGGGGGTCGTGAGCGTCGAGCCCCAGCTGCTGATGGGGCGGGCGTTGCGGTAGCCGCCGGGGCCCCCCAGCCCGCCCTCGCTTCAGAGGGTCACCCCCATCGCCGCCAGGGCCGCCTCCTCCACCCACACCGACACCGAGCCCCCCGGGCAGTGCCATTCCGCCCAGCCGTCGCCGTTGGTGGTGATCGGCGTCCGGATGTGGCCGGTCAGGTCGCGGAAGCTGGTGTGGCGCTTTCCCACCTCCATCCACTTGTGGCCGGCGGGCCCGTCGCTCATCAGCACCGCCATGGCCCCGGGGTGGCCCGGGGTTCCCAGGCGCGTCCAGCCGATGGTGTTGACGTGGTCGAGGTAGTCGTACTGGGGCCCGTAGGCGCAGTGGCCGCGGGCCAGCAGGAAGCGGTCGATCAGGAAGCGGTGGCTGGGCAGCACGATCCGGTACTCCTGGCCGTCTTTTCTGTCGGTGTACCCGGCGCCGTAGTAATCGGCACCGAAGATGCAGGGATAGCCCTGGTCGCGCAGCAGGATCACGGCGTAGGCGAGGGGTTTGAACCAGGCCTCCACCACCGACTCCAGGGCCTGCAGCGGCTGGGTGTCGTGGTTGTCCACCAGGGTCACCGCCAGCAGCGGCAGCTGTTGCATCAGGGTGCCGTCGAGCAGCCGGCGCATGTCGTAGTTGCCCCCGCTGCGGCTGGCCTGGTGGAAGTTCATGTGCAGCGGCGCATCGAACAGGCTCATGTGGCCGCCGGTGTTGGCCGCGTACCAGTGGAGGCTCTCGATGTTGTAGGTCCAGTACTCGCCCACCACGAACAGATCACGCTGGGCATGGTTCTCCAGGTCGCTGATCCAGTCGAGGAAGAAATCGCTGGCGATGTGCTTGATCGCATCCAGCCGGAAGCCGTCCGCCCCCACGTGGTCGAGGCTCCAGCGGCCCCAGTGCTTGAGCTCACCCCGCACCTCCGGATGGTTCACGTTGAGGTCACTGCCCATCAGGTAGTCGTAGTTGCCCTTCTCCAGATCGACGTTGCCCTCGAAGCCGGCCCCCTGGGTGCGCCACACGGCCCGGAATCCCGGATCCAGCGTGTTGTGATCCACCGCGTCGAAGTGATACCAGTGCCACTGCATCGACGAATAGCGATCGCCGCGACCGTCGAAGCGGAAGCGGGTCCAGGCGCTGATCGTGCGTTCCTCCCCCAGGGGCCGGTTGCGGTCGCCGGGGTCGCAGGGCGTGGCCCGGTACTGCTCCTGCTCGTCGGCGTTCATCTTGTGGTTGAACACCACATCGGCGTACACCTGCATCCCGGCGGCGTGGCAGGCCTCGATGGCCTCCAGATACTCCTGCTTGGTGCCGTACTTGGTGCGCACCGTGCCCTTCTGGTCGAATTCACCCAGGTCGAACAGGTCGTAGGTGCCGTAGCCCACGTCCCACACGCTCCCCCCCTTGCCCGCCG
Source organism: Tabrizicola sp. YIM 78059 (assembly GCA_943367815.1). GTDB lineage: Bacteria > Cyanobacteriota > Cyanobacteriia > PCC-6307 > Cyanobiaceae > Cyanobium. Next base: position 20,520 of record CALRKA020000012.1, on the reverse strand, counting down.
GCGGCAGCCACAGGGCGGTGATGCCTGCCCTGGCCAGGGCCGGTGCCTCCTGGCGCAGCCGCCGCCAGTGGCCGCCGTCGCCGTCGCTGTACCAGTGGAACCACTGCATCAGCGTGCCGTTGAACTCCGTCGGCGCCGCCAGCTTGCGGGCGCTGATCTCCGGTTCGTGGCTGGCCAGCCACTCCCGCACCAGGGCCATCGTGGCCGCTCCGGTGTCGAGGGCCGGATCCCTCTCCATGGCCAGGGCTTCCTGCTTGAGCGCTTCAAAGAGTGAGGCCATGGCTCTGGCGGTGGCGGAGGCAGGACCCACCGCTAGCAGCGATGCCCAAGGCTGGCTGCTGCGCCGCCAACCTGCTGCGGAACGACGGCTGCGCCGCCGCGGGGCCTGCTGTGCGCTTCAGCGGATGTCGTAGCGGAGCCAGCGGCAGTCGATGCCGCCATTGCTCACCGGCACCCGGCGGCTGGCCTTCATCCGCAGGGCGCCGGTCAGGGCGGGGTTGCCGCTCAGCAGCCACAGGGTCCAGCCGCCGCAGCGTTCCTTCACCATCCGCCCCAGATCGCCATAGAGCGCCTCGAGGTCGTCGTCCGCTCCGAGCCGGTCGCCGTAGGGCGGGTTGCACACCAGCACCCCGGGGGTGTCCGGCGGGCGGAAATCGCGGCAGTCCCCCTCCTGCAGCTCGACCCAGTCGGCCACACCGGCCGCCGCCGCGTTGCTGCGGGCCATGGCCAGCACGGCCGGATCCCGCTCCATGCCCACCACGGCCGCCAGGGGTTCACCGTCCGGGAGGCCGGTGCGGGCCAGGTCCTGGGCGGCCTGCCGCTCCCGCTGCCAGAGGGCGGCATCGAAATCGGGCCAGCGCTCCAGGCTGAAGCGGCGCTCCAGGCCGGGGGCACGGCCGAGGGCGTGGCAGGCGGCCTCGATCAGCAGGGTGCCGGAGCCGCAGAAGGGATCGGCCAGGGGCACCGTCCCGTCCCAGCCGGTGTGGGCGATCAGGCCGGCGGCCAGGTTCTCCTTGAGGGGGGCCAGGCCCATGGCGGCCCGGTAGCCGCGCCGGTGCAGGCTGGCGCCGCCGCCATCGAGGCTCAGCACCGCCTCGGGGCCGCTGCCGCCGGGGCGGCCGGGGCTGAGGTGCAGGTGCAGCACCAGGTCGGGATCGTCCAGGTCCACCGAGGAGCGCGACCCCCACACCTGGCGCTGGCGGTCGACCAGGGCGTTCTTGACCTGCAGGGCGCTGTAGTGGCTGTGGGTGAGGCCGGGCACGCTGCCGCTGGCCTCCACCCGGAAGCTCAGCTGGGGCGGCAGCCAGCGCTCCCAGTCGGCGGCGTGCTGCACGCCGTCGTACAGCTCTTCGCGGCCGCGGCAGGGGAAGCGGGCCAGCTGGCGCAGGAAGCGGAACGGCAGGCGGGCCTGCAGATGCAGGCGGTAGAAGGTGGCCGCATCGGCCTGCAGCCCCACGGCGCGCCGCAGGGGCCGCACCTCATGGGCGCCCAGGGCCGTCAGTTCTGCCGCCGCCGGCTCCTCCAGCCCCGGGGGCACCACGGCAATGACGTCGAAGGGGGAGGGACTGGGCATCGCCCCATGCTGCTGGCTGGCGGTCCCCCTGTACGGGGATGCCCACCGCCGCTGGCCGCGGCTGCGCTGGCGGGGAGGTGGCAGGATGAACAGGCTCGTCTTCGGACGAACTAGGTGGTCCACACCAGTGTCTCGGACAGCGGTTCGATTCCGCTCAGCTCCATTCCCCCGACCCACCGCCCCGCCGGCGGTGCGTCATCCCGGGGCTGCAATGGTTTCGACGGGGCATGAGGAGGGTGACTGAAGCCTGCTCGGTAAGAGCGAACCCGTAACAGCGAACAACATCGTTCGTTTCTCCCGTCAAGCCGCCCCTGTGGCTGCCTGACACTCTTAACGGAGACGGGGTGAGGTCAGCCTTGTCACCCAAATGACCCATGGGGCCTGGAAGGGCCCTTCCCAATCATCCGGAGGCTCCTCCCGGCGGCTCTGTCCTGGCGCGCTCCAGGATCAGGCGGGGGAAGGGCAGGTCGATGCCCAGCTCCCGGAACCGCTCCATGGCCGCCGCGACGACGGCGCTGCAGATCCTCCGGTTGGCGAAGGGGCTGTGGATCCAGAACTTCACCACGTAATCGCCGCCACGGTCCCCCACCCCCTGCACATAGGCCTTCGGGGGCGGATGGCTCTCCACGCCCGGCACGGCGGCGGTGATCTCCTCCAGCAGGGCCAGGATCGTGCCCGCCGGCTGGCCGGCATCGACGCAGATGGCGATCTGGGTGAGAAAGCGGGTGCGGCCGACGCTGAACTCCACCGTGCTGGAGTTGAAGAAGGTCTGGTTGGGAATCACCAGCTCGGCGTTGTCACGGTCGCGCCAGAGCCGGGTGGCCCTCAGGCCGAGACGGCGCACCTCGCAGAAGTCGCCGTCCAGGGCAATGATGTCGCCCGGCCGCAGGGAGCCTTCGAACAGCAGCCACAGACCGCTGACGAAGTTGCCGAAGACCTCCTTGACGCCGAAGCCGAGGCCTACCGAGAGCCCCCCGGCGATGGCCAGCAGGGCGGTGCTGTTGAAGCCGATCGTTTCGAGCACCGCCACGGTGCCGAGGCTGATCACCGCATAGCGCACCATCAGACCGATGGCGCGCGTGCTCACCCGCTCCAGGGCGAAGAACCGCTTCAGCAGCCAGGCCACCCCCAGTGAGGGCGGCCCTGAGGCGACCAGCAGCAGGTAGAGCACCACCACCAGCCGCGTCATGTCGCCCACATTCACATGGGCGCCCATCCAGCGGCCCAGGGGGATCAGGGCCAGTTCGGCGCGGCTGTCCAGCTGCTCGATCAGCGTCCACAGCAGCCCACCGAACAGGAACGGCCGGATCAGCAGATGGCGCAGCGGCTGGATCTGATCCTCGGGAAGCCAGCGCGCGGCCCGATGCAGCACCAGCTCCGACACCTCCAGGCCGGCCACGACGGTGATCAGCAGGACGGCCAGGGCCGTCGGCTGGCGGGCGATGGTCAGCAGCCCCCAGCCCAGGACGCCCACCACCCCCGTGGCGGCAAGTTCCAGCCAGCTTGAGCGGCTGGCCGGCCCGCAGCGGCGGCCCACCAGGCGGCTGCCCGCCACGGCCAGGGCCACCAGGGCGAGCTGGAGGAGAACCTGGGGCCGTCCCAGCATCGGCAGCCAGCCGACCATCTGGCCGAGCAGATCGTTCATGGTTTGGGAGCCAGGGCCCTGACCACGTCCCCGCTGGCCTCCGTCGCCGTGATCTCGCCGAAGGCCACGGCCGTCACCAGGCGCGTGAGCTCACGGTCGCGCGGATCGCCGGCGGGCAGCAGCCGGGCGATGGCGTCACTGGCGTCGGCCTGCCGCACGGACCGCTGCATCGCCTTGAGCACGGGGGTGTGCAGCGCCGAGGGCGGGACGAAGCGATTGGTGGGCAGCATGTCCTGGTTGTCGGTGGTCAGGGTGCTCTGGATCCAGGGGTTCAGCGCAAACACGGCCAGGGCCTCCGCCACCCGCCGCTGCCGGGCGGTGGAGTCCGTGCCGAAGGCCAGCACCCGCAGCCGGGTGATCGGGGTGGGCGGCCCGTAGGGTCCGCCGGGCAGGTCGCTCACCCCGAGGGAGGTCCCGAGGGTGCCGCGCAGCCGGCTGAGGCTGCCGCTGTTGCAGGGGATCCAGTCCAGGCGCCGCTCCAGCAGACCCTGCACCAGCGCTTCCTGGTCGGGCTCGATGAAGACCTTCTGGTTGAAGTTGGCGGCCGAGAGCCACGCCAGCCACCGCTGCAGCCCCTCCCGTTCGCCCGCCGTCAGGGGTCGTCCGGCGGCGGCGGCGAGGATGGCCCGATCCGCCCCCAGGGGGCCCGTGCTCCAGAAGAGGCTGCGCGATTCCACCGCCAGCCCCACCCGCAGACCCCCGCGGGCCTGGCTGAGCAGGTCATCGGTGCTGGTCGGGCTGCTGGTCAACCGGGTGCGGTTGTAGCAGGCGAGCTGCGGTCGCCTCAGGATCGGCAGGCCCGCCAGACCATGGGGCGGATTCTCCAGCCTCGCCAGGGAATCGGGGTCCACCTGGCGGCGTGTGGCCTGGGGCAGCTGCAGGCTGCGGGCCAGATCGGCCTCCACCAGGGCGTGGGCGGTGGAGCCCGCCACCAGCATCAGATCGGGGCCGAAGCCTGCGGCCTGCCGGCGACGCACCTCCTCGATGAAGGCGCTCTCCCGCAGGAGGTTGGTTTCGATCGCCACGTGGGGGTGCAGCTGGCGAAAGGCCGCCACGATCGCCTGCGCCTGCAGGACCTCCTCCTGCAGGATCGCCTTGGTCAGCGGCTGGTCGCCTTCGACGCTGATGGCGAGATAGGCCGTTCCCCTGAGCTCCTCCGGAGCAAGGCCGCAGCCCGAAAGAAGGCTGAGCGGCAGCGTCAGCAGCAGGACCCGCAGGGCGCCGTTCGTGGCCTGCAGGGCTGGGTTCATGGCCTGCAGGGACCGTGGCCCAAAGGACGACTCTAGGAGCCTCCGTTAGCCGCACCCGTCAGGGGCCTTGCGCGCCGACCTTGCTAGGACGAGGGCTCCTGCGCATGACCGGCGATGAAACGCTGCCAGTTCCCCATCGTTCCGGCCGTCGCGGCGCTGGCCATCGCCCTGGCCCTCCCCGGCGCCAGCCAGGCCCGGCCCAACCCGGGCGGTCTCGGCGGGCCGGCCTCCGGCGCGGGGGTGGCCCCCGGTGCCGGCTTCGGAGCGGCGGGGGCCGGCCTGGACCGGGAACCCGGCGTCGGTGCCGGTGGTGTGGGCGGGCCGGCCTCCGGCGCCGGGGTGCTGCCGGGGGCTGGATTCGGCGAGGCCGGAGCGGGCCTGGAGCGGGGGCCGGCGGGCAATCCCGGTGGAGTGGGCGGGCCGGCCTCCGGCGCCGGGGTACGCCCCGGACTCGGCTACGGGGCGCCGGGCGCCGGGATGGTCCGGCGCTGACGAAACGGGTGGGTCAGGCAGGGACGTTTCAGTCGTCGAGCTCAATCTCCTTCGCGAAACGGGTGCCGCCACGCTTTGAGTGCTCCACTTTCACCTGCATCCCCGGTTTCAGATCGGCGAAGGACTTCAGGCCATCGTCGTAGTCGGTGGACCCATTGGTGAGCAGTGTCTGACCCCCGACGACAAAGGACCGCCGGCCGGCATCGACCGACTGGATCTTGCCTTTCAGGGAATCGGAGGAATCGGCCAGCACCGGCGTGACGACCGTACCGAGCAGGAGGCTGGCCGCGAAGGCGTGGGGGAGCAGGTTCATGGCTGCTTGCGTCAAGTGACGGGGACCACCGGATCGTATGGATCTCTCCGGTGTTGCCGCTGCGGGTATCGATGACCGGATGTGACTGGCGCCCGATCCAGTCATGACTGGACATCCATCCGCCGCCGCAGGGCGGCGGATGGCGTCAGGACTCCTCCGTCTTGATCAGCAGTCTGAGAAACGTCTTGGAGATGTCGAAACCCTCTTCGAACCTGAGGCCGGAGTAGTGGGCGCCCCTGAGTTGGTTCATCCAGATCAGCTCGCCCCTGGCTTCGATGATCTCCTCGTCGCTGGGATCGTGGAACCGAATGTGGGCGGGGGTTCCCATGGGAACCTGCTGGAAGCTGCGGATGCAGGCACCAGAACGGCTCACATCCCAGAGGTGGCCGGAATAACAATCATCCTGAAAAAATAGCTCGACTTTAATGAGAATCTGAAAAAAGGGCGCTGAAAACTTGGGTTCTCGAACGGGAAGTCTTGACTCCTTCATGTCCCTGGGGAGAGGAGATTGGCTCCAGACGGGTTTCAGTGTTCTGCAGATGTGGTTTACGGACTCTACCAAAATCATCCATGCCGTCTAGCTCCTGGCTCCTCATCTGTGTGTCAGTGGACACGTGGTTTTCCGGGTGATTCGCTGCTCCGTTGCGGCTATCAGGGATTACCCGCTGCCGGCGTCCGGGTGAAGCCGCTCCAGCGCTTCAGCTCCTCCAGCGTCTGCACGCCCTCCACCCGGCTGGTGCCCAGGACCCAGGTGGGGTAGGCCTTGATGCCCGCCGCCTGGCAGCGTTCCCGGCCCTCGCTGGTCTTGTCGCACTCGATGTAGGGGAGCCGGTTTCCAGCCTGCTGGCCGAAGAGGCTCTTCTGGCGGAAGCAGGCTGGGCACCACCAGGCGCCATAGAACAGGGCCCCGATCCGCCGCAGGTGCTCCGTCAGCTCCAGTTGCTCGCCGCTGGATGGGGCCAGGGCTTCACCGAGGGTGGGGGTGGTGGAGCCACCGGCCTGGCCGCCGTGGGCCGGGGGGCTGAAGCTCAGCAGGCCCCCCGCCAGGGCGGACAGTCCGCCCAGCAGCACCAGCGCCGGTGCCGAAGGTCGCCGGGGCGGCCGGGGTGGGGAAGGGGGGAGCATCGGCGGGTCGGCGAGGGCGGAAATCTAGGCCGCCCCGGCATCTCCACCCAGCGGCCGTACTCCCGCTCCCGTACGGGCTTCCGCCCTGCCGGGGCCTGTGAATTCAGCGGCGGGACTGGGACAATTTCCAGGTTCGACGGTGACGGGCGCCCTGGCGAAATGAGCGTGACGAGATGAGCGTGAACGGTTACCGCGACTATTTCAAGGTTCTGGGTGTTGAGAGGGGCACCGATGCCGATGGCATCAAGCGGGCCTTCCGCAAGCTCGCCCGCCAGTACCACCCGGATGTGAATCCCGATGATGCGTCCGCCGAGGCCCGCTTCAAGGAGATCAGCGAGGCCTATGAAGTGCTCTCCGATCCCGAGAAGCGCCGCCGCTACGAGCAGTTCGGCCAGTACTGGAACCAGATGGGCGGTGGTGGTGGCGCCCCCGGTGTCGACGTCGACTTCGGCCGTTACGGCAACTTCGACGACTTCATCAACGATCTGCTGGGACGCTTCGGTGGGGGCGCCGCGGCCGGCGCCCCCGGCGGCTTCGGCTTCGGCAGCGGTTTCCCGGGCGGCTTCGGCTCCGGTTTCACTGGTGCCGGCGCCGAGCGCTCCACCCAGGTGCAGCTCGATGCCGAGGCCACCATCAGCCTGCCGGTGGCCGATGCCTTCCGCGGCTGCGAGCGCACCCTGGCCGTCAATGAGGAGCGGGTCCAGGTGCGCATCCCCGCCGGCGTGAAGGACGGCAGCCGCCTGCGTCTGAAGGGCAAGGGCAACCTGCAGCCCGGCACGGGCCGCCGCGGCGATCTCTATCTCACCCTCAAGCTCCAGCCCCATCCCGTCTGGCGCCTCGACGGCGACCAGCTGCGGGCCGAGCTCCCCCTCAGCCTCGACGAACTGGCCCTGGGGGGCGAGGTGCGCGTGGCCACCCCCGATGGCGAAGCCACCATCCAGGTGCCCCCCGGCATGACCCTCGGCCGCAGCCTGCGGCTCAAGGGCAAGGGCTGGCCGGTGAAGGACGGCCGGGGCGACCTGCTGTTCACCCCGACCCTGAAGCTCCCCGACAGCCTCAGCCCCCGGGAGCGGGACCTGCTCGAGCAGCTCCGCCAGGCCCGCAGCGTCGACCCCCGCCAGGACTGGATCAGCGCCGCCCTGCTCTGAGCGCCGCGCACCTCCCCCGTCCAAGCGCCGGAAGGGCTTTCCGTAGGATCCGGCCAGTCAGATCTGCCCCATGGAGCTCACCTATCGGCCCCGCCGGCTGCGTCGCACGCCGGCCCTGAGGGCCATGGTGCGGGAATTCCAGCTCAGTGCCGCCGATTTCATCTATCCGCTGTTCGTCCACGAGGGCGCGTCCAACGAGCCCATCGGCGCCATGCCCGGCGCCCAGCGCTGGAGCCTGGAGGGACTGGTGGCGGAGGTGGGCCGGGCCTGGGACCTGGGCATTCGCTGCGTGGTGCTGTTCCCCAAGGTGGCCGACGGCCTCAAGACCGAGGACGGCAGCGAGTGCTTCAACGAAGGCGGCCTGATTCCCCGGGCGATCCGGCGGCTCAAGCAGGAGCATCCGGGCATGGCGATCATGACCGATGTGGCCCTCGATCCCTATTCCTGTGACGGCCACGACGGCATCGTCAGCAGCGAGGGGGTGGTGCTCAACGACGAGACGGTGGCGATCCTCTGCCGGCAGGCCGTGGCCCAGGCTCGGGCCGGTGCCGACCTGATCGGACCCAGCGACATGATGGACGGCCGGGTGGGGGCGATCCGCGAGGCCCTCGATGAGGAGGGCTTCGAGCACGTGGGCATCATCAGCTACACCGCCAAGTACGCCTCCGCCTACTACGGCCCCTTCCGGGAAGCCCTCGATTCGGCACCCCGGGCCGCCGCTGGCAAGCCGATCCCCAAGGACAAGAGCACGTACCAGATGGATCCGGCCAATGGCCGTGAGGCCATCCTTGAGTGCCAGCTCGACGAGAGTGAGGGGGCCGACATCCTGATGGTGAAGCCCGGCCTGGCCTACCTCGACATCATCCACCGGCTTCGGGCCGAGAGCGAGCAGCCGATCGCCGCCTACAACGTCAGCGGTGAGTACGCCATGGTGAAGGCCGCCGCCGAGAGGGGCTGGATCGACGAGCGGGCCGTGGTGCTGGAAACCCTGCTCTGCTTCAAGCGGGCCGGCGCCGACCTGATCCTCACCTACCACGCCTGCGACGCCGCCCAGTGGCTGCGCGACGGCTGAGCCCCACCGCTTGAATGGTGCGATGAACCGTCGCTGCCCCCTCCCATGACGCGTCTCGGCCACGTGGCGGTGCGGGTCCAGGACATGGAGCGTGCCAAGCGCTTCTACGAGGGGCTGGGGCTGCGCCTCACCTGGGACGCCCAGGACTGGGCCTACATGCAGTCGCCCGGCAACGGCGACGGCATCGCCCTGCTCAGCCCCAGCTACACCGCCGCCGGCCCCCACTTCGCCTTCCACTTCAGCGATCGTGCCGAGGTGCAGGCCGTGCACGACCGGCTCGAGGCCGCGGGCCACCGGGTGGGGCCGGTGCACGACCACCGCGACGGCACCGCCTCCTTCTATCTGCAGGATCCGGAGGGCAACTGGCTGGAGATGCTCTACGAGCCCGCCGCCGGCATCCCCTCCAACGTGGGTGCCGCCGCCATCCCCGCCCCTGCCCCCGCCCCCACCTCCACCTCCCTGGCACCGGCGGGGTGAGCGCAGCCCCTGTGAGCGAGATTCACCAGGACACGCTGGAGCTGCTGGAGTGGCCCCGTCTGGCGGAGCACCTGGCCGGCTTCGCCAGCACCGCCGCCGGCCGGCGCCACTGCGCCGTGCTCGGCCTGCCGGACCATCCGGCCGAAAGCCGCCGGCTGCTGCTGGAGACCACCGAGCTGCTGGCCCTCGACGGCCTCTGCGAGGGGGGCCTGAGCCTGCAGGGGGCGGGGGACATCGCCGCCACGGTGGCCCTCTGCGCCAAGGGCGGCTGCGCCGGCGGTGAGGAGCTGCTGGCGCTGGCCGCCACCCTGGCGACGGCGCGCCGGCTGCGGCGCCAGATCGAGGACCCGGAGCTGCGGCCCGTTACCAGCGCCCTGGTGGCCGAGCTGCGCACCCTGCCGGAGCTGGAACAGCGGCTCCATTTCTGCCTGGAGGAGGGCGGCCGGGTGGCGGACAGGGCCAGCGGCCCCCTGGAGGCGGTGCGGCGCCAGCTGCTGGCCCTGCGCGGTGAGCGGCGCGACCGGCTGCAGGAGCTGGTGCGCCGCTACGCCTCCCTGCTCCAGGACACGGTGGTGAGCGAGCGGAGCGGGCGGCCGGTGCTGGCGGTGAAGGCCGGGGCCGCCGCCCAGGTGGGCGGCCTGGTGCACGACAGCTCCGCCTCCGGCAGCACGGTGTTCGTGGAGCCCCAGGCGGTGATCCCCCTGGGCAACCGTATCCGCGATGCCGAGGGCCAGGAGCGGGAGCTGGAGCGCCAGGTGCGCAGCGACCTCAGCGCCCTGGTGGGCGAGCAGGCCGAACCCCTCGACCACCTCCAGCAGGTGCTGGTGCGGATCGATGCGGGCCTGGCCCGGGCCCGCTATGGCCAGTGGCTGGGGGCGGTGCGGCCCGAGCTGGCGGAGGCGGCCGACGCCCCCTTTGAGCTCGTCGACCTGCGCCACCCCCTGCTGCTCTGGCAGGAGCGGCGCGAGGGCGGTCGGCCCGTGGTGCCCGTGACCATCCGGGTGGGGCCTGAACTGCGGGTGGTGGCGATCACGGGCCCCAACACCGGCGGCAAGACCGTGACCCTCAAGAGCCTCGGGCTGGCGGCCCTGATGGCCCGCGCCGGCCTGTTCCTGCCCTGCGCCGGCACCCCCCGGCTGCCCTGGTGCGGCCAGGTGCTCGCCGACATCGGCGACGAGCAGTCGCTGCAGCAGAACCTCTCCACCTTCAGCGGTCACATCCGCCGCATCGCCCGCATTCTGGGGGCCCTGCCGGAGGGGGCGGCCCTGCCCCAGGGGTCGGCGTCCCTGGTGCTGCTCGATGAGGTGGGGGCCGGCACCGATCCCACCGAGGGCAGCGCCCTGGCCGCCGCCCTGCTGCGTCACCTCGCCGATCGCGCCCGTCTCACCGTCGCCACCACCCACTTCGGTGAACTCAAGGCGCTCAAGTACGCCGATCCTCGCTTCGAGAATGCCTCGGTGGCCTTCGACGTGGAGACCCTCTCGCCCACCTACCGGCTGCAGTGGGGCATTCCCGGCCGCAGCAACGCCCTGGCGATCGCCTCCCGCCTGGGGCTCGACCCCGCCGTGCTGGCGGTGGCCGCCGCCCAGCTGGAGCCCGGCGGCGAGGGTGATGTGAATCGGGTGATCGAGGGGCTGGAGCAGGAGCGCCAGCGCCAGCAGGAGGCGGCCGAGGCGGCGGCGGCGCTGCTGGCCCGCACCGAGCTGCTGCACGAGGAACTGCTGCAGCGCTGGTCGCAGCAGAAGGAGCAGTCGGCGGAACTGCAGGAGCAGCGCCGTCAGCGGCTGGAGCTGTCGATCCGGGAGGGGCAGGGGGAGGTGCGACGCCTGATCCGGCGGTTGCGCTCGGTGGGCCAGGAGGTGCGCGTCGGTGGGCGGGTAGCCGGGGAGACGGCCCGCCAGGCCGGCCAGCGGCTGCGGCACCTCGAGCAGCAGCACCGGCCCCTGCCGGAGCGGCGCGACCATGGCGGCTGGCGGCCCAAGGCCGGCGACCGCATCCGGCTGCTGGCCCTGGGCAAGGCGGCCGAGGTGCTGGCGATCTCCGACGACGGCAGCGAGCTCAGCGTCCGCTGCGGCGTGCTGCGGCTGACGGTGGAACTGGCCGGCATCGAGGGGCTGCACGGCGAGAAGCCGGCACCCCCCGAGCCGCCGCCCCAGGTGCGGATCCGCAGCCGCCGGTCCCCGGGCAGCCGCGGGCCCGAGGTGCGCACCGAGGGCAACACGGTGGACGTGCGCGGTCTGCGGGTGCACGAGGCCGAGGCGGCGGTGGAGGAGCGCCTGCGGGGGGCCAACGGGCCGGTGTGGGTGATCCACGGCATCGGCACCGGCAAGCTCAAGCGGGGCCTGCGGGACTGGCTCTCCGGCCTGCCCTGGGTGGAGCGGGTCAGCGATGCCGAGCAGGGGGATGGGGGCCCCGGCTGCAGCGTCATCTGGGTGAAGTGAGGCCCTGCCGGCGGCTCAGTGGCTGATGGGTCAGTGGCTGATGGCGGGCAGCTGGGGTTCCTGCCGCGGCGGCGGCTCGCTGGCCTCGGCCTGCAGCAGGGCCGCCCCGAGCCCGTCGAACAGGCGCCAGCCCGTGGGCTCGACGTCGAGATGCACGGTCTGGCCCACGGTCACGCTCTGGTCCGGGGTGGCCCGCACCAGCACCAGGTGGCTGCCCTCCAGCAGCCGGCAGGTGACCAGCAGCTCGTTGCCCAGGGCCTCGCAGTGGCTCACCTCCGCTGCCAGGTTGCGGTTGGTGGCCGGGGCCAGCCGCAGGTGCTCCGGCCGCAGGCCGCCAGTGATCCGGTGGCCGATCCAGTCGCCCAGAAGGTCGGCCATCGGCCCCTCCACCGGGAAGCGCCGCCCCCCCAGCAGCAGCTGGGCGGATCCGGCCACCTCCACCGGCAGCAGGTTCATCGCCGGGCTGCCGATGAACTGGGCCACAAACAGGTTTGACGGCCACTGGTACAGCTGCATGGGCGTGCCCAGCTGCTGCAGCCGGCCCTCATTGAGCACGGCGATGCGGTGGCCCATGGTCATGGCCTCCACCTGGTCGTGGGTGACATAGAGGGTGGTGGTGCCCAGGCGCCGCTGCAGCTCCACGATCTGGGTGCGGGTGCCGGTGCGCAGCTTGGCGTCCAGGTTGCTGAGGGGCTCATCCATCAGGAACACCGCCGGCTGGCGGGCGATGGCCCGGCCCAGCGCCACCCGCTGCTTCTGGCCGCCGGAGAGCTCCTTGGGCCGGCGCTCGAGCAGCGGCCCCAGCTCCAGGGTGGCGGCCACCTCGTCGATGCGGGCCGCGATGCGGCGCTCCCGCTCGGAGTCGATCCGCAGGGGGGCCGGCAGGCCTCGGGTGGCCCGGTGCAGGCTGTCCTGCAGCTGCTGGGGCAGGCTGCGGTGGCGGCTGCGCCGCAGGCCGAAGCCGATGTTGTCGGCCACGCTGAGGTGGGGATAGAGCGCGTAGCTCTGGAACACCATCGCTACGTCGCGCTGGGCCGGCCGCAGCCGGCTCACGGGGCGTTCCCCCACGTAGATCTCGCCCTCGGTGGTGGCCTCCAGCCCCGCCAGCAGCCGCAGCAGGGTGCTCTTGCCGCAGCCCGAGGGGCCCACCAGCACGAGGAATTCACCGTCCTGGATGTGCAGGTCGAGCTGGCGCAGCACCTCCACCGGCTTGCCGCCGCGACGGGGCGGGTAGGTCTTGCCGACCTTCTCGAAGCGGACCTCGGCCAAACCAGGGGTGCAACCGGGGGATCCTAGGGTTGTTCCTCATCCGAGCCCCGGCTGAACCCCTTCCTTGCAGTTCATCGATCAGGCCCGCATCGCCGTGCGCGCCGGCCGCGGTGGCGACGGCATCGTGGCCTTCCGTCGTGAGAAGTACGTTCCCGCCGGCGGGCCCTCCGGTGGCGACGGGGGCCGCGGCGGTGACGTGCTCCTCGTCGCCGATGCCAACCTCCAGACCCTGCTGGACTTCAAGTACCGGCGGCTGTTCGCCGCCGACGACGGCCGCCGCGGCGGGCCGAATCGCTCCAGCGGGGCCAGCGCCTCCACCCTGACGATCCGGGTGCCCTGCGGCACGGAGGTGCGCGACTGCCGCACCGGCATCCTGCTGGGGGATCTCACCAACGCCGGCGAGGAGCTGCTGGTGGCGGCCGGCGGCCGGGGGGGCCTGGGCAACGCCCATTACCTCAGCAACCGCAACCGGGCGCCGGAGAAGTTCACCGAGGGCAAGGAGGGGGAGGAATGGCTGCTGCAGCTGGAACTCAAGCTGCTGGCCGAGGTGGGCATCATCGGCCTGCCCAATGCGGGCAAGAGCACCCTGATCGCCGTGCTCTCGGCGGCCCGGCCCAAGATCGCCGACTACCCCTTCACCACCCTGGTGCCCAACCTGGGGGTGGTGCGGCGCCCGAGCGGCGACGGCACCGTCTTCGCCGACATCCCCGGCCTGATCGCGGGAGCGGCGCGCGGGGCCGGTCTGGGCCATGAGTTCCTGCGCCACATCGAGCGCACCAGGCTGCTGCTGCATCTGGTCGATGCGGGCTCGGAGGAGGTGCTGGCGGATCTGCGGGTGGTGGAGGAGGAGCTGGCCGCCTATGGCCACGGCCTCAGTGAGCGCCCCCGCCTGGTGGTGCTCAACAAGATGGAACTCCGTGACGCCACCGAACTCCAGGAGCTGGTGGCCGCCATCGGGGCCCACACCGGCGAGCCTCCCCTGGTGATCTCGGCAGCGGCCTCGCAGGGCCTGGATGCCCTGCTGGCCGCCGTGTGGACCCAGCTGGGCATCGCCTGAGACCTGATCAGGCCCCCGCGGGGGAAGCCCCTGTCAGCGTGGGCCGATCCGTGAGCGTCGAGTGATCAGTCGTCGTAGACGCGGCACTCGGGAGCTTCGGGGTTGAGGTCGCAGTAGACCTCCAGGGGGCTGGGGTCGTGGCTGTCCTCGGGGTGGTGCTCCTTGTACTCGTTGAGGGCCTTGAGCTCCTCCTCGAGATGGCGCACCTTGCCGAGATTGCCGTCGGCCTTGGCCGATTCGATCTCGACTTTGTCCTTCTCGATGTGATCGTCGATCGTCTTCATGCAAAAACCGGCCGTCACGGGTCGGAACTCACCGCAGACACCATACGGTCGTGGCCAAGGGATCGCCGTCTCCTGTGGGTCTCCTCACACCCCCCGGCCACCCGCCTGACCATTGCAAACCCGGCGCCGGCGGCTGCGGTGAAGGGTCTGCCGTGGCTAGCAGCGGAATGGACAGTGCCCCGGTTGGCCCATGACACGCATCAGCAAGCGGCGGGAACGGCATTTCATCGACGAGCACGGCCGGCTCTTCTGGATCAACGGTCCCGAAACCCACTGCTACCTCTCGGAGCAGCGCCAGTGGCGCCGAGGCCTCGGCTTCGAGGAGGTGCTGATCTGGAAACAGTGCGCTCCCAGCGGTCTCGTCAGCCAGCGCTTCGCCAGCGTCCAGGCGGCCCTGGAGGCCTTCCAGGCCGACGCGGTGCAGTGGTATCAGGATCTCTACCTGCGCCGCATGGGGGACCAGATGGCGGCCCACCGCAGCGTCGACGACTACAAGCCCACGGCGATGCAGCAGGCCGAGGCCCGGGGCGCCAGGGTGCAGCGCCAACCCTGGCTGCTGCCGGAACCCGCCGGGCCGGTCTGTGGCCTGCCTCCCCGGATCGCCGATGGGGCGGGCCTGCTGGAGGTGCCCCACCCCCACCGCCGCCGGCGCTCAGGCTGCCAGCTCGCTCAGCGTTAGCCAGCGCTCCTCGGCGGCGGCGATCCGCTCCACCAGGGCCGCCAGCTCGTGGGTCAGGGCCTCCAGCCGCGCGTAGTCCGGGCCGCTGGGGGCCGCCAGGTGCTGCTCCAGCTCCCGGCGGCGCTGCTCGAGCTCCGGCAGTTCGCTCTCGAGGCGCTCCAGCTCCCGGGCCTCCTTGAAACTGCGCCGCCGGGGTCCCGCCGCCGCCGCCCTGGCCGCTGGCGTCGATCGCCCGGGGGCCTCCGGTGCGGCGCCAGACCCGGCGCCAGACCCCGCGGCAGGCCCGGAGCTGGTGGCAGGGGCCGGGGCCTGGGCCCGCCGCTCCAGCCAGTTGCTGTAGTTGCCCTCGAACCGCTCCAGCCGCCCCGCCTCGAAGTGGAACAGGCGGTCGACGGTGCGGTCCAGGAACCAGCGGTCGTGGGAGACCACCACCACACAGCCGCGGAAGTCGTCGAGGAAGTCCTCCAGCACGCTCAGGGTGTGCACGTCGAGGTCGTTGGTGGGCTCGTCCAGCAGCAGCACGTTGGGGGCCTCGATCAGCAGCCGGCAGAGGTGCAGGCGCCGGCGCTCGCCCCCGGAGAGCTTGGCCACCGGCTGGTGCTGCTGGGCGGGGGGAAACAGGAAGCGCTCCAGCAGCTGGGAGGCCGTCAGCTCCACCCCGTCCACCTGCACCCGGCTGGCGGCCTCCTGCACCACCTCGATCACCTTGCGCTTGCCGTCCTTGGCCAGCAGCACGTCGCTGTGCTGGTCGAAGTAGGCCAGCTTCACCGTGGCCCCCAGCTCCAGCAGGCCCTCGCTGGGGGGGCGGCGGCCGGCGATCACCTCCAGCAGGCTGGATTTGCCGGCCCCGTTGGGCCCGATGATCCCGACCCGGTCCTCGGGGCTGAAGTCGTAGCTGAAGTCCCGCAGCAGGGTGCGCTCCCCCACGGCCACCGCCAGACCCTCGGCGGTGATCGCCCGCTTGCCGATGCGCCGGGCGGTGGCGGCCATCGCCAGGCTGGCCCGCCCCTGGCGGGTGGGGGCCTCCAGCAGGGCATCGATGCGCTGCAGCCTGGCCTTCTGCTTGGTGCTGCGGGCCTTGGGGCCCTGGCGCAGCCAGGCCAGCTCCCGCCGCAGGGTCCCCTTGAGCTTGGCGGCGGTGGAGGCTTCCGCCTCCTCTTCGGCCGCCTTCAGGGCCAGGTAGGTGCCGTAGTTGCCCTCGTAGGGGCGGGCCTCACCCCGATCCACCGCCACGATCCTCTTGGTGACCCGGTCGAGCAGGTAGCGGTCGTGGGTGACCAGCACCAGGGCGCCGGCGAAGCGATCCAGGTAGCTCTGCAGCCATTCGACCCCCTCGGCATCGAGGTGGTTGGTGGGTTCGTCCAGCAGCAGCACCTCCGGTTCGGCCACCAGGGCCGCCGCCAGGGCGACGCGGCGCCGGTTGCCGCCGGAGAGCTCGCCGATCGTGCGCTCCTGGTGGGCCGCGTCGATGCCCAGGCGCTCCAGCACCTCGCGGCAGCGGCGCTCCAGATCCCAGGCCTGGCAGCTGTCCATGCGGTGCTGCAGGGCGCTGAGGCGGGCCAGCAACGGTCCCTCCTCCGCCCCGCTCGCCAGCTGGTGGCTCACCCCGGCGTGCTCGCGCAGCAGGGCCATGGCCTCCCCGTCCCCGGCGAACACCTGTTCCAGCACGGTCAGGGCCGGATCCAGCCGGGGCTCCTGGTCGAGCAGCACCACCCGGGTGCGGGCGTGGCAGCGGCGCTCGCCGCGATCCAGCGGTTCGAGGCCCGCCAGCACCCGCAGCAGGGTGCTCTTGCCGGCGCCGTTGGGGCCGATCAGCCCCAGCCGGTCCCGCTCACCCACATGCAGATCGAGGTCGGCGAACAGGCTGCGCAGGCCGAAGTCCTTGGCGGCCCCCACCAGGCTGATCAGGCTCATGGGGCTTCGACAGGCTGGCTCAGCCCCAGGCGCTGCTGCTCCAGGTGGGCGAAGACGCTCTTGTCGCCCACGTCCGCCGCCGCCGGCATCGGGAACTTGCGCAGGCAGAGCACCAGCAGCAGCAGGGCTTCGGCGGCCAGCAGGCTGGCGGTGGTGGCCGGGCTCAGCACGCCGGCCAGACGGCCGAGCAGGGCCAGGGGCAGCAGCAGGGTGACGCCGATCGCCTCCGGGCGCTGGAAGCAGAAGAACTCCTTGAAGCCGATGCCGGCCAGGGCGGCGAAGAAGGGTCCCACCGCCAGGATCCACAGGGGCTGCTGCGCCAGGGTGGGGAGCATCTGGTCCGGCCCGGCCCTCAGGGCCAGCAGCGCTCCACCCAGGCAGCCCGCCAGCCAGAACAGCTGCAGGGCCCGGTGCAGGGGACGCAGGTAGATGTGGATCCAACGCAGTGCCAGGCCCAGTCCGGCCGCCATCACCAGCAGCCAGGGCCAGAGCAGGTCGGGGCCCAGCTGGCGCCACTGGGCCAGCAGGGCCAGCTGGCCCAGGGCGACGGCCGTGAGGGCCAGCCGGTAGCCGAGCACCTCGCGGCGGTCGGTGGCGGTGATCGTGAAGCGGCCGTACACCCCCTCGAAGACGGGGTCGGCGCCATCCGGGGTGGCCAGGGTGCTGCTCATCGGGTGGGGGCGCCGGGGGCGGCCGGGGGCGGGCTGCCTACCAGTGTGGCCAGGTCCGGTCCCGCCGGGACGATGCCGGAGGGGTGCAGGGGGAACAGGGCCCCGAAGTAGTCGCTCCGCCAGGCGTTCGGGAAGCAGGTGGCGGCGACCCCCTCGAGGCCGTGGAAGCGGCGCCGCCAGTCCCACAGGAGGGGCAGCTGCCAGAGGGGCCGGCGGCTGCAGCCGAACAGGGGGGCATAGACCAGCTCCATGCGGATCAGGGTGGGGAACAGCACCACGTCCGCCAGGCTGGGGTGGTCACCGCCGCAGAGCCAGCCGCCGCTATCCCCCTGGGAGGCGAGGGCCGCCTCGACCGCCTCCAGCGTGTCGAACAGGGCCCCTTCGGCCTCGTCGTAGGCCGCCTGGTTGCGGGCGAAGCCACAGCGGTACACCCCGTCGTTGACATCGCCCTGCAGGCGCTCCCGCCAGGCGCTGATGGCCGGGAGGTCCGCCGGCGGGGCCAGGTCCGGAGCTTCGGGCGCAGCGGGCCAGGCGTTGAGCAGCTCGATCAGGCGGGCGCTCTCGTTCACCAGGATCGTCCCGGTTCGCCGAGAATAGAGGGCCGGCACGGTGGCCCGGGCGCGGGGATCGGCGCCGCAGCGGCGGTAGAGCTCGAGCAGGGTCGCGCAGTCCTCGAAGGGCTCGCTGAACCGCCAGCGACCGGCGTCCGGATCGGGAACCACCACCACCGTGTCGATCATCGGGGCCAGGCCCCGCAGGCTCCAGGTGATCCAGGCCCGATGGGCCCAGGGGCAGCTGCGGCCCACGATCAGCACGTGGCCGCCCGCCTCGGCGGCGTCCTCCGGCACCGGCGGCAGGGCGGTGAAGGCCCCCGCCGGCCGGCGGTAGCGGCCCTGGTTGTCGGCGGGGCCGAGCCCCCCCATCAGCAGGCGCCACTGGCACTGCCAGAGCTGCCGGGCGGAGCGCACCAGCGGAGCGGGCGGGGCCATGGACATCACGGTTCGCTGCCCTGACTCTGCGCCAGGCTGGGGCCTGTGAGCGAGCAGGCGATGGTGGCGGGCCGGGTGATGGTGGTGGGGGGCACCCACGGCAACGAGCGCAATGCGCCCTGGCTGCTGGAGGCCTGGCGACGGCATCCGGCGCAGCTGCGCAGCTGCGGCCTTGCCCTGGAGCTGGTGCTGGGCAACCCCGCCGCCCATGCCGCCGGGGTGCGTTACCTCGACCAGGACCTCAACCGCAGCTTCGTTCCGGAGCGCCTGGACGCCCCCGCTCCGGGGAACCGGGAACTGGAGCGTGCCCGGGAGCTGCTGGCCCGCCACGGGCCCGTCGGCAGTGCCCCCTGCCTGGTGGCCCTCGACCTGCACAGCACCACCGCCGCCATGGGCAGCAGCCTGGTGGTCTACGGCCGGCGGCCGGCCGATCTGGCCCTGGCGGCGGGCGTGCAGCAGCGCCTGGGCCTGCCGATCTACCTGCACGAGCAGGACCGGGCCCAGACCGGCTACCTGGTGGAGCGCTGGCCCTGCGGGCTGGTGGTGGAAGTGGGTCCGGTGCCCCAGGGCGTGATCCAGGAACCGATCTGCCGGCAGAGCCAGCTGGCCCTGGAGGCGGCCCTGGAGGTGCTGGCGGAGGCCCGCAGCGGCGACCTCCACCAGCCCGATCGTCTGGTGGTGCACCGGCATCTGGGCAGCCTCGATCTGCCGCGCCATGGCGACGGCTCCCCGGCGGCGGTGGTGCATCCCCAGCGTCAGAACCGCGACTGGCAGCCGATCGCCGCCGGTGATCCCCTGTTCCTGACGGCGGAGGGGGCCACAATTCCCTACCACCCCCGGGAGGACCGCGAGGTCGGGCCCGTCTGGGCCGTGTTCATCAACGAGGCGGCCTACGGCGAGAAGGGCATCGCCCTCAGCCTCACCCGCCGGGAGTCCTG
This sequence comes from Tabrizicola sp. YIM 78059, assembly GCA_943367815.1. Taxonomy (GTDB): domain Bacteria; phylum Cyanobacteriota; class Cyanobacteriia; order PCC-6307; family Cyanobiaceae; genus Cyanobium. The sequence goes on along the minus strand of CALRKA020000012.1, from coordinate 1,183 downwards.
GCCGGTGGAGCCGGGCTGGGGCCAGGCCCTGGGCGACCTGGCCAGGGGCCTTCAGAGCCCGGGCTGAGCCTGGGGCTGGCCGCTGGGGGCGGGCAGGGAGCGGGGCGGGCCGTTGTAGATGACGCTCAGGACGCTGCGTCCATCCGGGGAGATCAGGATCTCGCTCTCCAGGGTCGGCGGCAGGCCGAGCTGAACCCAGCCGGGGACGCCGCCGTAGAAGCGGAACAGGAAGCCTTCGGCATTGGCGCGCACCAGGCAGTTGCCGCCGCTGCGCTCGTACATGCAGGCGGCGGGCCGGTAGACCCCGAGACCGCCGTTGATCACCTCGGCCCGCATCCGGGCGAGGTTCGCGGCGCGGCCCCGCTGGAAGGCCTGCTCCTGGGTCATCTGGGCCCGGGCCGGGGAGGCCCCCACCAGGGGGACGGCCAGCAGCAGGGCCAGGCAGCCCAGCAGGGGCCGCAGGGAAAGGGAGGTCATGGTCATCCGCAGACGAGGGTGGTCTGTTCCTTGGTGCAGGGGAGATCGGTTTTGCTGCCGTCGGCCCAGTAGATGCGCAGCCGGTCGTCCTCGGTGTCGGTGCGGAGGGTGAGCGACTTGACCACGCCGGCGGGGGGCTTGCCGGCCGGATCGGCGGTGTCGGGGCGCAGGTCGGCCTTGTTGAGCCGCTGCTCAAGCTGCTGGATCTTCAGTTCGAGCTGGTCGATGCGGCGGCTCTCGGCATTGGGCAGGCCCTGGCATCCGGCCACCAGCAGGGGGAGCAGCAGCAGGGCGGGCAACGGCCCGCACAGGCGCCGACGCGGTGGCTGGGGAGGAAGCGACGAACGCGAGACCATCGGCGGCAGGGCGGGATGACCGGAGCACCTCACCTCCTAGCAGCGGCAGGGGGGCCAGGCCAGGCGGGAAGCTCATCTTTTCTTCATGAAGGCCGCCTCATACGCCGCAATGGTCTGTTACATTGGCCCAAGGCGATCCGTCGCCCTTCCTTACGCCCACGGCCGGCGCGCTCGCGCTTACGCCTGAAGGCACACCTCCATGCACTCATGACCGCCACTCTCCAGCAGCGCTCCGGCGCTTCGGTGTGGAACCAGTTCTGTGAGTGGGTCACCTCCACCAACAACCGTCTCTACGTCGGTTGGTTCGGTGTGCTGATGATCCCCACCCTGCTGGCCGCCACCATCTGCTT
>CALRKA020000011.1:0-97896 GCA_943367815.1 Tabrizicola sp. YIM 78059 | reverse complement strand
GCATCGCTGCGGAAGCAGAGGGGGGTGAGGGCCTCGACGCAGACGCCCTCGCTGCAGAGACGGTCGGTGCGGAGCTGGTCGCCGGGTTGCAGGAAGGCCAGGGTCATGCCCTCGGTCTCCTCGCAGGGGCAGTAGACGCGGGCGATGCCGTCGAGGACCTCGAGGCAGGAGCCGCCGGGGCGGGGGGTGGGGTCAAGCAGGACCGTCTGACCGGCGGGCATGCGCACGGCGCTGGCGGGATCGTCGGGGAGGAAGCGGTAGCGCATCGGACGAAGGGAAGGGGCCTTATTGCGAATGGCTCTCAACCTAGACGCCCCACCGCCCCTTTTGCAAGCGATTCTCAATAGCAGCTGGTGGTTGCGAGGCCGGGGTCACTAGCGTCGAGAGCTGCTTGCCGAGACGCTGCCGTGATCCCCGATGCCCCGTGGCTGCTCGACCGCGAACGGCGCTGCCGCCGGGACGGCAGCGGTCTGACGACGGCGGATCTCGTCGGCTGCTGGCGGCTCGAGCGGATCTGGAACAAGGGGAGCCGGCAGCCTGCCTTGGCGGCCGCCGCCCTGCTGCGGGGTCTGGCGGCCCAGCTGCGGCTGTCCGCGGACGCGGCGGGTCCGGAGGGTGGGGACCTGCGGCTGGCCAACAGCGTGCGCCTTGGCGCCCTGGAGCTCCGCTTCGAGGGCGTTGGGCGTCTGGAGGGCCGCCGCCCGCTGCTGGTCTTCAGCTTCGAGCGCCTGCTGCTGCTCCTGGGCGGGCGGGTGCTGTTGGAGCGGAACCTGCCCCAGCCCGATCCGCTGCGGCGACCCTTCTTTGCCTTGATCGCGGCCGAGCGCGGTGGCTGGCTGGCGGCACGGGGTCGCGGCGGCGGCCTGGCCCTTTGGATCCTGGACGGGACGGAAGGCGAAAATGAGGCTAGGGTGAATGAAAACTGAATAAACGGTTGGAACCATGGCTGAGCCAGCAACGGCCCTCCAGGACTGGCTGCTCCTGAGGGCAGAAGACGGCAGCCCGGCGACCCTCCCGGAGAACCTCTCCCGGGCCTTCCAGTCCAACGACTTCAACCTGCTGCCGGTGTTCGTGGCCCATGCCTGGCAGGAGCACCTCCGTGCGGAGTCGGACCGCGGGCGGCGGGAAGAAACCGAGGCGGAGCAGCAGCGTCGCCAGGCCGCTTTCCATGCCGCGCTCGGTCTCGAAGCCCAGGCGGACGGCGAGCTGGCCCTGCAGCTGGGCCGGGCGGTGGACCGTGGCCTCAACGCCTGCCGCTGCGAGCTGCACCTCACGGCCCAGCCGATGCCGGATGGTCTGCGCTGGTTTCGCCTGGAGATCAGGGACAGCCCTGCCGGCATCGGGGGGGCCCAGGAGACCGTCCAGGTGCTGCCCGTCGCCGGCGAGTCCCAGGCGCTGGCGATCCGCGCCGCCATCCACGCGGTGCTAGAGGCCCGCGGCTGGCAGGCCAGTGCCGAGCCGGGTCTGTTCCACCTCGCGGGTCCCCAGCTGGTGGCCCTGGTGGCGATCCTGAAGCGGCTGGCCGTGCCGGAGCCCGGGGCCCTGATGGACCTGATGGCGCTGGCGGCCTGAGCTCCGGCCAGCCGGCCCGGATGGGCCCGTCAGGGGGCGGCCGGCGGGCCGGGTTCCTTCATGCGCTCGAGGTTGGAGCCGAGGTCGGATTCGAGAAACTCCTTCACCACATGGCCCATGCCGCTGAGCCCCGCCAGGGCCGATTGCAGGGCCGGCAGGTTGATGGCCACCTCCTCGTTGGGGTAGGCCCGCAGGAATCCCACCGCCGACAGCGTTCCCGAGCCGGACTCGATCCCCAGGATCGTCGCTGACCGCAGCGCCACCATGCCCACCTGCGGCGCCCTGAGGGGATAGAGGATGCCGGACAGCCGTTCCAGGGCACTCTCGCCGAAGCGGGTGCTCAACAGCCGGGTGGTCAGCGCCAGCGGCAGCGTCACCCGGTGGTTCAGCAGCCTGCCGATCTCGGCGGGGTCCTTGCCGCCGAGGCGCAGGGCATCCCCCAGCAGGCCCACGGCCTCACCGGTCCGGGCCAGCCGTTCCAGATCGGCGACGGGGATCGAACGGCGAAAGGCACCACTGACGAAGACCACCTGCTCGGCGGCCTCGGCCGCCGGCCCGGCCAGGATCAGCAGGGCCGCCAAACCGGTGGCGCCCCAGGCGTGGGCCGTTGAGGGGAGGGAAGGCAGGGGGGGCATCGATCAGCTGGACGGATCCTTGGGCGCCGGATCAAGTGTGGGTGAGATGGTCGGTGCCGGCGCTTCAGGGGTTCCAACTCGCCAGCCGGTCGCTCACGTCGACCAGGGGGAGGCCGTCATCCCCCCAGCCACCCGGCGGCAGCAGGGCCGGAGCTCCGGGGCCGGGGGCGACGGCGGGGCCGGCGGCGAAGGCCCCGTTCACCCAGGCCAGCAGCAGCCCCCGCAGGGGGCCGCCGCCCTGGTCATAGGGGGAGCCCATGTTGAAGTGGTCACCGCCGCCCGCCAGGACAAGCCGATGGCCGGCCTTCCCCAGGCGGGCGACCCGGGCCATGGGAGCGATGGCTTCGGGACCGGGGGGCACCACCCAGTCGCGGCTGCCGCTCACCACCAGCACCCGGCCCCCGAAGACAGGGGTGGCGCTGGTCTCGAACAGGAGGGACATCGGCGGACTGACCGCCACGGCGGCCTTCACCCGCGGGTCGGCCAGGGCGGCCTGGTCGATGGCGCCCAGGAAGCTGCACTGCAGCACCCAGCTGAGGTTGCGCTGGGGATCCTGCAGATTGCTGCAGCGTTTCTGCAGCTGCTGGGCGGTGGGTCGGGCGCCCGCCAGCTGCAGGGCCGTGGTGGCCCCCCAGGATTGCCCCAGCACCACCACCGAACCGGTGTTCAGGCCGCTCGGAAGCCCCAGCTGCCCGGCGGCCGCCGCATCGATCAGGGCGGAGATGTCGAGGGGCCGCAGGCGGAGCTCCGCCGGGCCAGGGGGAGGCACCTTGCCGGAGAGCATGGCCTGCTGCTGGGTGCGGTCACTGCCGGGGTGGCGGGGCAGCAGCACCGTGTACCCGTGGCTGGCCAGATGCCGGGCCCAGCCCTCAAAGCTCTCGGGCCCATCCCAGAGGCCATGGGAGATGGCCACCAGCCGGCCGGAGGCCTGCTGGGTCGGGCGGATCACCACCACCTCGAGGGGCCGGGGCCGGTAGGTCACCGGCAGGGCCAGGGTGTCGCGCTGCACCGGCAGGGGACCCGGATCCCGCAGGGAGGGGGCCTTCGTCGCCGCCGTCCCCCCCTCCAGCAGACGGTTCGCCGACAGCAGCTGGGCGTTCATCCGCTGGAGCAGGAACAGGCCCTTGCCCACATCGACGCTGGCGGTCCGGCCCGGCACGGCCTGGAGCACCCCCAGCATCGTCAGGGGCCCGCGGCCGGCGGCCCGGTCCAGCACCTTGAGCACCGTGTCGCTTGACACGTCGGCCGGCAGACCGTCGACCCCCCCGAGGGAGGAGAGCAGGAGCAGGGCCTGCTGGGCCAGGGGGGAGGGGACCACCTGGCGGGCCACGTCCAGGGCCTGCAGGGGCAGGGGGGCGTTGAACAGATCCACCAGGGAGCGTCCGATGGCGCCCCGGGTGGCCTGGTCGAGTTCGGCCAGGTCGCTGTTGCCGGCGAGCAGGGCCCTGGGATCGCTCAGCTCCGCCAGTCGGATCGAGAACGTCGTCTCCACCAGCGGCAGCTTCAGCTCGATCGTCTCGAGGGCCCGGGCCGGCGGCGCAGCGGCCAGGGCCGCGGCCAGGACCAGGCCCAGACCGGCCAGGGACGGAGAGGTCCGCATCAAGAGCAACTCCGCTGTGGGGGGGCGCATCCTGGCAGAAATGAACGGCCCAGGCCCGCCCCATGGGCCTCATTCCACGTCGTCGTGGGCGAAGCGGTTGTAGAGGAAGTCGAGGGCGGTGTTGCGCAGCTCGTAGTACTTCGGATCCTCCATGATGTCCTCCCGGTTGCGGGGCCGGGGGAAGTCGATCGGCATCACCTCGCCGATCGATGCGGCCGGGCCGTTGGTCATCATCACCAGCCGATCGGCCAGGAAAAGGGCCTCATCGATGTCGTGGGTGATCATCAGCACGGTGCATTTCTGGGTGTTCCAGATCTGCAGCAGCTCCTCCTGCAGCTCCTCCTTGGTGATCGCATCGAGGGCCCCGAAGGGTTCATCGAGGATCAGCACCTCCGGGCGGATGGCCAGGGCGCGGGCGATCGCCACACGCTGCTTCATGCCACCGGAGAGCTGGGGAATGCGCTTCTCCATGGCCTTCTCCAGCCCCACCATCGCCAGATGCTCCACGGCGATCTCCCGCTTCTCGCGGCTGGAGAGGTCCGGCTTCACCTCATCGATGGCCAGGTAGACATTCTCGTAGGCCGTCATCCAGGGCAGCAGGGCATAGCCCTGGAAGACCACCATGCGATCGGGTCCGGGCTTCTCGATCGGCCTGCCGTTGAGCAGCACCTGGCCGGCGGTGGGTGTCGAAAAGCCCGACACCATGTTCAGCAGGGTGGACTTGCCGCAGCCGGAATGGCCGATGACGCAGATGAACTCACCCTGCTCGACCTGCAGGTTGACGTTCTCCAGCACCGGATAGGGGCCGGTGGGTGTCGGGTAGACCTTGCCCAGGCCTTCGAAGCGCAGCAGGGGCTGGGTGGCGGTGGTGATCATGGGAGGAAGGGGCGGAGGGACGGCGGATCAGACGCTGATGGCACGGGGCTGGCCGATGGGGATTTCGGCGATGCTGAAGTCACGGTGCAGGGACACGTCGTTGAGGTAACCGATCGGGTCCTCGGGGTTGAAGGGACGGCCATCGAACAGTTCAATGCCCTGGCGCTGGTAGCTCACGTCCTCCATCCCCAGCTCCCTTGCGGCGGTGCTGAACACCCCCACGCTGCAGACCCGCTCGAGGATCTCCACGTAGTTGCGGGGGAAAGGGATCTCGGCCCAGCGGGCCAGCTGGGTGAGGATCCAGAGGTGCTCACTGCGGCTGGGCCGGTTGAGCCCCGCTCCGAAGAACAGGTGGTGCGGTTCGCCATGGGGAGCGAAGGAGCCGGAATCGCCGGGCTGGCCGCTGAAGCGGATCAGATCGGCCTTGATCCCGAGGTAGCGCCGGTCGCTGAGCAGTTCGCTCATTTCCGCCCAGTGGGCAGGCTCGGCGCAGTAGCGGCAGGCCTCGAGCAGGGCCTTGGTGAGGGCGATGTGGGTGTTGGGGTAGGCCTGGGCCCAGTCCTCGCGGGCCCCGAGCACCTTGCCGGGATGGCCCGACCAGATCTCCAGATCCCCCACGATCGGCACGCCGTGACCGCTGCTGGCGGCCCGGAAGTTCCAGGGTTCGCCGATGCAGTAGCCGTCGATGGAGCCGTCCTTGAGGTCGGCCAGCATCTGGGCCGGCGGCAGGGTCTGCAGGTGCACGTCCTTGTCGGGATCGATGCCGTTGGCCGCCAGCCAGTAGCGCAGCAGCAGGTTGTGCATCGAAGCGGGGTGGACGATGCCGATCCGGTGCGGCTCCCGTTCGTGGCTGCCCAACCAGGCGCGGTAGTCCTCCACCGTGCTGACACCCTGCTCCGCCAACCGTTTGGCGAGGGTCACCTCGTTGCCGTTGCGGCTGATGGTGAGGGCGGTGACGATCGGCAGCGGCTCGCTGCCGTGGCCGCCGGCCGTCATCCAGGTGGGCATGCCGGAGGGCATCATCGCCGCGTCGAGGGTCTTGTCGACCAGACCGTCGACCACACCCCGCCAGCTGGTCTCCCGCACCAGCTGCACGTCGTCGAGGCCGTGCTTGGCGAAGAAACCCTTGGCCTCCGCCACCGCCAGGGGGGCGCAGGCGGCCAGGGGGATGAAGCCCAGGTCGAGATTCACCTTCTCCAGACCGTGGCGGGCCAGCACCTTGTGGGGCCGCGCCTGCCATTGCTTGACCCGCTTCTGGCGGTTCAGGAAATAGATGATCTCCGAGCGCAGGCTGTAGTAGCTGGGGTGGTGCACCACCGTGAGCCGTTCTCTGGGCCGGGGGATGTCCACCTCGAGGATGCCGCCGATCTTCGAGCCGGGCCCGTTGGTGAGCATCACGATCCGGTCGGAGAGCAGCACCGCCTCATCCACGTCGTGGGTGACCATCACCGCGGTGAGTTCGTGCTCGTTGCAGATCTGCATCAGCTTCTCCTGCAGATTCCCCCGCGTCAGCGCATCGAGGGCGCCGAAGGGTTCATCCAGCAGCAGCAACTTGGGCTTGATCGCCAGGGCCCGGGCGATCGACACCCGCTGGCGCATGCCACCGGAGAGCTGGCCGGGCAGCTTGGTGGCCGCCTGGGTCAGGCCCACCATCTCCATGTGCTCTTCGATCAGCGCGTTCTGCTCCGCCTTGCCAAGGTCGGGCATCACCTCCTCGATCGCCAGGGCGATGTTCTGGCGAACGGTGAGCCAGGGCAGCAGCGAGTAGTTCTGGAACACGACCATCTTGTCGGGGCCAGGACGCTTCACCGTTTCCCCCTCGAGGAGCACGGTGCCGCCGGTGGGCAGATCCAGCCCGGCGATCATGTTGAGCAGGGTGGACTTGCCGCAGCCGGAGTGGCCGATCAGGGAGATGAACTCGCCTTTACGGATTTCCAGATCGATCCCCTTGAGGGCCAGGTAGTTGCCGCCGCCGCTGAGGGGAAAGTTCTTTTCGAGATTCTGAACATCAACGAGTGCTGTCATGGCGGATCACGTTTGGGGAAAGTGGAGGACACAGAAGGCCAGGACCATGGCGGTCATGAGCAGGAGGCGTGCCAGCAGGAAGCGGATCACGTTCTTCCGTTCGCTCATCCAGGCGTCGAGCCATCCGAAGGGCTTGAGGGCGGAGGTCAGATTCATGGCTGGGTGTGCCTCACTGACCGGGGGAGATGCGGGACTGGAGCCAGGCCATCAGGCGGTCCAGCAGCAGGCCGATGCCACCGATCCAGAGCACGGCAAGAAGGATGTCGCTGACGTAGTTCTGCTGGTAGGCATCCCAGATGAAGAAGCCGATGCCGACGATGCCGCTCATCACGATCTCGGCGGCGATGATCGCCAGCCAGGCCAGGCCGATGGAGATGCGCAGGCCCGTGAAGATGTAGGGAAGGGCGGACGGAATGAGAACCTTGGTGAAGAAGGTCTTCTTCGACATCTGCAGCACCAGGGCCACGTTGTGGTAGTCCTGGGGGATCTGACGCACGCCCTCAGCGGTGTTGATCAGGATCGGCCAGACGGCGGTGATGAAGATCACGAAGATGGCCGCCGGCTGGTTCTTCTGGAAGATCACCAGGGCGATCGGCACCCACGCGAGGGGCGCCACCATGCGCAGGAACTGGAACAGGGGATCGAAAGCGCGGTTGAGGGTCTTGTTGAGGCCCACGGCAATGCCGGCGCTGATGCCCACCACGGCGGCGAGGAAGTAACCCTGGGCGACCCGGCCCAGGCTCGCCATGGTCTGCCAGAAGAGTCCCTTGTCGAGGCCACCCCGGTCATAGAAGGGATACATCAGCAGGTCGCGTGTGCGCTCTTCGGTGAAGAGGCTCAGGGGGCCGGGAAGTCGGGTGAGGCCGAGGCTGGCACTGAGTTGCCAGACCAGCAGGAAGCCGAGGATGCCGAACACCGGCGGCAGGATCAGCTTGCGGTTGCGCTTCCACCAGAGCAAGGGACCTGAGCTGGGGGTGGTGGGTGTGGTGAGCGTCATGGAAGAAAAACGTCCTGGAAGGAAGGGATGGAATCCGTTGGGGGTGACGACCCGGGGCGAGGAGTCCCAGGTCATCGATCAGACGAGAAGAAGCAAGCTCAACGCTTGATCTTCAGACTGTTGAGATAGGCCTGGGGGTTTTCGGGATCGAAGACGATGCCGTCGAAGAAGGTCTCCTTGCCGCGGGAGGATCCGGTGGGGATGTCCTTGGCAGGCAGCCCCAGTTCGGTGGCGGCCTGGCGCCAGATGTCCTCCCGGTTCACCTTGTCGACGAGGGCCCTGGCCTGCTCGATCGTGGTGAGCTTGCCGGGGTGCATGTTCCAGCGCAGGGATTCCACCAGGAACCACAGACTCAGACTCTTGTAGGGATAGGAAATCACCCCACGATCACTCATCCAGTAGATCGGACCCAGCTTCGGATCGTTCGCGGGCTTCCGATCCGCACCCAGCAGGTACTGGCCCTTGAGGGCGGGTTCGAGCACCTCCACCGGGGTGTTGAAGTAGGCGCGCGAGCTGATCAGCTTGGCCACCTCGCTGCGGTTCTCGGGTTTGTCGGCCCATTGCTGGGCCTCGATCAGGCCCTTCACCAGCGCCACCGCCGCCTTGGGATTCTTGTCGACCCAGTCGGCACGCACCGCCAGGAACTCCTCGGGGTGGGCCGGCCACATCTGGGCGGTGAGGGCGGCCAGATAGCCGATGTCATCGGTGACGATCCGGAACGGCCAGGGATCGCCGGTGCTGAACGCTTCCATGGTGCCGTTGCGCATCCCTTGCAGGGTTTCGGTGGAGGGCACGGTCAGCAGCTCGATGTCCTTGTCGGGATCGACACCCCCGGCGGCCAGCCAGTAGCGGATCCAGAGGTCCTGGTTGGCGTTGGGGAAGGTGTAGGCGGCGCGGAACTTGCGGCCCTGCTTCTCGGGGAATCGCTTGAAGACGTCCACACTCGGGCTCAGATCGAGGCCAAGGTTCTCGGCCTTGAGGCTGTTGGAGATGGCGATGCCGTTGGCCTGGCTGATCAGCTGGGCCAAGACCACCATGGGCACCTTCTTGCCGTCGGTGATGATCCCTTCGGTGATCAGGTGGGGCATCGGCAGCTGCCACTGGCCCCCGTCGATGCCGCCGCCGGCGGAGCCGAGCACCACGTTGTCGCGGGCGGCGGGCCAGCTGGCCTGCTTAGCCAGTTCCACCTTGAGGCCGTGCTTGGCGAAGAAGCCCTTCTCCACCCCCACCACCAGGGGGGCGGCTTCGAGGATGGGGATGTAGCCCAGCTTGATCGTGGTGGTCTCCAGCTTGGCGGCGGCGGCGACATCAGGCTTGGCGGCGGTGCCACTGGAGCCGCTGCGGTCGGGGGGATTGCCGAGGCATCCGGCAAGCAGCAGGGAGGTGCCGAAGGCGCCTCCGAAGAGGGTGATGAAGCGACGGCGACTGGTCATGGCGTCCGGGGAGGAACAGGGGGGAGAAAAGGGATGGCCAGTGAAGAAGAAGGGGGCTGCTCGGTGAACAGCTCCTTGCGGTATTAGAGTGATCAGAACTGTCTCGTGGGAGCCGAGACGATGGTGGACGGAAGTGAACCCAGATCAGGACATTGAACCGTGGTTTTCGATTCCGAATCTGGAGTCCGGCAACGTTAGTGGCTGATTCCTAATCCTGGGTGCCGGCTTGAAGCAGGCTTGCCAATCGTCTCAATAAACCTGACTTATGCATCCAGGAATACTTGGCTGGAGACTGAAGTTTTCGGGCGTCGGAATGCCGTGTCAAGACCATCACCCGGAAACCAGGTATTCGGAACAACATCTGCAGCGCAATGCGCTCGAGAACCGGCTACTCCTGTTGCTGGCGCATCCGTGCCGATACCTGGGCTTCCGGGTCGACACCGGCGAAGGTGGGTGGCAGCCAGACCCTCACCACCATCAGCAGGGCCATGGTCATCAGGAACAGGCAGACGGCCAGGATCTGTTGCCAGTCCGTCTCCAGCACGCCCCGGACGATCACTTCGCGAAGCACCGACACGATGGCGATCTCCACCGCCACCCCGATCGACACCCGTTGCTCCTGCAGATAGATGATCAGCAGGCGGAACAGCTCCACCAGGATCAAGATGAACAGGATGTCGGCCGTGACCTCATGGAACTCCGATGTGGAGAAGAGGGTCGAGAAGGTCCGCTTCAGCTGGAGCACCATCACGCCGAACAGCCCCAGGCAGAGGGAGATGGCGATCAGGTCCTGGACGGCCTCGAGGGACTGGACGATCTGGCTGCGGCGCAACTGCTGATGCCAGGGAATGGCGTCATGGGGTGTCGAAACCGGCGTTCCGGTGGGCGGGTGGTTCATGGCGAAGGGTTTTCGGGAACGGGAACGGGGCCACGGGAAGGGGGTCTGGGGTTTCGCTTGGGGTCGGCAGGCTGGTGTCGCGGGGGACGAGCAGATCGGCCTCGCTGACCTTGATGACCTGGCCCTTGCTGCGGAACCGGGTCAGGGACTTGGTCACGGTGACCCGGGTCATGCCGCCGATCTCGGCGAGCTGGCGGTGGGTGAGGTTCATGTCCTCCAGCGACAGGGTCGTGCCGCTGCTGCTGACCCGGCCGAAGCGGGCGCCGATCCAGTGCAGCAGGCGCAGCAGTCGGGAGTCGGCGGGTCTGACGCGGTGGATCTGCAGCAACTGGGTGGTCTGGGTGAACAGATCACGCATGAATTCCAGGGTCTCGCTTTCGCTGGGCTCGCACTCGACCACCACCACCTTGGTGAGGGAGATGAGCTCGTAGGGGGTCACCGCGCAACCGGTGGGGGTGATCAGTTCGCCGGGCCCCCAGATGCCGAGGGTGATGGATTCTCCCTCCTCATTCCAGGTATTGGCTCGGATGTAGCCATCATCGATGCGCCAGCTCAGGTCGGCCGGCAGATGATCGTCGGCCCGAAGGGTCAGGCGCAGCGGTCGGGCGGGCATGGCGAGGGTCATGTCACGGGGGATGGCATGGCTGGAGACTCCTGCGGGCGGGGATGGATGCTGCTGAAAACTGGCCTGGAACCTGTTGCTGTCAGGGCTGCCCGAACCTCCCGTGGAGAGGCCCTTGTCGGAGTCCGGGAACATTAATGACTGGATTCGGCTGTTGGGTGCTAGCTCAACGCAGGATTGCCAATCCAGCCGATAAGTCCCGGTGATCGGATTGCCCGCCTTCGCCTGTCGCACTCCGGCGGCATTTGCCGGGCGCCCGGTCAGCCTGGCCACCCGTCATGGCAAGGAGCGGGTGCTGGCCAGGCCCTTCCGCCATGGCCTCGACCTCAGCCTGGTCCTGGCCACCGGCTTCGACACCGATCGGCTCGGCACCTTCAGCGGTGAACGGCCCCGCCCCGCCGACGCCCTCGAGACCTGCCGGCGCAAGGCGGAGGCCGGCATGGACGACACGGGTCTGGATCTGGGGCTGGCCAGCGAGGGCAGCTTCGGGGCCCACGCCGCCTTCCCCTGGCTGACGGTGGGCAGCGAGTGGCTCACCTTCGTGGATCGCCGGGAGGGTCTGCTGATCGCCGAAAGCCTGGTGGCGACCCGCACCAACTTCGACCGCCGGCGGGTGTCACCGCAGGACGACATCCAGGACTGGCTCGATCGGGTGGGCTTTCCCTCCCATGCCCTGATCGCCCGTCCCCATGGCGGTGTCGGCACCCCCGTGATCAAGGGCCTGCACACGGAAGCCGACCTGGCCGAGGCCCTCAGCCGCTGTGCCCGGGCCTCGGCCGACGGCTCGGTCTGGCTGGAGACCGACATGCGGGCCCACTGCAACCCGACCCGCCGGGCGGCGATCCGGGCCCTGGCCTTCCAGCTGGTGCGGCGGATCGCCCGTCCATGCCCGTCCTGTGGCGCCCCTGGCTGGGGCCGGTGCGATGGACTGGTCGGCCTTCCCTGTGCCTGGTGCGCCCAACCCACCGAGCGCCTGAGGGCCGAGGTGTGGGGGTGCGTGGCCTGCGGCCACCGGGAGGAGAAGCCGCGTCCGGATGGGCGGCGCACGGCGGATCCAGGTGATTGCCCCCATTGCAACCCCTGAAGGACTGCACCGGCGGAAATGCGCTGCTCCGATGCAGGGTTGAACCGGCTGGTTGTCGCGGGTGGTTGTCGCCTCTGGTTGTAGCGGCTACCGGCACTGGTGTCCCTCCGTCTACATCCAAATCAAAGGAATCCTAGGTTTGGGTTTCTCCTGGAATCCGGTTCCGGTGGAGGCCAGGAGATGGCCTTCCACCGGAATTTTCTTCTGGATGAAGCTGATGACGAAAAGATCGAAGCCTTGACGCCTCGAGGCCTCGAAGATCCAAAGCATCGAAAACCCGAAGCCTCGAAGACCCGTAGCCCCAAAGACTGGATGATCGCTTCAGCGGTCTCCCGTGGGTGCGGCTTGCTTGGCTGCGGCGAACCGATGCAGCCGTCTCGCCCGGTTCAGGCCTCGAGCGCCGCCGTCGGTCCCTCCCTGGCAGTGTCCGTCCCGCAGCGGTCGTGGCAGAGCCCCTCCAGGGACGGCCGGCCGGTGATCGCCAGGCGCCAGCGGGCCCAGAGCCCGTACAGGGCGTCCACCAGGGGCCGTAGCAGGGGCCAGCGGGTGGGGGCGTAGAGCCAGCCCAGACCCACCAGCCCATAGGCCTGGCGGAACACCTCCACATCCCGGACCACCTCGCCGTCGGCGCGCAGGGCGTGCATGCGGCCCATGGCCTCGGCGTAGGTGATGCCGCCGTGGCGGGCCGGGTCGTAGGCGGGGTCATTGACGTCCACGAAGGCCAGCCGGCCCACCCCCCGGTCGCGGCGGCGCAGGGTGTTCACCTCCCGCAGGCACAGGGGGCAGCCGCCATCGAACAGCAGGGTGAGCTCGGCCATGGGGTGGGCGGCGACGGAAGACGGCTGGTGCTCCAGACGCCCGGTGAGCCTAGAAAGAGCTGCCACCGTCCCGGTGGCGCCCGTCCGGTGGCCAGACTCCAGCCCCCTCCCCTCTTCCCCATGTCCGTCTGCCGCCAGGCTGCGCTGCACCGCTGGCAACGCCGGGACCCGGCGCTGATCCGTCGGCTGATGCCGTTCTGGGGCTGGTTCTACGAGCATTACTTCCGCGTCGTCTCCGATGGCTGGGAGCACATCCCCGACGCCGATCCCGTGCTGTTCGTGGGCACCCACAACGGTGGGCTGGCGGCCCCCGACATGCACATGGTCATGTACGACTGGTTCCGCCGCTTCGGCCTGGAGCGCCCGGTGCTGGGGCTGGCGCACCCCAAGGTCTGGCTGGGTTACCCGCCGCTGGCGGATCTGGCCGCCCGCACCGGCGCCATTCCCTATCACCCCCGCCTGGCCCTGGCGGCCCTGGAGGAAGGGAACAGCCTGCTGGTCTATCCCGGCGGCGGTCAGGACACCTTCCGGCCTCACCGGGACCGGGGCCGCATCCACTTCGCCGGCCGCACCGGTTTCCTGCGCCTGGCGATCTGGCATGACCTGCCGATCGTCCCGGTGATCTCCTGGGGGGCCCACGACACCCTGGTGGTGCTGGAGGACCTTTACCCCCAGTTCCGGGCGCTGCACGAGCGGGGGATGCCCTGGCTGTTCGGCATCGATCCCGAGGTGATGCCCCTCTACCTGGGCCTCCCCTGGGGCCTGGCCCTGGGACCGCTGCTCAACCTGCCCCTGCCGGTGCGGATCCACACGCGGGTGTGCCCGCCGATCCGCCTGGAGCGCAGCGGCCATGCCGCCAGTCGCGACCGGGCCTATGTGCAGGCCTGCTACCAGCGGGTGACGGCCACCATGCAGGAGTCCCTCGACCGGCTGGCGGCCGAGGCTCAGCGGTAACGGGAGGGCGCCACGTAGGACTGGGAGGGAATCGACTGCGGCCCGGCGCCGTTGCCGAGCCGCTGCGGCAGGGGATCCCGTTGCCGTTGCAGTTCGGCGAGGGAACGGGTTTCGCCCATGGCCAGGCCGGTCAGCACCGCCAGTTCCTGCTTCAGCTGGTTGGCGGGTTTGGGATTCACGAAGCGGAAGTTGAGAGTCGTCTTGTCACCGGCGCTGTCGTAGCCCACCACCGAAAAGTGGAGATCGGCGGTCTTGCCGGCCTTGGATCCGGCCAGGGCCCCGCCCACCATGCCCCCCACCAGGCCGATCGGGCCCAGCAGCAGGCCACCGGCGATGGCCCCGGCGGTGCCGCCACCAACGGCTCCCACGGTGCCGTTGGTGCTGTCGAAGGTCTCCTGCCCGCCCGCGTACCAGCGGGCGATCCGGCCGATGGGGATGAAGCTCTTCCTGTCCCCGATGCCGTTGGCGTCGAGGTTGATGCTGCAGGGGTTGTTGCCGCAGAGGGCCTGATAGGTGGTGGCCGCCGCCGGGGCGGGAAGCAGCAGAGCCAGGAGCAAGGGAGAGGCCTGGCCGGCTCGCCGTCGAAGCCGGGCTCGAGTGACGGTCATGGGTCGAGCATGGAGGGCCCCGCCAGTCAATCGGCGCCTGCCAGCGGCGCAATGGGCCGGGGCCATGGGGTGATGACCGGATGTGTCTGGCCTGTCGGTGCCCCCGAGGCTCTGATGATGGTCATCGCTCTGCCGGTGTCCCCGGGGCCCCCATGTCCCTGATCAACACGGCCGTCGGTCTGCTGGCGATCAGTTCGCCGATCGGTCTGCTGCCGGTGGTGGTGGAGGCCGGAGGGGGCAACCCCGTGCGGATCCGCCGGATCAGCCGCCTGGCGGTGCTCACCTTTCTCTGTGCCCTGATCGCCGCCTGCTGGTGGGGCCAGGGCCTGCTCGACCTGTTCGGTATCACCCTGGACGCCTTCCGGGTGGCCGGGGGTCTGATTCTGCTGCCGATCGGCCTGCGCCTGATCGATGGCCGGGAGGTGAGCCACGGCTCCCTCGACGGCACCGAGGACAGTGCCGGCGTGGTGCCGATCGGACTGCCGCTGCTGGCGGGACCCGGGGCCATCTCCCTGGTGGTGGCCGATGCCCCCGCCGCCTGGCAGGGCAGGCTCGCCCTCAGCGGTGTGATCGGCCTGCTGGCGATCCTCATCTATCTCTTGCTGATCGCGTCGATGCCCCTGCGCCAGGCCCTGGGGGAACTGCAGGAGAAGGTGATCAGCCGCCTGATGGGTCTGCTGCTGAGCGCCATCGCCGTCCAGATGCTTGTCAGTGGCCTCAGGGGCTGCTTTCCGGTGCTGGCCTGAGGGGCGCGGCCCTGTCCCCGGGCCAACCAGAGGCCACTCAGAGGCAACCGAGCCGCGGAGGTGTCGGCGGCCCCTCGAACGGGTCAATGGCCAGCTCCTGATCCAGCACCGAGAGGATGTCCTGGATCACGGCATGGCGGGTGGCCACCCAGAGAAATCCGTCCAGGGGAGCCGCCGCGACCGGGTCCCACAGGCAGAACTGGGGGTGCTGCCGGTACATGCGGGTGGCCAGGGGCACCAGGAAGCGGGTCTTGGGGAACTGGTCCTCCCCGTGATCGAAGGTGAGAACGATGGCGAACTCCAGTTCGCCCTTCGGGGTGTAGCGGTCGATCCGGGTCTCCCCTTCCGATCCGGCGAAGGGGGAGAGCCGGTACTCGACGTAGCGGCGATGGAAG
Organism: Tabrizicola sp. YIM 78059; assembly: GCA_943367815.1. GTDB lineage: Bacteria > Cyanobacteriota > Cyanobacteriia > PCC-6307 > Cyanobiaceae > Cyanobium. The sequence goes on along the minus strand of CALRKA020000011.1, from coordinate 82,633 downwards.
GGGTTTCTCTGCTCCTTCCAGGTCCTCGCCTCCACGCCCAGCTCCGTCGCCAGCTCGGTGAGCAGCAGATAGGAATGGGTGCGCAGGGTCTCGTGGAGCTCGTCGGTCCTGCTGCGCTGAAGCCGCCAACGCTGGGCCAGCGCCTCATAGCGGTTCAGCTGGGTCGGGTCCTGGGGGGTGGGTCCCGTGGGGCCGGTCACCGATGCTCTCCTCACTTTTTCAGTTTATCGACGGTCTGCGGGCGGGCCAAGGGCTGGCCGCGCCGTGTTGGGGCGGGGTCGAGCCAGGGGGTAGCACCCGCTGAAAGACCCGTCGGAGATGGCCTTCTTGCCGGCTCAGCCCGATCGCGGCAAGGTTGCTGCAGCTCCGCTGCGCTGGCTGTGGCCATGAGCGATGACTTGGTGTACTCTTAAGGAGCAGTGAAACGACGGCCATGGATCCTGTGAGCCCGGTAGCCCAGCTGGCAGTGGCCGCGATCAGCGGCGCAGCCTTCCTGATTTCGATGGTTGTGATCCCCTTCCCCGAGTCGAAGGCCGATTCCTCGGCGGGCATCACCCCGACGTCCCAGACGAGCGCCAGCATGCTCCGCACCCTTGAGACCTCCGCCCCTTCCCTGGGCAAGTAAGCCTCAAGCCACGAACGCTCCGATGGTCCGTTCCGGCCATCCGTTGAGCACACCTGCGAACCCCCAGCCCCAGATTTCAGCCAGCCCTCTGGCAACAGATCCCAGCCCACTGTCCGTTCAGCCGCGAGGGCCGAAGCCGCCCCGCTGAACGTCCATCATTCGTCGGGATTCCCTTCAAGATTTTCCCCTGGCAACAGCGCAGGATGGTCCGGCGCCGCTCACCGCTGCCATGACCTCCGGCCCTGAACCTCCTACCAGGCCGCCGCTGGTGCTGGTCCACGGCCTGTTCGACACCCCCCGGGTCTTCGACCGACTCGACCGCCAGCTGGCCGGCAGGCGCCAACCCCTGCTGAAGCCGGCCTTGCCGCTCCCCTTGCGTGCCGCCTCGATCGAGACCTCGGCGCAGCGGCTCGCCGCCGCGATCGAGGCGGCCTTCGGTCACGCCGAGCCGCTCGACATCCTGGGCTTCTCCATGGGCGGCGTCATCGCCCGCACCTGGATCCAGCGGATGGGCGGCCATGGCCGCACCCGCCGCTTCATCAGCCTCGGCAGCCCCCAGCAGGGGACCCTGACGGCCCAGCCCTGGCCCCGCAGGCCACTGGCCGGCATCGCCGATCTCAAGGTGGGTAGCCCGTTGCTGCGGGAACTCAATGCCGACCTCACCCTGCTGCAGGGGATCGACTGCCGCAGCTTCGCCACGGCCTTTGATCTGATGGTGGTGCCGGGCTGGCGGGCGGTGCTGCCCATCGGGCCGCGGCGGATGCTGCCGGTCTGGAGCCACCAGCAGTTGCTGCGCCACCCGGCAGCCCTCGATCCCCTGGTGGCGGATCTGCTGCGCCCCTGAGCCGCTTCCCGGCCCAGCATGGGGGTGGACGCCGAACCGCGAGGTCACCATGCCGAATGCCCTGGCCACAAGGCTCACCGCCTGGGGATTCTCCTGGGGAGGTCTGCGGGACAACCGCCGTGGCGAGTGGTGGCTGATCGCCCAGATGGTCCTGATCGTGGCCCACCTGCTGCCGGCCACCCCCCCTCCCGCCTCCCTGGGGCTGGCCTGGCCGCTGCCGGTGCGCCTCGCGGGGCTGGCCCTGTTCGGCCTGGGGCTGGTGCTGGCCGGCCAGGGAGCCCTGAATCTGGGCGCCAGCCTCAGCCCCCTGCCCGAACCCATGGCCGATGCCCCGCTGGTGACCACCGGGGCCTACGCCCGCTGCCGCCACCCGCTCTACCAGGCCCTGATCCTCTGTTCCCTGGGCGTCACCGTGGCCCTGGGAAGCCTGCTGCATCTCGGCCTGATGCTGGGGCTGGTCGTTGTGCTCGGCTTCAAGGCCCGCCGCGAGGAGACCCGTCTGGTGCTGCTCCATCCGGATTACGGCGCCTACCGCCAGGCGACCGCCGCGATTCTTCCCGGCCTGCCCTGGCTCGACTGGCGTTCCGGCTGAGGCCCAGAGCTCCGAGATCGCCGCCCGCCGCTTGCCCCCCGCAGCTGCCGCTGCCTCTGCCGCGAATCGGTGGAGCGGTTAGAACCGACGCCACTGCCCTGTCCGGTCCATGAACCTGCTTCCGTTCTTCCGGGTTCTGCGGGCCTGCGGCCTGGCGGCCCTGGTGGCTCTGGCGGTGTGCGTCGCTGCCCCGGGGCCGGCCCTGGCCTCCTTTGTTCTGCCGCCGCTGCCCTACCCGGCCGATGCCCTGGCCCCGGCGATCGAGCCCACCACGATGACGATCCACCACGACCGCCATCACGGTGCCTACGTGGCCAACCTCAATGCCCGGATCGCCGACCACCCCGAGCTGGAGGGGATGGCGCTGGAGGAGTTGCAGGGCCGGATCTCCCGCTACCCGGCCGCGGTGCGCAACAACGGCGGCGGCCACTACAACCATTCCCTCTTCTGGCGGGTGATGGCGCCACCTGGCCAGGGCGGTGCCCCGTCCCCGCAGCTGGGGGCGGCGATCACCGCGGCCTTCGGCTCGCCCGAAGCCCTGCAGCAGCGCTTCGCCCGGGCGGCGGCCGACCGCTTCGGTTCGGGATGGGCCTGGCTGATCCGGCGACCCGACGGCAGCCTGGCGATCACCAGCACCGCCAACCAGGACAACCCGCTGATGGATCTGCCGGGCATCGAGCGCGGCGTGCCCCTGCTGGGCCTGGATGTGTGGGAGCACGCCTACTACCTCGACTACCAGAACCGCCGGCCTGACTACATCGCCGCCTGGTGGTCGCTGGTGAACTGGAACGAGGTGAACCAGCGCTTCGCCGCTGGCGGCGGGCCGTCAACCGCGAGTGAATCCTGACACCTGCGGTTGTCGGTAGCTGATACGACGCCTCCCCAGCAAAACGGTCGCGAAAGTTAACGATATTGCCGTGACCGCCATGGTCCTGTCCAAAACCGGCCTGTCCAGAACCGCCCTGTCCCGAACCGTCGAGCTCGTCCCCGTCCAGCGCACCCACCACGGTGATGCCTTCTTTTCCGCCCCCCGCACCAGCGACGAAACCCTGATCGCCGAGATCGCCAGGGGCGATGCCTTCGAGCTCTTCTGCCACCGCTTCCAGACCGACCAGCTGCTGGTGCTGCGGGGGGCGATCGATCTGGTGGTGCTGCAGAACCGCCAGCTGCGCCGCATCCCCCTGCGGGAGGACGAGGCCACCTGGGTCTGCATTCCCCCCGGGGTGCCCCACGGCGCCATCAACCGGGGCCGGATCCCCGCCCTGCTCGTCAATGCGGTCCTCCGCCACGGACCCAGTGACCCGAGGGATTACGAACCCCATCCGGTTCCGCCCCGGTTCCGCAGCCAGTGGCGCCGGCTGGCGGTGGCCTGATCGACGCTCCGCACCCGCTCACAGGGCCTCGCCATCTCCCAGGGGGGCCTCGTTACGAAGAGGACGTACCTTTACTGTTCACCACAGGCCGGCCCGGCCTGTTGGCATGCTCGAACGAGCTGTGAGCGCCGGACTTGCCGCCGGTGTTCCCACGACACGCAGCACCATCGCCATCAAGTCCACCCTTCTTCAGACGCTGGGGGAATCCCTGGCCCAGGCCCCAGGGCCGAGGGGTTTCTCATCGCGATGCTCCCCCGGCCGAGAAGACGGATGACCCTGCGCATCCTGCTTCTCAACAACTACTCCATGCATCGGGCCCGCCTCAGGCATGGCCAGGGCCTGACGGCCGGCCAGCACCTCTGGGGAGCGGCCCACCTGGCCGACTTCGGCATCGAGACGCTCATCCCGCCCTACATCGATACGGCCAGGGGTGGTCTCCACGCTGATGTGTCCAGATTCTTCAAAGGGCCCTTTGTGCGTCAGCAGATCGCGGCCTGTGCCATGGCCGGATCGGTGGATCTGATCTACTCAGCCTGTCAATACAACACCCGCATTCTTGCCTACCTGCGCAGTCGTAACCTGCTCAGGATTCCCCTGGTGGCGTTGATCCATCACCCGGTCCATCCCCTCGTGGTTCCTGGGCTGGTGGCCGGCCATGATCGCCTGCTGTTTCTAACCCAATCGGCTCTGGAGTCGGTGCGCCGTCTGGCACCGGATCAGGCTGGCAAGCTGGAGCTGATCGACTGGGGGGCGGATCTGGAGTTCTATCCCACCTGGAAGCCTCCCGTGGCCAGCGAGCGGATCAGGATCGTGTGTGCCGGCAAGTCGAAGCGGGACCATGACACCCTGGCCCGGGCGCTGCAGGGACTGCCCGTGAACGCCGAGATCTTCTGCAGCGATGTTTCGGCTCCGGAGGCGGAATCCGTTGATGCCAACACCAGTGTCATCATCACCAGCCCTGATCAACAGAAGCGATCCCTTCAGTACCACCGGGATGTGATCGATGCCTATGTCCGCTCCCACATCATTGCCATACCCCTGCAGGCCACACCGATGCTGGCGGGCCTCACCAGCCTGCTCGATGCGATGGCCATGGGGCGCGCCGTGATCATGACCCGCAATGCTCCGCTGGATATCGACGTGGAACGGGAGGGATTCGGCATCACGGTGGAGCCCGGCGATGTGGCCGGCTGGCGCCAGGCGATCCTCTCCCTGCTCCAGGATCCCGACAGGGTCGCCGCCATGGGACGCCGGGCCAGGGAACGGGTGGAATCCCGTTACAACCTGGGCCGGTTCACCGCGTCGCTGGCGGCAGCCTTGAAGGTGGCCGCCGGACGGGATGGGCAGAGCTGAGCGGAACCTGTCCGGCAGAACCGGCCGTGACGGGGATGGCGCCGGGGGTAGGGCGCCACGGGGGATCAGGAGGGGATCAGTTGTATTCCCCGGGGATGTCCTGCTTGGTCACCGTGACCCGACCGACCTTCTTACCCGAAAGGCGCAGCAGCTCATCGCCCGAGAAGTCGAAGCCCCTGCCGGCGGCGATCTGGGCGACGTCGTCGGCGGTGGCGGCGGCCAGCACCTCGGCGCGCAGGGCCTGGTCGTCCTGCATGCGGGCCAGGAAGGAGCGGGCCTGATCGAGGCTCATGCGCCGGCGGGGGTGGCGTGGCCGTCCAGCATGGCGCAGGCCGTTAACGGTTCCACCACTTCTCCAGTTCCAGGTAGGTGACGAACAGCAGGCTGACGCCCCCGCAGGCCGCCAGCTCGATGGCCGTCAGCGGGGTGACGCCGAAGAAGCGGGCCAGCGGCGCCACGTAGAGGAGCAGCAGCTGCAGGGCGGCGCTGGCCAGCACCGCCCCCAGCAGCCAGGGGTTCGCCGCCGGATCGGTGCGCCACAGGGCCCGATCGCTGCCGGCGGAGAGGGCATGGACGAGCTGGGCCAGACAGAGGGTGGTGAAGGCCATCGTCTGCCAGGGGCGTCCCAGCCGGGCAGCCACCACCATCAGCGCCACCACCAGGGCACCGAAGACCAGCCCGATGCGCAGGATGGCGCCGCCCAGACCCCGGGCGAAGATCGATTCACCGGGCTCGATCGGCGGCTGGCGCATCAGATCCTCCGCCGGGGGGCCCAGGGCGAGGGCCAGCGCCGGCAGTCCGTCGGTCACCAGGTTGATCCAGAGGATCTGCAGGGGGGTGAGGGCCAGCCCCAGCAGCGGGGCGGAGCTGATGGTGATCAGTTCGCCCAGGTTGCAGCCCAGGATGAAGCGCACGAAGCGCCGGATGTTGGCGTACACCTGCCGGCCCTCCTCCACGGCATTGACGATCGAGGCGAAGTTGTCGTCGAGCAGCACCACGTCGGCCGCCTCCCGGCTCACGTCCGAGCCGCTGATGCCCATGGCCACACCGACGTGGGCCTGGCGCAGGGCCGGGGCGTCGTTGACCCCGTCACCGGTCATGGCCACCACCGCGCCGGTGGCCTGGAGCGCCCGGACGATGCGGAGCTTCTGCTCCGGCACGACCCGGGCAAAGAGGCTGGTCCGGCTCACCAGCGCTTCGAGGGCGGCCGCGTCGAGGCCCTCCAGCTCCGGACCCTGAACGATCGGGCTGCCCGGTTCCGCCAGGCCGATGGCCTCGCTGATCGAGCGGGCCGTGAGGGGATGGTCGCCGGTGACCATCACCGGCCGGATGCCGGCCCCCCGGCAGCGGGCCACGGCGCCAGCCGCCTCCGGCCGGGGCGGATCGCGCTGGGCCATCAGCCCGAGCAGCACCAGGGTCTCCACCCCGTCCTGCGGCCCCCCATGCCGGGGCGCGGCGGCGAAGGCCAGCAGCCGCAGCCCCGAAGCGGCCAGAGCGCGGGCCTGGGCCAGCCACCAGTCCCGCTGGGCCCCGTCGAGGGGTCGCATCCCCGCGCCGTCCAGCCAGCGATCGCAGCGGTGCAGGATCGCCTCAGGAGCCCCCTTGGCGATCAGCAGCAGGGATTCCCCGGCGGGGTTCCGGTCCACGTCTGGGGGGCCCAGGTCTGCCGTCAGGCGTCCCTCGGCGTCCCTCAGCCACACCGCCATCATCCGCTGCTCCGAGCGGAAGGGAATCTCGGCGACACGGCCGTGCTGCGCCCGCAGGCTGGTGGCCTGCAGGCCCGCCCGGGCGGCGATCTCCAGCAGGGCCACCTCGGTGGGATCGCCCATTCCCCCCCGCTGCTGGGGCTCGGCGTCGTTGCACAGCACCCCGGCCAGCAGCAGCAGGTCGAGGTTGCCTGGGCAGAGCCCGGGTACCGCCTTCGGCGGCGCTGCCAGCTCGGTGGTCAGGAAGCCATGGCGGCTGTCGTCGCCCCCCCGGCCGCCCTGGTGCTCCTCGTCGGGGCGCAGGGCCAGGGTGCCGCAGCGGAGCTCCGTCACCACCTGCCGGTTCTGGGTGAGGGTGCCGGTCTTGTCGGTGCAGATGACGGTGATGGCTCCCAGCGCCTCCACGGCCGGCAGGTGGCGGATCAGGGCGGCGCGACGCACCATCCGCTGGGTGCCGATGGCCAGGCTCACCGTGATCACCGCCGGCAGCCCTTCCGGCACGATCGCCACGGCGGTGGAGAGGGCCAGCTCCAGCAGCTCCAGGGGGGCGCCGCCGAGCAGCCAGCCCCCCAGCACCACCACCGCCACGAGTCCCAGGGCCCAGGCGACAAGCTGGCGGGAGAGCTCCGCCAGCCGTTGCTGCAGGGGCGTCGGCTCCGGACGGGCGGAGTGGATCAGTGTGGCGATGCCTCCGAGCGCGGTGGCCATGCCCGTGGCGGTCACCACCGCCAGCCCCCGGCCCCTCCCCACCGTGGTGCCGAGGAAGAGGCAGTTGCACCGCTCCACCAGCGGCGTGTCCGCGGCCAGGGGCGGTTCGGGGCGCTTGCTGACCAGCTCGGCCTCGCCGGTGAGGGCCGACTCCTGCAGCCCCAGGTCGCTGCCCTCCAGCAGCCGCGCGTCCGCGGGCACCTGATCACCGCTCTCGAGGCGGATCAGGTCGCCCGGCACCAGCTGGTCACCCGGGAGGCGTTGCCAGCTCCCGTCGCGGCGGACGCGCGCCAGGGGCTGGGCAAGGTCCAGCAGGCTGCGCAGGGCCAGCAGCGCCCGGCTCTCCTGCAGGTAGCCGAGCAGCGCGGTGAGCCCCACGATCAGCAGGATCGCGATCGCATCCTTGGGGACGGCATGATCCACCACGGCCAGAGCGGCCGACACCGCCGCCACCGCCAGCAGCAGGAGCAGCATCACGTTGCTGAACTGGTCCAGCAGGATCCGCCAGCGGCCCGGGCCCGGCGGCAGATCGAGCCGGTTGGGGCCCGTGGTGGCCAGGCGCTCGGCCGCGGCGGCCCCGCCCAGCCCCTCCGGGCCGACCCCGAGCTGGCGCAGGCATTCCGGCCCGGGCAGGGCCTGCCATTCCTTGGCCTCGGGAGGAATCATGGCCAGCCACCCGGTGGCCCCTGAACCCTAGGAGCGCAGGCTTTCGCAGGCCTCCCCGTCGCCATCGGAGTCCAGATAGCCGTGGCCCTGGCGCAGCAGCTCCTGGGCCCTGGCATGGGAGCCGATCTGGCTGCAGTCGTGGCGCCGGCCGTCGGGGGTGGTGCCATCGGGGATCCGGGCGGGACGTTGGCCGCGCCGGAAGTCCCAGGGCCGGGTGATCCCACCCGGCACCCGCCAGACGCCGAGCCCCTGGCGGCGGGCCCGTTCTTCGGCCTCCAGGTAGGCCGCCCCGTCGCAGCCGGCGAGATAACGCCGGTAGGCGAAGGCCAGGCCGTCCTCCACCAGGGCCAGGTTGATGTTGGTGTCACGGATCACCTCGGCCACCGTGCGCCCGAAGCGGTCGGTGCTGTGGGGTTGGATCGTCACCGGCCGCCCCACGGCCAGGCGCATCAGCAGGGCCTGGCGCGCCTGCTGGCCCCAGGGGCTCTGGGCCGTTTCGGGGGCATCGATGCAGGCCAGCCGGACCGTGATCCGCTGCTGGCCGCGGCGCACCCGCAGGGTGTCGCCATCGCCGACCGAAAGCACGGTGGCCCGGAAGGCCGGCGCCGCCGCCGCGGGCCCGGCCTGCAGCAGGGCCAGCAGGATCAGCAGCGACGGCAGCCGGTGGCCGGGCATGGCGTCGGGGGTGGAGGGAGGGCGGCCCCTCAGCCTTGCATCGCCCGCGAGCGCACCTCCTCGAGACTGCAGCGCCGCCGCAGGGCCCCGTTCTCGAAAACGGTCTGGAGGCAGCTGGCCGGATGGGGCTCCGGTCGCTCCAGCACCACCGTCCGGTAGCCCCGTTCGTCGCGGATCAGGTCGAGCACGCCGGCCTTGCTGGTCTTGGCGGGATCGGTGACCGGGCACTTGTGCACCGGCCGGATCCGGCCGGCCCGCTCCACCCACGACACCTTGTAGGCGAAGCCCTGGCTGTCCCGGTTCACCTGTTGCAGCAGGCCGCCACCCATGCCGAAGGCCACGTTCTCGACACTGAAGCCCGCCGCCAGGATCGCCTCGATGACCAGGGGCAGGCTAGTGGCGGTGATGCCATCCCCCTGGATCACCCGCACGTTTTCCAGCACCCGGTAGCCCTTGCCGTTGAGCCGGCTGCCGAAACGGGCCTCCAGCCGGCGCAGCAGCTCGGGCACGATCGCCACCGGATCGCCCGAATCGGGCCGGATCACCACCGTGGCGCCCGAGGTGATCACCTGCTCCCGCAACTGCTCGCCCCAGAGGTGGTCGACGGCGTTCCAGAGGTCGTAGGCATCGGAGACCACCGCCAGCACGGCACCGGGCCTGGCGAAGCGGTCGAGCATGGTCCGGTAGGCCTCCAGCTCGTGCTCCTGCCCCCAGGCCAGGATCGTGGAGTGCTCGGCGGCCGGAATCGAGAAGCCGGCCATCGGGCAGTCGTAGTGGCGCCGGCCGGCCACCAGGGCGGCGACGGTGTCGGTGCCGCGGAAGGCCACCAGGTGGGCCAGGCCGCCGATGGCGGCACTTTCCCGGCTCGAGACGCCGCGGGAGCCGAAGTCGTGCAGGCGGAAGGGGAGTTCGGCCACCGGGTCATCGGCGGAGCGCTCCAGGGCTGCCCGCAGGAGCTCGCGGAAGTGCCAGCTGCGGGTGGCCACGGTGGTGGGGTACCAGAGGCGCAGCAGCAGGGTTTCCACCCAGGTGACCAGCCAGGCCAGGGCCGGATCGGTGGACTCCACCGTCATCAGCACGTTGCCGGTCGGCACCCGGCTGCCTTCGGGGACGGCCCGGATGCGCAGGGGCAGCCGGCCGCCATGGACGCTGAGCAGACGTTGCCAGCCCTGGTGGTTGAAGGGCAGGCCGTGGGCGCTCCAGAGGTCGGCAGCTTCCTCCACATCGCCCCGGGTGACAGGCCGCTCCAGGGTGTCCTGCAGCAGCATCTGCAGTCCGAAGAACAGGGTGTCGGGGTTCTCGCCGCCGCGGCTTTCCAGATAGGCCCCCATGGCGGTCAGATCGGGGGGGTACTGGAGCCAGTGGCTGCCCTTGTAGCTGTCGGTGTCGAGCAGAAGATTGACGTCCATGGTGTGCGCTCCGCACGGTGTGGATGGGTGGCCCCGGCCCGGTCTCCCCGGGCCGCAGGCGTTGATGGCAGGGCCGTCAGCGACGGCGACGCCGCTCAGAGGCGGGAGATGAAGTGCTGGATGATCTGGACGTGGTCCTCGAAGAAGCTGTCTTCGTGGGCGTAGATGTCAGCCAGGGGCATCCAGAAGGCTTTCTCGGCGTCATCGCCGCCGCGGACGGAGGGCAGGGCCCCGCCCTTGAGCTGGATCAGGAAGGCGTGGGTGATCACCCGGCCGCGCTGGGAGCGTCCCGGAGCGTCGAAGACGTGGCGATCCGCGATCGATCCCTCCAGGACCGGCCTCGGCACCTTCAGGCCCGTCTCCTCGCGCAGCTCCCGCAGCATTCCCTCGACCACAGGCTCCTGCTGGTTGAGGTACCCCCCCGGCAGGGCGATCAGCCCCTGGCCGGGCCGCACCCGGCGGCGCACCACCAGCACATGGCCCGACTGGACCACCACCGCATCGGTGGTGACGAAGTTGGGCGGATAGGGCGCCACCGACCACAACTGGCGGTACCCGGCGATGTACTCGGCCTCCTGGCGCAGCCAGCGGTAGCGGCCCGTGTCCCGGTAGTCCGTCAGGAAGGCCCGCACCGCCTCCGGAACGTGGGCGGCCCACTCCGTTGCATCGGCATCGGTGAAGTAGGCCTGGCGAATGGCCGTGGAGTGGACATCGCTCTCCAGGGGCACATCCTGGAAGTCCCACTGGGGAAAGAGATCGAGGTAGTAACTGCTGCGATCCTTCCGGTGACCAATGAGCAGCACCCGTTCGTCCTCGGCCGTGACGCTGAGCACTTTCTGCTGCACCTCCGCCAGCCAGAGATTGTCGGAGTAGAGATGGTCGCGGATCGGGATCACCTCCAGCCGCCGCTGCCATGCGGCCGGTAGGGCTGACCGGATCATGGCCTCCCGTTCCTCGCTGCTCCAGGGGTTGCGGGTGTCCGGGGCGCAGCGGTGGCTGCCGAGCAGCAGGACCAAGCGATCAGCCCTTTCCAGGGCCGCTTCGACCAGCCGGAAATGGCCCTCATGGAAGGGCTGGAACCGTCCGATGAGGACGGCGACGTCGTGATTCATGGTGAACCTCAGAATCCCTGAGATGAAGCCCGCCTCAACGGCAGACCAAACTGATCTAGCACGTCCTCGGCGACTGTCAACGCCCGCCGGTGACCATCCGCAGGGCCATCAAGGCCGGACAGATTCCGTTGGTGGCGGCGCACGGCAGCGGGGTTAAGCACCGGTGCACAGCCGCCGTGCATGTGCTGCATCCCCCTCAAGAAACTGTGGCTAGCAAAGGAGAAGCAGGGGCTTGGGGGCGGCCTGCGGGGCCTGTCGGGCGCGCCGGAGGCCACCTGCCCGTTGCGGCTCGGCGCCCTCGCCTATCGGTTCCGCCGTCGCTGTCGCCATGGTGCCCCGCCCTCCCCTCTGGACCGATCGCCACCAGGCGGGCCTCGCCCTGGCCGAGGCCTTCGCCGATCGCCGGGGTCACGGCGGCGACACCACCCTGGTGGCCCTGCCCAGGGGCGGTGTGGCGGTGGCGGCCGCGATGGCGTCGCCGCTGGGGTTGCCGCTGGTGACCTGGTCGGTGCGCAAGATCGCCGATCCCCGCTGGCCGGAGCTGGCGATCGGGGCCGTCGCCGCCGGCGGGTTGGTGGTCTGGCGCAACGGGGCGGGGGGCCGGCAGCGGGCCACCACGGCGCCGGAGCACGGCTGGCGGCGGGACCAGGAGCTGGAACTGGAACGGCGGCAGCGCCTGTTCGGGGACCCACCCGGCGATCAGCTGCGCGGCCGGCATCTGATCGTGGTGGACGACGGCATCGCCACCGGCATGACGGTGAAGGCGGCGCTGCTGTCCCTGCGTCGGGTGGGCCCGGCCTCCCTGGCCCTGGCGGTGCCGGTGGTGGACCGGGAGGTCGCCGGCGAACTGGGCCGCCTGGTGGAACGCATGCAGGCCCTGGCCGTCGTCAGCGACCTGCAGGCCGTGGGGCTGTGGTACGCGCAGTTCGAGCAGCTCAGCGACTGTCAGGTGCTCGCCCTCCTGCAGGACTGCCGGGGCGGCATACCATCAACCGCACCTGCGCCACCGCTGAGCGGCCCATGACCCTGGGGGAATCCGACGGCGCCCTGGTCTCCATCGCCGAGGCGTTTGAGCTTCCCGGCCCGATCCGCAGCCTCGAACCCCTCGGCAGCGGCAACGTCAACGAGAGCTTCGTCGTCGTCTGTGACGGCCCGCCCGAGCGGCGTTTCGTTCTGCAGCGCCTGAACCGCAGGGTGTTTCCCCGGCCCGATCTGGTGATGGCCAACATCCTCGCCCTCGGGGAGCATGTCTATCGGCGCGTGGCTGAGGGCGGCTCCCCCCTGGGGGAGCGGCGCTGGGAGGTTCCCCGGGTGGTGCGTTGCCGCGGCGACCAACGGCCCTGGGTGGAGCGGGAGGACGGCTTCTGGCGCCTGATCACCTTCGTCGAATCCTCAAGGAGCTTCGATCTGGTGACCAGTGCCGACCAGGCCCGGGAGGTGGGCGTCGGTCTGGGTCTGTTCCACCACCTGATCAGTGATCTGTCTCCGGAGCGGCTGGCCGACACCCTGGAGGGCTTCCACGTCACCCCCAGGTATCTGGAGCAGTACGACGCCGTGCTGGCCGGCGCACCGACCACGGCAGGAAGCGACGTCAGCCATTGCCGGGCCTTCGTGGAGCAGCGCCGGGACTTCGCGCCGGTGCTGGAGGCGGCCAAGGCCAGCGGCCGTCTGCGGCTTCGCCCCATCCACGGGGATCCGAAGGTCAGCAACGTGATGCTGGAGACCGGCTCCGGCCGGGCCGTGGCCCTGGTGGACCTCGATACGGTAAAGCCCGGGCTGATCCACTACGACATCGGCGACTGCCTGCGCTCCTGCTGCAACCCCCTCGGCGAGGAGACGGCGGATCTGGAGGCCGTTCACTTCGATGTGCACCTCTGCCGTGAGGTGCTGGGCGGCTACCTGTCCGCCGCCTCAGGCTTTCTCACCGAGGCCGACTACGACCACCTCTACGCCGCGATCCGCCTGATCAGCTTCGAGCTCGGCCTGCGCTTCTTCACCGATCACCTGGCGGGAAACGTCTACTTCCGGACGGAGCGACCGGACCACAACCTGCAACGGGCCCTGGTGCAGTTCCGGCTGACGGCCAGCATCGAGGCCCAGGAGCCGGCGATCCTCGCGGTGATCGACGAGCTCCGGGCCGGTTGCGCCAGCCGCAGCTGATGCCAGGTCCCCTCCGCCACGGCTTCGACCTCCGCCCCTTCGGTGCCGACGGCCCCTCGCCGAACCTGCGGCTGGAGGGTGAGGTCAGCCGGGAGGGCGCCCAGCTGCGGCTTCGCTATCGGCTGGCGGGCGCGATCGAGACGGTGCAGCTGCCGCCACCGGTGGCTTCGCCCACCCGGCAGGATGGGCTCTGGACGACGACCTGCTTCGAGTGCTTCTGGGGCCTTGAGGGCGAGCGGCCCTACTGGGAACTGAACCTGTCCCCGGCGGGCCACTGGAACCTGTACCGGCTGGAGGACTACCGGCTGGGGCTGCGGCCGGAGCCTGGCTACGACAGGCCCCTGCACCGGGTCAGCCAGGGGGACGGCGTCCTGTCGATGGAGCTGGATCTGCCGCTGCCGGCCCCGATTCCCCCGGAGGCCCCCCTGCAGGTGGCGATCGCCGCCGTGATCGAGGACCGCCACGGCCAGCTGAGCTACTGGGCCCTGGCCCATCCGGGGGCCGAGCCCGATTTCCACCGCCGGGACGCCTTCCTGCTGCGGCTCTGAACGCGGCCCGGTGGCTTCAGGCGCCGGGGTCGGAGGCTTCGGCGTGGTAGCTGCTGCGCACCAGGGGGCCGCTGCGCACCTGGGCGAAGCCCAGGCCGCGGGCGATGGCGCCCAGCTCCTCGAACTCCTCCGGCCGCCAGTAGCGGGCCACGGGGATGTGGGCCAGGGAGGGGCGCAGGTACTGGCCCAGGGTGAGCCGCTGGCAGCCGACGGCCCGCAGGTGCTCCAGGGTGGCGACCACCTCGGCGGCGGTCTCACCGAGGCCCAGCATCAGGCCGGATTTGGTGGGAATCGCCGGCGCCAGTTCCCGGGCCAGGGCCAGCAGGTCGAGGGAGCGGCGGTAGGTGGCGCCGCGACGCACCTCCCCCTGCAGGCGCTCCACCGTCTCCAGGTTGTGGTTGAAACACACCGGGGCAGCGGCCAGCACCGCGGCCAGCCGTTGCCGCTGGGCCCGGCGGCCCGCTTCGGGGTCGGCATGGCCGCCCCAGAAATCGGGCGTCAGCACCTCGATCAGCACCTGGGGATCGCGGCGCCGGATCGCTGTGATGGCCTCGGTGAACAGGCTGGCGCCGTGGTCGGCCAGGTCGTCGCGGGCCACGGCGGTGAGCACCACGTAACGCAGGTTGAGCGCCTGCACCGCCTCCGCCACCCGCTCCGCTTCACCTGCGTCGAGGGGCACCGGTGCCCGGCCCTTGTCCACCTGGCAGAAGGCGCAGCTGCGGGTGCAGATCGGACCCCCCAGCAGGAAGGTGGCGGTGCCGGCGGCGTAGCACTCGCCCCGGTTGGGACAGCGGCCCTCCTCGCAGATGGTGTGCAGCCGCTGCTCCCGGACCACCCCCTGCACCCGTTCGGTGGCCGAGGCCTCCCCGAGGGGGCGACGGATCCACTCCGGCAGGCGCTCTGCGGGGGGGATGGCGCTGTAGCGGCTGGTGGCGGTCATGGAGTCGCGGTCAGGCGTCGGCGTCCGGCGTGGGGTTCATTCCATGCGCCGGCGTCCTTCGAACGCGCGGGCCAGGGTCACCTCGTCGGCATACTCCAGCTCCCCCCCCACCGGCAGTCCGTAGGCGATGCGGGTGACGCTGGTGAAGGGCTTGAGCAACCGCGCCAGATAGAGGCTGGTGGTGTCCCCCTCCACGCTGGGGGTGAGGGCCAGGATCACCTCGATCGCCCCCTCCCGGTCGACCCGCTCCACCAAAGGCTGGATCTGCAGCAGCTCCGGACCGATGCCATCCATCGGCGAGATCAGCCCGCCCAGCACGTGGTACTGGCCGTGGAATTCACGGCTGCGTTCCATCGCCAGCAGGTCGCGGGAGTCGGCGACCACACAGATCTGGCCGTTGCGGCGTTCCTCATTGCGGCAGATCTCGCAGAACTCCTCGGCCGAGAGATGGAAACAGCGCCGGCACTGCCCCACCTGGCTGCGGGCCGCCAGCAGGGCATCGGCGAAGCTGCGGATCTGCTCCTCGGGCTGGCGCAGGAGGTGCAGGGCCAGGCGCTGGGCCGTGCGGGGCCCGATGCCGGGCAGTCGTTCGAACTGGTCGATCAGCCGGGCCAGGGGTCGGGTGAAACCGCTCAGCGGACCGGCTGCAGGTAGAAAGAAATCTAGGCGGCCCGCTCGCGGCGGGCGACGGCGCCGGGTGAGGATGGCCGCGGCTCCCGCCAGCTCCCCCGCCCCGCCCCGTGCCATGGGTTTCCCCGCCACCCACCAGCCCGTTTCCCCCTCTGCCGCCGCCCCCTGGCGAGCCCGGGGCGGCTCCCTGCTGGCGGGCCTGCTGCTGACCCTGATGCTGGTGGGCTGCAGCGCCGCCGCCGCGGGCCTGAACTCCTTCCAGAGCCCGGATGGCCGCTACGCCTTCCTGTACCCCACCGGCTGGACCCGGGTGCAGGTCACCAATGGCCCCCAGGTGGTCTTCCACGACCTGATCAACAGCGACGAAACCCTCAGCCTGGTGGTGTCCGAGGTCACCCCCGACCGGGATCTCAGCCAGCTTGGCAGTGCCGTCGAGGTGGGCGAGACCCTGCGGCGCAGTGTGATCTCCCCGCAGGGCAGCGGCCGCGACGCCGAACTGGTGGAGGCCCACGAGCGGGAGCAGGGTGGCCGCACGTACTACGACCTGGAGTACACGGTCCATCTGTCCGACCGGGATCGCCACGAACTCGCCACGGTGGTGGTCGACCGGGGCCGGCTCTACACCTTCGCCGCCAGCACCAACGAAGCCCGCTGGAACAAGGTCAAGGACCTGTTCGCCGTGGTGATCGGCTCCTTCACCCTGCAGATCTGAGCGTGGCCGCCCCCGGACGTCTGACCGTCATCGGGGGCGGGCTGGCCGGCAGCCTGCTGGCCCTGGAGCTGGCGGAGCGGGGCCTGGCGGTGACGCTGGTGGATGGGGGGGAGGCCACGGCCACGGCCCTCAGCTACGGCGGGGTGGCCTGGTGGGCCGGGGCCCCTGGGCCCCTGGGCCGGCTGCTGCGCCAGGCCCCCGCCCGGTGGCGGCGGCTGCAGGCACGCCATGGGCCGCTCGGCTGGCGGGGCTGCGGTCTGCGCCTCCATGGCGGCGACTGGACCACCCCCCTGCTGCGCCCCCCCTTCGCCCAGGTGGACACCGCCGTGCTGATGGCCGCCCTGCCCAGGGTGCTGGCGGCCGCCGGGGTCGAGCGGCGCCGGGGCAGGGTGCTGGCGCCGCCGCGGCCGGTGGCCGGTGGTTGGCACCTGGAGCTGGAGCCGGGCGGCACCCTCGTGGCCGATCAGGTGGTGCTGGCGGCCGGCGCCGGTTGCCGCGTCCTGGCCCCCGATCTGCCGGAGCGCCATCGCGCCAGCTGGGCCGGGGTGCTGGACCTGCCGGCGCGCCCGACCCTTTCCTCAGGGTCGGCCGGCCCCTGGCTGGGGCACGCGGCCGGGCGCCGCATCGTGCAGCCGCGCCAGTGGCAGCGGCCGTCCCTGGAGGCCCGGGCCCCGGAGCTCAAGGAGGAGCGCTGGATCGTCGATGCCGGTTTCGCCCCCCGGGGGGAGGGGCTGCTGCTGGGGCAGATCAGCCTGGTGCGGCCGGGCCTGGAGACCGGCCAGCCGCCGGAGGCGGCCGTGATGGAGCGCCGTCTGCGCCAGGCTCTGGCCGGGCTCGATCCGGTTCTGGCCGCCCTGCCGGGCCCCTACCGCCAGGTGCCGGTGGCCTTCTGCAGCGGCGGGCTTCCCCTGGTGGGGCCCCTGGGCGATGCGGCGGGCCTGTGGGTGTTCAGCGGCTTCGGCGGCGCCTTCGCCCAGGTGCCGGTGCTGGCTCCCCTGCTGGCCGACGTGATCGCCGGTGGGGCTGACCACGGTGTTCTGGCCGGATTCGGCGTCCTGCCGGGCTGACAGGCGGCCTTCCATCCAGCATGCTGGCGGCGATGGCCACGTCCGCTCCCCCGACCGGTGCAGCCCTTCCGCCCGGAGCAGCCCAGTCTCGCCGGCCGGGTGAGGCCCTGCGCCGCCGTTGGAGTGGTCTGAGCGATCGGGGCCAGGTGGGGGCTTGCCTGGTGGCCATGGGCGGAGCCCTCGGGCTCTGGGTGCTGTTCTGGCCCGTGCCCACGGAGGTGATGGGGCAGGGGGTGCTGATCTACCCCGACACTGCCGGCCTGCTCGATGCCCGTGCCGGCGGCCAGGTGCGACGCCTGCGGGCGGCCGTGGGGCAGGAGGTGCGCAAGGGGCAGGTGCTGATGGAGCTGTACCTGCCGGTGCTCGACCGCCAGCTGCAGCAGCAGCGCGGCAACCTCGCCCAGCTGGAGCGCGACAACCGCGACCTCGATCGGCGTGATGCCCTGCGGCTCTCCAGCGAGCGGCTCAGCGTCGACACCGCCCTGGCCAAGCTGGCCCAGGACCGGCGCCGCTACGAGGAGCTGGCGGCCACCTACGCGGAGAAGGTGCGCAACCTGCGCTGGCTGAGCAAGCGGGAGGTGGTGGCGCCCCTGGCCTCGGAGGTGGTGGCGGCCGAGCAGGGCCTGACCAGCACCAGCGTCAGCCTCGATGCGGTCAGGATCCAGGAGAAGGATCTGCTCACCCGCTACGAGCAGGTCCGGCTGGACATCCAGACCCAGGCGCTGCGGCGCCGCTACCAGATCGACGACATGCGCCGTCAGATCCGGGTCACCGAGGCCCGCCTGGCCTTCGACGGCCAGGTGCTGGCCGACCGGGACGGCACCGTGCTGGACCTGCAGGTGATCCAGGGCCAGACGGTCGCGACCGGCCAGCGCCTCGGCACCCTGGGCCGGGCCGGGGGTGCTGCCGGGGGGCCGCGGCTGCAGGCCGTGGCCTACTTCGCTCCGGCCGATGCCCGTCGACTGCCGGCTGGCCTGCCCGTGGAGGTGGTGCCGCTCTGGGACCAGCGGGGCCGGTTCGGTGGCATCGTCGGCAAGGTGGTCCAGGTGCTGGCCCTGCCGGCCACGGAGGAGGACATCTCCACCACCATCGGCAACCCCCAGCTGGCCCGGGACCTGCTCAAGCACGGGCCGGTGATGCGGACGGAGATCGCCCTGGAGCGGGATCCCGGCAGCCGGGACGGCTACCGCTGGACCCTCTCCGGCGGCAGCGGGGTGTTTCCTGTGCGGGAGGGCCTGACGATCGCCGCCCATGCCTATGTGGAGTGGCGCACACCGATCACCTACGTGATTCCGGGCCTGCGTTCCCTCACCGGCGGCTACAGGAGCCTGCGCATCGATCGGCTCTGGAACCGGCCTTCCCTGCGCCAGAGCGGCTCCCCGCCATGAGTGAGCGTCCCCATGGCTGATCGTCGCTGGTGGCAGCTCCGCAATCCCCTGCTGCGCCAGGAGCTTCCCTGGCTGGTCAGTGAGGTGGTGCTGCTGGTGGTGCTGTGCAATGCCAACCCACCGGAACTGTGGTTCTGGTTGGTGGTGCTGCTGGTGATCCTGGGTTACAGGATCGAGCGCTGGTACGCCTCCCGGCCAGAATGATTGCTTCACCCACAGGAATCTGACCGACCCATCGAAGAACATTTACCCGTGAATAAACTCACACTTGAATCTGTCCCTCAACGGCCGGTTCTTCGTTTCCTTTGAGGTCCGTCAACCCTATGGAGGACCATTTCAGAGGGCAAAAAAGGACGTTGAGGATGCGGAGTCGGCCGGCGTGGTTCCTGCTCGGCATGCTTGCCCTGGCCTTGATGGTGGCGCTGACGAGTTGCTTCGGGCCCCCGTCCATGCCCTTGAGAATCGGCGCCAACCTCTGGACGGGGTATGAAACCCTCTTCCTGGCGAGAGACCTGGGAGAACTGAAAGGCAAGCCCATCAGACTGATGGATTTTCCTTCCGGAACCGAGGAGGTCAGGGCCTACCGCAACAATGAGATCGACGGAGCCGGCCTGTCGATTGATCAGGTGATCACCTTGGCCGCCACCCAGGGTGACATCAGGATCATTGCCATCTTGGACTACTCCAATGGTGGTGATGTGATCCTCGCCAGGCCCGGCTTGACGACGATGCGGGACCTCAAGGGGAAACGCATCGGTGTGGAGGCCACCGCCCTGGGGGCCTTTTTTCTCGGCAGGGCCCTGGAGATCAATGACATGACACCTCAGGATGTCAAGGTGGTGTCGTTGGAGCTGAGTGATCACGAATCCGCCTACAAGGCCGGCAGGGTCGATGCGGTGGTGACCTTCGGCCCGGCTCGCATCAAACTTTTGAAGGCGGGAGCCATCCCGTTGTTCGACAGTGCCCAGATCCCAGGCGAAATCGTGGACACCCTTGCCGTCAGCACCCAGGCGATCGCCGAAAGCGCTGAGAATCTACAGGCCCTTGTGGCGGCAAGATTCAAGGCTTTGGAATATTTCAACAGGAATCCTGCCGATGCCACGCGACGCATGGCCAGGCGCACACAGGTGAAGCCGGAAGAGATGCTGCAGGCTTTCCAACTGCTGAAGCAGCCATCCCTTGAGGAGAATGTGGCATTGCTGAGTCAGCGGGATCCATCCCTCGTCACCTCCATGACGAACTTGATACGGGTCATGCATGACAGTGGCCTGATCGCTAAAGAGGTTGATCCAGCCAGTCTCCTGGATGCGCAGTTTGTCGAACGTGTACTGGCTGAACGCTAGATGTTCGACGCCATCATGACGAGATTGCCTCCACCGCTTCGCTTTACAATCCCGGCGCTGATTGTTGTCAGTGGATTTTCAATTAGTGCCATACAGTTCGTTCTGGAAGTTCAAGACGCGAATCGCAGGACCGAGCAAAGTGCCATCATCAATCTGAAGTCCTCGGCCTCCCAGACGGCGCGGATGATGGACTATCTATATCGAACCGATGATGAAGCTGATCGGGTTGTTTCGTTGATCAGTCGTCTGGGTGCCAATCCAGGCTATCTAAGTGTCAGTCTTTTCAGTGACAGGAACATCGTTCTCTATTCCAGTGACTACAGCCAAGTTGGCCATTTCATTGTGCTGACGAATGCTGCGCCATTGGCATCCATTTTTTCCCAGGCACGTCGTACGCTTCGCGGAACGGTGAGCCTTTCTCAAGATCGCTCGTATCTTTCGGCTGTTTATCCCATCCTTCTCAAGCCCCTCCCCGGCGAACTGATGCCGTCTAGGGTCGGAATCTTCTACGCTAAGTATGGTCTGAATGAAGCGAAGGCCAGTGCGTTTCGAGAGGCATTGGGACGAGCCTTGCTTTTCAATGCCCTCCTCGTCGTTCTCGGTATCTGTGTATGGCTCTTCTTTCAGTATGCACTGACCAACCGGATTGGAAAGCTCATTGAAGCCAGCCATGCACTGGGTGAGGGTGACCTTGCCGTAAGGAGTGGATTGAGTGGCTCTGACGAGCTGGCTGGGATTTCTGTGGCGTTTGATCAGATGGCGGAAAAAATGCAGCAGAATGCTATCAACTTAAGGCGCCAGGTGCAAAGGGAGCTGATCCTGCGTGAGATTACAGAGCGGATTCTGACGTTTCTTGAGCTTAAGCGCATCTTTCAGGTGGCTGTCAATGAAATGCTCCCCTATCTCGCCGTGGACCGTGTGGCGATCTACCAGTTTGATCAAGAGTCTCAGTTCCATCGGGGTTCCTTTATTGCCGAGGCTGTCCATCCCGATACGGAATCGTTGTTGTCCGTTTCTTTCGAAGATCCATGCTTCGACGATGCCTTGGTGGCGCGTTATCTCAAGGGCGGACATCAGGTCATTGACGACGTGGCGACAGCTGACCTGGAGCCCTGCTATCGAGAGCTGCTTCTTGGCTCGAAGATTCGATCCAATCTGGTGGTTCCCCTGATCTGCGGTTCCCGCCTGTGGGGGCTGCTTTGTATGCACCACTCCAAACGGCCTCGTCGCTGGACTGAAGAAGATGTTCAGGTTGTGAAACATATTGCGAGCCAGCTCAGTATTGCCATCCAGCAGGCTGACTTGTTCGCCAAGCTGGAAGACGAGCTGCAGGAGAAAAAGCTTGCTGAAGAACGCCTGATCACAATGAATATGGAGTTGGCCTCGATCAATGACCAGCTGGCTCGCTCCACGCGCCTGAAGGATGAGTTCCTTGCCAACATGAGCCATGAACTGCGAACCCCACTGAATGGCATCCTCGGCATGGCGGAATCCCTGCAGGACAATATCTATGGTGAGATCACTACTATACAGCGGAAGGCATTAGAGGAGATTGATCGAAGTGGCAACCATCTGCTGGAGTTGATCAACGATATCCTGGACATCACCAAGATTGAAGCTGGCAAGCTTGAAGTCCATCTCCATCCTGCCTCGATCACTCTGCTCTGCCGCTCCTGTGTCGCCACGATTCAGAGAATGGCGGAGGCCAAGTCCATCCTGTTGTCATTGGAGATTGAGCCCGGTCTGCCTGCCCTCCTGCTGGATGAGCGGCTGCTCCGACAGGTTCTGATCAACCTCCTAAGCAATGCCATCAAGTTCACTCCTGAGGCGGGAGCCGTTCGCCTTGTGGTCAGGCTGGCGCGTTCACCAGTGGCGGTATCTGGCCAGGCCACGCTCGACCTGTGTGTGATCGATTCAGGAATCGGCATCGACCCTGAGGATCAGGAACGGATCTTCCAACCGTTCGTGCAGATCGAGAGCGGCTTGAATCGCCAGTTCACAGGCTCCGGCCTTGGACTCTCGATCGTGAAGCGAATCCTTGTTGCCCATGGCGGCGATATTCGGGTGCAATCGAGCCTGGGGCAGGGCACTCGTTTCAGCATCCATCTCCCCGTCACGCTCGCCACAGAGACGGCAATGGGTGGTTCTGATCCTGCAAGGGGGCAGGTTGACTCAGCCGAGCCAGGATCGGGAGCCCGGATGGATCGGCCTTTGATCTTGCTTGCCGAGGACAACCTGGACAACAGGCTGATCTATTCGCGTTATCTCAGCGCCAAGGGATACCAAGTGCATCAAGTGGTCAATGGCCAGGAGGCGATCGATTTCCTGCACGACCATGTTCCGCATCTGTTGATCCTTGATCTATCGATGCCGTTAGTGGACGGCTTTTTCGTCCTACGCATGATCCGCTCCAGTGACAGGCCTGACCTGGCGGCAACCCCCACCATCGTGTTGACGGCGATGGCGATGAAAGGTGACCGGGAAAAGTGTCTGGCGGCCGGTGCCAATGCCTATCTGGCCAAGCCCGTGAAACTCAAGGAGCTTGATCAGACGATCAGGAGGATTCTGGAGACTGCCCCCAAGCAAGGATGATGATGGCCGATTGACTGATGGCCCTTCGACGTGCTGGGAGCCTCAGCCGGTACCATCCTGGAGCTTGCTGTTGACGCCTGCCCAGATGCGGTCGTCTTCAGAGGGAACTGGCTCAGGCGTTTTGCCTTCAAGCTGGTGGAAGGTTCGCAGCATTCTGATCTCCTCCATCAAGGCCTCTCCATCGGCCAGCAGCTCGACAATCGTTTCATGCCGCTCCGGCTGATAGGCCGTGATACCGAAAGAGAACGAGATGGGATACCCCTTGTTCGTCAGCCTGTTGTCCTGGCTGAGGGCCTTCTTGATGCGATCGACAACGATGTCTGCCTGTTCCCGGGTCGCGTTGATCAGCAGGACCACAAACTCATCACCCCCCAGTCTGGCCACCACATCGGAGTCTCGGCAGACATCCTTGATCCGATCGGCCAGGTTGATCAGCGCGTCATCGCCCGCTTGACGCCCGTGGAGCTGATTGAAGAGCTGGAAATCGTCCAGGTCGAGATAGAGAAGTGAAACCGGCGTTGCCTGGCGTGTGCAGAGTTGAAGACTCTGCTGGGCGAGGGCAAGGAAGCCGCGGCGGTTCTCAAGGCCGGTGAGCCGATCCCTGATGGCAAGAAGCGTGGAGGCGATCTCCTGTTCCACCACTTTCGCCAGATCCTTCAGGATCTCAATCTGATCCTCATCAAGGGTTCGGGGCACCTGATCGACGATGCAGAGCGTTCCAATCTTGCGATGGTCCACCGTCAGCGGACAGCCGGCATAGAAGCGGACATGGGGCTCGCCCAGGACCAGAGGATTATCGTGAAAGCGTTCATCTCCAAGGGCATCGGGGACGATGAACGCGTCGGAACCGAGGATCGCATGGCCGCAGAAGGAAACGGTTCTGGGGGTTTCTGAAACATCAAAACCCTCACAGGATTTGAACCATTGACGGCTTTCGTCCAGGAGGCTGACCATCGCGATCGGCACCTTGAAGATGCGCCTCGCCATCCGGGTGATGCGATCGAAATGAGGGTCGTCCTGCTCCGTGTCCAGCAAGCGGAGCGACCGGAGCTTGGCGAGCCGAAGGCGTTCGTCGTCTGGGGTCTCGGGTGGTTTCAATCGTTCCCTCTCTGGGTCATGACGGGTCGACAGGACAATCATCGGAACAAACAAGTGATGGGTGAACTCCCGCGTTCAGGGAGCCATGTTGGACACCGCCATCCTGAAGTAGGGATTCCATCCGTTGCGGGAATCAATCCGTTAGGGGGTGGGATTACCGATGGCTAGCCCTGAGTATTCATTGTCCAGATTAGCGTGGTTTTCCTGTCCCTTCCGGCCGTTGTTCCTTAGCGCCGACTTCAGCGCTGCTGTCATTGAAGGAAAGGATGGACGGCAAACTTTCAGTCATCTTTCAGTTTCCCCGCGCCGCTGGCGGCGTGGGTATCCAGCCAGCGCTCCAGCTGTACATCGTTCCAGGTGTCCTCGCTGACCCAGCGACCGATCGGCGCCGCCAGGGCGGCCACCAGCAGCAAGAGCGGCACCAGGGCGACCGTGCCGGCGATCTGGGCCACGAACAGGGCGCAGAACAGTGGGGTGCGGCAGGCGCCGCTGAACAGGGCCGTTGCGCCGGTCCAGACCAGCAGCTGGCGTTCCATGGGCGGCAGATCGCCGATCAGGGGGCCGGCCAGCAGGGCCCCCAGGGACATCGCATCGTGCATCACACCCCCGGGGGCGCCAATGGCGATGCTCAGCACCGAGGCCAGCAGGCGCCAGGGGAGGATCTGCAGCCCCGGGGGGTCCTCGCCGTAGGCCATGCGCACGATCAGCAGCTGGCCGTCATTGAGGCTCCAGCCATCGCTGGCGACCGCCGCCAGGCTGATCACCAGGGCGGCCACCAGGGCCCCCATCAGCGGCCTGGAGACGACTGCCCCCCGCGCCTCTGCCGGCTTGGAGAGCCACTGGCCCCAGCGCCCGGCCATCCAGGCGGTGGCGGCGCTGAACACGCCCCCCAGCCATCCCGCCCCGAGGGTGAGCAGCAGGGCCGGTGCGATCAGGTGGGGGCCTCCGCCCACCAGCAGACTGATGCCGGCGTGGTGGGCCGGGGCCGCTTCGGCCGTGCTCTGCCACAGGCCCGTGGCGGCTCCGACCACGACCCCCAGTCCCGTGGTCAGCAGGGTGCCGTTGATCAGCGCCGCCGAGCGCCGCCGGCAGAGCTCCTCGACGGCATAGGTGACCCCCAGCAGGACGGAGTTGAAGGCGATGCCCAGGCCGGCCCCGGCGCCGGTGGCCAGCAGCACCGGCAGGGGCAGACGCCTCAGGGGCGCCACCCTCGCCCGCAGCGCCAGCAGCAGGCTCGCCCCCAGGGAGGCGGAGGGGGACTCCAGCCCCACCGTCAGGCCGGCGCCGTGGGTGAGCAGCAACAGCGGCAGCCGGGCCAGCTGGCGCCTGAGATCCAGGGAGGCGAGGGCCGCGGTGCGGGCGCGACCCTGCCGCACCCGCTCCAGCTGCAGGGCCAGCACCCCGGTGAGTCCGCCGCCCCGGCCGCCCTTCAGGGGGCCGTTCGCCAGCAGGGTCAGCAGCACCGTGCCGGCGAACACCAGCAGCAGGCTGCCGCCGGGGATGCCCCCATCCCCGCCCAGGGGCCAGGCCTGCTGGAGGCGGAAGCCGAGGGCCGAGAGCCACTGGTAGGGCTGCAGCAGCAGCAGTAGCGGCAGCGACACCAGCAGCAGGGCCACCACCTGCCCCAGGCGCAGACTGCCGTCGCGGCGGGCGTCGGCGGCATCGATCGCTTCGGGGGGAATCGTCATGGGCTCCATTCCAGGCGCGCCGGAACCGCGGCATCCGGATCCGTCGGCATGGGCAGCAGTTCGCGCAGCAGCTGGGCGTAGGTGATGTTCACGTTCACGGTGGCCTCCAGCCGCTGGACCAGGCTGGCGATCAGCCGTTCCTGGGTGTTGGAGAGATCCAGCTCGCTGCTCAGGCCCGCCTGGTAGCGCAGGCGGGCGTCCCGGAAGGCCTCCAGGCTCGCCGCCACCCCCCTCCGGGCGGCCACCAGCCGCGCCAGGCTGGCTTCGTGGCCCAGGAAGGCCTGCTCGATCCGCAGCCGGATGTCGTTGCGCTGGGCGGCGTATTGCTGGGCCACCGCCGCACCGCGGCGGGCCAGGGCCCGGGCCTGGCCGCGGGTGGTGCCGGCGTCGAAGAGCAGCCAGCTCACCGCCAGGCCCACCGACCAGTCGGTGCCGTAGGTGTTGAGGGAGGTGGCCACCGTGGTGCCGCAGCAGCCGCCGTCGGCAATGCGCACGTTCCAGTTGTTGGTGTTCGAGGCGCCGGCGCCGGCGTTGGCGAACAGCGAGAGCTTCGGCAGCAGCTCGGCAGCGACCGCATCCTTCTGGCGCAGCAGCGCCTCGCGGGTGGCCAGCAGGGCTTCCAGTTCCGGGTTGTCCCGGAAGGAGGCCAGCAGGCTGGCCTCCAGGTCCAGGGGCCAGCGTGGCTGCAGGCGGATCGGGTCGCTGGCGGTGGGGGTCAGCTGGGGCGGCAGGTTGAGCAGGGCCGCCAGCCGCCGGCGGGCGACCGCCCGTTCCGCCAGGGCCGCGATCAGCTGCTCCTGGCCATCCGCTTCGATCGCCTGCCGCCGCAGCACGTCGAGCCGGGGCACCAGCCCGGCCTGCTTGAGATCCAGGCTGTCCTGAAGGATCAGCAGGTCGTTGCGCACGACGGCCTCACGGATGCGCACCAGCTGGTCGGCCCGCTGCAGCTGGTAGTAGCTCTCGCTCAGGGACAGCTGCAGCCGCCGCAGGGCATCGGCGTAGTCCAGGCGGCTGCCCCGCAGCCGCGCCAGAGCGGCCCGCGCCTTCGGCGTGCGGGCGAAATCCAGCAGCGCGTAGCGGAGCTCGAGGCCGGTGCTGACGCCGTTGGCGTTGTTGTTGAGGGAGCCCCTGCCGCCGGGGGGGATGAAGAAGGGGTTGCTGGGGGCGAACAGGGTCCCGGTGCCGGTGGGGGAG
Source organism: Tabrizicola sp. YIM 78059 (assembly GCA_943367815.1). Taxonomy (GTDB): domain Bacteria; phylum Cyanobacteriota; class Cyanobacteriia; order PCC-6307; family Cyanobiaceae; genus Cyanobium. The sequence goes on along the minus strand of CALRKA020000011.1, from coordinate 56,210 downwards.
AAGAAGCTGGTGCTCGCCTGGTCGGTGCCGCCGGCGGCGTAGGCGGAGATCCGGGGCCAGTAGGTGCCCATCTGACTCTGCAGCTCGGCCAGGGCTGCCGCCACCGTTTCGCGGCGGGCCTGCAGGCCGGGACTGTTGGCGAAGCCGATCGCCAGCGACTGCTCCAGGCTCAGGGCCTGAAGCTGGCCCGGGCGTAGATCGCCGGCCTCCGGCAGCGCCAGCGGCGGCAGGGGAACGCTCCCCTGCGGTGGCCCGGGAACCGCACTGGCTTCCGCAGGCCCCAGCAGCGCCTCCGGCAGCGGTGGCCTGGCGGGCCCGTCAGCGGGGAGGGGGGCCTCCTCGGCGGGGAGCAGCTCGTCGAGGGCACGGATCTGGCGATCCAGCTCGCTCCAGCGTCGCTCGAGGCGTCGCACGTCGCCGGCGCTGGTCGCCGGCAGGGGCTGGCCCGCGACCGACCCCGATCCAAGGCCGAGACCCAGCACCATCCCCGGCACCATCCCGGCGAGGATCCACCTGGCCAGGGGCCGCCCCGTTCCGCTGCCCCCCATGGCCTCCCGTTCCCCCCATCCGGCGCCCAGTTTGCTCGACATCGGCCTCCCCGGCTCCTAGAAGCTGAAACCCAGCTGCAGGCCCGCCGCGAACAGGCCCGGCACCTGGCCGGCGCCACCGGGATTGAGGATCCACTGGAGGCTGGGCTGCAGGTTGAAGGACTGGTTGAACCGGATCTGATACCCCAGCTCCACCACGCCTTCGTGGCTCAGACCCGGCTGGCTGATCGGACTGAAGCCGGTGCGGGCCACGCCGAGGATCAGCAGGTCGAGGGGGCGGCCGGGGAGCACCCCCTGACTCACCAGACCACCGCCGATGTAGCTGGGTGTGGGATTGGCGGCGGTGTCAAAGCCCGCGGCGGTGGCGGCCCAGAGCCGGTGGTCGAGGCCCCAGGGCAGGGACACGGGCACGGTGGCGCTGCCGTACACGCCCCGGTTCGGCCCGGTGCCGGCATAGGCCGCCAGCTGCAGCAATCCGCCGGGCAGCTGCCGTTCCACCGAGACCGGCTGGCCGCAGTCCCGCCCCCGGGGCCTGAGGCCACCCCCCTCGCGGCAGGCGGCGATCGGGGCCCCCAGACGGCGGTTGAGCCAGGGGGCCGCGTAGCTCCACTGCAGCTGGTGGGTCCAGCCCCGGCCGGGGGGAAGGCCGCTGGCGGTCCCCAGGAGCCTGGCGACCTCGTCGGTGGCGGCCAGGTTGAAGCTGGCCAGCCGCAGGGTGGTGGCCGGGGTCGGTCGCAGCACCAGCAGGGCGCCCGGCGCCGCCACGGGAAAGACGGGAAAGTTCGGGATCGTGAACACCACCGGCGCCCCGTTGAGGGCGTCATGGACGTAGAAGTCTTCGATCGGGGTGCTGAACAGGTCCGGGTCCATGCCCACCAGCCCCGCCTCCAGGCTCCAGCGGCCGTCGTCGGAGCGGCGCTCCAGGCTGGCGCGGGTGGGCCAGAACCCCACCGGGTTGGCCACCTCCTGGAGGGGCAGCGCCGCCCCCAGCCGCTGGGCGTAGGTGGGGTCGCCGTTGTAGGCGGCGATGGCCAGATGCATCGCCCATCGCTTCCACTCCCCTGCCGTGGCTTCGCCGGTGGGGGCTCGCAGGGTGAGAGCCAGGGTCGTCTGCTGGATCCAGTTCGCCTCCTTCACCAGACCGCCGACGGGATTGGCCATCGGTTCGGCCAGGATCTCCAGATCCAGATCGACCCAGGCCGGCAGAGCCAGGGTCTGCTGGAGGGTCCCCCAGCCTGGCTCGAGCCGCACCAGGGGCGGCTCCGGTGGCGTGGGCTCAGCCGCGGGCCCGGGGGCAAGCGGTTCGGCGTTGCCGGTTCCGGCTCCGGCCAGCAGCAGCACCAGCGCCACCAGCAGCGCCGGGCGGTACCCGGGGGCCTGCGGTGGGGACGGGGGCGCTGCAGCCATGGCGTCAGCCGCTGGCCTCCCCCAGGGCCCGCCAGCTGTGCTCCGCCTGCTCGATGCTGCGCAGGGCCTGGCCGCAGAGCATCAGCCGGCTGGCATTGCGCTGCAGCAGGGGCAGATCGAAACGGTTCAGGTCGGGATCGTGCAGCGAGCGCTCCAGGTCCCCCCAGCGGGCCGGAGGGGTCATGGCCCTGGCCGGTGGCGCCGGCCGATGGCGATGGGGCACCTCGAGGCAGTGGCGCCACTGCTCCAGTCGCCCGGCCACGGCCCGCAGCAGTTCGGCCTGGGCCCCATGGAGTCCCTCCAGGGGGCCCCGATCCGCAGGGGTGTGCTCCAGGAGCCGAAGCCCGTCGACCACGCCGACCAGCTGGGAGCCGGCCCCGTTGAGGATCTGGAAGAGGCGGAACGTGGCATGGCTGGTGGGGTTGTTGCCGAGCTCATCGGCCACCGCGGGCATGGCCTGGCGCAGGGCCACCAGCTGGCGCCGCAGCCCCTGGGCCGTCTCCAGCTCCAGCCGCCGGGCGGCCACCAGGGCCCCGGGCGGCGCAGGGGCGGCCGGCGCCTCAAGGCGGTCGGCCTGGGCGAGGAGGGCCCCGCCGAGTTCGGCCAGGAACCGGCGCAGCCGCTGCCGGTTGCCCTCCACCGCCAGGTCGGGCCAGAAGAGCCGCAGGCACAGCAGGGCCACCAGGATGCCTGCCGCGGTCCAGAACAGCCGCACCGGGACCCACATCCCCAGTTCACCGTCGTGGACCAACCAGCCCATCACGATGATGTTGCTGCCCACCTTGTACCCCACCTCCAGCCCCAGCGCCGCCCCCACCAGCCGCATGGCGACCAGGGACAGGCTCAGGCCCAGGGGCAGGGGCAGATGGCTGAGGCCGGTGAAGGAGACCACCAGCACCACCCCCCCCACCAGCGACCCCAGCAGCCGCTGGCGCCCCAGGCCGATGGAGCCCCCGTAGGTGCCGGTGCAGACCACCAGCACGGCCAATGGGGCGTAGAACCCATAGGCCAGCGGGGCGAGGGACCCAAGGCCGTTCATCAGACCGGCCGTCAGGGCCAGGCGCAGTTCGGAGCGGCGGATCAGCATCGGGCCACCAGGCTCAGGGTCCGCAGGCTGGCCAGCAGCGGATGCTGCTCCTGGGCCAGGGCCAGGAGCGGCAGCAACGGCAGGGAGCGGCGCCGGGCCAGGTTCTGCCAGGGGGCGGGGTCCGGGGCCAGGACCGGAAGGGTCTCCCCCCGAAGCAGGGCGGCCATGCGTGCCATGCCGGCCTGCAGGGGGTCGCCGGCCGGCCCGTCCCCATCCCCGCCCCCGTGATCAGCCTCTCCGTCAGCTGTCTCGGCGTCCGGGCGGAGCCGGTCGGGGAGGCCCCCCAGCAGGCGCTCCCACTGCACCCAATGGTGCTGGACCGCGCCCCACAGCTGCAGCCGCTGCGGCCAGTGCAGCCGCTGCAGGCGCTGGCCGTGGGGGCCCCGCCGCTCCTGGGCGAGCAGCTGTTCCATCGCCACCAGGTCGTGGCTGAGCCTGGCCGGGGGCAGGGGCTGGGGCCGCTCGCCACGGCCCGCGAGCCAGTTGCGCTGCTGCTCCAGCTGGGCGGCATAGCCCTGGCGCAGCCCGGCCTCCAGGCGCATCAGCCGGTCGAACCCCCGCCGGGGCCAGAACAGCAGGCCCACGACGATGGCGATCACACAGCCGACGGCCGTGTCCAGGGTGCGGTTGAACACGTAATCCCAGTTCAGGGCCACATGGCTGGGGATCATCAGGAACATCAGGCTGACCAGCGTCGCGGTCCCGGCGGCCGACTGCCAACCCAGCCAGCGCAGCAGGGGCAGGATCAGCAGCAGCGACACCAGCACCCCCGGCCAGCCGGAGAGCACGGTGTGGACCAGGAAGGTGACCAGCCCTCCGGTGATGGTGCCGAAGACCCGCACCCTGGCGGCCTGGAGGCTGAGGTCGTCCCCGTCCTCCATGACCGTGACCACCGCCAGCATCGGGTACCAGACGTAGGCGATCCGCTCGAACCAGAGCGACAGGGCGGCGGTGAGGAAGGCGGCCACCCCGAGCCTCAGGCTGTTGCGAAGCAGGGCGGACCGCACGGACCTCGTGGCGCTGGGCTGGCAGGAGCCTATGGAGGCCCATGGTCCACGGCCGTTCGCCGATGCGCCATGGTTGATCACGCCCCACCGTGCCGCGGACAGCCATGGTCCTTTCGCTGAGCCCGGATCTGGAGGCCCTGCTGCGGCTGGGCATGGCGGTGCTCTGCGGACTGGCGGTGGGCCTCAACCGGGCGCATCACGGCAGCCGCGCCCACCCCAACCGCCTGCGGGTTCATGTGCTGGTGGGGATGAGTGCCTGCCTGATGGTCCTGGCGGCCGGCCCCGATGCCCAGGCCCGCAGCCGCGTGATCCAGGGGGTGGCGGCGGGCATCGGCTTCCTGGGGGCCGGCGAGATCCTGGTGCCTCCGGTGCGTTCGAAGCACGGCATTCCGGAGGTGCGGGGCCTGAGCAGTGCCGCCTCGATCTGGTTCACGGCGGCCCTGGGTGTCACGGTGGCCGTCTCCAGCCCCGTGCCGGTCCTGATGGCCCTCGGTCTGGCCCTGATCACCCTCTCCGACCGTGACGGCCACCCGCTCGACGGGGGGAGTGACGACGCTCCGGCTCCGGCCGAAGAGATCAGAAAAGGAAACGGTGGCGGCCGTTCGTAGCGTTGGCCTGGCCCTCGTTGCCGGCCTCCAGGGGGTCGTTCTCCGGAGCCGGCCAGACGGCGTCCCAGTAGCTGATGCCGTCCTTGTAGAAGGGGCGTCCGTCCAGCCGCTCGGTGTCGAGCTGGGTGCTGCCCATGGCCGTGATCAGGCCCCCGAGCTCCATGGGCCCGAGGTCGGTCTTGATGTCCTTGCGGGCGGCCATCATCAGGGCCGGCAGCCGCACGAGGTACTCGGGCCGGGTGAGTTTGCGGAACAGGGACTTGAGGGCCAGCTGCTGGCGGTCCATGCGTCCCAGGTCGCCGGTCTCGTCGTGGCGGAAGCGCAGGAAACCCTCCAGATCCTTGCCGCGCAGGGTCTGTACCCCGGGTTGCAGATCGATGGACAGCCCCTGGCTGCGGTCGACGTAGAGCATGCGTTTGGGAACGTCCACCTCGATGCCCCCGAGGACATCGGCCATCTGGCGGATCGAGGAGAGATTGACGACCAGGTGGTGCTGGATGGGGCGGCCGAGCCGCTGGGAGATCTCCCGCTTCATCGCCTCGATGCCGCCCAGGCTGTAGAGGGCGTTGATCTTGACCGGGCCGAAACTATCGGCCTCGATGTAGGTGTCGCGGGGGATCTGGGTGATGCTGGTGCGCTTGCCGTCGATGCGCAGGGTGGCGATCACATCGGTGTTGCCGCCGCCTACATCGGTGCCCAGAATCAGGACGTCCTGACCGTCCATGCCGCCGCTCCAGGCGGCGAAGGGATTGGTCAGGGCCGGGTTGCCCCCGGCGGTGGCCCGGGCCGAGATCAGCTGGGCCAGGGGTCCGGCCAGCAGCAGGCCAGCCCCGAGGCCGCAGACCACGGCGAGGAGCACGGGGGTGCGCCGACGGGATGACCTGGGCTGGGCTTCCTTCCTGGCCTGGGCCCCATTCCTGGGTTGAGAAATCTTCATTGAATCCACGCTAAGCCCCCTGGGCTCAGCGCAGCGCCTCCTCCGGCCTCAGCCCCGTCTGCACCCGCCAGAGCGCCGCATAGGCCCCGTTCCTGGCCAGCAGCTCGTCGTGCCCGCCGCTCTCGACGATGCGGCCCTGTTCCATGACCACGATCCGGTCGGCGTGGCGCACCGTGCTCAGCCGGTGCGCGATCACCAGGGTGGTGCGGGAGGCCGTGATCCGATCGAGGGAACGCTGGATCGCCGCCTCGGTTTCGTTGTCGACGGCGGCGGTGGCTTCATCCAGCACCAGCACCGGCGGATCCTTGAGGATCGCCCGGGCCAGGGCGATGCGCTGGCGCTGGCCCCCGGACAGGCGCAGACCCCGTTCCCCCACCAGGGTGTCGTACCCCTGGGGCAGCGCCTCGATGAATCCCGCCGCCTCGGCCAGGCCGGCCGCCCGTTCGATGGCCGCGGGCGTGGCTGCGAAGCTGCCGTAGGCGATGTTCTCGGCCACGGTGCCGTGGAACAGGAACACCTCCTGGCTGACCAGGCCGATGGCCCGGCGCAGGTCCTGCAGGGAAAGCTGCTCGATCGCCACGCCATCGAGCAGGATCCGGCCCCCCTGGATGGGGTAGAGCCGCAGCAGCAGCTTGACGATCGTGCTCTTGCCGGAGCCCGTGGCCCCCACGATCCCCAGGGTGGCGCCGGCGGGAACCTCCAGGTCGAAGGAGGAGAGAAGCCGCTCCCGGCCGGCGTAGGCGAAGTCGACCCGCTCGAAGCGGATCTGGCCGCGGACGTCGGCGATGGGGAGCGGCTGGCTGCCGCTGGGGATGGCGACGGGCGTGTCCAGCAGGTCCATCACCCGGTGGGTGGAGGCCATGGCGCGCTGGTAGTCGTCGAGCGTGCGGCCCAGGGTGGTGAGCGGCCACAGCAGCCGCTGGGTGATGAAGACGAGAAACGAATACGTGCCGATGGCGATGGCGCCTTTCCAGGCCTGCAATCCGCCGATCACGAGGATGGCGATGAAGGCGAACAGGATCGCGAACCGGATCAGGGGGATGAAGGCGGCCGACAGGCGGATGGCCCGGCCGTTGCTGGCCCGGTAGGCCTGGCTCTGGGCGATCAGCCGCTGCTTTTCCCACGCCTCTGCGGCGTAGCTCTTGATGGTGAGCATGCCGCCGAGGTTGTTGCTCAGCAGGCTGGCCAGGTCGCCGGCCCGCTCGCGCACCTCCCGGTAACGGGGGGCCAGGCGCCGCTGGAAGCGGAGCGAGCCCCAGAGGATCACCGGGATCGGCAGGAAGGAGACGCCGGCCACCGTGGGGGAGAGGACCACCATGGCCCCGCCCACGGCCAGAACGGTGGTGATCAGCTGCAGGATCTCGTTGGCTCCCTGGTCGAGGAAGCGCTCCAGCTGGTTGATGTCGTCGTTGAGGACCGTGAGCAGACGCCCGCTGCTGCCGGCCTCGAAGAAGCCCATCTCCAGGCGCTGGAGGTGGTCGTAGGCCTCGATGCGCAGCTCATGCTGCACCGTCTGGGCCAGGCGTCGCCAGAGCAGGGCGTACAGGTATTCGAACAGGGACTCGGCGCTCCAGATCAGGAACGAGAGCACCGCCAGCACACCCAGCTGGCCCGGCACGGTGGTGAAGCCGAGGCCGGCCAGCCAGGAGGTGCGCTGCTGGACCACCACATCGACCGCCAGGCCGATCAGGACCGGGGGCGCCAGGTCGAAGAGCTTGTTGAGGATCGAGCAGGCGGCCGCCAGGCCGACGAGCCTGCGGTGGGGCCGCAGGCTGCGCAGCAGGCGATGCAGCCCTGCTGCTGTCGGGGGAGGCCCGGGGGGGCCATCAACGGCCATGGCCGCCGCCGGACTCACCAGCGATTGCCACCGCCGCCGCCACCGCCGCCGTAACCACCACCGCCGCCGCCGCCGCCGTAGCCGCCACCACCGGAGCGGCCACCGCCGCCACCGGGGCGACCGCCACCGCCGCCGCCGTAGCCGCCGCCGCCGCCGGAGCGACCACCGCCACCGCCACCGCCGCCCTCACGGGGTGTGGCTTTGTTCACGCGGATCATGCGACCCATCCATTCGACGTCCTGAAGGTCGTCGATGGCCTTCTGCTCGGACGCATCGTCGGCGAGTTCGATGAAGGCGAAGCCGCGCTTGCGGCCGGTCTCACGGTCGAGGGGCAGGCTGCACTGACGGACCTCGCCGTACTGGCCGAAGAGATCGAGAAGGTCCTCGCGTTCGGCCTGGAACGAGAGGTTGCCGACGTAGATGGTCATTCAATGAAAAAGCTGGAACGGATTCCTCCGGTGTCGGGAATCCCAGGGAAAGCAGGCGGTCGGCATGGAGCTCAGAACGGTCCCATGGGTGGGTCCGGTTCTGTTGGGCCTGAGCCGTCGATGCGTGCCGAAGGGAGCCAGAGCGGCATGGAATTCCCCGCAGCCTACAACCGTGCCTCGGGGCTCCATGGCGAAGCTTGAAGCAGATGCGAAGGAAAACAAAAAAATCTCCCCACCCCCGCCCGTGCCGCTCCATTGTCAGCAAACCCTGATCCAGTTGATCCCATGAAAGCCGCCCCTGTGCCCTGGAGCCTCACCTGGGGTGAGGATGGAGAGCTCGGTTCCCAGGATCTGTTCGACCTGCTGCAGGTCCTGGTGGCGAGCGAAAGTCACGAGGTCCAGATGACCCTGATCTCCGCCGTGGAGCAGCTCTCGTTGAGCGAGCTCCAGGTGACGGCCTGTGAGCAGGTCACCCGCCTGTGCGCCTGAGGGGCTCTCCGGGCGCCTGTGGGTCAGGCGCCTGATCGGGCTTCAGATCGGGTAGCGCTTCGAGGTGGCGTCCCGGCAGCTGCTGCGGGCCGAAGCGATGCTGCTGCCGCTGGAGATGCGATCGGCCACACAGTTGCAGGCAAAGCTGGCCATCCCGTCCGGGGCCGTCTTGCCGGACTTGGTCAGCTCCGTCTCGAAGGCGGAGAGGCAGATGGAGCGCACCACCTCGAGGATGGGGCCGGAGGCCGCTTCAGCCGGCCGCTCCAGCGGCCCGAAGGCCGCCAGAGCCACCACGCCGAGGATCAGCCCGGCCAGGCCCGGCAGGCGCCGGGAACGGAGAGAAGGCCAAGGGGGCCGCTGCTGGGAAGGCATGGGGAACTGGCGTGAGGAGCGCCGGTGAGGGGATTCAGGAGCCCAGTCGGGAAATCTGAAGCTCCTTGTTCATCACCCGCAGGCGACGCAGGTCCGCGAAAACGTCGTCGGGCATGCCCTTGGGCAGGTCGACGGTGCTGTGGGCGTCGAAGATGCGGATCTTCCCGATCGATCGTCCGGCCAGGCCGGACTCATTGGCGATGGCGCCGACAATGTTGCCGGGCTTGACCCGATCCCGCCAGCCCACCTCGATTCGGAACCGTTCCATGTTGTCCTCGGGACCGTCCTCGCCGCGTTCCTGGTGACGGTCGTTGAAGGGGCGGCGATCGCCGCCCCGGTCGCGCTCACCCCGGTCCCGGTCGCGGTCCCTGGTGGGGGCGCCGGCACGGCCCTGGCCCCAGCGCTCCTCGCCCTGCAGCAGCAGGGGTTTGCCCCCCAGTCCGAGCTCCAGGGCGGCCAGGGCCAGCTGGTCGGGTGTGCAGGCCTGCTCCTGGGCGACCCGCTGCAGGATCTCGCCCAGCAGGGCCCGCTCCTCGGGATTGCAGGCGGGCTGCTGGAGGACGGTGGTGAGTTTCTGGCGCAGACGGTCGAGGCGGTGCTGGTTGATGCTGGCGTTGCCGGGCACCTCCATCGCTTCGATGGGCTGGTTCACGGCACGCTCCAGACCCCCGAGGAAGCGTCGCTCCCGCGGCGTGAGGAACAGGATCGCCTCACCGCTGCGCCCGGCGCGGCCGGTGCGGCCGATGCGGTGCACGTAGGCCTCCCCGTCGAAGGGGATGTCGTAGTTGATGACCAGGCCGATGCGGTCGACGTCGAGCCCCCGGGCGGCCACGTCCGTGGCCACCAGCACATTGACCCGGCCATCCCGCAGACGCTCGATGGTGCGTTCCCGCTGGGTCTGGGGAACGTCGCCGTTGAGCACCGCCACGTCGTAGCCGTGCTGCTCAAGGGACTCGGCCACGGTGAGGGTGATGGCCTTGGTGCGGGCGAAGATGATCACCCCTTCGCTGCCTTCGGCTTCCAGCACCCGTTCGAGGGCCTCGAGCTTCTGGGGGCCGTTGACCACCAGGTGCCGCTGGCGGATGCGGCGACCGTCGGCGGCCTTCTGGCGGATGGTGACCTCCGCGGGGTCCTTCAGATGGTTCTGGGAGATCCGCCGGATCTCCGGAGGCATGGTGGCGGAGAACAGCACCACCTGACGCTCGGCGGGAAGCTGCTCAAGCACCCACTTGACGTCGTCGATGAAGCCCATGCGCAGCATCTCGTCGGCCTCGTCCAGCACCAGGCTGCGCAGGCCGGAGAGGTCGAGGGTGCCCTGGCGCATGTGGTCCATCACACGGCCGGGGGTGCCCACGACGATCTGCACGCCCCGGCGCAGCTGCTGGATCTGGTCGCGGAAGTCGGCGCCGCCGTAGACGGGCAGCACCTTGACGCCCTTCATGCAGGCCGCGTAGCTGTTGAAGGCCTCCGCCACCTGCATCGCCAGTTCGCGGGTGGGGGTGAGCACGAGCACCTGGGGGGTGCGCTGGCCGGGATCGAGGCGCTCCAGCAGGGGAAGGCCAAAGGCGGCCGTCTTGCCCGTGCCGGTCTGGGCCTGGCCCACCAGGTCGCGGCCGAGCATCAGCTCGGGGATGGCGGCCTTCTGGATCGGCGAAGGCTCTTCGAAGCCGATGGCCGCCAGGCCATCCAGCAGCTCCCGGCGCAGGCCGAAGGCGGCGAAGGCGCTGATTGGGGCTGTCGTTTCGGGGCCTGCCGTTGCGGAGGGGGCCGTTTCCGGGGCGGCCTCATCGGAAGCGATGGCGGCCTGCGGCGAGGCGGAGTCCGGCCCTTCGGGGAGATTGAGGTCGGTGGCGCTCTCCAGGGAAACGGAGGAGGACGCCGTCACGTCCTCGCAGGGCAGCGCGAAGGCCGCCTGGGAATCGACAGCACCGACGAGGGTGCTGCCGTCAATGATCTGGGTCACGGGATGCGGGAGCCTGGTGAATCCTTTTCAACGCAGGCCGGCAGCGGACCGTTGGAGATGGGTGCCTTGCACCCGGGCTGCCTTGCCCTTGCTCAAAGGTTGAAATGAGACTTTACCACCCGGCCGTAATCGTCGTCGAAACGCTCGATGTCCTCCTCCCGCAGCACCTCGCCCAGCTGCACCTCGATGATCTCCAGGTCGGTGGCTCCGGCCGACGCCCGGTGCAGGCCCCCCTGGGGGACGAACAGGGTGGCGCCAGGGCAGGCGGTGATGCAGCCGCCGTCGGCTTCCATCAACCCCTCGCCACCCACGACCACCCAGTGCTCGCTGCGCTGGCGGTGGCGCTGGAGGCTGATGCGCTGACCCGCCGTGATCCGCAGCCGCTTGACGAGATAGCCGGGGCCTGTGGCGAGGGTCTCAAACCATCCCCAGGGTCGCTGGGTCCGCTCAGTCATCGCATCGCTCTGCAGGGATCGCAGACAGAGGCACCTTCAGCGGCACGGTCAGCGAGTGCGAAACGATGGCGGGCGGAGAGGGGAGTGGGGATGGGAAAAAAGACTGACCGGAACCACCTGGGGCCAGGGAATCCATGGGGTTGTCCCTGTTGACCTCGGGGCACCTGAAGGGGTTGATCCGGTGGGGCCGGTTCGCGCCTTCGTGACGATGCAAGAGGGCATTCCTCAAGAGGGGACTCAAGGAATCGAGGGGCTCCCGAAAAGGGAGAGATCCCAGAGGTGGAGACTATTGGAGCAGGGGCTCCGGTGCGTTCGGCCCGGGGGAACCGTGCCGATGGACGAAGTATGGAACGGGGGTCGGAGCTACCCCCGTCCGGTTCACTTTTCGTAGACACATTGCCGGCTGTGGCGATGAATGAAGAAGCCTTACGGCACCTCCCCGGCCGCGGCCCCGTCCTCCCCATCGCTGAGCAGCAGGGCCCCCTGTCGCGCCCGGGTCAGGGCGGTGTAGAGCAGCCGCCCGTCGCGGGCCGCGTTGTTGGGCAGCAGCACGATCACCTCCTCGGCTTCGCTTCCCTGGGCCTTGTGCACCGTCAGGGCCAGGGCTGGTTCGGCGGCGCCGGCCAGCTGGCCGGGGTGGATCCAGAGCAGCTCCCCCTCCCCGTCCCCGAACAGCAGGCGGGCCGAGGGCCCGGGACCACCCACGAGCACACCCACATCCCCGTTGGCCAGGTCCAGTTCCGGCAGGTTGCGGCGGCAGAGAACGGGGGTGCCCGGGGGGAGATCCTGTAGATCGCCGTCCCGACGGCCCCCCAGCAGGGTCCGGTGGATCGCCTCCAGGCCCCAGCGGCCCTGGCGCTGGGGGGCCATCACCAGCAGGCGGTCCCGCTCGGCCAGCAGCGCCCGGCATCCCTGCTCGGAGCCCGGCCGGCAGCGCCCCGCCAGCCGGGCCAGCTCGGCCTGGTGGCGGCGCAGCCGCTCCAGCAGCTCCGCCGGCAGGGTCCGGGGGGAGCAGGGGCGCCAGCGCAGGTTGTCGGTGCTCCCCAGGGCCTGCAGCAGGGGGCGGATGGCGACGATCGGATCCGGATCCTGCGGGCCGGGGGCGGCTCCCAGCCCCTGGCGCAAGGCGGCGGCCACGGCGGCGATCGCACCGGCGTTGCGGTAGGTGGTGGTCAGGGTGATGGCGGCGGCCCCCAGCCGGCGGCGGTGTTCGGGCCGCTGCAGTTCCTGCAGCACGGCCCCGGGGGCGATCGGCGGCAGCTGGGCCGGGTCGCCCACCAGCACCAGCCGACAGGCGCTGGGCAGGGCCTCCAGCAGGGCGCCCATCAGGCCCAGATCCACCATCGAGACCTCATCCACCACCAGCAGGTCCAGGTCGAGGGGCCGGCCGCGGTGGCGGCCGAAACGGTCGCCGCGGCTTTCCAGCAGCCGGTGCAGGGTGGTGCAGGGAAGGGTGCCCCCGGTGGCGGTCCGCAGGCGACCCGCCGCCTTGCCGGTGGGCGCCGCCAGATGGACGCGGGCGTCGGGCTGGCTTGCCCGGTGGGCCGCGATCATCGCCGCCACCGTGCTGGTCTTGCCGGTGCCGGGTCCCCCCTCCAGGAGCACCAGTCCGTGGCTGAGCACCGCCGCCACCGCCTGGCGCTGCCGGGCATCGAGGTTCCGGGGGGCTCCGGTCTCCGCCGCGTCGGGGGCCGGCGAGCCGGGCACCTCGCCGGCGGCGCCCGGCTCGAGGGCCCCGGCGCGGGCGATCAGGGCCCCGATCACCGTCTGCCGCTGCCGCTGCCAGCGGCGCCACTGGAGCTGGTCGTCCTCCAGGGCCAGGGGCCCGTCCGGGTCGGCGCAGAGCGGACTGGCCGCCAGGGCCCGGCGGTGGCCTTCCGGCCAGGGTCCTTCGCTCACCTCCGCCGGTCTCGGGCCCCGCAGGTCCAGCTCCAGCTCGCCCCGAGCCAGGGCCGCGGTGAGGGCGGCGATCAGCTCGCCGATCAGGGGATCGGCGGGGGTGCCATGGAGACGGGGCAGGGCTTCGGCCAGGCCGAGGGCCAGGGCTGCCACCCAGGGCTGGGGGGTGGGCAGGAGGGGGTCCCTCATGGCGCCCCCCCGGCGGCGCCGGCCGCGGCGTGGCCGCCCAGGGCCCCATCGAGGGCCAGCAGCCTGCCCAGGGGCGGGCGCTCCACGAACATGCCCGGCACCGCTCCGCCCGGGGCCTGCGGCCCCGCTTCCCCGGGCGCCCCGCGCAGGAAGACGTAGGCGTACCCCCCCAGATGGCGCTCGGGGTCGTAGCCGGGCAGGCGCCAGGCCAGGTAACGGTGCAGGGCCACCAGATAGAGGTGGGCCTGGAGGGGGTAGTGGCTCTGGGCCATCAGGGCGGCCATCGCCTCCTGGCCGTAGTGGCGGGGGCCGCAGGCCAGGGGCCTGCCCTCGCCGTCCCGCCGTCCCAGCCAGTTGCTCTTCCAGTCGGCCACCCACCAGCGCTCCTCGCCATCGGCATCGCTGGCGGTGAAGACCAGATCGATCGAGCCGGTGAGGAAGCCGCGGCTGGCCACCGGCAGGCTCCCCACGGTGGTGGCGTAGGCGGCACCGAAGGCACCACCGGGATGGTCCGCGAAGGCCGCCGCCAGCTCCGCCGCCCTTGCGAAGCCGAGGGTGAGGTCGAAGCTGAGTTCGTTGAGCCGGCGCTCCGGCCCCAGATCGGCCACCCGCAGGGACCCCAGCCCGCCGCCGAAGGGGGTGAGGCGCACCTGCTCCAAGCCCAGCAGCAGCGGCTCCACCGCTTCCGCCTCCAGCCCGGCCCGGCGCAGCTCCCGTTCCACCAGCTCCCGGCTGGCGGGCGTGTCGGTGGGAAGCCGGTAGTCCAGCTGCTCCAGCATCCGGTGCAGACAGTCCCCGGCCCCCGGACCGCGGGCGAAGTCGGCCAGGGGACCCTGCTCCGGCCACAGGGCCGCGTCGCCCCCTTCCGGGGCCTCGCCATCGGGGCTGGGATCGCTGGTGTCGCGCCCTTCGTCGAGGGCCGCCTCCGAGACGGCGGCGCCGTGGGCGGCGCGGGTCCAGCCCGTGTAGCTGCTGCGGCTCCAGCTCGTGTCCAGCGGGCGCCGGGGCACCGGCCCGCAGCGCAGGGCGTCGACCGCCGCCGGTGCCGGCGCCAGCGTGCGGGGGGCGCCCGGCTCCGCGGCGACCTGGCGCAGCTCGAGCCCCAGGGCCCGCCGGTCGATCTCCGCCAGCAGCCCCGTGTGCCAGTCCCCGTCGCTTCGCCCGGCGATGGGGCCATCGTCCTCGGGGTCGGGGAGGGGCTCGTCAGGGAAGAGCCAGGGAAACAGGGGGTTGGCCTGCTGGCCCTTCGCCGGCCCCCAGGCGAGCAGCAGCAGGTGCTGGGCCCGGGTGACGGCCACGTAGGCCAGCCGCTCCCGCTCGGCCCGTTCCGCATCCCGGTGCTGGCGAAGCGCCTGCCATCCCCGTCCCCAGGCAGGACGGAGGTGGAGGTCGAGGCGGGCGCCGGCGCCGCCGGCGGGATGCCAGCGGAGGCCCACCCGGTGGCCGCCGGCGGGGGGTGTGCCGGCCGCCTGCCACAGGTAGGGACAGATCACCACGGGGAACTCCAGTCCCTTGCTGCGGTGCACCGTGATCACCGTCACCGCCTCATCGGCCTTGTCGCTGTGGGCCTGGTGCGACTCCGGGATGGTGCCGCTGGCGCGGGTCTGGTCGAGGCGCAGGCGCCGCAGCCAGTCGGCGGCGGCCACCAGAGAGAGTCGTTCGATGTGCAGCCGCTCCTGGAGCAGTTCGGCCACCTGCTGCAGGTCGGCCAGCAGCCGGCCGCTGACGCTCAGCCGGGCCAGCCCCTCCCCGTCCAACAGCTGCGACAGCACCCCGAGCGGTCCCTGATGGGGCAGGTCCCGGGCCAGGGCCTGGAGCCGGCCGGCCAGTTCGCTCCACTCGGCCGGTGCGGCTTCGGCGATCCGCCGTGCCGACCAGCCGAGCAGGGGGGAGGCGGCCAGCAGCCGCAGGCGGCCGGGATCGGCCGGATCGGCGAGGGCATCGAGCAGCCGCTGCAGGGCGGTGGCGGCCGGGCTGGCGAACACGTCGGCCTTGCTCACCAGCCGGCTGGCGATCTGCCGCCGCTCCAGGGCGCTGCGCAGTTCCTCCGCCTGGCGGTGGTTGTGGACCAGCAGGGCGATGTCGCCGGCCCGCAGGGGGCAGGGCGGCCGCCCGTCGCCCGCTATCAGGGCGGGGGCCTGCTCCAGCAGCTCCAGCACGGCGTCGGCCACCAGGGCGGGCAGGCGGGCCTCCAGCACGCCCCGGCTCGGCAGGGAATCGCCCGCCCCCCGCTCGCCCCCCAGCCAGAGCAGGCGCACCGGCGCCATGCCGTCGGGCCCGCTCCGCCGTGACCGGGCCAGCACCGCCGGCACCGGCAGGCCGGAACGGGGCAGGCCCGCCGGCGCCATCAGGCCGTTGAGGCTCTCGATCAGCGCCGGACTGGACCGGCGGTTCTCCTGCAGCGCCAGCACCCGCGCCGCGCTGCGGCGGGCCAGCCGGTAGGTGTCCAGGTCGCCGCCGCGGAAGCGGTAGATGGCCTGCTTCGGATCCCCCACCATCACCAGCAGATGGGCGTCGCCGGGGAAGGCCAGCCGCAGGATCCGCCACTGGACCGGGTCCGTGTCCTGGAATTCATCGATCAAGGCGGCCCTGTAGCGCTGCCCCACCGCCCGCAGCAGGGGGGTGGGGGCCGTGGTGTCCGGGCCGGGGTCGAGCCCCTCCAGCAGCTGGGCGAAGCCGATGCGGCCGCTGCGGGCCCGGCGCCGGGCCAGCTCGGCCCGCCCCCAGTGGCAGCCATGCAGCAGCACCGCCTCCGCCGGACCCTCCCGCACGGCGGCCACCGCCTCCAGGAGCCCGGGGCCGGGCAGCAGGATCTCCCGCTCCGCACCTTCCGCCTTGCGGGCCGCCCGGCAGAAGGGGTCGGGGTGAAAGTACGACCCCAGTTCCTTCTGGGCCACCAGGGCGGCGTAGCTGCCGTCCTCGGGCTGTTGGGTGAGCCAGGCGTCGACCAGCTCGCTGCGATCACTTCGGGGCTTGACGGCATAGGGGGCGGTGGCGCTGGCCCCGGCGGCCCGCCATTCGGTGGCGGCGGCGCGGAAGGCCTGCTCCAGGTCGCGGCCCCCGGCCGACCAGGCCTGCCGGAACCGTGCCCAGGGCTCCTCCCAGAGCGCCGTCAGCTGCTCGGCCAGCGGCCGCTCCAGGCCCAGGCCCGCCGGCAGGGGATCGAGGGCCAGGCCGGGGTCGCCATCGAGCTGCACCAGCAGCCGCTCCAGATCCCCCAGGCCGATGCGCTCCGCCAGCCCCCTCACCAGATGCAGGGGAAGGGCCAGCACCTGCTGCTGCCAGTAGTCGTGCGCGACCTGGCGCACCAGGTCGGCGGCGTCGGTCTCCAGCGTCAGCTCGGGGGGGCGGGCGGCCTCCATGGCGTGGCGCCGCAGGGTGCGCTGGCAGAAGCCGTGGATGGTGGTGATGTCGGCGGCGTCGAGCTCCTCGAGGGCCAGCAGCAGCAGGCCCTGCACCGTGCCGCGGGCGCCGGGCTCATCCGGCTGGCGCTCCAGCCATTCGGCCAGCACCGGATCGGGGGCCGTCCAGCCGGCGGGGGCCTGGAGGCCGGTGAGGGCCTCCTGGAGCCGCCGGCCGATGCGATCGCGCAGTTCCGCCGCCGCCGCGTTGGTGTAGGTCACCACCAGCAGTTCCCGCAGGCCCAGCCGCTTCTCGGCCAGGAGCCGCAAGACCAGATGGGCCAGGGCGAAGGTCTTGCCGGTGCCGGCGCTGGCCTCCAGCAGCACGACACCGTCATCGAGGGCGACGCCGTTGGCCTCGAAGCGCTCGGGCCCGGAGGGGCCGCCGCCGGCGACGGTCAACGCTCCACCTCCGCCGCCAGCAGGGGGGAGAAGAGGTCGCTGGCCAGGGCCAGGACCTCCGGCGTCAGCAGATCGTCCGCCGGCAGGCCGGGGCCGAAGCAGGCCTCCATTTCGGCCCGATCCCGTTCACCGGCGTGGAAGCCGGAACCCTCCCAGGTGCTGGCGGCCTTGGCCCGTCCCTGGCCCGGGCGCTTGCGCTCGCCCGCCGTGTGGCTCCAGCCCGTTTCCGGCGGCACCGGCCATCCCCTGGTGCGCCACTGCCGCTGCAGGCCGGCCAGACGCTCCAGTTCGTCCCGTGCCGCCTCCTGCTCCGGTGCCATGAGTTCCAGCACCGGTACGTAGCCATCGCCGTCCCGGGCGATCAGCACCCCCCGGCTCGGGGGGGGGCCGGCGGCGGTGGCCAGCAGGAGCTGGAGCCAGAGCTCCAGCCGGTGGCTGACCCTGGCCTGGGCGGTGTGGGCCAGCACGACGGCGTCGCCCCGCCAGGGGATGGCGGCCTGCCAGGGGCCCCAGCGCTGGTCGGGGCGCCGGGGCGGGCCAAGGGCCTCCAGGGCGTTCACCAGGCCCGTCCAGCGGCGCTGCAGGAGCTCCGCCTCCAGGGGTCCCGCCGCCCCGGGCGGCAACAGGCCCTGGCCCCGGTGCCGCTCGAGCCAGTCGGCGGCCTCCCCGGGGGCCGCCTCGCCAGGATCCCCTTCGCTGCGCTGAAGGGTCCCCCGCAGCATGGACGAGCGCTGCCTCTCGTCCAGGGCCAGGGCCTCGAGGTCGTCGACCCGCTTCTCCCACTCGCCGGGCCGCAGGCCAAGGGACCGCAGCCAGTGCTTCTGGGGTGCCACCAGCCAGTCCCGCAGGTCGGTGTAGGCGTCGCCCTCGCCGGCGGGGGGAGCCTCCGGGGGGGTCGCTCCGGCCAGCAGCGCCGCTGGCGGCGCCGGCCGATCGCCGGCCAGGCGGCGCACCGCCTCCAGCAGCCGCCGGTCGCAGCTGGGGGCCTCCCGCCCACCTGCGGGCAGGAAGTTGCGCCGGTCGAGGGGGTTGGCGGCATGCTCCACCAGCAGCCGCCCGATGGCTTCCGGGTCCAGCTGGCCGGCCAGCCATTGCAGCCACTGGCCCACCGGGCTGGAGGGGGGCAGGGCGGCGCCGGTGCGGTCGTCGCGGCAGCTCCAGCTCAGCAGCAGGTGGTCCCGGGCGGAGAGCAGGGCCTCCATGAGCACGTAGCGGTCCTGGTCGGCGGGGTGGGGATCGCCGAGCTGCCGCTGGCCCTCCATCAGATGGAAGGCGGGTCGGTCGCCGGGCCGGGGAAACAGGCCCGCATCCAGTCCCATCAGCACGATCACCCGGTAGGGGATGGCCCGCATCGGTTCCAGGGCGCTGATGGTGAGGGCGCCGCTGCGGTGACCGAAGCGGCCGCTCTCGGCCCCGAGCAGCTCCCGCAGCGCGGCCGCCACCACCGGGGCTTCCAGGGACAGGGCGCAGGGGCCTGCGGCCGTCTGCCAGCCGTCGATGGCCCCCATCAGCTCGGGCCGCTCGCCGGCGTCGTCGTCCGTGTCCCCGAAGAGGTCATCGATCAGCCGCCGCAGCCGCTCCGCCCAGACGCTGACCGTGCCGCCCCGGCGCAGCTCCGCCAGCCAGTGGCGCAGCCGCCCCAGCAGGTGCAGCCAGCGGCCGGCCAGCTCCAGCGGCACCCCCGCCTGCCAGGGGGCGGTCTCCCCGGGCGCCAGGCCCGCGTCGGCGGGCAGCACCAGGCCGAGCAGCAGCCGGTCGATCGTCCAGGCCAGGCTGTGGCAGGGCGGCTCCTTCTCCTGGCCGTCCAGGCCCCAGCGGAAGCCCGCCTCCTGCAGCGCCTCCACCAGGCGGGTCGCCTCGGCCAGCTCGAGGCCGAACCGCTCCAGCAGGGGCCGGCAGCCCAGCAGGGTCTCCAGGCCGGTGGCGGTCAGCCGGGTGCCGGCCAGCTCCAGGAGCAGCAGCAGGGTGCTGCCCATTCCCGCCCCGTCCTGCTGGCTGCGGTCGGTCAGGCGCCAGGGGAGTTCCACGTCCGTGGCGTGGGCATCGCCGAACACCGAGGCCACCAGCGGGGCGAATCCGTCGATGTCGGGGGTCATCACCAGGATGTCCCGCGGTTCGAGGCCGGGGTCGGCCGCCAGGAGCTGCAGCAGGCGGTCGCGCACGATCTGCACCTGGCGCAGTCGGCCGGGACAGGCGTGGAACTCCAGCGAGTGGTCCTTTGGATCCAAGGCCAGGGACGGGATCCGGTCCGCGTCGGCCAGCTGCTCCTGGAGCTGGGCCAGCAGGGGGGGCCGGGCGCTGCCGGCGGCGGGCGCGAAGAACAGGTCCCGCTCCTGTTCCTCCCCCAGCTGGGCCTCGCCGGTGCCCTCCAGCAGCTGCTGGAACTCTCCGCCCAGGCGGCCGAAGCGGGCCTCCAGCCCCGGGGCCTCCAGCAGCCAGGCGGCGTCGAGCGGTTGGTGCAGGGCCAGGGCGTCGCTGAGCTCCCGGCGGCGCTCTCCGCAGCGCTGCCAGAGATCGCGGCACGGCGTCAGCAGGTAGAGGTCCACCGGCCGGTGCAGGCTGAGGGCCTGCAGGAGCTGCACCTGGATCGGCGCCATGCTGCTCAGGCCGAAGAGCCGCAGGGGGGCGCCGCCCGCTTCGGGGCAAGGGCTTCCGCGGCGTAGCCGTGCGATCAGCTCCTGCACCCGGCGTCCGAACGGTTCGGCGCCCAGCTCCGCCTGCAGGGCGCGGTAGAGCAGGGGCTGCCAGCACTGGCTGTCGGGCAGCGGCCGGCCGTGGCCATCGGTCGCCTGGCCGCTCTCCCAGGCCCGCAGCAGCTCGGGCCGGTAGAGGGCGTAGTCGTCGAAGGCATCGGCGATCGCCCGCCCCAGCTGCCAGTGGCCCAGTTCCAGCATCGTTCCCGCCCCTCTCTCCGCGAGCCAGCGGCGCAGCGGCGCCCCTTCCGGCTCAGCGGCGACCGCCGGCAGCAGGCCCAGCAGGGGCCAGACGAGCCGGTCGGCACGCCAGGGATCGACGGCCCCGGCCGGGGGAGCCTCCCCGGCCGGGGCCAGCAGCTGGTCGACCAGCTGGCGCAGGTGGCTGCCCGGGAAGGGAAAGCGCAGGTTGGCGGCGATGCCGCCGAGGTGCTCGGCCAGCTGCTCGCCGAGCCAGCGGCTGGTGGGCCAGGTGTTCACCACCACCTGGACCTGCTCGAACGGGTCGGGCGGGTGGAGACGGAGCTGGGTGGCCAGCAGGCGGGCCAGAAACTCGGCCCGGTTGCTGCGAAAGACCGTCAGCAAAGGGGTGGGCTCAGAGGGCGGGGCTCATCGCCGCGCCGGGGGATGGGGCCGCCATCGGGCTGCCCGCCCCTGCCCGGCCGCTGACCTGGCGCGTCTCTCGCGTTTCGGGGCAGTAGGCGGTGAGGTCGCCGCCGTAGCAGGCGCCGGTGTCGAGCAGGACGATCGAGCCCAGCCGCCGCAGGCCGGGCCCGGGGGTGTGGCCGACGATCACCTCGCCGAAACGGTTGTCGTAGGCCTGCCAGAAGGCCAGCCTCACGTTGAGGTCGGGCTGCCAGGTGCGGGGATCGAAGCCGGCATGGGTGGCCACCCAGCCCTGACCCCAGTAGGCGAGGGGCAGCTGGTCGAGGCGGTCGCGCCAGAGGCGGCAGCGGGCCGCCCCCAGCTGGCGGTAGGTGTCGTTGCCGTTCAGGTCGGGACGGCCGGGCGCCAGGCCTGTGTCGAGCTGAAGCACGAGGTCGCGCTCATGGTTGCCCTTGAGCCACACCGCCCGCTGGCGACGCACCAGATCCCAGACCAGTTCCATGGCCTCCTCGATGCGGGAGCCGCGGTTGATCACATCGCCGCAGAACACGAGGCGATCGCCGGGCGGCAACTGGACGAGAAGGCGTTGCAGAGCGTCCGCGCATCCATGCACATCACCGATGACCCAGTGGCGGGGTGGACGGTGATGGGGTGGACGTCGGTCCGGGAACGTCATCAAGAAGGAAGCTTCCTCTCAAGTGTTGCCTCTGGAGTGGGCTTCTGTCACCCCCGCCGGCGTCGGCGGACCGCCAGCGCTGATACGGTGCGCCCACGGAGGTAACGGGTGATGGACCTGAAGGATCTGCCGGTCACGCAGCGGGTCAATGCCCTGGTGAAGGCCCTCGACGGGGCCCGCCGCACCAACGAAGCCCTGGCCCGCTGCAGTGACGGCGAGCAGATGCTGGACGTGCTCCTCGATGCGTCCTCCCGGCTGGGGCTGGGGCTCACCCGCTGGGAACTGCAGAACACGCCACCGATCCGGGACTGGATCTGGTGGAAGAACAAGGAAGCCCCCCTGACCATCGGCGACAGCAAGCCGCGCTACCAGCAGGACGGCGGCCAGGGCAAACCCCGCCCCGCCGCATCGGACCAGGACGATCCGCCCCGGCGCCGCTTCCTGGGCCTGTTCTGAGCGGCCGGGCCTCCGTCCATCCCCGCCGCCGCCCCAGGGTCAGCTGAGGGTGGCCAGCGGATCGGGAATCGTGGCGCTGGGGGCCTCGAAGCTGCCCACGGCCACGAATTCCAGGCGCAGCTTCATGAAGGTGATGAACTTCTCATCGGTGGACACCACCGCCGCCGCCGGCCTCGGCACGGCGGCCAGGGCGGAGGCCAGCTCGGGGGCCTCCAGGAAGGCGGGGCGCTCCAGGAGCCAGAAGTCGATCGCCTTGTCCTTTTCGGCGTAGTTGCGCCTGCGCTCGCGCAGCACCTCCTCCAGGGGTTCCTCCTCGAGCAGGAAGGCGCGGCTGGCGGCGACGAAGTGGTAGCGGGTCATGGCGGGAGGGGCCTCAGGGCTGGCGGTCGCCGAACAGCGGGTCGCGGCGGGGATTCTGCACCAGCGCCCGCATCTGGCGCACCGCCTCCTGCAGGCCGACCACCAGGGCGCGGGCCACGATCGTGTGGCCGATGTTCAGTTCCTCCATCCCTTCGATCGCGGCAATCGGTTCGACGTTGTGATACGTGAGTCCATGGCCGGCGTTGACCCGCAGGCCCAGGCCCCGGGCGATGGCGGTGGCTTCGGTGATCCTGGCCAGCTGGAACGGCTGCGCCCCCCAGGCGGCCTCCGCATAGGCGCCGGTGTGCAGTTCCACCCAGCGGGCGCCGCAGTGGCGGCAGGCCTCCAGCTGGGCGTCGTCGGGGTCGACGAACAGGCTGACGCCGATGTCTGCCGCCATCAGCCGGCCCACCATCGCAGCGAGACCCTCCCGCTGGCCGGCCACGTCCAGGCCCCCTTCGGTGGTCACCTCCTCCCGGCGTTCCGGCACCAGGGTCACCATGTCGGGCCGGACCCGCAGGGCGATCGCCTCCATCTCTGCGGTGGCGGCCATCTCGAGGTTCAGCCGGGTGCGGACGGTGGCCCGCAGCAGCTCCACATCCCGGTCCTGGATGTGGCGCCGATCCTCCCGCAGGTGCACGGTGATGCCGTCGGCGCCGCCCAGCTCAGCCAGCAGGGCGCAGCGCACCGGATCGGGCTCCACGGTGCGGCGGGCCTGCCGCACGTTGGCGATGTGGTCGATGTTGACCCCGAGGCTGGCCATGGGCGGCGGGTGGCTGAAGCGATCCTGATCGCACCGTATCGGTCGCCGGGGAAGCGGCCGCAGGCCCAACTGCCCGCCGCCGGCCTTCAAGGGGGGGATCCAGCCCCTAGTTTCGACATCGACGTTCTGCCGGATCGAGAGTGTTGGCGGCGCAGACGCCCTCCGGACCAGGCCTTTCCCCGGTGATCAGCCGGCGGGAGCGTTCCCTCTGCAACGGCATCAGCCCCTGGCTGTCCCCCGTGGCGATGGTGGTCACCATCGATCTGGTGCTCCAGGGCTATTTCAGTGAGCTGACGGTGCTCGATCGCGAGCACCTGCCCCGCGACGGGGCGGTACTGCTGGCCCCCACCCACCGGGCCCGCTGGGACGCGCTCATGCTCCCCTGGGCGGCCGGCCGCCGGATCACGGGCCGGGACTGCCGCTTCATGGTCACGGCCGATGAGATGAAGGGTCTGCAGGGATGGTTCCTTCACCGTCTCGGCTGTTTCCCTGTGAACCAGGGGCGCCCCACCCTGGCCAGCCTGCGGTTCTCCGTGGAGCTGCTGGCCTGCGGTCAGCAACTGGTGGTGTTTCCCGAGGGCCGCATCCGGCGCGAGGACGGGCCGATCCGCCTGCACCAGGGGCTGTCCCGTCTGGCCCTGCTGGCCACCAGCCAGGGGGTGGACGTGCCGGTGGTGCCGGTCGGCATCGCCTACGGCCACGCCGATCCCCGCCCCGGCGATCGGGCCGCCGTCTGCTTCGGCCGCCCCCTGCGGGCGGAGGGTCAGGGTCGCCAGGCGGCCCTGGACTTCAGTGCCGAACTCGCCGCCGCCATGGAGTCGGCCGAGCAAGCGGCCCGCGCCGTGGTGGGTCGCCCGATCGGCTCCCCGTAAAGTTCGGCCGTTACCCGTCAGGCGTCGACGTGATCAGGCCTTCCGCCGTTTCTTCCCTTCGATCCGCCCGGCCATCGGGCCTGGCCGGGGTCTGCGGCAGCTGCCTGGCCCTGCTGGCCCTGGCCCAGCCGCTTCTGCAGCCGCCGGCCCGGGCCCAGGCCACCCCCCAGACGGTCCAGCCCGCCGGCACCGATCTCAACCTCTCCTCGGTCAAGACCCTCCTGGCCAGGGGTGACGCGGCCGTCGCCAGCGGCAACCTGGCCGAGGGTCGGCGCCTCTATGACCTGGCCCGCGATGCCAGCCGCCGCCTGCTCGGCTTCTATCGCGACCTGAGCGGCTCCTTCCGCGGTCTCGACGCCCGCATCCCCCGCGAGATGGATGACAAGGGACGGGAGGCCCTGACGCTGCTGGCCGAGTCCAACCTGCGGCTGGCGGCCCTGTTCCGCCGCCAGAACCAGCCCGAGGTGGCGATCCCCCTGCTGGTGGAGGTGGTGAAGATCATGACCCCCACCAACGAGGGCGGGCGCAAGGCCTACCAGCAGCTGGTGGAGCTGGGTTTCGTGATCACCCCCTACACCGCCCCGGGATCGACCGCCGGTGGGTGATCGTCCTTAGATTCCAGCCTTCCGTCATCTCCCCAATCCCCGCCGCCATGGTGCAACCGGAGCAGGTCAAGGACGCGATCCTGCGCGCGCTCCCCGATGCCGCCGTCGAGGTGGAGGATCTCACCGGGGGTGGCGATCACCTGCAGGTGAGGGTGGTGTCCGGTGCCTTCGCGGGCCTCAACCGGGTGCGCCAGCACCAGCTCGTTTACGGCGCCCTGCGCAGCGAGCTGGCCAGCGAGGCGATCCATGCCCTGGCGCTGCAGACCTCCCTTCCCTCCTGATGTTCCCCCTCACGATTCCGACCATGGATGCCAGCACCCGTCAACGCATCGACGCCCTGATCAGCGCCAGCCCGGTGGTGGTCTTCATGAAGGGCAATAAATTGATGCCTCAATGTGGGTTCTCTAACAACGTCGTCCAGATCCTGCAGTCGCTGGGTGTGCCTTTCGAGACGTTCGACGTCCTTTCCGACATGGAGATCCGCCAGGGGATCAAGGAGTTCTCCGACTGGCCCACCATCCCCCAGGTGTATGTGAAAGGGGAGTTCCTGGGCGGCTCGGACATCCTGATCGAGATGTACAACAGCGGCGAGCTGCGCGAGAAGCTGGAAGTGGCCCTGGCCTCCTGAGGCCCCGTTCCCACCGGCCTGATGGCGGCCCGGTTGTCCGTGGCCGCTCAGTAGCGGCTCCGCTCCATCAGCACCCTGGGCTGGCCGTCGGGCCCCAGGAAGCTGGACGGGTCCTGGATCCAGCGGTCGATCAGCTCCTCCAGCCGACGCTGGGAATGGTGGTCGAGCACGGCCGTGCGACGCAGGGCATGCAGGTAGCCGTCCGCGTACAGGCGCAGCTCGGAGGGTCCGTGGTGACGGTCGGACAGGGCCTGACAGGCATCACACAGGGACTGGAAGTGGCGGATCGCGTCGGGGTGTTGGAGTGCTGTCATGGCTGGGGTCGGGCCCCTGGCGTCATTGTGGCGGCGAAGGCCGGCAGATGGGACCATCCTGCCGTGCCGGGACCGTCCTCCGGGAGCGGACAGTTGACAAGGCATCGCCCGTCACCGGCGTCTCCGCACATTTCCAGTTAGCGTTGACACACTCAATCGGCTGTCGGCACTTCCGCTTCTGATTTCATCGTGATGCCGAGGAGATGCCCGTGGCCCAGGACAAGCTGACTGATCCAGGAGGAACCCCTCGGAGAGTTCTCGTCGTGGATCCCCACGCGACCCTCCGCACCGTTCTCGCCCAGCGTCTGCGTCAGGACGGGCACCTGGCCGCCGCCGTCGCCACCGCCCGCGAAGCCCTGGAGATCTGCCAGGAGCAATCCCCCGATCTGCTGGTGAGCGCCGAGCTGCTTGAGGAGACCTCGGCCCTGCGCCTCGCCGCCCAGCTGCACTGCCAGGTGATGGTGCTCACGGCCCGCTCCGGCTCGGAGCCCGTGGTGGCCCTGCTCGATGCCGGCGCCGACGACGTGCTGCGCAAGCCCTTCGGGCTTGAAGAGCTGGCGGCCCGCTGCCGCACCCTGCTGCGCCGCAGCGGCAGCGGCCTCCAGGAACGGGTCTGTGTGGGCCCCCTCGAAGTGCACCTGCTGCTGCGCCAGGTCACCCTGCGGGACCAGCCGGTGGAGCTCAGCCCGCGGGAATTCGCCCTGCTCTGCGCCCTGCTGATGCCCCCGGGGGTGGTGCGCAGCCGCCAGGAACTGCTGCGCATGGCCTGGCCCCCCTTCAGTGGTGGCCCCCGTTCGGTCGACACCCAGGTGCTCACCCTGCGCCGCAAGCTCGAACAGGCTGGCCTCGGGGAGGGCGGCGCCATCGAAACGATGCGGCAGCAGGGCTATCGCTTCAGCCTCGATACCTTGCCGGAGCTGAGCGAGGAGGCCGCCGGCGCCCCCGGCTCCGGTCTGCTGGTCACCTCCCCCGGCAGCTCCTCCCGTCTCAACTAGGCCCTGGTCCGACAGGTAGGTAGGACCTGATCAGGCGGGCCGCAGGATCAGGGCCACGGCTTCCCCCGCCAGCAGGAGGCCGCAGAGCAGGGCCAGCAGCCGGTAGGTCCAGGGCGGGCTGATCCGGCCGATGCCCCCGGTGGCGATGCCGGTGGCGGCGCTGAAGCGCTCCAGAAAGTCCTCGAAGCGGGCCACCCGCTGGGGCAGCAGCCAGGCGGCGCCGCTGCGATCCCCCTGCTCGCCGGCACTGCGCACGTAGTAGACCCTGCCCCCCTGGCTGGTGGTGACCGGGGTGAGGGCGGTGATGCGATCCCAGGGCAGCTGCCAGCCGCGACGCAGCAGCCAGGAGCACCAGGGGGGATGGCCCACCCGCAGCTCCCGCTCGTCGAGCTCCACCCGCTCGCTGGTGATGGCGACCACCAGCAGCAGGCCGGCGATGGCGGCCAGCAGCAGGGGCAGCCGCAGGGCATCGGGCGCCAGCACCGGCAGGGGCAGGACCAGGGCCAGGTAGAGGGCCAGCAGGGTGAACCGGATCAGCGGCGCCATCGGATAGCGCTGGGCCGTCGGGGTGGGGCTCATCGGTCCTCGGGGGATCCGGGCAGGGGCTCGATGACCTGGGCGGGCTGGTAGCGGCCTCCGAAGACCTCCGCCTCCCGCCCCTTCCAGAACTCGCCCAGCCGCATCAGGTCGGCGTGGGCCTCGCCGAGCCGCTCGACGTATTCGTTGGGCTCCATGGTGTCCTTGGCCTCCTTGAGCTTGCTGAGCCGCAGCAGGTGCCACACCCAGGGCTTGCCCATCTCGCCGCGGGCCTCCAGGTAGCGCGCCAGGTCGGAGGAGCTGGGAGTCGGAGCCGCCATGGACGCGCAACAAATGTTTACATAGTTTATCGCCGCCCCTCCCCCGGCGTGGCCGGCTGGCGGGGTCCTGGCCTGGTGGGCGGGAGGTTTCAGTAGAGATCGGGCCGCAGGTCCTCGTGGTAGCGGGTGGCGGCGGGGTGGGTGGGCCCGTACTCGCCGGGCCGGCAGTCGGCGATCAGCAGGGTGGGCTCGGGCCGGGCGGCCGCCAGCACGTCGCCATGGGGGCCGCAGATGACGCTGTTGCCCAGGTAGGCGGCCATCACATGCCCGTTCACCGTTTCCTCGCCGCAGCGGTTGGCGTAGGCCACGAAGCAGCCGTTCTGGAAGGCATGGGCCGGGATCAGGGTGCGGGAGACGTCCGGGTAGGGCCGGTCGGTGCGCTCGCCGGTGCTCAGCTCGGCCCAGGCATCGGCGGCCGTGGGAATCAGCACCAGCCGCGCCCCCTCCAGCGCCAGCCGCCGGGTGAGCTCGGGGAACTCGGCCTCGTAGCAGTTCAGCAGGCCCACCCCCACTCCGTTCACCGGCTGCACCGTGAAGGCCGCCCCCTCCTCGGGGTGGCGGTAGCCGGCGCTCCAGCAGCGCTTCTCATCCGGCCCCCAGAGGTGGGTCTTGCGGTAGTTGCGCAGCAGGCTGCCGTCCCGATCGAACAGGGCGATGGCGTCGTAGAAGCGCTCCTCGCCGGCCACGGTCGCCCGTTCGGCGTAGGGACAGGCCACCGCCAGGCCATGGCGGCCCGCCGCGGCGGCCACCCGCCGCAGGCTGGGGCCGTCCACCGGCTCCGCCAGCTGCCGCGCGATGGCGGGCGTGACGATGTAACCGGTGAGGTAGAGCTCCGGGAAGGCCAGCAGCTGCACCCCGTGGCCCGCCGCCAGGGCGCAGACGCGCTCCAGGCGCTCCAGGTTCTCTTCGAGGGCCTCAGGGGTGCCGGCGCTGCCGCTGCCCTGCCAGATTCCCAGCCGCAGGCCCTCGCCGGCGGCCGGGGGCTGGGGCCGCACGACGCAGTGCAGGCGGTGGTCGGGAACCATGGGGCGCGTGGGGGGCAGAAGGGTTGATGGGCGCCGGCGGATTCAGGCCGGCAGGTTCCAGGGATTGAGGC
Organism: Tabrizicola sp. YIM 78059; assembly: GCA_943367815.1. GTDB lineage: Bacteria > Cyanobacteriota > Cyanobacteriia > PCC-6307 > Cyanobiaceae > Cyanobium. The sequence continues at coordinate 28,260 of CALRKA020000011.1, read as the reverse complement.
CCAGGTCGGCGCCGATGCGGTGGGCGCAGGCGAAGCCGCTGAAGGCCACCGCATTGAGGCCCTGGCCGGGGAAACAGGAATCCCCGACGCAGTAGAGATCAGGGATGGCGGTGCGGTTGAAGGGCATCGGCAGCAGGCCGGGCAGCCGCAGGGCCGGCACCGGCCCGTAGCTGCCGCCGTGGCGGCCCAGGAAGCGGCGGTGGCTGCGGGGGGTGCCGATCTCCCGGTGGGTGATCGCCCCCTCCAGCCCCGGCAGGATCGCCTCCAGGCGGCGGATCAGCCGGGTGGCGGCGGCCTCCTTGGCGGCCCGGTAGGCCCCCGGGGCCAGCCCCTGCCAGGGGGCCATCTCCGAGGGGGTGAAGGTGTGCACGATGTGGTGGCCGGCCGGGGCCAGGGAGGGATCCAGCAGGGTGGGGATCGAGACGAAGATCACCCCCTGCTCAGCTTCCATGTCCTCCCAGCGCTCCAGCAGCAGGTGGTGGACATGGCTGCCGGCGGGGATCGCCTCCGCCCGCACCCCCAGGTGCAGGGAGAGGAAGGAGGAGGAGGGCCGGTAGCGCCGTCGCCAGGTGTGCTCGGCCGCCGGGGTGTGCGCCTCGTCCACCAGGGAGCCGAAGGTGTCCCAGCGGGTGGCGTTGCTCACCACCCGCCGGGCGCGGATCTCCTCGCCACTGGCCAGCCGCACCCCCACGGCGCGGGCCTGCGTTCCCTCGCCCTCCAGCAGCACCTTCACCACCCGCGCCCGGTAGCGGATCTCGCCGCCGTGGCTTCGCAGGCCCGTCACCAGCTTCTCGGCGATCACACCGACGCCGCCTTTGGGGTAGTTGATGCCGCCGGCGTGGCGATCGGAGAACACCATGCCGGCGTTGATCATCGGGGTGCGATCGGCGGGCATCACCGACCAGCAGAAGCACTCCATGTCGATGAACTTGAGCAGGGCCGGATCGCTGATGTGCGCACGGGCCACGGCGCCCACGTTCACCGGCAGCCAGCGGGCCAGCCCCAGGCAGGCCAGGGGCGCGCGGAAGAACACCTTGGCCAGGTAGGCGGGGTCCTCCAGCGACAGCAGCGGCATCGCATCGAGGCAGCGGAAGACCTGCCAGCAGGTGTCGTAGAAGGCGCGGATCCCCCTGGCCTCATGGGGAAACAGGGCGGTGAGATCAGCGATGAAGCGCTCGTAGTCGCGGTCGACCGCCACCGACAGGCCGCCGGGCAGGTGGTAGGCCAGCTGGGCCGGGTCGGGGATCGTCTCGCAGTGCTCGCCCACATCGGCCAGGGCGCGGGTGAGCAGGTTGGTGTGGCCCTTCTCGCCGAAGCCGAAGATCATCGAGGCGCCGACGTCGAAGGTGTAGCCCTCGCGCTGAAAGCTGCCGCCGCTGCCGCCGGGGATCAGATAGCGCTCCAGCACCAGCACCGAGGCCCCCTTGGCCGCCAGCTGGCTGGCGGTGACCAGCCCGCCGATCCCTGAGCCGATCACGACCACGTCCCAGGGGCGGCCATCGGCTGCGGTGAGGGGGGCGGCGGCGGAAGGGACGGTGACGGTCACCGGAACCAGGCGAACGGGAGCGGCCCGACCCTAGGAAGCGGCCCGGCTCCGGGGGGGCGGGCCGGCTCAGCCCGCGGCCATCGCCACCGCCGAAGTTGCGGCCTGGCGCTGGGCGTCCCAGGCGGCAAGATCCGCCAGGGCCCGGTCGCGGTAGGCGCCATAGCGGCGGCGTTTGTCGCGGATGCGCTCCGGCAGCTCCGGCATCAGGCCGAAGCTGGGGGGCATGGGCTGGAAGCCCCCCTTGCGGGCGCCGTGGCTGCGCTCCGCATCCGAGATGAAGCCCAGCAGGGCACCGGCCATGGTGGTGGGCGGCAGGCTCAGGGGCGGCAGTCCCCGCACCAGCCGGACGGCATTGGTGCCGGCCAGCCAGCCGCCCGCCACTGCGGCCGCGTAGCCCTCGGTGCCGGTGATCTGACCGGCGGCCAGCAGGCAGGGCCGCTGGCGGAACTGCAGGGTGGGCTGCAGCAGCTCGGGGGACTCCAGGAAGGTGTTGCGGTGCATCACCCCGAACCGCACGAAGCTGGCGTTCTCGAGGCCGGGGATCATGCGCAGCACCCGCTGCTGCTCGCCCCACTTGAGGTTGGTCTGGAAGCCGACCAGGTTCCAGAGCTGGCCGTCCTTGTCCTCCTGGCGCAGCTGCACCACCGCGTGGGCCCGCTTGGCGCGGCGCACGTCGCGGTCGTGCAGGTCGCCCCAGCGCGGATCCCAGAGGCCGATCGGCTTGAGGGGGCCGTAGCGCATCGTGTCCTCGCCGCGGCGGGCCAGCTCCTCGATCGGCAGGCAGCCCTCGAAGAAGGTGGCGCTCTCCTGCTCGAAATCCTTCAGCTCCGCCTTCTCGGCCTCCAGCAGGGCCGTGCGGAAGGCGAGGTACTGCTCCCGGTCCATGGGGCAGTTGATGTAGTCGGCGTCGCCCTTGTCGTAGCGGCTGGCCCGGAAGGCCACCGACAGGTCGATGCCTTCGCCTTCCACGATCGGACTGGCGGCATCGAAGAAATGGCAGGACTCCCGTCCGGTGAAGCGCAGCAGGTCGTCGGCCAGGGCAGCGCCGGTGAGGGGCCCGGTGGCCAGCACGGCGATCTCTTCCGGGTCGGGCAGCGCCAGCTGCTCGCGGCGCTCCACTGTCACCAGGGGATGGGCCTCGACGGCGGCCGTGAGGGCGGCGCTGTAGCGACCCCGGTCGACGGCCAGGGCGCCGCCGGCGGGCACCGCATGGACGTCAGCGGTGCGGATCACCAGCGATCCCAGGCGCCTGAGCTCCTCCTGCAGCAGGCCGGCGGCCCGGTCGGGGGAGAGGGAGCCGAAGCTGTTGCTGCAGACCAGTTCGGCGAAATCGCCGCTGTGGTGGGCCGGGGAGGAGCACACGGGCCGCATCTCCACCAGCCGCACCGGAATCCCGGCCTCGGCGATCTGCCAGGCGGCTTCGGTGCCGGCCAGGCCGGCACCGATGACGACGACCATCAGGCGCGGGCGCGCTTGAGCATCAGTTGCAGCTGACCCACGGCGGCGCGGCCGATGTTGAAGGCGGCCCAACCCACGGCCAGGAGGATCGGAGCAGCGACGAGCAGCAGCCGGAGGTCCATGGCGGGGGAGGGGAAAACGTTGGCGGGATCCTAACGGAGTCCAGCGTGAACCTCCGCCAGCTGGCGATAACGATGCGCATGCTGTCGCTGGGCCTCGATCGCGGCGGGATCCAGCTGCCGTTTCACCACCGCCGGAGCCCCCATCACCAGGGCGCCGGCGGGCACGTCGCGGGTCACCACCGAGCCGGCCGCCACCAGGGCCCCGGCCCCCACCGTGACGCCGTTGAGCACGATGGCGCCGATGCCGATCAGGCAGCCGTCCTCCAGCGTGGCGCCGTGGACCACGGCCCGGTGGCCGATGGTCACATCGGCGCCGATGGTCACGGGCTGGCCCGGATCGCCGTGCAGCACGGCGCCGTCCTGCACGTTGCTGCCCTCCCCCACCCGGATGGCGCAGACATCCCCCCGGGCCACGACGGTGGGCCAGAGGCTGGCCCCTGCCGCCAGCCGCACATCGCCGATCACCACAGCCGACGGGGCCACCCAGGCGGCGGCGTCGATGTGGGGGGCGTCCCAGTGGCTGGGCCAGGCGTCGGGGCTGGTCATGGGTGGCGCGGGCGGCGGGCTTGGAGAGGGTCGCCGCCGGGTGATAGCTTCCCCAGCGACGGGTCGCTAGCTCAGCGGTAGAGCATTCGGCTTTTAACCGACTGGTCCTGAGTTCGAATCTCAGGCGACCCATCCCTTTTCCTGATCGGCTTCCCTGAAGGCCCGACCCGTCGGCCTTGATGGTGCTGTTTCAGCCCAGCTGGACCATGCCGCAGCGGACCCCCTTTAGGACGGCCTGCAGCCTGTTGTTGACCCCCAGGGTCTGGAGCAGGCGCTTGGTGTAAGTGCGGGCCGTGGCGTCGCTCACCACCAGCTTCTGGGCGATCTCACGGTCGCTGAGGCCGCTGGCCAGCAGGTCGAGCACCTCGTACTCCCGCGGGGTCAGCCGAGGACAGCTGAGGTAGGGCAGCTTGCCGGAGCGCAGGGAGGGGCTGCGGTAGGAGTGGTGCCCCATCACGGCGATCACGGCGGCCTGCAGGGGCCGTTGGTCGTCGACGATGTCGGCTTCGGCCACCACGGCCTCCAGCCAGGGGGCGTGCTCGTATTCAGCGGGAATCACATCGCCGAGGGCCAGCATCACCACCTTGAGGTCGGGATAGATCTCCTTCGCCCGGCGGGTGAGATCGAAGCCGTTGCCGCTCTCCAGGTGATCGGTGCAGAGCAGCAGGTCGTAGGGCTCCTGCTGCAGATAGTCGAGGCAGCCCTGCTCGTGGGTGATGGCGCAGCCGATCAGGCTGCGGTCGCTGATGCTCTCGCAGAGCGCCCGCAGCAGGAAGCGGCCCTTCATGGCGATCGCCACCTTTCCCCCGGAAGCCACCGAGAGCAGCACCGCATCGAAGGTGTTGCCCTCCAGGCTGCCCAGGAACGGCGTGAGATCCATGGTGGCCAGGCCATCCAGGTCCCCCTCATCATCCGTTCCCGCGGGCCGGGATCAGAAGCGGAAGGTGGTCTTCACCAGTCCGCCCAGCTGCCGGAAGGTGGTGCCGGGGGTGGTGTCCTGCCCCAGGGGCCGGCTCAGATAGAAGAGGGCCGGCGTCACGCTGATGTTGTCGGTGACCTGCCACTTGTACCACCACTCCCAGGCGAAATTGCCGTCCTGGGGCGTCTGGCCGTCGGCCAGGGCCGTGGCGAAGATGGGCTGGCCCACCGCCATGCCGAGGGCATTGCCTTTGACGAAGGCGTCGTCCCACTGCAGGCCCACCATCCACGACTGGCTGGTGTGCAGGGCCCCGGGAGCCTGGGCCGTGTCGTAGCTGGTGCCGTTGAGGCCCCAGCCCAGGCTGATGGAGGGAATCCAGCCGGAGTTGGCCGGTTGCCAGTAGCCGCTGACGCCGAAGGCATCGGTGCGGCTGTTGGGGTTGGCTTCGAAGGTGAGCCCCGTGAAGGGGGTGGTGCCGGGCACCCCCACGCCCGACTGGATGCGGGAGTAGACCGCCGCCAGCCCCCACTGTTCCTTCGCGTAGCCGATCTGCACCGTGCCGGTGCCGGCCGAGGCCACGGTGCCGATGCCGCCGATGTTGGGATCACCCACGTCCCCGTTGGCGGCCACGTAGTTGGCGCTGATGCTGAAGCCACCCTGCTGCCACCACAGACCGGCCCCCGGGCCGAGGTTCTTGTTGTAGGCCGCCGGGGCGCCGTTGAGGGTGAACAGGTTGAGGATCGTGTCGGAGGGGTAGGCGCTCGGCCAGAGGGCGAGCATGTCCTCCTGACCCACCCGGCCGCCGACGGTGGCGGTGAACTGGCTGCCGATCGGGAACTGGTAGAAGATCTTGTCGATCGCCACCACGTCGCCGCAGTCGGCGAGGGGTCCGCAATCTTCCTGGAAGGCCACCTCCAGGGTGGAGAGCCCGCCGGTGGGGCCGGCGCCGCCGAAGGCGGAATCGGCGAAGTTGCCGGCCCGCAGGATCGTGCGCAGCAGGTCCTTGCCGGTGAAGCTGGTGTCGAAGCTCAGCTGGATGTCGTAGCTGAAGGTGGTGGCGCCCACGGCGGCCCGGGCGGCATCAACGGCGGGGGTGTCACTGCCCGAAAACCCATTGGCCCCGATCACGAAGGTGGCCTGGCCACTCAGCTTCGTGGTGGTGGAGAACCGGGTGGCTTCGAGTTCGCCCACCTTGGCCTCCAGGCCATCCACCCGGCCGCGCAGCACGGCGAGTTCCTTCTCGAACTCGGCCATCAGGCGCTTCAGCTCGTCGGTCACCTCGGTGATCCTGTCGAGGCAGGCGTTCAGCAGGGCCGCCGCTTCATAGCGGGTCATGGCCTGGCCGCCCTTGTAGGTGCCGTTCGGGTAGCCGGCGACGCAGCCGTAGCGCTCGATCAGGTTCGAGAGGGCCTGGAAGGCCCAGTCGGTGGGCTTGACGTCGGAAAACTGGTTGATGCTGGTGACTTGCTCCTGGCTCTGCCCCACGGCGGAGCGGGCATAGCGGTTGACCCCCTCCAGGTTCAGCTCGCTTGCGTTGGCCCCGATCGGGGCCAGGGGCGCCAGCAGGCCGGCGGTGGCGAGGGGAAGCAGACGACGCAACGGGGAGTTCATGGATGGGATCGCGTTGACGAGTGAACGGAGCGGAGGCGCCGGGGGGAAAGGCCCCTGAATGAATTGTGAGAACGATAATTGTTATCGGCATCGTTTCCATGAGGCGGGACCGGTTGTGTCGCCGTCCAGCTCATCCCCGCCGTCCGGGGCAGAGCCGCCTCAGCCCTCACCGCCCTCGCCCCCTTCGCCGCCCTCGCTGTGGTAGTTGACGGCGCCGCCCCCGCCGGTCGGCTGCCCGGCAGCAGGGGTGGCGGGTTCGTCGGCGTCCGGAGCCTTCCCGCAGCCCGCCGCCATTCCGGCGACCAGCCCGGTGGCGGCCAGAAACAGGGCGATGCTGGAGCGGGGGCGTGGCATGGACGAACGGCGTCGGGTGCTGCCGAGTGTGCAGGCCCCCGCCAGGTCGGGCCGCCTCGAAAAGGACAGCCGACGGTGCCATCGGTCACGCTGCCGGGTGCCCCGTCGCCGGTCGCGTCCAGGGCGGCCGGTGGACAGTGCCGGAACACGCCTGCGGCCTGATCGTGATCCGAGCGCGCCACGTCACCCCATCGACCCGTGCGACCCTCCGGCGCCGAACCCTGGCCCTGGGCCTGCCCCTGTGGCTGGGGCTGGCTGTGAGCGGATGCGGTACCCAGAGCCGCGCCGAGGCTCCGACCCCGCAGGCGGTGGTCGAGAGCTTCGTCGCGACGGTGGTGCAGCCCAACGCCAACGCGCTGGTGGCGCAGACGGCGGTCCTCCAGGAGGCGATCGGGCGCCTCTCGGACCAGCCGTCGGAGCCGCACCTCGAGGCGGCCCGCCAGGCCTGGCGCTCGGCGCGCCGGACCTGGGAGACCAGTGAGAGCTGGGCCTTCGGACCGGCGGAAACCCAGGGCTTCGACGGGGCGATGGACGACTGGCCGGTGAACCGCCGGGACCTGGCCACGGCCCTGGCCGGTGGCCCGTTCACCGCCGCCACCTTCGCCACCCTCAGCGACACCGCCAAGGGGTTCCACGGCATCGAATGGGTGCTTTGGGGTGGTCGCACCGGCACACCGGCCAGCGCCGCCCAGCTCGGCCCCAACGATCTGGCCTACCTCCGCCAGGCGGCGGGAGATCTGCACCGCCAGGCCGAGGGGCTGCGGGCCAGCTGGTCGGGGCCCGGGGGCTTCGGTGCCCGGATCAGTGCCCCCGCCGAGGCCGGCACGGCCGTGCAGGAGATGCTGCAGGGGGTGATCGGGCTGCTCCAGGAGGAGGGCGACGAGAAGCTCGGCCAGCCGCTGAAAACCCGGGATCCCCACACGCTGGAAAGTGCCGACAGCGGCAACACCCGCTCGGATCTGCTGGCCAACGTGGAAGGGGCCCGCCGCGTGCTGATGAGCACCGGCCTGCTGGACTTGATCCGCTGGCGGGACGCCGACCTGGCCCAGCAGATCGACACCCAGACCGCTCGGGCCGTGGATCTGGCCCGGGCCCTGCCGGACCCGGTCAACGATCACCTCGACGATCCGGCCTCCCGCCGGGCGATGGAGGCCCTGATCGGCCAGCTGCACAGCACCGCGGCGCTGGTGGAGCGCTCGGTGCCCCTGCTCTCCTGATGGCCCGTTCCGCCCGGGGTCTGCGACGGGTCCTGCTGGCGGCCCTGGCCCTGGCCGTGGTGCTCGGGTTCGGCCTGCGGCAGGTGTGGGGGGCCGCCGATCCCCGGCAGGCCGCCGGAGCGATGACGGTGGCCAACCGTACCTCGGCCTCCTTCGAGCAGCCGGCCGCCGGCCTCACCCCCGCCGAACGGGCGCGCCACCAGGCGGCTGATGTGCTCTTCGATCGCACCCATGTGCCCCTGGAGGGGCCCCCCGGGGCGGGTCTGGGGCCCCGCTTCAATGCCGCCTCCTGCGTCGCCTGCCATGTGCGCAACGGCCGAGGCCGCCCGTTGATGGGGGAATCCCTGGTGCGGGTGGCGCTGCGGGACGGGCAGCCGGTGCCGGAGCTCGGCCGCCAGGTGCGGGACCGGGCCGTGCTCGGTGCCCAGCCGGATGCGGCCGTGACGGTGGCCTGGCTGGAGCGGAATCGCCTCCGCCGGCCGCTGGTCCAGCTGCAGGCGGACCCTTCCGTTGATCTTTCCGAGCGGTCGGTGGCCCGCTCCCTGCGGGTGGCGCCGCCCCTTATCGGCCTGGGCCTGCTGGAGGCGGTGCCGGAGGCGGCGATCCTGGAGCACGCCGATCCCGACGACCGTGACGGCGACGGGATCTCGGGCCGGCCCCACTGGCTGGAGGGGCCAGGGGGGGCGCAACGGCTGGGGCGCTTCGGCTGGAAGGCGATCTCCCCGTCGCTCCAGGAGCAGACCGCGGCGGCCCTCCTGAACGACATGGGGCTGACCAGCCCGGGGGACATCGGCCGCCGGGAGCTGGATCTGATCACCTTCTACAGCCAGACCCTGGGGGCGCCGCGCACCGCCCTGCCGGCCACAAGCCAGGTGGTGCGGCGGGGCCGCGAACTGTTCGACAGCCTGCAGTGCGCCCGCTGCCATGTGCCGCAGCTGGCCACCGGCCGTTCAGCGGCAGCGGTGGCCGGGGTGATCAACAGCCAGACGATCTGGCCGTACACCGATCTGCTGCTGCACGACATGGGTGCCGGCCTCGACGACGGGGTGGCCGAGAAGGGGGCACCGGGGCGGGAATGGCGCACGACTCCGCTCTGGGGTCTGGGGCTGGCCCAGCGGGTCAATGCCGCGGTGGGGTTCCTCCACGACGGCCGGGCCCGCAGCATCGAGGAGGCGATCCTCTGGCACGGGGGGGAGGCAGCCGCCGCCCGAGAGCGCTTCACGGCCCTGGCCCCGGAGCAGCGCCACCGGCTGCTGGGCTGGCTGCAGCAGCTCTGAGTCCCCGCCAGGCTCAGAGCGCAAACAGGGCGTCGTAGCGGCCGTACTCGGGCTTGCGCAGGCCCTCGGCCGCCAGCATCCGCTGCAGCTGGATGATCTCGGCGCGCTGGGCCACGATCACGTTGCGCGCGAAGCGCCGGATGGTGGGATTGGTGCTCTTGGCCAGGGCGTCGTGGGCCATGATCAGCGCCCCGCCGTGGTGATGGAGCATCCCCTCCAGGAACCAGACCACCCGGTTGTCCGGGCTGGGGGCCTCGCCCATCATCCGCATCCCGTCGATCTGGGCCTGGCTCATGCGGGTGAGGCCACTGAGGCTGTTGGGATCGCCGTCTTTGGCCAGGGCCACCGGATACACGGGCGCCTGGGGATACCAGGCCTTGCGCCACAGCCCCATGGCCCGGATCTCGCTGGCCTGATCACGCCAGATCGTCTTGCCCAGGGCCCCCACCCCGGGCGCCCCGATGCCGAAGACGAACTCGCTCATCCGCAGGGCACCGGTGTGGTGCTGCACCATCCCGTCGATGAAGCGCAGGTCGTAGGTGGCTCCGGCGGGACCCACGTCGTGGGCGTGGGCGGCGTGGGCTGGGGAGGTTCCGGCTGGAGGGGCGCCGGTCGGTGCAGCATTGGCCGGTGCGGCGTGATGCTGGTGATGGTCGTGGTGCATGCCGCCGTGGTCCTGCGCCAGGGCTGGGACCGTCAGGCCCAGAGCGCAGAGAGTCCCGAACAGGGCTGCGGAGAATCGGCTGCGGCGCATGGGGGCTCGGGAGGAAGCCTCACCGTATGGTCTCCACTTGGCTGGAGAGTCAAGGGCACCGTGCTCAGGCCAGTGGCACCGGCCCGAGCCGCGGCGCCAGGGACGGATCTCCCAGGGGCGGCAGGGGGGCCTCAGAGACCGGTTGTGTGGCGTTCTGGGTGTAGGCCACGGTGTAGAGCTGGGGCTCGGCCTTCCTTACCAATCCCTGGAGCCGCTCGAGGTGCTCGGCGAAGGCAGGGCTGTCCCGCATCGCCAGATAGGTCTCCACGGAGCTGAAGTGGGCGTAGTTGACGGCCCGGGTGTGATCGAGGCTGAGGTGCAGATTGGCGCTGAGGCTGCCGGGGAAAACGCCCTGAAGGCGCTTGTATTCGCTCACCTGGGTGGCGACGAAGGCCTCGGCCCGATCCGGATCCAGGTGGAACACGTTGATCAGCACGACCCCGTCGCCGACCCGGATCGTGTTGACGGGAAAGCCGTTGCTGAAGCTGGCGGGGGATTCGCTCATCGAGGGGGCGCAGGGGGAAGGTTCAGAGGGATGGCTCAGAGGATGCCGCCGTTCACCTGGAGGGTCTGGCCGTTCACCCAGCGGGCGTCATCGGAGGCCAGGAAGGCCACCACATCCGCCAGATCGGCGGGCTGGCCGAGGCGGCCCAGGGGCGTGGAGGCGATCAGATGGGCCAGGGCTTCGGCCGGCATGATCAGCCCGTCGGTGTCGGTGACCCCGGGGCCGATCTGGTTGACGGTGATGCCGCGGGGTCCGAGTTCCTTGGCCAGGGCCATGCCGAACTGCTCCACCGCCGCCTTGCTGGCGGCGTAGACGCCTGCGGCGGGGAGGGCCTGGCGGGTGGCGCCACTGGCCAGGCTGATGATCCGGCCGCCGTCGGCCACATGGCGGGCCGCCTCCTGGAGGGCAAAGAAGGTGCCCCGGGCATTGGTGTCCATCACCCGGTCGTAGTCCGCTTCCTCGATGTCGGTGGTGGGTTTGAACACCGAGATCCCGGCGTTGTTGACGACGATGTCGAGGCGGCCGAACTGCTCGAGCACGGCGGCGAACAGGGCCCGGGTCTGGCTCACCTCTCGCAGATCGGAGGGCAGGGCCACGGCCCGCACCCCTCCGGCGCGAATCGTGTCGGCCACGGCCTCCGCCTTGTCGCGGTTGCCGGCGTAGGTGAGGGCCACATCGGCGCCATCGCGCCCCAGCCGTTCGGCGATGGCCCGGCCAATGCCGCGGGATCCACCTGTAACCAGGGCCACCTTGCCTTGCAGTCGCGTCATCGTCGGCATGGCCCCTCGGCGAGGAGAAGAATGGGCCGGCAACCTATGGCCGACGGCGCTGGAAAGGAAGGACTTACCTGCAGGTGCGTTGGTGTCGACCACGGAGGCGGATCCCATCGAAGCCACCGCTTTCGTGCGCGCCGCCCTCCAGGTGCTGGAGGGAAAGTGGACGTTGCCGATCCTCTGGCAACTGCGGCAGGGCCCCCAGCGTTATGGCGATCTGCGTCGCCTGATCCCAGAGATCAGCGACAAAGTGCTGACCCAGCATCTGCGGGACCTGGAGCGTGAAGGGCTGGTGGAACGGGAAGTGACGCCGACCCGACCGCCGCAGGTGAGCTACAGCTTCAGTATCTACGGCCGCACCCTGATCCCGGTGATTCAGTTGCTCTGTGCCTGGGGGCAGCAGCACGGGGAGCGTCAGCCTCGCGGCGACTGACCTGTCAGAGGTCGCCGTCGCGGTTCAGGGCGTCCCGTACCAGCTCCGGTACCACCCGGCCATCTGCTCGATCTCCTCGCTCTGGACCTTCACCATCGCCTGCTGCAGGGCCCGCAGCTGGGGATGCTGGCTGCCGTTCTGGGCCATCGAGGCCATCATCACGCCCATGCGGTGGTGGGGAATCATCTGCTGGATGAAGGCGCGATCGAAGTCAGGGGCGTTCTTCAGCCAGGCGATATCGGTGCCCGTGCCCCCCATGCCCATGCCACCCATGCCCATGCCACCCATGCCCATCATTCCCATGCCTCCGCCATGACCCATGCCTCCGCCCCATGCCGGCACGGAGCCGCCGAACCAGGCGCGGTACCAGGCCCGCATCTGGGCGTTCTCCTGGGTCTGGCTGGCCTTGATCGTGACGGCCAGAGCCCTGATCTCCGGTCGCTTCGCCCGGCTCAGGGCCAGGTCCGCCATGGCGATGGCGCCGTCATGGTGGGGGATCATCATCACGATGAAGTGCTGATCCATCGACGGCCGGGCCCCTTGCCCGGGTCCGCCTGCCGGCGGAACCAAAGAGGCCGGGGGGGCCGGGAACGCCGGAGCCCCCAGGGCCAGGATCAGCGCACCGAGACCGGCGGCGGCAGCCCATCGAGCCGCCGGATGGGTCCGATGGGATGACAAGCGTGGAGGGTTCATCGGCGCGTCTCCGGGGCCTGCCATCAGCATGGGTAGGGAACCGGGCGCTGACGCGGCTCCGACCCAGGGCTTCATCGGCCAGGGGCGGACAACGCCGCCCCCGGCTCTCAGACGTGAAGATTCGGGCAGATCACGTCGCTGTCCTTGGGCGGATGGCTCTGCCAGCCGGCCAGCAATCCCTGCAGTTCCGTCCTGAGCTGGCGCAGCTCCTGGATCTGGCCATCGATCCGCTCGATCTGGCGTTCCAGCTGCCTTTGGATGTCGCCGCAGGGCAGTTCACCGGCGTCGTGAACCGCCAGACAACCCTGGATCTCCTCCAGGCTGAGGCCCAGGGTCTTGAGGCGGCGGATGAACTCCAGCCGCTGCAGGCTCTCCTCGGCGAACAGGCGGTAGCCGCCCTCGCTGCGGCCGATCGCCGGCAGCAGACCCAGATCCTCGTAGTAGCGCAGGGTCTTCACGGTCATGCCGCTGCGGCGGGCCAGCAGGCCGATCTTCATGCCGGCCTTCATGCCGATGGCCTGCATGGCTCAGACTCTCCATCCTGAGGGAGAGTCTAAGCAGGACCGCTCAGCCCTTGTCTTCGGCCAGTTTGGCGGCGGCATCACTCACTTTCTTGGCCACCGACCGGGCGCCCTCCTTGAGATCCTCGGCGACATTCATGGCCGAGGCCTGGACCTGTTTGGCCTTGCCCTTGATCTGGTGGCCGGTGTCGCCGGTCAGATCACCCAGTGCTGATTCAAGTCTGCCTTCGGCATCCTTGGCGGCGGCGTCGTTCTTGTTGGTCATGGTTCCGTTGGTGATGGGTATCGATGCTGTGCAGATCGTCAGGGACAATCCCGAGGGATGGTGTCGATGTCTGTCCTCCTCGCACCCCTGGAAGCTGCCTCTCCAACCTAGTGATTCCTGCGGGATCCGCGTGTCGCATGGTGCCCACCATGGCCTGGGTAACCGCCGGAGGGATCCCGCAGATGAGTGCTGGCAGGGAAGGCCGGCTGGTCACGATCGATGCTGCTCCTGATGCAGTCTGCAGCAGTGATCTGCATGCTCACGGCTTCACTGCCTCGGCCGATTCTTCTTGCCATCACCCCTGGCATCCCGCTTCCATTCCGCCTTTCTCCGCTGCTGCAGATCAGCAGCCTGATGGTGCACCACTGAGGCGGTCGTCCTGTGAAAGAGTGGTCTCAGCGGGGCCTGAACCATGGCACAACCGTTGGCGCAACAGGGCATGGGAGCCCGTCCCTGTTCGGATGGTGTGGCCTTCCGTGTCTGGGCACCCCACGCCAGTGGGCTCTCCGTCGTTGGCAGCTTCAACAACTGGGACGCCAGCGCCCATCCGATGCAATCAGAGCCGCGAGGGTATTGGTATGCCTTCGTTGACAGCGCCAGGATCGGCGACCCCTACAGCTACCAGCTGTCCACCGAATGGGGGGTGATCAAGCGGATGGATCCCTATGCCCGCGAGGTGACCCATTCGGCCGGAGACTCGATCGTTCATGATCCCGCCTTTGCCTGGGACGATGGGGCGTTCTCCAGCGCGCCATGGAATGAACTGGTCATCTATGAACTGCATGTCGGCACGTTCAATGATGAGGCGTTCAGCCAGCCAGGACAGTTCTCGTCCATCACGGCGCGGCTGGATCACCTGAAGCGGCTGGGGATCAATGCCCTCGAGATCATGCCGGTCGGTCAGTTCGCCGGAAATCGCTCATGGGGATACAACCCTTCTCAGATCTTTGCCGTTGATTCCGACTATGGCGGCTCCCTGGGGTTGAAGCGTTTCATCCAGCATGCCCATCAGGTCGGTATCGCGGTGATCCTGGATGTGGTGTTCAATCACTTCGGGCCGAGTGATCTCGATCTCTGGCAATTCGATGGTTGGTCTCAGAACGGCAAGGGTGGCATTTATTTCTACAACGATCATCGTGCGCACACGCCCTGGGGGGACACCCGCCCCGATTACGGACGCGGCGAGGTTCGTCAGTACATCCTCGACAACGTGCGCATGTGGCTCGAGGACTACCACCTCGATGGTCTTCGCTTCGACAGCACCGGCTTCATCCACTGCATCGGCGACGCTGGGTCCGAGGAGATTCCCGATGGCTGGAGCCTCCTGCAGGCCATCAACGACACGGTGGCCCGGGATTTTCCCGGCCGGATCACCATCGCGGAAGACATGCGCAGCAACGCCTGGATCACCAAGGATGTCGGGGCCGGTGGTGCAGGGTTCGCATCCCAGTGGGATCTCCAGTTCGTCCGGTCGATCCGCCAGGCCGTCATCACGGCCATCGATGAAGACCGCGGCCTCGAGAGCCTCCGGGACGCGATCCTCCACCGCTACAACGACGATGCCTTCGAGCGCGTCATCTACAGCGAATCCCATGATGACGTGGCCAATGGACAGGCCCGCCTTCCCCAGGATGTCAGTCCGGGGGATCCCACCGGCTGGTATGCCCAGAAGCGCTCCACCCTGGCCGCGGCCCTCGTGTTCACATCACCGGGCATTCCGATGCTCTTCCAGGGGCAGGAGTTTCTCGAGGGCGGCTGGTTCCGCGATTCGGTCCCGGTCGACTGGGATCAGCGGCAGGAATTTCGCGGCATCGTCCGCCTGTATCGGGATCTGATCCGGCTGCGACGCAATTTGGAGGGGGTGACCGAGGGTCTCTGCGGCCAGTTCACGCAGGTCTTCCACCTCAATGGCGAGCGCAGGGTGCTGGCCTTTCACCGCTGGAACCGGGGCGGTCCCGGAGATGACGTGGTGGTGATCGCCAATTTCTCCCACCAGCCCCTGGACGACTGCCGCGTCGGTCTGCCCGCCGCCGGAGCGTGGAAGCTGCGCTTCAACAGTGACTGGCAGGGCTACAGCGATGGCTTCGCCGGCCATCCGAGCGGTGACGTGGAAGCTGTCCCCGGCGACTGGGACGGACTCCCCTGCCACGCGGCCTGCAGCATCGGCCCCTACAGCGCCCTGATCTACTCCCAGTGATCGGGGGCTCCCCGCTCCCGTGCCGACCCCGCCAGGCTGGTGGTGGCAAGGATCCCTGGCCCGAGGTCGTCCCGTTGCAGCACGAACCCCTGCTGGGGCCCTCAGATCCTCCTGTCTTTCGGATCGTCAACCCCGCCGGGCGCTCGGCGGTGCTGCTCACGGCCGACCACGCCGGCCGCGCCATTCCCCGGTGCCTGGGGGATCTGGGCCTGAGCGATCGGCAGCGCGCCAGCCACGGGGGCTGGGATCTGGGTGTGGACGGGCTGGGTCTGCTGCTGGCGGCGCGGCTCGACGCCTTTCTGATCCTGCACAACTATTCCCGGCTGGTGATCGATGCCAACCGGCCGCCCCAGGCGCCGGATTCGATCGTCAGCCACTGCGAGCAGAGCGCCATCGCCGCCAACGTGACCATCGGCGCGGCCGGACGTCAGGGACGGCTGGAGGAACTCTTCCACCCCTACCACCGCCGCATCGCCGCCGAGCTGGAGGCGCGGCAGGCCCAGGCCCGGCCCAGCGTCCTGGTCACCCTGCACAGCTTCACGCCGGTGCTGGACGCCGAGGTGCGTCCCTGGCATGTGGGGGTGCTGCATGGCCGTGATGCCCGCCTGGCCAGCCGGGTGCGCCAGGGGCTCCAGCGCGAACGGGGCCTGCGGGTGGGGGACAACCAGCCCTATGCCGTCAGCGACGCCAGCGACCACACCCTGGTGGTGCATGGGGAGGGGCGCCGGATTCCCCATGTGGAGCTGGAGGTGCGCCAGGACCTGCTGGCCACCGAGGCGGGCCGGCGGGCCTGGGCCCAGCGACTGGCCGGGGTGCTGGAGGCCGCCCTGGCGGAGGGATTCCCGCCGCTCCCGGAGGGTCCGCCCTCCTTAGGGTGATCCATGGACTCACCAGCTTGCGCTCCGGCGCCGCCCACCCACCCGATCCAGATCCAGGTGGGATTCGACGTGGTGCTGCGCTTCCCCACCCCGACGCCCCTGATCGTCACCCTGGGCGTGCACGAGAGCCGGGCCGCCGATCTTCGGGAGCCGGATCTGCTGCAGGTGGAGCCCCCGGTGACGCTGCATCCGTATGTGGACTCCTTCGGCAACCTCTGCCAGCGCCTGGTTGCGCCGGCCGGCCCGCTGCGTCTGCACGGGCATGGGGTGGTGGCCGATTCCGGTCGGCCCGACCCGGTGCTGCCCGCTCTGGAGCAGCGGCCGGTGCCCGATCTGCCGGAGGACACCCTGCTGTTTCTGCTGGCCAGCCGCTTCTGCGAGTCCGATCTGCTCGCGCCCATCGCCTGGTCCCGGTTCGAGGCGGCCCCCGGCGGCTGGGCGCGGGTGCAGGCGATCTGCGACTTCGTCCACCAGCACGTGCGCTTCGACTACGGCCGCTCCAGCCCGACGAAATCGGCCCTCCAGACCTTCGAAAGCCGCGAGGGGGTGTGCCGTGATTTCGCCCACCTGGCCATCGCCCTCTGCCGCTGCATGAACATCCCGGCGCGATACTGCACCGGTTATCTGAGCGATATCGCGGTGCCGCCGCCCCACACGGCCATGGACTTCCACGCCTGGTTCGAGGCCTACCTCGGCGACGGCTGGCACGTCTTCGATCCGCGCAACAACACCCCCCGCATCGGCCGGATCCTGATGGCCCGGGGCCGGGATGCCGCCGACGTCGCCCTCACCACCAGCTTCGGTCCGTCGGAGCTGGTGTCGTTCCAGGTGTGGACGGCATGACCTACTGCGTGGCGGTGCTTCTGGAGAGCGGCATGGTGTTCGCCTCCGATTCCCGCACCAATGCGGGGCTGGATGATTTCGCCAGCTTCTGCAAGATGACCGTGTTCGAGCGCCCCGGCGACCGGGTGCTCGTCCTGCTCAGTTCCGGCAGCCTGGCCGGGACCCAGGCGGTGATCGGTCTCCTGCGCCAGCGGGCCGAGGCCGGCGACGGGGAGCCCACGGTGTGGACGGCCCGGACGATGTTCGATGTGATGGTCCTGGTGTCGGATGCGGTGCGGGCGATCGAGCAGCGCGACGGCCCCTATCTGAAGGCCTCCGGCTCCAGCTTCAATGCCTCCTTCCTGGTGGGCGGCCAGATCAGGGGCGAGGCGCCGCGGCTGTTCCGCATGTACGCGGAGGGCAATTTCATCGAGGCCGGCGAGGACACGCCCTTCCTGCAGACGGGTGAGGCGAAGTACGGCAAGCCGATCATCGACCGTGTCATCCATACCGACACGACGCTGGCGGAGGCCTCCAAGTGCGTGCTGGTGTCCTTCGACTCGACCATGCGCAGCAACCTGTCGGTGGGGATGCCCATCGACCTGCTCGTCTACGAGAAGGACCGCTTCGAGATCCAGCACCGCCGCCGCTTCAGTGAGGGGGACGCCTACTTCAAGGACCTCAGCGCCGAGTGGAGCGTGGGGGTGCGCAAGGTGTTCCGGGAGCTGCCGGAACTGGTCTGGTAGGCGGCCCTGGCCCTGCGGCCGATCCCCCTCCGCTGGTGCTGATCCACGGGATGTGGGACACCCCCCGTCTGTTCGATCCCCTGCAGCGCCTGCTGGCGGGGCGTCGCGGCCCCCTGCTGATTCCCCATCTGCCCCACCGCTTCGGGCTGACGCCGATCGAGGAGCAGGCCGACCTGCTCGGCCTCCATATCGAAGCGGCCTTCGGAGCCCAGCAGCCCATCGATCTGCTGGGCTTTTCGATGGGCGGGGTGATCGCCCGGACCTGGATCCAGCTGCGGGGCGGCCACCGGCGCACGCGGCGGCTGATCAGCGTGGGCAGCCCCCAGCAGGGCACCCTCACCGCCGGTCCCTGGCCCAGCTGGCCGCTGGCCGGCATCGCCGACCTGAAGGCCGGCAGCCCCCTGCTGGTGCGGCTCAACACCCAGCTGGCCACCCTGGAGCCCGTGGAGTGCTGCAGCTACTACTGCCATCCGGACCTGATGGTGGTGCCGGCCTGGCGCGCCGTGCTGCCGATCGGCCCGGGCCACTGCCTGCCGGTGCGGTACCACCACCAGCTGATGACCCATCCGGCCGCCCTGCGGGCTTTGGTTGACGAACTGCTACGTCCCTAGGTTGAAGAGACAAGCAGTGGTGCCGACCGTGGATCTGTTGGCCATCTCGCTGCTGGTGCGCTGGCTGCTCGGCTGGGCCCTGTGCCTGCGCATGCCCCGGCTTCCCGCCTCCAGGGTCCAGGGCCAGCCGAGGGTGTCGGTGCTGATCCCGGCCCGCAACGAGGAACACACCCTGCCGAAACTGCTTGCCGCCCTGCGCCTCCAGAGCCTCACACCGCAGGAGGTGATCGTGATCGACGACCACTCCGACGATCGCACCGGCGCCATCGCCGCCGCCGCCGGCGTCACGGTGATGTGTCCGCCGCCCTTGGCCGAGGGCTGGTGCGGCAAGACCTGGGCCCTCCACCACGGCGTCCGCGCCAGCCGGGGGGAGACCCTGCTGTTCCTCGACGCCGACACCGAACCCCACCCCGAGTTCCTTCAGCGCCTCGTGGCGACCCAGCAGGAGCTGGGCGGCCTCGTTTCGGTGCAGCCCTTCCACCGCACCGAGAAGCCCTACGAGCTGCTCTCGGTGCTGTTCAACCTCGTGGGGCTGATGGCGGTGCCGATGGGCCGGGGCTGCGGGGTGGCCTTCGGGCCGGCCATGGTCACCAGCCGCAGCGATTACGAGCGCATCGGCGGCCATGCGGCGGTCGCCGGCAAGGTGGTGGAGGACTGGTTCCTGGGCCACCTCTACGAGCAGGCGGGGCTGCCGGTGAGCGCCTACATCGGCCAGGGGCTGCTCGACTACCGCATGTATCCCGGCGGCCTCCAGGACATGGTGGTGGGCTTCGCCAAGAACTTCGCCACCGCCGCCGGGGAAGTGCGCTGGCTCTGGATGCTCGGCGTGATCCTGTGGATCTCCGGTCTGTTCTGGGCGGCCTGGTGCCTGCCCGCCTCCCTGCTGGGCTGGCCGATGGTGGGGGATGCCGCCGTGCTGCCCAACCTGCTGCTCTACGTCGGCTTTGCCGTGCAGCTCTTGGTGGTCACCCGCCGGATCGGTGACTTCGGCTGGATCTGCCTGATCTTTCCGATTCCCGTGTTGTTCTTTCTGGGGGTGTTCGTTCTGGCGATCCTGAATCTCGAGCGGGGCACGATCGAATGGAAGGGCAGGCGGTTTCCAACGCGCTAGCGGTCCTGGCCTGCGCCCTGGGCTGGCTGCTGTGGTCGCTGCTGGTCGGCTGGCTGGCCCACCAGCTGCCCCCGCGGGCCCTGGACCACGACACCTGGCTGACGGGACGGCGCCCCTGGCCGGAGAGCCGCAGCGGCTTCGAGAAGCGGCTCGCCATCCGCCGCTGGAAATCCCTGCTGCCCGATGCCGGCACGGCCTTCCCCGGCGGGGTGGCCAAGAACAGCCTGGTGGGCCGGGATCGCGCCACCCTGCAGCGCCTGCTGGCGGAAACCCGCCGGGCCGAGCTGGTGCACCTGGCGCTCTGGCCCTTCTGGATCGTCACGGCCCTGTGGCTGCCGCCGGCCGGGGTGCTGATCAATCTGGTCTTCGCGACCCTGTTCAACCTGCCCTGCCTCTGGCTGCAGCGCTACACCCACCTGCGGGTGGAGCGGGCCCTGCAGGCCCTGAATAGCCGCCCCGGTGAGGGCTGAGGGCTGAGGGCTGCCTCAGGGCCCCACCACCCCGCTCTCCAGCTCGAGGTCCACGCCGATCCCGCCGTCCTCGGCATGGCGTGCCACCAGCAGCCGGTGGCGGCCGCCCTCCAGCACGAACCCGTCGCGGGTCTCATCGAACCAGGCGAGCCGCCGCAACGGAATCCGGATCCGCAGCCGCTGACTCCGGCCCGGCCCCAGGCTCACCCGAGCGAAGCCCACCAGGGTGCGCTCCGGCCGCTCCACGGCCTCCCCGGGCGGCTCGACGTAGATCTGCACCACGTCGGCGGCCTCCACCGTGCCGGTGTTGGCCACTGTCACGGCCAGCTCCAGCGCCGCCTCTCCCCCTGACGGGGTGGGGAGCCACGCCACCGCCGGATCGGTGTGGCGGAAGCGGCTGTAGGAGAGCCCGAAGCCGAAGGGAAAGGCCGCCGGCTGCCCGCTGCGGGCCAGCCGCCGGTAGCCGTGCCAGAGGTCATAGGTGATCTGCCGGGCCCGGGGATCGAACGGCGGCAGGTGGCTGGCCTCGGTAGGCACCGAAAAGGGCATCCGCCCCGACGGGGAGATCCGTCCCAGCAGCACGTCGGCGAGGGCCGCGCCCCCCTGCTCGCCGGGGTACCAGAGCATCAGCAGGCCGGGCACCCGCTGCCGCCACGCCTCGCAGAGGATCGCCCCGCCGCCCATCAGCACCACCACCGTGCGCGGGTTGGCGGCGGCAACCGCCAGGATCAGGGCCTCCTGCGGCGGCGGCAGCTGGAGCACCGTGCGATCGCCGGAGGCGAAGGAGCCACCGGCCCGGGCCGAACCGAAGCGCGTCACTCCGGCGACCATCGCCGCCACCGCCGTCCAGACCGGCAGCAGCCGGCGGCGGCCGCACAGGCGCACCAGCCAGGCGGGGGGCGGCGCCTGGCGCAGGATCGGGGCCAGATCGCCCGGGTGGATGTGTTCCCCCTCGTGGCGCCAGTCCAGGCCCACCACCACCAGGGCCGCCTCACTGCGGGCCGCCAGGGCCGCGGCCGCTGCCGGATCGCTGCCGTCGTCGTGGTGCAGGAGCAGGTCCGGCGCCGCCGCCCGCAGTCCGGCCAGGGGCGTCACCACCGACCCCGGTGCCGGCCGGGTGTCGGAGGACCCCCGGTCCCCCAGGTTGGCGGTGTCCGCCACCGGGCCGATCACCGCCAGCGAGCCGATGCCGCGCAGGGGCAGCACGTCGCCGGCGTTCCTGAGCAGCACGATCGAGCCGGCGGCGGCGTCCCGTGCCAGCTCCCGGTGGGCGCGGCAGCCGCGCAGGGCCACCGGATAGGTGCCGGCGGGCACCGTGGCCTGGGCCAGCAGCATCCGCAGCACCGCCGCATCGATCAGGGCCTCCGGCACCCGTCCCGCCGCCACCGCCGCCGGAAGCGTGGCGTCGAAGATCATCCGGAAGGGCATCTCCAGGTCCTGGCCGGCCTCGAGGGCCGCCACGCCGTCGCGGAGGCCGAAGATGAAGTCGGTGAGCACGAAGCCGCGAAAGCCCCAGCGGTCCTTGAGGATCTCCCGCAGCAGATGGGGATGCTGGCCGCACCAGGCCCCGTTGACACTGTTGTAGGCGCTCATCACCGCCAGGGCGCCGGCCTCCACGCCGTCGCGGAACTGGGGCAGGTAGAGCTCCTGCAGCACCCGCTCACTGGCGCCCACATCGACGCGGAACCGGGCGCTGTCGATCGAGTTGAGGGCGAAATGCTTGACGCAGGCGATGGCATGGCGCTGCACGCCTCGGCACGCCGCGGCCCCCATGGCGCCCACGTGCACCGGGTCCTCGCCGTAGGTCTCCTGGGCCCGGCCCCAGCCCGGATGGCGCAGCAGATTCACGCAGATCCCGCCGAACAGGTTGGCTCCGAAGCTGCGCGCCTCCGCCCCCATGGCCTCGCCGATCCGCTCCTCCAGATCGACGTCCCAGCTGGCCCCGCGCCCGATGGGGGCCGGGAAGGTGGTGGCACCGCCCTCCAGCACCACCCCGCGGGGGCCATCGACGAAGTGCAGCCCGCCGATCCCCAGGCGCTCCACCACCCCGGCCGGCCAGGGGCGGCGGTGGGAGGCGTCGTGGAGGGCAATGGCCGCCAGGCCACCCCAGAACGGCGTGTCGCCGTCGAGCATGGCGAGCTTCTCGCCCAGGCTGAGCCGCTGCAGCTGGGTCCGGGCCTGCGTCTCCAGGCGACTCCAGTCGTGGCGGGTTTGCACGAATTCAGCCTAGGGGCGGGCTTGACTCTCCAGCCCAGGGGAGCCCATACGGTGAAGCCAAGCTCCCGGCCCCGGTCCGCCCGCGATGAGCATCACCACCCTGGGATCGCCCTGCTGCGCCGCCGAGCCGGCGTCCATCCCCCCGACGGGGATGGAGAGGGAGCTGGCGCAGGAGCTCACCGTGCTGCGCCGCCGCCTGTCGGTGGCGGCCGTGCTCACCGTGCTGGTGGTGGCGGCCACCCTGCCCCACATGCTCGGCGTCCACATCGACTGGCTGCCGGGCTGGTTCACCAGCCCCTGGACCCAGCTGGTGCTGAGTTCCCCGGTGCTGTTCTGGTGCGGGCGGGAGTTCTTCACAGGGGCCTGGTCGTCCCTGCGCCGCCGCAGCGCCGACATGAACACCCTGGTGGCCGCCGGCACCGGCATCGCCTGGCTGGCCTCCCTGGTGGCCACGCTGGCCCCGGAGGTGCTCACCGCCGAAGGCCTTCCGGCCGATGTGTATTACGAAACCGCCGCGGTGATCCTCACCCTGGTCCTCCTGGGCCGGCTGCTGGAGGCCAGGGCCCGCGGCCAGACCTCCGAGGCGATCCGGCGGCTGCTCCAGCTCCAGCCCCCCACGGCCCGGGTGCTGCGGGAGGGGATCGCCACGGAGGTCCCCGTGGCCACGGTGGCGGTGGGTGACCTGGTGCAGGTGCGGCCCGGGGAGAAGCTGCCCCTCGACGGGGTGGTGGTGGAGGGCAGTTCCTGGGTGGAGGAATCGATGCTCACCGGCGAGCCCACCCCGGTGGCCAAGGGCCCCGGGGACGGGGTGATCGGCGCCGCGATGAACCGCAGCGGCAGTTTCACCTTCCGGGTCACCCGGGTGGGAGACGACACGATGCTGGCCCGCATCGTCGCGCTGGTGCGCCAGGCCCAGAGCTCCCGCACCCGGGTGCAGCGCCTGGCGGATCAGGTGGTGGGCTGGTTCGTGCCGATGGTCATCGCCATCGCCATCGCCACCTTCGTGCTGTGGTTCCTCGTCAGCGGCAACGTGGTGCTGGCGACGCTGTTTCTCGTCAGCGTGCTGGTGATCGCCTGCCCCTGCGCCCTTGGTCTGGCCACCCCCACGGCGATCATGGTGGCCTCCGGCAAGGGGGCCGAGAACGGCCTGATCTTCCGCAGTGCCGAGGCGCTGGAGACAGCCGGTGGGCTGCGCACCATCGTGCTCGACAAGACCGGCACCCTGACCTTGGGCCAGCCGGAGGTGACCGATTTCGAGCGGCTCCATGGCGGCCGGATGCCGGCCCAGAGCCTCCTGGCCCTGGTGGCGGCCGTGGAATCGCGCTCGGAGCATCCCCTGGCGGAGGCGATCGTCGCCTACGCCGCACCTCGCTGCGGTGATGGGAATCTTCCCCCGGTGCAGAGCTTCGAGGCCCAGGCCGGTTTCGGTGTGCTGGCCAGCGTGGCCGGGCAGGAGGTGCGGGTGGGCAGCCCCCGCTGGCTGGAAGCGTCGGGCCTGGACACCACTCCCCTCGATCCGGTGGTGGCCCGGCTGGAGCGGGCCGCCCGCAGCGTGGCCGCCGTGGCCGTGGCGGGGCGGATCGAGGCCTGCTTCGGCATCGCCGATCCGATCAAGCCCGAGGCCCATGCCGCCGTCGCCGCCCTGCGGCGGCTGGGACTCGAGGTGGTGCTGCTCAGTGGCGATGCCCGCCGCACCAGCGAGGTGGTGGCGGCCGATGTGGGCATTGTGCGGGTGATCGCCGAGGTGCGCCCGGGCGACAAGGCGGCGGTGGTGCAGCGGCTCCAGGAGCAGGGGCAGGGCCCGGTGGCGATGGTGGGGGACGGCATCAACGACGCCCCGGCCCTGGCCCGGGCGGATGTGGGCATCGCCATGGGCACCGGCACCGATGTGGCCATCGCCTCCAGTGACATCACCGTGCTCTCGGGCCATCTGGGTGGCGTGCCGGCGGCGATCGAGCTCAGCCGCCGCACCATGGCCACCATCCGCCAGAACCTGTTCTTCGCCTTCGCCTACAACGTGGCGGGCATCCCGATCGCCGCCGGGCTGCTGTTCCCGCTCACGGGCTGGCTGCTCAACCCGATGCTGGCGGGGGCCGCCATGGCGTTCAGTTCGGTGTCGGTGGTGAGCAATGCCCTGCGGCTGCGTCGCTTCCGGCCCCGCCTGCGTCCGTCGGGGGCCGGGACATGACGCCCCACGAGGCCGCGCCCCTCTGGCGCACGATCCCCCAGCCGCTGGCCCTGCAGGTGCTGGTGGCGGCGGCCGGGCTGGCCCTGATCGCGGCGGAGCTCTGGTGGTTCCTCGGCCCCCACGGCGCAGGGGTTACGGCGGGCGAAGGGGAGCAGGGGATGCAGGAGATCACGATCACGGTGCAGGGCGGCTACGCCCCGGCCCGCGTCCGGGTGAAGGCGGGCCGGCCGGTGCGTCTGCTGTTTCACCGCACCGATCCCAGCGGTTGCGTGGCCCAGGTGATCTTCCCGGACTTCCAGCGCAGCCTTGACCTGCCCCTGGGGGCCACCACCAGCATCGAACTGCTGCCCGAGCGGCCGGGCTCCTATCCGTTCCACTGCGGCATGAACATGGTGCGCGGCAGCCTGGAGGCAGAGTGACGGGGAGAGGCTTTCGAGCTGGCCTGTGATCAAAAGGCTGCGTTGTGATCACTATGCTGCGTTGTGATCACCAAGCTTGACAATTCTTCTGCTTGGTTGCTGCAGAACGCCAGAGAAAAAGTGTTCGAAAGACCAATCCTGGTATCCTTGATTCCTGTGCTCGTGAACGTGTTCCAGGATTGATGAACAGATTTGTCACCGGATTTTTCAGCCAGGCCTCGCTGCTGTTCACCACCCTTCCCATGGTCGCCCTGCCCCTTGCCCTGGCGGCACCGGAGGCACGGGCCCAGGGCAACCCCTGGGGGGCCCCGAGCCAGCAGACGCCGGTGCAGACGACGCCCTGGGGCGGCGGGGGTGGATCCGGGGGCGCCGGTTACGGCCAGCCCGGCAACAGGACCCTGTCCTTTCCGGTGCAGGGGGTGATCTGCGACAGCTCCGTGAGTGTCTGCTTCAACGCCAGCGGGGCAGCCCTGGCCGAGACGGAGCAGGAATTCGGACGCCGGGCGCGCCGCACCCTGGAGAACAATCTGGTCAACAATCCGCTGGTCGACGTCACCTTCGCCGACGGCCGCTACTGCAATTTCAACCTGCGCGGCTGCTGGACGAACCGCCAGCGCACCAGCTTCGACCCACGTCTGAACCCCTGGGTGTTCGGCGCCGGCGCCGGCTCCGGCACCCCGGGCGGCCAGGGCACGGTGATCGGTGGGGCCGGTTCCACCTGGGGGCCGGGCGGCGGCACGGCCACGGGCCAGCCCCCCACCAACAGCTTCCAGGCGCCGTTCACCCGCACCCGCCAGAGCGGCACCTGCGCCTGGACCAACGCGGGGATTTCCATCTACAACGGCACCTGCCGTTACGAGATCGTCCAGAACAACGCCAACGGCTCCAAGACCCTGGCCTTCACCTTCGACAGGCTGCCGGTCTCGAACCCGCTGCGCACGCTCCGCTTCACCGCCCAGGGCAACGGTCCCTGGAGCATTCAGATGCCCAACGGCTCGGCGGCCGCCGTGCAGTCCAGGGTCAACGCCGACCAGTACCGCTCCGACATCCAGCTGGGCTGGGCCGGAGTCTTCAACCTGGGCTTCCGCAGCACGACGACGGCCACCACGGCCCAGCTCAACCAGGCCCTCCAGCCCGTGGACGCCAATGGGCAGGTGGTGCAGGGCAGCGACAGCGAAGCCCTGGGGCAGGCCCTGGGCGGGCTGCTGCAGCAGCTGTTCGGTGGCGGCCGGTAAACGGAGCCCCGCTCAGCCCGCCACCGGCCCCAGAGCCTCGCTGGCGTTGCTGAAGAAGCGGCGCAGGTTCACCCCCGCCTCGTGGGCGGCGATGGTGACCTGCAGCTTCTGTTCGGCGTCGAGGCCATCCCAGAAGGCATGGAACAGGTCGAGGGAGGCCTTGGCCGTCCCGACCACCCCCACCAGGGCCATCGGTGCCGCCAGCCAGGGGAACACCAGCAGCACCACCGAGAGCACGGCCCCCACGGCCACGCCGGTCCGGGCCGATTCCAGGCTGGTGGCCAGCACCAGCCGCACCTGGGTCAGTCGGTCGATCTCGCCCCGCTTGCGCAGGGCCTCGGTGCGCAGGGCGCTCAGCAGCGCTTGGTAGGTGGCGTAGAGCAGCACGCCGCCGACGGTGGATTCGGAGACGAATTCACCGCCGCTGAAGGCGCCGCCGTTCCGGTTCAGATCCACCGAGGCCAGCCCCGCCAGGGGGGCTGCTTCCCAGCCGGCGCGGGGGATGCGGAAGGGATCGTGCTCGCGGGTCATGGCCATCGGGTTCCAGTGCGTCCAGCCTGCCGTCACCGGGGGGATGGGCGCAATGGCGGCTCACCCCGACAGCTGCGGCAGCTGGCCGGAGGTGGAGAACTGGTAGTTCCAGCTGCGGCTGGCATCGAAGGTCTGGTTGGTGAACAGGTCGGTGTAGATGGCGTTCCAGTTGGAGATGCCCCCGTCGCCCATGCCGATCGCCAGCACGTTCACGTTGCTGGCGCCGGCCCTGGCGGCCACGGTGTCGAGGGTGTTGTTGAGGGAAGCCTGGGCCTGGGCCCAGATGTCGACACCGGCGGCCGTCGGCACCCGGATCGGGGTGCCGCTGCTGGTGTAGCGCAGTCCCGAGCTGAGGATCGGATCACCGTCGAGCCAGGAGCTGGTGGGCAGGGCGACGTTGGTGCCTGTCCAGCCCTGGCCGAACTCGGGCCGGTTGTCCCACCAGGGGCGCCGTTCGGGGCGGCCGTCGGTGATCATCGCCACCGACACGATCGTGTCGAGGGCAACGTTGGGCAGTTCCTTCACGAGCAGCTTGTCGAGGGCCACCAGGGCCCCGAGCATCTCGGTGCCGCTGTAGCGATTGCCGCTGGTGCCGGGGGCTGTGTAGGCATCGAGAGAGTTGGGCGCCGGCAGACCGCGGGCGATCCAGTCGGGGCTGGTGGTGTCCCCGTAGGTGAGGTCGGGGGTCTGGGTGAGGAGCACATCGCGGGCCAGCAGTTCGCCGAAGTTGGGATTGCTGCCGCTGAAGGTGATCTCGCTGTGGCTGACGAGATAGCCGAAATCGATGGTGTGGATCGTGATTGACCTGGCATTGGTGCTGCTGCCGTCGGTGGGGTCGTCCACCAGCTCGTAGTTGAGGATTTCGGAGGCGAGGGTCTGGCTGCTCGTCAGATTGGTGTCATCGAGGAAGGGCTGGAAGGTGGTGCTGCCCTTGAGGGTGTAGCCGTAGCCGGCAGCGGCCAGGGCCGATTTGAAGGTTTCGAAGGCCAGCCGGTTCTGGGCCTCGATCCTGGAGACGCCGCTGGGGTCGCTGCCCTTCATCGAGGTGGAGCTGTCGAGCAGCAGGTAGAAGTCGACGTGCCGTGGTGCTGGCACCGGAGGGTTGGGGGTGATGGCCAGGTTGTCGTAATCGATGGTCACCGTGGCGGGGTTGCTGATGGCCCCCTGCAGGTCCCTGATCGTGTACTGGATCGGGGTGGGATCGCCGACGAAGCCGCTCAGGGGGGTGAAGCTGATCTCCTGGGTGGCGACGTTGATGATCCAGGTGCCTTCCCCGGCCACCAGCAGCGACTGGCCGGGCCCTGCACTGCCCACGATCGTGATCGAAGTGGGATCCAGGGGGGAATCGAGGTCGCTGTCGTTGTCGGTGACCTTGATCGCCGCGGTGGTGCCGGCTGCGGGTCGGTTGGGTCCGCCGAAGACGTCGTCGGTGGCCACCGGCGGGTCGTTGATCGGCGTGACGGTGATGGCGAGGGTGGAGGCGTTGTTGGCACCGGAGCCGTCGGTGACGGCGTAGGAGATCAGTGGGACAGAGCCATTGAAGTCGGCGGCCGGCGTGAAGGAATAGGAGCCGTTGGCGGCGATGGTGAGGCTGCCGACACCGGCGATGGTGACGGGGCTGCCGAGGGGGAAAGGACCGCTCAGGCCGGCGATGGAGAAGGAGGCGATGGAGACGGGGCCATCCGGGCTGGCGGTGCCGACCAGGAGGCTGCCGGTGGCGGTGCCGCTGTCCTCGGCGATGGAGAGGGTTTCGCTGGCGTCGACGAAATCGTCGTTGACCGGTGTGACGGTGATCGAAAGGGTGGAGGAATCGTTGAGGCCGGAGCCGTCGGTGACGACGT
>CALRKA020000010.1:0-106129 GCA_943367815.1 Tabrizicola sp. YIM 78059 | reverse complement strand
CCCCGCCAGCAGCAGCGGCAGCAGCAGGATCGGCAGCAGGAGCGCCGGCCGCGGGGCCGGGGGGCGGGCACGCATGGGGGCGGCGGTCAGGGGTAGTTGGAGGTGCGCGAGCGGCTGGAGCTGGACAGCCCGGTGAACGACGCCCCCAGCCTGTCGCTGAGGGCCAGGGTGTAGGTGGGTTCGCGGCTATTCGTGAGGCTGGGCGCGAAGGCGTCGACGTCGGTGAGCAGCACCGAGGACACGTTGGCCGTGCCGCCCGTGAGGTTCAGGGTGCCGTTGTCGTTGATCGGTGGGCCCGTCCGGGTCAGGGTCCGGCTGCCGCCGTCGTAGGCATAGGTGATTGTCTGGCCGCCCGCCAGGGTGAGGGTGAGGGCGGTGCCGGGGACGGTCGTCGCCGAGGCCGATTCGGTGATCTCACTGTCGAGCAGGTGGTTGATGCGGCCCCAGTGGTCCTGCAGCCGCCGGAGCGATTCCTGCTGGGAGGAGACCCGGATCTGGGTCACCATCACGTTGCTGCCGGTGGCGAAGATCACGCCCATGATCACCGAGGTGATCAGCAGCTCAACGATGGTGAAGCCCCGGTGGGGGGCCCCTGGCCGCCGCTGGCGCTGGAGGTGGGAGATGGGGTGGTTCATGGCGTCAGAGGGTGCCTCCGTAGCTGCTGTCGGGGCAGGTGGCGCCAGTGGTGTTGCTGGCGCCGACGCTGATCAGGCCGAGGCCTTCGGAGATGCGCACACAGCGCATCGGCCCGGAGCTGCCCGTCAGCGAGATCTCGATCACCACCGGGCCGGTGAGCTGGGCGTTGGCCGCCGCGGCGTTGACCGTGCCGCGGGGGGTGAACTTGAAGCTGGTGGAGCCGCCCGGGGCGATTGTGTAGGTGGAGGAGCCGAGGGTTTCGCTGATCTGCATCGGCTGGCTGGTGAGGCAGTTGTTGGCGATGGTCGGGTTGGCGGTGATCGGGATGGAGAGGCCGTTGCCGGCGATCAGCTCCGAGGCGCTGGCGAGGGTGGCGCCGCCGGCCCGGTTGCCGCCGCTGATGGTCACCTGGCAGGCATTGCCCTTCAGGGACGTGCGCCGCACCGCCTCCAGCCAGCCCGCCAGTTCGGTGGCCACCGCGTTGACCCGCTCCCGTCGCCATTCATTGCCGGAGGCGGTGAGCCCGACGGCGGAGAGGATGCCCACGATCACCACCACCACGACGAGCTCGATCATGGTGAAGCCGGCGTTGGAGGGGTGTTTCATCAGGGGCACCAGGCGACGGTGGTGGGCACGAGCGTGACCCGGCGCAGCAGTTCGCCGCTGCGGCTGTTCCTGTAGGTGATCGTGTAGCGGTGAAGATTGCGCACCACATTGGTGCCGAATTCGCTGACCGTCTGCTGCCCCTGGTTGGCGCTGTCGACGCTGTAGGTGACGCCGGCCGTGGTGAGGGCCGCAGGAGGGCCGCCGATGTCCGTCACCAGCTGGGTGATCAGGCTTGTGGAATTGCAGAGGGCCTCGAAGAGCTGGCCGGCGCTGCTGTTGCCGTTGGCGGCCGTGGAGGTGGGCGGCGGGAAGAAATCGTTCTTGCCCAGCTCCAGGCTGCCCAGGCTGGTGCAGCTGCCGCTGCTGCAGGTGTAGCGGTCGTTGAGCCGCCGCACCCGGGCCAGATCGGTGTCCACCAGGGCCTGCTGGCGGTAGCGCGTCTCCGCCGCCGCCGAGGAGCGGTTGGATTCCACGAACAGCACCGAGGTGCCGGTGAGGGCCACCACCAGCAGCACCGACGCCACCATCAGTTCCACCAGGGAGAAGCCACCGGCGCCGCGGCTGCGGCGGTGCGGGGAGAGGGCGGTGGGACGGAGGGGTTTCACGGTGGCTCAGGAGTAGGTGAGACGCCTGACGGCTCTGGTGACGTAGTCGATCGCAAAGGATTCATAGAGGGCGTCATCGCTGCCGCAGAACTTCATCAGCCCGCAGACGCTCTCCAGATCGCTCGGGGAGATCGTCACGGTGATGTTGCCGTTGGCGCGGAAATCGTTGGTCCAGATCACCCCCTTGAAATCCGGGGTGCCGCCCATCTCGATGCTGCCGAGGGGGAAGTACAGAAACATGCTCTGGGAGGCGCCGTTGCCGTTGCCGAGATCCAGGAACTGGGCCCCGCAGGGGGCGGGGGCCCCGGGGCGACAGCCGAACAGGGCCAGGTCGGCGGCGCGGGGGGCGCCCTGGGTGGCGGTGGAGCAGGTGATGGCGCCGGCATCGGAATCGCACTGGAAGATGCCGGAGGAGCCGTTGCCCCGGGTGACGCTCTTCTGAGCGCTGGTGGAGGCGTTGGGGAAGTGCAGCCGCACCGGAATCGTGCTGGCGGCGGTGCTGCCGCTGGTGTCGAAGAACAGTTCGACGTTGTTGCCGGTGCTGAGGCGGTTGAGGCTGCAGGAGATTGTCTCGAACGTGCCGGGGGGTGAGGCGCCGCCGTTGACATCCTCGCGGGTGCAGAGGCTGTTCCAGGGGGCGGGCCAGCTGGCGAAGTTGCGGCTGGCCAGGGTCAGGTCGCTGGTCACGCTCACGTTGCAGCTGGCCGGTGGCGAGGCGCTGCGGCAGGTGGCGTTGGCGGTGGGCAGGGGGGGCGGCAGGTTGACGTCCACCACGTTGACGCTGGTGTGGGCCAGGCCGTCGACGCAGCCCCCGGCAAAGGACGCAATGCAGGTGACCGGATCGACATTGAGGTTGTAGGCGCCGCCGGAGATCACCAGATCGCCGGTGTTGTCGTCGGCGGCGCCGGCCACGAAGCCGAACCCCGGGGCCAGGGTGCAGCGGCGGATGTCGTTGCCGAAGGCGAAGCCGAGGCCGCGCAGGCTGCGGTCAAGGCACTTGGGCACCACCTCCAGGGTCTGCTGCAGGGTGCTGGCGGCCACGACGGAGCCGCCGCGCAGGGCGAAGCCGCGCACGGTGAGGGTGAGTTCGCCGGCGGTGGGGGGCACGGCGGCGACCCCGGTCATGGGGTTGGCCAGGGTGCCCTGGCGCACGCCGGCGGCGGTGGCGGCGGAGCAGTCCACATCCACCAGCCGCCAGCGTTGCTGGGAGCCGTCGCCGATGTTGATCGTCTGGGCGGTGGGGAGGGCGCCGGTGGTGGGGAAGGTGGTGCCCACGTTGGCGAAGGCCCGGCCATCCGGCACCTTGACGGCGTTGTTGACGGCGATGGCGGCGGGTGTGGACGTCTCGAGCAGGCAGGCGTTGACCAGCAGCTGGCGATTGCGGTGGCGGTTCAGCTCACTCACCACGGCCGTCATGCCGATGTCGGCCGCGGCCCGGGCATCCCGGGCCTGGCTCTGGTAGGCCGACGCCAGCTCAACCAGGCTGGAGCGCTTCGCCGTGGCCAGCCCCCCCAGCAGCACCGCCAGCACGATCAGGAAGGCGGCCACCATGAAGCCCCTGTGACCGGGGGGGCGGTGCCCACCCACCAGAGGTCTCCGGGAGCCCGCCAGCGTCAACAGAAGGAGCCGGTGATTCATCGTGCCAGGCCTCCTCCGACGCGGACAGGAACCTCAGTCGCCGCAGCATTCCTGCTGCACCTTCAACGTACGCCCGGATCTCCCCGGGGGGCTTGAGGAACGTGACCGAATCGGCTGGGGGGATGGGAAGAGAAGGCCGACAATCGGCCATGAAAAAAGCCCCCCTGAATGGGGGGCGGTTCCGGGTGTATACCCGCAGGGTTCAGAGCACCTGCACCACTTCGTTCACTTCGGGGATCGCCTCGCGCAGCTTGCGCTCGATGCCCATCTTGAGGGTCATGGTGCTGCTGGGGCAGGAGCCGCAGGCGCCCTGCAGGCGCACCTTCACCACCGGGCCGTCGATCTCGACGATCTCCACGTTGCCGCCATCGGCCATCAGGTAGGGGCGCAGCTCGTCGAGGACCCGCTCCACGTTCTCGATCGTCAGGGCGCGGGGGTCGCTGTCGACGGCGGGCGTCGCGCTCTCGGGGCTGGCGGTCTCGGGGCTGGCGGTGTCGGTGGTCATGGCGGATGCAGGGGGTCGTTGGCCAAGCTTAGGGAGGCCGGCGCCGTCCGGGCCGGGGGGTGGCCAGGGGACCTCCCTAGGATCGCTCCAGCTTCTTCCGTGGCTGCCTGAGTGATCGGGCGCCGGCCTGATCCCACCCCATGACCGACGTTCCCGCCCAGCGGATCCGTAACTTCTGCATCATCGCCCACATCGACCACGGCAAATCGACCCTGGCCGACCGCCTGCTGCAGGACACCGGCACCGTGGCCGCCCGGGACATGCAGGCCCAGTTCCTCGACAACATGGAGCTGGAGCGGGAGCGGGGCATCACGATCAAGCTCCAGGCCGCCCGCATGGAGTACAAGGCGGCCGACGGCCAGACCTACATCCTCAACCTGATCGACACGCCGGGGCACGTCGATTTCTCCTACGAGGTGAGCCGCAGCCTGCTGGCCTGCGAGGGCGCCCTGCTGGTGGTGGATGCCAGCCAGGGGGTGGAGGCCCAGACGCTGGCCAACGTGTACCTGGCGCTGGAGAACGATCTGGAGATCATCCCGGTGCTCAACAAGATCGACCTGCCCGGGGCCGACCCCGACCGGATCAAGGAGGAGATCGAGGCGATCATCGGCCTCGACACCTCGACGGCCATCAACTGCTCCGCCAAGACGGGCCTGGGGGTGCCGGAGATCCTGCAGGCGGTGGTGGATCGGGTGCCGGCGCCGCCGGACCAGGCGGATGAACCGCTGCGGGCCCTGATCTTCGACTCCTACTACGACCCCTACCGGGGCGTGATCGTCTACTTCCGGGTGATCAGCGGCGTGATCGCCCGCAAGGACAAGGTGCTGCTGATGGCCAGCGGCAAGGTGGTGGAGCTCGACGAGGTGGGCGTGATGGCGCCGGACCAGCGCCAGGTCGACAGCCTCCATGCCGGTGAGGTGGGCTACCTGTCCGCCTCGATCAAGGCGGTGGCCGATGCCCGCGTCGGCGACACCATCACTCTGGCGGCCAACCCGGCGAGCGAACCGCTGCCCGGCTACGCCGAGGCCACGCCGATGGTGTTCTGCGGCCTGTTCCCCACCGACGCCGACCAGTACCCCGACCTGCGCGAGGCCCTCGACAAGCTGCAGCTCTCCGATGCGGCGCTGCAGTACGAGCCCGAGACCAGCAGCGCCATGGGCTTCGGCTTCCGCTGCGGCTTCCTGGGCCTGCTGCACATGGAGATTGTCCAGGAGCGGCTGGAGCGGGAGTACGACCTCGACCTGATCGTCACCGCCCCCTCGGTGATCTACCAGGTGAACATGATCGACGGCAGCACCTTGATGGTGGACAATCCCGCCACCCTCCCCGATCCCCAGAAGCGGGAATCGATCGAGGAGCCCTATGTGAAGCTGGAGATCTACACGCCCAACGCCTACAACGGTGCCCTGATGGAGCTGTGCCAGGAGCGGCGCGGTGAGTTCATCGACATGAAGTACATCACCACCGACCGGGTGACGCTGCATTACGAGATGCCGCTGGCCGAGGTGGTGACGGATTTCTTCGATCAGATGAAGAGCCGCACCAAGGGCTACGCCTCGATGGAGTACAGCCTGATCGGCTACCGCCGCAACGAACTGGTGCGGCTGGATGTGCTGATCAACAGCGAGAAGGCCGATCCCCTCACCACCATCGTCCACCGGGACAAGGCCTACAACGTGGGCAAGGGCCTGGTGGAGAAGCTCAAGGAGCTGATCCCCCGCCAGCAGTTCAAGATTCCGATCCAGGCCTCGATCGGCAGCCGCATCATCGCCAGCGAGAGCATCAGCGCCATCCGCAAGGATGTGCTGGCCAAGTGCTACGGCGGCGACATCTCCCGCAAGAAGAAGCTGCTCAAGAAGCAGGCCAAGGGCAAGAAGCGCATGAAGGCCATGGGCCGGGTGGAGGTGCCCCAGGAGGCGTTCATGGCGGTGCTGAAGCTGAATCAGTGAGCTGGCTCCGAAGCCGCGGCCGGGCCTGAATCCGACGGCTCCGCTCGTTTCCGTGCAGCGCTCGGCCCCATCTCCCGCAGCACCAAACGGATTCTGTACAGGATGTACAGGTCAGGACAACCTCCTCGCAACACCTCCACGTCCTCAGGCCGATCCCGCGATCCACGGCCCACCACCGGTACCTAGTCCGTCGAGCGGCGCCGGTGCAGATGGGCGGGCCCGGTGGCGTCGGTGCGGAAGAACAGGCTCGGGGTGAGGCCCACCCGGCGCATCTGGTGCCGGCCGCGGAGCTGCATCACCACCAGCCCGGCGCCGGTGACCCCCTGCAGCAGCAGGGTGGTGATCAGGCGCACGGGGTTGAGCAGATGCTGCTGCAGTGGTGAGAGGGGCGCCAGCTGCCGCTGGCTGAACAGGGTGGCGGCGTCATGGATGGTGACCGCCGGCAGCAGCAGCAGCAGGATCAGCCCCAGGGGCAACAGGGTGCGGTGCAGCGCACCGGTCCAGGGTTGTTCGCGGTGGTGGCGTCGATAGCCGCCGCCAACGAGATAGAGACCGAAGCCCACCGGTAGCAGCGGCAGGGCGGGGGAGAGGCCGATCAGGCCGTTGAGCCGGCCGGCGGGAGCCTCGACGCTGGCGAAGCTGCCCGCCAGCAGCAGGGTGCTCAGCTCCAGCACCAGCAGCAGCAGCCCCACCAGCCGCAGCTGGCCCAGGGAATAGTCCAGCTGGTGGCGATTGACGAAGCTGTCGACCTCATCGCGGGTGTCCCTGTGCCGGCGATCGTTCATGGGCGCTGGGGTGCGTCATTCCCTTGGCAACACTGACAGGCGACGCCCTGATCAGGGGTGTTCAAGCCAGATCTGAAACTCTGCCGGCGTCAGGATCAACAAGGGCAGCAACGAATTCTTCAGGGCGAGGAGATCGGCATCGCCGCTGACGAGGACCGGCACGTCAGCCGCCAGGGCCAGGTCGAGAAACACCTGATCCTTCGGGTCGCGAACCTGGAGCTGACAAGCCTTGATGGAGCTGGCATGGGTTTCACACCATGGCAGCACATCGGCCAGCAGCCGATCAATGTCGGCCCGCGTGAGCCGAAACTTGGGGTAGGCGAGCACACGGATCAGTTCGCGGGCTGTGGATTCGCTCACCACAGGTCTGATGGCGGCGCTCTGCCAGGTCCGGCGCAGCCAGGCCAGGCGGCCGTTCTCAAGCAACAGCGCCGAGACCAGCACATTCGTGTCGAGAACAACGCGGATCGTCACTCCTGGCGAGACCATGCCACCGCGGCGGCCACATCCGCTTCCGTGATTCCCAGCTCCTCCAGGCGGGATCGAACATGGGAGGCCGCATTCGGGTGGACGGGGGTGAGCACGATGCGACCGTTCTCGGTGGCCACGTCGTAGTAGTCAGCGATCCCCACGGCCTCCACCACGGCCTTGGGCAAGGTGAGCTGGTTCTTGCTGGTGCGCTTGGCCAGGACCATGAACGCCGCCGGCTTCGTCCGGAATAAAGGATTCCTTACTTTAGGTCGGCGGGAGCTGGTGACCTCAGGGGGGAACGCTGAAAAGGCGTTCGCTGCCATTGCCATGCCCACGTTGCATCGCCACCGATCCAGGGAGCAGGGATTCGTCCTGCCCCTGGCCATGGGGGCGTCCCTGGTGCTGCTGCTGGGGAGCCTCTCGGCCCACACCGCCAGCCTGCAGCTGCGGCTGCAGGGGATCCGGGAGCAGCAGCAGCGCCGGGCGGAGGACCGGCTGGCCTCGGCGGGCCAGCAACTGCTGGCGGAGCTGCACCGCAGCCATCGCTGCCTGCTGGCGCTGCCGCTGCCGCAGTGGGACGTCCAGGGCCTGGCCTGCGCTCCGGCCCAGGCGATCGCCGCCCTGCGGCAGGGCCAGGTGCTGGGGGTCCCCTACCGCCTGATCGCCTGGCGCCCGGAGCTGCAGCCGGCCGAACTGCTGCTGGAGCTGGCCGCCGGCGGGGGCCAGCCGGCCCGGCAGGGGGCCTTTGCGGTGCAGCTGGCGCCGGCCCAGCCACCGGTCCAGCCTCAGCCGCAGATCACCGACGTGCGGCTGGTGGGCCTGCGGGGGGTGACGCCATGAGCCTGATCGAACTGCTGACCGGATCGGTGGTGTTCACCGCGGCGGCGGGCTCCTCCCTGCAGCTCTGGGCCCTGGCGGGCGCCGCGGCCGTGGCCGAGCAGCGCCAGCTGGAGCGGCTGGAGCAGGCGGAGGCCGCCCTGTCGCGGGCCGAAACCTCCCTGCGCGGCCTGGCCCCCTCCGCTGGCGACTGCACCGCGGCGGCGTCCCAGCTGCTGCAGGCGCTGGCGGTCCAACCCCTGGCTCCGGGGCTGGTGCGCCAGCTGGAGGTGTCGGCCAGCGGAGACGGGGTGGTGCTGCGGCTGGCGGTGGCTGGCGAGGCAGAGCCGCGGCAGCGCCTGTATGCGCCGGCGGCCTTCGGCCGTTGCGGGCCTGCGCAAGGAGGGGGCGGTGGCACGATCTGAGCCGGCCGGCTTCACCCTGCCGGAGACCCTGCTGGCACTGGTGCTGGTGGGGCTGCTGGCCCAGCTGGGGCTCAGCTCCGCCAACCGCGACCTGGCCGCCGCCCGGCTGGAGGGGGCCAGCCGCCGGGTGATGGTGGGGCTGGAGCGGGGACGGGATGCGGCCCTGAGCAGCGGCCGCCCCTGCGCCCTGAGCCTGGAGGCCACGGGCTGGCGGGAGCCCCAGGCGGGCAGCCTGCCGGCCTGCGAGGGGGCCGCCCTGGAGCTGGGCGAAGGGATGGGCGGGCCGGCGGTGAGCGTCAGCCACAACCTGCCGGCGGCGGTGCGCTTCACCAGCAACGGGCTGATCATCGACGGCGGCACCGTGCTGCTGAGCACCGAAGGCACCGATCTGGTGCGTTGCGTGGTGGTGGCCCTGCCCCTCGGGGTCACCCGGCTGGGACGGCAGGGGCCGGGCGGCTGCCTGCCGGATCCCCAGAGCTGAGCCGCCCGATCCCCTACCCCGAGGTTCTGCCATGGCATGGGTGCGTTCGAGCCGGGGCCCCGCAACGGGGCCGGCGGGTTTCTCCCTGGTGGAGCTGCTGGTGGCGGTGAGCCTCGGGCTGCTGCTGTGGGGGGTGGTGCTGCAGGCCCTGGTGGCCGATGGCCAACAAGTGGAGCGCCTGGTGCGGCAGGTGCGGGAGCGGGGTCAGCAGCGGCGGGTGCTGGCCCTGCTGCGGGGCGATCTGCAGCGCGCCACCCAGGTGGACCTGGCCCTGGGGACCGGTGCCGCCTGCGCCCTGGGGGGCCGCAATCCGGTGCTGCAGCTGCAGACACCGGCCGGCCCGATCACCTACACGGTGGGCAGCCCACCGAGCGCCATCTGGCGCCGGCGGGTGCTGATGCGCTGCGGCCCGGCCTTCGGGCTCGACGGTGAACCGAGCGCCGGAGCAGCCCAGAACCGGGTGCTGCTGGATGGGCTCTCCCTGCCGGGGCTGCAGGCCGCCGTGGATCCCGACGGGCTGCTGCACCTGCGGCTGGGGCAGGAATTCCAGCCCTCAGGGGGTGGAACCCAGCGGATCGAGACCGAGGTGCGGGTGGGGGCGCAGTGGTGAGACGGTGGCCTCACCGCAAGGCCGCAACGACCATGGCAATGGCCTCCGATTCCTCCATCAGATTGAAGTTGTTTTGATTTCTGAGAAACCAGAGATAATCGAGGCTTGCCATGTTCAGGGAACCTTGGTCCTGGATGATGTCGAACGCAAAATCCATCGGTGCGGTCGAGCGCCAGACCAGAGCCTGTGGATTTCCATCGCCCATGATCGTGCAGTAATTCAGCGACGGATGGAAGGTCTGGATCAGAGGCATGACCTTGTAGGTGTCACCATGCCAGGCATTGACAGGGCTGTTGGTCATGAGTTGCCTCATCATGGTCCCCTCGAACTGGTCGCGGTTACAGGAAAAGACATCATTGGGAAAGATGTCGTCCAGGAGAATCACCGAACGCTCATGGGTGGCGAGGAGGGCGTTGCAGAAATCTCTGTAGGTCTGGTCCCAGGTGTGGAGGCCATCGAGAAAGATCAGGTCGAACACCTGGCCATTCCAGTGATTTCGGAAGTAGGCATCACTGGTGCTCGCAAAGAACTGTGAGGTCGGCTCCACCTGTTTCGCCTCTTCCTGGTTGAACATGAAGGTGGGGTCGACGGCCGTTTTGGCTGCGGCGGACACCTCAAAGAAGGTAAATCCCGTCTCAACGCCGACCTCGAGATAGCTGGAAGGTCCGGGCATGGCCTCCAGCAGAGCGTTGATCCGTCTTGCGGAATAATTGGACATGGGGTGATCAGGGATGCGGTGAACGGCAGGGAGGATCAGCTGGCTATCGGGTGACCGTGACCACGATGGAGCTCACTTTTCACGGCTTGAAGGCAGAATTGTTCAAAGCTTCGAATGTGATCCATGCGATGGAAGACACGATGGTTGTTGGCCAGGATCGAAGCCCTCAAGCGTTCTCTCCTCTCCTGGTCGTTGATCAGTGCGGTGACAAGCTCAACATACTCTTCCTTCGTTTTTGTAATCGGCGGATGATCGATCCCCATTTCGCGATAGCCTGAAGCTACGACTCTGGTGCGAAGGTTGTTGCCTTCCATCGTTACGATGGGTGTGCCGACGAACGAGGCTTCAAAGAATGTGATCCCACTTCCATAGTAAATGGGATCGAGGAGCAGGTCCACGCAGTTGCAAAGTGCTTGATACTCGTGGCGTTGCATCAGCGCCAGAAAAACACATCGCTCCCTCACGGATGGGGCTGTCTTTGCGAGGCGGTCAAGGAAGATCTGGCTCCTCGACGCCAATTCGTCCTCGACAAATACAAACCCCACCTCGGGGTTTCTGATGGCGATCTCTTCGAGGATAAGATCATAATCTGGATGCAGCTTGTGGAGACCCTGCAGGCATCCGATCAGGGTATCGCCGGGAGGCAAGATAAAGTATTCGCGTGGAAGGGCCATGTATTGCTGCTCCCCCGGCTTCTGGAAGCAGCAGGGTAAGCCACCCTCCAGTCTGACCAGCGTTTCCGTGTAGTTGACCTGAGCTTCCGGTGACTCCAATTCCGTGGATGTAATGTAGTAGTCAATCTCCTTGATTCCTGAGGTGTGAGGAATCCCCCAGCCCGTCATCTGGATTGGAGCCGAGCGAAACAGGGGTAACAGGAATTCATTGGCATTCATGCCCAGGTCGGTAAAGAAGAGAATATCGAGGTCAAGCGTGTGAAGGGTTCCGTAGACTTCCGAATAATCAGCTGGTAGGACGATTGATTCCTCGCAGGCCGCATCAAGGTTGTCGCGGACAGCATCCCTTTTCGAGTCGGCCGTATGGATCAGAATCACATGAAAACTCTGGCGGTCGAGATGACGAATCAACCCTTCGAAGGCCAGGGTATTGCTGTGGTTGTAAAAGTTTTTCGACAGAAAGCCGATGCGTATGCGGTCGTGCGGAGCAGTTTTGTGGCGCTTGAGGTGGGAATGGTGCTGTCGGCGATAGTGATTCCGTAAAGGCGCAGTGAGCTTGCGCATCAGGTTGATGTAGCGCTCCAGCAGCAGGCGATCCTCTTTGTTGTGGTAGGCGAGAAAAAATGTATGTGCCGTGGCTGTATCGTTGGGGTTGAAATGGATGCTGGAATTGTTCTCCGCCAGTGAGAGGCCCTCCAGAAAGCGTTCTCTGGCTTCTTCGATTTCTTCTCTGCTTTCGATGATGCAGGGGAGGATGAGGTGTTGATTAAGAAAATAGACGGCCGAATCCGGGCGCAACGCTGCGGCTTTCTGGTGGTGAATGAGTGATTCCCTCCAGCTTCCGATGAACCAAAGGATGTGGGCTTTCCAGTAGTGGCTGCTGAGCGATTCGGGGTTGATTTCCAGCGCTTTGTCGAGATACTTCAGAGAGGCTTCATAGTGTCTGGTCCTGTACATGACAACGCTCATATGGGCGTATGGCTTTTCCGCTTCCGGGGCGATCCGCAGGGCAGCCGTAAACGATTGGATCGCCGCGCTGTGGTCTCCCTGGTTGGAGAGCAGCTCTCCCTCTTTAAGGTGTCCCTGAAGGCTGTCAGGGCACGCACGTAGCCACTGACGGACGACCGGTAGGGCCAGTTCAGTCTGCTGGTTTGCGCAGAGGCAGGCGGCCCAGTTCAACCAGGCCTCCTCTTCTTTCGGATTTCGCTCGAGGATCTCCTTGCAGATGGCCACGGCATCTTCGTAGCGTGCCTGGGCCTGAAAGGCCTTGACGCGGTTGATCAGTGCCGGTGTGTAGTGGGGATCGAGGTGCAGGGCTCGATCGACATACTTCAGTGCTGGGCGAACCAGCCCCAGCATCATCAGGCAGCTGGCGATGTTGGCATTGGCTCTGACGCCATAGACATCGGTGTGCCGTATTCTGCTCAGACAGATGATGGCGGCTCCGTATTGTTCGGCCTGGAAGTGATCTTGAGCCTGCTGATAGAAGACATCCGGATCAGGGTTGAGCATGCTGAGCCGATTGGGGGAGGGATGGTTGAATCTGCCGAAGGCCTGATCATCCTGAATCATGGCATCTCAGACTCACGCCGCAGGCCGCACCCCATCCAGGCAAAAAAAGCGGGGGGCGCACCCCCCGCTTTGCCTCTTATGGGCTTGTTGAGAAGCTGTTCAGCTGAAGGCGCAGCTCAGGGCCCCGATGTTGGTGCCGGTTCCCGTGATCGTGATGGTGGCGGTGGCACTGGCGGTGTCAGAGGTGGCGGTCAGACAGCGCACACCAGCGGCTCCGGCGGTGAAGGTGCGGACGACACTGCCGTTGGAGCCCGTGGCACAGGTGATGCCGGCCGGGGCCACGCCCACGCCACCGGAGGCCATGAAGGTGGCGCACTCCTTGGCCAGGCCGAGGGCTTCACCCACGGCA
The DNA here is from genome assembly GCA_943367815.1 of Tabrizicola sp. YIM 78059. GTDB lineage: Bacteria > Cyanobacteriota > Cyanobacteriia > PCC-6307 > Cyanobiaceae > Cyanobium. The sequence goes on along the minus strand of CALRKA020000010.1, from coordinate 93,289 downwards.
GCACCGGCGGAGGCGGCGGCCCGGGCGCCGAGGAAGTTGGGGAGCGCGACAGCCGAAAGGATGCCGACGATCGCGACCACGATCATCAGCTCGATCAGGGTGAAGCCCTGGGCCACCTTCGACTTCTTCTCGCGCAGGCTGCGCATCAGCGCCAGTTTGGTCTTGGGGGAGATGTTCATTGGAAAAGCGGGAAAGCTCTTGACTCGACTTACTTTATGCAACGAGAGCGGCTTCGTCCATGCAGGCACCGCTGTTGCGGATGGGAAGGCGCTGTTGTAATTCCTAAGGTTCGCATCCCTTGGCCTGTCTGGGTTCTGCAGGATGGGGGCGCTAGGCCGAGGTTCGGGAGTGGTGGGCCTTTCATTGTCCACTACGATCCAATTGGCGCCGGATCTTGTCGAGATCTAATGGTCCTCTAATGAAACTGATGGACTTTTCTCGGTTGCCGGGTCCGTTCCGCCGTCCTCGCCAGGCGTTTTCGATGCGCCGGCGCCTGCTGGGGCTCAGCCTGCTGGCCGTTCTGGGGGGTTATGCCCTCCTGATCGTGGCCACCGCCCTGCTGGCCAGCCAGGAGCGGCGCGACCAGCACCGCGCCACCGTTGCCAGCGTGCGGCAGGTGCTCCTTTCGGGCCGGCCCGTGCCCACCACACTGGACGAGATCAGCGACGCCCTGGCCCGGTTGATCAGTCCCAACTTCCTCGGCTGGGTCGAGACCGACCAGGGCGTTCCCTATGGCGCGGCCGACCAGATCCGCCTGTTCTCCATCCCCACCGGCGTGCCGCTGACGCGACTGCCGGCCCAGCGGAATGGTCTCGGCCAGGTGTCCGTGCTGAGCGTCGGGGAACGCACCTACCTCACCAGTTCGCAGCAGATCTATCTGGGGCCACGCCTGGTGCGGCTCCGCTTCCTGGAGGACATCACCCAGAAGATGGCCCAGCAGCGGCTGCTGCTCACCCTTCTGATGCTGGCCGCCGGGCTGGCCACCCTGTTCACCGGACTGCTGCTGCGGCCGGTGCTGGTGCGGGGCCTGGCCCCCCTCCATGATCTGGGTCTGCGCATGCAGGCGATCAGTTCCGACACCCTCGACAGCCAGCGGGTGTCGGTGGCCGCCCAGCCCAGGGAGCTGGCCCCGATCGCCGTGGCCTTCAACGATCTGCTCGATCGCCTCTCGGCCTCCTGGGAGCGCCAGCGGGGCTTCGCCAACGGCGTCAGCCATGAGCTGCGCACCCCCATCAGCCTGATCCGTAACTACGCCGGACGCCTGCGGCGCCGCTCCGACGACCTTTCCGACCAGCAGTCCGAACAGCTGGCCCTGATCGAGGAGGAGGCCGGCCGGATGGGGAAGCTGGTGAGCGATCTGCTGGCCCTCACCCGCATCGATGCCAACCGCACCCTGATGCCCTTCGAGCCCTTTGATGTGGCCCAGGCGATCGAGCGGGTGGCGGAGAGGTTGCGCTCGCGCTGCCACGGCCGCCTGCGGATCTGCCCCGGCGCCACCCAGGGGGCACGCACCTTCGCGCTCGGGGATGCCGACCGCTTCGAGCAGTGCCTGGGGAACCTGATTGAAAATGCCCAGAAATACGACCCCGGCGGTGGCCCGATTCAGCTGCGGCTCGATGCCAGCCTTGATCGGGTGGTGGTGCACGTGATCGATTCGGGCCCCGGCGTGCCCGACAAGGAGAAGACGCTGATCTTCGAGCGTTTCGGCCGGGGCCGCCACACCGGAGCCATCCCCGGCAGCGGCGTGGGGCTGGCGGTGGTCAGGGCGCTCATGGAGGCGATGGGGGGGAGCGTGTCGGTGGCGGATGTGCCGGAGGGGGGAGCCGATTTCCAGCTGCGCCTCAAGGGCGCGGCTCCCCTTCACGGAGCATGAAGCCCACGCCCCGGACCGTCTGGATCAGGGTGGGGAGCCCTTCCGGCTCGAGCTTGCGGCGCAGGTAACGGATGTAGACACCCAGCAGATTCTCGTCGCCAAAGTGGTTCTCACCCCACACCTCCCGCAGGATCTCCTCCCGCCCCACCACCCTTCCGGTGCCGCGCAGCAGGCAGAGGAGCAGGTCGTATTCGCGCACGGACAGGGAAATCGCCTGGCCGGCGCGCATCACCTCCCGGGTGGCCGTGTTCACCGTGAGGTCGGCGCAACGCAGCAGATCGGAATCGGCCACACCACGCCAGTAGGCGGTGCGCCGCAGCTGGGCGCGGATGCGGGCCAGCAACTCCTCGATGGAGAAGGGTTTGAGGATGTAGTCGTCGGCCCCCGAATCGAGCGCTTCGACACGGTCGCGGATGTCGTCGTGGCAGGTGAGCATCAGCACGGGGGTGATGTCACCACTGGAGCGGAGCCGCCGGCAGATCTCGACGCCGTTGAAATCGGGCAGCGTCCAGTCGAGCAGCACCAGGTCGGTCGTGGCGTCCCGCAGGTGCATGAGCGCGCCCTGGCCGTCCTCGGCTTCGGTGACGTCGTAGCCCTCGCAGTTGAGTTCCCCAGCCAGGAAGGAGCGCATGCGCTGGTCATCCTCGACGATCAGCAGGCGCGAGGGTGCGTTGGCCTCCGCCATCCTCAGCGGGGTGGCCCTTCCTTCAGCATGAAGCCGACGCCGCGCACCGTCTGGATCAGGGTGGGCTGGCCGGCCGGCTCGAGCTTGCGGCGCAGATAGCGGACGTAGACATCGAGGAGATTGTCGTCGCCCAGCCAGTTCTCACCCCAGAGCGCATCGAGGATGGCGCGCCGCTCCTGCACCTGATTGGGGTGCCGCAGCAGATGCATCAACAGATCGAACTCCTTGGCCGTCAGGTGAATCGACTCTCCGCCCCGTGCCACCTCCCGGCTGGCGGGATTCACCTCCAGATCGGCCATCCGCAGCAGGCCGCCTTCCTGCTCATCGATGCCGCTGCGACGCAGCCGGGCCCGGACCCGGGCCAGCAGTTCTTCGATCGAGAACGGCTTGATCAGGTAGTCGTCGGCGCCGGAATCGAGCGCTTCCACCCGCTGCTGCACCTCATCGCGGGCGGTGAGCATCAGCACGGGGGTGGAAATGCCCCCTTTGCGCATGCGCCGGCACACCTCGACGCCGCTGAAGTCGGGCAGGTTCCAGTCGAGAAGCACCAGATCCCATGTCTGGCTGCGGATCCGGCCCAGGGCCTGCTGACCGCAGGAGGCTTCTTCACACTCGTAGCCCTCAACCGCCAGCTCGGAGGTGAGGAAACCGCGCATTTCAGGGTCGTCATCGACGATCAGGAGGCGGGCGCTGGTCATCTGATCGGGAAGGCAGAACGACGCTCGGCCACGATGGAAGTCAGCACTCTGGAGTTGAGTGGGGCATATCAAGCACATTATACCAGCGTGAGAATTCACCTGCAAGCTCACGTGCAAGGCGTTAGGAATCCCGCTGCATCGCTGCCACCTTGCCGTTGATCAGGTGAGTACAGGCCTAGTCGCGTCGGCCGCAGCCTGCCTTGACGCCGGAGCCGCCGGACGCATCAATTCCACCGGCTTTTCCACCGGCGTTAACGGTGGCCACCCGGCTTTAACGGTGGCCAGGGTGAACAGGGGCAACGCTGCTGCGCCGGCCGCATCGATAATGACTGAGGTTACTCTTCTGACGATCCTCATCCGCGCCCGTTCCAGCGCAGATGCGCACGAACCCGGGCCATGCCCGTCCGCTTGTGATACCGAAGTCCACTGGTGAGACCGACAGGCAGGCCAGCCGGATCGGGGAGACACCCCGGGTCGGACGACCCACCCTCGCGGAGCAGATGGCCCGGTGGGGCCTGGTGATCGTGGTCCTCTACGGGCTGATCGCCATCGTCACCCCGCTGCTGGTGCATGGGGGCCTGCTGAGCGATCCCAACGCGGGACTGGAGAACCCCATCTACGCCCCGCCCTCCTTCGACCACTGGTGCGGCACCGATCGCCTCGGCCGCGACGTCTGCGTGCGCACGCTCTCCGGCAGCAGTGTCGCCCTGCAGGTGGTGCTCAGTGCCCTGGTGCTCGCCCTCGCCATCGGTGTCCCCCTCGGCATGGTGAGCGGTTATCTGGGCGGCGGGGTCGATCGCCTGCTGGTGCTGGTGATGGACACCCTCTACACCCTGCCGGTGCTGCTCCTTTCCGTCGTGCTCGCCTTCCTGCTGGGCCGGGGCCTGCCCAACGCCGCCGCCGCCCTCTGCGTGGTGTACGTGCCCCAGTACTTCCGGGTGGTGCGCAACCAGTCGGCGCAGGTGAAGGCCGAGCTGTTCATCGAGGCGGCCCGTTCCCTGGGGGCCGGCCCCGCCTGGATCCTGCGCCGCTATCTGTTGCGCAATGTGATCACTTCGGTGCCCGTCCTTCTGACTCTCAATGCCGCCGACGCGGTTCTGGTGCTCGGGGGCCTGGGGTTCCTCGGCCTCGGCCTGCCGGAGACCATCCCGGAATGGGGCAGTGACCTGCAGCAGGCCCTCACCGCCCTGCCCACCGGCATCTGGTGGACGGCCCTCTACCCAGGCTTCGCCATGTTCCTGCTGGTGCTGGGTCTCTCCTTCCTTGGGGAGGGACTGGAGCGCTGGCTGAGTGGCTCGTTGTCCGATCAGCGGGACTGATCGCCTTTGGTGAATCACATGGAACGGCTTTTCTGAGCCTGGCTGATCGACAGGCTTGTGCAAGAATCAGCTGCCTGAGTGCGGTCGTGATGCAGACGATTTCCGTTGGTGAGGCGTTGATCCCGAGCCTGGCTGTCTGCATTACATTTCACTATGATGCCTCCCGCATCGGCTATCTCCATCAGGTGATCCAAGGCTATGCGGGCATCGCTCTGCGAACGCGGGTCTACATCGTTACCAATGTCTCGGATTACGGGCCAATCGAACGAGCCCTCGTCGATCTTCCAGGCGAGATCAGTGTTGAGTTCTTCACGCCTACGGGGTTGGGCCACCCTTACCTACTGGCGTGGTCCCACTATGCCATCTTGCGAGATCTGGTGGCTTCCGGCGATATCACCCACTTCCTGTATTCCGAGGATGATATCCTGCTGTCCCGTTCCAATATTGCCTACTGGTTGCGGGCAAGAGAAGCCCTTCGGGAGCATGGCCTGTTGCCGTCTTTTTACAGGGTTGAGATTGATTCTGCTGGTCAGTGGGTCAGCACGGAAAACTGCGATCCGGTCGGTTTCGGCCAGCAGTCCTGGATGTACATGGATGGTATTGGGCTTTTCATGACCATGCCGAATCCCCATCAGGGAATGTACTTTCTTGATCAGCCCCTGATGCATGAACTGATCAACAGCCCTGAGCTGTCACCGGATAGCTCCATCGGGGGTATACGGGAGAAGGCTGCCCTCGGCTTGACCTTCATCGCCAGGCCAAAGGGCTTCAGTTCAAGGACCGTGGTGCCCATCGATCTACACGCCAAAACAGTGGCGCAAGAAGCCTGGGTGCATCATCTCCCCAACAGCTACAGCCGCAATCCCGCCTCGGACCATGGCAAGATCCTGATGCAGGCGCTTTTCGAGCCGCTGGATAACGTCTGGGCCATTGGAGGGCTGTATTCCATGGCCTACGACGAGAAAGCATTCATGGTCGTTAAAATCCTGGCGCTGGATGCCATGGGTGTGCATGTCCGAAAATTCAGCGAAACGTTTTCCAATCGGCCTGCAGAAATCTCCCAATCGCTTTTGAACGAAGAGTTGTTGGGGGAGGCTGAAGGGATCGAGTTTGTCCCCTTTTCCAGGGGATTGTTCGCTATTCTGGATGCCCAGTACATTCAGCACTCTTCTGTCTTTTCCTGGGAGCTGGAGAGAGTTGAGCGCTGGAAAGCCGAGGGCCTCGACTACTTCGGTTGATCTTGCCTTCGGCGCTTAGGTGATGGGCTGAAATTCGAACTGGTAATCTGGAATCGAAGACTCTACATCGCGGATGTGACATGGAGCGGGAAAAGCGTAAAAGCCGTAGTAGCGCTTGCAGTCTCTATAATTATAGTTTGGGCTTGGGTCGTTGTGCGTCGTTCGAATGTCCAGGCATGGGTTCCATACGTTGTATCCATTGGCCACCAGCTGGGCGGTGAAGACGTTTTCGCACCCGGCGATTCCAAGGGCGAGATTGGCGGTGTCACGCAGAAGCGGATCGACGGCATGCCCTTTCATGATCCAGGTGTCCTGGGATAGCCCCTGGTAGAAGGGCGGGAACTCTCCGTCCAATTCTCGGCGTGTCAAGGCGATGACCGAGCTGGGACTCGAGAGCTGCTTCGCTGCCAGCAGAATGTCTTCGCTCATGAAGATATCACTATTGGAAAAAACAATAGGATGGTCGCTGTATTCAGGTGAGGAGACGAGCCCCAGGAAGTCGGAAAAGCTGGACCTCCTTCCCAGGTGAATGGTTTGACAGGAGTCTGTGTTGGCATCGCCGTCCATATCCTCCATCAGTAGGGTGATCTCGTCGAAGATCCCAAGTCCCTTGTTGTGGGCGAGGCACGCATTCAGTTGTCCCATCTTGGTGGGATCGCTGGGCGTATAGTGCTGTGTCGCGAAAAGAATCACGGGCCGATCTCCTGTTGGCTGGTGCAATGCTTATCGACGCAGAGTCGGCTGACTGTGCATGGGATCGCCCGCTCGTGGGCAGCATAATGTCCCTTGCAGTCCCCTGCTCATGCCTGCCGTGGGCATGGCTGTCAGGGGTGCGGCTGGATGTGGGCAGCCGTGCGTAGCATTCAACGATTCGGGTGTGACGCGATGCCCTGGTGGTTGGATCTGGGCCTGCTGGCCGCGGCCGTCGCTCTCTGGCAGAAGGCGGGCAACACGCCCGACGACGTCTGGAGCGTCTTCCAGAAGTTCCTGGCCTTCGTGGCCGTGCTGGTGGTGCTGCTCGGCGGCCGCCAGCTGCTGCTCGAGATCCTGGCCCTGGGGCTCACCTTCTGGTTGCCGAGCGCCGCCCGCTTCGACGGCGGCCCCCTCAACAGCGAAGGCGCACGTTCCGCGGAAGCTCCTCGAGGATGGCGCCTTCCGGGCTGAGGGCCGGATAGGGGCGCCCTTCCCGCCGGCACCAGGAAGCCACGTCCGGGTAGGCCCACTCGAACAGCAGCTGGGCGTAGCGATCCGGCTCCAGCCCTTCGCCCCGGCTCGGCAGGCAGCCCTTCGCCTGTCGCTGGCGCAGGGCTTCAAACAGCAGGATCGCGGTCGCCACTGACACGTTGAGCGACTGCACCATGCCCACCATCGGAATCACGATCGCCTGGTCGATCGCCGCTGCCGTCTCCTCGCTCAGCCCCCACTTCTCCGCCCCCAGCACGAAGGCCGTGGGCCCGGTGAAGTCACAGTCGCGGTAGTCCACCGCCTGGGCCCCCAGGTGGGTGCCGTAGAGCTTGAAGCCGCTGGCCTTGAGCTGGGCGATGGCGTCGCTGCTGCGCCCGTGCCGGTGCAGCGCCACCCACTTCTGGCTGCCCAGGGCCGTGCTGTTGAAGGTGGGCGTGCGCCCCGGGAGGCTGACCGAATGGGCTTCGAGCACCCCCACCGCATCGCAGCTGCGCAGGATCGCCGAGAGGTTGTGGGGCTTGTCCACGTGCTCCAGCAGCAGCGTCAGATCCCCCATGCGGCGATCGAGCACCGCGCGCAGGCGCTCGAAACGGCGGGGCAGCAGCGGCATCGGTGCGCAGCGGTGAATCATCACTTCAGCACCCGATCCAGCGCCTGTTCCGCTGCCGAGCCGCCGCCCTGGCCCGCCAGCAGCTCCGCCACCGCCGCGCTGATCGGTGCCTCGCCTTCGGCTTCGAACACCGTGAAGCCCGGCATGGCGTTCACCTCGAAGATCACCCAGCGGCCATCGGGCGTGAGCCGCAGGTCGATGCCGGCCAGCGCCAGCCCCATCCGCCGGCAGGTGTCCCGGCAGCGCTCCGCCACCTCCTCCGGCAGCGGCTGCGCCACCAGCCGCGGCGCCGCGCAGCCGGATGGCGGCAGGCGGTAATCGACCGCCTCGCTCTCGATCCGGCAGCCGAAGATCCGCTCCCCCACGACGTGGACCCGGTGGTCGACGCCCGCGATCCGCCGCTGGAACTGGGTCGGACACCAGGACAGCAGCGCCAGCCGCGGGTCGCTCTCCCCTTCGAAGCGACGCACCCGGCTGCGGCTGCTGCCGACGGCCTTCACGATCACCTCCCCGTGCCGCTCGCGGAAGGCCAGGGCCTCCGCGGCCGAGGTGGTGACCAGGGTGGGCGGCACCTCCCAGCCCCAGCACTGCAGCCGCCGCAGCTGGGCGGGTTTCGAGGCGCAGATCGCCGTCGCCGAGGGGCGGTTCAGGACGAGGGCCGGCGTCAGATCCAGCCAGCTCTGCAGGGCATGCTCCGCCACGGCGTCGCGTCCCGCCTCCGCACCGGTGGGCCGCACCAGCACTGCGCTGATGTCCGCCTGCCAGCGCCGCAGCTCCGCTGGTCGGAGCTCCGCGCTCCAGGGCCCGATCCGCGGCGCCACACCCCGGCGTCGCAGGGCCTCCGCCACCCCCTGCAGGACGGGATCGTTCCCCGCGCCCAGCAACAGCACGCTCATCCGGCTTCCACCCGCTTCTCCAGCAGCCGATCGAGCGCCTCCAGTTCCGCCGCTCCCACCCGCTCCAGTCCCACCCGTGCCTGGACGAGCCCCGCTGCGGCTCCCTCCGTCTGGAAGTGAAAGCTGGCCATCTCCTGCCCGGCCGCCGCACAGAGCCGGCGCGCCCAGGCCGTCTCGTTGCCTGTCCCTGCCCCGATCACCGTGTCGCCGACGACGGTCACCAGCCGGGTCCCGCCTGGATCCGGGCTCGGATCCCGCACGGGAATGCCGAGCCCACCGGCGTGATCGGCCCAGTGGAACCAGCCCCAGTTGCGGCCACAGAGGCAGCCTGGGCTGGGCCGATCGATCACCGGACACTGCAGCCCCTCCAGCCAGGCCTCCAGAAAGGCGGTCATCTCCGCGGCAACGAAGTGCCGCCGGGCGGACTGGATCCAGGTGAGTTCCAGCGGATCCACCTGCACCAGCCGCGTCAGCACCGCGCTGATCGCCCCATCAGGCCTGTCCACCCCCTGACAGGCCCAGCGCCCCTCCCCAGCCTCCGCGATCCCCAGGCGCCACCCCGGCATGGAAAGGTCGCGTGGGGTCAGCAGAGCGGCCTGGGGTGCCCAGGCCGCCTGCAGGCGGCGAGCGTCGCCGTCGTGCGCGCTCGCCAGAATCACCCGCACTCCCTTCAGGGTTCCGGGGTCACGAGGGAGTCGCCCCCGGCCGTTCCGCCCGAGAGCGCATCGATGCTGCGGGCCATCAGGCTCAGCCCGTCCTGGAGTCGGGTCAGGGTGGCCCGCAGTTCCGGTTCCACCAGCACACCGGCGATCGGCGGCACCGGCGGCACCGGCTCCGGAAACACTTCGGGCAGCGACGGCAGGGGGCGTCCCGGGAAGGGGATCGGAAGCGGGTTGTCGATCAGCGGCTTGAGGTCCCGCACCGGTGATGGCAGCCGGAACAGCGCACTGCCGGTGGCCGTGGGCAGGGCCACGATCAACTGGTCGAAGTCCTTGCCGCTGTTGTTGGCGGGTGCTGCCGGCGGAGGCGTGAAGGAGAAGTTGTTGGGCAGGAACGTGCCGCGATGCTCTGGAGTCAGCAGCACATCGAAGCTTTGCCCTTGGAAGGTTCGGGTGGTGATCTCGATCTCCACGAACCCGCGGAACTCCACGGAGTCCGGAAGATTCGGCAACGTGACGTTGGGTTGAAGAATCACCAGGGCCGTGTCCCTGGCGGGAATCCTCAAGCTCAGGGTGAAGCGGTTGGGATCGGCGGTTGCGGTCAGTGGCCCGAACGAGTTGCCTCCCGTCACGTCGGTGACCTGAACGGTTTGCGCCAGATTCAGGGCCGGCGTGGTGGCGTTGAAGGTCAGCAGAAAGGTCAACGAGGTTGTTGACGGGTTGGCAATCGTCAGGAAATACCCCTGAAGGATGCCCCGTGCGGCCCCGGGGACCCGCACCAGAGGCGGGTTGGCCGGTGTGGTTCCTTTGAAGAGGAGCTCGAAAGTGGAGACAAGCATGGCCGTTGGGTGTCAAACAGTACGCTGGCGAATGCAGTCTGTTGAATGCTGCCAGGAGTGGACAAAAGCAATGTATGCCGTTGAACTCGGGCCCGCTGTCTTTGCTCTTATTCCTTGCTGTCATTCGGGTGACAACAATCTGTTTGATGAGTCCCATGGGGCCGTAGTCCTGGTTCCACAGCGACTAGTCTGCGCTCGGTGTTTCGTCCTGCCTTGTCCTCCCCTTCCGCAGAATCCGCCACTCCCGCCGCGCCCCTTTCCTTCGACCAGCGCGTCTACGCGATGGTGGCCCACATCCCCCCCGGGCAGCTGGCCACCTACGGCCAGGTTGCCGAGCTGATCGGGGCCTGGGGCTGCGCCCGCCAGGTGGGCTGGGCCCTGCGGCGGCTGCCCCTGCCCTCCGCGGTGCCCTGGCAGCGGGTGGTGAATGCCCAGGGACGCATCGCCATGAGCCCCGGCCGTGAGGGCAGCGACTGGATGCAGCGGGAGCTGCTGCTGGCCGAGGGGATCGCCGTGGCCCCCGACGGCCGCCTGCCCCTGGCCCGGCACCGTTGGCATCCGCCCGCCACGCTCCTGCCGCAGGCCGGCGACGCCTGGACTGCCGAGCCGCCTGGCCCAGCCCTGCGCTCCTGTACAAAGGAATGAACCGTCCCGGGAGCCCGCCGATTCACGCCAGCGACGTCGTCCCCGGCCTGGCCTCCCGGCAGCTGGCCTGGCAGGTGCTGCAGGCGGTCGCGGCCGGGGCCTATGCCGACGCCGCCCTGGAGCGGGAGCTGGCCACCCTGACCCGCGCCGGCGGTGGCCTCTCGCCCGCCGACCGCGCCCTTGCCACCGAGATCGCCTACGGGGCCATCCGCCAGCGGCTGCTGCTCGACGCCTGGATCGACGCCCTCGGCAAGGTGAGCGCCCTGCGCCAGCCCCCGCCCCTGCGCTGGCTTCTGCACGTGGGGCTCTACCAGCTCCTGTTCAGCGACCGGGTGCCGGCGGCGGCGGCGGTGAGCACCACGGTGGCGCTGGCCAAGCGCGCCGGGCTGGCCAAGCTGGCGCCGGTGGTGAACGGGATGCTGCGCTCCCTGCTGCGGCGGCGCGAGGGGCCGGCCGGCAGCGGACCCTGCCACGAGCCCTGGGACGGGCTGGCGCTGCCGGCCGACCCCGCCGCCGCCCTGGCCGTGCGCCGCTCCCTGCCCCCCTGGCTCAGCGCCGGGCTGCTGGGCTGGCTGCCGCGGGAGCGGGCCGAGGCCTTTGCGCTGGCCTGCAATGCGGTGCCCCCCCTCGACCTGCGGGTCCATGCCCTGCGCACCAGCCGGGAGGAGCTGCTGGAGCGCTTTGCGGCTGCCGGCGTGGCGGCCAGCGCCCTGCCCGGTGCCCCGCACGGCCTCACCCTGCTGGAGCGGGTGGGCGATCCCCGCGAGCTGCCGGGCTACGGCGAAGGGCTCTGGTGCGTGCAGGACCGCAGCGCCCAGGCCATCGCCCCCCTGCTCGACCCCCGACCCGGCCAGCGGATCCTCGATGCCTGCGCCGCCCCGGGGGGCAAGAGCACCCACCTGGCGGAGCTGATCGGCGACCGGGGCGAGGTGTGGGCGCTGGATCGCTCCGAAGCCCGGCTGCGGCGGCTGGATCGCAACGCCGAACGGCTGGGGCTCACCACGATCCGGTCGCTCGCCGCCGACGCCACCGGCCTCGGGGAGCTGAAGCCCCACTGGCGGGGCAGCTTCGAGCGCATTCTCCTGGATGCCCCCTGCTCGGGGCTCGGCACCCTCGCCCGCCACGCTGATGCCCGCTGGCGGATCACCCCCGACGCCATCGACGGCCTGGTGATCCTGCAGCGCCAGTTGCTGGAGGCGATGCTGCCGCTGCTGGCTCCCGGCGGCCGGCTCCTCTACGCCACCTGCACGGTGGAACCGCGCGAGAACGGCGACCTGATCGCTGCGCTGCTGGCGGCCCATCCGGACTGGAGCCTGGTGGAGGAGCGTCAGTGGTGGCCCACCCCCGCCGCGGCGGAGTGCGGCGGGGGCGACGGCTTCTACGCGGCGCTGCTGCGCGGTCCGCTCACCGCCTAGGGCGGTGGCGGTGGGGCGGCGACGGGCGGCGGCGGCGGCAGGGGGGCGGCGGGTTCCGGCGGTGGCGGCGGGGGGATGGCCGCATCGCGGGAGCGGGGTGCGGCGACGGGATTGTTCGGCGGCACCGGCGGTGTCGGTTCGGACTGGGAGGGCGGCTGTTCGGTGGGGGGTTCCCGGTCGGGGGGGTAGGTGCGGCTGGGCTCCTGCACCGGCGGCTGCCAGCGTGAGCCGTCGCTGCTGCCACTGTCTTGTGGGCGGGCATCGCGCTCGGCGTTCCTGGCGGCGGGCGCCGCCGGCTTGAAGGTGCCGGTGAGCTTCGGCTTGGGCGGGAAGGTCTGCACCGGCATCCCCTTGGTGACCGGTTCCATGAAGGTCCGCCAGGCGTAGGTGGCCAGCACGCTGGTGGTGCCCGTCTCCCGGTTGTTGTCGTAGCCCAGCCAGACGCCGGTGGTGAGCTGGGGGATGGAGCCGATGAACCAGAGATCCCGGCCCCCTTCGGAGGTGCCCGTCTTGCCGGCCACCGCCCGGTCGGCCAGGGCAGCGCCGCCGCCGGTGCCGCCCTGCACCACCTGCTGCAGCATCCAGACCATCGCGTCGGCGATGTCGCTGCTCACCGCCCGGGTGCCGCGGGGGCCGTTGGCCCGGCGGGACCAGAGCAGTTCCCCCTCCGGTCCGTAGATCTCCTCGAAGGGCAGCGGCTGGATGTACACACCGCGGTTCACCAGCGCCGCATAGGCCGCCGTCATGTCGAGCACTGTCTGCTCGTTGGCGCCGATCGCCATCGAAAGGTAGCGGCCCAGTTCCCGGTGGATGCCGAGGCTCTTGGCGGTGGCGATCACCGGGTCGTAGCCGAGCTTCTGGAGCAGCCCCACCGCCACGATGTTGAGGGAGTTCTGCAGGGCCGTGGCCAGGCTCACCCGGCCCATGTAGCGGTTGCCGAAGTTCTTGGGGCAGTAACTGCCGAAGCAGCGGGCCGAATCCAGCACCGTGTCCTCCGGCTTCATCCCCAGCTTGAGGGCCGTCAGATAGACAAACAGCTTGAAGGTGGAGCCCGGGGAGCGCAACGCCTGGGAAGCCCGGTTGAACTGGGTCTTCTCCCAGTCCTTGCCGCCCACCATCGCCCGCACCAGCCCCGTGCCGGGCTCCATGGCCACCAGGGCCCCTTCCATGCTGCCGGTGGCGTAGGAGTCGATCGTCTTCTGGGCCTCCGCCTGCCAGGCCGCATTCAGACCGCTGCGGATCGTGAGGCCTCCCACTTCCAGCTGCTCCTTGCTGAGCACCTTGGGCAGTTCCTGCTCCAGCCAGCTGGTGTACCAGGGAGCGGGGTTGTAGAAGAATTTCGGTTCCGCCGGTTTCAGCGCCAGGGGCGCGGCATCGGCCCGCTGCAGCTGGGCGTCGTCGATGAAGCCCGCCTCCCGCATGCGCTGCAGCACGATCGATCGCCGCCGCAGCGCCACCTCCGGATTCACCAGGGGCGAATACACCGAGGGGGCCGGTGGCAGGCCGGCGATCAGGGCGGCCTCCGGCAGGGTGAGCTGGTCAGGACGTTTGGAGAAGTAGATCCAGGCCGCATCGGAGACGCCGTAGGCGCTGGAGCCGAGGTACACGTAATTCAGGTATTGCTCGAGGATCTGCGCCTTGCTCAGCTGGCGCTCGATCTTTCCGGCCAGGGCCGCTTCCTTCAGCTTCCGCATGATCGTGCGGTCCTGGCTCAGGAACACGGTGCGGGCCAGCTGCTGGGTGATCGTGCTGGCGCCCTCCTCCACCGCGCCCTGCTGGAGGTTGCGCATCACGGCGCGGCTGATGCCGAGCAGATCGATGCCGTCGTGCTGGTAGAAGCGCCGGTCCTCGGCGGCCACGAAGGCGCGCTGGATCAGCAGCGGCATCTTGCCGGCGGGCAGTTTCTCGCGGGTGGCCGGCCCCTTCTTGAGCACCACCTGGCCGTCGGAGGAGAGGATCGTGATCGTCCCCGGCCGGTTGAAGCTGGTGATGCGGCCCGCATCGGGAAGCATCGCGTCAAGGCCGCGCACCAGCGTCGTCTGCCCCAGGGCCACCAGTCCGCCGGCGGCGGTGGCCGCCAGGGCGGGACCGAGCAGGCGCCAGCCGGGGCGTCGCGAAGGCCGGCTGGGCGGTGGCTCACCGGGCTGCCGCGGGCCGGTGGTGGCCGTGGACAGGCCCACCCTGGTCATGGCAGGGAGGCCGTCAGCGCCGTGATGCGGGTCAGGTCACTGTGGCCGATCGCCAGGGCGGTGACAAGCATCCCCAGCACGAGGAATGGCTGGGCGCTGGCCTGGTACTTCACATCGAAGGCGACGGGATCCCGCAGCAGCCAGATGTCCTGGAAAGTGATCTGGGGAATGATCAGCAGCACCAGCAGCACGGCGGCGAAGTGCTGGCCGATGGCGATCAGCACCGCCACCATCGCCAGCTGGAAGATGTCGATCATCCCGGCACTGATCCAGCTGGCCCGCTTGATGCCGAACACCACGGGCAGGGACTGCAGACCCAGGGCCCGGTCCCCTTCGACGCTCTTGAAGTCGTTGACAACGGCGATGCCCAGACCCGCCAGGCTGTAGGCCAGGGTGAGCAGGGCCGTGCCCCAGGTGAGCTGGCCGAACAGGGCCTGGCCGGCCCACCAGGGCAGGGCGATGTAGCTGGCGCCCAGGGCGTAGTTGCCCAGCCAGCCGTTCTGCTTGAGCTTGAGCGGCGGTGCCGAATAGATGTAACTCACAAATGAGCCGCCCAGGGCCAGCAGCAGCAGCACCGGGGTGGTGTGGCCCGCCCACACATCCAGGCCCCAGGCCACGGCCAGCCCGGCCAGCAGCAGCACCACGATCTGGAGACGCACCTGGCCCAGGGGAATGGCCCCGGAGGGAATCGGCCGGTAGGGCTCGTTGATCGCGTCGATCTCGCGGTCGTAGTAGTCGTTGATCGTCTGGGTGTAGCCGGCCAGCAGCGGCCCGCTCATCAACATGCAGGCCACGGACGCCCCCACCTCCGGCAGGGTCCAGTGGAAGTTGCCGGAGGCCGCCGCCCCGCAGATCACCCCCCAGATCAGGGGGATCCAGGTGACGGGCTTCATGAGCTGCAACCGGATCTTCCAGATGTTGGAAGTGCCGGTGGCGCCCTTCATGCCGAGCAGCTGCCGGGCGCCACCGGAGACACCTGGGGAGCCGGTGCTGGTTTCGGGGCTCTGGCTCATGGGTGGGCCCGTCTCAGGCAGGGGTGATCTCGTCGTCGAAGAACCAGGTGGTGGTGCCGCCGCTGAGCTCCACCACCACACCGATGCCGGTGCCGTCGGTGACACGGAAATCCTTCACCGTGCCGGTGGCATCGGCCTTGAGGGCGGCCACCAGACCGGCTGGGATCCGATCGCGCACGCGGGTGACCCGCACCTTCGAACCGATGGTGATGCCAGCCTGGGCCATGTCCGGCGCGATTAGAAAGTCGCGCAACCCTAACAGCGAACCCGTGGTAGCCAAGCGGATCATCCCCTGTCTCGACGTGGCCGACGGCAGGGTGGTGAAGGGGGTCAATTTCGTCGGGCTGCGCGATGCCGGCGACCCGGTGGAACTGGCCTGCCGCTACAGCGCCTCCGGGGCCGACGAACTGGTCTTCCTCGACATCGCCGCCAGCCACCAGGGCCGGGCCACCCTCGTCGACATGGTGCGCCGCACCGCCGAGGCGGTGACGATCCCCTTCACGGTGGGCGGCGGCATTGTCAGCGTCGAGGGCATCACCGAGCTGCTGCGGGCCGGCGCCGACAAGGTGAGCCTCAATTCCTCGGCGGTCCGCACCCCCGAACTGGTGACGGCCGGCGCCGATCGCTTCGGCTGCCAATGCATCGTGGTGGCCATCGATGCCCGTCGCCGTCCCTCGCAGCCGGATGAACCGCCGGCCTGGGATGTCTTCGTCAAGGGGGGGCGCGAGAACACCGGCCTCGATGCGGTGGCCTGGGCCCGGCGCGTGGTGGAGCTCGGCGCCGGGGAGATCCTGCTCACCTCCATGGATGGCGACGGCACCCAGGCGGGATACGATCTGGCCCTCACCCGGGCGGTGGTGGAGGCCGTGGAGGTGCCGGTGATCGCCTCCGGAGGCGCCGGCTGCATCGACCACATCGCCGCCGCCCTCGAGGTGGCCGGGGCCTCGGCCGCCCTGCTGGCCTCCCTGCTCCATGACGGGGTGCTCACGGTGGAGGAGATCAAGCTGGATCTGCTGCGGCGGGGCCTGCCGGTCAGGCCCCTGCTGACGACCATGGCGGTGGGCTGAACCGCTCGCCGCAGCCGCGATCGCAGCCCTCCTTCACCGCCCGTAACATTGAGAAACGTCCGTGGTCTCCGGTGCATCGTTGAACGCCTTCCTGCTGCTGCCGACGCCCCTGTTCACGGTCATCGCTCTGGTGGTGGTCCTGGTGGTGATCGCGCTGGTGGCCTGGGCGCTCCAGCTGATGCAGGCCGCCACCGACCGCCGCGAGTTCTCCCTGATGCTCGCCGGCTGCATGGTCTGCTCGGCGGCAGTGGGCCTGGCCACCGTGATGGTGCTCACCTTCACCAGTCCGGTGCGGCTCGAGGCCCGCGGCCTGGCGGCCCCCGACCATGAGGTGTCGGGCGTCAGCCTCGATGCGATCGTGCTGCCCTGGGACGAATCCCTGATCCTCCAAGGCGAGGGCTGATATTCGGCTGATCCCGGTCCAGGTTCACGGCCAGGCCGCCAGTTCGGCCCTGACGCGCTCCATCACCTCTGCCCAGTTTCCCTTGGTCTGCTGGCGAAACAGCCGCATGCCGGGATACCAGGGGGTCGTCTCGCCATTCACCCCCCAGCGCCAGTCGGGTGCGTGGTGCAGGAGCAGCCAGGTGGGGTGCCCCAGCCCCCCTGCGAGGTGGGCCAGGGCAGAGTCCGTCGTGATCACGAGATCACAGGCTTGCACCATCGCGGCGGTGGCAACGAAATCCCAGGTGGCACTGACGTCTTCCTGGCAGGACACGAACCTGTCGAGGAAGGAACAGGTCGCGAGCTGTTCGGAGCCATGGCCCTTCTGAAGCGAGAGCAGGCGGAGGCCGCCGAGATCTCCGAGGGGGGAAAGTTGTTCCAGCGGCATCGAACGGCCCTGAAGTCCTGAAACCTCCGTGGATGGGTTCCCCTGCCAGTGGAGGCCCACGATGGGTTGGCCTTCCCCAGCGAGCTTGTCCTTCCAGTGGCTTGTGAGCGCAGCAGGCACATGGAGATAGGTGGATGGGCCGGTGAGTCGCTCGACGCTCAGATCCAGAAAGCGCAGCGCGGACATCAGGGGAAGCCACTGGCCACGGGTGAGCGTTTCGGCCTCTGTCGGTGAATAGATCCTCTCTGCCACGGCGGAATACCGCGCCAGCTCCACCAGAGGCTCAGGAACACAGAGAGAGACCGAACCAACCGCGCGACCGATCCTGCGGCAGAAACGCATGAACTGGATCACATCGCCCAGACCCTGCTCCCCAACCAACAGCAACTCGATTTCCGGCCCGGCCCTGCCGTCCCAACGGGGAAGCTGGGGCTCTCGGAGTTGCCCAAGGGCTTCCGGGGTCTTGAACCGCCACTCGAAATGATCCCAGGCTCTCGTGTAATCCCCTGCTTTGAGCAGGGCGTGGGCAAGGTTCAGATGGGCATCGGGATGGCCTGGCTCAGCCTGGACGGCGGCGGCGAAGGCCTTGATCCCTGAATCGAGGTCTCCCGTCTCAACAAAGACACGGCCCAGGCTGATGTGCGTCTTCGCGAGCGTGGGGTCATGGATGAGGGAAACCTTCAAGGCACGGATGGCCTCGTCGAAATCCTCACGCTCTTTCCAGGCGGTGCCCAGGTTGAACCAGGTGGTCGCATCGTCGCTCCTGATCACCAGGGACTGCCGGTAGTGAACGATCGCCGTGTCGCGGTCCCCTGTCTCCTGATAGGCCACCCCAAGGTTCGAAAGAAGATGGGGATCATTGGGCTTCTGCGCGAGTGCCTGGAGGTACCAATGGATGGCCTCCCATGGCCGGCCCTGGGCATGGAGAGCCTGGGCCAGGCTGGACAGAAGATGGAAGGACCTTGGCCCCGCCTCCAGGGCCCTGCGCAGCAGATCGCTGGCCTCTGGCCAATCACCCTCATCCAGAAGCATGGAACCGAGATTCGCCAGGGCCTCCGGATGATCGGGATCCAGCCGGATGGCCTCCCGCAGGGATTGAATGGCCTCCCCGCGACAGCCTGCAGCGGCCAGGGCCACCCCAAGACGGGCATGGGCTGCGGCAAATCCCTCGCGTAGGGCCAGGGCCTGCCTCTGGGCGCCGATCGCGGCTTCGAAACGTCCATCCATCCAGTGGACGATCCCCAGGCAGGACAGGGTTTCTGCATTGTCCGGCTGAAGGGCAATGGCCCTGCTGAGCAAGAGACAAGCCTCTTTGAGCCGCCCGGTCCTGCCGCAGATGACGCCGAGCCTTTGGCAGGCGGCCGGGGCGCCATCTTGGTTGTCGATCAGCTCGCGATAGATCGCTTCCGCTGCCTCCAGTTGGCCGAGCTGCTCCAGTGTTGAAGCTCGCTCCAGTGCACCCTCAACTGGGAGAGGTTGATCACAGGCACCGTGTTCCATGCCGAAGGATGACCTGCCAGCGACCATCAATCCTAGATGTTTCGGCAAACTGATCTGATTGTCACCCAGATAGAATTCCGAACGGCGTTGTCCAGGTGAAAAGGGATAATCGAGCAAGCCTCTCTGCCTGGAGTGATCTGTTGATCGTCGGCATGGGCTGGGGCGTTCTTCCGGAAAGCCGCACCTGGCCAGCTGAAGGCCATGGTGGTGGGCTGACACGCATACTCCTTTCACCCGCCGCCGCCCTGATTTGGCCACCGTTGATCCCCGGCAGATCAGCGATCTGTTCGACACCATCGCCCCCCGCTACGACCAGCTGAACGATCTGCTCAGCCTGGGGCTGCACCGACTCTGGAAGCGGCAGGCCCTGCTCTGGTTGCGCCCCCGCCCCGGCCAGCGCCTGCTCGACCTCTGCTGCGGCACCGGTGACCTGGCCCTGCTGCTGGCCTCCCGCGTCAGGCCCGGCGGGCTGGTGCTGGGCCTGGACGCGGCCGCCGCCCCGCTGGCCATCGCCCGGGGCCGGGCGGCGCGCCAGCCCTGGCTGCCCCTGCAGTGGCAGCAGGGCGATGCCCTGGCCACCGGCCTGGCCGATGGCTGGGCCGATGGGGCGGTGATGGCCTACGGGCTGCGCAACCTGGCCGATCCCGGCGCCGGCCTGGTGGAGTTGCGGCGCCTGCTGCGGCCGGGCGGGCGCGCGGTGGTGCTGGATTTCAACCGGCCCGATCCGGCCTCGGCTCCGGCGGCTTTCCAGCGCCTCTACCTGCGCCGCCTGGTGGTGCCGGCCGCCCGTGCCGTGGGCCTGACCGAGCAGTACGCCTACCTGGAGGAGAGCCTGGCCCGCTTCCCCACCGGCCCGGCCCAGGAGGAACTGGCCCGCTCCGCCGGCTTCGCCACGGCTCGCCACCGTCCCCTGGCCGGCGGATTGATGGGGGTGCTGGAGCTGCAGGCCTGAGGCGCCCCCGGCGGCCAGGCCGTCGCGATCGCTGATCACCGATCTGGCAGCATCAAGCCGACTTCCCTGCCGTCCTGGCCCGTACCCGACCGGCGCACCATGCTCTTCCAGGACATCATCGCCAGCCTCAACCGGTTCTGGGCCGACCAGGGTTGCCTGATCCTGCAGCCCTACGACACGGAAAAAGGCGCCGGCACCATGAGCCCCCACACCGTGCTGCGGGCGATCGGCCCCGAGCCCTGGGCGGTGGCCTACCCCGAGCCCTGCCGGCGCCCCACCGACGGCCGCTACGGCGACAACCCCAACCGGGCCCAGCACTACTTCCAGTACCAGGTGCTGATCAAGCCCTCCCCGGATGCCATCCAGGAGACCTACCTGGCCTCGCTCGAAACCCTGGGGATCCACGCCGCTGACCACGACATCCGCTTCGTGGAGGACAACTGGGAATCCCCCACCCTCGGGGCCTGGGGCGTGGGCTGGGAGGTGTGGCTCGACGGCATGGAGGTGACCCAGTTCACCTATTTCCAGCAGTGCGGCGGCCTCGACTGCCGGCCGGTGTCGATCGAGATCACCTACGGCCTGGAGCGGCTGGCGATGTACCTCCAGGACGTGGAGAGCATCTGGGACCTGCGCTGGAACGGCGAGCGCAGCTACGGGGACATCTGGCTGCCCTTCGAGAAGGGGCAGTGCACCTACAACTTCGAGGCCTCCAACCCCGAACGCCTGCTGCAGCTGTTTGCCCTGCATGAGGCCGAGGCGGCCGATCTGGTGGCGGCCGGGCTGCCGGCCCCGGCCCTCGACCACGTGCTCAAGTGCAGCCACACCTTCAACCTGCTGGAGGCCCGCGGCGTGATCTCGGTGACCGAGCGCACCGCCACCATCGGCCGCATCCGCCACCTGGCGCGCCAGGTGGCCGAAGCCTGGCTGGAGGAGCGCCGCGCCCTGGGCTTCCCCCTGCTGGACGAACCGCCGGCGTGAAGCGCACCCTGCTGGTGGCGGTGCTGGTGCTCGGCGCCTTCCAGGCCGGCCGCCTCACCGAGCGGGCCATCTGGCCCTGCCGGTTGCGGCCCCTTGCCGCCCTGGTCGCGCCGCTGCTGGGTCAGGAGCTGCCCAGCCCGGAGCTGTGTGAGCTGATGCTCAAGCTGCCGAGTTTCTGAGGCTCAGGGCGTGCTGGCCACCGCCGTGCCCCTGGGAGCGCCGCCGAAGAAGAACTTCACGCCCACTTCGATGCCGTTCATGTTCACGGAAAAGCCGTTGGCCTGCTGGTCCCCGTTGTTCCATTTCAGACCCATGTAGCGCCACGACAGGTTCAGATCGGTGTTGTCGCCCACCGCATAGCCCAGGCCCACCTGGGCGTTGCCGCTGAGGTCCTGCTGGCCGCCGAGGCCGAAGCCGCCGATGTCGCCGCGGGCGAAGGCCCGCAGGCGCGGCGAGAGGAAGACGGTGGCCTGGGTGCCCACCAGGGGCTGCACCCAGGTGCGCTGGAAGTTGCGGGTGGGCTCCAGCAGGGTGCGTCCGAAGGGGCCGTCGAGGGTGGCGGCCAGGTTGAGGCGGCCATCGATCAGCCGGATACCGGCATAGGGGATCACCGAGTACGTGCCGGGCTTGCCGATGGCCGATTCCCGCTCGCCGAACCGGTAACGCAGGGCGAAGTCGTAGATCCCCAGGGTCTGGCCCACTTCGGCCGTCGTCGTGAACAACTGCCGGGGGCCGACCAGGCGCGCCGCCGAGTCGCCCAGGTTCGTGTACCAGAGGTCGGCCTGCAGGCCCACCCGGTCCTTTTCAATGCTGCCGCGGGCGGAGGCGGCGAACCGCAGGATGTCGAGGATCTCCCCCAGGTCCTGGTCCACCTCCGCCTCCTGGCCCCGGATCGTGGTGGTGCCAAGGGTGCGCAGCGGTGCGAAGCCGTACAGCTCGACCGTGCCGCTCCAGGCAGGGGCCGCTGGGCTGGCCGGGTCCGACGCCCCTGGTGCCGGCTCCGCCTGAGCGGTCTCCAGCACCGCCGCATCCGCCGGGGCCGCCGGCGGCAGACGCAGCTCCTGGCCGATCCAGGTGGCCTCCGTGGCGCGGCCCCGGGCCGGCTCGGCCAGGCTCGCCGCCGGCACCAGGGCCGGCAGCACCAGGGTCAGGCTGGCCAGGACAGGCAACGGGCGGGGCTTGCTCTCGTTCATGGGGAGGGGAGGGGCGTTCAGGACGTTCAGGCCCGGAGGCTGGTCCGGGGATGTTCGCCGAACAGGCTGTGGTAATCGCGGGCGAAGTGCCCCGCGTTCATGAATCCCCACTGAGCGGCCAGCTCGGAGATCCGCGTGGCCTGCGGATCGGCCGCCAGCAAAGCCTGTCGCACGCCGTGCAGGCGGCGGATCTTGAGGTAGGCCATCGGGCCCATCCCCAGGTGCTCCCGGAACCCCTGCAGCAGGCTGCGCCGACCGGCCGCGACCTGGCGGCAGAGCCCATCGAGGTTGATCGGTTCGTGGGGATGCTCCGCCATCCAGGCCTGGGCGGCCTTCACCAGCTCGATCCGGGCCGGCGGCCGGGCCAGCCGCCCGCCGTGGCCGGTGCGGTGCACCAGGGCCTCCACCAGCAGGGGCACCAGATCCCCGCCCAGCCGCCGACGGACCGCCGGATCCGCCATCAGGGCCGGCGACCGCTCGGCCAGGCGGAAGATCCGGCGCAGGCAGGCTCTCACCCCCTGGAAGCGCAGCGGGTCGATCGCCTGCCAGTTGACACCCTCCAGCGGCTCCTCCAGGCCCGGCCCGCCCAGCTCGCGGGCCCACTGCAGGAACGTCTCCCGATCCAGGCTGAGCAACGCCAGGCTGCAGCGCTCGGGGGTGGTGAGGTGGATCTCACCGTCGGCGGCCAGGCCGAAGAACGCCGTGGCCGGCAGCTCCAGGCCGTGGGAGCGCATCACGGGCCCCCCGGGGGTCTCCTCCAGGTCGAGGGCGATCAGCTGGCGGCCGCGGGGTTTGGCCCCACCCCCGTGCAGGGGCCGATCGAAGCGCAGGCGCAGGACCTGGAGCCCCCCCAGGTCGAGGGCCAGCAGCTCGCTGCTCAGGCGGCCGCCGGTGAGCTGGGTGAGCTGCACGGGCAGCAGGGGGCTGAGCACCGCCTCCAGGTGGGCGATGTCCTGGACGGACCGGGAGACGGGAGCGGCGGAATCGCACTTTTTGAGTGTTCGGATCGCGCCGCTCTGTGCATCCTTTGGGGGCGTGTCCTCCGGATCCGTGGCGACCGTCACGTGACAACTGGGGACCTGTGCCCTCTTCCTACCCCACTTCCTCACCCGCCGGGTGTTCCCCGCCATGCCCAACGGCCAGCCCAACATCCTCATCCTCTGGGGCGATGACATCGGCCAGAGCAACCTCAGCTGCTACAGCGACGGCCTGATGGGGTACCAGACCCCCAACATCGACCGGGTCGCCAGCGAGGGCGGCCGCTTCATCCACTACTACGCCGAGCAGAGCTGCACCGCCGGCCGGGCGGCCTTCATCTCCGGCCAGAGCGTGTTCCGCACCGGCCTCAGCAAGGTGGGGCTGCCGGGCGCCGAGCTGGGCTACCGCGCCGAGGATCCCACCATCGCCGAGCTGCTGCAGCCGCTGGGCTACCGCACCGGCCAGTTCGGCAAGAACCACTTCGGCGACCGCGACGAGCATCTGCCGACGATGCACGGCTTCGACGAGTTCTTCGGCAACCTCTACCACCTCAACGCTGAGGAGGAGCCGGAACTGCCCGACTATCCCAAGCCGGAGGACTTCCCCGATTTCCAGAAGAACTTCGGCCCCCGCGGCGTGCTGCACTGCTGGGCCAACGGCGATGGCACCCAGCGCATCGAGAACACCGGCCCGCTCACCAAGAAGCGGATGGAGAACTGCGATGAGGAGTTCCTCGCCGAGGCCAAGCGTTTCATCCGCGATGCCGTGGCCTCCGGCGAGCCCTTCTTCGTGTGGTTCAACACCACCCACATGCACTTCCGCACCCATGCCCGTCCCCAGGACGTGGGCCAGGCGGGGCGGTGGCAGTCGGAGTACCACGACGTGATGATCTATCACGACAACTGCATCGGCGAGATGCTCAACCTGCTCGATGAGCTGGGCATCGCCGATGACACGATCGTGATGTACAGCACCGACAACGGGCCCCACATGAACAGCTGGCCCGACGCCGGCATGACCCCGTTCCGCAACGAGAAGAACTCCAACTGGGAAGGGGCCTACCGGGTGCCGGCCCTGGTGCGCTGGCCAGGCAAGATCGCGCCCGGCACGCTCTTCACCGGCATCGTCAGCCATCTCGACTGGCTGCCCACCCTGGTGGCGGCGGCCGGCGAACCGGCGATCAAGGAGAAGCTCCTGGAGGGCCACACGGTGGGCTCCAAGACCTTCAGGATCCACCTGGATGGCTACAACATGCTCGACTACTGGACCGGCCAGAGCGATAAGAGCCCCCGGGTCGAATTCTTCTACTTCTCCGACGACGGCGACCTCACCGGCCTGCGCTACGACAACTGGAAGTTCGTGTTCATGGAGCAGCGCCAGCCCGGCACCTGCCAGATCTGGGCTGAACCATTCGTGGAGCTGCGCCTGCCCAAGATCTTCAACCTGCTCACCGATCCCTACGAGCGGGCCGACATCACCTCCAACACCTACTGGGACTGGATGCTGGACCACGCCTTCGCCCTGGTGCCGGCCCAGACGATCGTGGGCCGGTTCCTGGCCACGTTCCAGGCCTATCCGCCCCGCCAGAAGGCGGCCAGCTTCTCGTTGGGCGATGTGATGGCCAAGATGGCCTCCGCCGCCAGCGGCGGCCACTGAGGGGTTCGCCGCCCCCGCCCCCGCCATGACCCCGGAGCGCTCCCCCTCCCCGACGCGATCCGCCTCGGCCCCCCGGCCGGGGCGCCCGCCGGCGCGGGACATGGTCTGGATTCCCGAGGGTTCCTTCGAGATGGGCTCCGACCACCACTACCCGGAGGAGGCCCCGGCCCACCGGGTGGCGGTGGGGGGCTTCTGGATCGACCGCACCCCGGTCACCAACGCCCAGTTCCAGAAGTTCGTGAAGGCCACCGGCTACGTCACCCTGGCGGAGCGGCCGGCCGATCCGGCCGACTATCCCAGAGCCCTGCCGGAGCTGCTGGCCCCGGCCTCGATCGTGTTCGTGCCGCCGCCGGGGCCGATCGGCACGGGCGACCCGTACCGCTGGTGGCAGTACCTGCCGGGGGCCTGCTGGCGCCACCCCGAAGGGCCCGGCAGCTCCATCCGGGCGCGGGAGCACCATCCCGTGGTGCATGTGGCCCACGGGGACGCGGCGGCCTACGCCGCCTGGGCCGGCAAGCAGCTGCCCGGCGAGGCCGAGTGGGAGCGGGCCGCCCGCGGCGGCCGCGAGGCGGGTGAGTTCGCCTGGGGGGACGAGCTGCACCCCGGCGGCCGCCCCATGGCCAACACCTTCCAGGGGGACTTCCCGCACCACAACAGCCTCCTCGACGGCTGGGAGCGCACCTCGCCGGTGGGGTCCTTCCCGCCGAACGGCTACGGCCTGCTCGACATGATCGGCAACGTCTGGGAGTGGACCGATGACTGGTACGGCGGCCATGCCGCCACGGGCGACAAACCCGAAGGGTGTTGCCGGCAGGCCAGCATCGATCCGGGCTCCCAGCACGGAAACCAGCCGCGCAAGGTGGTGAAGGGCGGATCCTTTCTGTGCGCCCCCAGCTACTGCCGCCGCTACCGACCTGCCGCCCGCATGGCCCAGGGGATCGACACCTCCACCTGCCACATGGGCTTCCGCTGCATCGTGAGGGGCTGATCCATGCCGGAGTTTCCCCTGGTGGAGTGGCTCGAGCGGTTCGCCGTCGGCCTGCGCTTCGTGCTCGAGGGCGTGTCGCTGGTGTGCGTGGCGCTGGGGTTCGCGGCCACCCTGCTCCAGGCCGTGCGCCAGAGGCTGGGCCCCGGCCGCCACCGCCGCGAACCCGTCAGCCGACGCTTCAACAGCCTCCGCCTCACCTTCGGCAGCTGGCTGTCGATGGCGCTGGAGTTCCAGCTGGCCGCCGATATCGTCGCCACCACCACGGCCCCCTCCAACCAGAACCTGATCCAGCTCGGTGTCATCGCCGTGATCCGCACCTTCCTCAACGTCTTCCTGGGCCGGGAAGTGGAGCTGGAGATGAAGTTCGAGGAGGCCCAGCGCCAGCAGCGTCAGCCGAGTTCCACCACCGAGACCCTTTCTCCCTAGATGGCCAACCTCAACAACGAACTGGCCAAGGAGCGCAACCGGGCGGCGGCTGAGCGCACGCTGATGGCCTGGATCCGCACCTGCCTGTCGCTGATCAGCTTCGGCTTCGGCCTCGACAAGATCATCGGGGCGATCAACAGCAGCCGCTTCGATCGCAGTGCCCATGCCGGCCTGAGTGTGCGGCTGGTGTCCATGGGGTTCATTCTGGTCGGCATCCTGGCGATGGCGGCGGCCACCCGCCAGCACCTGCGCACGCTCAAGCTGATCCGGCGTGACGACTTTCTCTATGCCGATCAGCGTTCGATCAGCACCCTGACGGCCATCGCACTCACAGTCATCGGTGTTGTCGCGTTTGCGCTGCTGGTGATGGGTTCCCCTCTCGGTTGATCACCATGCGCGAAGCCGCCGGCGTTCTGGTCTCGGCCACCATCGTCACCCTGATGTTCAGCCTGGGCCTGGGGCTGAAGCGGTACCCGTTCCTGCTGCTCAGGGATCGCCCCGCCTTCCTCTGGCGCGTGCTGCTGGGCACCTGCGTGCTGGTGCCCCTGGCCGGGCTGGCCCTGGTGCTGATGCCCCTGCATGGCCTGCTGAGCCGGCCCGCCTGGGTGGCGATGGCCCTGATGCTGGCCTGCCCCAGCGCCCCCCTGATTCTGTTCCGGGTGCGCAGCAGCGGCGGCACGGCCGAGCTGGCCGCCCGGCTGCAGATCGGCGCGGCGCTGCTGGCGATCGTCACGGTTCCGCTGATGGAGGTGATCTTCCGCACCGGCGCCGGCCTGCGGGGCTGGGAGGTGGCCGACTGGGGGATCAGCCCCGGCCAGGTGGCGGGCCAGGTGCTGAAGGTGCAGGTGCTGCCGGTGCTCGCCGGGGTGCTGCTGGGGCAGTGGCAGCCCGAGCTGGCGCGGCGCTGCAGCCGGGCCCTCGGGGCCCTGGCCACCGTGCTGCTGATGGTGATGATGGCGGCCCTGCTGCTGCTCGCCGGCCGGCAGCTGCTGCCCTTCCTGCAGCAGAACCTGGTGGCTCTGGCTGGGATGGCCGTGCTCAGCGTGCTCAGCCTGGCGATCGGCTACGGCCTGGCCGGTTCGGACCCGCTGGAACGCCGCACCGTCGCCCTGGTGTCGGGGATGCGCAACACCGGACTGGCCGCCCAGCTGGCCCTGACCTATGGCAAGGGGCTACCGGGCCTGATCCCCGGCCTGCTCAGCTACGTGCTGATCACCGTGATTGTCAGCACCCTGTTCCTGAGCTGGCAGAAGCGGCAGCTGGTCTCCTCCGGCTGATCGCTCCGACGGATGGGTCCAGTGGGATCGCTCAGCCGTTCTTCGGCACGGTGCTTCGGTTGCCGTTGCGGATGGCGTGATAGCCCGGCGAGAGGATCTCCACGTCGGCGGCGGCGAACTGGTCCTGGAGGGCCGCCAGCACCTCCGAGAGGGTCTGGCGGTAGGTGTCCGGCGCGCGCACGAAGGCCGTGAGCTCGTAGCTGATGTGGAAGTCGTTGAGGAAGGTCTGGAGCACGAACGGATCGATCTCGTCGGTGATGCCGGGGACGCTCCGCGCTGCCGCCAGCATCAGCGCGTGCACCTGCCGCCAGGGAACGTCGTAGCCGATGGTGATTGTGGTGGCGATCGCCACGGGCTGGCTGATCTCCCGGCGGGAGAAGCTGTAGTTCACCACCGAGGCGCCGATCACGCTGGCATTGGGAATGCTCACCAGTTCGTTGCGCGGCGTCTGCAGGCGGGTCACCAGCAGGGCCCGGTCCTGCACCACCCCCACCACCCCGTTGATCTCCACCCGGTCGCCTTCACGGAAGGCCCGGGTGTAGATGAGCATCAGGCCGCTGATGATGTTGCTGGCGATGGCGCTGGAGCCCAGCGCCGCCAGGGCGCCGATGAACAGACCGGCCCCCTGGAACACCTTGCTGCCGGAGCCGGGGATGTAGGGGAAGGCGGCCGCCAGACCGGCCATGCAGAGCAGGATCGCCACCAGCCGGGCCGTCGGCAGGGCCCACTCCTGGTAGAAGCCGGGAAGCCGGATCCGGCCATGGTCGACGGCCCGGAACCAGGACTGGCTGGCCCGGATCGCCAGCACGGTGATGACCGCGATCACCCCGATCGAGACGAGGTTGGGGATCGCCTGCACGATGCCGCCCAGGAACCCCAGCACCACCGTCTTGATCTGGCCCCGCAGACCTTCGGCGATGCCTGCGGTGGGTGGGAAGAAGCCCAGCAGCAGCGGAATCAGCAGGTAGCTGATCACCAACACCAGCGACCAGTGCACCACCTGGCGCAGCCACTGCATGATCCGTCGCACGTGGTCCGCCTCGACGAACCCACCCAGGCCCAGGCGACTCAGCTCCTGCATGACGAAGCGTGGGCGATCAGCGAAGTGCCGCTGGAGCCGCCTGTTGAGCTCCCCCTGCACCCGCAGCCACAGGATGTAGAACCCCAGCACCAAGGCCGCCAGGGCCGTTCCCTGCAACCAGGACGCGAGGGTGTGGCTGCCCCGGTAGCTGGTGATCGCCCGCCGCATGCCGTCCCGGTAGCGCAGCGCCAGCTGCTGCCGCGTCAGCCCGAAGCAGGCCGCCGCGCGATCGCCCACGGCCAGCTCGGGGTTGAAGCGCCCGTCCGGCTCCCTGATGCCCACCAGAGAGAAGGGGGGCTCGTCCTGCACCACGAGCTGGTGGGGCTGGACGGTGTGATCCTGCGCCACTTCCAGCAGGCGGGCATTGGCGCGGCGCACGTACTCGTCGAGCTTCTGGGCGGCCGGTGCCCGGCGGATCTCCAGGTAGCGGCGGCCATCGAGGCCGACGAACAGGGGCGTGGTCGCACAACCCTGGGCGGCCGCCGCCTTGGTGCCGTCCTCGCCGGCCCATGCGGGCCCCGGCGGGCCCTGGCCGACCCCCAGGCCAAGGCAGAGCAGGAGCGCCAGCAGGGCGATCTGCCGTCCGAGGGTCAACGGCCGCCATGTGAATCTCTGCCGCTGCATCACCGATCCCCGGGATCCGCCGAGGGGATTGTCCCGCGGCATTGCCGTGGGTGTCGATGGCTGCGGGGGCCCACGGCCGCCGGCGGGAACCCTGGAGCATGCTCCGCTCCCCCCTGCTGCCGCTGCTGCTGCTCGTGGTGCTGGTCCAGGCCCAGCTGCGGCCACTCCAGCCCGGACCGGGCGATCCGCTGCGGCTGCTCGCCGGTGGCGATGGGCCGCATCCGGTGATCCTCCACGGCCGCCTGCTGGGCGACCCGGTGGCCGCCGGGGCCCCACAGGCCGGAGCGGCGGGGCAGGCAACGGCACCGGGTCCCTGCCGGGTGCTGCTGCAGACGGCCGGGGGGCGCAGCGAGCTGGGCTTTCCCGCCTGTCCGGCCCTGCGCGAGGGCTGGCAGGTGCGGGTGACCGGGCTGCTGCGCCGCCCCCGGCCGGCCCCCCACCCGCTGCTGGCGGGGCCGGCGGAGCGCCTGGCCCGCCAGGGCGCCTGGACCCGCCTGGCGGTGGAGCGGCTGGAGGTGCTCCGCCGGCCCGCCACCCCGATCGCCGATCTGCGGCGCAGCATCGCGGTGCGCTTCGTGGCCGCGGCGGGTCCGGAGCGGGGCGGCCTGCTGGCGGCCCTGGTGCTGGGCAGCGCCGTGGTGCCCCTGCCGGCCGAGCTGCGTGCCGACTTCCGTGTCGCCGGTCTGTCCCACGCCCTGGCGGCCTCGGGGTTCCACCTCACGGTCCTGCTGGGGGCGGTGCTGGCCATCGGCCGGGGGCTCGGCCGCTGGGCGCGGCTGGGCCTGGGGGCCGGGGCCATGGCGCTGTTCCTGCTGCTGGCCGGGCCCCAGCCCTCGGTGGTGCGGGCGGTGCTGATGGGGGCCATCGCCCTGGTGCTGCTCGAGAGCGGCCGCCGTGGCCAGCCCCTGGGGATCCTGGGCCTCAGCCTGGCGGGGATGCTGCTGCTGCGGCCGGCCTGGCTGCACGACGTGGGCTTCCAGCTGAGTGCCGCCGCCACCGCCGGCCTGGTGCTGACGGCGCGGCCCCTGGAGCAGGCCCTGGCCGGGCGGCTGCCCGGTGGCCCCCCCGGGGCGGCGGGCTGGTGGCGGAGCTGGCTGGCTCCGGCCCTGGCGGTGCCGGTGGCGGCCAGCCTCTGGACCCTGCCCCTGCAGCTGCTCCACTTCGGGGTGGTGCCCCTCTACGCCGTGCCGGCCAACCTGCTGGCCGGCCCCCTGCTCACGCCGCTCACCCTCGGGGCGATGGCCCTGGCGGCCGTGGCCGTGCTGGTGCCGCCCCTGCTGGGGCCGTTGCTGGTGCCCCTGGGCTGGCTGGCCCAGCTGCTGCTGCTGCTCGCCCATGGGGTCGCTGGCCTGCCGATGGCCCAGTGGCAGAGCGGCCGGCCCCTGCCGCTGCTGGTGCTCCTGTTCACCCTGGCCCTGCTGGCTCTGGTGCTGCCCGGGACGGGCCGGCGCCTTCGAGGCCTGGCGGCGGGCCTGGGCGTCGGGGTGCTGGCGGCCCATCTGGTGCTGCTGGGCGGCGACCAGCTGCTGCTGGTCCACCAGGGGGAGGGGGGTCCCCCCCGCGACCTGCTGCTGGCCCGGCACCAGGGCCGCGCCGCGCTGGTCAGCACCCGCGCCGACGGCTTCAGCTGCCGCCAGGCCGGCCAGTTGGCCCAGGCCCTCGGGGTGGCCCGCTTCGACTGGACCCTGCTGCTCGATCCGGTGGCCGGTGCCGATCCGGACTGCTGGAGCCGCCAGGCCGGACGGGTGCTGGACTACGGGGGCGGGGCGGCCCCTTTGGCCGCTGGCCAGCGGCTGGCGAGCCGGGGTCTCGGGGTGGAGGCCCTGGCCATGGACAGCCACGCCCTGCGCCTGCAGCTGGGCCGCCACTTCTGGCTGCTGCTGCCCGACCGCCAGGCGCTGACCACCTGGCGGCTGGACAGTCCGGCCGCCGGCGAGGGGGTGTGGCTGGGGGTCCGGCCCCGGCCCGCCGAGCAGCGGGCCCTGCTGGAGCACGGGCCGCCGCAGGTGTGGCTCAGTGGTGCCGTGCCGGCTGATGTGCCCCTGCCGCGGGGCTGGCGGGCCAGTGGGGCCAGCGGTGCGCTGACCGCTCCGTAAAGTGAGCCGATCCCCGGGGATCGGGTCGTTCCGCTGCGGCGGCGCGCGATGGCACCAGGGGTGTGGAGAGGTGGCTGAGTGGTCGAAAGCGAACGACTCGAAATCGTTTGAAGGGCAACCTTCCGTGGGTTCGAATCCCACCCTCTCCGTTGGGTGCGTCAGGAATGGAACAGCAGCACCAGGCCGGATTTCACCTGGTGAAACTCCCTTTCCTCCCGGCTGAGGTCGAGTCCCACCTGCAGACCCTCCTTCAGCGCCACATCGAAGGGCGGCGCCGGCGGTGGCTTGCCGTCACACCAAAGGGCCGCAATGCCCACGGAGGTGGCATGCCAGCGGAAGCAGGGGGTTGTCCCGATGGAAGGCTCCTGCAGGGCGTCTTCGAGAAGCTCGCGGATCGCCATCGTGTCCCGGCTCTCGCCATCCCAGTCGTCGCCTTAGCTTCGGCAGAGACCTCGGCCAGGGCAATCGGCTGAGAGTTTTCGTGATACTGGCGCCTACGGTGCCTGCCATGGAGGCCTTCCCCAGCCCAGTCGCCCTGGTGCACGAGTGGTTCACCCCCCGTTCGGTGGGTGGCGCCGAGCAGGTGGTCGAGGAGCTCGACCGGCTCCTGGCCGGCCGGGGTACCCCCCCGGCCCTGTTTGCCCTGGTGGATGGCGAGAGTTCCCGGCCCGGCAGTTGGCTGAGCGGACGCCGGGTCCGCACCAGCTTCATCCAGCGGCTGCCCTGGGGGGTGAGCCACGTGCAGCAGTACCTGCCGCTGCTGCCCCTGGCGATCGAACAGCTCGACCTCTCCGGCCATCCCCTGGTGATCAGCAGCAGCCATCTGGTGGCGAAGGGGGTGATCACCGGTCCGGACCAGCTGCACGTCAGCTATGTCCACACCCCGGCCCGCTACGCCTGGGACCAGATGCACACCTACCTGGCCCGCTCGGCCCTGGCCCGCGGGCCCCTGGGCCCCCTGGTGCGGTTGCAGCTGCATCAGCTGCGCCAGTGGGACGTGGTCAGCAGCGCCCGGGTGGATGCCCTGGTGGCCAACTCCCGCTTCACCGCCCGCCGCATCCGCTGTTTCTGGCGCCGGCGCGCCCACGTGCTGCCGCCCCCCGTGGCGGTGGAGCGCTTCCGCTGGGATCAGCCCCGGGACGACGTCTACGTCAGCCTCTGCAGGCTGGTGCCCAACAAGCGGGTGGATGTGGTGGTGGAGGCCTTCAACCGCACGAGCCTGCCCCTGGTGGTGCTGGGCGACGGTCCCGAGCGGCGGCGACTGGAGGCGATGGCGGGCCCGGCCATCCGCTTCCTCGGTCGCCTGCCGGACCGGGAGACCGCTGCCTGGCTGGAGCGGGCGCGGGCCTACGTCTACGCCGGCCTGGAGGATTTCGGCATCGCGCCGGTGGAGGCGATGGCCGCCGGCGCCCCGGTGATCGCCTTCGGCCAGGGCGGGGTGCTCGACAGCGTGCGCTGTCTCCGGGACGGCGAAGCCGACCCCACCGGTCTGCTGTTCCCCGAGCAGAACGCCGCCAGCCTGGCGGCGGCCCTGGAGCACTTCGAGGCGGGCCGGCTATGGCGATCCCTGCCGGCGGAGGGCCAGCGGCGCCGGGCGGAGAGCTTTGCCCCCCCGGTCTTCCGGCGCCGCATGGACACCCTGCTCGACCAGCTGTGGCAGCAGCACCGTTGCCGCCTTCGCCGTCCTGTGCCTCTGATCTGAGTGGCCCTCCGGGATGGAGTTCCGCACAGGCTGATCCTTAACTTCATCTAACGAACCCGTCCCCCATGCTCTCTTCCATCGGGACCCCCTACGCCTCTGGACAGCTTGTGACGGCTCCGGCGCAGGTGCTCACCGCGGAAGAGCTGATCGCCTTTCAGTCGAAGCGCGACCGCGTCGTCAAGCGTGCCGGTGACATCCTCTTCTCCCTCACCGTGCTCACCCTCGGGTCGCCGGTGCTGCTGACCCTCGCCCTGCTGGTGAAGGTCACCTCCCGCGGTCCGGTGTTCTACGTGCAGCAGCGGGTGGGCCGCGATTACCGCAGCTTCGGTTGCATCAAGTTCCGCACCATGCGGCGGGATGCCGATCGCCTTCTCTCCAAGCTGCTCGCCGAGTCCCCGGATCTGGATGAGGAGTTCCGCAACGATTTCAAGCTCAAGAACGATCCCCGCATCACCCGCCTGGGCAAGTTCCTGCGCCGCTCCAGCCTCGATGAACTGCCCCAGTTCCTCAACGTGCTCCGCGGTGAGATGAGCGTGGTGGGCCCCCGTCCGATCGTCAAGAGCGAGCTGGAGCGCTACGGCAACCGCATGGATGAGGTGCTGGCGGTGCGGCCCGGCCTGACGGGCCTGTGGCAGGTGTCCGGCCGCAACAACCTCAGCTACCCCGAGCGGGTCCGGCTGGATGTCCGCTACGCCCGCCGCCGCACCCTGCTGATGGATCTGCGCATCATCCTGCGCACCATCGGCGTGATGCTCGATCCCCGCGACCGCGGCGCCTACTGAGGCCTGCTCCGCCGGCTCAGCGTGGCGCCCATCCGGCACCGACCAGGGCCAGGGCCGGCAGGGCCAACAGCAGCCAGAGCCCTTCCAGCCGATCGCCCAGGGCCAGGATCCGCTCCACCCCGGCCCGGTCGGGGGCACGGCCCTCGGCGGCCAGGGTGGGTTTGATGCGCACCCCATCGGCGTAGGTGTTGGCCCCGCCCAGGCGCACGCCGGCGGCGTGGGCGAAGGCCGCTTCCGAGACACCGGCATTGGGGGACGGGTCGGGGGCCCCATCCCGCAGGGCCGCCCGCAGCCAGTGGAGCGTCTGCCCGGGCCGGCCCGCCGCCAGGGGCAGGCTGAGGGCCACGAGACGGGTGGGGAGCCAGGTGAGCAGGTCGTCGAGGCGGGCACCGGCGGTGCCCAGCCAGCGCAGGCGCCCGTGGCGGTAGCCCAGCATCGAATCCAGGGTGCTGGCGGCCTTGAAGCCCCAGGCCAGGGCGAGGGGGCCCGGCAGAGGGAAGGGAGGCAGGGCCGGCCCCAGCTGCAGCAGCGCCGCCCCGGCCAGCATCCAGAACAGCGGCGCGAACAGGCCGTCGACGGCGTTTTCGGCGGCGGTTTCGGCGGCCGCCCGCAGGATCTCCGCCTCCGGCAGGTGGCTCACCTGGCGGCCCACGATCCGGGCGAGGCGCTCCCGGGCCAGGGGCAGGTCGGGCAGCGCCACCAGCACGGCCCGCACGGCCCGTTCCAGGCTGCCGCCCGCTAGGGCACTGGCCAGGCCCAGCACCAGCAGGGGCAGCCCCACCGGGGGGAACCGCCGGGCAAGGGCCTCGAGGCCCCAGCCCGCCAGGCCGCTGGCGCCGACCACCAGCAGGGTGAGCAGCAGCCCGCCCAGCCGCAAGCGCCGGGGGGCATCGCCGGCCCAGGCCTCCACGGCCCGGCGCAGGCCGGCGATGGCCCAGCCCATCGCCTGGACCGGGTGTGGCGACCAGAGGGGGTCCCCCAGCAGCCGGTCCAGCCCGCAGGCGAGCAGCACAAGCAGGGCCGGGCTCAACGCCGGCGACGCTGCAGCAGGGGCAGCAGCACACCCGCCCCTAGGAAGGCCGCTAGCTGGATCGGCAGGCTGCCGCCGAGGCCGATCACCTGGGCGACCAGCCCCATCCCCAGACTGCCCGCCAGGCCCCCCAGGGCCGAGGAACGCTCCAGGACGCTCCAGTTCTGCTGCAGGTCGCCGGCCGGATCCACCCCGAGGGCCAGGCGCGCATCCGCCACGGCGGCCAGCAGGCCGAAGGGCACGAACAGCAGCACGGAGCCCCAGCCGCCGACGAACTGGGTCGCCACCAGCACGGCGGCCATCAGCAGGTAGGGCAGGCGCGGCGGCAGCCGCAGCCCCCAGGCTTCGGCGCCGGTGCGGCCGAGGCCGTAGGCCGTCAGCAGCAGGCCGAAATCGAAGCAACTGCCCGCCGCCTGCTGGCGCACCCACAGGGGCAGAAGGGCGAACAGGCCGCCGAGCAGCAGCCCCTGCAGCACCCCGCCCGGCTCCAGGCGCCAGGGGGCCGGCTCCTCCGCTGCGATGGTCGCTGCTGCGGTGGTCGCCGCTGCCACCGCCGCCGCCCCTGCATCGCCATCGCGGTGCTCCTCCCGGTGACCGCTGGCCTGCAGGGCCCCGACCAGTGGCGCCAGGGGCAGCAGCAGCACCAGGGCGCCGCCGAACTGGAGCAGGGCCTTGCCGATCGGAAACAGCAGGGCCGTGAGCAGGTTGCCCGCCAGGCGGCCCGCTTCGGCGCCGGCCCGCAGCCGGCCGATCGGCACCGCCCAGCGGCCATGGAGCTGGCGCTGCAGCGGATCCTGGGCCAGGCGTAGACCCACCGCCAGCAGGGCGATGGCCAGCAGGGGGGCGAGCACGGAGCGGCCCAGCAGGCCCGCCGCCACGGCCAGCAGCAGCAGCAGGCTGAGCAGCTGGAGCAGGGAGCCCAGCCGGATCCGCTGGGGCAGGGGCAGCAGCAGCGGCAGGGTGGCCAGGGCCGGCAGCACCCCGTTCACCAGCGGCGACGGGGTGAGGCCGCTGAGCAGCCAGGCGGTGGCTCCGATGGCCAGGGTGCCGCTGGCCTGGCTGCTGCTCCAGGCGAGGGTCAGCAGGCTCCGGCGCATCGGCAGGGGATCAGGCGGCCTTGAGCCAGCTGAACATGGAGCGCAGGCCCTTGCCCACCTGCTCGATCGGATGGGCGGCATCGCGCTCGCGGGCCTTGGCCATCTCGGGCTTGCCCGCGTCGCACTCGGCCACGAAGTTGCGGGCGAAGGTGCCGTCCTGGATGTCGGCCAGGATGCGCCGCATCTCCGCCTTGGTGTCGGCGGTGATCAGCCGGGGCCCGCTGACGTAGTCGCCGTACTCGGCGGTGTTGGAGATCGAGTCACGCATGGCGGTGAGGCCGCCCTTGACCATCAGGTCGACGATCAGCTTCACCTCGTGCAGGCACTCGAAGTAGGCCAGCTCGGGCTGGTAGCCCGCTTCCACCAGGGTCTCGAAACCGGCCTTCACCAGTTCGCTCAGACCACCGCAGAGGACGGCCTGCTCGCCGAAGAGGTCGGTTTCGGTCTCTTCCTTGAAGTTGGTTTCGAGGATGCCGGCGCGGGTGCCGCCGATGCCCTTGGCATAGGCCATCGCCAGGGCGCGGGCGTTGCCGGAGGCGTCCTGCTGGATGGCGAACAGGGCGGGCACGCCCTGGCCGTTCTGGAACTCCCAGCGGACGGTGTGACCGGGGCCCTTGGGGGCGATCATCACCACGTCCACATCGGCGGGGGGCTGGATCAGGCCGAAGCGGATGTTGAAGCCGTGGGCGAAGCTCAGCACCTTGCCGGCGCTGAGGTGGGGCGCGATCTCGCTGGCGTAGACGGCCTTCTGGGCCTCATCCGGCAGCAGCACCATGATCCAGTCGGCCTTGGCGCAGGCGTCGGCCACGCTCAGCACCTCGAGGCCGTCGGCCCGGGCCTTGGCGGCGGAGCGGCTGCCGTCGTAGAGGCCCACCACCACGTTGACACCGCTGTCCTTGAGGTTCAGGGCGTGGGCATGGCCCTGGGAGCCGTAGCCGATGATGGCCACCGTCTTGCCGTTCAGCAGGCTGAGGTCGGCGTCGGAGTCGTAGAAGAGCTGGGCCATTCCGGGCGGCGGGCAGGGCAAACGCAGACTTTAGGTGTGCGTCTGCACGGGCCTCAGCCGCCGGAGGCCTCCGAGGGGTGGGCGATCACC
This sequence comes from Tabrizicola sp. YIM 78059, assembly GCA_943367815.1. Taxonomy (GTDB): domain Bacteria; phylum Cyanobacteriota; class Cyanobacteriia; order PCC-6307; family Cyanobiaceae; genus Cyanobium. The sequence goes on along the minus strand of CALRKA020000010.1, from coordinate 56,673 downwards.
CGGTCGATCAGGCCGTACTCCTTGGCCTCGGCGGCGCTGAGGAAGTAGTCGCGGTCGGTGTCCTTGGTGACCTTCTCCAGGGACTGGCCGCACATCCCGGCCAGGGACTGGTTGAGCATGTCCTTGATGCGCAGGATCTCCCGCGCCTCGATCTCGATGTCGCTGGCCTGGCGCTGGCTGGTGCCGCCCAGGGGCTGGTGGATCATGATCCGGCTGTGGGGCAGGGCCAGCCGCTTGCCCTTGGTGCCGGCCGCCAGCAGGAAGGCGCCCATGGAGGCCGCCAGACCGACGCAGATCGTCACCACGTCCGATTTGACGTACTGCATGGTGTCGTAAATCGCCAGGCCGGCGGTCACCGACCCGCCCGGCGAGTTGATGTACAGGTAGATCGGCTTGGAGCTGTCATCGGAGTCGAGGTACAGCATCTGGGCCACCAGGCTGTTGGCGATCCCGTCGGTGACCTCCTGGCCCAGGAACAGGATCCGCTCCACCCCGAGGCGGGTGTAGATGTCGACCCAGCGCTCGTACTGGCTGCCGGGGAGGCGGTAGGGAACGCTGGGGGTGCCGATGGGCATGGCGGGAAGGCTCCCGTTCGGAGCCGGAGAGAGGAGGTGGTGGAGAGGGGTGGCCTGGGGCCGGTGTTAGCGAGGGTCGGTGAGGGCCCTCCGGGGGGCTCAGCCCAGCTGCTGGTGCGTCACGCCATTGGGGCGGCCGCCGGCAGGTCCTTGCGGCTGGTCAGCACCCGGTCGATCAGGCCGTAGGCCATGGCTTCCTCGGCCGTGAGGTAGGTCATCCGGTCGGAGTCGCGGGAGAGCTCGTCGATGCTCTTGCCCGTGTTCTCCGACAGGATCTCCAGCATGCTGTGCTTGTTGTGCAGCACTTCCTTCGCCCGGATCTGGATGTCGCTGGCCTGGCCGCGGGCGCCGGAGCGGGGCTGGTGCAGCACGATCGAGGCGTGGGGCAGGGCGGCGCGCTGGCCCTTGGTGCCGGCCGAGAGGATCATGGCGGCGGTGCCCATGGCCTGGCCGATGCAGATGGTGTGCACCGGCGGCTTGACGTAGCGCAGGGTGTCGCAGATGGCGAAGGCTTCGGTCTCGAAGCCGATCGCATCGCCCGAATACCAGCTGGTGCCGGTGGAGTTGATGTAGAAGAAGATCGGCTTCTCCGGGTTGTCGAACTCCAGATAGAGCAGCTGGGCGATGATCAGTTCGGTGACGTCGATGCCCATCTGACGCTTGGCGTCGTCGTCGGAGAAGAGGGGCAGCCCCAGATAGACGATCCGCTCCTTGAGCAGCAGGGACGGCAGATCCGGCGGCGGTGTGCGCATCACCGCGGAATCGCCGTAATAGGGGGCCGACACCGTCATCCGCGCTCACAAGCAGTCGTGAGGCAGGAGCCTAGCCGGGGCCAGGAGGCTGGTGCTCCTGCAGGGCGACGGGTTTTCCGCCCTGCTTGTCGAGGCCCCGGCCGTTGCCCCGTTCGCCGGGCCGCTCGGGGCTGCGGTCGCAGCGGGCGAACACCATGCGGCCGGTGGGGGTCTGCAGGGCGCCAGTGACGGTGACGGGGAGCCGTTCGCCGATGCGGCGGCGGGCATCCTCCACCACCACCATGGTGCCGTCCTCCAGGTAGCCGACGCCCTGGTCGGCCTCCTTGCCTTCGCGCACGATCTTGAGCTGCAGGCCATCCCCGGGCTGCACCTCGGGGCGCAGGGCGATGACCAGTTCGCTGAGGTTGAGCACCTTCAGCTCCTGCACCTGGGCCACCTGGGCCAGGTTGAAGTCGGCGGTGAGCAGGGTGCCGCCGGTGTCGGCGGTGAGCTTGAGCAGCTTGTCGTCGGCGCCGTTGCCGCTGTAGCGGGTGCTGTTGACCACCAGTCGGCGGCCGTAGTTCTCCCGCAGTTCGGTGAGCAGCTTCAGGCCCCGCCGTCCCTTGGCCCGCTTCTCGCCGTTGGAGGAGTCAGCCAGGGCCTGGAGTTCGTCGATCACGGCCTGGGCGACGATCACCTGGCCCTCCAGGAGCCCGGAGGCCAGCAGGCCCCGGATGCGCCCGTCGATGATCACGCTGGTGTCGAGGATCTTGGCGCTGGCGGGCAGCAGCACGCCATCGGCCACCAGCAGGGCCTCGGTGCTGGCCGGGTTGAACAGGCGCAGCAGGGTGCGGCCGTGCACCTCCGCCAAGTTGTAGCCCAGCACCCCGAAGAAGACGTTGCTGAGCACCGCCGCCAGCGGCTTCACCAGCACCACTTCCCAGGGCAGGGGCAGCAGCAGGATCGGCGCCAGCAACAGGTTGGCCACCAGCAGGCCCAGGATCAGGCCCACCGCCCGGCTGATCAGCAGGTCGGTGGGCATGCTGCGCACCTGGGCCATCAGGCGCCGCCGCAGCTGCTGGAAGAAGATGCCGGCGATCAGGCCGAAGAAGGCGCCGAAGCCCCCCATCACGGTGCGCAGGCCCTCCTGGTTGGTCACCTGCAGCAGCAGCTGTTCCGGCAGCAGGTCAACCCCGAGCCAGCCGGTGGCTGCCCCTGAGATCAGGAACAGCAGCAAGATGAGGGTGTCCACCATGCTTCGAAGTCCCGACGCCTCGGCCGCCCGGCAGGTTTGAAAGAAGCTTGGCCGATCTTCCGCCGTTTGGGCCCCAGGGATTACCGCCCGTGATGGATCCCCGATCCGCCTACGTCCACATTCCCTTCTGCCACCGGCGCTGTTTCTACTGCGACTTCCCGGTGGTGCCCCTCGGGGACAGGGCCGACGGGGCCTCCTCCGGCTCCATCGCCGCCTACCTCCCCCTGCTGCACCGGGAGATCGCCAGCTCCCCGGCCGGCCCGCCGCTGGCGACCGTCTACCTCGGTGGCGGCACCCCCTCGATGCTGACCGGGGCCCAGGTGGCCGCCATCCTGGAGGCCCTGGAGTGTCGCTACGGACTGGCCCAGGGGGCGGAGCTGAGCCTGGAGCTGGATCCGGCCAGCTTTGATCAGGCCCGCCTGGCGGACTACCTGGCCGCGGGCATCAACCGGGTCAGCCTGGGGGGCCAGAGCTTCGACGATCGGGTGCTGGCGGACCTGGGCCGGCGCCACCGGGGGGCGGACCTGCGGGAGGCGGCCGGCTGGCTGCGCCGGGCCCGACACCGGGGGGAGCTGGCCAGCTGGAGCCTGGATCTGATCCAGGGGCTGCCCCGGCAGGGCCTGGCCCACTGGGACGGCCAGCTGGCCGAGGCCATCGCCCTGGAGCCCCCCCATCTGTCGGTGTACGACCTCAGCATCGAGCCCGGCACGGTCTTCGAGCGACGCCTGGCCCTGGGGCAGCTCGCCCTGCCGCCGGAGGATCTGGCCGCCGACCTGATGGACCTGACCTGGAGCCGGCTCACCGCTTCCGGCTACGGCCACTACGAGGTGTCCAACTACGCCCTGCCCGGCCACGCGTCCCGCCACAACCGCGTCTACTGGAGCGGTGCCGGCTGGTGGGGGTTCGGCATGGGCGCCACCGGCGCCCCCCGCGGTCGCCGGCGGGCCCACCCCCGCACCCGTGCCGGCTACGCGGAGATGCTGGACGGGGAGGCGCTGGACGGGGAGGCCCAGGAGGAGGGCATGCCCTTCGATGAGCGGCTGATGGTGGGCCTGCGCTGCCGGGAGGGGGTGAACCTGGCGCGGCTGGCGCGCCAGGAGCGCCTGGCGGCCTCGCTCCTCGACGGGCTGCGGGCGCGGCTCGAGGACTACGAGCGGCGCGGCCTGCTGCGCGTCGAGGGCCCCCGCTGGCGCCTGGCCGACCCGGAGGGGCTGGCCCTCAGCAATGGGGTGCTGCGGGAGATGCTGGCCTGGTGGCAGGAGCTGGAACGGCCCTCGCCCCGGGGGCAGCTGGCCCCTGCTCCCTGACCCAGCGGCCCAGGACCTCCACCGCCAGGGCCCGGCCCTGCATCAGGGGCGGGCTGAAGGGGGGCTGGCGGGTCGTGAGCCCCAGCAGGTCGGCCGTCACCCGCACCTGGCCGTCACAGCCGTCACCGGCGCCGATGCCGATCACCGGAATCACCAGGGCGGCGCTCAGCTCCGCGGCCAGCTCCGCCGGCACATGCTCGAGCACCAGGGCGAAGCAGCCGGCCTCCTGCAGGGCGCCGGCCTTCCGCCGCAGCCGCTCCTGGCTGATCGGATCGCCGGCCTGGCGCCGGTAGCCCAGCTGATGCACCGACTGGGGGGTCAGCCCCAGGTGGCCCATGACCGGAATCCCGCTGCGCACCATCCGGTCGATCACGGCCAGGGTCTCGGGTTCGGCGCCCTCCAGCTTGACCGCCACGGCGGGGGTCTCCTTCAGCACCCGGCCCGCCGCGGCCACGGCCGCATCGGCCCCGCACTGGTAGCTGAGGAAGGGCAGGTCGCAGATCAGCAGGGGCGGGTCCTGCGGGGCAGCCGCCGCCAGCCCCCGGCCGGCGGCGCGGCAGTGGTGGAGCATCTCCTCGAGGGTCACCGGGAGGGTGGTGGCGTGGCCGAGAACCACCATCGCCAGGGAGTCGCCCACCAGAACCGCATCCACCCCGGCGCCGGCCACCACGGCGGCGGAGAGGGCGTCCCAGGCGGTGAGCACGGTGATCGGCAGGCCCGCCTGCTTGCGCCGTGTCAGATCAGCGGGTCGCAGGGGCACGGCACGGGGGGTCGCAGGGGGCATTGCTAGCATCAACCCGACTCGGACCCATGCGGCTCTGACGCCCAAATCTGGTCAGGACCGGAAGGGAGCAGCCACACGGGATGCTCAGGGCAGGCGTGGACTCCGGGTCACCCTCTTCAAACCGCGGCTCAGTCGACCCGGTTCTGGCGGTTGATCAGGAACGGCGGGATCATGGCTCCCCGCTCCTCGGGCGTGTGGGTGAGGGTCTCGGCGAAGCTGGCGGCGGGTCGCTCCGGCCGGTAGTGGCCGCCGCTCTGGAAGCCGGTGGCGATCACCGTGACGTGGATCTCCCCCTCGAGGGATTCGTCCACCACGGCGCCCACGATGATGTTGGCGTCGGGATCGACCACGTCGTAGATCACCTCCGAGGCGGTGGTCATGTCCTCCAGGGTCATGTCCTTGCCGCCGCTGATGTTGATGACGCAGCCGTTGGCCCCGTCGATGCGGGCCGACTCCAGCAGCGGGCTGCTCATGGCGGCCTGGGCCGCCTCGATGGCCCGTGAACGCCCGGAGCCCACGCCGATGCCCAGCAGGGCGGTGCCGGCGTCGGCCATCACCGAGCGGATGTCGGCGAAGTCGACGTTCACCAGGCCGGGCCTGGTGATGATGTCGGTGATGCCCTTGACGCCCATGCGCAGCACGTCGTCGGCGGCGCGGAAGGCCTCCTGCAGCGGCGCGCCGGCGATGGCGTCCCGCAGGCGGTCGTTGGGAATGATGATCAGCGTGTCGACATGCTCGGCCAGGCGGGCGATGCCCTCCTCCGCCTGCCGCAGCCGCTTGCGGCCCTCGAAGCCGAAGGGTTTGGTGACGATGCCCACGGTGAGGGCGCCGCACTCCTTGGCCACCTCGGCGACGATCGGCGCGGCGCCGGTGCCGGTGCCGCCGCCCATGCCGGCGGCGATGAAGACGAGATCAGCCCCTTCCAGGGACTGCTGCAGGTCGGCCCGGGATTCCTCCGCCGCCTTCTGGCCGATCACCGGGTTGCCGCCGGCCCCGAGGCCCCGGGTGAGCTTCTGGCCCAGCTGGATCCGCTGGCCCGCGGCCGACTGCAGCAGGGCCTGGGCGTCGGTGTTGAGCACCCGGTAGCCCACCCCGTTGAGGTCGGTGGCGATCATCCGGTTGACCGCGTTGCTGCCGCCTCCCCCCACGCCGATCACCTCGATCCGGGCCGACTGGCTCGGGACGATCCCATTGCTGCTGGGCGAGATCTGGCTCATCGCGTGGGGCTCCTGCGGGGACGAAAGATCGACGTGGTATGGGCGGTCCTGATCGCGCGACATCGCGGGAGAGGGTGTGTGGCCGTTGATCTGCGGCTGCATTATGTCGGTGGCCAGCTCAGCCAGAGTTGCCGATAGATCACATTGGACCGAATCTCAGCAGGTCGCAACGGCCTGTGAGGATTGTCTGGCTGGTCACCGGGCTCCCGCAGGCCTCACTGGGTGCCGGCAGGAGCCGGGCGGGGCGTCGCGGCGGCGGGCCCGGGGGGAGGGGGCGGCGCGGTCAGGGCCGGTGCGCCGCTGCCCCCCCTGGTGCCCAGGCTCAGTTCCGGCTGCTCCGGATCGGTCAGATCGATCAGCTGGGGTGGGGAGCCCTTCATGGTGGCCGGCAGGGTCCGGCTGAGGTGGGCGACCACCTCCAGCCGCCGGGGCAGCCGGGCATCCGGGGGGCCCAGGCGCACCCGGCCCAGCTGGGTGGTGCTGAGCCAGAGGCTGCCGTCCGGCTCGAAGCGGATCTCCCGCAGGCCGGGACCCAGCACCTCCCGTTCCTCGAGCACCTGGGCCAGCACCGACCGGTGGCGGGCGTTCCAGCCGACGACCAGCAGGGAGAGGTCTCCCTGGCTGCGGATGCCCATGTGCTGGCGGATGCTGATCCAGTTGCCGAGGCCGTCGACGAAGCCCATCTCCGGCCCGCGGTCGGTGCGTCGCACCGCCCGGGCCACCGCCTCCCGGTCCTTCAGCTCCACCCGCAGCCGCGGCGGCAGCATCAGCCGGCTCACCTTCACCTGCTCCACCGGCAAGGCCCCCATCAGGTCGCTGGCCACCAGGCGGGGCTGCAGGGCCATCAGGGGCTGGGGGAAGCGCAGACCCGCCGCCGCGATCACCTGGTCGCGACTGACCACGGCGCTGCCGAGCACCTCCACCTGGCTCGGTTCCCGCAGGGTCCAGCCCTGCCGCAGCAGCAGGTAGCCCAGGCCGACGGACATGCCGCTGAAGACCAGGATCCGCCACAGCTGGCGCAGTCGCTCACCGCGACGCTGACGGCGCAGTTCCTTGCGGCGCAGCACACCTGGCGGCAACGGTGCTCCCGGCGACGGGGGCGCTCCCGGCGACGGCGGGACCTGCTTCACAGCTCGCAGCGGGAACGGGCCATGAGTTCATCCATCCAGGTGCGGGCCCGGCGGGCATCGGCGAAGGGCAGTTCCGCCTGCTGGCCGCCCCCCACCAGCCGCAGACGACAGGCCCCTTCGCTCTCTTCGGTCAGGGGGGCCTCCCCGGAGCTGAGGGAGAGCAGCTCGACCATTTCCAGTTGCTTGATGGTGAAGTGGCCCACCGGCTGGAAGCTGCCGGCCACGAACCGGCTCCAGGTCAGCTCCCCGTCGACGAGCCGGGCGGCCCCGCAGCCGTCGAGCTTGGCCAGTTCGGCGCCGCTCGCCCAGTCGCGGAACTGTTGCTGGCGTCGCCGCTCGACCCAGCCGAGGGCCACCAGGAGCACAAAGGCCGCCAGCAGGGGCAGCCACAGCAGGCCATGGATCACGGCGCCGTTCCTTCCACGTTCATCCGGAGCTCCGATCCTCCCGCGCCCAGCACCAATTGGTGCACCAGGTCGGGGAGCGGACATCCGCTGGCCTCCCACAGCATGGGGTACATGCTCTGGCTGGTGAAGCCCGGCAGGGTGTTGATCTCGTTCAGCCAGAGGCTGCCTGTGGCCTCGTCGTAGAAGAAGTCGACCCGGGCCAGGCCACCGGCGTCCACCGCCCGGCAGGCGGCCAGCGCCATCGCCCTGGCCCGTTCGCTCACTGCCTCGCTCACGGGTGCGGGGATGATGGTGTGGCTGTGGCCCTCGCTGTACTTGGTCTCGTAGTCGTACCAGTCGGCGTCGAAGCGGATCTCCCCCAGCACCGAGGCACTGAGGCCGTCGCCGGGGCCCCCGGGCCGCCGCAGCACGGCGCATTCGAGCTCCCGGGCCTGGACGCCCTGCTCCACCACCAGGCGCCGGTCGAGGCCGGCCGCCAGCTCCAGGCCCTTGAGCAGGCCGTCGCGGTCGCTGGCCTTGCTGATGCCCACCGAGGAGCCCATGTTGGCCGGCTTGACGAAGCAGGGGTAGCCGAGGCTGCTCTCCAGCCGCTCCAGCAGGGCCTCCGGACCGCCATCACCGCCGGCCAGCTCATGGGCGGCGACGCAGGCGTAGGGCACCTGGGGCAGGCCGGCGGCGGCGAAGGCGGCCTTCATGGCCTGTTTGTCCATGCCCAGCGCCGATCCCAGCACCCCGGAGCCCACGTAGGGCACCCCCATGAGGGTGAACAGTCCCTGGATCGTGCCGTCCTCCCCGTTGGGGCCATGCAGCACCGGGAACCAGACCTCGATGTCCAGGGCGCCTTCGGGGAAGCCTCGGAAGCCCCCCGGTTCCGCCGGTCCCGGCAGATCGCCGGGTTCGGCCGGCACCCCCCGCTCCAGCACCGCCGCGGCCACGGCGTCGGGCCACCAGCGGCCGCCGCGATCGATGTAGAAGCTGCTGACCCGGTAGCGCTCGGCATTGGCCCCGCTGCGCAGTCCCCGCAGCACGGTGCGGGCCGAAAGGATCGAGACGGCGTGTTCGCCGGAGGCTCCCCCGAACACCAGGCCGACGCGGGTGGGGGTGGGGGCCATCGGCGCAGGAAAGAGGGCCAAACGTATCAGCGAATGCCGCCCCGGCCCAGGGGCCGGCCGCTGAGGCTGAACGGCCGCACCGTCTCGATCTCCACGTCGACCAGGTCCCCGGGGGCGAAGGGGCGGCCATCGCCGGGGTCGGCGGCGAAGAAGGTGAGGCGGTTGGTGCGGGTGCGGCCCATCAGCTGGGCAGGGTCGCGGGGGTTCACCCCCTCGGCCAGCACCTGCTCCCGCCGCCCCAGGTAGCGGGCGCTGCGCTCCGCAGCCACCCTCTCCACCAGGGCGTTGAGCTCCTGCAGCCGTTCCACCTTCACCGCCTCCGGCAACTGGTCGGGCCAGTCGGCCGCCGGTGTGCCGGGCCGCGGCGAGTAGGCGGCGGTGTTGACCTGGTCGAAGCCGATCGACTCGATCAGGGCCAGGGTGCGGCGGAACTGGGCGTCGGTTTCGCCGGGGAAGGCCACGATCACGTCGGCGCTGATGGCCGCATCGGGGAGGCGCTGGCGGATGCGCTCGATGATCCGCCGATAGCGCTCCACGGTGTAGCCCCGGGCCATGGCCCGCAGCACGTCGTCGTCACCGCTCTGGAACGGGATGTGGAAGTGTTCGCAGACCTTGGGCAGGTCGGCGCAGGCGTCGATCAGCCGGTCGGTGAAGTAGCGGGGGTGGCTGGTGGCGAAGCGGATGCGCTCGAGGCCCCGCACGTCGTGCACCGCCCGCAGCAGGTCGGTGAGGGTGTGGGCCCGACGGCCCTCGGCGGTGATGCCGGGCAGGTCGCGGCCGTAGGCGTCGATGTTCTGGCCCAGCAGGGTGACCTCCCGGTAGCCCCGCGCCGCCAGTCCCTCCATCTCCAGGCGGATCGCCTCGGGCAGCCGCGACTGCTCCCGGCCCCGCACGGAGGGAACCACGCAGTAGGTGCAGTGCTCATTGCAGCCGTAGATGACGTTCACCCAGGCGCAGACGGCGCTGTCCCGCCGCGCGGTGGTGATGTCCTCGAGGATGTGGTGCTCGTCGGTGGCCACCACCTGCTGGCCGGTCTCCACCCGGGTGAGCAGCGCCTCGAGCCGGTTGGCGTGCTGGGGGCCCATCACCAGATCCAGCTCCGGCACCCGCCGCAGCAGGGACTCCCCCTCCTGTTGGGCCACGCAGCCGGCCACCACCAGGGTGAGGCCGGGATTGGCCCGTTTGCGCTGGGCCTGCCGCCCCAGGTAGCTGTAGACCTTCTGCTCGGCGTTGTCCCGGATTGTGCAGGTGTTGTAGAGCACCAGATCGGCGCTGTGCTCGTCGCTGCCGGGGATGTAGCCCATGGCTTCGAGGATTCCGGCCATGCGCTCGGAATCCGCCTTGTTCATCTGGCAGCCGAAGGTGGTGATCCAGTAGCTGCCGCGCCGTGCCGACGGCGCCTGCTCGGCCTGCGGGCCGGAAACGGTGGCTGTCATGGGATCCAGTTTCCGCTATCGCCCTGCCGGCTGCAGCGCGGCGGCTATGGCAGCGTGAACCTCCCGGCCCCTTTCTGGCATGCGCTGCCGCCTGCGCCGCTTTCCCCTCACCAAGGCGGTGCCCCTGGCCATCAGCCGCGGCACCACCGCCGCCGTTGAGCACCTGCTGCTGGAACTCGAGCACGACGGCATCACCGGCCGCGGTGAGACCGGTGGCTTCGACACCGGCCACAGGGCCTACCGCACCGACGACCTGGCTGCCGAACTGGAGGCCGTCCTGCCGGCCCTGGAGAGCGTCGCGCCGGAGCCGTTCCAGGCCCTCGACCCCCTGCTGGAGACGCTGTCGCCCCCGGCCCGCTGCGCCGTCGATCTGGCCCTGCACGACTGGTGGGGGCAGCGGCTGAGCCAGCCCCTGTGGCGGCTCTGGGGCCTCGATGACGGTGCGATCGTCCCCACCAGCGTGACCCTGGGGCTGGGCAGTGAGGCGGCGGTGCTGGAGCGGCTGGAGCGCTGGTGGCAGCAGCTGCCCGCCAGCCGCATCAAGCTCAAGCTCGGCAGTCCGGAGGGCCTCGACCACGACCGGGCCCTGGTGCGGGCGGTGGGCCAGGCGCTGGAGCGGCGCCGCCAGAGCCATGGGGTGGCCTGCGAGCTCCAGGTGGATGCCAACGGCGGCTGGAGCCTGGAGCAGGCCCGGCCGATGCTCGGCTGGCTCGACGCTGAGGGCGTGGCGCTGGTGGAGCAGCCCCTGGCCCCCCTGGAGGATCCGGAGGCCGATTGCGCTGCGTTTGCCGCCCTGGAACTCGACTGCCCTATCGCCCTGGTGGCCGACGAGAGCTGCTGGAACCTGGCCGACCTGGTGCGGCTCGCCCCTTACGTCGACGGGGTGAACATCAAGCTGCTCAAGAGCGGCGGGCTGGGGGAGGCCCTGCTGATGGCCAGGGCCGCGCGGCGCCTGGGCCTCGGGGTGATGCTCGGCTGCTACTCCGACAGCGCCCTGCTCAATGGGGCCGCCGCCCAGCTGCTGCCCCTGGTGCGCTGGCCGGACCTCGACAGCCACCTGAACCTGGTGGACGACCCCTTCAGCGGCCCCGTCCTGGAGGGGGATCGGCTGCGGCCGGGGACGGCTGCCGGCCTGGGGGTGCTCCATGCTCGGGGCTGACGTCCCGATCGTGCTGCTGCAGCACGGGGGCCTGGACAACCTCAGCGGCAAGACGGGCCTGGCGATGCTGCGCTACCGGCACGGCCCGATCGTGGCGGTGGTGGATCCGGACCACCCCGGCGCCGACCTGCGGGCGGTCACCGGGATCCGCCGCGACGTGCCGGTGGTGGGGTCCCTGGCGGAGGCCCTTCCCTTCGCTCCGGAGGTGGCGGTGGTGGGGCTGGCACCCTCCGGCGGCCGGCTGCCGCCGGCCATGGTCCCCGACGTGGCGGCTGCCCTGGAGGCGGGGCTGTCGCTGGCCAGCGGTCTGCACAGCCGCCTGGCGGACGACCCGTCGCTGGCGGCCCTGGTGCGGCCGGGCCGGTGGATCTGGGATCTGCGCCGGGAGCCCCCCGGGCTAACGGTGGCTTCCGGCCGGGCGGCCGGATTGCCGGGCCGCCGGCTGCTGGCGGTGGGCACGGACATGTCGGTGGGCAAGATGAGCGCCTGCCTGGAGCTGCTGGCCGCCGCCCGGCGCCGCGGCCGCGATGCCCGCTTCGTCGGCACCGGCCAGGCCGGCATCCTGATCAGCGGCGGGGGCGTGGCCCTCGATGCCGTGCGCATCGATTACGCGGCTGGCGCCGTGGAGGCGGCGGTGCTGGCCGCCGCCGCGGACGCCGGCCCGGACACCCTGGTGCTGGTCGAGGGACAGGGCTCCCTCTGCCACCCGGGCTCGAGCGCCACCCTGCCCCTGATCCGCGGCAGCCAGCCCACCGATCTGTTGCTGGTGCACCGCGCCGGTCAGCACACGATCCAGCGGCTGGCGGACTGCCCCCTGCCCCCCCTGCCCCAGGTGATCGCCGCCGTGGAGGCGCTGGCGGCCCTGGGCCGGCCGGCGGGCTCCGCTCCGCCCCCCAAGGTGGCGGCCATCGCCCTGAACACCGCCCACCTGGATGGGGCCGCGGCGGCGGCGGCGCTGGCGGCCACGGCCAGGGAGACGGGGCTGCCCTGCCTCGATCCGGTGCGCCAGGGCGGCGAGGCCCTGCTGGAGCTGCTGCTCAGCCAAGAAAGAAGCCCGACGCCGTAGCGCCGGGCCTGAAGGGCGAGCGAGGGGACTCGAACCCCCGAATGGTGGCGCCACAAGCCACTGCCTTAACCACTTGGCGACGCCCGCCGCGGTCTTTGCCAATGTATCAAGCGAGCCTGCCGGCCCCCCTCTTGCCACCGCCGACCACCGCCACCCGCACCGTTTCCGGCCTCCTGGGCCTCACCGCCGCCGCGGGGGGCCTGATCGGGCTTGCCGTCACCAACCCCGGACCGGCGGCTTTCGAGGACTTCGCCGCTGAGAAACTCACCGAACTGGCCAGCGAGGAGCTGTGCCGCAACGAGGGGCTGCCGCTGCTGGCCCGGTTGCTGATCCAGAACTGTCCGGAGCTGGTGCGATCCCAGCGCAAGGTGCTGGGTCGCCTCGCCCGGGAGCATTCACGCCGCTACAACTTCGGCCTGTTCAGCATCTACGGCACCCGGCTGGGCGGTGAGAAGGTGCTGCCCAACTGGAGCATCCCCCGCTACGACGCTGTCACCCTGGCGATGGCCGGCCATTTCGTGCTCCTCAGCGCCGGTGAGAGCGCGCCGGGGAGCCCGATGCCGTGAGCGGGGCGCCCCCTCCCGGCCGCCTGCCCCCGCCTGGCCCCCTGCTGCCACCGATGCGGATCCCCAGGCTCCTGCTCGACCCCAAGGCCCCCCTGCCGGCCGCGGACGACCAGGGGCTGGTGACGGTGCGGCTGGAGCATGGCGATGGGCGGATCCGCGCCATCCACGGGCTGGCTGCAGGCTCCGGCGGTGATGGGGAGGGCGACGCGCCGGCGCCCCTGGCGCTCACGCCGCTGGTGGAGCCCCATGCCCACCTCGACAAGGCCTTCAGCGGCGAGGCGTTCCCCAACGCCGAAGGCACCATGGCGGGTGCCATGGCGGCGAACAGCCTGGAGGCGGCCGACCGCCAGGCCGAGGTGGTGCGCCGGCGGGGGGAGCGGGCCCTGGAGCGGGCCTGGCGCTACGGCCTGCGGGCGATCCGCAGCCACATCGACAGCCTGGGCCCCTGGGCCACCCCCAGCTGGGAGGTGCTGCTGGAGCTGCGCGACCGCTGGCGCGGCCGGGTGGAGCTGCAGCTGGTGGCCCTGGTGCCGGTGGGCCACTGGCGGACGGCCGAGGGGGAGGCGTTCGCCGCCTGGGTCGCCGCCCGCGGCGGCCTGCTGGGGGGGGTGCTCGGTGCCCCCTTCCGCTCCACTCCGGCCGACCGCGCCGGCCTGCTGGCCCTGCTGCGGCTGGCGGAGCGCCTCGGCTGCGGTGTGGATCTGCATGTCGACGAGAGTGCCGACGACCACGGCCGCGGCGTGGCCCTGGTCAGCGAGCTGCTGCTGCGCCACCGCATCAAGGTGCCGCTCACCTGCAGCCACGCCAGCAGCATGGGCCTGCTGGCCGACCGGCCCTGCCGCCGCCTGGCGGAGGCGATGGCGGACGCGGCGGTGGGGGTGGTGGCCCTGCCCACCACCAATCTCTGGCTGCTGAGCAAGCACCACCGCCGCACGCCGTCCCTGCGGCCCCAGGCCCCGATCCGCCAGCTGCAGGAGGCCGGGGTGACCGTGGCCGTGGGGGCCGACAATGTCCAGGATCCCTGGTTCCCGGGGGGGGATTTCGATCCCATCGCCCTGCTGCGCTTCAGCCTGGCCGCCAGCCACCTGATGCCCTGGCGGCGCCTGGGGCTGAGCCCCTTCAGCACCGCCGCGGCCCACCTGCTCGGCCTGGAGTGGGACGGGGTGCTGCGGGAGGGCGCCCCGGCCGATCTCGTCGTGCTGGGGGCCAGCTCCTGGGCCGAGCTGCTGGCCCGTCCCCCCCGGCGGCGGGTGCTGCGGGCCGGCCGCTGGCTGGAGCCGCCCCCCTGCGAAGAACCGTCCCCACCCCTGGCCGCCTGCCATGTCTGACACCACCGTTCCGGGGAGTCTCCCCGCCCTGGCCGATCCGGAACGGATCCGGGCCCTGGTGGACGAACTGGCTGCCAGCCCACTGGGCCTGACGCCGATCCTCGCCGCGGCGGAGCTGGGCCGGCTCTCGGCCGACTTCCACGACTATTCCCCCGTGCTGGCGCCGCTGCTGAAGGGCCGCCGTGCCCAGCTGGCCGTGAAGGTGGAGCGCGTGGAGCAGGTGATGGCGGTGGCCGGGGCCTGCGCCCGCCACCGGGTGCCGCTGACCGTGCGGGGCGCCGGCACCGGCAACTACGGCCAATGCGTGCCCCTGGCCGGGGGCCTGGTGCTCGACATGGGCGGCCTCAACCGGCTGCGGTCGGTGGACGCGGACAGCGGCGTGATCGAGGCGGAGTCCGGCTGCATCTTGGCCCATCTGGATGGCCAGCTCATGGCCCACGGCCGGGCGCTGCGGATGGCGCCCAGCACCTACCGCAGCGCCACCCTCGGGGGCTTCATCGCCGGGGGGTCGGGCGGTCTGGGGTCCCTGCGCTGGGGGTTCCTGCGCGACCCGGGCCACCTGCTGGGCCTGGAGGTGGTGACGCTGGAGGCCGAGCCGCGGCTGCTGCGCCTCGATGCCGCCGCCAGTGCCCCCCTCAACCACGCCTACGGCACCAACGGGATCCTCACCGCGCTGCGGCTGGCCACCACCGCAGCGGTGGCCTGGGAGCAGCTGGTGGTGGGGTTCGACCGCTGGGAGGAGGCCCTGGAGGCGTCCCGTGACCTGCCCACCACCGCCCTGCTGCTCAACGCCCTTTGCCTGCTGGAGGCCCCGGTGGCGGCGGCCATGCCCTGGCCCGCCGGCTGCCCCGCCGCCGGTTCCGGCGAGCACCGGCTGCTGCTGCACGCCGCCCCCGACAGCCTGGAGCCCATGCCCGGCTGGCTGGCGGCCCGGGGCGGCCGGATCCGCTGGCAGGGCCGGCGGCCCGAGCCGGGACGGGGGCGGGGCCTGCCCCTGGGGGAACTCACCTGGAACCACACCACCCTGCACTGGCGGGCCCAGGCGCCGGACTGGACCTACCTGCAGCTGCTGCTGCCCCGGCCGGAGGCGCCCCTGCTCGAGGTCGTGCGCGAGCGCTGGGGCACCGACGTGCTCTGGCACCTGGAGGGGGTGCGCCACATGGGGGCGCCCCGGCTGACGGCCCTGCCCCTGGTGCGCTGGCAGGGTCCCGAGGCCCTGGCCGAACTCGTCGCCCAGTGCCGCGGGCTGGGGGCGGTGCCCTTCGATCCCCACGTGATCACCGTCGAGGATGGCGGGCTCGGGGTGGTGGATGCCGACCAGGTGGCCGCCAAGGCCGCCCACGACCCGGCCGGACTGATGAATCCGGGCAAGCTGCGGGGCTGGACGGGCTAGGGGCGCCGCGGCGGCGCCTCAGGGGCAGTCGAGGCTCAGGCGGGTGTCGGCGCCGGTTACCGGGTTGGTGCCCCGGGCCTCACGGCAGAGGTTGCGCTGGTCCACCCGGTCGAGCAGGGCATCGGTGAAGTCCGCATCGGTGACCGTGGCCCCGGTGAAGTTGCTGCCGGAGGCGATGGCTCCGCGCAGCACCGCGCCGGTGAGGTCGGTGCCGCTCATGTCCACCTTGTCCATCAGGGCGTCGCTGAGATCGGCGCCGTGGAAATCGGCCTCGGGAAAGGCGGCCTGGGTGAGGATCGACCCGTGCAGATCCGCGTCCCTGAAGCGGGCCTGGCGGCCCGTGGCCCCGGCGAAGGAGCTGCCGGCCAGCTTCTGGCCGCTGAAGTCCTTGCCGCTCTGGTTGGTGAGGGTGTAGTCGACCCGGTCCTGGAAGTCGGCCAGGGCGCCGGAGGGGGCCAGCAGCAGCAGGCCCAGGAGCAGGACCAGCAGCGGGCCCGCCAGCTGCAGGCGCAGGCGCGACCGACGGGGGCTGCCGGCGGGCTGGGGGGCAGCGGAGGCGGGGACCGTCGTCATGGACCGTGGCTGCCGGGGACCCCTTCAGGCTGGCCGGCCCCGGGGACTTCGTCAGCCTCGGGGGCGTCGAACAGGGGCAGCACGGCCCCCAGCAGGAACAGGGAGCCGGCCACCACCGGCAGCGGCCCGCCTGGCAGCAGGCTGTCCAGTCCGGCGGCCAGGCTGCCGGCCGGCTCGAGTTGATCGGCCTTCCCCGGACAGGCGGCGGCCAGCTCCTCCAGGGTCCAGCTGGCATGGTCCGGCACCGCCACCACCGCCGCCCGATCGCCGGGGCGCAGCAACTGCTCCAGCATCACCGCCCCCTCCTTGTGGCGCTGGATGCCCAGCAGCCAGCGGCGCGGCCGGCCCCCCTCGGCGCCCCCGTCGAGCCCGTCGAGCTCGCGGCGCAGGGTCGCCGCCGCAGGGGGATTGTGGGCTCCGTCGATCAGCAGCTCGCGGCCCCGCCAGCGGTGCCGCTCCAGCCGCCCGGGCCAGCGGGCCGCTGCCAGGCCGGCGTGGATCGTCGCCGCATCCAGGGGCGTGCCGGCCAGCGGGCCGTCCGGGGCGGTCAGGGCCCGGGCCATGGCCACCGCCACGGCGCCGTTGTGGCGCTGCAGTTCCCCCGCCAGGCCCAGGTGGGGCCCCCCATCGGCCACCGCGGGCAGGGGGTCCAGCCACTGCAGGCTGGCGCCGCGATGGAGCGCCTCCGCTTCCAGCACCCGGCGGGCCTCGGGCTCCTGGGCGCAGCTGAAGGCCCGGCAGCCCGGTCCCATCACGGCGGCCTTCTCGGCGGCGATGGCGGCCAGGGTGTCGCCCAGGTGTTCGCGGTGGTCGAGGCCGATGGCCCCGAAGCCGATCACCGGTCGGTGCGGGTGGACGGTGGTGGCATCGAGCCGTCCCCCCAGGCCCACCTCCAGCACCGCCAGGTTCACCCGCTCACGGGCGAAATGCCCGAAGGCCGCGGCCGTGATCAGCTCGAAGGGGGTGAGTCGGTGCTGGCGGGCCAGGGGCTGCCAGCGCGCCAGATCCTCCCGCAGGGTGGTGGGCGTGATCCAGGCGTCATCCACCTGGATGCGCTCGCACCAGCTCACCAGATGGGGGGAGCGGTAGGTGCCCACGTGCACGCCGGCGGCCCGCAGGATCCCGTGCAGGAAGGTGCAGATCGAGCCCTTGCCGTTCGTGCCGGCCACCTGGGCGGCGGCGAAGCGCCGCTCCGGGTGTCCCCCCTCGGCCAGGGCGCCAACCAGCCGCTCCAGGCCCAGGTCGACGCCGCGGCGGGCGAAGGGTTCGAGCAGGTCGCCCAGGTCGACCGGGGGGGGCAGCGGGGACGGCACGGACAGGAAAGGATCAGGCCAGGCTGTGGAGAGCCTTCTCCAGGCGCTTCACCGCCTTGCGCAGCTGGCGGGGCTTGACCACCAGCGGCGGCACGAACCGCACCACCCCGGGGCCGGCCGGCACCAGCAGCAGACTTTCCGCCATGGCCGCCTTGACGATCTCCGCAGCCGTGGGCCCGCCTTCGCGCAGCACCAGGCCCCGCAGCAGGCCCCAGCCGCGCTCACCGGCCAGCCGCTCGGGGTGCCGGGCCACCAGCTCCTGGAGCAGGGACTGGAGCAGTGCGCCGTTGGCGCTCACCTTCTCCAGCAGCCCCCGGCGTTCGATCTCCTCGATCACCGTGAGGCCGGCGCGGCAGGCGAAGGGGTTGCCGCCGAAGGTGCTGGCGTGGTCGCCGGGGCGGAAGTGGTCGGCCGCGGCCTTCACCGCCAGGGCGCCGATGGGGATGCCGCCACCCAGGCCCTTGGCCATGGTCAGGGCATCGGGCTCGACCCCGAGCTGTTCGTAGCCCCACCAGCGGCCGCTGCGGCCGACCCCGATCTGCACCTCGTCGAAGATGAGCAGGATCCGATGGGCATCGCAGAGCTCCCGCACGCGCCGGAAGAAGGCCGGATCGCCGGGGTTGACCCCGCCCTCGCCCTGGATCGGTTCGAGCAGCACGGCCGCCACCCGTGGACCCTCGGCTTCACAGGACGCCAGCAGCGCCTCGAAGCGGGCGATGTCGTTGTAGGGGAAGTAGCGGAAGCCCGACACCATGGGCTCGAAACCCTGGTGGTACTTGGGCTGGCCCGTCGCGGTCACCGCCGCCAGGGTGCGGCCGTGGAAGCTGGCCTCGGCGGTGAGGATCAGCGGATCGGCGATGCCGCGCACCTGGTGGCCGTGCTTGCGGGCCAGCTTGATGGCGGCCTCGTTGGCCTCGGCACCGGAATTGCAGAAGAAGACCCGGTCGGTGCAGCTGCGGGCGGTGATCGCCGCGGCCAGGGCCTCCTGTTCCGGAATCCGGTAGAGATTGGAGACGTGCTGGAGACGGCCCAGCTGCCGGCAGAGGCGCCGCTGCAGCACAGGATCGCTGTGGCCCAGGGTGCAGACGGCGATGCCGGCCACCATGTCGAGATAGCGCCGGCCCTGGTCATCCCAGAGCCAGACGCCCTTGCCGCGCGTCAGTGCCAGGGGATAGCGCCCGTAGGTGTCCATCACCGGCTGGATGGGAGCGGTGGGACTCGAACCCACATGCCCGAAGGCGCTCGATTTTGAGTCGAGTCCGTCTACCAATTCCGGCACGCTCCCGAAGGGCGGACTCTAGGCGGCGGTGGTGGGGAGCCTGCGGATCGAGGCGCCGGCGGCGTTGAGCTTGCCCTCCAGATCGGCGTAGCCCCGGTCGAGGTATTCCAGGCCCCTCACGGTGGTGATGCCGTCGGCGGCAAGGCCGGCGAGCACCATGGCGGCGGAGGCGCGCAGGTCGGTGCCATGGACGGGGGCGCCGCTGAGCCGGGCGACCCCTTCGACGCAGGCGGTGTTGCCCTGCATGCGGATCGAGGCGCCCATGCGCTGCAGCTCGGCCACGTGCTGGAGACGGTTCTCGAAGATGTTCTCCACCACCATGCTGGTGCCTTCGGCGGTGGCCAGCAGGGCCATGAACGGGGCCTGCAGGTCGGTGGGGAAGCCGGGGAAGGGCTGGGTGCGCAGATCAACCGCCCGCACCTTGCTGGCGGTGAGGATCAGGCCCTGGCCATCGGCCTCGATGCGGCAGCCGGCCTCCTCAAGCTTGGTGATCACCGCGCCCAGGTGCTCGGGCAGGGCGGGGAACACCCGCAGCCGCGAACGGGTGATGGCCCCCGCCAGCAGGAAGGTGCCGGCCTCGATGCGGTCGGGGATGACGGCGTAGTCGGCGCCGTGGAGGCGCTCCACCCCGACGATGGTGATGGTGGGGGTGCCGGCGCCGCGCACCTTGGCCCCCATGGCCAGCAGCAGCCGGGCCAGGTCGATCACCTCGGGCTCCTGCGCGGCGTTGTCGATGACCGTCTCACCGTCGGCGAGAGCGGCCGCCATCATCAGGGTCTCGGTGGCACCGACGCTGGGGCAGTCGAGGTGGATGTGGCCGCCGGTCAGGCGCCGCTGGCGGCCCGGCACCACGGCGGTGACCACGCCGTGCTCGATGGTGACCTGGGCGCCGAGGGCCTTGAGCCCCTTGACATGCTCCACGACCGGCCGTGTGCCGATCTGGCAGCCACCGGGCAGGGGCACCTGGGCCATCCCCATGCGCGCCAGGAGGGGGCCGATGCAGAAGAAGCTGGCCCGCAGGCTGTTGACCAGCTCATAGGGCGGGGCGGCGGTGGTGATGTGGTCGCCGTGGAGGACGATCGCGTCGCCGCCGCGCTGCACCCGCACCCCGAGGGCCGAGAGGATCTCCCCCATGGCCGTGATGTCGGTGAGGGGAGGCACGTTGCTGAGCCGCAGCCCGTCCTCGGTGAGCAGGCAGGCGGCCATCAGCACCAGGGCCGAATTCTTGGCGCCGCTGACCCGCAGTTCCCCGTCAAGACGCCGTCCACCACTGATCTCCAGCCTGGTGCCGGCGATGGCCTTGACAGGCATGGGGGATACGGTCATGGACAGGAGTCCTGGTATCAATTTCGGGGGCATCTTGACAACGAATGATCCCGTCGTCTAGGGGGTCGCCGCTCAAACTGTCTTGCCACCCGCTGGCCGCCATGGTCCGGAGGGGTGGGTCGCCGGTGATGATTTATGCTCCGTTGAGCGCCGCGGCTTCCGTGGCGGCTAAACGCCCGCGGATGTGGCGGAATTGGTAGACGCGCTAGTTTCAGGTACTAGTGGCAGCAATGTCGTGGGAGTTCAAGTCTCCCCATCCGCATAATTATTTTATGATTGTCCTCAAGATCACCAACGCTTCCGATGTCGTCGCAGCGAACATCGGCAGGTTTCTGGAGCGTCTGACCCCGGACGGGTACGACCAGACCAAGGTGGAGGACATCGTGATCGACCGTCTGGTGGCCAACCTCAAGGCCGAGGGCATCCGTGGTGAGGTGGCGGCCTTCAAGGGGCTCGACCTCAACGACGACGACCTGGTCATCCACGACCACCTCAAGCTCCGGCGCCGCAAGACCATCTGACATCCCCGGGTCCCTCCCCTGACCAGCGCGGGCTGCAGCAGGGCAGCGAGCCGATCCGCAGCGTCCGCAATCCCCTCGTCCAGGCCCTGCGGCGCCTGCACAGGCCCAGTGGCCGCAAGGAGCAGGGCCTGATCCTGCTGGAGGGGACCCATCTGCTGCAGGAGGCCCTGGGGCTGGGCCTGCGGCCCGGCCAGCTGCTGGCCACCACGGACTGGCTGGAGCATCATGGTGATCTTCTGGAGCGGTTGCCAGATCCGGGCCGGCTGCGGATCGCCAGCCCGGAGGTTCTGGCCGCCGCCGCCACCACCGGCCACCCCGACGGGGTGCTGCTGACCCTGGAGGCCGCCGACCTGCCCGCCCCGGCGGCGACGCCGCCCGATTTCGTGCTGGTCCTCGACCGGCTCCAGGATCCGGGCAACCTGGGCACCCTGCTGCGCACGGCGCTGGCGGCAGGGGTGGAGCAGGTGTGGCTGGCCGAGGGGGCCGACCCCCTGCAGCCCAAGGTGCTGCGCGCCTCCAGCGGTGCGGCCCTCGCCCTGCCGATCGTGCGGATGGCGGCCCCTGACCTGCCCGGTCGCCTGGCCGCGGCCCGGGAGCGGGGCGTGCAGTTGGTGGCAGCGGTGGTGCCCGAGGCGGGCGGCGCCGCCCAGCCCTACTGGGAGCTGGACTGGTGTCGCCCCACGGCCCTGCTGCTGGGCAACGAGGGGGCCGGGCTGGCCCCGGAGCTGGCCCGGCTGGCCGACCGGCGGGTGACGATCCCCCACAGCCCGGCGGTGGAGTCCCTCAACGTGGCGGCCGCGGCTGCCCTGCTGTTGCTGGAGCGCCCCCGCCAGGCCCACGGCCGCCCCGGGGCCTGACAGGGGAGAATGCCGCTACCCATGCAGCCCCGTCCGGTGACCGCAGCACCCGCCTCCCCTCCCTCCGGGTTCGATTTCGACGTGATCGTGATCGGTGCCGGTTATGGCGGTTTCGATGCGGCCAAGCACGGCGCCGAGCATGGCCTGAAGGTGGCGATCGTGGAATCCCGCGACATGGGCGGCACCTGCGTCAACCGGGGCTGCGTCCCCTCCAAGGCCCTGCTGGCGGCCAGCGGCCGGGTGCGGGAGCTCGCCGACGCCGAGCACCTCAAGGGGTTCGGCATCCATGCGGCGCCGGTGCGCTTCGAGCGCCAGAAGATCGCCGACCATGCCGCCCAGCTGGTGGCCACGATCCGCACCAACCTCACCAAGTCGCTGGAGCGCGCCGGCACCACGATCCTGCGGGGCAAGGGACGCCTCGACGGCCCCCAGCGGGTGGCGGTGCGCGAGGCCAGCGGCGTGGAGCGGGTGTACGCGGCCCGGGAGGTGATCATCGCCACCGGCTCCGATCCGTTCGTGCCGCCCGGCATCGAGACCGACGGCCGCACGGTGTTCACCAGCGATGAGGCCATCAACCTGGAGTGGCTGCCCCGCTGGATCACCATCATCGGCAGCGGCTACATCGGCCTGGAGTTCGCCGACGTCTACACGGCCCTGGGCTGTGAGGTGACGATGATCGAGGCGCTCGACCGGGTGATGCCCACCTTCGATCCGGACATCGCCAAGATCGCCGCCCGCCATCTGATCGATGGCCGCGACATCGACGCCCGCTCCGGCGTGCTGGCCAGCAAGATCACCCCCGGCTGCCCGGTGACGATCGAACTGGTGGACATGGCCACCCGCGAGCCGGTGGAGACCCTGGAGGTGGATGCGGTGCTGGTGGCCACCGGCCGGGTGCCGGTGAGCAAGGACCTCAACCTGGCCAGCGTGGGGGTGGAGACCAACCGGGGCTTCATCCCCGTGGACGACGGCCTGCGGGTGCTGGCGAACGGTGCGCCAGTGCCCCACCTGTGGGCCGTCGGTGACGTGACCGGAAAGATGATGCTGGCCCATACCGCCGCCGCCCAGGGCACGGTGGCGATCGAGAACATCCTCGGCCACGCCCGCCGCATCGATTACCGCTCGATCCCCGCCGCCACCTTCACCCACCCGGAGATCAGCTCGGTGGGGCTGTCGGAAGCCGATGCCAGGGAGCTGGCCGCCGCCGAGGGCTTCGAGCTGGGAGCTGTGCGCAGCTACTTCAAGGCCAACTCCAAGGCCCTGGCCGAACTCGAGAGCGACGGCCTGCTGAAGCTGCTGTTCCGCAAGGACACCGGCGAGGTGCTGGGGGCCCACATCTATGGCCTGCATGCGGCCGACCTGATCCAGGAGATCGCCAATGCGGTGGCCCGGCGCCAGGGGGTGCGGCAGCTGGCCAGCGAAGTGCACACCCACCCCACCCTGAGCGAAGTGGTGGAAGTGGCCTACAAGCAGGCCGCCGCCAGCCTGGCCACGGCGGTGGGTGCCTGAGATGGAGATCCGTCGCCGGCCCCCCAACCCCTCGGTGCGGGTGGCCCACCTGGAATTCGGCACCCCCCACCCCGAGGAGAGCCCCCGCCACATTCTTGAGGAGATCGTCTGGGAGAAGGACAGGGAAGTGACGGCCGCCCGGGAACGGGTGAGCCTGGAGTCCCTCAAGCAGCAGGTGGCCGAGCTGCCCCCCACGCGGGACTTCGTGGCGGCCCTGCGGGCCAGCTGCCGCAAACCGGCGGTGATCGCCGAAGTCAAGAAGGCCAGCCCCAGCAAGGGGGTGATCCGGGAGGACTTCGACCCCGTCGCCATCGCCCGGGGCTACCGGGACGGCGGCGCCAGCTGCCTGTCGGTGCTGACGGACAAGCGTTTCTTTCAGGGGGGCTTCGAGGTGCTGGTGGCTGTGCGGGAGGCGGTGGAGCTCCCCCTGCTCTGCAAGGACTTCATCCTCACCCCCTACCAGCTGTTCCAGGCCCGGGCCGCCGGGGCCGACGCGGCCCTGCTGATCGCGGCGATCCTCACCGACCAGGATCTGGCCTACCTGCTCAAGGTGGCCAGGGGCCTGGGGCTGGCGGTGCTGGTGGAGGTGCACGACGCGGTGGAGATGGAGCGGGTGCTGCAGCTGGAGGGTGTGAATCTCATCGGCATCAACAACCGCGATCTGGCCAGCTTCACGGTGGATCTGGCCACCACCGAACAACTCATGGAACGCTTCGGCGAGCAGGTGCGTGGGCGGGGTGCCCTGCTGGTGAGCGAATCGGGCCTGTTCACCCGGGAGGACCTGGATCGGGCCGTCGGCGCCGGCGCCGACGCGGTGCTGGTGGGGGAGGCGCTGATGCGCCAGGACGACGTGACGGCGGCCCTGGAGACCCTGATCGGGGCCTGATCCCGCCGAGGTAGCGGGGGGGGGGGGCTCACTCCTTCTCCAGGACGGCCCGGGCCGCATCCAGCTGGGCGCGGGCTTCCGGGCTGACTTCGGGATAGTTGAGGTTCAGTGAATCCAGGGTTTCGATGATGGCGGCCGCCACAGCGATGCGGGTGAACCACTTGTTGTCAGCGGGCACGACATACCAGGGGGCGTGGCGGCTGGCGGTGTGCCGGATTGTTTCGTTGTAGGCGTCCATATAGTCATCCCAGAAGGCCCGTTCCTTGATGTCGTTGGCGGAGAACTTCCAGTTCTTCTGCGGCCGGTCGAGGCGAGCGAGAAAACGCTTGCGCTGCTCCTGCTTGGAGACGTTCAGGAAGAACTTCCGGACGATGATGCCATTGTTGGTCAGGTAGGTTTCGTAGTTCCTGATGTCTTGAAATCGTTCATCCCAGATGTCTTTTGTGACCCGCTCGGCCGGAAGGGTCTGACGGGCCAGCATGTCCGGGTGCACCCGCACCACCAGCGTTTCCTCGTAATAGCTGCGGTTGAAGATGCCGATCCGGCCCCTTTCCGGCAGGGCATTGTTGGAGCGCCACAGGAAATCATGGTCCAGATCCACCGATGAAGGCGCCTTGAACGAGGTCACCTGACATCCCTGGGGATTGACCCCGCTCATCACATGCTTGATGGTGCCGTCCTTGCCTGCCGCATCCATCGCCTGGAAGATCAGCAGCAGGGCGTAGCGATCCTGGGCATAGAGAAGATCCTGGAGGTGCGCCAGCATCTGCACGCCCATCGCGAGCGCCTCCTGGGCGCGGGGCTTGTCTTCCTGGTCCAGATGCAACGTATCGCCGGGATCGAAGTCCTTGAGATGGAAATCCTTTCCATCCTCGATCCGGAAGGGCTTGGCGAATGTTCTGGCGCGCTCAAGGAAGTCCTGCTTCTCCATCCCCTTCTCCCCCTGTCTTGCTTCCACTGTTAAGCCGCCCTCGTACGGCTCTGGATCCGGTCGCCATCATTCGTAAATCATTCGCACACCTTTACCAGGCAGGCAGTGCTCCGCTCAGCCTGACCCAGTTCTTCAGCATAGCCACGGCGTCTGGGGCCCGCCGCCTTGAAAGAAAACTTATCCGGATGGTTTTTCCCGGGCCAATGCTTACAGTGAAAGGGGAGAACAGACCGGCCTTCTGACGGCCCCTTCCCTGATCCTCCGGTCGATCCCCCATGCCCGCCTCTTTGGTCAGTTACTCGAAGATTCTTGAGATCGTCGGGGATATTCTCCGGGTTGAGGTGCCGGCCGATGCCAGCCAGAAGGAAGGGGCGCCACGGTTCAACGACCTGGCTGTTGTACAGAACCGCAATGGCACCTCCTCCCTGGCCCAGGTGATCGCCCTGAAGCAGGACTCCGTTTCGCTGCAGGTGTTTCGCGGCACCAAGGGGGTCGCCACCGACTCGGCGGTGCACTTCCTGGGCCATCCGATGCAGGCCACCTACTCCAGCAACATTCTGGGACGGGTGTTTCGCGGCACCGGCGAACCGATCGATGGGGGGCCTGGCCTTGAGGAGGATCCCAAGGTCCCGATCGGAGGTCCTTCCGTCAACCCGATGTGCCGGATTCTGGCCTCCAAGATGATCCGCACCAACGTGCCGATGATCGACGTGTTCAACTGTCTGGTGGAGAGCCAGAAGATTCCGATCTTTTCGGTGTCGGGGGAGCCATTCAACGCCTTTCTGGCCCGCATCGGGATCCAGGCCGACGCCGATGTGGTCGTGTTCGGCGGCCTCGGGCTGATCTTCGACGATTACTACGCCTTCCGAAAAACCTTCGAAGATGCCGGCGTCTTCGCCCGCACGGTGATGTTCGTGAACCTGGCCTCCGATCCGATCGTGGAGCGCCTGCTGATTCCTGACATGGCCCTGGCGGTGGCCGAACGGTTCGCCGTGGAGGAGGGCAAGCGGGTACTGGTGCTGCTCACCGACATGACCTCCTTCGCCGATGCCCTCAAGGAGATCAGCATCGCCATGGATCAGGTCCCGGCCAACCGGGGCTATCCGGGTGATCTCTATTCCCAGCTGGCCCGCCGTTACGAGAAGGCGGCCGACTATGCCAAGGGCGGCTCGGTGACCCTGCTCACGGTCACCACCATGCCCGGGGATGACATCACCCACCCCGTGCCGGACAACACGGGGTACATCACCGAAGGGCAGTTCTATCTGCATGACGGCGTCCTCGATCCTTTCGGCTCCCTGTCCCGCCTCAAGCAGAACGTGATCGGCAAGGTCACCCGCGAGGACCACAACCAGATCATGAACACCTGCATCCGCCTCTACTCCGGGGCACGCGATGCGGAGCAGAAGCAGGCCATGGCGTTCGAACTGTCCGAGTACGACCAGCGGCTGATCCGATTCGGAGGGCTGTTCAAGGCCAGGTTCATGGACATCAACGTGGATATCCCCCTGGAGGAGGCCCTGGACCTGGCCTGGACCACCCTGGCCGAGTGCTTCCAGCCCAGTGAACTGTTGATGAAGCAGGACCTGCTGGACAAGTACTTCCCAGGCAACAGGCCGACGCCCCCTCCCACCGCGTAAGTCCCATGGCCAGGCTCTCGCTCACCAAGGCTTCGCTGACCAAGGAGAAGTCCCTGCTGCGGACCTTTCAGGACGTCCTGCCGTCCCTGGACATGAAGCGCCGCCAGATCGGCGCGGAACGGGAGAAGGCCCGCCGCCTGCTGGCCGAGGCCCTGGCGAAGGCGGCGGCGATCGAGCCGGACGTGGCAGCCCGGATGCCGATGGTCGCCAACACGGCGATCGATCTCTCCAATCTGGTGACCATCGCCGCGCTGGAGATCGGCGAAGAGAATCTGATGGGTACCCGGCTGCCGGTCCTCCAGAGCCTTTCGTTCAAGGTCAGCCCCTATGGCCTGCTCACCAAGCCGTTCTGGGTCGACGCGCTGGTGGTTGTTCTCCAGCAGGCCATGGAGCAGACGATTCGCATCCAGGTGGCCCATCGCCGCGTCGAACGTCTTGAGCGGGCCGAGCGGATCGTGACGCAACGCTATAACTTGTTTGACAAGGTGCTGATTCCAAGGGCCAAAAAGACGATTCGCAACATCTCTATTTATCTGGCGGATGCGGAACGGGCCGGTGTGGTCAATTCCAAGATTGCCAAACGCAAGAAGGAGCGCCAGACACCATGACGATCGTTGCCCTGGCCAAGGTTTCTGTCTTCGGTCTTGCGGCCCAGAAGCAGGTTGTGCTGGAAGGACTGCAGGCCCTTGGATGTCTGCATCTGATTGATCTGGGACCAACGGAGGCCCCGGCTGATTTCACCTCGTCCCAACCGGCCGTTGAGGCCCGCGAAGCCCTGCGCTACCTGATGGATGTGCGCCAGCGCCGCTACCCGTTGAAGGTGGATCCCACGTTCCGGCTCGATGCCGTGGTGGCGAAGGCACTGGAGAACCGCTCCCGCAAGCGGGCTGCCGAGGACAGAATTCTTGCCCTGCGCCACCATCTCGCCGAACTGGCCCCGTGGGGGAACTTCCGGCTGCCCGAACTGGCGGACCTCGGCGGCCAGCGGCTGTGGTTCTATCGGGTCCCCCACGGCAAGCTCGCGGCCTTCCAGCAGGCGCTCGATGGGTTGGCACTGCCATGGCAACGGGTCCACGCCAGCCCCCGGCACGGTTATGTCGTGCTCATCGCCGAACAGGAGCCCGACCAGAACCTCCTGCCAGTGGCGCGGGCCCATGTGGGTTCCGAGTCTCCCGAGGCGTTGAGGGCCGAACTCGACCAGGCCCATGTCGCTCTCGATGACATCGAAGCGGAGCATGTGGCCCTCAGCCGCTGGATCTTCCTGCTCTCCAGGCACCTGGTCCGGGCCGATGAACAGGTGGCCCTCAGCCTGGCCGGCCAGAAGAGCGCCGATCTGGGCCGCATCGTTCAGGTGCAGGGGTGGATGCCGCGGCAGGAGCTTCCCCGGCTCACGTCGTTCGCTGAGCGGATGGGGCTGGCCACCTGGGCGGAAAGTCCGACCTCGGACGACTCCCCTCCCACCCTGATGACGAATCCGGACCTGCTGGCGGGTGGCGAAGATCTCGTCACCTTCTACGAAACGCCGGGGTATCGCGACTGGGATCCATCGGTGGTGGTGTTCTTCTCCTTTGCCATCTTCTTCGCCATGATCCTGGCGGACGCGGGCTATGCCCTGGTGCTGGGCGTGCTGCTTGCCGTGTTCTGGACTGGCATGGGCACCAGGCCCTCCTCGCGTCGCTTCCGTGTCCTGGCGGCGGTTGGTCTGCTGTTCTCGTTGCTGTACGGAATGCTGGCCGGGAGTTACTTCGGAGCAGCGCCCCCGGCCGGCTCCCTTCTGGCCCACCTCCGTGTGCTGAACCTGGACGATTTCGACGCGATGATGAAGGTCTCGCTCGTCGTGGGCGCCCTGCATCTGATTCTGGCCAATGCCATCGTGGCGGTCCGTGGTGTTTCGATCGCTGAACGGGCCAAGCCCATCGGCTGGATCGCGATCATTCTGGCCGGCCTCAGCCTCTACCTGGGGGCGGGCACGCCTGTGGGCCGGGATCTGGGCCTGGGCCTCGGCGGCGGCGGGCTGCTCACCATTCTGTTGCTGAGCAGCGAGCGCCCCCTCGATTCCTTCGGCTCCCTGCTGCTGCGATTGTTTGATGGGCTGTCCTCTCTGGCGGAACTCTCCAAACTTTTCGGCGACGTCATGAGTTACCTGCGGTTGTTTGCCCTAGGCTTGGCCAGTGCCTCTCTGGCCCTGACGTTCAATCAACTGGCGGCTGAAGTTTATCGCTCCGATGTGCCCCTTGGGGTCGTCATTGCGCTGCTGATCCTGCTTCTGGGTCATGGCATCAATCTGTTGCTTGCCATCATCAGCGGCTTCGTCCACGGTCTACGGCTCAACTTCATCGAGTTCTTCAACTGGAGCCTTGACGAGGAAGGCTATCCCTTCGCACCCTTCAGTAAAAAGGAGACGGCCTTATGAACAACGACACGTCCATTCTGGTCCTTGGCTGGATCGGCATCTATGCACCGGTGGCGTTGGCGGCGATCGGGGCCTCCATCGGCTGCACCACGGCAGGGCAGGCGGCGATCGGCGCCATGATGGAGGTCAGCAGCGGCTACGGACGTTTCGTCGGTCTGTCGGCGCTGCCTTCCTCGATGTCGATCTACGGCATCGTCGTGATGTTCATCCTCAACCGACCGGTGACCCCGGCCAATTCCGGGGGCCTGTTCGGCATTGGCCTGCTCTCGGGTCTGGCGTTCCTGATGGCCGCGATCTACCAGGGACTGTGCTGCGCCTCCGCCATTTCCGGCTCCAAGGCCAAGCCCGAGATCTTCGGCCTGTCCCTGGCGCCGGCCGCCATCGTTGAGGGCTTTGCCGTCTTTGCCTTCGTCTTCGCCCTGGTGGCGGCCGGGGGCATTTCCAAATAGGCCCGCTGCGGCCCCTCCCTCGCGCTGGCGCCTGCGTTCCTTTCCCTTCTCCGCGGTCTTTTCCCTTCTCTGTTCTTCCTCCCCAGCCGGGCAGTTCCCATGGCCAACCCGAAGAAACTCCGGCACGACACGCCCCTGGCGGTGGCCTCCGGCGTGGAAGACCTGATTGCGCGCCTGCGGGACCAGGGCGTCGAGCAGGGCCGCACGGAGGCCGACGCTTTGTTGAAGGAGGCCCAGGCCAAGGCCGCGGCCCTGCTGGCCCAGGCCCAGGAGCAGGCCCGGCAGATCGTTGATCGGGCCAGGACGGAGGCGGCGTCGCTCCAGACCTCGGGGCAGCAGGCCCTGGAACTGGCCTTCCGCGACGCCAACCTGGCCCTCAAGGCCCAGCTCAGTGATCGCTTCACCGGCGAGGTGCGCCAGCTCGTGGGTGAGGAGCAGGAGAAGCAGGAGATCCTGGAGCGGATGATCCTGGAGATCGTCGGCACGCTCCGCCCCGAGGCCGACCAGTCCCAGCAGGTGGAGGTGCTGCTGCCTCGGCGGATCGCCGGCCTGGCCGAACTCAGCCAGCATCCCGAGGAGCTGGAGCAGGGCATCCTCAGCCGCTTCGTGCGCCTCACCGCCCGGGGCCTGCTGCGGGAGGGGGTCAGCTTCGGCGTCTCGAAAGGTCCCCAGGCCGGGCTGAAGCTGCGGCTGGTCGACCGGGATGTGGTGCTGGATCTGACGGATGGGGCGATCGCCCAGACCCTGCTCGCCCACCTGCAGCCCCGGTTCCGCGCCCTGCTGGAGGGGGTGGTGAAGTGAGCGCCCGATGAAGTACGTCGTGCTGATGGCCAGCCTGCCGCCCCTCGGGTCGCTGTTTGAAGCCGCGACGCCACCGATTTCCAGGCTCAAGCTGGAAAGCCGCCTGGGACTGCTGGAGGCCCCTGATCTCCAGACCCTCGAGCAGATCGCCAATCTGATCGCCTGGTCGTCCCAGCCCCTGGAGCGCAACGATGCGGCGTTCATTCACGAGGCCCATGGCTTCCTGGCCTCCAACCGCAACCCCACCCTGCGGAGCCTGGTGACGCAGCGCCTGGACATGCGCACGATCGTGGCGGCCCTGCGCCGTCGTCGCCGCGGTGAAGCCCAGCCGCCCAGCGGTGAGATCTGGGGTTTCGGTGAATGGGTGGGAATGATCGAGCGCAACTGGAGTGCCCCGACATTCCAAATGGAGGCGATCTTTCCCTGGCTCAGGCAGGCTCACGATCTGTTGGAGAAGGACGACCTGATCGGCTTTGAGAAGTTGCAGTTCTCCGTGGTCTGGGCGATGTTGAATCGCCTTGCGGCGGGCCATGAGTTTGATTTTGAAGCCTTGATCATCTATCTGGCGCGCTGGAGTCTGGTCAGCCGTTGGTCATGCTACAAAGGAGAAGCGGCCGTCGCCCGTTTTCGTGAGCTGGTGGATGCGGGGCTCGGAAATCACAAAGAACTCTATTCAGGTGCATCTCAATGAACAGCATCCCTGAGGGCAGCATTGAGAACAACGGCGTTGAGAACAGCGGCATTCAGAACAGCGGCATTCAGAACAGCATGGAGTCCCCTGACGCATTTTATCCGGCCAGCGTGGTCGCCGTGCAGGATGATCTCGTCACGATCCAGATGGCCGAGGCCAGGCCACGGCCCCTGCTCAAGAATGAGGTGATCTATATCTGTCTTCAGAACCGTGGTGGCGAACGCCAGGAAAAGCTGAAGGCTGAGGTGCTGCGGGTGCGGGGCCGCCTGGCCGATGCCCAGGTGTTCGAGAGCACCAAGGGGGTCGGGATCGGCGATCCGGTTGAGCAGACGGGCGAGCAGCTCTCCGTCACCCTTGGCCCCGGTCTGCTGGGCCAGGTCTATGACGGGCTGCAGAATCCGCTGGCCCAGCTCGCCGCCGGCTACGGCACGTTCCTGCCCCGGGGGGCTGAGGTGTCGCCGCTGGACACCGAGAGGAAATGGTCGTTCCAGCCGACAGCCAGGATCGGGGACACCCTCCATGCCGGGGATGGGATCGGCACCGTCCAGGAGGGCCGGTTCACCCACAAGATCATGGTTCCCTTCGACCAGCAGGGGACCGTCACCCTTGACTGGATCCAGCAGGGAAGTTTCACGATCGACACCGCCGTGGCTCGGATCACGGAGGCCTCCGGGGCCACGCGGTCGCTGACGCTGACGCAGCCGTGGCCCGTGCGGCGCCCCCTGCCCCAGGCGCTGCTGGAGGCCCACCGCTCCGAGCGGCTCTACCCCCAGGAGCCGATGATCACCACCCAGCGGATCATCGACACGTTTCTGCCCATCGCCCGGGGCGGTACCGGCTGCATCCCGGGCCCCTTCGGTGCCGGCAAGACCGTGCTCCAGAACCTGATCTCCCGCCACTCCGATGTGGACATCGTGCTGGTGGTGGCCTGCGGGGAGCGGGCTGGGGAGGTGGTGGAAACGATCACCGAATTCCCCAAGCTTTCTGACCCGAAGACTGGCGGTTCGCTGATGGATCGCACCATCATCATCTGCAACACCTCCTCGATGCCGGTGGCGGCCCGGGAGGCCTCCATCTACACCGGACTCACCCTGGGTGAGTACTACCGCCAGATGGGCTACAACGTGCTGCTGATCGCCGATTCCACCTCCCGCTGGGCCCAGGCGATGCGGGAAACCTCCGGGCGACTGGAGGAGATTCCGGGAGAAGAAGCCTTCCCCGCCTATCTCGATTCCTCAATCAAGAGCGTCTACGAGCGGGCCGGCATCATCCGCACCAACGACGGCTCCGTCGGCAGTCTCACCATGATCGGAACGGTGTCGCCGGCGGGGGGGAATTTCGAGGAGCCGGTCACCCAGTGCACCCTGGGAACGGTGAAGGCCTTCCTGGGGCTGAGTGCGGAGCGGGCCTACAAGCGGTTCTATCCCGCCGTCGATATCCTGCTGTCCTGGTCACGCTATTTCCAGCAGCTTGAAGGCTGGTTCTCCCAGCATCTCTCGCCGGACTGGGTGGGGCGCGTCGCCGCCATGAACGCCCTGCTCAAGGAGGGCTACCGGGTCAGCCAGATGATCCAGGTGACGGGGGAAGAGGGGGTGAGCCTGGAGGATTTCGTCGTCTTCCAGAAGGCCCAGTTCCTCGACATGGTCTATCTGCAGCAGGATGCCTTCGATGCCGTCGACTCCACCACGCCCCTGGAGCGCCAGAAGACCTCCTTCGACCTGGTCTTCGATCTGCTGCACCGCGATCCCACCTTCCCCGACAAGAAGGCCGCACGGGATTACTACACCCAGCTCACGGGTCTTTACCGCAACCTGAATTACGCCGCCACCGGGTCCCCCACCTACGCCGGCTATCTGCAGCAGATCCAGGACCTCGCCGCTCAGCCTGGGGAAGCGGCCGCTCAGCCCGGGGAGGCTGCCGCCCCGGCCCCGCTGGCCTGAGCCGGCCCCCGGCGTGAAGCCTTGAGGGTCAGGGGCCAATGGATGCGCCGCCCCAGCGCCGTCTCCCCCCAGGCGGCCGTCAGGGCCGGCCGGAGTTGGTCGATCGGGTCATGGCCCAGGGCGGCCCGGTAGCGGGCGCTGGCCGACCAGCTGGAGCAATAGCCGAGCAGCTGTTCCAGGGTCCAGGTGGCTTCCATGGCGAAGGGCGGGGCCTCCAGGCTCTCGAAGGGCAGTACCAGGTCGCGGTAGCCGTTCTCCACCAGCGCCTTCTCGGGGGGCCAGTAGGGGCCGACGATATCGGCGTAGAAGTGCTGCAGGAGCGCATCGGGCCCCTCCCCCTCCAGCTCGGGGATGCCGTAGCTCCAGACGGCCAGCACGCCGCCGGGGCGCAGCACCCGCTCCACCTCCGCGAAGAACCGGGGCTGATCGAACCAGTGCACCGCCTGGGCCACCGTGGCCAGATCGAGGCTGGCCGCCTCCAGGCCGGAGCTCTCCGCCGCCGCCAGCCGGTAGTGCACGTGGGGATGGGGGCTGGCGGCGGCCAGCTGGGAGGCGCTGGCGTCGGTGGCCACCACCGCGTCGAAATGGGCGGCCAGCCCGATGGCGGCCTGGCCCGTTCCGGTGGCGCAGTCCCAGGCCCGCTGGCGGGCGGGCGCCACCCCGGCCAGCCAGGCGAACAGGGGTGCCGGATAGGTGGGCCGGTAGTGGGCGTACGCCCCGGCCACCGAGCCGAAGTGATCGGTGAAGCCGCCGCTCATGCCACCCCCCGGCGATGCCACCTCGCCAGCAGCAGGCAGCCCATCAGGGCGGTAACGGTGCTGCCCGCCAGCAGGACCAGCACACGTCCGGATCCGACGGGCCCGGCCGCTCCGAATCCCAGCCGCACGAGGCTGGCGGCGAGTCCGGTCCCCCCCAGCGCCAGCCCCGCCCCCAGCCCGCTGCGGCCCGGCGGCAGCACCGTCAGGGAGGTGGCCGTCAGGCTGGTGACCACGAGGCTGTGGATCACCCCGAGCAGGGCCAGCTGCGGCAGGCCGGGCCCCTGGGGCAGCAGGAGACCCACCACCAGGACCCCGGCCAGCAGCAGGATCCCCGCCGCCAGGGAGGGCAGCCGCCCCCAGCGGCCCACCGCCCGGGCGGTGAATGGCGCGCCGATGGCCGAGCACAGCAGCAGCAGCGATCCCAGGCCCCAGGTCTCCGGCCCGCCCGGAGCCGAGCGGGCCAGCCGGGGGAGCAGCTCGAGCAGGACCTGGCCCAGGCCGCCCACCGCCAGGGCGAGGCCCAGCAGCAGGGCCGCCTGGACCAGGTCGGCGGGGCCCAGGGGGGAGGCGAGCCGTTGGCGGCCGCCGGAGCCCTGGCCGCTGCGGAAGCTCAGGGCGGCGGCGGCCCGGCCCGACCGCAGCACCGCCAGGCCCAGGGCCAGCACCAGAGCGCCCAGCAGGAAGGTGGCGGCGGGGCCCAGCTGCAGGGCGAGGCGGGCCAGGTCGCCGGAGAAGGCACCGATCAGCCCCTGGCTCACGGTCAGGAGCGCCACGGCCAGCGGCAGGGAGCGCAGCGGGACCGCTTCATTCAGCTGGGCCAGGTTGGGACTGGAGGCCCACTGCACGGCCACCACCCAGAGCACCATCAGCCACGGCAGACCTGGGCTGAACCAGGGGGATCCCTGCCGCAGCAGGGCCGCCGTGGTGAGGAAGATCAGACCGGCCACGGTCACCGCGACGGTGATCGGCAGCAGCCGGCCGCGGGCTTGGTCGCCGTGGCGATCCGAGAGGGCTCCGCTGAGCGGTTCGACCACCAGGCCGAGGAAACCGCCCAGCAGGGCGAAGACCGGCAGCAGGTCGGCGAAGCCGAAGCGCTGCAGCAGAACCGGCTGGTAGGTGCTGTAGACGATCCAGCCCAGCTGCAGGCAGGCCTGCAGGGCCACCACGCCCACGACGAGGCGCCAGGGGATCGGGGGA
This sequence comes from Tabrizicola sp. YIM 78059, assembly GCA_943367815.1. Lineage (GTDB taxonomy): Bacteria > Cyanobacteriota > Cyanobacteriia > PCC-6307 > Cyanobiaceae > Cyanobium. Next base: position 22,123 of record CALRKA020000010.1, on the reverse strand, counting down.
GCCGCCGGCCGGGCCGAAGCCCCGGGCGTGAATGGCTTCACGGGCGCCAACAACAAGGCCGTCTACGCCCATACCTAGCGGCAGTGGACGCGGACGGCACACCGCCGGCGACGATCCGCCGGCGGTTGTTGGTGGGGGTGAGGTTCAGACCTTGCGGCTGTAGAACTCCACCACCAGCAGTTCGTTGATCTCGAGGGCGACCCATTCGCGCTCGATGCGGCCGCCCACCTTGGCGGTCATCTTGGCCTTATCGAACTCCAGGTGGGGAGGGATGTTGGCCAGGCCTGGGAACGCCAGGTTGGCTTCGGCCAGGGCCTTGCTGCACTTGCGCTCGCGGATGGCGACCACGTCGCCGGCCCTGCACTGGTAGCTGGGGATGTCCACCACCCGGCCGTTCACGGTGACGTGGCCATGGTTCACCAGCTGGCGGGCGCCGGGAACGGTGGGGCCGAGGCCGAGGCGGAAACAGATGTTGTCGAGTCGGTTCTCGAGCAGCTTGAGCAGGTTGGTTCCGGTGGAACCCTCCTGGGCACGGGCTTTCTTCACGTAGCGCACCAGCTGACGTTCGGAAATGCCGTAGTTGAAACGCAGTTTCTGCTTTTCTTCGAGACGGATCGCGTATTCGGAGCGCTTGCGACGGGCTTGGCCGTGCTGACCGGGGGGATAAGACCGTTTGGCGGCCTTACGGGTGAGACCGGGAAGGTCCCCCAAGCGCCGCGTGATCCTCAGGCGAGGGCCGCGGTAGCGAGACATAAGGGAAGGTGACGGGGTGGATGGTGCGGCCCGGGGGCCGGACGGCGTGGTTCACGCTTGCGGCATGCTGGAAGAACCCGCAGGCCTGCGCGTGCTGCGCCAACCACCCACCCTAGGCGGCGACGGTCCCGGCCTCCTCCAGGGCGCCCTGCCGGCCGCTCCGGCCTCCCCCCTCTCGGCCGGCGTGGCCGCCGTACTCCTGGCCATGATCGGCGCCTACCGCCGCTGGATCTCCCCCCTGCTGGGTCCCCGCTGCCGCTTCATCCCCAGCTGCAGCGCCTATGGGCTGGAGGCGATCGGCCGCCACGGTCCCTGGCGCGGCGGCTGGCTGACCGTCAAGCGCGTCTGCCGCTGCCATCCCTTCACCCCCTGCGGCTGCGACCCCGTTCCGGACTGATGCAGGAATTGCTTCTCTTCTCGCGCCAGGGCTGCTGCCTGTGCGAAGGCCTCGAGGAGAAGCTGGGGGCCCTCGATCCCCCCCAGCCCCTGCAGGTGATCGACGTGGACACCGATCCGGCCCTGCAGGGCCGCTACGGGATGGCCGTGCCCGTGCTGGCGGTGGCGGCCGGTGCCGACGCCCCCCTGCGGGAGCTGCCGCGGGTATCCCCCCGGATGGCCGGAGCCCAGCTGCAGGCCTGGCTGATCAAGCAGGGGGTGCGCTGATCGTCACGCTATGACAGGCGCCAGCTCCGTCCCGCCGGACGCCGCCGGCGCCGCCATGTCACCGCTGCTTCAGCCGCTCCTGCACCAGGTGGGCCTGCCGCCGCTGCCCGACCCCTCCGGCGCCCTGGCCCAGGCGGCGGTCAGCGGCGTCAGCTGCGATTCCCGCCGCGTCGGCCCCGGCACCCTGTTCGTCGGCCTGCCCGGCACGGCGGTGGATGGCGGCAGCTTCTGGCCCGAGGTGCTGGCCGCCGGCGCGGTGGCGGCGGTGATCGGGCCGGTGGCGGCGGCCGCCCGGCCCCCGGCCCCCGGCGATCCGGTGCTGGTGGTGGAGCCCCCCCTGGCCCTCTGGGCCGGCCGGCTGGCGGCGGAGTTCTGGGGCCAGCCCAGCCGGCGTCTGGCCCTGATCGGTGTCACCGGCACCAACGGCAAGACCACCACCACGTACCTGATCGAGCATCTGGCGGCGGCGGCGGGTCACCCGTCGGCCCTGTTCGGCACCCTGCAGAACCGCTGGCCGGGCTACAGCGCCACAGCCACCCACACCACCGCCTTCGCCGATCTGCTGCAGGCCGATCTGGCCCAGGCCGTGGCGGCCGGCAGCAGCATCGCCGCCATGGAGGTGAGCTCCCACGCCCTCGATCAGCAGCGGGTCGCCGGTTGCCGGTTCGCCGGCGCGGTGTTCACCAACCTCACCCAGGACCACCTCGACTACCACCCGTCGATGGAGGCCTACTTCGAGGCCAAGGCGCAGCTGTTCGCCTCGGATCTGCTCGACGGCGGCGCCGTGGTCAACGTCGATGACCCCTGGGGGGCCCGCCTGGCCGAGCGTCTGGGAACGGTGGACCGGGGATCCGGCGCCGGCCCCTGCTGGCGCAGTTCGCTGGAGGATCCCTCGGTGGAGCTCCACATCAGCGATCTGGTGATGGGCGCCGACGGGGTGAGCGGCCGCCTGCTCAGCCCGCTCGGGGAGGGGACCTTCCGCTCGCCCCTGGTGGGACGCTTCAACCTGATGAACCTGCTGGAGGCGGTGGGGGCCCTGCTGCAGCAGGGTCTGGCCCTGCCGCCGCTGCTCGACGGCCTGGCCAGCTTCCGGGGTGTGCCGGGACGCATGGAGCGGGTCGGCGGGCCGGCGGGGGTTCCCCTGCCATCGGTGCTGGTGGATTACGCCCACACCCCCGACGGCCTCGCCAATGCCCTGGCCGCCTGCCGGCCCTTCAGCCAGGGGCGGCTGATCTGCGTGTTCGGCTGCGGCGGTGACCGGGACCGCACCAAGCGCCCCCTGATGGCGGCGATCGCCGCCCGCCTGGCCGACGCGGTGGTGGTCACCTCCGACAACCCCCGCACCGAGGACCCCCAGCGGATCCTCGATGACGTGGTGGCCGGGATTCCCGCCGGCACCGAGCTGGTGGTGGAAGGGGACCGGGCCGCGGCGATCGCCGCCGCCATCGCCGCGGCGGCGCCGGAGGACCTGGTGCTGATCGCCGGGAAGGGCCATGAGGACTACCAGATCCTCGGCACCACCAAGGTGCATTTCGATGATCGGGAGGAGGCGGCCCGGGCGCTGCAGGCCCGCTGCAGCTGATCGGGCCACCGGATCGGTCCCACCGGGTCGGGGAAGGATCCGGCGCAGCGCCGGTCCCTAGGGTGAGGCCACCGTGCAGGACACAAGCTCGCCATGACCGTCGCCGTACCCATGTCGAAACGGTTCCTCGCGGAATTGTTCGGCACCTTCTGGCTCGTCTTCGGAGGTTGCGGCAGCGCTGTGCTGGCGGCCGTTTTCCCCTACGCCCAGGCGGAAAGCAACCCCCTGGGGCTCGGGTTCGTCGGGGTGTCCCTGGCCTTCGGTCTGACCCTTCTCACCATGGCCTATGCCATCGGCCATGTCTCCGGCTGCCACATCAACCCGGCGGTGAGTTTCGGCCTCTGGGCCAGCGGCCGCTTTCCCAGCTCGGCCCTGCTGCCCTACATCGTCGCCCAGGTGCTGGGCGCCGTCATGGCCGGTGGGCTTCTCTACGCCATCGCCAGTGGCCGCAAGGGCTTCGAGCTGAGCGGCAGCAACCCCCTGGCCACCAACGGCTTCGGGGCCCATTCCCCGGGCGGCTACGGCTTCTGGGCGGCGCTGACCATCGAGGTGCTGCTGACCTTCTTCTTCCTGCTCGTGATCCTGGGCTCCACGCACCGCGACGCGATCAAGGACTTCGCCGGGGTGCCGATCGGCCTGTCCCTGGTGCTCATTCACCTGATCAGCATTCCGGTGACGAACACCTCGGTGAACCCGGCCCGCAGCACCGGTGTGGCCCTCTGGGTGGGCGGTGAGGCCATCGGGCAGCTCTGGCTGTTCTGGCTGGCTCCGATCGTCGGGGCCCTGCTGGCCGGCTGGGTGCAGCGCCATCTGCTGGAGGCGGGGGAAGCCTGATCGGCGTCCTTCAGCTCGCCCCTTCCTGGCTGCGCAGGTAGAGGTAGCTGCCCGCGGCCAGCCCGGCGGGCAGCAGCAGCCACCAGAGCTTGCCGAGGTTGGGGCCGAAGCTGAGGGCCAGCTCATCCTTGGCCGCGGCGTAGGGCGACTCCTTCTCCGTTCCCGGTGCCACGCTGCCGGGAGCGGCTGTTGGGCTGGCCCCATCGGCGGCGGCGGCATAGGGGGAATCCTTGGAGGCCCCAGGGGTGGCGCCTGCCGGAGGCACGGCAGAGAGGCTGCTGATGCAGACCGTGAGGCAGGCCGTACAGGCGGCGGCCAGAAAGGCTGCCCGGGGGCGGGTGAGGGAGGCAGTCATGGGGCGGTCCGGCAGGGGCTGACGGCGCTGACAACGATCGCCCCACTCTGGTGACCGGGGCAGGTCCCGTCAGGCGAGCCGTCATGGGGGTTCATGAAGGGGCCTCCCTGCCGCGCCGTTCGCCGGTCCGGGGGCCCTGCAGCTCTTGGACAGCAACAGCCATCGCGTGTTGGTTCGGAAAATTTCCGGGCGAATCTCCGGTTATCAGGGGCTCTATTGATACCTTCATTCAGATGTGAGCTCTTTCTCTGGTCTGATGCCGACAAGCCTGCCTGTGATCGCGAGTGTGGTCATCCCCTTTCTGTTCAAGCTTGTTGGGGCTGTTGCCCTCTGGATTGCCGGTGGATGGTGCATCAAGTTCGCCTTGCGCATTCTCCGGAGAGGCCTGTCCTCGGGAACCCTTGATCCGACGGTCATTGGCTATCTGATCAACATTCTGGGTGCGATCCTCCGGGTCATCCTGGTGGTCGCGATCCTGGGCTTCTTCGGCATTCAGACCGCCAGTTTTGCCGCACTCCTCGCTGGCGCCGGTGTCGCCATCGGCGCCGCCTGGAGCGGCATGCTGAGCAACTTCGCAGCGGGGGTCTTCCTTCAGGTCTTCCGCCCGTTCAGCGTCGGTGACTTCATCACCGCCGGTGGCGTGACGGGAACGGTGGAGGAGATTGGCATGTTCGTCACCTCCATCCAGTCCCTTGATTGTGTCCGCAATATCGTTCCCAACGGCAAGCTTTTTGCGGACACGATCCAGAACTTCTCTTCCCACCCCTTCCGGCGGGTTGACCTGATCGCGCAGCTCGATAACAGCGCCGATGTGGCCAAGGCCATCGCCCTGCTGAAGGAAGGCATCCTCTCGGTCCCCAACCAGGATCCCAACACACCAGCCGACATCGAGGTGCTGGAGTTCAGCGAGCGTGGCCCCAGGCTGGCCGTCCGTCCCTACACCCATACCGACCACTACTGGCAGGTGTACTTCGACACCAACCGGATGATCGTGGACGTGCTTGGCAAGCATGGATTCCCTGTGCCGAGGATCCCCGTCGGCATGGCTCAGGGCGGCAACTGAGTCGCTGCTGGCCGGCGGTGTCCCACGCCCCGCCTGTCAGCCCTCAGCCAGCTGAGCCAGCAGCCGCTCCACCTCTTCAGCGGTGCTGACCAGGTGGGTGCAGGCGCGAATGCAGCGGGGGGATTCCAGGGTTCGCAGCCAGGTGCCCCGATCCCCCAGCCCCTTCACGACGGCGGCCGGTTCCAGGGGTTCTCCCCTGGGATCCGCCAGGGTGAAGCTCACCAGCCCCGCCGGCGGGGGCACCGCCAGCAGGGTGCGGACGCCGGGAATCTGCTGCAGGCCTTCCCACAGCTGGCCGCTGCGCTCCCGGATGGCACACAGTCGTGCGTCGGCATCGCCTTCGGCCTCCAGCAGCTGCAGGGAGCGATCCAGCCCGGCGAACAGGGGAGTGCAGGAGGTGGCCACCTCGAAGCGGCGGGCGTCCCGGTGGTAGCCGCCGGCGCCGGGGCCGTCGTGCTCCAGGGTGCGCCAGCCGATGAGGGTGGGGCTGCTCGCCTCCAGCAGCCGCTCGGAGACGGCCACCGCGCCAAGCCCTTCCGGGCCGCAGCACCACTTGTGGCCGGTGCACGCATAGATGTCGGCGGCGGCGGCCGCCTCGGCCACCGGCAGGCTCCCCAGGGACTGGGCTGCATCCACCAGCAGCCAGGGGTGGCGCGGATGGCCGGCCAGCCGGGCCGCCACCGCCGCGATCGGCATCGTCTGGCCGGTGTTCCAGAGCAGGTGGGAGAGCACCACCAGCCGGGTGCGGGGGGTGAGGGCGGCCTCCAGCCGCTCGCCCACGGCTGCCGCCGTGTCGGCGGCTTCACCGGTGAGATCGGCCACCGGCAGGGAGGTGATCCGCAGCCGGTGGCGCCGGGCCAGCTCCTCAAGGGCCGCCACCACGCCGTAGTGCTCGGCATCGCCGACCAGCAGCTCATCGCCCGGCTCCCAGGGCAGGCCCCAGAGGGGAAGCACGCACCCCGACGTGACGTTCTCGGTGAAGGCCACCCGCTCCGGCGCCACGCCGAACCAGGCCGCCAGCCGCTGCCGCAGCCCTGAGACCGTGCGGTTCACGTAGGGCCATACGCTGTCGCTGAACGGGCCCAGTTCCTGGATGGTGGCGAAGGCTTCGCTGATCGCCGTCAGCGATGGGGATGGCAGGGGGCCCTGGCCGCCGTAGTTGAAGTACGTCTTGTTGGCCAGGGCGGGCATCAGGGCCCGCAGGGGCATGGCGGTCTCGGCGGGCAAGGGCAGGGGTGGTGGCGCCGGTGAAGCATGGCAGTGGACGCTTCACGCTGGAAGTCCAGCCAACCCATCGGAGGCTCAACCCCAGGGCTGCTTGCCGGCCTTCCAAGGCCCCGCGGTCGACTGCTCAACGCTGAATGGTTCAACGCTGAATGGTTTGTCGCAGAAAAGTTCAACGCTGAAAAGCTCAGCGGAAACTATCAGCGGAAAGATATCAGCCCTGAGAGACTTGCGTCCTTCGACTCAGTTGCTGGAGATCACCTGACCCACCACCACAGCCGCCACGGCCGAGAACAGGGTGATGCCGAGGGCCGTCAGGGGGCTCTGGCCCTGGGCCACCGCCAGGGTGGTGATCACACCGGCGCCGAGGCTGGCCACGGCGAGCTGGGAGGTGAGTTCGCTGCCGGAGCGGGGGCTGGGGCTCGGGGTCACGGCGGCTTCGTCACGATTGATGGCCTGACGCTACGGGCGATGAATCGTTCGTCACCGCCAGCCCGGCGAAGCTGTTACCAGGCGTGGTTGTTCTTCATGAAGCCGTTACATCGGGCCGCGTCGATGCATTGAAAGTCTTCCACTTTGGTGCCGATTCGCCTCAGGAAGCCCCCCCGGCTCCTGAGGCCGGCCGCGCCCGGCCGCTGCTGGCCCAGCTCCGCAGGGCCTCCAGCTGCTCCCGGGCGGTGCGTGAGAGGGGCACCACCTGGCTGGCCGCCGCGATCAGGTCGGCCTCCCCGAGCTCGCGGCCCTCGCCGAAGGCCAGGTGCATGGCCTCGATCACGGTCTGCTCCAGTTCGGCGCCGGAGAAATCGGCGGTGCGGTCCACCAGCACCTCCAGGGGGATGGCATGGCGGGGGCGCCGCCGCCTGAGCTGCAGATCCAGGATCGCCCGGCGTTCCTCGGCATCGGGCAGTTCCAGCAGGAAGATTTCGTCGAAGCGGCCTTTGCGCAGCAGTTCCGCCGGCAGGCGCTCTACGGCGTTGGCGGTGGCCACCACGAACACGGCGCTGCTCTTCTCCGCCATCCAGGTGAGCAGGCTGGCCAGCACCCGCTGGCTGGTGCCGCCGTCGCTGCGGCCGTCGCCGCCACCGAAGCCCTTGTCGATCTCATCGATCCAGAGCACGCAGGGGGCCATGGCCTCGGCCCGCTGGATCATCTCCCGGGTGCGCGCCTCGCTGGCCCCCACTAGGCCGGCGAACAGGCGGCCCACGTCGAGGCGCAGCAGGGGCATGGCCCAGCTGTGGGCGATCGCCTTGGCGGTGAGCGACTTGCCGGTGCCCTGGGGGCCGATCAGCAGCACCCCCCGGGGCAGGGGCAGGCCATAGCGCTGGGCCTCCTCGCTGAAGGCGCGGTGGCGCTGCTCCAGCCAGTGCTTCAGGGTCTCCAGCCCGCCGATGTCGGCCGGGGTGGCTTCGGTGGGGCAGTACTCCAGCAGTTCGCTGCGGGCGATGGCCTGGCGCTTCTCCTCCAGCACCTCCGCCAGGTCCTCGATGCCCAGCTGGCCCCGCCGGGCCAGGGCCCGGGCCGCCAGCTGGCGCACCCGCTGCTCGCTCAGCCCGTGGCAGGCGGCGGTGAGCTGCTCGAGCACCCCCGGCTGCAGCGGCTGGCCGCTGGCTTCGGCGATGGCCCGCAGCAGGCGGCCGATCTCCCCGGCCTCGGGCAGGGGCAGCTCCAGCAGGGTGACGCTGTCCTCCAGCTCCCGCGGCAGCTGCCATTCCGGGGCGCTGATCACCAGGGTGTGGGGCACCTGGCGCAGGCCCGCGGCCAGGTTGCGCAGCCGGCGGCAGACGCCGGGGTCGTCGGCGTAGCGGTGGAAGTCCTTCAGCAGCAGGATCGCCCCTTGCTCGGCCGGCAGCCCGTCGAGGGCGCCGAGGGCCGCCATCGGCTGCCGCACCGCCTGCCCCTCCAGACCCGGGCTGCCGCTCAGCCCGCCGATGAAGTCCCAGCGCAGCAGGGTGCGGCCCCCCAGGCGCTGGGCGGCCCGCTCCAGCAGCCCCTCCACCCGCTCCTCCTCCAGGCTGCGGATCCAGAGGATCGGCGTGCGGGAGCGGATCAGTAGATCCAGCTGATCGCCCAGGTCGTGGACCATGGCTCAGCGCAGCGAGCGGAGGGCCGCCCAGCGGGGGTCACCGTCCCCCTCGCCGCTGGCGTCGCCGCTGGGCAGCGGCGGGCCGGGGCAGTCGGGCCCGCAGCGGTTCACCAGGGGCAGCTGCAGGCTGAGCTGCTCGAACAGCCAGCGCTCCGGATCGAAGCTGCCGCCAGGATCGAGGCACTCCACCGGATCCTCGGCCGCGAACAGCACCTCCTCTTCCTCGGGGCCGGCCACGGCGATCTCCAGCAGCTCCCGGGCCGTGGCGCCCAGGGCGTGGTTGTAGGTCTGCAGGCAGCGGTCGCAGCAGAGGGTGACGATCGTCTCGGCCGTGCCCTCCACCTCCAGCACCGTGCCGTGGTGGAGGGCACGCACCTGGCCGCGCACGGGGGTGAGGCTGGCCAGGCCGGCGATGGACTGGTCGACCGGCCAGGTGCGGCCCTCGCTAAGCAGCCGCAACTCCTGCAGGGGCAGCGGCTGCAGCCGGGTCATTTCTTGGTCTTGGGTTCGAAGGGCAGGCGCCCGCCGCCGCCGCCGCCGCCGGCCGCGGCGGCGGCGGGCTGCTGGGCGAGCTGCTTGTCGAGGATCGCCTGCAGGTTGTCGGGCAGGGCCTCACGGGTGAGCAGGAAGGTCTGGACCCCCTGGAACACGTTGGCCACCACCATGTAGAGCAGCACCCCCGCCGGCAGCGGGAAGAACAGGAACATGGCCGTGATCATCACCGGCGTGATCTTGTTGGCGGTCGCCTGCTGGGGGTTAGCGGGCATGCCCATGCCCGAGAGCAGCTGGGAGGCGAACAGGGTGGCCCCGAAGGCCCCCACCAGGATGGCGATGTCCCAGTTGACGGCGCCATCGGTGTAGAAGCCCACCTGGCCCAGGGCCTTGATGAACAGGAAGCCGCTGCGGGCGGCCAGGCCGGGGATGCGCGCCTCCACCGTGGCGTCGCCGGGGGCCAGGGCCGTGATCTTGCCCTGGTCATCCACCTTGACGATGCTCTCGCCCTTGGTCACCACCCAGCTGGGGGTGAAGCTGTCACCGTGCTCCACGGTGCCCAGCAGGGAGGCGAAGCTGGTGCCGTCCTTGCCGTGCAGTTCCACCTGGGTGCTGTCACCGACGCCGAGCTTGGTGCCGCCCTCGAGGCTGGCGATCACCGGCACGTGCTCGGTTTCGCTGATGAAGATGGAGTGGCTGGCGCTGTTGAAGGGCTTGGCCTCCACCGCGGCGATCTCCTCGGACGGGAGCACCTTGAGGTTGATCGCGTAGGGCACGTCGGCGAAGGGGGACCCCCGCAGCGTGGCGAACAGGGCGAAGAGGATCGGCATCTGCACCAGCAGCGGCAGACAGCCCGAGAGGGGGCTGCCGAACTCCTTCATCAGACCGCCCAGCTCCTCCTGTTGCTTCTGGGGGTTGTTGGCGTACTTGGCCTTGATCTCCGCCTGGCGCTGCTGCATCACCGGCTGGGCGATGCGCATGCGCCGGGCGCTGCGGATCGAGCCGGCGCTCAACGGGAACAGGGCGAGGCGGATGACCACGGTGAGGGCCACGATCGCGAGCCCATAGCTCGGAACCAATCCGTAGAAGAAATCGAGGATCGGGAGCAGCAGGTTGTCGGAGATGTAGCCGATCACGGCAGGGGTGCGCTGGGGTGGGGAATCTCGGCTGCCAGTGTGCCCGACCGGGGAGACCGGATGGGGGTCCGGTGGTCAGGCGCTTTCACGGGCCGGGGGGGCGAAGCCGGCGGCACCGGTGGCTCCGGAGGTGCGGGAGGCGGCCTTGCCGCGGCTCTCGCGCTGCTCCTCGATGAAGGCCTCGAGCTCCCGGAAGCGCGGCACGGCCCGCATTTCGAGCTTGGCGCCGTCGTTGAGCACCACCACCATGTCGCCCCAGGCGCCGAAGCCCCGTGGCACCGAGCGCACCTCGCGGATCTGGCTGTAGACCACCTGGGTGCGGTCCCGGCCGAGCCAGCCGCCGCTGACGCTGATGCGCCGGCTGGTGATGCGGAAGCGCAGCCACAGGGCCCGGACAATGGCTCCCACGGCAAAGGGGATGCCGATCAGGGTGAGGCCGAACAGCAGGTTGACGATCAGGTCGCCCTTGGCGGGTCCACCCTCGTAGAAGACCGTCTCATTGATCTCGAGTTTGTTCTCCACCCTGTCCTCCGGGGTCATGGAGCAATCCTGCCTGGCGCAGCAGCTGGGCACATTCTCCCAGCAGCTGGTCCTCGCTGCGTTCGAGGCAGCCGGGCTTGAGGGTGATCAGCAGCCACAGGGGCTGGTTCGGGGTCGGCGGGTGACGCCGCAGGTGGTCGTGGAAGAGGCGCCGCAGGCGGTTGCGACGCACCGCCAGCTTGCTCACCTTGCTGCTGACCACGATCCCGCAGCGCCAGGGGCTGGCGGTGGGGGGCGTTCCGGGGGGCAGAAGGGAGGGCTCCGCCGCCAGGACCCGGAGCAGCAGCCCCGGCCCCTGGAAGCGGCGCCCCTGGCGGTACAGACGATCGAAGACCCGTCGGCCCTTCAGCCGGTGCTGCTGCGGCAGGGCCACGGACCTTCCCGGCCGGCCTCAGACCGCCAGGCGGGCGCGGCCGCGGCGACGGCGGGTGCGGATCACGCGACGGCCCGTGTGGGTGCGCATCCGCACCCGGAAGCCGGACACGCGCTTGCGCTTGCGGCTCGTTCCTTCAAGGGTGCGCTTCGTCATGCTGCTGCTTGCTCAGTGGGTCACCCTATCAGTTGGTGTTGTTGGGCACGATCTGGATCAGCCAGCTGCCCAGGTAGCCCGAGACCGGGATGTCGCCGGGGGCCTGGGCCAGGGCGTTGAACTGATACATGCCGGCGTTGAACGGGTTGAAGACGTTCATGTAGACACCGATCGTGTCCTTGTCGGACACGGGGGTTTCCGGAAAGATCTCGATGGATCGGCCGTTCTCCGACACCTCGATCGTGGCGGGGATCGTTTCCAGGCAGCGAGTCCTCTTGAGCATCCCGCCCTCACTCATCCGGCACAGCTTCACCTGCTTCGGATCGATCTTGGTGTCGAAGTGGCTGGGAACACTGATGCTCAGCTTGAGGATGGCCGTCTTGCGATCCTTCGGCCGCAGCATCAGGTAGTACTCCGCCCGCTGCATGCGGACAGTGTCGGTGGTGAAGAAGTAGAGCTTGCGGTAATCCTTGTTGTTCTCCCAGCGGAACTCCATCAGGCCGGGCGTGCCCTGGGCGATGGACGGGGTGGTGGCGACAGGGGAGAGGACGGTGGCGGTGGCGACGGCCAGCGCTCCGAGGCCGGCGGTGCCCAGACGGCCGATCAGGGCCAGGGGCTGGGACCGCTCGCGCGGGAAGGACGGCATGGCTGGGAGGAACTTCATGCAGAAAGTCTCAACACGCCTGTGCGTCTGCCGCGCCTTCAGTGGTCGGCGGGGGAGCTGGCTGGGGCCGAAGGCTGGCCCGCCTCGGCCCGGTCGGGCCGCAGCCGCGCCGCCTCCCGCAGATAGGGGTGGACCTCCTCCCGGCTGGCCTCAAGCCAGGCGTGGGCCAGGAGCCGGATGCAGCGCGGCAGGTCCCCGGCCACCGCCATCTGCTGGCAATCCAGCAGGGCGACCCGCCCCCAGTCGGCCCGGCGCCGGGCGATGGCGGCCGGGAAGCAGGCATCCAGATCGGCGGTCACGGAGAAGGTCACCGAGAGCACCCGGTCCCCCGCCAGGTCGTTGCGCCGCAGCAACTCCTCGATCAGTTCTGCCACGGCCTCCGCGATCGCTTCGCCGGTGTTGGCGCTGGCGGTGGTGGCTCCCCGCAGGGCCCTCAGCTCGAGACCAGGCTTCATGACGTCAGGGGCGATGGAGCCAGAGGGGCTGGCCGCTCCAGGCCAGCTCCAGGCTCAGGGACTGGGAGAGCTGCTGCAGCAGTGTGCTGCCCGGCAGCAGCCCGAGCAGTTTCCTGGGCGGTTTGCCGAAGCTGACCGTCCGGGCCTTTTCGGGATCCAGTCCCGCCAGCTCCGCCGCCAGGCGCCGGGCGCTCTCCTCGTCCCCCAGGACATCCACCAGGCCGAGCTCCAGGGCCTGGGCGCCGCTGAACACCCGCCCGTCGGCGAAGGCGCGCACCACGTCCTGGTCCAGGCCCCGTCCCGCGGCGACCGCGGCCACGAACTGGCCGTAGCTGGCGTCGATCAGCTCCTGCAGCAGCTGCCGTTCCCCCTCGGAGAGGGCGCGGTCGGGGGAAAGGATGTCCTTGTAGAGGCCGCTCTTGACGGTTTCGAAGCGGATGCCGATCCGCTTCAGCAGCCGCGACAGGTCGTTGCCACGCAGGATCACGCCGATGGAGCCCGTGATGGTGCCGGGATTGGCGACGATCTTCTCCGCCGCCACCCCCACATAGACGCCGCCGGAGGCGGAGATGTTGCCGAAGCTGGCCACCACCCGGCAGCCCTTTTCCCGCAGCCGCATCAGGGCCGCATGGATCTCCTGGCTGTCGCCGACGGTGCCGCCGGGAGTGTCGATGCGCAGCAGCAGGGCGGGGCACTCCCGCTGCTGCACCTGCTCAATGGCCTTCAGCACCCGGACGCGGGTGCCCCCGGCGATCGGCCCCTCGATGGCGATGCGCGCCAGGGTTCGTCGGGACTTGCGGCACCAGGGCCAGGGCATTGTGGAGATGCGCGGTGGCTGGATCTTAAAAAGAAGGCCCGGAGGGGCCTGCTCGCCGCCCTCCGTTCCTCCACCGCCGCCCCAGGACTCACGCCCCATGCCCCGGACCCTGCGCTGGGTGTTGATGCTCCTGCCCTTCGCCCTCTGGGGCACCGCGATGGCGGCGATGAAGCCGCTGCTGGGTGGGGCGTCGCCCGCGATGCTGGCCAGTCTGCGGCTGCTGCCGGCCGGGGTGGTGCTGCTGCTGGCGGCCCGCCTGCTGGGGCGTTCCTGGCGGGTCGATCCCGTGGATTGGCCCTGGCTGCTGCTGTTCGCCGCCGTCGACGGCAGCCTGTTCCAGGGGCTCCTGGCCCGGGGGCTGGGCCAGACCGGGGCGGGTCTGGGTTCGGTGCTGATCGATTCCCAGCCCCTGCTGGTCGCCCTGCTGGCCCGCACCCTGTTCGGCGAGGCGATCAACCCGGTGGGCTGGTTGGGTTTGCTGATCGGCCTGCTGGGCATCCTCTGCCTGGGACTCCCCGGGGAGGTGCTGCGCCACTGGTGGCTCCAGGGGCCGCCGGCCCTCCAGGGGCAGGCCTGGAGCCACGGCGAAGCCTGGATGCTGGGGGCGGCGGCGGCGATGGCGCTGGGCACCGTGCTCTGCCGCTACGCCACACGACGCAGCGATCCGGTCGCCGTCACCGGCTGGCACATGCTCCTGGGCGGCGTGCCCCTGGTGCTGGTGGCCGGCGGTGAGGCGCTGCTGGGCCCGGAGACGGTGGGTTTCTGGCCCCACTGGAGCCCGGTGGAATGGGGCCTGATGGCCTACGCGGCCCTGCTCGGCAGTGCCCTGGCCTATGGCCTCTTCTTCTGGTTCGCCAGCAGCGGCGACCTCACCGGCTTCACGGCCCTCACCTTCCTGACACCGGTGTTCGCGGTGCTGTGCGGGGTGCTGCTGCTCGACGAGCGGCTGGGTTCGCTGCAGTGGCTGGGGGCGGCGCTGGCGCTGCTTTCGGTGCTGCTGATCAACCAGCGTGGCCGGCTCTGGCAGCCGGGCGGGCGGACGGAGCCGGTGCCGCCATGACCCGCACGGTTCTCTTCGTTCACCAGAACTTCCCCGGCCAGTACCGGCACCTGGCGCCGGCACTGTTGGCCCGCGGCGACCGGGTGGTGGCGATCGGCGGCCCCACCAGCCAGCCCCTGCCCGCCATCCCCCTGCACCGCTACGACCCCCTGCCGCCCGGCGGGGTGCCGCCCTGCCACCCCTGGGCGGCCGATTTCCAGACCAAGATCCTGCGGGCCGAGGCGGTGGCCCGTTGCCTGGAGTCGCTGCTGAAGGACGGCCTGCGGCCCGATCTGGTGGTCGGCCATCCGGGCTGGGGGGAACTGCTGGTGGTGAAGGACCTGCTGCCGGCCGTCCCGGTCCTGCACCAGGTGGAGTTCATCTATCAGCTGGCGGGCGGCGATGTGGGATTCGACCCGGAGTTCGCCGACGCCGACTGGCGCCCCCGGGCCCGCCTGCGCCTGCGGCGGGCCCCCCAGCTCCTGGCCCTCCAGGACCTGGACTGGGGGCTGGCCCCCACCCCCTGGCAGGCCAGCACCGTGCCAGCCCCGTACCGCCAGCGGCTGAGCGTGATCCATGAGGGCATCGACACCGCCGCGATCGCCCCCCAGGGCCCTGCCCGCCTGCAGCTGCAGCGCGCCGGCCTGAGCTTCGGGCCCGGCGATGAAGTGGTCAGTTTCGTGGCCCGCAATCTGGAGCCCTACCGCGGCTTCCACACCTTCATGCGCATGCTGCCCCGGCTGCAGCAGCTCAGGCCCGGGGCCCATGTGGTGATCGTGGGCGGCGATGGGGTGAGCTACGGCGCCGCGCCCCCCGGCGGCGGCAGCTGGAAGGAGGCGATGCTGCGGGAGCTGGGCGACGACCTCGATCGACGGCGGGTCCATTTCGTCGGCCGCGTGCCCCACCCGGTGCTGCACGAGCTGTTCCGGGTCACGGCCTGCCACGTCTATCTCACCGTTCCCTTCGTGCTCAGCTGGAGCCTGCTGGAGGCCATGAGCTGCGGCGCCCTGGTGATCGGCTCGGCCCCGGCCCCGGTGCAGGACGTGATCGTGGATGGCCATAACGGCCTGCTGGTGGATTTCTTTGATCACCGGGCCCTCGCCGAACGGCTGGCGGCGGTGTTGGCCGATCCCTCGCCCCATGAGGGGCTGCGGCGAGAAGCCCGCCGGACCATCGTGGAGCGGTTCAATCTGGCCAGGGTGTGCCTGCCCCAGCAGCTCGAACTTGTGGACCGGATGGTGGCCTGACGGGCGACACAGGAGCGGAAGGCTGGGGAGCGATAGGTTCCCTCCGATGCGCCCCGCCGGTTTGCCCGCCCTGCCCCGCCCCCAGCGCC
Source organism: Tabrizicola sp. YIM 78059 (assembly GCA_943367815.1). Taxonomy (GTDB): domain Bacteria; phylum Cyanobacteriota; class Cyanobacteriia; order PCC-6307; family Cyanobiaceae; genus Cyanobium. The sequence goes on along the minus strand of CALRKA020000010.1, from coordinate 6,558 downwards.
GCCGGTTGCTGCTGATCACCCTGCTGCTGGGCCTGGCTCTCTACGCCTGGCAGCTGGGCAGCACGGGCCTGGTGGATGAAACGCCGCCCCTGTTCGCGGCATCGGCTCGGGCCATGGCGGAGACGGGCGACTGGCTCATCCCCCGGGTCAATGGCCTGCCCCGCTACGACAAGCCGCCCCTGGTGTACTGGCTGATGGGGCTCGTTTACGCCCTGCCCGGCCAGGAACAGTGGAATCCCCTGGGCATGTGGGCCGCCGGGTTCCCCTCCGCCCTGGCCGCCATCGGCGTGATGCTGGCCCTGGCTGACACCCTGCTGCGCTGGCCCCAGCCACCCTTCGCCGCCCAGCCCACCGCCCTGCGTCCGGGTCTGACGGCCCTCACCGCCGCCCTGGCCTTCGGCCTCTCCCCCCTGGCCCTGGCCTGGGGACGCACGGCCGTCAGTGATTCCCTGTTCAGCGGCCTGGTGGCCCTGGCGCTGCTGCTCTGCTGGCAGGCCTACGCCGACCCGGCGCGGCGCTGGTGGTTGCCGTGGCCCGTGCTGGGGCTGGCCGTGCTGACCAAGGGACCGGTGGCGGTGGTGTTGCTGGGTCTCACCCTGCTGCTGTTCGGCTGGCTGCAGGCCGACCTCGGGGGGCTCTGGCGGCGGCTGCGGCCGCTGCGGGGCCTGGCGCTCACGGCCCTGGTGGCCCTGCCCTGGTATCTCCTGGCCCTCCACAGCGAAGGTCGCCCCTTCTGGGACAGCTTCTTCGGGTACCACAACCTGCAGCGCTTCACCGAGGTGGTGAACCGCCACCTGCAGCCGTGGTGGTTCTTCCTGCCGGTGATGCTGGTGGCCAGCCTGCCGGTGTCGCCGCTGCTGCTGGTGGGGCTGGCCCGGGCCATCGGCCCGCTGCGACGCTCCTGTTTCCCCACCCTGCCGCAGCCGCCCGCCGCCTCCCTGGCCCGCTTCGCCGCCTGCTGGCTCCTGGCGGTGCTGCTGTTCTTCACCGCCGCCGCCACCAAGCTGCCGAGCTACTGGTTGCCGGCCACGCCCGCCGCTGCCCTGCTCGTCGCCCTGGCGGCCCAGACCGCCTGGTCCGGCCATGGAGGCCGCCCCTGGGAGCGCTGGGCCTGGGGCCTCAGCCTGCTGCTGGTAGCGGGCCTGGGGGTGGTGTTCCTGCTGGCCCGCCTGTGGCTGCCCCTGATCATCGATCCTGAGATGCCCACTCTGGCGGCGGAGCTCGACGGCAGCCCCCTGGTCGCCCTGGTGGCCGCCTGCTGGCTGCTGGCGGCCCTGCTGGGCTGGCTCTGCCGCCGCCGTCGCCCCCCCCTGCGACTGCTGGCCCTGCAGCTGCCGCTGGTGCTGTTCGTCCCCACGGCCCTGTTGCCCCTGTGGAGCGTGGGCGATCGCCTGCGGGGCGAGCCGGTGCGCCGGATGGCGGCGGCCCTCCAGCGCGAGGGCCGTCCCGGCGAGCCCGTGGCGATGGTGGGCGTCCTGAAACCCTCGCTGCTCTACTACGGCCGGCGGGTGGTGATCTACGAGGGCATCGGCGTCGAGGGGCCCATCAACCTGGCGGATCGGCTGCGCCGGGAGCGCCGGGTGGGCCAGCAACCCAGCACACCCGACGCCCAGCCCACGGTTCTGGTGGTCATCGACCAGACCACCGCCCGCGCCCCCTTCTGGCGCTACCTGGGGGCCAGCGAGATCGCCAGTGCCGGGGTGTATCGGCTCTGGCGCCTCGACCGCCGCCGCCTTGAGGCGTCGGCGGCCCATCTGCGTCGGAACGGCTTTGCTCCCGACTGGCAGGCGCCCCGGCCGGAGCGTTATTAGGCCGCCTGCAGGTGGATGTGGAAGCAGCTCCCGACCGCGATCTCGCTCTCGACGTCGATCGAGCCCCCCATCGCCTCCACCAGCAGCTTCACCACCGACAGGCCGAGGCCCGAGCCCCGCTCATGTTCGATGGCGTTGCGGCCGCGGTGGAAGCGGTCGAACACCTTGGGGATGTCCTCGGGGGCAATGCCGATGCCCTGGTCCTGGACACTGATGCAGAGCTTGCCGGCCTCCTGGGACAGGTCGAGGCTGATCGGTCGGCCCGGAGGGGAGTACTTGTCGGCGTTCTCGATCAGGTTGAGCAGCACCTGCTGCAGGCGGTCGGTTTCGGCCACCGCCTTGATCGGCCCTTCGGCGGCCTCCTTGGGCAGGGTGAGCAGCAGGGGGCGGGACAGCTGGCTGCGGGCCAGGTCGCAGGCAGTGGTGAGCACCTCATCCACCGCCACCGGCGACAGCACCATCTGCAACTGGCCGGATTCGCTGCGGGAGAGATCCAGCAGGTCGTTGAGCATGCGGGTGATGCGGTGGGTCTCGGCCTCGGTGGTGGCCAGGGCACGCATCTGCTCCGGATCCAGGTTCTGACCGCGGCGCTGCAGGCGGCGCAAATAGCCGCCGATGATCATCAGCGGGTTGCGCAATTCGTGGGAAACCAGCCCCACGAAATGGCGCTGCTGGCTCCAGGCCAGGGACAGTCGGTCGAGGAGCCCATTGAAGGATCCCGCCAGCTCCGCCACCTCCAGGGGGGCCCGATCCAGATGGAGGTGGCTGCTGGCCAGACTTTCGGAGGTGACGCCGGCCGCCAGGCGATGAAGATCCTGCAGGGGCTGGAGGATGCGGCGCGTGAGGATGGAGATCGCGATCAGGGTGAGCACCAGGCACAGGATCCAGGCCCCGGCGAGCCCCAGGAGCATGTTGCGCAGGCTGGAGACATTGGTGCTGATGTCCTCGGCAACCCAGAGCTGGCTGCCTCCGGGCGAACGGTGCAGGGTATAGGTGACATAGCTGTTGCCCTCCGGATCCTTCACCAGGCGGTGATCCGTGCCGATCAGCAGGGGCGTGAAGGATCGGAACGACCAGGCGCTGCTGTGCGCCGCCATGGACTGTCCGACCAGGCCGGAAAGGGCCATGACCTCGCCGGCGGCCGGCCTGGGCAGCAGCAGGGTGCCATCCGCCTGCTGCACCCAGAAGAAGAGCTCCCGGCTACTGCGGCGCTGCAGCTCCCCACGCAGGTGAGCGGACTGGGCGGCGGACGGATTGCCGACGAGTCGATCAAGCGCGTCTGCCAGGGAACCCGCCCCAAGCCGCTGACCATCGTGCTGGTGATGCAGCACACAGTCCCGATTGATGAAGAGGGTGAAGGCGGAGGCGGCGGTGAACCCCAGGAACACCGACGTGAAGGCCGCCAGCCTGAGCTGGCCGAGCAGGCTGCCGAACAGGCGTCGCCGCCAGCCATGGGGAGGCGACCCAGCCTGGGGGGGGACGGGTGGCTGGGTCGTCACAGGGAGCTGTTCCCGGTCCTCTTGGGCAGGAGGCGCTCCAGCAGCTCGGGGAGACGGTCGAGCAGTTCGTGTTTGAGAACGTAGGCGTCGGCGCCGGCCTCCTGGGCCTGGCGGCGCCGTTCGGGATCGTTCAACGAGGTGAAGATCACCACCGGCACGGTGAAGCCATGGGCGCGCAGATCACGCAGGCATTCGATGCCATCGCAATCGGGCATCTGCACGTCCAGGAAGACGAGGTCGATCCCCCCTTCCCCCAGCATCGTCTCGAGGCCTAGGCCATTGGTGAGGGAGCGGACCTCGCAGCCGGAATCCGCCAGCTCCTCGGCCACCATGGCCCGGATGTGGGGATCGTCGTCGACGATCGAGACGGTGGGCCTTCCGGACGTGGGCCGTTCAGGGCAGGTCATGACCTGGGTGGCGGTGGGGACGATCGCCCGCTGTACCGAACGTCCCTGACGGGGGAGGGGTGAGTTCATGGAGGCTGGAACCGTGCTTCATCTTGCCGCGATCCGAGCCAATCGGCAGGGCATAAAAGTGGCTGAAAACATGTGGATCACGCCGCCACCGGTTGGGGACAAAGCTCCTGATAAAGCTTTTCCAGAGCGTCGATGTTGCCGGTCAGGGTGTAGCGCTCCAGGGCTCTGTTGCGGGCCCGCCGTCCCAGCTCCGCCGTCAGCACCGGCTGGTCCCGCAGCACCGGCAGCAGGGTGCGCAACTGGGTGGTGACCCCCTGGGTGCTGATCACGATGCCCGCACCGCCCTCCAGCACTTCCCCATCGGCGCCGGCATCGGTGGCCACGCAGGCCGTGCCGCAGGCCATGGCCTCCAGCAGGGCCAGGGAGAGCCCCTCCACGAGCGATGGCAGCAGGAACACCTCCGCCAGCTGCAGCAGGGCCACCCGCCGGGCCCGGCTGGCCTCGTAGCCCCACCAGATCACATCGGCTTCCGTCCCGTTCTGCAGGGAGGAGCGCAGGGGGCCGTCTCCCACGATCACGAGCACGCAGCCCTGGGGGCGCACCAGGCGCCAGGCCTTCAGCAGGGCCTCGACGTTCTTTTCGGTGGCCACCCGGCCCATGTAAAGGAACACGCGTCGGCCGCCCACCTTCAGCCGCAGCTGGGCCAGGTCGGGTTCACTGCCAGGGGTTGCCGGTGCCCAGGCGTCGGTGTCCACCCCGTTCGGAATCACCGCCAGCCGCTCCCGACGCACCCCCAGGCGCACCAGCACATCGGCCTGCAGCTCGGAGAACACGATCACCCGATCGAACTTCGCCAGGGAGGGGGCGTAGAGCTGGTAGGTGAGCTGCTGGGTGCCTGCGGTGAGGTTGCGCAGCCCGGCGTCGAAGGGGGGGTGGAAGGTGGCCACCAACGGCAGCCCCAGCTGCTGACAGAGGTCAGGCAGACGGAAGTCGAGGGGGGAGAGGGTGAGGCTGGCGTGCACCAGGTCGGGCCGCTGCCGCTCCAGGGACTCCCGCAACTCCCTCTGGGCGCCAGGGGAGGGGATCGTGTACACCTGCGACTTCACCAGGTAGGGCAGCGCCACCTCCGGGTTCTCATCCGGCCGCCCGAGCACGCTGAGCTCACCGGCCCCCGCTTCCGGCCGGCCCAGGGAGGGTGTGGGCGTGTCGAAGTGGATGAAGCTCACCGAGTGGCCGCGCTGCCGGAGGGCTTCGGTGGTGCTCAGGCCGTAGGTGACGTTGCCGCAGAACGGGGATTTCTTGCCCAACCAGGCAATGTGCATCACCTGTATGGCATCACGCAAGAGCGGAATTTAGCAGCGCCGGGCGAGACCTCAGCTGCTGCGCCAGGGGCGTTCACTCAGGGCGGCGATCGCGGCGATGGCCGCCAGCCCCCACAGCACCGGCAGCAGCCCATAGCGGCTGACCACGGTGCCCGCCAGCACCAGGGGCAGGCTGAGGGCGATGTTGATCAGGTTGTTCTGCAGGCCGAACACCCGGCCCCGCTGGTTTTCCGGGGTGTCCTCCTGGATCGTGGTCTGGGCGGGGATCGCCAGCAGGGCCGCGCCCACCCCCAGCAGGCCGCAGAGCAGCAGGGTGAACACTAGGTTGCCGCGCAGCTGGCCCAACAGCACCAGGCACCAGGCGATGGTTCCCAGGCCCGCACTGGCCAGTCCACGCCGGCTGAAGCGTTCGCCCAGCTGGGCCATCGCCAGGGCCCCCACGGCCAGTCCCAGCCCGCTCATGGCCAGCAGCACCCCGAAGCGGGTCGGACCGAGCCCGCCGATCGCGGCCGCCAGGCTGATCGCCAGCACATACAGGGCGGCCAGCAGGCTGTAGAGCAGCACCAGCTGGATCATGGCGCTGCGCACCTTGGGTCGCTCCCGCAGCACCTGCACGCCTTCGCCGATCTCCTCCCAGACGGAGATGGAGCGGGGCTCCCGCGGCGGTTCGGAGATCTCGATGCCGGCGATGGCCACGGCCGCGGCGCCATAGCAGAGCGGCAACAGCACGAATTCGCCGCCGGGGATGCCCACCTGGGCCAGCAGGGTGCGCAGCAGCCGCAGGATCGGGTCACCGAGGGCGAAACCGACGATGGTGGCGGCCATGCTGGTGGCCTGGTACACCGAATTCGCGGCGAGCAGCTGGGGATAGCTCACCAGCAGGGGGATGGCCGCCTGCTCGGCCGGCGCGAAGAACTGGGTCAGCACCGACTCGAAGAACGTCATGACCACCAGGGCCCAGTAGCCCCAGCTGAGCCCCAACCACATCGGCCCCGGCAGCAGGCACAGGGGGGCCAGCATCACCAGGGCGGCACGCAGGCCATTGGAGGCCACCATCACGGTGCGCTTCGGCCAGCGGTCGGCCCAGACACCTGCCACCGTCCCCAGCAGCATCGCTGGCACAGTGTTGGCCACGTAGATGCCGGTGGCCAGCAGGGTGATCATCTGGGCCCGGGTCTCGAAGCCCATCCGGAAGGCCGCGGCCGCCTCGGCGAGGGCCGCGTTGCTCTGCGGCGTGTCCGTCACCCAGTACTGGGCGATCAGGAACACCATCAGCACGATGTAGAACTTGTCCGCCAGCTGGGAGAACACCTGGCCGATCCAGAGCCGCCGGAACCCCGGCAGGGCAAGGACTCCGGCCAGTCCCCGCTCGGTCTTGCCGCTCGGGCTCATGCTGGCTCGGACGGTTGGGAGGGCATGGGGTCGCAGGCGGTCCGCAGCAGTCTGAAGGCTCGGGGTCTCTGACCGAGATGCTCCCCGCACCAGGCCTCCACCAGATCCAGCAGGTGCA
>CALRKA020000009.1:0-115119 GCA_943367815.1 Tabrizicola sp. YIM 78059 | reverse complement strand
TGGGTGTACCAGGAGGTGGCGAAGGTGGTGCCGGTGAGCCAGCCGCCCAGGGCCAGATAGGCCGTGGGGAACAGCAGCAGACCGGACCACCCCACGAAAACGAAGCGGTCGCGCTTGAGCCAGTCGTCGAGGACGTCGAACCATCCACGCGTGGCCGGTGCACGCCCTAGGGCGATCGTCATGGGTGAAAGCGGTGCGGATGACCCGCAGGGCTGTGGGTTACCGGGGGATGGTAACAACGTTGATCCGCCCCCCGCGCCCGGCGACACGGGCTGAAACTGACGCCTCCGGCACGCTTCACGGCAGGATGGCGGGCCACTGCCCTTTCGTCCCGCATGGCTTCGCCCGGCGTTGCTTCCCCTTCGGCCGACGAGCAGGTGCTGGAGCAGCCGGTGCTCGGCTCCCGGCGTCTCTCCAACCTGCTGGTGGCGGCCGCCGTCAGCATCGGCGGCCTTGGTTTCGTGCTCACCAGCGCCTCCAGCCGCTTCGGCCGCGACCTGCTGCCCATCGGCCACCCCGCCGCCCTGGTCTGGGTGCCCCAGGGACTCGTGATGGGCCTCTACGGAGTGGCGGCGCTGTTGCTGGCCACCTATCTCTGGCTGGTGATCAGCATCGATGTGGGGTCGGGTCTGAACCGTTTCGATCGGGGGGCCGGCGAGGCCCGCATCAGCCGCCGCGGCTTCCGAAAGCTGATCGAGGTGGTGATCCCCCTGCGGGAGATCCAGGCCGTGAAGGTGGAGGTGCGGGATGGGCTCAGTCCCCAGCGACGCCTGGCCCTGCGGGTGCAGGGTCGGCGGGACATGCCCCTGACCCGGGTGGGTGAGCCGATGCCCCTGGCCGATCTGGAGCTGGCCGGGGCCCGCCTGGCCCGTTTCCTGGGCGTCCCCCTGGAGGGACTCTGACGATGCGCTCCGCCACGAAAACCGCCGGCTTCGGCTGGCGCCTGCTGCTCCTGGTGCTGCTCGGTCTCACGCCCCTTGGCCTGGCGGCCTGCGCCGCCGACACCGGCAGCCGACCCATGGGCTGCGAGGCAGCCACCACCCCCTGCCTCAAGGGCAAGGCCGTGGTGGCGATGGACACCAGCAAGGGGCCGGTGGAGCTGACCCTTGATGGGGCGGCGGCGCCGCTCACGGCTGGGAACTTCGTCGATCTCGTCCGCCGGGGCGTCTACAACGGCACGGTCTTCCACCGGGTGGTGAAGGAGCCGGTCCCGTTCGTGGTCCAGGGCGGTGACCCCAGCAGCGCCGATCCCAAGGTGCCCGCCAGCGACTACGGCTCGGGCGGCTTCGTCGACCCCGCCAGTGGCGAGTCCCGGCGCATTCCCCTGGAGCTCAAGCTCAGCGACGAGCAGGAGCCCCGCTACGGGGAGCAGATCACCTCCCCGACCGCCACCCGCCAGCTGGCCCTCAGCCACGAGCGCGGCGCCGTGGCCATGGCCCGCTCGAACGATCCCAATTCGGCCAGCGCCCAGTTCTACGTGGCCCTGCAGGCGTTGCCGGAGCTGGATGGCCGCTATGCGGTGTTCGGCCGGGTCAGCAAGGGCATGGATGTGATCGACCGGATCCAGCAGGGGGACAAGCTGATCCGGGCCCGGGTGATCGAAGGCGGCACGCTGGTGCAGGACAAGAAGCCCTGAGGTCGCCTGCGGCGGAACCGGTCTGGCTTCAGGCCGGGACCCGCTTGTCGGAGACGGTGGCCTTGAGCAGCTCGGTGTTCACCCCCGAGGCCCGCTCCAGCGCCACCTTGCCCGTACGGGCGATCTCCAGGATGCCGTAGCTCTCGAGCAGGCGCTCCAGGGCCACCAGTTTGCCCGGATCCCCCACCACCTCGAGGGTGAGGGCATCGTCGGCCACATCCACCACCTTGGCCCGGAACACCTGCACCAGATCGAAGATGGCGCCGCGGTTCTCGGCCGGTGCCGCCACCTTCAGCAGCATCAGCTCGCGCTCCACGGCGGGAATGGTGGAGAGGTCGATGACGCCGAGCACGTTGATCAGCTTGTTGAGCTGTTTGGTCATCTGCTCGAGGGTGCGGTCGTCACCCTCCACCACCATCGTGAGCCGGGACATGCCGCGGTGCTCGGCCGGGCCCACCGCGAGGCTCTCGATATTGAAGCCCCGCCGGGCGAACAGACCGGAGATGCGGCTGAGGGCCCCCGATTCGTCTTCCACCAGCACCGAGAGGGTGTGCTTCATGTCGGGGTCGGGAGCGGGGTGCTGCGGGGGACCGGAACGGCGACCGGATTGGTCCTCCCAAAACTACGCGCCGGGGTGAGCCCTGCCGTCAGCCGGTCCCCAGGCGCTCCAGCCAGGGGAGCACCGCGCCGTGGAAGGCGGCGGGGGTCTCGTCGTGGGGACAGTGGCCGCACTGCGCGATCACGTGCAGGACGAGGTCGCTGCGCAGGCCGAGGCACTGCCGGGCCACCTCCACCGGCACCAGCCGGTCCTGGCCCCCCCAGATCAGCAGGGTGGGCCGCCCCGGCCGCTGCAGCAGCGAGACGGCCGTGGCTCGATGCGGCCGCAGGCCCATGCCGATGCTCATCGCCCGCAGGGCCCGCACCGCGCCGGGCCGCCTGGCGGGGCGGGCGATCACCCGGCGCAGCTCCTGGTCACCGATCACTGGGTGGTGGTAGGCCGACTGGATGCCCAGGTCGAGCAGGGGGGAATGGGCCAGCAGGGGCACCGCCAGCTCCAGGGGAAGCAGCCGCAGCAGCAGCTGGATCCCCCGCCGCTGCAGCCGCCGGCGCCAGGGCCGGCGCCGGGGCTGCCGCCGCTGGGCCATCAGCAGGCTGGGGTCGGGCAGGGGGGCCGCCACCACGGCCCGCACCCACGTGGGGAAGAACACGCTGCAGGTGAGGGCCACCAGGCCGCCGAGGGAATGGCCCACCAGCACGGCCGGCCCGCCGACCACCTCGGCCAGGAACGCCTGCACCTGGCGGGCCCAGAGGCGGTTGTCCAGGGCCTGATGGCGATGGGTCCCCGGTTGGCTGGAGGCGCCGAAGCCGATCAGGTCGATCCCGTAGACGCACCACCCCGCCGCTTCCAGGGCGCCGGCGTTGCGGCGCCAGTGGCCGCTGCCGGCCCCGAAACCGTGCAACAGCACCACGGCCGGCCGGGCGCTGTCCCCGAGGCGGCGCCAGTGGCACGCGTAGCCGTTCCACTGCCACTGGGCGTGTTCCCCCCAGTCGGCCCCCTCCGGCGACGGGGCCTCCCCGGAGGCAGGCTGGGGGTCGGCGGACGACACCGATGGCTGTGGCAAGGATCCGGACGTGAGCGGACCTGATCACTATTGCGAAGGAGCGGCCGTGCTGGAGACCGGTGACGGCTTCTTCCGGCCCGCCTCCCGGCCGGCCAGGGACTTCGGCGTGCTTCTGGTCCGGAGCCTGGCCGCCGGGGCGGCGGGCGGGGCCGTGCGGGTGCTCGACGGCATGGCGGGCTGCGGCATCCGGGCCCTCCGCTATGGCCTCGAAGGTGGGGCCACGGCGGTGTGGGCCAACGACGCCGACCCCGACCGGCTGCCGCTGCTGGAGCGGAATCTCGCCGGGCTGCCGGTGGCGGTGGAACGACAGCTGGGCACGGTCACGGCCCAGCAGCTGCTGGCGGGCTGCCTGGTCGAGGGGCGCCGCTTCGAACTGGTGGATCTGGACGCCTTCGGCTGTCCCGCCGCCCTGGTTCCCCTGGCCCTGGAGGCGGTGGCCTTCGGCGGGGTGCTCTACCTGGCCAGCACCGATGGACGCTCGGCCACGGGCCACGATCGCCGGGCCGCACTGCGCCGGTTCGGTGCCGCCGCCCGGGCCCACCCCGCCAGCTGGGAGATCGCCCTGCGCCTGCAGCTGGGGCTGCTGGCCCGGAGCGCCTGGGCGATGGGCCGCGGCATCACCCCCCTGCTGAGCTTCAGTGAAGGTCGGGCCTTCCGCACCGCCCTGCGGCTGGAACGCCATCCCGCCCGCGGCGAGGAGGGGCATCTGGGCCTGGTGGCCCACTGCCACGGCTGCGGGGACCAGCAGGTGCAGAGCCTGGGGCGGCTGGGGCGGTGGCGGCCCTGCGGCTGCCCCGGGGCGCCATCCGGTGAGGTCCCGCCCCTGGCGGTGAGCGGCCCCCTCTGGATCGGGCCCCTCCAGGATGCCGCCACGCTCACGACCATGCTCCAGGAGGCCGGGGCCGGCGGTGCCCACCTCGACCGCCCGGGCCGGCGGCTGCTGGAACGACTCCGGGCCGATCCGGCCACCACGCCCCGCTGCTGGCCCGTGGACGCCATTGCCCGCCAGCTGGGCCAGGGCCCCCCGCCGCTGGCCGAGCTGGTGGCGGCCCTGTCGGCCCAGGGGTTCGCCACCGCCGCCAGCGGCGTCATGGCCGGTCAGCTGCGCAGTGAGGCCCCCTGGCCGGTGATCGTGGCCACCGCCCGCGGCCTGGTGGCCACGACGGCTGCTAGATAGGTAGCCCGTTCCCCCCTGTCCGGGCCATGGCCTCTGAAATCTTCGGCACCGCCGCCATCTTCTGGGTGCTGATCCCCGTCGGCCTGGCGGGCGGCGCCCTGCTGCTCAAGCTCCTCAACGACTGAAGCCCCGGATCGCGCCGGCGCCGGACGCACCACTAGGCTCAGCCCGCTTCCTTTGCTGGGGTCCATGAAGGTTCTTGTCATCGGCGGAACAGGAACCCTCGGTCGCCAGATCGCCCGTCGCGCCCTCGATGCGGGCCACGTCGTGCGCTGCGTGGTGCGATCACCCCGCAAGGCCTCCTTTCTCCAGGAATGGGGCTGCGACCTCACCCGCGGTGATCTGCTGGAGCCCGACAGCCTCGATTACGCCCTTGAGGGCCAGGAGGCGGTGATCGACGCCGCCACGGCCCGGGCCACCGATGCCGGCAGCGCCTACGACATCGACTGGGCCGGCAAGCAGAACCTGTTCGCGGCCTGTGGCCGGGCCGGTCTGCGTCGGCTGGTGTTCGTCTCCCTGCTCGATGCGGCCCGCCACCGCAGCGTGCCGCTCATGGACATCAAGGCCTGCACGGAGGACTGGCTCGAGGCCTCCGACCTCGACTACACGATCCTGCGCTGCGTCGCCTTCATGCAGGGCCTGATCAGCCAGTTCGCCATCCCGGTGCTGGAGAGCCAGACCGTTTGGGTGAGCGGCGCCCCGACCCCGATCGCCTACATGAACACCCAGGATGTGGCGCGCTTCGCCGTGGCCGCCTTGGAGCGTCCTGAGACGGTCCGGCAGGCGTTCCCTGTCGTCGGTCCCCGGGCCTGGACCACCGGGGAGATCACCCAGCTCTGCGAGCGCTACAGCGGTCGCGAGGCCCGGGTGTTCCGGGTGCCGCCGGTGCTGCTGCGCCTGATGCAGTCGATCACGGGCTTCTTCGAAGCCAGCCTGAACGTGGCCGAGCGCCTCGCCTTCGCCGAGGTGGTGGGGGGAGGCGAGGCCCTCACGGCGCCGATGGAGGCCAGCTACGCCGCCTTCGGCCTCGATGCGGCCGAGACCACCCGCCTGGAGGACTACCTCAAGGAGTACTACGACACGATCCTGCGGCGCCTGCGGGAGATGGAGTCGGACCTCGACAAGGAAGCCAAGAAGAAGCTGCCGTTCTGAGCGCCCCGGCGCACCAGTTCGTGTGTACTATTGCAGCGTTTGGCGGCGGCCATGGCGATTTCCCAGATCAAGAACCTGCAGCGGCGTCTGGCCAACCTGGAGGAGGAGGCGATCGCCGAGCTCACCCGCGCCTGCGGCCATGAGCTCTGGGCCTCCCTGGGCTTCGATGCCTTCGACACCCTCGAGGATCCCGACCGCCGTGCCCGGGCGAACTACTACTACGGCCAGCTCCAGACCGTCAGGGAGCTGAAGGACGCCCTGACGGTCTGAGCAGCGCCACCAGCCTTTCCTGCTCGCCGGGGCTCACCTCCCGCCAGACCCCCGGGGCCAGCCCGGCCAGATCCAGCGGCGGGCCCCCATCCATCAGGTCGATCGCGGTCCGCAGCAGGCGCAACGTGGGCAGGCCCACCGCGGCGGTCATGCGCCGCACCTGCCGGTTGCGTCCCTCCCGCAGCTCCACCTCCAGCCACGCGGTCGGCACCCGCAGGCGGTGCCGGATCGGCGGCTCCCTCTCCGGCAGAGCGGGGTCGCCCACCGCCTTGGCCCGGGCCGGCAGGGTGCGACGTCCCTTCACCATCACCCCCCCTCGGAGGCTGTCGAGGGCCGCCTCAGTGATGACGCCCTCCACCTGCACCAGATAGCGGCGCCAGTGGCCCCGGGCCGGATCCGTGAGCCTGGCCTGGAGGCGGCCGTCGTCGGTGAGCAGCAGCAGGCCCTCGCTGTCCGCATCCAGGCGGCCGGCGGCGTAGACACCAGGTCGGTCGATGTGGTCCGCCAGGGTGCCCCAGGCGCTGCCGGGTTCAGGCGTGAACTGGCTGAGCACCCCGTAGGGCTTGTGGAAGAGCAGGGTGGTGGTCAACGGCCCCCGCTGTCAGGAGCTTTCCCTGGCCCGCCAGAGGTTGACCACGCCGATCGAGATCAGCAGCAGGCCCAGATCCATCGCGATGGGGGGAAGGATCATGGGGTCCGGAGGCGGGAGGCGGGCCGACCCTATCGCTCTGCACCCGCCTGCGTGTGGCGCGGGTCGACCCGGCGTCGGGGCTGGCACGGGGAGGTGGGGCGCGCTAGGCGCCTAAGCTGGTGGTCTGTTGTTGTCCACAGGCCAGCCTTCCCGCATGATCGAAACGTCCGGTGTGATCGAAAAGGAGCAGGGCAACGGGTTCTACCTCGTCACCCTCGAGCAGCCTGCCGGTCACCAGTGCCTCTGCCGGGCGGCGGGCAAGCTCACCAAGTTCCGCATCAAGCTTCTCGCCGGCGACAAGGTGCTGGTCGAGATCAGCCCCTACGACCTGACCCGGGGGCGCATCACCTACCGGGAACGCAATGCCGGCGCCACCGGCCCCCGGCCCGGCGGCAACCGCCCGGGCGGTCCCCGGCGCCGCTGAGCCCGGCCGGGCCTCCCAGCTCCTGGGCTTCAGAGCTCCGGAGACGGCAAATCTCCGGAAACTGCAGATTTCCGGAAACGTCATCTCTGAGGAGATCTCAGATCTCCAGCAGGCCGTCGGTTTCCGGACGGCGATCCAGGTGCAGGTCCCTCGGCACCATCAGCACGTTGGCCTGCAGCAGTTCGGGGTGGTCCTCGAGGGTGAGGAGCCACTCACGGAACTCCTCGTTGATGGCGTAGCTGTCCTCGAAGAGCTCACGGCCATCCAGGGCGGCCCGCCGGGCCAGGGCCCAGCAGACGGCCACGGTCACCCGTCGATGGACGGCCGCATCCAGGGGGGTATCGGAAAAACCGTCGTGGTCGCTGGCGTCGTCTCTTGGCCTGTCCATCGGGGTGATCTCGGTGGATGTCCTGTGGTGCCCACGTTGGCGGCTGGTGGGCGCAACGACGGTGTTGGTTGTCACATCGTTGCAGGAAAAGCGCCTGCAACAGGGCAAAAGCAGGGATTTTTAAGCCGATCTGCAGCGTCAGGCCGACCGGCGCCCGATGTTCGGCAGGACGGGGCCGCTGACGCTGATCATTTGCCCGGCGTCGTCCGCCAGGGCCTGCAGCGGCAGGCGCTCGCCGCTGCCGGGTGAGGTGCCCCCGGCGGCGGCCATCTCCGGCGGGCGTGGGCGGATCACGTAGGGCTCGCTCACGGTCCAGCCCCGGGCGTAGCCGATCAGCAGCGGATCGGCCGGTGCGAAGACATAGGAGGGCCTTCTTGGGATGGATTCCTGACCGGAGCGATCCCCGTCCATGCGCACGGCCCTGGTGATCGCCTGCACGAAGCGGCTGCGGGTGACCACGGTGGTGAGGTAGGCCACCACCCGCAGCCGCGGGGCGTCGAAGCCTTCGGCGCACATGTCGATGCTCACCAGCCAGTCGGCGTCTCCGGCCTGGAAGGCCGCGAGGTGGCGGGCGGCCTCCGGATCCTGGGAGTGCACCAGGTGCACCCGGTCCCCCTCCTGGGCCAGCAGGTCGGCGATGGCGCCGGCGTGGCCGATGTCGCGGGCCACCACCAACCCGCCGGCCCCCGGGTGCTCCAGCCGCACCCGCTCCAGGCGGCGGCGGGCCTGGAGCAGCAGCCGCAGGGCGATCCCGCCCCGATCCCCGGGCCGGATGGCCCGCCGCAGGTTGCGGGCCCGCCAGCTCTCCCGCTGCTCCGCCGACAGGGGGGAGGTCTCGCGCTCGTGGCTGTCCTCCGGTCGCCCGTGTTCCACCCAGCCGTCCTGGAAGCGGAATTCCAGGGGCCGCACGTCGCCGGCGGCGATCAGGGCCCGGGGCTCGACGCAGAGGTCCGGGATGATCCGCTCGGCCGGCCCGTCCTGGTCGTGCATCCGGATCCGGCGGGCGGCACAGAAGCCCAGGTTGTCGGCGCGGAAGGGGGTGCCGGTCAGGCCCAGCCGCAGCCGGGCGCCGCCGCTGAGGCTGCTGAAGGCATGGCCCCAGGCCGTGGCCTCCGGTTCCAGGGGATCGAGGCCCAGGTGGTGGACCTCGTCGGCGATCGCCAGCCAGGGCCGGCCCTCCAGCAGGCCGCCCAGCTCCCGCTCCAACCGCAGGCGGTGCAGGGCCGCCGCCTGGTAGCTGAGCAGCAGGCCCTGGCCGGCCGGTGACGGGGGGGCTACCCCCGGGGCGTCCCATTCCCGCAGGTCCAGGCCGAGGCGGGTGGCGGCGTTGACCCACTGGCGGCCGATCGCGCTGCGGTGGCAGAAGACCACGAACCGCTCCAGCCGTCCTTCCCGCTGCAGCTGCCGGAAGGCGAGCAGGGCCCCCAGGGTCTTGCCGGCACCGGGACCGGCGTGGAGCAGCACGTCCTGTCCGCCGGGGCTTGCCGCCACCAGCCGGGCCCGGAGCAGCTGGATCAGGCGCCGCTGCCAGGCCCGCGGTTCGGGGCCGCCGGGGACCGGGGAGGGGCCAGGAGCCCCGGCATGGCGGCGCAGACCCAGATCGAAGGACGGTGGCGCCATCCATCGATTCTGCTGGGCCGTCCAGGGCCGGGTGGGCGTGTCCGCACATTGGCGTCCGCTTGCTTGCCGTCCCCGGCGGGTCTGTCTATCGCGGAAGAAGTGTGTGTGGCCTCGCGTTGGTCAAATTGCTGATTCCCAGGGAGACGGCTCCCGGTGAGCGGAGGGTCGCCGCGACCCCCGAGACGGTCAGGCGGCTGGTGGCCAAGGGGGCGACCCTGCTGGTGGAGCGAGGGGCGGGCCAGGCGGCCGGCTTCCTCGACGCCGACTACGCCGCCGTGGGTGCCGGGCTGTGGGACGGGGAGGCCAGGGACTGGGAGACGGCCGATGCCGTGCTCTGCGTCCAGCCCCCGCGTCCGGAGGCGCTGGCCCGCCTCCAGGCCGGGGCCCTGCTGGTGGGGCTGCTGGCCCCCTACGGCGCCACGGCCCTGGTGGATACCCTCAACGACCGGCGGGCCTCCGCCATCGCCCTCGAGCTGCTGCCCCGGATTACCCGGGCCCAGTCGATGGATGTGCTCTCCTCCCAGGCCAACATCGCCGGCTACAAGGCGGTGCTGCTGGCGGCGGCGGCCCTCGATCGCTACGTGCCCATGCTGATGACGGCGGCGGGCACGATCCAGCCCTCCCGGGTGCTGATCCTGGGGGCCGGCGTCGCCGGTCTGCAGGCCCTGGCCACCGCCCGCCGCCTGGGGGGCGTGGTCTACGTCTCGGACGTGCGGCCGGCGGTCAAGGAGCAGGTGGAATCCCTCGGCGGGCGCTTCATCGACCCACCCGAACTGGAGGAGGCCCCGGCCGAGGTGGGGGGCTATGCCCGCCAGGCCAGCGAGGCGTTCCTGGCGGCCCAGCGCCAGCAGCTGGCCGACCAGCTGGCCCTGGCCGACATGGTCATCTGCACGGCCCTGGTGCCCGGCCGGCCGGCGCCCCGCCTGATCAGCGAGGCGATGCTCGACGGCATGCGGCCCGGCGCCGTGGTGGTCGATCTGGCGGTGGCCCAGGGGGGCAACTGCTTCGGCACGATCCCCGGGGCCACGGTGGAGCGCCGGGGCGTGCTGCTGATCGGGGCCGATGGCCTGCCCAGCACCGTGCCCAACCACGCCAGCGCCCTCTACGCCCGCAACATCGCCGCCCTCATCGAGCATGTGCTCGGCGAGGACGGCTTCCGCCTGGATCCGGAGGATCCGATCCTCGACGGCTGCCTCTTCACCCACGCCGGTGTCTGCCGCCGGGACGACATCGTCCAGCCCGCCGGCCTGTCCCCCATCGGAGCCCGTTCATGAGCCTTCTGACGCAGTCCCTCTGGGTGCTCCTGCTGGGCAGCCTGCTGGGGCTGGAACTGATCGGCAAGGTGCCACCCACCCTGCACACCCCGCTGATGTCGGGGGCCAACGCCATCAGCGGCATCACCGTGCTGGCCTCCCTCACCCTCATCCAGCAGGCCGGGGACAACACGGCCCTGCTGGTGATCGGAGCCCTCTCCCTGGGCTTCGCCCTCTACAACGTGATCGGTGGCTTCCTCGTCACCGATCGCATGCTCGCCATGTTCCGCCGCAAGGGCGACAGCCGATGACTTTCTCCATGGATGCTTTCGCCGCCGGCATCGACCTGGCGGCCGTTCTCCTGCTCGCCCTCGGCATCAAGGGCCTCTCGAAGGTGAGCTCGGCCCGCGGGGCCAACGGCCTGGCCGCCCTGGCCATGGGGCTGGCCGTGGTCGGCCTGCTGATCCAGATCCGCCCCGATCCGATCGCCTGGCTCTGGATCGCCGTCGGCAGTGCCGTCGGCGGTCTGGCCGGCCTGGTCACCGCCCGCCGGGTGCCGATGACCGCCATGCCGGAAACGGTGGCCCTGTTCAACGGCTGCGGCGGCATGGCCTCCCTGCTGGTGGCCATGGGCGTGGCCATCTTCGACACCGGTGACGCCGACATCGTTGCCCTGGTGTCGATCGCCGTGTCGGTGTTCGTCGGCGCCATCACCTTCAGCGGCTCGATCGTGGCCATGGCCAAGCTCCAGGGCTGGCTGGACACCCCCGGCTGGACCCAGAGCCGCCTGCGCCACGGCGTCAACATCTCCCTGGCGGTGCTCTGCCTGGTCTCGGCCCTGCTGCTGCCCGGCGATCCCTCCGGCCTGCCGCTGTGGCTGCTGATCGGCGGCTCCACCCTGCTGGGCATCGGCGTCACCCTGCCCATCGGCGGGGCCGACATGCCGGTGGTCATCTCCCTGCTCAACTCCTATTCCGGGGTGGCGGCGGCGGCGGCCGGCTTCGTGGTGGGCAGCCAGCTGCTGATCGTGGCCGGCGCCATGGTCGGGGCGGCGGGCCTGATCCTCACCCAGGTGATGTGCACCGCCATGAACCGTTCCCTGGTGTCTGTGCTCTTCGGCGGTGCCCTCGGGGCCAGCGCCAGCGCCGTGGGCGGTGGCGGCAGCGAGGCGGGCTACACCCGCATTACCAGCTGCAGCGCCGAGGAATGCGCCATGGCCCTGGAGCAGGCCGAGCGGGTGGTCTTCGTGCCTGGCTACGGCCTGGCGGTCGCCCAGGCCCAGCATTCCCTGCGGGAGCTCGCCAAATTGCTCGAAAGCCATGGGGTGGAGGTGAGCTACGCCATCCATCCGGTGGCAGGGCGCATGCCGGGCCACATGAACGTGCTGCTGGCCGAGGCCGACGTGCCCTACGAGCAGCTGCTGGAGATGGAGCTGGTCAACCCCGAGTTCCCGCGCACCGACGTGGTGATCGTGCTGGGGGCCAACGACGTGGTGAATCCCCAGGCCAAGAATGACCCCACCAGCCCCCTGTACGGCATGCCCGTGCTGGAGGTGGACCAGGCCCGCCAGGTGTTCGTGGTCAAGCGCAGCCTGGGCGCGGGCTATGCCGGCATCAACAACGCCCTGTTCGAGATGCCCCAGACCGCCATGGTCTTCGGGGATGCCAAGGCGGTGCTCAACGGCCTGCTCAGCGAGCTCCGCTCCATGGGTGTGGGCAAGGTGAAGGTGGCGGCCTGAGGGTGGGGCCCCGGTCGTGTCCCAGCTCCCCGACCGCCTCGGCCTGACCCCCTTCCGCCAGCGCTCCCCCTGGATCGGAGGGGATCTGCAGACCCTGCGGGACACCCTGCGTCCCCTGCGCTTCCCCCCCGATCGGGCCGAGCCGCTGACCATCCCCCTGGCCGATGGCGGTCAGCTGCTGGGGCTGCTGGACCGCCCTGCCGATGGTGCGCCGGCCGCCCTGGTGCTGGTGCTGCACGGGCTGGGTGGTTCCAGTGACGGCCCCGGCCCGCGCCGGCTGGCCCTGGCCTTGGTCGCCGAGGGCTTCGCGGTGCTGCGGCTCAACCTGCGGGGGGCCGGCCGGGGACGGCCGCTCGCCCGGGGCACCTACTGCGCCTGCTGCAGCGAGGATCTGCGCCCCGCCGTGGCCCTGGCCCGCCAGCTGGCCGCCGGCCGGCCCCTGTTCGGCGCCGGTATTTCCCTGGGCGGCACGGTGCTGCTCAACGGCAGCCTGGCTGGGCTGGCCTTCGATGGCCTGGTCTGCGTCAGCAGCCCGCTGGAGCTCCATGTCTGCGCCGTCCAGTTCGAGCGCCGCCGCAACCGGGTGTACCAGCGCTGGCTGATGCAGCGCCTGCGGGAGCAGACCCTGGCCGATCCGGGCGGGCTGCACGAGGCCGAGCGCCGGGCGCTGGCGGGGCCCGCTCGGGCCCGCACGATCCGGGCCTTCGATGCGGCCATCACGGCCCCGCGCTGGGGTTTCGCCTGTGTGGCCGCCTACTACGACGCCGCCAGCCCCCTGGCGCCCCTGATCGCGGGCCGGCCCCTGCCCCCCACCCTGCTGCTCCATGCCGGTGACGACCCCTGGGTGCCGGTCAGTCCGCTGCGCCAGCTGGCGGCCGCCAGCACCGGCGGGGACAGAGCGGCTCCCCGGGTGGCGCCCCGGATCGTGATCACGCCCCATGGCGGCCACAACGGCTTCCACGCCCCCGGCGACGGGCCCGCCTGCTGGGCCGACCGGCTGGCGGTGGCCTGGCTGCGCCGCCTCAGCCGGGGGGAAGGGGATGGCTGAAGGGGGTGCGCCGCACGATCCACTCCTCGATCGGCACCCCACCGACCACGTGCTCATGCACGATCCGCTCGATCCGCTCGGGGGTGACGCCCCCGTAGGTGATCCCCTCCGGCCAGAGGAGCAGCACCGGGCCCTCGCAGCAGACGCGCAGGCAGTCCACCTTGGTGCGCAGCACCACCCCCTGGGGCCGGCCGGGGTCCTCCAGGCCCAGGTCCCGCACCAGCTGCTTGAGGCGGTTCCAGCTGGCCGCACCGACGGCAGGATCGCCGCAGAGCGCCTTGGTGGGGGTGGCGCAGAGCAGCAGGTGGTGCTGGACCCCGCTCACGCCGGCAGGGCCGGCGCCGGATGGCTGCGGAGCGCGGCGGCGGCCTCGCGGGTGGCCTGTCGGGCCCAGCCGTCCACCGCCAGCACGTCGTCGAGGGAAGGGGTGCCGTGGTGGTCGGCGCGGTGGCGGTCGCAGACCCGGTCGATCAACTCGGGGATGGCCAGGAAGGGGATGGCCTCCTCCAGGAACAGGGCCACCGCCTGCTCATTGGCGGCGTTGAGCACCGCGGGCATGGTGCCGCCGGCCCGGCCGGCGGCGTAGGCCAGGGCCATGCAGGGGTATTTCTCCCGGTCGGGGGCGCGGAAGGTGAGCTGGCCCACGGCGGTGAGATCGAGCCGGCGCCAGGGGGTCTCCAGCCGCTCCGGCCAGCTGAGGCAGTAGAGCAGGGGCAGCTTCATGTCGGGCCAGCCCAGCTGGGCCAGCACCGACGAATCGGCCAGCTCCACCATCGAGTGGATGATGCTCTGGGGGTGGATGACGATCTCGATGTGGTCGTAGTCGAGGCCGAACAGGTAGTGGGCCTCGATCACCTCCAGCCCCTTGTTCATCAAAGTGGCGGAATCCACCGTGATCTTGCGCCCCATGCTCCAGTTGGGGTGGCTGGTGGCATCGGCCACGGTGGCCTTGGCCAGATCGGCGGCGGGCCAGTCGCGGAAAGCGCCGCCGGAGGCGGTGAGCTGGATCCGCCGCAGGCCCGGGGTCGGCACGCCGGTGGAGAGGCGGGCGGTGTCCGCCCAGGGGGTGCCCTGGAGGCACTGGAACAGGGCCGAATGCTCCGAATCGGCGGGCAGCAGCCGGCTGCCGCTGCGCTGCAGTTCGGGCAGCACCACCGGGCCGGCGGCGATCAGGGTTTCCTTGTTGGCCAGGGCCAGGTCCTTGCCGGCGCGGATCGCCGCCAGGGTGGGCAGCAGGCCGGCGCAGCCGACGATGCCGGTGACCACCAGATCGGCGCTGGCCCAGGCGGCCGCGGCGCAGAGGCCGTCAGAGCCCCCCAGCAGCTCGGGGAGACGGGCGGGACGCCGGGCCGGTTCGAGGTCCGCCAGGCGCGTGGCCAGCTCGCCGAGCCGGCCGGCATCGGCCAGGGCCACCACCTCCGGGGCATGGCGCAGGATCTGCTCCACCAGCAGATCCAGGTTGTTGCCGGCGGTGAGGGCCACCACCTTGAAGCGGTCGGGGAACTCCTCGGCGATCTCCAGGGTCTGGGTGCCGATCGACCCGGTGGAGCCCAGAACGCTGATGGCCTTCACGCGCGGCTCCCCCATCGGGCTCGTGGGCTCCCAGTGTCCCATCCCCGGCCGCCGTCCCCGCTGGCTTAACTGGGGCCACACCGATCCCTTCCCATGTCGTGGCTGCAGCGCTGGAACTTCATTGAGCGGGCCCGGATCGAACGCCAGCTCTGGGAGGCCTTCGAGCGCCGCGAAGACCTGGAGGCGCTGGTGGAGGACTGCCGCCGGGCGGTGGCGGCGGGCGAGGGGGAGCGGGCCTTCCAGCTGGAGGTGTGGCAGACCACCCTGCAGCGGATCCGCAAGATCGAAACCCTGATGGCGGGCAAGCAGCCTGAGTGAGGGCCGAGGGGCGCCGGCCGTCCCGGCGTTGTTCAGAGCGTCGTTCCGGCGGTATTCAGAAGGGCATCCCGCAGGTGGCTCCCTTCCGGGTCCCGTTCCGCTGCCAGGCCTGCTGCACCAGGGGCCACACCGCATCGGGTGGCAGGCCGTCCATGCAGGCGTGACGCTCCAGCGGGCAGGCGGGGTTCTCGAAGCGCATCTGGAGGCAGCCGCCGCAGCGCTGCCGGCTGCGGCTGACCCAGACGTGGTCGCCCCGGGGGGCCCAGAGATCCCTCGGGCTGGCACCGATGCCGTCGGCGTCGGTGCCGAAGAGGGCCACCGTGGGGCAGCCGGCGGCGGCGGCCAGGTGCAGCGGGCCGGAATCCACGGCGATGCAGAGCCGGCTGCGGGCCAGAGCGCCCACCAGCGCCGGCAGGCTGAGGCGTCCGCGCAGATCCCGCACCCCGCCGCGGGCGAGCAGGGCCCGCTCGAGCCGGTCGCCCGGCCGGCGCGCTTCGGCGGGGGGAGGACCGCCGATCAGGCCGATCGATCCTGCCGTCAGGCCCATCTCCCGTTGCAGGCGACCGAGCAGGACCAGCCAGTGCTCCAGGGGCCAGAGCTTGGCGGGCCGCTCACCGTTCACAGCGATCAGCACCGGCGGCAGCCCGGGGGGGGCGGGCTCGGCGGGCAGCTCCACCCGCTCGAACGCCGTGTCCACCCAGGCGACGCGGCAGTGCAGCTCGCGGATGCTGTTGCTGCCGATCCAGCCGCGGTAGCGCGCCACCAGGGAGGGACTGGCCCAGTGGGGATCGAGGGCGAGGGCGTGGAGGGGGTGGTCGCCGGCGGGGATCGGTGCCGCTCCGACCACGAAGCGCGGCTCCAGGGCCTGGGCCCAGGGGGGGGTGTGGGGGGCGTGGCCGTCGGCGTTGATCACCAGATCCACCCCGTCGCCCCATCCCTTCCCCGGCAGGGCCCGGCGCCACTGCCGCAGGGCCGGCAGGGCCGCCGGGCCCTGCTCCGCCAGGGGAAGGCTGGCGTCGATCCAGGGATTGAGCCGCTCCAGCTCCCGGGTGCGCTGGCTGCCCACGTAGGTGATCAGGGCGTCGGGATACTTGCGGCGCAGACCCCGCAGCAGCGGCTGGAGCACCACATAGTTGCCCAGCTTGGCGGCGCCGAGCACGACGATCCGGGGCCGTGGGCCGAGATCCTCGTCCCGGAAGCGGCGCATCAGGCGGGGCAGGGTGTTCATGGCCGCCCGGAGCCGACGGGTTCGGATGGGGGCGCGGGGGCCGCTTCGAGGTCCCACTGGCTCAGCCAGCGGCGCATCCAGGTGCCCCGGTGGGGTTGGTCGAGGCGTCGCCGGCTGTGGAGCCAGAGGCTGTTGAGCAGGAAGGTGGTGCGATTGCAGGCCTTCAGCCGTGCGTCGCTGGCGATGGTGGCGCTGGCGACGGGGTTGGCCTGCTGCTGCCGCCGCTGCAGGGTCTCCGGGGCGATCCACTCGATAGCGCCACAGGCGCGCAGGCGCTCCGCGTAGTCGAGGTCTTCGCAGTAGGCCGGGTGGAAGTTGGCATCAAAAAGGCCCACCCGGTTCCAGGCGGCCGGCGTGAGGGCGAAGGCGGAAAACTCCTGGGGGGTCGGCAGCAGCGGCAGGAACTGGGGACGGGCGGGGTCAATGCGCCCAACCACCTCCGCCAGCACCCCCGGGGCGAAGACCACGTCGTTGTTGACGAGCAGGGCGAAGCCGGCTTCCGGAAAGGAGGTGAGGATCGCGTTCCAGCTGGAGGCGACCCCCTGGTTGCCGAAGGGCCGGGCCACCCGCACCCGGGCGACGCCGGCGGGGGGCTGCCGCTCCAGCCGGGCCAGCAGCCGCTGCAGCGCGTCGCTGTCGGCCAGCCCGGAGCCGATGCTGTTATCGACGATGGCGAGGGTCTCGACGGGGTGGTCGAGGCTGTCCAGCAGGCGCTGCAGCAGATCGGGGCGGTTGAGGATCGGCACCCCCAGCAGGGGGATGGCGCCCGTTGTGGTGGTGTGGGGGGTGATGCCATCCAGCCGCCGCCAGTAGTCGTCGACGGGGGAACGGTCTCCGCTGAGGGAGGCGTACTGGGCCAGACAGCCCCAGAGGTCGGGATTGGTGAGATCGCGGCGGCTGGGGGAGGCGGGCAGGTCGGAGAAGTAGGTCTTGCTCCAGAGAAGCAGCAGGGACCTGGCGGCGGCCAGGTCCCCCTTCTGCAGGCAGGTGACGTAGTTACGGGCGAAGCGGGCCTGTTCCAAGGTGACCACGGGTGGCTGGGGTCATCAGCCGAAGGTGATGGAGTCGCCCTTGGTGGAGATGAAGGCCGTCTGGCTGTCATCGAAGATGTATTCTTCGCCGCCGATGATGAGCAGATCGCCATCGCCGGCCCCGAAGATCTGGGTGCCGCTGCCGATGTCCCCCTTGCTGAAGAAGGAGACCTGATCGACGTTGGCATCGTTGCCGAGATCGATCCAGGTGTTCTGTACCCTGGCGGAGAAGTCCAGCACATCGGCGCCCTGGCCGAGCAGGACGGTGGAGTCGGAGACCCTGCCCCCGAAGATCAGGGTGTCGTCGCCGGCACCGGCACTGATTCTGACGGAATCGGCCCTGTCGGTGATGGTGAAACTGTCGGCGCCGCTGCCGGCGGTGAAGGTGGTGTTCTTCAGTGCTCCGGTGATGGCTGTGTTGTCACCACTGCCCAGGGAGATGGTGCCTCTGTTGATGTCGGTGGCGATCAGGGTGTCGTCACCAGCCCCGGTGCTGATGGACGTGTTCCTGGCGTCGCCAGTGAAGACAACGGTGTTGTCATCGGCGTTTCCGAGGTAGGAGGTGTCCTTGGAAGCACCCGAAAAGGTGGTGCGGGTGTCACCGGAGGAGGACTCCCTGATGCCGACATCCTCAATGCTGCGGCCCTTGTTGGGGAAGACCCGCGAGTTGGTGACGTCACCGGTCTGACTGGTGAAGACCCTGGCGCCGCTGCTCGTGGTCTGGGTGAGTGTCGTGCCGGGGTCCGGCACGAAGATCGAAAGGGTATCGGAGGAAGCCATTCGACAAAAGATGCCGTTTATTTGATCGAGACCCTAGGGGGCTGGTTTGGGGGTTATGTGTATCCCAGGCTTCGTTTTCCGACATAGTTCTTGAACAATTCACCACGAAAGGTTGAAACCTTAAAGCAGACTTTGTTCTGACTTTGTTGCCTCGATGCTGTCTGCACCAAGGCCTTCAGGAGATACATTGTTGCCGCAGCCTGGTTGCCGGTTCAGGATTCCTGTCATGTCAGTCCTTCCCGGCGATTTCGACCTGGATCAGGTCCTTCAGGAAGCAGAGGCGGCGGAGCGCCGGCAGGAATGGTGTGAAGCCGCCTGCATCTATCTGGAGCTGGTCGGCTCCGCTGACGCGCCGGCCCCGCTGCTGCTGCGGGCCGCCAATGCCCTCTGGCTCTCGGACCAGCCGGAGGAGGCCCTGGAGCTCTACCGGCGGGCGTCCCTGCTGCTTCCGGACAGCCCTGCCCCCTTCATGGGCCTGGGCAACAGCCTGCGGGATCTGAACCGCTTCGAGGCGGCCGACCGGGCCTTCCGGGCCAGCCGCCAGCGGGGGGACGGCCCGGCCCTGGCCTGCAACCATGCCGCCCTGCTGATCGGGCTGGAGTCCTACGGGGAGGCCTATGCCCTGGCCGAACGCCGCTTCGAGCTGCCCGGCATCGGGCCCGGACCGGAGGGTGGCGTGGCGGCGGTGGTGGCCAGCGCCCCGGTGCTGCATGTGCGCACCGAACAGGGCCTGGGCGATGGCCTCCAGTACCTGCGCTGGATCCCCCCGCTGCTCGAGCAGGCCACGGCCCGGGGCCAGTCGGTGGTGCTCGAGGTGGAACCGTCGCTGGTGGCGCTGCTGCGCCGGGGCCTGGCCTGGCTGCCCCAGCCGCCGGAGGTGCGCGCCAGGCCAGAGCCGGGCGGCGACGATCCGCTTGGGGTTGGCACGGGCGGCGACGGGCTGGAGTCAGCCCCGCCCCGGGACCTGGTGAGCCTCCTCTCGCTGCCGGCGGCCCTCGGCGGCGCCCCCTGTCCCCAGCCCCCGGGGCCGGATGGCCGCGGCACCTACCTGCGGGGGCTGGCCCCGGCCTCACCCGCCGAGGGCTGGGGCCGGCCCCCGCGGATCGGCCTCACCTGGGCCAGCGGCCGCAAGCTTGCCGACGGCTTCACCCGGCGGGAGTACCGCAAGCGCACCCTGCCGGCCGCCGCCCTGGTGCGGCTGGTGGAGGGGCTGGTGGCGCAGGGGTGGGAGCCGGTGCTGCTGCAGCAGGGCGAAGACCGGGAGATGGCGGAGCCCGTGGCCCCCCTGTTCGGCGATGCCATCCCCCCGGACGGCGACTTTCTGGCCACGGCCGGGGTGCTGGCCAGCACCGATCTGCTGATCACGGTGGACACGGCCATGGCCCACCTGGCCGGCGCCATGGGGCACCCGGCCTGGGTGCTGCTGCCCTTCAGCGCCGACCCCCGCTGGCTGCGGCAGCGCCAGGACAGCCCCTGGTACCCGAGCCTGCGCCTCTTCCGCCAGGGCGAAGACCGGGACTGGCTCCCGGTGGTGGCGGCGGTGCTGCAGGCGACGGCGGCGGCCGTGTCGGCGTTCAGGGCAGCAGCCTCAGGCTGAGGATCAGGGCCTCGAAGGCCTCGGCGGCCCGGTTCACCTCGTAGCGGGCGGCGACGGTGGCGCGGCCCGCTTCGGCCATCGTCGCGAAGGCGGGCGGATCGGCGAGCACGGCCAGTAACTGGTCGGCCAGGCGGTCGGGTTCGTTGAAGGGCACCAGCAGCCCGTTGTGGCCGTGCTGGATCACCTCGTCCAGCGGTGGGTTGTCGGAGCCCACCACCAGGGCGCCGCAGGCCATCGCCTCCAGCACGCTCCAGGACAGGGCGTAGGGATAGGTGAGGTGGACGTGGGCGGCGCTGATGCGGAACAGGTCCAGCAGCTCGCGGTGCGGCAGGGCCGGCAGGAAATGGACCCGGTCGAGGGGCAGCCGGTGGCCGAGCAGGGCCAGCAGCTCACCTTTGTGGCCCTCGGGATGGGACGAGGGTGCCCCGTAGCCGCTGCCGGTGCCCCCCACGATCACCGCCCGGGCGTCCGGCCGCGCAGCGAGCACGGCCGGGAGGGCCCGCAGGACGCTGCGGAAGCCGCGCAGGGGTTCGAGGTTGCGGCTGGCGACGGTGATCACCGGATCGCCTTTGGTCAGGGTCGGGCCGCCCTCCAGCCGCAGGCTGGTGGCCCCGGCGCTGGGGGCCGGCAGGGCGATGCCCTCGTGCAGCACCTGGAAGCGGCCGCGCAGGTGCGGGGGGAAGGTGTCGCGGGCGAAGCGGGTGGGCACGACGCAGGCGTCGGCGTCGGCCACCGCCGCCAGGCCCATCAGGTTGCCCCGGCGCCACTGGGCCCGAAGGGCGTGGGAGGGTTCGCCCAGGTCGGCATCGAAGCCGTAGCCGAGCAGCAGCGGGGTGGCGTAGAGCTCGGGGTAGGCGATCAGCACCGCCTCCGGCCAGATGTCGCGCAGGTAGAGCAGCTCCCCCCAGCCGCTGTGGCCGATCACGGCGTCGGGGCGGTAGCCCTGCTCCCGCAGCTGCAGGCAGCGCTCCTGGACCCGGGAGGCCCGGCGCAGGTTGGCCTCCAGCAGCGGGTCGGCCAGCCCGGCGGGGAGGACCGGAGCCTGCCAGTCGTAGTGGAGGCGGGGGCCGCCGGTGCTGGCCGGGGTGCCCGGCACTCCGGGGGGAAGGGCCCGGGGTGTGGCGCCCAGGCCGAGCACACGATGGCCACGGCGTTCGAGGGCGGGTGTCAGATCACGAAACTGGCCGGGATGGTTCTGATGGATCAGCAACAGTTCCATCTGACAACGCTATTACAATCCCGCTGCAAGTACCTGACCTGCGTCATGTCGCTCTGGAGCCGTCTGCTTGGACGCCGGGATACGGTGAGCTGGGGTGAAAGAATGCCTGAAAAAGATGGTGGTCTTCTGGATACTCTGGTGAGTGATCCTGGCACCGTCCCGATGGAGATGGATCGCCGGCCCCAGATCACGCCCTGGTCGGCGGCGCGGCTGGGCACGATCTTCATGGATTTCGCCCACGAAGCCACCCCCACCCGGCTGGCGGAGGCCCGGCTGGCCCGCCAGTGCCTGTCGAAGTTCTGGCTCAGTGCCCCGATCGATGCGCTGGAGCTTCTCTATGGCTCCGCGGTCGGTGAAAGCTATCGCCAGATGATCGGCGGTGAGCTGGCCAGCCAACCGCTGCTGCGCGATGAGGAGGCCTGGCGGGACCATCTCTCCGAGCGCCTGTTCAGTGGCTTCGATCGCCCGGAGATGGCCAACATCCTTCTGGCGGTGATGCCCTATTTCCGCCGCGGCAAGATGACAGTGCGCAACTGCGAACAGAATCTGCCCACCTGGCTGCTGGAGGATTACGCCAGCCTGTTTGAGCCGGAACTGCTGCCCCGGTTGCGCCAGCCCAGCCCCCTGGAGCGCAAGGCCCTGGCACCGGCGGGGGCGGTGCGGGCGGCGGGTGTGGAGCCCGA
Organism: Tabrizicola sp. YIM 78059; assembly: GCA_943367815.1. GTDB lineage: Bacteria > Cyanobacteriota > Cyanobacteriia > PCC-6307 > Cyanobiaceae > Cyanobium. The sequence goes on along the minus strand of CALRKA020000009.1, from coordinate 93,672 downwards.
GACACCGCCGCCCCTGCCCCAGTTGTCGTCCTTCACCGGTGCCCAGGCCCTCCAGCTCACCGGCAGCGAAGAATTCCTCACCCGCCTCAACGGGCTGGTGAACCTGTTCGAGATCGACCCCGACGATGGCGCCATCCGCCAGGAACTGGGCAGCTTCCGGCGCCAGCTGGGTCAGATCTGGCTGGACACGCCCGAGGAGCGGCTGCAGCCCCTGTTCGAGAGCTCCTTCGGTGAGCTCTACCGCAAGTTCCTGCGCAGCGGCTATGCCACCACCCCCCTGGCGGAGGAGGACCGGCAGCTGCGCTCCCAGCTGGCCCACTACGTGCGCAATATGACCCGCCCCAAGGCCACCCAGGTGGTGCTGGCGGTGCTGCCCTTCTACCCCCCCGGCAAGATCGGCTTCGCCGGCGGCGAGCAGTTCATGCCCCAGTGGCTGCTGGGGGCCCTGCCCAGCCTCTATGTGAAGAGCTGAGGGCGGCGGGCCCCTGGCCTGCCGGCCCCATGGCCATGGGCCGCCCTCATTCGTGGAACTCCTTCCACAGCAGCCAGTAGGTGAGGTAGCCGACCAGCGGCAGCAGCACCACCGGGGCCAGGGCCAGGAGGGTCACCACAGGTGGCAGGTGCAGCAGCAGCCAGAGCAGCACGAGCCCGTAGGCCAGGAAGGCGATGGCGATGGCCAGCCAGCGCTGGCGCAGCCGCTCTTTCCAGCGCAGCCGCCAGGACTTGAAGCGCCGGCGTCGGCGCTGCTCGGGTGGCACGAAGCGCCACCAGTCGCCCTGGGGCCTGTTGCTCAATTCGATCGCAGGCGCTGGAGGTTGCGGCGCTGATCCTCGAACAGGCCGGTGAGCAGGCTGATCACGCGCCGTTCCCGCAGCTTGATGTCGGCGGTCAGGGCCATGCCGGCCTGGAGCGGCACGCTGCCCTTGTCGGGCAGGGGGATGGTCTGGCGCCGGAGCTGGAGGATGACCGGGAAGTGGAGGCCCTCCGCCTGGGTGCCGAGCACCTGGGTCTGCTCCTCGGGGGTGAGGGCATCGGAGCCGATGCGTTCCACCGTGGCCGGCACGTAGCCGAAGCTGTTGGCGGGGAAGGTTTCGATCGAGAGGTCGGCGCTCTGGCCCACCTGGACGAAGCCGATGGCCTTGTTGGGCAGGTAGACCTTGGCCCGCAGGGAGTCCTGGGGCACCACCTTCAGCAGCGGCGTGGTCTCGGTGGCGCCGACCACGCTGCCGGCACTGGCCTCGATGTCGAACACCAGGCCATCGGTGGGCGCCGTCAGCACGCCGTACTGGATCTGCAGGCGGGCCTGGCGGATCTGGGCGTCGAGATCGCTGATCTGGCGCAGGTTGGTCTCGATCGTGGTGCGCAGCTCCACGTCCGTGCCGGAGCCTGTGTTGACCAGCTGGGAGCGGAGCCGGGCGATCTCCCGCTCCTCCTCGGCCACGCTGGTCTGCAGGTCCTGCATCCGGTTGCGGGCCTCGAGCAGCTGCACCTCGCTGACGGCGCCGTCACGCACCAAGGACTGGTAGCGGCGCTCGATGTCGCTGTAGATGCGCAGGGAATCACGGTAGCCGGCCAGGCGGGTGCTGCTCTTGGCCAGCTCCTCGCGGGCGGCCTCGAGGCGGCTGTTGCGTTCGCGGGCGCGATCCTGCAGCTGGCTGCGCTGGTTGGCGGTGAGGCCGGCGGTGGCGGTGTCCTCGCCGAGGGTGGCGCGGGCCACGAGGTTCTCGTTGAGCAGCCGCTCGCGGATGCTCTCGGCGGCGGCCAGCTTGCTGCGGGGCTCGCGCAGGTCGAAGCGGATCAGGGGCTGGCCTTTCTTCACCGACTGGCCCTCCTTCACCAGCACCGCCTCCACCACGCCGGGGACGGGCGTATCCACGTCCTTGACGGTGGTGGAGGGCTCGAGCTTGCCCGGGACCGCGACGGTTTCGGCGATCGGCGCGGTGACGCTCCACAGGCCGAGGGCCACCACGCCCCCCACCCCGGCCCAGATCAGCAGGCTGGAGCTGCGGCGGCTCTTGCGAAGCACCACCGTCTCGCGGAACGACCATTCACGCGCTGCGTCACCCTCGGCGGCCGCCAGGCCGGCGCCGAAGGGGTGGTCGGCCTCCGGGGTGGCAGGTGTGGGCGGGGCCACTCCGGGGGAAGCCGCGCTGGGCGGGGAGTTCCGGCCCACCAGATCGACGCGCACCGGCATCACCGGGCGGCGGCTGGCCCGGGGGGAGCGCAGCCAGCCGACGCAGTCCTCCATCAGGGCCACCAGGCGGGAGGCGGGATCGGCGGAGCGGGGTGGGGTGGCCATCAGCTGAGTCCCTCCTGGTTCTGGCTGCGGTAGAGGGCGTAGTACCAGCCGCGCAGCTGCATCAGCTGACGGTGGCTGCCCTTCTCCATCACGGCGCCCCGGTCCATCAGCACGATCAGGTCGGCGGGCTGCACGGTGGAGAGGCGGTGGGTGATGAAGAAGACCGTGCGACCCCGGAAGGCCTCGAACAGGTTGATGCACACCTGGCGCTCCGTGGTGGCATCGAGGGCGCTGGTGGCCTCGTCGAGGATCAGCAGGCGGGGGTTCTGGAGCACGGCCCTGGCCAGGGCGAGGCGCTGACGCTGGCCGCCGGAGAGGCCGGCGCCCCGTTCGCCGACGCTGGAGTTGTAGCCCTGGGGCATCTGCATGATGAAGTCGTGGGCGCAGGCGATACGGGCGGCGCGCATCATCTCGGCGGCGGTGGCATCGGGCTTCACCATCAGCAGGTTCTCGCGGATGGTGCCGTCGAAGAGGAGCGAATCCTGGGGCACCACACCGATCTGGCGCCGCAGGGAATAGAGCTCCACCTTGCCGATGTCGAGGCCATCGATGAGAACACTGCCCCGCTCCGGCGGGTAGAAGCGGGAGAGCAGCTTGAGCAGGGTGGACTTGCCGCTGCCCGAGCCGCCCACCAGGCCGACGAAGGAGCCGGCGGGAATCTCCAGATCCACCCCGTCGAGCACCATCGGGCCCTGGTCGCTGAAGCGGAAGCCCACATCCACGAACTGGACCCGGCCCTGGAGTGGGGGCAGGGGGATGTTGCTGGCCTGCTCGCGGGTCTGCTCGGTGTCGCGGTCGACCACGTCGGCCACCATCCGCAGGGCCTGGGTGTTGAACTGGAAGTCCTGCCAGGTGCCCACCAGCTGCACCAGGGGCTGGCGGATGTAGCCGGAAAGGATGTTGAAGCCGAACAGGGCGGCCAGGCTGAGGTCGCCCTTGATGATCAGCCAGATCGCCACCGCGATCACCACCAGCTGCCCCAGGTTGCTGAGGAAGTTGGAGAGATTGGCGATCGATTCGCGGGTCACCTTGAGCTTGAAATCCTCACCGATGTAGGCGGCGTAGCGGTTCTGGAACTCCCAGCGGGTCTTGAGTTCGGCGTTCTGGGATTTGATCGTCTGGATGCCGGTGATCGCCTCGGTCAGGAAGCTGGAGGCACGTACGGCCTGGGCCATCGTGCGGTTGATCTGGCTGCGCACCAGGGGATTGCTGACCAGTCCCACGGCGGCGATCAGGGGCAGGGTGGCCAGGGTCACCAGGGTGAGCAGGGGGCTGATGGCGAACAGGATCGCGATGTAGATGAGACTGAAGCCGAAGTCCACCAGGGTGGGCAGGGTCTGGCCGAGCAGGAAATCGCGCAGGCGGTCGAGCTGGGAGAAGTAGAAGGTGATCCGGCCCACGGGCCGGGCATCGAAGAAGCCCTGGGGCAGGCGCACCAGGTGGTCGAGGATCGTCGCCTTGGCGTCCTGGTCGATCCGGTTGGCCAGGTCGGTGAACAGGAAGCTGCGCAGGGTCTTGAAGATGCTCTCCACCAGGGCGGCGAGCAGCATCACGCTGGCGATGCTCACCAGGGCGCCGATGTTGCGGCTGGCCACCACGCTCTGAATCAGCACCATCAGGCCAAGCGGGAAGACGAGCCGCAGGGCGTTGATCACCACCGAGGCCACCAGCACCTCGATCAGCTCGCGGCGGTGCTGGCGCAGGAAGGGGCCATACCAGCTCCAGTCGAAGCGGCGCTGCTTGGCATCGGGCTTGCGGTCGAACAGCAGCAGCTCCACCAGGCCCCCCTCGTGGGTGACCAGCTCGTCGGCCGGCACCAGCAGGGCGCCGAGTTCGGCTTCCAGCAGGCGGGCACGGCCATCGGCTTCGACGCCGTCCAGCAGGCCGAAATGGCCGTTCTGGTAGAGGAGGGCCGGGGCGGGCACCCGCCCCAGGCGGCTGGCGGGCACCCGGGAGAGCACCACCCGCAGGCCCAGGGTGTCCATGATCTGGCCGATGTTGACCAGGTTGAGCCGGTCCTGGCGCTGCAGGATGGCGTCCACCTGATCGGCCAGGGCATCGCGGTTGAGGGGCACCCCGAAGTAATCGGCCAAGGCCTGGCAGAGGGCGATGGGCACAGCGCGGGGGCCGCTGGCCCGCCCCAGCACCAGCTGGCCGCTGCGGTCGGCGGCCCGAAGGGGTGGGGGCTCCACTGGCGGGGCGTAGCTGGTGCCCCCCTCCACGCTGGGGAGCAGGGTCGGGGTGAGGGGGTCGGCGCCGAGGGTGATCGGGGCTTCCGCCTCCCGGGGGGTCGCCAGGCCCACCAGCCGCAGCCAGGGGGCCTCCGGGCCGGGGGCCGCCAGGGGACGGTCCGACCAGGGCTCCGCCAGGGGCAGGCCGCTGCTGGCGTACCAGCGGAAGCCGGGGGGCAGGCCCAGCTCGTTGGGGGCGCCGGGCCGCAGGCTGCGGACGCGCACCTGGTCGGCGGGCAGGGGCCAGTCGTCGAGGAGGGCTTCGCCGAGGGGATCCCGTTTCGCCAGGGCCAGCAGCAGGGTGTGGAGCTCGGCGGCGCTGGGCCGGTTGGCGAACCAGGCGGCGAAGTCGGGATGGCCCTCAAGCAGCTCCCGGAAGGCGGCGGCGGGGAGCTGCAGGGCCTCCACGTCGGTGGTGGCGCGCAGATGTTCGCAGGGATCGCGGCGCAGCAGGCCGGCCCAGCCCGCCAGGGAGCCGGGGCCGAGGCGTTCGATCGTGCGCAGCCCCCGGCCGTTGGGGCTGGGGCCGAGGCTGCGCAGCTGGCCGCTGCAGAGCAGCAGCAGGCCATCGGGCAGCACGTCCGGGCGCAGGACGGTCTGGCCGATGCGGAAGCGGAGGGGCTCCAGCAGCGGATCGATCGCGTCGCGGCGGGCGGGCGGCAGGCGGTCGAAGGGGGCGAAGTCGTTCAGCAGCCCGCTGATGGCTCCGGGGGAGGAGGTCATGGCGTGCCGTCCTCCTGGAGCAGGGCGAGCATCGCGTCGAGGGGCGGCAGCGGCTGGCCTTCGAGGAGGAGCCGCACCCGCTGCTCGAGCCATTCCTCGAAGAGTTCGCCCATCATGCGCTCCCTGGTGGGGGCGTTCAACTCCGCCGGCAGGAACTGCTCCAGCCGCAGCACCACCCAGCTGTCGCCGGCCTCGAAGGGGTCGAACAGCTGGCCGGGGCGGCCGCGACGCAGGCGGCTCACCAGGCTCTGGTGGCCGGTGGCCAGCGGCAGGGGGCCGATCTGGCCGCGGCATTGGCGCTCGGGGCCGCTGGAGTGGAGCGGGGCGAGATCGGCGAAATCGGCTTCCCCTTCGGCGATCTGGTGATGGAGCTCGGCGGCGAGGTCCTCGCTTTCGACCCGCAGCAGCGAATAGACCACCTGGTCGAGTTCGGGCTTGCGCTGGAGGAAGCGCACCTCCACCTCGCCGCTCCAGCGGCTGCGCACCAGGCGCTGCAGGCGCTGCTTCTGGGTGGCGAGGATGCGAAGGTCGTCGAAGACCAGGCCGCGCTCCTGCAGCCAGACCGGCACCTGGTCGTCGCCGGTGATGCCCCGGCGCTCCAGGAAGGCCGCCATCAGGGCCTTCTCCTCCTCGATGGGCAGGGGAATGGCGTGCACGAGCTGGTCGAGCACCCAGGCGCGGGCCAGGGGTCGGGCCTGGCTCTGCTGGCGGATCAGGCGGTTGAGTTCGGAGAGGGCCAGCCAGGGGCGGCCGGGGGGCAGCTCCACCACGGCCGGCTCCCGCAGGCCGGACAGGGGCTCGGGCAGGGTGTCGCGGGCGGTGCTCATCATGCGGGGCTCCGGTGGGGCAGATCGAGGCGGGCCAGGGCGTCGGCCATCAGGGCCAGGCCGCGCTCCCGGCTCCAGGTGTCCCGCGCGTAGGCGAAGGCGGCGGCGCCCATGGCGCGCCAGGCGTCGTCGTCGGCGATGAGGTGCAGCACGGCCTCCCGCCAGTCCGCGGGGCTGCGGGCGATCAGCACCTCCTGGCCGTGGCGCAGGCCGGTGGCCTCGGCGGCCAGGGGGCTGAGCACCTGGGGGATGCCGTGGGCGGCGGCGGCCACCACCTTGCCCTTGAGGCCGGCGCCGGAGCGCAGCGGGGCCACGAACAGGCGATGGCGGGCATACACGGTGGCCGGATCGGCGACCCAGCCCTCGACGATTACCCCGGGTTCGGCGCCCCAGCGGGCAGCGGTGCTGTCGTCCAGGCCGCTGCCATAGAGATGGAGGCGCAGCTCGGGCCGCTGCTGGAGCAGCAGGGGCCACACCTGCACCAGGAAGGCCTCAACGGCGTCGCGGTTCGGGGGGTGGCCGTAGCTGCCGAGGAAGGCGAGGCCGCTGCGGCCCTCGAGGGGGGCGGGGGCCTCCGGGCCCTGCACCACCCAGGGACAGGGGGCGGTGGCGGCCTCGCCGAGGGTTTCGGCCTCGATCACCGCCCGCTCCACCTCCGAATAGCTGAAGGTGAGATGGACCTCGCGCATCACCGCCAGCTCCTGGCGCTTCACCTCCTCCACCGCTTCCAGGGCGCGGCGGGCGGCGTCGCCCTCGAGCCCCTCGGCACGGGCGGCGCGCAGCTGGCGCAGGTGGTGCAGGTCGGCGTTGCAGAAGATCAGCTGGGCCTGGGGGGCGTAGCGATGGATGAGCGGCAGGGCCTGGGCCGCCACGGTGTAGCGGGTGAGATAGATGAGCTCGAACTCCCGGCCCCGCTCCCGCAGGAAGGCCTCCAGGGAGAGCACGAACGGGGCATGGATCAGCTCGATGCCGCGGCGCTGGAGCTCCTCGCTGTAACTGGCCAGCCAGGCCAGGTTGAGGGGCAGGAGCGTCACCTTCCAGCCCAGGTGCTGGAGCAGCCCCATCTCGACCAGGGCGGCATGGCTGCCGGCATCGCGGTCGGGCCGGGGGGTTTCCTGATCGAGGCAGAGGGCGCGGCCGAGGATGCCGCGGTCCTTGATGGTTTCGGCGGCGGCGTGGCCGGGCTCGCGGCTGCCCTCGAAGGCGGCGGCCCACTTCTGCTGGAAGACGGGCCCGTTGACCGCCTGGAAGCGCTTCAACCCGCTGGTGGCCTCGGTGTCGGTGCCGCAGCTGAGGCCCTCGTGGTGGATCACCCGGGCCAGGGGGCTGTAGCGCACGGTGTGGCCGGCCTGGCGCACCTTGAAGGCCAGGTCGGTGTCCTCGTAGTAGGCGGGGGAGAACTCCGGGCTGAAGCCACCGATCCGCTTCCAGAGCTCCAGGGGGATGGCCAGGGCGGCGGCGCTGACGTAGTCCACCTGGCGGGCGTAGGCGACGCGGGGATCGTGGGGGTTGCCGCCGCGGCCGTAGTTCCAGGGTTCGCCGTTGCCCCAGACAATGCCGCCGGCCTCCTGCAGGGTGCCGTCGGGGTAGATCAGCTGGGCCCCCACCATGCCGGTGTCGGACCAGCGCTCGAAGGGATCGAGCAGCTCCTCCAGCCAGCCGGCGCAGGGTTCGGTGTCGTTGTTGAGCAGCACCAGGAAGGGGGCGCGGGCGGCGGCGGCGCCGCTGCAGCAGGCCTGGTTGAAACCGCGGGCGAAGTCGTGGCGGATCAGGCGCACGCCGGGGGCGTCGGCGGCGAGGGCCTCGGCGGTGCCGTCGCTGGAGCCGTCGTCGACCACCACGATCTCGAACGGGATGCGGGTGGGGGCATAGGCGATCGCCGCCAGGCAGCGGCGGGTGACGCCGTACTGGTTGTGCACCGGGATCACGATTGACACGCGTGGATCCGCCGCGATCGGCAGCCGCAGGGGCTGACGCGCCGTGGCGCTGCCGTCGGGTCCCGGTTCGCTGGGGCCGACGGCCACCGGCGCCCCTTCGGTGCGGGGCAGGGGCAGCTCGAGCAGGCGCTGCAGCAGGGGCAGGTCGGGGGGCAGGGGCGTGCCGCCTGAGTCGGCCCAGGTCAGCCAGGTGCGCAGACTGCGGTAGCGCTCGCGGGCGAGGGGGGCGAGCTCGTCGGGGAACGGGGGCCGGGCGTGCCGCTGCAGGGCCGCCCAGGGGGTGAGGTGGAAGGGGAGCAGCTCGAAGCGCTGGTCCAGCACCAGGCCGGCGGCGGTCTCCAGCTGGAGATGGTGCACGGCGCCGTCGGCGAGGGCGACGGGGAGCAGCAGCTGGAACGGCCAGGGACCCTCCGGCAGCGGCTCGGGGGGCGTGATGGGCAGGCGGTTGCCGCCGTCGAGCCGCAGCTGCAGGGGCTCGGCGCCGCGGCCCCAGCCATGCACCAGGGGCATCTGCAGCTGGGTGAGGGCGCCTTCGCGGATGGGACCGTGGCGGCGCTGGTGCTCGATCCGCCCGTGGGTGCCGGCATCGAGCCGCAGGGGACTGCCGGGCAGTTCCGTCCCGGTCCCATCGACGACCAACCGCAGCACCAGTCCCTGGGAGAAGGGGGGCAGGGGGTGGGTGGGGCCCCACCAGAAACGGAAGCCGCAGGGCTGCTCGATGCCCAGGGCGAGCAGGTCGGGCCGCGCCTGGACGGCCATCAGCGCGGCGATGACCCTGCGCTGGCCGGGATCGAGCAGATCCTCGAGCACCAGAAGCAGACGCAAGGGGGCCGCCTGGGCGTGCAGGGGCCACGGGCAGGCCCAGCCGCTGAGGCCGCCCTCAGGGCTCCAGCCCTCGAGCCGGCCCAGCAGCCCAGGGCGCCGCAGCTCCGCCAGGGAGGCGGTGGAATCTTCCAGGGTGCCGGGCGGCTCGGCGAGCATCGCAGCCATGCTGGAATCGTTGGCGGAACGTTATTGCCGCCCTACCGCTTTGTCTCGTGTCGCCATGGACAGCGCCGGCGGCGGGGGCGGCGAGCCTGGCGTCTGGGTGCCGCTGCGGGTGCTCCGGCAGCTGGATCTGCCCCCTGCCGCGCACCACCGCCTGATCGCGGCGCTGCGGGCCGAAACGGCGGGTCGGGCGCCGGAGGTTCCCCTTCTGGGGGAACTGACCGAGCTGGCGGCGGCGGCCCTGCGGGAGGCGCTCGAGCGACAGGAGTCGGAGGCGGCCCTGACCGCCCACGACCCCCTGCTGGAGCACGTGGTCGAGCTGGCGGCGGCGCGGCCGGAGGTGGCGGCGGTGCTGTGGCAGCGCTACGGGGATCTGCTGGGTCAGCTGACGGTGCAGGTCCATGGGCAGGTGATTCCCCGCGATGGCCAGGCGCCGGACTTCGGGGCCGCCGAACGGGCCGGCGACGGGGCGCTCTGCCTGCGCATGGCGAAGGTGCTGGAGCGCGCGGCGCCCCACCCCTGGCCCGTGCCCGACTGGCTGCCCGTGCTGGAGCAGCAGCTGGTGCAGCACGGTGCCCTGGCCTTCCAGCAGCGGATCGGCACCGATGGGGCCGCCGCCGGGCCCTGCCTGGATCTGTTCCTGCGGCTGAGCCGTCTGCTGGATCCCTTGCCGGACTGGGTCGCGGAGGGCTGCCGCGGCGCCATGGCCCGGGTGATCGAGGGGCTGCCGGGCGCCGCCACTCTCAGCGCCGGCGAGCTGGCCCTGCTGGTGGCAAGGGTGGGCCGGCTGCCGGTGGCGGCGGAACGGCGCCCGGCCTTCGAGGCGGCGCTGCTGCGGGCGCGCTTCAGCCTGGAGCTGTTGCAGCAGGGCCGCGGCGCGGCAGCTGGCGCCCCCAGCGAGGTGCTGGAGGCGGAGTGGCTCGACGATGACGACGACGGGGGTGGCGCCGCTGCGGCCCTGCCACCCCTGCGGCTGGTGGCGACGGCGGCCGCTCCCTCGCAGGAGCGGCAGGTGTTTTCCCTGGCGCCTTTCCTCACGGGCGACGTTGAGGGGGCGACCGCGGCCCTGGAGGCGTTTCTGGAGCCCTGGCAGAACAGCGGCCGGCCGGCCGACCATCCGATCGCCAGCCTGCTGGAGAGCCTGGGGGATGGGGGGCTGTCGCCGGGCGACGATTCGCTGATGGTGCTGCGGCGGGCGGCGGCGCTCTGGCAAGAGCGGCTGGGGCCGCAGATCGCCCCGCTGCCGGCGGTGGAGTGGCGTCCTGGCGGGCTGGTGGTGGAGCTGGATCCGCTGGAGCTGATGGTGCTGCGCCACGCCGGAGGAGCCGCCGAGCCCCTGGAGGAGGCGCTTGCGGAGCTGCGGCGCCGCCACCACGACGACGATTTCTGGGCCCCGGCGGTCCCCGCGGCCGCGAGCGCGACCGAGGCCGTCCCGGCCCTGCCCGGGGCGCTGGAGGTGCTGCGGCGCTTCCAACTGGAGGGCGGCTTCTACGCGACGACCCAGGCGCCCCTCGACAGCCTGCGCCACTGGGCCCGGCCGGCTTTGCAGGCCCTGCTGCAGGCCCAGGTGTGGAGTGCCGATCCCGCGACCCAGGGCCTCTGGCTGCCCTGGGAGCTGCAGGGCCGGTCTGGCAGGCTGCGCCAACCACCCCAGGGTTCCGCTTTGCTGGAGCTCCTGGGCGGGGCCGAAGTGGTGCTGGTGGGGCACGGCTGCGAGGCGCTGCTCGAGGCCCACCGGGCCGGCCGCCTGTTTGCGGGCGGAGCCTTCGGGCTGCGCTGTCTGGAGGTGCCGGAGAGCCGCCACCCCCACCGGCCGGCGGCCGGTTTCGAGCACAGCCTGGAGGCGCTGCTGGCGGCGGTGGAGGCGCTCCACCGGGAGCGTCCGTTCACGGTGCTGCTGGCGACCGGTGGGGCCTATCGCCTGCCGCTGGCCCAGGCCATCGGCAGCCGCTTCGGGGTGCTGGCGGTGGCCGGGGCCTCCCCCCTGGTGGGGTGGCTGGAGGGCCGCCGATCATGAGTGAGCCAACCGGCAGCGACCCAACCGGCATGACCACCGACTGGCAGGCGGTGATCGCGGCCCACCCGCTGGAGAGTCACGATCCGGCGGAGTGGCTGCGCTACGGGGTGGCCCTCAGCCAGCGCATCGAGCCCTCGGCCCAGGAGCGGCAGCAGCAGCAGCAGGCGGGGCTGGCCTTCGCCCACGCCGAGGCTTTGGGGGCGACGAAGGAGGCTGTGGCGTTGAGCCAGCGTCAGGCGACGCTGCTCAGCCTGGCGGAGGGCCTGGAGCTGGCCGAGGCCCCGGCGGCGGCGGCGGCGCTGCGCCGCCTTGCCAGTTGGGGGTGAAGGGCCGCGAACGGCGGCCAGAGACCTGCGGTTCTTCGGAAGCCTCCGGAGGCAGATCGGTCAACAGGCTCTTCAGGGAGCCGGGAACGGCGCCAACGCCGCCGCGGCCTTGGCCAACCACAGGGCTTCCGACCGTGAATCCCTGAATCCGAGCCCCCCCGAGCCACGAGCGGGTTGATCGATCGGGACAGCGGTGCCGTGTCGCGGGCGTTTATGGATTCTGTACAGGCTGTACAGGATTGCCAGATGGCCAGGCCAATGCAGGGCAGGACCAGGGGCACGGGTGTTCCTGGTCAAGACCATCACCGCTCGCGACCGGAGAGGCGCACGGCCCTGCGCCCGTTCCACTCGGAAAGGCCTAGGTACCGGGCCGGCACGTCAACGCGTGCAGGTGGTCAGCCCGGGCATCAGGCGACAGAGCGGCTGATGCAGCGGCGCCCCCGGAGGCAGCCAGAGGGGACTGGCACCCTGGAGGACGGACAGGCCGATCACCAGGGCCCAGAGCCAGGTGAGGCGGGAACCACCGGGGAGGATCATCGGCACCGGGCGCTGGGCTGATTGGCGGTTCTCTGAGGCGGGGCTGAGCAGGGGAGGGGCGGGGGAAGCCGGTTGATGGCGCCGCCTGCAACTCCTCCCTAGCCTTCAGCCAATCCTGGCGACAGTTCCCTGGTGCAGGCCGGAATCCGCCCGCAGCTCATGCCCGGCGAGAAGGTGCTCGCCCTGCACGACCTGCAGCGCAGCTACACCAGCTTTGAGGCCTTTCAGCCGGAGCTGGCCGACCTGCTCCAGCAGGGAAGCCTGCTGGACGAGTGCATCGCCGTGACGCAGTCCCTGGGACTGCTCGAACCCCTCACCGGCGAGCACATCCCACCGGAGGCGCTCCAGATCCAGGGGCCGAACTATCGGGAATCCCTGGTGGCGAACGGTCTGCTGAGCCGCAACCGTGCCGTGCTTCGGGTGCTGGAGCAGTCCTGCGGATCACTGGAGGCGCTGGCCCGGCAGGAGGTGTACCTGGCGGAGGCGCTCAGCGGCCTGGCCCTGTGGCTGCAGCGCCGGCTGGGGGTGGGGTCGCTCACCTGCAGCGAGTACCTGGAGGGCGCGGAACTGGCCGGCAGCGATCTCCTGCACCAGGACCTCTGCGCCCTGACGTTCCCGGAGGCCCGCTTCGATGTGGTGCTGTGCAACGAGCTGTTCGAGCACGTGCCCCAGCTGGAGGTCGCCTTCCGGGAGATCGCCCGGGTGCTGCGGCCGGGTGGGCGGCTGGTGGCCACCTGCCCGCTGGCTTTCGGTCAGCGGGAGTCGATCGTGAAGGCCCGGCACAACACGGAAACGGGTCTGCCGGAACTCATCGGGGAGCCCGAGCGCCATGGCGATCCGATCCGGCCGGTGGGCGGCTCGCTCGTGTATCGGATCCCGGGGTGGGAGGTGCTCGACCAGTTGCGCGCCGCCGGCTTCGCCGAGGCGCGGATTCACCACATGGCCAGCTGGAAGTATGGGGTGCTCGGATCCGATCTCCCTGGGGTGCTGGTGATCGAGGCCCAGCGGTAGGCCCGCAGCGGATCCGATCCCATGGTTAACACGTCTCCCATACAAGTTTAAGCGCTGAATCATCCTTCCAACATCCGATGAACCACCAGAAACAGGTGACGACTCAGGCATGATCGACTAATGTAAATTTACCTATTCATGCCAGCCATCTGTTGGTTTGTTCTGAACTGTGCCTGTTGACTCACCCGATCGCAAAGCACTTCAGATCAGTCTTTTGTGCAATCCAGGCTCCCTGAAGGATTGGGATCGTCTGGGTACCTATTCGGGCCCCCATCGCATCAAGGATCAGCTTTCGGACCATTCATCAGTCCTGCAGGCTCCAGCACCCCTTGAGGCCTCGGGGACCCCAACGAAGTCGGAGTCAACGGCCACTCCTCCGGCGACCCGCGTCTTCACCGAGCCCGGCCTCGAGCAGTTGAGTTCGGAGGCGATCTTCCGCAAGGCCAAGCAGCTGGTGGATGAAGGCCAGTTCAGCCAGGCCATGGCACTCATCGATGGCTGGATGGGATGCACGGCCCAGGACACGTCGGATCCGATGCTGGCGTTCATCCGCGCCCACGCCTACCGCCAGAGTGGACGCACCGAAGAGGCGCTGACGATCCTGCGGCCGTTCCGGGAGCAGGCGAGCAGCCCGTGGATTCCCTTCGAGCTGGGGCTGATCCACAAGGCCCTGGGCCAGCCCGATGAGGCCTACCTCTGCTTCCGCGAGGCCAGGGGGATCCAGCCCACCTTCACCTGGGCCTCGATCGAGGCTGACCGCACCACCGCGGAGGGCGATGTTCCCCTTGGCCGCCTGGATGCGATCACGGCCCAGGTCTGCGAGACCGGGGCCGCCGTTGATGTGCACCTGGATCGCAGTCTGCGCTGTGGCTCCCTGCTTCTGCTGATCGGCTGGTGCCGGGAGGCCTTCGGCAGCGGCAGCCTGTTCCGGCTGAGCGACCCGCTGATGCCCGGCGCCCATGCCGTGGGATCGGCCACCTTCTATCACCGTCCCGATGTGTGCCAGGCCCTGGGTCTGCCGGAGCATCAGCGCCACGGCTTTGCCGCCCTGATCGACTGCTCCGGCTTCCGGCGCTGGTCAGAACTGGGCCGGCTGCCGCTGATCGTGGAACCCGAAGGGGACGGGAAGGCGCGCGCCACCTCGGTGGAACTCTGCCTGGCGGAGGTGGCGGAGGAAACCAGCGCACCGCGCTTCTTCGAGGCGGCGCTCGGTGTCTTCCGGGTGTCGATCGACAGCGGCAACCGCTGGCCGGACTCCCTGCGCCTGTTCACCCCCCAGACGGCCGTGGCGGCATCCGGGCTGTTCGCCCGCCATGTGGCCGCCGAACGGGACGATGTGGAGGTCCACTGGCTGACGCGCACACCCCTGGATCAGCCGCCTGTGGCCTCGGTGATCTTTGTCCAGCTGGGCTCCTTCCTGGCCGCCAAGCCGGCCATCCTGCAGCTGGCAAAATCCGGCTTGCCCCTGGAGTTGATCGTCGTCAACAATTCACCCGAGCTGTTCTCGGAAACCTTCCACATCCTCGATCGCTTTGCCGACATTCGTCCCAACCTGCGGATCGGCATCCTGAACCGGGCTACGAACCTCGGCTTCTCGGCCGGATGCAATCTCGGGGCGCAGCATGCCAGCGGTGAATGCCTGCTGTTCCACAACAACGACCTGTTCGCGGATTCCGTGGGGGATTATCAGCAGCTGATCGGCCGGGCGCTGGGCGAACCGAATGCCATCCATAGCGCCTTTCAATATTTCACCGATGGCACCCTGATGCAGGAGGGTCTCACGGCCACCCGCCTCACGACTGCCAAGGCTGGAGCGATTCCGCTGTTCAATGGATTCTCGGTGGGCCGCAATCAGACGCGGGCTGAAGTGATCGCCTGCTCCGGATCCCTGATGGCGATCAGCGCGCCGTTATTCCATCATCTGGGAGGGTTCAGCGAGGAGATCGTGTATGCCCATTTCGAGGATTTCGATCTCTGCCTCCGGGCGCGCCAGGAGGGTATCCCCGTGCGGGTTTGGGATGACATCACCTTCTATCACGCGGAAGGTACGGGCTCGGTGGCGCCGTATCACCTCAGCGGCACCACGAGTCATATCAATCGGCTGCTGTTTTCCCTGAAATGGCGGCGGGTGCTTGAGGGAATGGAGCTGCCGGTGGAGTATTCGCTATGAGCCGCTACGATCTGGTGATTCTGAGCCTGTTCCATCCCAAGGTGGTGCCTGGCGGCGCACAGCAGTGCGCCTATGATCTGTTCCTTAATCTGCGTAAATACTCAAATCTCAGGGTGTGCTTCATTGGTGCCACCTCCCCCCAGACGAACCTGCACACCAAGGCTTCGGCCTATCTGCGTAAGGTGCCGGGAGCGGAGGATGAATACTATTTCTTCACCGGTGAATACGACTATTTCTGGCATAACTGTGTCGATTCCAGGGCGATCAAAGACCTCACCCTGTTCCTGCGCAAGCTCGAGCCCCGCTCCATTTTCCTTTCCCACTACATGCACATCGGCATCGATCTGTTGGGGCTGTTGCGCTTCGCCCTTCCCGAGGTGCACATCAGCGTGGGACTGCATGAAATGCTGTTTGCCTGTCTGGCTGACGGGCAGATGGTGAAGAAGACAAACGGTGGTCTGTGCAGCAAGGCCGAACCGGAACTCTGTGCCATGTGCTTCCCCCACATCAGCGCCGACACCTTCATGGCCCGGCACAAGTACAACGTTGACCTGCTCCAGATGGCCGACAGCTACATCGTGCCGGCCAGACATCTCGGTGGTGTGCTGGTGAAGGAGATGGGCATTGATGCAGGGCGTGTTCATGTGATCAACCATCCGATCGACCTGGAGCGTTACCCGGCGGAGGCGCCAGCACCGGCGGTCTCGGATCAGAAGCCGATCCGTTTCGGGTTCTTCGGCCAGTTCGTCGATAACAAGGGAATCCATGTGCTGCTCAAGGCTGGTGATCTGCTGAATCGCAGCCAGCCCCTGCGCCCCTTCCAGATCGTCATCAATGGCGGCAATAAGAACTTCGCTTCCGGCGACTACCAGAGAAAGGTGGACGTGCTGATCACCGACAGCCATGCCTGGGGCCATGGCGAAGTGGTGGAACTGGGCGGCTACACCCATGATGAGCTGATCCGCCGCATGGCCGGGGTGGATGTGGTGGTGGTGCCTTCCACCTGGCCCGAAGTGTTCGGCCTGGTGGTGACCGAAGCCTTTGCTTGCTACAAGCCGGTGATCGCCGCCTCCATCGGTGGTCTGGCGGAGCGCGTGCAGCACGGTGTGGATGGCTTCAATTTCGTGGCCAGGGACTCCACCGATCTGGCCGCCAAGATGGCGCTGTTTCTGGAGATGGAGCATGACAGCTATCTGGCCATGGCCCACGCCGCCCATCAGACGGCCAGCCGCCTGAACCCACGTAGGGCTCTGGAGAGTTACGCCAAGGCCCTTGCGCTTGGAGGGGCGGCATGATTCACCTCACGGTGGCCCAGCCGATGGGCATGGACTCGGTGTTTTTCAGCTTCATCCAGCGCCTGGCTTCGCAGAATGGCCATGGCTGTGTGGATCCCCCGGTGCAGCAGTTGGATGAACCCGATCCGGGTGCCTGGATCGAAGGGATGAAAAGCAGCCGTCAGCATCATTTCGTGATTGGCTATCGCTATCCCCCCCCCTATTGGAAGCGGTTGGTCGAGAGTGCCAGCTCGATCTGCCTGCTTGCCGATCCGGATGGGATCAGCAGGCAGGTGGAGAGTCTGCAAGGCAGTTTCGTTCCGGATCAGACGGCTTGCCAGTCGAATCCTGCAGGAACGGATTGGCAGGCAGGCATCGGCATGATCCGTACGGCGCTGGATGCCACCATTGAGTTGGCTGAATGCATGGTCTCAGCGGGGCCCACGCCCACGCAGATCATTCCGCATGCCACGGCCTTCTTTCAGCACTCCAGTGCGGCGTTTCAACGCCTTGAGAGCTTCTATCTTCAATCCGGTGTTTCGATCGGAACCTCCTGCTGGAGAAGCTTCAGCGAGGAAGCCCAACCCTTGATCAGGCAGCTTTCGCCCCCCATCGATTCCGTTCGCCGGGAGCTGCATCGCCTGCTGATGCTGAAGGAGGCCACGCCCTCCAGGCTTGAGGCCCTGGCCATCCTGTTCGGCCACGGTGACTGATTTGACCAGAGCCACTCCTGAGCTTCCTTCCATGACGTCTCTTCTCGCTCCAAGCCAGGTCATTCAGGCCATCGTGGAGACCTATGGGAATGCACGCTATGCCTTCGAACCGAATGGTGGCAATTTGGGAGATATTCTGATCTCCGCAGGCTGCATCTGTGCGCTGGATCAAGGTGGTGTGCAGTGGTCGATGCTCAATGGCAGGCCACTGGACTCTCCCAGCTTTGATGTGTTGATCTACGGAGGTGGTGGCAATCTGGTGCCAAACTATGACGGTGCGGCCCAGTTTCTCAAGAAGGCGGCCGCAGCCGGCAAGCCTGTCGTCATCCTCCCTCACACCATCCGATCGCACCCCGATCTTCTCGGTGCCCTGACCAGCGGCCTCATTTTTTGTCGCGATCGGGCCAGTTGCGACTTCGCCGCTTCTCACACACCTATCCCTGTCCACTTTGCCGCTGATATGGCCACCGCTGTGGACATGACCCAGTTCGGGCTCAACAGCATCGCTCCATTGAGGGCCGCGGCCAGGTCTGCGTTTCCGCCGGGGGCCTACGTCCTCAAGGCCCTGCGCATGGATTCCGAGAGCCAGCATCAGGCGGGAACTCTGCCGCCAGATAATGTCGATCTGTCCGTGGTCGTCGGTGCCGTGGGAAGCGTGAAGTCTTCCATCCTGACGCAAGCCTCCCTGTTCCTTTCGACGCTTTCCCTGTTTGATTCGGTGATCAGCGACCGCTTGCACGTTGTCATCGGTCGCCTGCTCACGAAGGGCCCGGTGCATGCCATCGAAAACAATTACGGCAAGTTGAATGCCGTGCTGGGGCCGATCCTCGAGCGGGGCCTGCTTCCATCTGAGCTCGTCACATTCCACTCCGATTACGCTAGCTACCTGACCGCCAACCAACCTGCTTAGCGGATGGGATTGGTTGCCCTCTCAGTCTCCCCCCTTGGTCCATGACTGTTGCGATTCTGGTGTTGGCCCATGGCTGTCCGAGCACCCTGGCGGCGACGTCCAGAGCCCTTTCGGTCTCTCCGGAGATCTCCTTGTTCGTCCATGTCGATGCCAAGGCGGATCTGGCTGCCTACCGGAAGCAGCTGGGTGAAGAACTGCCTGACAACATCACCCTGAGCGAATCCCGCACCGATGTTTACTGGGCTGGCTTTTCCATGGTCGAAGCCACCTTCAATCTTCTGAAACTCGCCCTGGAGACTTCGGATGCCGGTTTCTTTGCCCTGATCTCGGATGACACCTACCCCCTCCTCAATGCTGAACAGCTGGTATCCAGCATCAAGGAGAGTGGGCTGCCCCGCATCAACACCTGGAGGGTTCCTGACGACCATCTGTTCCGCCAGCGCTACGACAAGTTCTTCTTCATGGATTCGAAATTCAGTAACCCCCGATGGTTCCTGAATGAGGAGCGATCCGTTGGCGAGGCCGAACTGGAGGAGCTGAATCGGCTGCGCGCCATCATGACCTATGGCAAACACCCGTTGCCGGATCTTTACTGCGGCAAGCAATGGTGGGTTCTCCCCAGGAAGGACTGCGAAACGATCCTGGCGTTGCATACGTCCAATGTGTTGCTGCGCGACTCTTTTCGGTACTCGGCCGTGCCTGATGAAACCTATGTCCAGACCCTCTTTCGATTGAGCTTCCCCACGGCCGAGGTGTTGCCCCATCCGATGTTTGATGACTTCGCCAGAGATCCCAAGCCCTATGTCTTCAGGTCCGTTGAGGAGCTCAGGCAACAAGATCTCACGGACCGATTGTTCGCCCGAAAGGTGCTGTTCAGCTCCGACGACGAGTACCGGGACCTACTGAACTGACGTCCGCTCGGAGCGTTGGCGTTCACCCGCCGCCATCGCCATTGAACACCTGCAGGCTGAACTGGGGCGCCAGCGAGGCCCGGGCCCAGGCGGCCACCGCCTCGGCTCCGCTCCACACCACCAGCTCCACCAGATCGCCGATCCGCTCGCTCGCCGGGTCCGCTTGCGGCTGCTCCAGCTGCAGGGCGTGGGGCTTCAGGGCTTCCGCCGTCCAGCGCTGCTCCATGGCGGAGCGTCCCAGCTCCAGCGGTGGGCCGTCCAGCACCAGTGGGAATACGCGCAGCCGTGCCTCGCCGGCGATCGACAGGGACACGCGCCAGCCGCTTCCCGGCTCCAGCAGCGCCTACAGGGGCACCCCGGGCACCAGCTGGCCGGCGACCCTCCGGCAGAACCGGCCCTGCAGGGCGACCAGCTGCGCTGGCTGGGTCGCCATGGCCTGGTGGCTCGCCGGGGACGGCCACAGGGCCGATCTGGCCGTCGTGGACGCCGATGATCTCGATCCCTC
This sequence comes from Tabrizicola sp. YIM 78059, assembly GCA_943367815.1. Classification (GTDB taxonomy): domain Bacteria; phylum Cyanobacteriota; class Cyanobacteriia; order PCC-6307; family Cyanobiaceae; genus Cyanobium. The sequence goes on along the minus strand of CALRKA020000009.1, from coordinate 74,294 downwards.
CCTGGGTCTGGTCCCCGACCCGTGGGGCCTCTGGCCCATGGCCGGCGAGGCGAAGGTCCCCACGCCCCTGGAGCAGCGGGCCGACGCCGCGGCCCCGGCCCGCCCGGATCCGTCGCTGGCGCTGGCTGGAGCCCGCCGCCCTGCCGAGGACTGGCGGGCAGGGGCCCAGACCGACTGGACGCTGGCCCTCACCAGCCTGGGGCTGGATGAACTGGTCCTGTTGCTCCGCCATTGGCCAGCCCTTGAACCACCGATCGAACCCTTCATCGCTGCCCGCGCGGCCCTCGAAGCCGGCGCCATCAGCCCAGCCCTCGCTCACTGGGGCCAGGCCCTGGCATTGAGGCAGCAGCTGGTGGCCGTCGATCCCCACTGGCCGCCCTTGCGCGCCCTATTGCGGCGGTTTCGGCCCCCACCACCCCCAGCGCTTCGGCCAGTCCCTGGAGCAGGCCGCCGCCCGCATCGGATTCTTCCTGCCTCCCTCCACGCCGTCATCGCAGACGGCCGCGCTGGATGCTCCCAGTGCCCGTCAGCAGCTGGATCGTTTTTCCCGCAGCCTCGTGGAAGCCGAAGCATGCTTCCCAGTGGAGAGCTGAGGTGGGCATGGATGCTGATGAAACTGCGATATGCCGCTATAACGCTATACGGTGATAGAGATTAGAGAGTGGATGCAATTAACAATCTTCACGAATAAATGGCAGGATTGAGGAAGATTCCTAAAGCGATATCGGGACGACGAGTGGTGCCGATAGCCTCAGGCTTCGACGTTTCACTTGGCTGATTTCACAATGTCTGAGCGCCATAACCGAGAGTTCTTCTTCCTGGCTGATCGTGGTGATGTGCGCGGGCCAGTGGCCTCCGCCAGTGACGCCAGCACGGAAAATCAACGCCCTGCCACCCGTTCGGAAGCGGATCGCATGTTCCGCTTTTCTGAGATCGTCACAACGACGAGTCCGGTGCCCAGCGAGGAGCTGCTGCTCAAAGTGGCGGAGGTGATGACGCAGCAGACCCAGGACATCGATGGTCCGGTCCCTGCCGGATTCACCTATCTGGGCCAGTTCGTCGACCACGACCTGACCCGGGATGTCACCAACGTGCCCTTCGGCACGGTGGTGGCCTCGCCGGAGGAGCTGCTGCAGGGCAGAAGTCCTTCCCTGGATCTCGATTCGCTCTACGGCGCCGGGCCGACGGCTGAGCCTGGTTTCTACGCCGCCGATCGCATCAAGCTCAAGCTGGGACGCACCCAGGCGTCAGGTCCACCTGAGACTCCCAACACCTCCCAGGATCTGGACGGATTCGATCTGCCCCGCATCGGCAGTGGCACCACCGACCCCCGTCAGGTGCGACTGGCCAACATTCCCGACCAGCGCAACGACGAGAACCTGGCCGTCGCCCAGGTCCATCTGGCGTTCATCCGCTTCCATAACCGCGTCTGTGATCGACTGGCCAGCAGTGGCACACCCAGCGCCCTGTTGTTCGAGCGGGCACGGGAACTCGTCACCAAGCACTATCACTGGATGCTCAGGACTGACTACCTGCCGCGGGTGGTGGATCCGGGGATCGTCAACGACGTGTTCCGCAGAGGTCGGTTGATCGTGGAGCCTGGCTCGGCCGAAGCTCCGACCATGCCCCTGGAATTCTCCGTGGGCGCCTTCCGGCTGGGCCATTCGATGATCCGCGAGATCTACGATTGGAATGCCGTCTTCAGTGTCAACGGCAGCATTGGAGACTTCGGCACCCTGTTGAACCTGTTCCTGTTCTCCGGGACCAGCGGCAACCTCAACCCAGGCACGGATTCCGACGATCCGATCGCGGGCAGCTTTGAGCGTCTTCCCAGTAATTGGGTGGTCGACTGGACCCGCATGTTCGATTTCGTCAGGGATGGCACCCCTGAGCTGGCACCGGAAACCTTTGTGAACTTTGCCCGCCCCCTCGACATTCGCCTCACCGACCCCCTCCGGAACCTGCCCCTGGGCTCCTTCGGGGCCCGCGGACCTTCCACCCCACCCATTCCCCAGGATGACCGCCGCCGCAATCTGGCCTTCCGTAACCTGATGCGTGGCCGCATGGTCCAGCTGGCCACAGGCCAGGAAGTGGCGGCCCGCATCAATCAGGCCCTCACCGCCGCCGGCCGCTCCGGGGACACCTTCACCCCCCTCACCCGCGAGGAGATCCTGGGCGACGAGTTCGGCGCGCTCACGCCAGCCGAGAGAGATTTCTTCGCCACCCATACGCCGCTCTGGTTCTACGTGCTGCGGGAGGCGTCGATCAATCTCACCGAAGGACGGCCGGGCACCGGCCGGCTCGGCAAGGTGGGCGGACGGATCGTGGCTGAGGTGTTCCACCGCGCCATGGGCGGTAGCCGCATCTCGTTGCTGCGGGATCCCGAGTTCACTCCCACCCTCGGACCCGTGCGGGGGGTGTTCCGCATGACGGATCTGCTCCAGGTGGCCTACGACGCCCGCAGAGGGGAACTGAGGCCGCTGTCTCCGGCCGCGGGCCGCCCCCAGGATCCCGGCGGCGACGCCACCACGGCGGCGGTGGTGCGCGATCTTCGGCTGCTGTCGCCGATCCTGCGGGGTTCGGACGTCAGCTCCCTGCAGCGGGCTCTGCTGCGCCGTGGCCTCACGGTTCAGGTGGATGGCGCCTTCGGACCACGCACCGAGGCCGCGGTGCGCCAATGGCAGACCAGCCGCCGCCTCGCCGTGGACGGGGTGGTGGGCATGCGGACGCGGCAGTCCCTTGGGCTGCAGCGTCAACTGCGGCGCCAGACGCCCCTGCAGCGCGGCGATGATGTGCGGGTTCTCCAGCGTGCCCTGCAGGCGGCGGTGCAGATCCGCCTCTCGGCAGCAGACGGCAGTTTTGATGGAGTGTTCGGGGAGCGCACCGAACTGGCCGTGCGCACCTTCCAGTCACGTCAGGGCCTGCTGGTTGACGGCATCGCCGGACCGCTGACGCTGCGGGAACTTGGGCTGATCTGACGCCCTTCCCTGCGAACATCAGCCCCGCGAATCCCCGCCGCCAGCAGGTGCACCACGACGATCTCTGCGCCCTCAGCTTTGCCGACGCCAGCTTCGATGCGGTGATCTGCAACGAGATCCTCGAGCACGTCTACAACCTGCCGGCCGCCCTGCGGTCGATGCGGCGGGTGCTCGTGCCCGGATGCGCCCTTCTCGGCACGGTGCCCTTCGCCTACGGCCAGGCGGCTCCCACGGTGAAGGCCGAACACCGCGGCAGCGGGCAGGAACCCCAGCTGCTCACCGAGCCCGAGTTCCACGGCGACCCGGTGCAGGCGGGACAGTGATCGCTCGTCGATCGCATCCCCGGCTGGGAGTTCCTCGATCAGCGGCGCGACGCCGGCTTTGAGGATCCCCGTATCGAAGCGATCCATTCCCCCACCTGTGGCGTCCTCGGCGCCGAGATCCCCTGGATCCTGGTGTTCATGGCCCAACGCCCCCTGGATCCACCACCTGCAGGCTGAACTGGGGCGCCAGCGAGGCCCGGGCCCAGGCTGCCACCGACTCGGCTCCGCTCCACACCACCAGCTCCACCAGATCGCCGATCCGCTCGCCCGCCGGGTCCGCTTGCGGCTGCTCCAGCTGCAGCGCATGGGGCTTCAGCGCTTCCGCCGTCCAGCGCTGCTCCATGGCGGAGTGTCCCAGCTCCAGCGGTGGGCCGTCCAGCACCAGCGGGAACACGCGCAGCCGCGCCTCGCCGGCGATCGACAGGGACACACGCCAGCCGCTTCCCGGCTCCAGCAGCGCATACAGGGGCACCCCGGGCACCAGCTGGCCGCTCAGACGCCGGTGGGGCAGCCCGTGGTTGTGGGGGCCGCAGGTCTCCTCCGCCAGGTGGCGGATCGCTTCGGGCACCTGGGCAGGGTCGGCGGCGCGGAAGAACTGCTGGTCCGGGAAGCCGATGGCATCGGCCATCGCCCGCCCGTACACCTGCGCCTGGGTCGGGGCGTCGAAGCTCCCCTGCGCGAAGAACTGCCGCGCCGCCTGGAAGCTGCCCTGCAGCCCCTCGCTGCCGTGCAGGTGGAAGTAGAGGCAGTTGTAGAAGCCGAACTTGATGCTGGCCCCGTAGGCGCTGCGCACGGTGGTGAGGTGGGCGCCGCCGCAGAGGGCCTCCGGCAGGAAGTCCTCGCTGGCCACCGCCGCCTGCTCCACGCCTACCAGCCAGAGGTAGTCGAGGTGGTGGGCGGCCGTGATCGCCGCGCGCTTGAAGGCGAAGGGTTTGCGGGCCACCAGCGGACTGCCCGGCTTGCCGCACACCAGGTTGAGGTAGGTGAAATTGACGCAGTCGAAGCTGGCCACCACCGCCGGGCTGGCCCAGAAACGCTCCACCGCCTCTCGATCCAGCAGCAGCAGTTCATCGGCATCCACCGACAGCACCACATCGCCAGCCGCCAGCCCGTAGCCGTGGATCCGCTTCTCCCGCTCGCCGGCGAACACGCCATGGTGGTAATGGATCGGCACCCCCAGCCGCCGGGCGAGCCCGGCGAACAGCCCGGCGGCCCGCGGGCTGGGCTGCTCCAGATCCCGACCCACCAGCGGTTCGAGCAGCTCGCGGGTGAACTGGAACGGCCCGTCGTTCACCACGATCTCGTCGACCCAGGCGAGCCGCTCCACCACCCGCTCGATGAAATCGAAGTCCTCGAAGAACTGGATCACCACCGAGACGCTGGCCATCGGCTCAGCTCCGCACCCAGTCGGTCACGCCGCCGGGCCGGTCGATCAGCTCGATGCCCTCGGCGGCCAGCTCGGACCGGATGCGGTCGGCGGTGGCGAAATCGCGGCCGGCCTTGGCGGCCCGGCGCTCCTCGATCCGCAGCCGAATCGCCGTTTCCGCCGCCACCGCCTCGGCCGGGGTGCTGTCCGCATCGGCGCTCGCGGCCTCCGCCTCCAGCCCCAGCACCCCGGCCAGCTCCAGGAGCAGCCGCCAGCGGGCTTCCAGAGCCGCCGCCTCTCCGGCGGCCTCGGCTTCGCTCCCACCCCGTTCCATCCGGTTGGCCAGGGCCCGCAGGGGCCGGGCCAGCTCGAACAGCACCGCCAGGGCCGCCGAGGTGTTGAGGTCGTCGTCCATGGCGGCGGTGAAGCGCTCCCGGACCCCGGCCAGGGTGCCGGCGGCCTCGAGCTCTGGCTCCGGCCCGGTCCCGTTTGCCGCTGCGGTCCCCCAGCCCAGGGCCGCCCCATGGCGCTCACCCAGACCGAGGGCGGCGTCCAGCCCCTTCCAGCCGGTGGCGGCCGCCGCCAGGGCCTCGGCGGTGAAGTCGAGCGGCTTGCGGTAGTGGGCCTGCAGCACGAACAGCCGCAGGGTCATCGGGCTGACGCCGCTCTCGAGCAGGGCGCGGATCGTGGTGAAGTTGCCCAGCGACTTGGACATCTTCTCGCCGCCCACGTTGACCATGCCGTTGTGCAGCCACCAGCGGGCCAGGGGCTGGCCGCTGGCCGCCTCCGACTGGGCGATCTCGTTCTCGTGGTGCGGAAAGATCAGATCGGCACCACCCAGATGGATGTCGATCGTGGTGCCCAGCTCCTCGCGCACCATCGCCGAGCATTCGATGTGCCAGCCCGGCCGGCCGGCTCCCCAGGGCGAGGGGAAGCTGGGCTCGCCCGGCTTGGCCCCCTTCCAGAGGGCGAAATCGAAGGGGTGGCGCTTGCGGGCCTCCTCCGCCTCGCTGGTGCGGCCGCTGGCGCCCCCCTGCTGCTCTTCCAGCGTGCGGCCGCTGAGCTTGCCGTAGCCGGCCTGGCGCATCACCGCGAAGTACACATCGCCATCGGCGGAATAGGCCGCCCCCTTGGCCTCCAGTTCGCCGATCAGCGAACGGATCGCGTCCAGGCTGCGGGTGGCCCGGGGCATCCGGTCGGGGGGAAGGATGTGCAGGGCGGCCATGTCGGCCTGGAAGGCGGCGATGTTGCGCTCGCTCACCACCTCCATGGAGCTGCCCTCTTCTTCGGCCCGCTTGAGGATCTTGTCGTCGATGTCGGTGAAGTTCTGCACGAAGGTGACGGCATAGCCGCTCCACACCAGATGGCGGCGCAGCACGTCCCAGACGATGTAGCTGCGGGCGTGGCCCAGGTGGCAGAGGTCGTAGACCGTGACGCCGCAGCAATAGATCGACACCCTGCCCGGCTCCAGTGGCTCGAAGGGCTCGCAGGTGCGGCTGAGGGTGTTGGTGAGCCGCAGGGTCAACGGCCCGCTCCCGCCATTGCTCCCGCGCCAGCACCCGCCTGGCCCAGGCGGCCGCCGCCGTAGCCGGCCCGGCTGCGCACGTTGGCGCACCAGTCGTCGTGCTCCAGGTACCACAGCACCGTTTCCCTGATCCCCTGCTGGAAGTCGTGGCGGGGCTGCCAGCCCAGCTCGGTGCTGATCCGCTCGGGATCGATGGCGTAGCGCCGGTCGTGGCCCGGCCGGTCGGCCACCGGGGTGATCAGGCCGGCGTGGGGGGCACCGCCGGGCCGCAGTTCGTCGAGCAGGGCGCAGATGGCGTGCACCACTTCCTTGTTGGTGCGCTCACCATGGCCGCCGACGCAGTAGCTGCGGCCCACCTCGCCGCTGGTGGCGGCCAGCAGCAGGGCCTCGACGTGGTCCTCCACGTAGAGCCAGTCGCGCACGTTGGCCCCGTCCCCGTAGAGGGGGATCGGCTCGCCGGCGGCGGCCTTGAGGATCACCACCGGGATCAGCTTCTCGGGGAACTGCCAGGGCCCGTAGTTGTTGCTGCAGTTGGTCAGCACCACCGGCAGCCCGAAGGTGTGGTGCCAGGCCTGGACCAGGTGGTCGCTGCCCGCCTTGCTGGCCGAGTAGGGGCTGCGGGGGTCGTAGGGGGTGGTCTCCGAGAACCGGCCCGTGGCCCCCAGGGAGCCGAACACCTCATCGGTGCTGATGTGGTGGAAGCGGAACAGCTCCCGCCGTTCCGCCGGCAGCCCCTCCCAGTGGGCCCGTACCGCCTGCAGCAGGTGGTAGGTGCCCATCACGTTGCTGACCAGGAAGGCGCCCGGATCGTCGATCGAGCGGTCGACGTGGCTTTCGGCCGCCAGGTGCAGCACCAGATCCGGATCGGCCTGCCGCACCGCGGCGGCGGTGGCCTCCCCGTCGGCCAGGTCCACCTGCAGCAGCCGGTGCCGCGGCCCGTCGGAGCGCTCGGCCGCCTCGCCCAGCTCCGCGATGGTGTTGTAGATGCCCAGCAGGTCGCTGGCGTAGCCCATCTTGTCGAGGTTGAACACCGTCGCCGTGCTGTCCCGCAGCAGCCGCCGCACCAGCGCCCCGCCGATGAAGCCCGCGCCGCCCGTCACCAGGATGCGGCGGCGCCCCGCGAGCAGCAGCGGCAGGTCGAGGGAGGGGTAGGGATCCATCGGGGTGGGGCGAGACGAGGTCAGGGGTGTTCAGGCCTGGGGCAGGGGAATCCGCGCCAGCACCTCGGCGAGGGCGGCCTGCCAGTGTTGCCCCTCCAGGTCCAGGGCGTGGCGGGTGGTGGTGCCATCCAGCAGGGAATAGGAGGGGCGCCGGGCCGGGGTGGGGTAGTCGGCGGTGGTGATCGGCCGCACCCGGGCCGGGGCATCGATCAGCCCCCGCGCCGCCGCCAGCATGCCGATGGCCACGGCGAAGTCGTACCAGCTGGCGGCACCGCAGTCGCTCCAGTGGTGGCGCCCGCCCACCCCCCGGCCGATCACCCGCCAGCAGGCCTCGGCCAGGCCGGCGGTGGCCGTGGGGCAGCCCACCTGGTCGGCCACCACCTTGAGGGGCTCGCCGGCGGCGGCTTTTGCCCGGTGCAGCCGCAGCATGGTGAGGCAGAAGTTGGCCCCCACCGGCCCGTACACCCAGCTGGTGCGCAGCAGGCAGAGGCGATCGGCGCCCAGGGCGGCCGCCGCCCGCCGCTCCCCCTCGGCCTTGGTGGCGCCGTAGACGCCCAGGGGGGCCAGGGCCTGCTCCGGGGCGTAGGGATGGCCCTGCTGACCGTCGAAGACGAAATCGGTGCTCACCTGCAGGAGCCGCCCGCCGGCCTCGGCCAGGGCCTCGGCGAAGGCCCCGGGCGCGCCGGCGTTGACCGCCTCGGCCAGCTCCGGCTCGGCCTCGGCCCGGTCGACGGCGGTGTAGGCGCCGGCGTTGAGCACCCAGTCGGGCCGGTGGCTGTGCACAGCGGCCCGGCAGGCGGCCGCATCGGCCAGATCCAGCGCATCCCGACCCGTCGCGATCAGCTCGATGCCGGCGGGGACGCTGGCCAGCAGGGCCTGTCCCAGCTGGCCGTGGCGGCCGGTCAGCAGCACCCGCACCGGTTCGGGCATCGATGGCGGAGGCAAAGCTCGGGCGCAGCCTACCTTCGTGTGGCTATTTCGCCTCCATCCAGTTGGGGCCGACGCCGGTGTCCACCGCCAGGGGCACCAGCAGTTGCACCGCCTGCTCCATCGTGCGGCGGGTGAGCTCACGCACCTCCTCGAGCGCCTCCGGCGCCGCCTCCAGCACCAGTTCGTCGTGCACCTGCAGCAGCAGGCGGGCCGGCAGGCCGGCCTCGCTGAGCGCCCTTTGCAGGCTCACCATCGCCAGCTTGATGATGTCGGCGCTGGAGCCCTGGATCGGGGCGTTGGCGGCGGCCCGCAACTGCTGGGCCTCCATCCCGCCGCGGCGGGCCACCTCCAGGTCAATGTCCAGCGGATCTTTGCCCAGCAGCCGGCCCAGGCCGCCGGGATCGAACTGGAACGGCCGCCGCCGCCCCAGGATCGTCTCCACATAGCCCCGGCTGAGGGCGAGCCGCTCCTGCAGCTCCAGGTACAGGAACACCTTCGGGTAGCGCTGCTTGTAGAGGCTCAGGAACTCCTTGGCCCGGGCCTGGCCCATGCCGGTTTCGCGGGCCAGCCGCTGGGCCCCCATGCCGTAGATCACCCCGAAGTTGATCGTCTTGCCCAGCCGCCGCTCCTCCGGTGTCACCGTGTCGGTCTCGAGCAGCAGCCGGGCGGTGAGGGCGTGGACGTCGTCGCCTTCGTTGTAGGCCTTCACCAGCACCGGTTCTCCGGAGAGGTGGGTCAGGATGCGCAGCTCGATCTGGGAGTAGTCGGCGCTGATCATCTGCCAACCCTCCTGGGGCAGGAAGGCCTTGCGGATGCGGCGGCTGAACTCGGTGCGGATGGGGATGTTCTGCAGGTTGGGGTTGCTGCTCGACAGGCGGCCGGTGGCGGTGACCGCCTGGTTGAAATCGGTATGCACGCGGCCGGTCTCGGGTTCCACCAGGGCCGGCAGCGCCTCCACGTAGGTGCTCAGCAGCTTGCTGAGGGTGCGGTGCTCCAGCACCAGCTTCACCACCGGATGGTCGTCCTCCAGCTTCTCCAGCACCGCCGCATCGGTGCTCCAGCCGGTCTTGGTGCGGCGCGATTTCTTGCGGTCGAGCCCCAGGGTGTCGAACAGCAGCTCCCCGAGCTGTTTGGGGGAGGCCAGGTTGAAGTCCACCCCCGCCGCCGCCTGGGCCTCCTGTTCCAGCCGGGCCAGGGTGGTGCTGAGCTCCTCGGCCAGCTCCCCCAGGTACGGAACGTCGATGCGGATGCCGGTGGCCTCCATCTGGGCCAGCACCGGCTCCAGGGGCAGCTCCACCTGCTGCAGCAGCAGGGGCAGCTGGGGCCCCATCGCCGCCAGCTGCTCCGCCAGCACGGCGCCCAGGCGCCGGGTGAGGTGCACGTCCATGGCGCAGTAGAGCGCCGCGGCCTCGATCGGCACGTCGGCGAAGTTCTGCCCCTTGGCCACCAGATCGCCGTAGGTGGTTGGCTGGAGGCCGAACTCCCGCGCCGCCATCGCCTCCAGGCCATGCTTGGCGTTGGCATCCCGCAGGTAGTCCGCCAGCAGGGTGTCCATCACCACACCGGCCAGGGGCAGCCCATGGCGCAGCAGGATCAGGCGGTCGTACTTGGCGTTCTGGAGCGCCTTGGGGTGGCTGGCGCTGGCCAGCCAGGGCCCCAGGGCCAGCAGCACCGCATCCAGGGGCAGCTGCTCCGGCGCCGGGGGCGCTGCGGTGAGCAGGTCGGGGGCCGGTGGGCTGTGGTGGCCGATGGGCACGTAGGCCAGATCCGCCAGCCCCTCCCCCCAGCAGAGGCCGATCCCCACCAGCTCCGCCTTGAAGGGATTGAGGGAGGTGGTCTCGGTGTCGAGGGCCACCGGTGCCGCCGGGTCGGTGCAGCCCATCAGCCGCGCGACCAGGGCGGCCAGGGCCCCGGGGGTGGTGACCAGCTGCGGCCGCAGGGGGGGCAGGGCCGGATCCCCCCCGTCCTCCGGGGAGCCGATGGGGTCCGGGGCCTCAGGCGCGGCCGCGGTTGGGGCCGCCGGGGGGCCGGCGTCCGGGGCAGCGGTGGCGGCGGGCTCGGGAGGCTCCGAAGAGAACAGGCGGGCGAAGCCCTCGGTCTGCTTCACCAGGCTGAACAGCTCCAGCTCGGCCAGCCGGGCGCCCAGCCCCTCGCGGTCCACCCTCCCCAGGGCCAGGCGGGGCTCCTCGGGCAGGGGGATCTGCACCAAGATCTCCGCCAGCATCCGGGAGCGGAAGGCGTTCTCCCGGTCGGACTCCAGCTTGGTTTTCAGGGCCCCCTTCTGCTCGTCGAGGGCGGCGTAGATGCCGTCCAGGTCGCCGTGGGCCTTGAGCAGGGTGAGGGCGGTCTTGGGTCCCACCCCCTTGACGCCGGGGATGTTGTCGGAGCTGTCTCCGGTGAGGGCCTTGAGGTCCACCACCCCCTCCGGCGGCACCCCCAGCTTCTCGATCACCTGGGCGCGGCGGATCTGGGTCGGGCCGCTGTTCTTGGCGTAGGGGCCGCCGCCCATGTAGAGCACGCTGATGTCGCGCTCGTCGTCCACCAGCTGGAACAGGTCGCGGTCGCCGGAGAGGATCCGCACCCGCCAGCCCTCGCCCGCCGCCCGGTTGGCCAGGGTGCCGAGCACGTCGTCGGCCTCGTAGCCCGGCGCCATCGACAGGGGCAGGTCGAGGCAGTCCCTGAGGATGGCCTGCAGGTTGGCCAGATCGGCGAAGAAGTGCTCCGGGGCTTCCTCGCGGTGGGCCTTGTAGGCGGCATCCGCCTCGTGGCGGAAGGTGGGTTCGGCCGTGTCGAAGGCGATCACCACCCCCTGGGGCCCCAGGCCTTTGCAGTTGTCGAGCAGGGCCTTGAGGAAGCCGTAGGTGACGCTGGTGGGCACGCCGTCCTTGGTGGCCAGTCCCCCCTCGCCGCCCTTGGCGAAGGCGTAGAAGCTGCGGAAGGCCAGGGAGTGGCCGTCCACCAGCAGCAACAGGGGCTTGTCCCGCTCCATGGCCGTTCCCGGGATCCGTCCGCCGTCCGCCACAGCCTGCCATCCGGCGGCCCGGAAGCGCCGTGAAGGCCACCGGCCGGGCCGTCTTCAGCCGCTGCGGCCAGTACCGCTGGTGGCTGGAGCGCGTCTGGGAGCCCCAGGGCAGCCGGCTGCTGTTCATCGGCCTGAACCCCTCCCGCGCCGACCATCGCCATGACGACCCCACCCTGCGGCGGCTGGTGGCCTTCGCCGCCGGCTGGGGCTACGGCGGCCTGGAGGTGCTGAACCTCTTCGCCCGCATCAGCCCCCGGCCGGCGGCCCTGGCCCTCGCCGGCGATCCGGTGGGCGCCGCCAATCCGGCCTGGATCCGGCGAAGGCTGCGGGCCGGCGAGCGGCGCAGCGGTTCCGCCCGGGCCGGTGCGCCGCCGTCGCTGATCTGGCTGGGCTGGGGCAACGGCGGCCGCCGTTCGGGCCAGGACGAACGGGTGCTGGAGCTGCTGGAACCCCACCGCCCCCGGCTGGTGTGTCTCGGCCTCACCGCCTCCGGCGCCCCGCTCCATCCCCTCTACCGGCCGGCCACAAGCCTGTTGCGGCCATTTGGGGCATCCTGTGGGCAGTCCGACGCCGCCGTCCGCGCCCCATGGCCCGCACCCCCCGCCGCTATGCCATCCACCTGTTCCTGAGTGGCGGCCACCACCAGGAGGTGCACTTCAACACCCTGGAGGACTTCCAGACCTGGTATGGCGGCGTGCTGAACGCGGCGGCCCTCGACACCTTCGTGAACGTGCCGATCAGCGACCTGACCAGCGAGTTCCTGGTGCTGCGGGCCGGCAGCGTCCAGGCGATCCGGGTGGAGCCGATCTACGGTGCCATGGACGACTGAGGCTCGGCTCAGAGGGCTGAGGGTTAGAGCGCAGCGGCGATCCGCTCCCTGTCGGAGCCGAGCCGGTGCAGCAGCAGCCAGGTGGTGAGCAGGTCGGGCCCCTTGAGGCTGCCCAGCAGGGCGGCCCGCAGGCCCTTCATCAGCACCCCTTTCTTGACGCCCGCGGCCGCGGCGGCGGCCCCCAGCAGCCCCTGGGCGGCTTCGGCCTCGAGCGGCCCCTCCGGCAGCTGTTCCAGCAGGGCCGTCAGGGCGGCGCGGCTGGCGTCGTCGGCCCGCAGGGCCAGGGCCGCCTCGTCCGGCTCAGGGGTTTCGAAGAAGGGGGCGGCCTGGTCGACCCCGTCCGCCAGCAGGCTGAGGGAGGGTCCGAGCAGGGCGCAGAGATCCTCCTGCCAGCCGGCGTCAGCGGCGGCGCCCTCGCCCCAGCCCCGGGCCTGCCAGAGCGGCAGCAGCCGCTGGCGCAGCTCGCCGGCCGCCAGTCCGTGCAGCACCTGGGCGTTGAGCCAGTTGAGCTTGTCCCAGTCGAAGCGCGCCCCGGCCCGGTTGACGCGCTCAAACGTGAACACCGCCGCCGCCTGCTCGAGGCTGAAGCGCTCGCCGATGCCCTCCGGCGGCGACCAGCCCAGCAGGGTCATGTAGTTGACCAGGGCCTCGGCGGTGTAGCCCATGGCGCGGAAATCGCCCACGGAGGTGACGCCGTCGCGCTTGGAGAGCTTGCGACCCTCCTGGTTGAGGATCAACGGGGTGTGGGCGAACAGGGGCGGCGTCAGCCCCAGGGCGGCGTAGAGCAGCAGCTGCTTGCCGGTGTTGGCGATGTGGTCCTCGCCCCGGATCACGTGGCTGATGGCCATGGCGGCGTCGTCCACCACCACCACCAGGTTGTAGAGGGGGTCGCCGATGGCATCGGCGGGCGCCCGGCGGGCGATCACCATGTCGCCGCCCAGGTCGCTGCCGGCCCAGCGCATCTCGCCGCGCACCAGGTCGTTCCATGTGATCGTGGCGCCGTCGTCGATGCGGAAGCGGACCACCGCTTCGCGCCCCTCGTCGATGTAGGCCTGCTGCTGCTCAGGGGTGAGATCCCGGTGCAGGTTGTCGTAGCGGGGGGCCCGGCCCTCGGCCTGCTGGCGCTCCCGCATCGCCGCCAGTTCGGCGTCACTGGCGAAGCAGCGGTAGGCGTGGCCGCTGGCGAGCAGCTGCTCGATCGCGGCCCGGTGGGCCTCGATGCGCGCGCTTTGCACCACCGGCTCCTCGTCCCAGGTGAGGCCCAGCCAGCGCAGGCCATCGAGGATGTTCTCGGTGAATTCCGGTTTTGACCGTTCCCGGTCGGTGTCCTCGATGCGGAGCAGGAAGGCGCCGCCCAGGTGGCGGGCGAACAGCCAGTTGAAGACCGCCGTGCGGGCGGTGCCGATGTGGAGGGTGCCGGTGGGGCTGGGGGCCAGCCGAACGCGTACGGGAACCGCTGCGGCCACGGAATCGGCTCCAGATGGTGAGAACGGGACTGACGGGGCTCGAACCCGCAACTTCCGCCGTGACAGGGCGGTGCTCTAACCGATTGAACTACAGTCCCAGACCGGCATTCGAGCCTCAATCCGCCCCGGGGGGTGGATGCGGCACCGATGGGCGATCACGACGGCGCGGACGCCGACCAAGGAAGTATCCATCGTCACCGGTCCCCCCGTCAACGCCACCCCTTAACGCCACCCTTCAATGGCACCCGGGAACGCCGCCCGCTCGCCCGCCCAGCCATTCCGCCCAGTGAGGCCGGGTTCTGGCGCTGGGTGAGGGGGCCACACAAAAAGCCCCGTGCGGGGCACGGGGCAGGCGCTGGCCAGAGGGGACGCCGAAGCGCTGGGCTCAGGGGCGGAAGCCGGCGGGTTCGATCAGACGCACCTGATTGCCCCGGGCGGTGAACTCCCGCCCCTGGTCGCTCTGGACCACGACCCGACCTCCGGACTTGACCCGGATGACCCGGGCCCGGACCCAGCCAAGGGCAGCCGATTCCAGCACCTTGACCACATCACCGGGTTGTAGATCCAACTCCATGTTCGGAACCACGAGACTGCAAATGGGACCATCGAACGCGCCGTGGAGGACTTGAACCCCCGACATCAGGTTTTGGAGACCTGCGTTCTACCAACTGAACTAACGGCGCAAGGCCGATGGTCCCTGGAAAGCGTGAGAAGGAAACGCGGGCAATGAAATCCCGTGAAACCAGGCTTCAGCGATCGAAGCGCTGTTTGACGCGCGTGGCTTTACCCACCCGGTCACGCAGATAGAAGAGCTTCGCCCGACGCACCTTACCGCGCCGCTCCACCTTGACGGAAGCGACCTGGGGGCTGTGCAGCATGAAGACCCGCTCCACACCGATGCCCTGGAAGATCCGACGCACGGTGATCGTCTGGTTGAGGCCGCCGTGGCGCTTGGCGATCACCACGCCCTCGTAGGGCTGCACCCGCTCCTTGTTGCCTTCCCGGATGCGCACGCCCACCTTGACGGTGTCGCCCACGTAGATCTCGGGCAGGTCGCTCTTCAGCTGGGCCGCCTCGAACTCCTCGATCAGGGCACGGGCACTGAGCTTGCCGGTGGTGACGGTCACGGCGGCAGGCGCCGCCACGTCAGGGGTCGCCTGGTCCACGGTCTGCGGGTCCACCTCGGTGGATGGATCGGTGGTGGTCGGATCGGTCTCGGTTGCCATCCCTTTTCTCTGAGCGCCTGGCCAAACCAACACCTTACCGCCTCAGGTGACCCCCTTCCCCCCGCGCCGCCGCCAGCTCCGCTGCAGCCGCTCCCAGGCCATGGCGCCGCCGGTGACCAGCATCCACAGCAGCCCCAGGCCGTTGAGCAGCACGTAGAGCGTTTCCCCCACCTCGCCGACCCAGCTCTGGAGCCATTCGCCCTCGTGCAGCACCATGAGCGGATGGACCTGGTCCCGGCTCAGCCCGCCCCAGTCGCGCAGCAGGCGGTACCCCACACCCGTGACGGCCGAGAGCAGCAGGGGCGCCAGCACCAGCGGCGCCATCCAGGCATGGGCCTGCCGCAGGCGGGCGCCCCAGGAGGGTGAGGCGGGCCGTGGGGGGGCGGCGGGGGAGGGGCTGGACACGGGGAAACGACGGCGGGAGGGACGCTATTGATAACTTGAATGTCTGGCCCGACTCCCACCGCATGAACCTGTTCGCCGATCTGCTGGCCAGCACCAACGGCGTCAAGGGCGGTGGCACCCCTCTCACCCAGGCCGGTCCCCGCATCCAGAAAGGCCGCCGCGGGGTGGAAGTGAAGTCGGCGCGGGAGATCGCGATCATGCGCCAGGCCAGCCGCATCGTGGCCACGGTGCTGCGGGAGATCATCGACATGGCCGCCCCGGGCATGACCACCGGCGACCTCGATCGCCATGCCGAGGCCCGCATCCGCGCCATGGGGGCCACCCCCAGCTTCAAGGGCTACCACGGCTTTCCGGCCAGCATCTGCGCCAGCATCAACGACGAGGTGGTCCACGGGATCCCCAGCGCCAAGCGGGTGATCAAGGCCGGGGATCTGGTCAAGATCGACACCGGCGCCTACTACGAGGGCTTCCACGGCGACAGTTGCGTCACCCTCTGCGTCGGCGAAGGGGTGCCCGAGGAAGCCCGTCGCCTCAGCCGGGTGGCCCAGGAATCCCTGATGAAGGGCCTGGCCACCGTGAAGGCCGGCAGCACCCTGCTGGAGCTGGCCGGCGCCGTCCAGGACCACGTCGAGGCCCATGGCTACGCCGTCGTCGAGGACTACACGGGCCACGGCGTGGGCCGCAACCTGCACGAGGAGCCCTCGGTGTTCAACTACCGCACCCGAGACCTGCCCAACATGCAGCTGCGGGCCGGCATGACCCTGGCGGTGGAGCCGATCCTCAACGCCGGCAGCAGGGCCTGCCGCACCCTCAAGGACCGCTGGACCGTGGTGACCGTGGACGGCAGCCTCTCGGCCCAGTGGGAGCACACCATCGTGGTCACCTCCGACGGCTGCGACATCCTCACCGACCGCGACTTCTAGGCCCGGCCGACCCCGCCATCCCGGTACTCACGGCCGCCGCAGCAACCCGTAGTAGACCCAGCGGCCCAGGGTCGCCAGGGGCATCAGCACGAAGGTCAGCGGGTTGGGGGTGACGATGATCAGGCTGCAGTTCCAGTCGGCCTGGCGCAGGATCTCGCCGGCCACCCAGTCGGCGCCCATCACGCCGATGGGATTGAGGGCGGAGCGGAACGGCCCCAGCACCAGGCGCCGCAGGCGCAGGGTTGGTGCCAGGGCCGGGGCCCGCAGGCTGAGCAGCTGGCCCAGCAGCCGTTTGCTGATCTCGTAGAGGGGGCTCAGGGCCGGCTGGATTTCCGCTTCCGAGGTGTTCACCCACACCTCCGGCCGCCGGCGCCCGTCACGCTCCCCGGGCTCCCGTCGCTGCACCACCACGGCGAACAGCTCCAGCAGCCTCCAGGCGCTCAGGGCGTTGACCTCCAGGGAACGGCCGGTCGCCTCGGCGCTGCCGTCGCCATGGACATTGATGCCGTGGTTGATCACCAGCAGGTCCACCTCCGCGAGCAGGGGGTCGAGGGCCGCCTCCTGGCCCACCTGCCATTGCACCTGGCGCAGGGGGATCGGCTGCCCGTCCGGGCCGGCCAGCTCGAGTGGGGCGCAGCCGTGGCAGAGGGCGATCAGCCGGGCGCCGCGGCGGTGCCAGCGGCGCAGCAGGGCCTGGCCGAGGGCGCCGCTGGCACCGGTGACGGCCACGGTGAGCGCTTCGTTCGACGGGTCCGGCATGGGCCTGCGGTGGATGTGCTGCCTAGATTGCCCGGCACCTGCGGGTCCCGGCGAGGTCACACCATGTCCATCCCCCTGCTGATCGGCTCCTGTGAACCCTTCAGCGGCAAGTCGGCGGTGGTGCTGGGTCTGGGCCGCCAGCTCGCCCGCCAGGGCGTGCCGCTCGCCTTCGGCAAGCCGCTGGCCACCTGCATGGACGACCCCCTCGACGCCCCTGTCGATGGGGCGCCGGGCAACCCGTTGCTGGATCCCGATGTGCGCTTCATCGGCGCCACCCTGGGGCTGGAGCCGGAGCAGCTGATCCCTTCGCTGGACGTGCTGGAGCCGGTGGCCGCCCGGGCCCGGCTGCTGGCCGGGGATCTGGCCCCTGGTGAGGGGCTGGCGCTCCTGCAGCGGCGCATCCACGACGACGCCGATCGGCTGGTGCTGCTGGAGGGGGCCGGCAGCCTCAGCGAAGGTCAGCTCTATGGCCTGGGCCTGGTGCAGCTGGCCCAGGCCCTGCAGGCCCAGGTCCTGCTGGTGCACCCCTGGAGCGACAGCCGCAGCGTTGACGCCCTGCTGGAGGCCCGGCACCAGCTGGGTGACCTGCTGGCGGGTGTGGT
The DNA here is from genome assembly GCA_943367815.1 of Tabrizicola sp. YIM 78059. GTDB lineage: Bacteria > Cyanobacteriota > Cyanobacteriia > PCC-6307 > Cyanobiaceae > Cyanobium. Next base: position 56,780 of record CALRKA020000009.1, on the reverse strand, counting down.
GCTCAACGCCGTGCTGCCCGAGGTGGTGCCGGAGGTGCGTGAGGCGGTGCTGCCGGCCCTGGAGCGGCTCGGTATCCCGGTGCTGGGCGTGATGCCCCGCAGCCCCCTGCTGCGCAGCGTCACGGTGGAGGAGCTGGCCCGCCGGCTCGAGGCCACCGTGCTCTGCTGCCACGACGGCCTCGACCTGCTGGTGGAGACGCTGTCGATCGGCGCCATGAACGTCAATTCGGCGATGGAGTTCTTCCGCCGCCGCCGCAACATGGCCGTCGTCACCGGCGCCGACCGCACCGACATCCAGCTGGCGGCCCTGGAGGCCTCCACCCAGTGCCTGATCCTCACCGGCGCCGGTGAGCCGCTGCCCCAGCTGATCAGCCGGGCCGAGGAGCTGGAGGTGCCGGTGCTCAAGGTCGACCACGACACCCTCACCACCGTGGAGGTGATCGACGCCGCCATCGGCCATGTGCGGCTGCACGAAGCGGTGAAGGCCACCTATGCGATCCGGCTGGTGGAAGAGAACTGCCACTTCGATCGGCTGTTCGGCCGGCTGCGGCTGGCGGTCCATGCCTGAGGGCGCTGCTAGTTTCAGTTCGTTGGTTGTCGATAACGGGTGACCCGGTCCCTAGATCTTCCGGCCCTGGACCGGATCGATACGCTCGCCCAGGAGCTGGCCATGCTCCAGGACCGGGGCAAACGCAGAATCGCCTTTCTCGGCAGCCGCCATGTGCCGGTGGTGTCGATCCATCTGGTGGAGCTGGTGGCCCGCTCCCTGGCCCAGGAGGGCCACAACCTGATCACCTCCGGGGCCCAGGGGGTCAATGCGGCCGTGATCCGCAGCGTGCTGGAGGTGGATCCGGCCCGGCTCACCGTGCTGCTGCCCCAGAGCCTGGAGCGCCAGCCGGGCGAATCCCGCAGCCAGCTGGAGCGGGTGCTGCACCTGGTGGAGAAGCCCGAGAACGACGAGCTGCCCCTGCCGATGGCCAGCAGCCTCTGCAACCAGGAGATCATCAACCGCTGCGACCAGCTGATCTGCTACGCCTTCCACGACAGCGAGACGCTGCTCTCCAGCTGTCGCACCGCCGAGGACATGGGCAAGGTGGTCAGCCTGATGTTCTTCGACTGAGCCGCGGTTTCGGTCCAGCCGGGTTTCAGCCCAGCAGGTTTTCCTGGCGGGGCAGCACCTGCAGCCGCGTTCCCTCCCGGCCCATCACCGTCACCTGGGCGCCGGGGGGCAGGAGCTGGTCGGGGGCCAGGTTCTGGGCGGCCCAGCTCTGGCCCTGCCAGCGCACCCGGCCCTCGCCGCTGGCATCGAACGCCGTGGTCACCTCCGCCAGTTCGGCGCGGGCGCCGGGGGGGATGGTGCGGGCCTGGCGGCGGGCCGACCAGCGCCGCAGCCAGACGTAGCCCGTGCCCACCAGAACGGCGTAGAGGAGCAGCTGGGCCAGGGGCGGCACCACCGGCGCCAGGATGGCGACGAGGGTGAGCAGCAGGGCCGCCACGGCAGCGATCAGGAGCAGGCCGTCGCCGTCGGCGCCCACCAGCTCCAGCAGCAGCAGCACCCCCGCCAGGGCGAGCCAGAGGATCGGGGGTGCGGGCATCGGCCGGGGGCGATGGGACGGAGGCGAGGACAACGAAACCGACGGGACCGTTGGCCATCGCCCCCATCCTGCCTAGCGTGGCGCCAGTGAAGAAGCCTGCATGGAAGCGCTCCTCATTCCGGTGCTCCTGGTGCTCGGCGGTCTCGGCATCAGCGGCATCAAGGTCACCAGCAGCAGTCGCTCGATGCTGGTGGAGCGCCTCGGCAAGTACGACCGCGAGCTGCGCCCGGGCCTTTCGCTGGTGATCCCCGGCATGGAGCGGGTGGTGAGCCACGAATCGCTCAAGGAGCGGGTGCTAGACATCCCCCCCCAGCAGTGCATCACCCGCGACAACGTCTCGATCGAGGTGGATGCGGTGGTGTACTGGCAGCTGCTGGAGCACGCCCGCGCCTACTACGCCGTCGACAACCTGCAGGCGGCCATGGTCAACCTGGTGCTCACCCAGATCCGGGCCGAGATGGGCAAGCTCGACCTCGACCAGACCTTCACCACCCGCAGCGAGGTCAACGAGACCCTGCTCAAGGAGCTGGATCAGGCCACCGATCCCTGGGGCGTCAAGGTCACCCGGGTGGAGCTGCGCGACATCCAGCCCTCCCAGGGGGTGCAGCAGGCGATGGAGCAGCAGATGACCGCCGAGCGGGAGAAGCGGGCGGCGATCCTGCGCTCCGAAGGGGAACGGGAATCCCAGGTGAACGCGGCCCGGGGCCGGGCCGAGGCTCTGGTGCTGGATGCCAAGGCCAAGCAGGAGGCGGTGCTGCTCGATGCCGATGCCCAGGCCAAGCAGCAGCTGCTGCTGGCCAAGGCGCGGGCCGAGTCGGCCACCCAGCTGGCGGCTGTGATCGAGGCCCATCCGGCCGCGGCCGAGGGGCTGCGGCTGCTACTGGCCAAGGACTGGATGGCCATGGGCCAGCAGATGGCTGCCGCCCACGGCGGATCGGTGCTGATGGTGGATCCCCAGAGCCCGGCGTCGCTGCTGGCGGCCCTCAAGGGGCTGCAGGAGAAGGGCGGCAGCTGAGGCCCGTCCGCCGTCCTTGCCCTCAGCTGCGCAGCACCGCCCGCAGGCCCTCGCTGTAGAGAAGGGCTGTGCAGAGAATGCCGCCGGCCCAGCAGAGGCTGCGCAGGGGGGGAATGTTGGCCACGTAGGCCCCGATGTAACCCAGACGCAGGGCGGGGTGCAGCCAGGCCACCAGGGGCACCCACGGGGCGGCCGCCAGTACGCCAGGGGCCACCAGCAGGCACAGCAGGCAGGCGGGGGCGTGCAGGGTGAAGGCCTCGAAGCTGTTCTGGTGTGCCCAGTTGGCCCGCTTGCCCCAGGCCGGCAGCCGCTCGAACATCGCCCGGGGGGCGGCCAGGTCGGAGGGTTGGAAGTCGGCCTGGGAGCGGGCGGCCCCGAGGGGGATCAGGCTGAGCACCACCACGGCTCCCGAGAGCACCAGCGACCAGGCGAAGGGCCCGCCGGCGGCCGCCGGCAGCACCGGCAGGGCGATGCTGGCCGCCAGGAGGGGGCTGAACAGGGAGGTGGCCATCGGAACCGGGCGGCTGGGGTCTCTTTTCTAGGCTGGCGCTGCCTTGCCTTCGCCTGCGCCATGGCCGACAGCTATTCCTTCGACGTCGTCTCTGACTTCGACCGCCAGGAACTGGTGAACGCCGTCGACCAGGTGCGCCGCGAGGTGGGCCAGCGCTACGACCTCAAGGACTCCAACACCGAGATCGACGTGGAGGAAGCCAGCCTGACGATCACCACCGCCAGCGACATGACCCTCGACGCGGTGGTGGACGTGTTGCGCCAGAAGGCCACCAAGCGCAACCTGTCGCTGAAGATCTTCGATCTGCAGACCCCCGAGCCGGTGGGCGGCAACCGGGTGAAGCAGGTGGTCAAGCTGCGCAAGGGCCTCAGCCAGGAGCTCGCCAAGAAGCTCAGCAAGAAGGTGCGCGATGAGGTGAAGAAGGTGACCGTGGCGATCCAGGGCGAGAGCCTGCGGGTGACCGGCAAGAACAAGGACGACCTCCAGCAGGTGATCACCCTGCTACGGGCGGAGGACCTGGAGGTGCCGCTGCAGTTTGAGAATTACCGCTGAGGCCACCGCGGATCCGGCCCCTCAGGCGCCGGCTGCAGCGGAAGGCGGCGGCGACCCCAAGGATCGGCAGGGGGCCAGGTGCATCGGAATCCCCGGGGTCCGGATGGGGTATTGGTGTGACCGGTCCGGAGCGTGGCTCGGTGTCGGGGGTGGGATCCGGACACGCATCGGGATCGCCGTCGCTTTCGTAGCCGGGGCAGTAAATCAGGGATCCGTACAGGGGCCAGTCGGACCTTCCGGAATCGCCTGAACTTGAGGGCGTGATCAACAGCTGCCAGCCTCCATTGACGCCGTGGAAGAGGGCTGGAGTGGTGAGATTCCTGCCGGTGGCGTCCACCGAAATGAAGCCACAATCCGGCAGCTGGCAGATGGGTGCCCGGCTGTAGAGACCCTCGGGGGCACTGCTCGAGTGGGTGAAGGTCATCCAGGCTCCGGCGGGAGCTACGTCGGTGGTCTGACCTGCCTCGAGGCCACGGAAGACGCCCATGAAACCGTCGAGTACGAACTTGATGTCCAAGGCCAGAGCCGCCTGTGGAGCCAGAAGAATGGTGCTGACGATCCCAACAGCAATGGATGAACAGGATCGACAACCTGGCCTTTCCATTGTGACTGGGTCGCCGCTATTTCCATCTTTGTAGAAGATGGCTGGCGCAGCAGTCAGTGTTGGCTGAACTTCACTGCTGATGCAGATCTGATGCATCCAAAAGGTAATTCGGCATCAGTCTGAAGATTCTCGGCCAGGGATCAACACCGTTGCCGTGGATTCCGTCAGTCGACCGGGCTCTGGGATGAACCGGGAGCGATGGAGATCTTCATTCGCTGCCTGAGTCTGCGGCTGTAGCCGAAGCAGGCGGCGGCTCCCAGCAGAGGCAGCGGGCCGGGCACGGCGGAGACATCCGGCCGGCCGATGCGCGTGTATGTCAGGAAGCCAGCTCCGCCCCGGGCAGCCGCAGCGTCCAGGTCATAGGTAAAGGAGGCGTCGCTGGCATCAAAGAATCCGGGAACAAATGAGAATTGAGGAAACGAACCTACGGAATACTCCAGCCCCAGGAAGACACCGTTATCGAAGACGGCTGAGGCATCAGGATCATCCGTCTCGTCGTACTGGGTGCCCTCAAAGTTGAAGGAAAATGACGTGAGGTTGAAGGTGTTCGTGTCGTAGGCGAACGAGCCGGAGTAGCTGTTGGGCTGCAGCGGCCCCGAATCAATCAGGATGTCGAAGGTGTAGGCCACCACCGCTGCCTTCAGCGGGGCAGGCTGGGCCAGCCCCACACCGAGTGCCAGGCCTGTCGTCAGCAGGACGAGTCTGGGGATGGAGCTGGTCATGGTGGGGAAGGCGGGCGATCGGGTGAGATCATTTTCAGCTTAGCTCAAGTTGCGCTCATCTGGTCTTTAGTTCTCCCGGGCCGGGCGCTGACTTCGGCGATGGGGAACGTGGTCAGGGCGATACCCTGCCGGGGAGCGTTCAGACGATGAAATTGTCTGGGTTGCTGAGGGTGGCCAGGTCGACGTTCTTGAACAGAATGAAGCTCCTCGCTGCCGCCAGGCCCGACCCATCGGGATCGATCTGCAGCAGGGTGTCGCTGCCCCTGGCGACGAACTTCAGATAGCCATCGCTGATGGGAGTGGTGCCGGTGTAGCCCACGCTCGCCAGCGCCCCTTTGAGATCCACCTTGTCGCCCTCGGCCCTGTTGAAGTCGATGATCGTGTCACCGGCATCGACGATGCTCGTGTAGACGAACCGATCAGCACCGCCATTGCCCCGGACCGTGTCGGCCCCCTGGAGTCCGGTGATCACGTCGTCGCCGGCTGTACCCGTAAGGGTCTCCCGGTTGCGGGTTCCGGTGATGGCGCGGCCGTCGTCATTGGTGATGGTGGCCAGTCCCTGGGAGTCGGCGATGGTGACGCCGTTGGTGGGAGCGGAGAGGTTGAGGAAGAAGGTTTCGTCGGGCTCGAAGGCGGTGTCGCCGTTGATGGTGACGGAGACGGTCTGGGTTTCGCCGGCGGTGCCGGTGAAGGTGAGGATGCCGGCGGCGGCGAGGTAGTCGGAGCCGGCGGTAGCGGTGCCGTTGGCCGTGGCGTAGGAGACAGCGGCGCCACCGCTGACGGCGTTGTTGAGGGTGACGGAGAAGACGGCGGTCTTGGTGCCGCTGTTGCCCTCGGTGATGGAGACGTCGCCGATGGAGAAGGAGGCGGCGTCATCGTTGCTGATGGTGCCGATGACGGCGCCGGCGGTGCCGATGAGGTAAGCGGGATCGGCGTTGAGGGTGAGGGAGACGGTCTCGTTGGGCTCAAGGACGGCGTCGCCGGTTGGATCGACGGTGACGGTGGCGGTGGCCGAGCCGGCGGCGAAGACGACAGAGGTGGGTATGGAGCCGTAATCGGTGCCGCCCGTGGCGGTGCCGTTGACGGCGTAGTTGACGGTGAGGGGGTTGGTGGTGGCGCCGGTTCTGGTGAAGGTATAGATGAGGTTCGTTGCACCGTTCTCGGTGACGCTGGCTGGGGAGACGGCGAGGGTGACGACGGGCAGGGGAGCGGCATCGTCATTGGTGATGGTGCCGAGTCCCTGGGAGTCGGCGATGGTGACGCCGTTGGTGGGGGCCGAGAGGTTGAGGAAGAAGGTTTCGTCGGGTTCGAAGACGGTGTCGCCGTTGATGGTGACCGAAATGGTCTGGGTTTCGCCGGCTGTGCCTGCGAAGGTGAGGATGCCTGCGGCGGCGAGGTAGTCGGAGCCGGCGGTGGCGGTGCCGTTGGCGGTGGCGTAGGAGACGGCGGCGCCACCGCTGACGGCGTTGTTGAGGGTGACGGAGAAGACGGCGGTCTTGGTGCCGCTGTTGCCCTCGGAGATGGAGACATCGCCGATGGAGAAGGAGGCGGCGTCGTCGTTGGTGATGGTGCCGGTGACGGCGGCGGGTGTGCCGACGAGGTAGGCGGGATCGGCGGTGAGGGTGAGGGCGACGGTTTCGTCGGGCTCGAGGACCGCGTCGGCGGTGGGATCAACGACGAGGGTGGCTGTGGCGGAACCGGCAGCGAAGGTGACGGAGGCGGGAATCAGGCCGTAATCGGTGCCATTGGAGGCGGTGCCGTTGATGGTGTAGTTGACGGTGAGGGAATTGGTGGTGGCGCCGGTTCTGGTGAAGGTATAGATGAGGTTCGTTGCACCGTTTTCGGTGACGCTGGCTGGGGCGACGGCGAGGGTGACGACGGGCAGGGGAGCGGGGTCGTCATTGGCGATGGTGCCGAGGCCCTGGGAGTCGGCGATGGTGACGCCGTTGGTGGGGGCGGAGAGGTTGAGGAAGAAGGTTTCGTCGGGCTCGAAGGCGGTGTCGCCGTTGATGGTGACGGAGACGGTCTGGGTTTCGCCGGCGGTGCCGGTGAAGGTGAGGATGCCTGCGGCGGCGAGGTAGTCGGAGCCGGCGGTGGCGGTGCCGTTGGCGGTGGCGTAGGAGACGGCGGCGCCGCCGCTGACAGCGTTGTTGAGGGTGACAGTGAAGACGGCGGTCTTGGTGCCGCTGTTGCCCTCGGAGATGGAGACATCGCCGATGGAGAAGGAGGCGCCATCGTCGTTGGAGATGGTTCCTGTGGCCTGGGCGTTGGCGAGGGTGACGTTCCGTCCGGAGGCCTGCAGGTTGCTGAGGTTGACGACGAAGGTTTCGTTGGCCTCGACCGTGGTGTCGCCCTGAACATTGACGGTGATCTGCTGGGTTTCACCGGCCGTGCCGACGAAGTTCAAGGTGCCATTGGCGGCCTGGTAGTCGTTGTTGGCGAGGGTGGCGGTGCCATTGGCGGTGGCATAGCCAACGCTGAGGGGAACATCAACGGCGTTGTTGAGCGTCACATCAAACACGAAGCTGGTGATGCCGCTGTTGCCTTCCAGTCGGCTGACGTTGGCGATACTCAGGCTGGCGGCATCGTCGTTGGTGATGGTGCCGAGGCCCTGGCCGTCGGCGATGGTGACGCCGTTGGTGGGGGAGGAGAGATTGAGGAAGAGGGTTTCGTTCAGTTCGACCCTGCTCTCACCGTTGATGGTGACGGAGACGGTCTGGGTCTCTCCGGCGGTGCCGGTGAAGTTGAGCGTGCCGGAGGTGGCGACGTAGTCGGAGCCGGCGGTGGCGGTGCCGTTGGCGGTGGCGAAGTTGACGGAGGAGCCACCGCTGACGGCGTTGTTGAGGGTGACGGTGAAGACGGCGATCTTGGTGCCGGCATCCCCCTCGGTGAGGGTGACATCGCTGATGGAGAAGGAGGCGGCGTCGTCGTTGGTGATGGTGCCGATGACGGCGCCCGGTGTGCCGACGGTGTAGGCGGGATCGGCCGTAAGGGTGAGGGCGACGGTTTCGTCGGGCTCGAGGATCGCGTCACCGGTGGGATCAACGGTGACGATGGCCGTGGCGGAACCGGCAGCGAAGGTGACGAAGGCGGGGATCAGGCCGTAATCGGTGCCATTGGTGGCGGTGCCGCCGATCGTGTAGTTGACGGTGAGGGCGTTGGTGGTGGCGCCCGTGCGGGTGAAGGTATAGATGAGGTTCGTTGCTCCGTTCTCCGTGACGCTGGCGGGGGAGACGGCCAGGGAGACGACGGGCAGGGGAGCGGGGTCATCGTTGGTGATGGTGCCGAGCCCCTGGGAGTCGGCGATGGTGACGCTGTTGGTGGGAGCGGAGAGGTTGAGGAAGAAGGTTTCGTCCGGTTCGAAGACGGTGTCGCCGTTGATGGTGACGGAGACGGTCTGGGTTTCGCCGGCGGTGCCGGTGAAGGTGAGGGTGCCGGCGGCGGCGAGGTAGTCGGAGCCTGCGGTGGCGGTGCCGTTGGCCGTGGCGTAGCTGACGGCGGTGCCACCGCTGACAGCGTTGTTGAGGGTGACCGTGAAGACGGCGAGCTTGGTGCCGGCGTTGCCCTCCACGAGCGACACATCGCTGATCGAGAAGGAGGCGGCATCGTCGTTGCTGATGGTGCCGGTGACGGCGGCGGGGGTGCCGACGATGTAAGCGGGATCGGCGGTGAGGGTGAGGGAGACGGTTTCGTCGGGCTCCAGGACCGCGTCGGCGGTGGGATCGACGGTCACCGTGGCGGTGGCCGAGCCGGCGAGGATGGTGACGGAAGCGGCGATCGGGACGTAATCGCTGCCGCTGCTGGCGCTGCCGCCGACCGTGTAGTTGACCGTGAGGGGACTGGTGGTGGCGCCGGTGCGGGTGAATGTGTAGACGAGATTGGCGGCACCGTTCTCGGCAACGCTGGCCGGGGAGACCGCCAGTGTGACGACTGGCAGGGAGACGTCGTCTGTGGTGATGGTGCCGAGTCCCTGGCCGTCGGCGATCGTGACGCCGGCCTTGGTGATGCCAGAGAGGTTGACGAAGAAGGTTTCGTCGGATTCGACCGTGGTGTCGCCGTTGATGGTGACGGAGACGGTCTTCGTTTCACCGGCTGTGCCGGTGAAGTTGAGGGTGCCGACGCTGTTGACGTAGTCGGAGCCGGCCGTGGCGGTGCCGTTGGCGGTGGCATAGTTCACGGACACGCCACCGGCGACCGCGTTGCTGAGGGTGACGGTGAAGACGGCCGTGGTGGTGCCACTGTTGCCCTCGATGATGGTGACGTCGTTGATGGAGAGGGAGGCCGTGTCATTGTCGTTGTTGATGACGCTGACATCGGCGGCATTGAGACCGTTGTAATTCGGGTCGCCGCTGGTAGCGGGGGCGGTGACGATGGAATAGGAGACACCGACACCGTTGGCAACGCCGCCTTCGTCTCGATCGACAATCGCGTCATCGACACCGGTGACGGTGACGGTCTGGGGAATGTTCCAGTTGGTGGGTGTGAAGACAAGGGAAGAAGTGGAGACGGTGCCTTCCGTGGTGTCGGAGCTCGAGATCCCGATGGTGACGTTGTCTGTGGGCTGGCTGTTGAGAACCACCGTGAAACTGGGCGAGACAGCCAGGGCACCCGGGTTGGCATAGAGATACCTGGCGTCGGATGCCGTGAGCGCTCGGTTCCAGATGCTCACCTCGTCGACGGTGCCCGTCAGGGCGCCAATCATCTGCGTACCGGCCGCATTCAGAATGCCACCAACGCTGAAGTTAGCCAGAGAGCTGTTAAACCCAGTGTATCCTTCGGTGTCGCGAAGCTCACCGTTTACATACAGCCGGGAGAGCGCAGCAGTTCCGTTGTTGAAGTCGTGGACGCCGATGATCTGATGCCAGTTGCCATCATTCAGGCCCAGATTGCTGCTGACAGGATTGGGATAGGACTGGTAGAAAATCGCACCACCTGTCACCTCTCCGGAGCCACTGTTTGTATTGTTAATGCCATTGAAATATCCAGCGATCGCACCAGCTTGGTGGCGTCCGGCCACAATGTAACCATTGGTGTCACCACTCTGTAGCTTCACCCAGGAAACCAGAGAAAACGTGCTGTTGGTGTTTCCAAAGGAGAAGTTATTCCCCATGTCCACAAACCCATTGCCGGCCGTTGACATGGTCACGGCACCACCGCTCAAGCCCCCGGCCGTGAAGCTGGCGTTGCCCAGGAGCGAGCCATTGACCGAACCTGCTGCGGCGAAGGCGGTCGAACCGGATGTCTCGTTGAACCGCCAGGCGGCGAGCACCTGAGGGTCCGTGCTGCCTTCCGAGGTGGTCAGCTGCCTGGGCCGGATCGGGTCTGGCGCGGGAGACACCGTGATGCCCGCTGTGTCGTCATTGGTGATGGTGCCGGTGACGGCCCCGGCGGTGCCGATGGTGTAGGCGGCGTTGGCGGACAGGGTCAGGGAAACGGTCTCGTCCGCCTCGACGACAGCATCGCCGGTGGGATCGACGGTGACGATGGCGGTGGCCGACCCGGCGGCAAAGGTGACGGAGGCGGGGATCAGACCGTAATCGTTGCCATTGGAGGCGGTGCCGGCGACGGAGTAGTTGACCGTGAGGGGATTGGTGGTGGTGCCTGTGCGTGTGAAGGTATAGACAAGGTTGCTGGTGCCGTTCTCCGTGACGCTGCCCGGCGACACAGCCAGGGTGACGACGGGGAGGGGAGCCGCATCATCATTGGTGATGGTGCCGACGCCCTGGGAGTCGGCAAGGGTGACGCCGTTGGTGGGAGCGGAGAGGTTGAGGACGAAGAACTCGTCGGATTCGATCGTGGTGTCGCCGTTGATGGTGACGGAGACGGTGCGCTGTTCACCGGCGGTGCCGGTGAAGTTGAGGGTGCCGGAGGTGGCGACGTAATCCGAACCGGCGATGGCGGTGCCGTTGGCGGTGGCGTAGGAAACGGACGTCCCACCAACGACGGCATTGCTGAGGGTGACGGTGAAGACGGCGGTGGTGGTGCCGCTGTTGCCCTCGATGATGGAGACGTCGCTGATGGAGAAGGAGGCGGCGTCGTTGTCGACATTGGTGACACCGACATCGGCGACGACAAGCCCGCTGTAGTTGGCGTCGGTGCTGGTGGTCGCGCCGGTGAGAATCGTGTAGGCGATATTGCCATCCACCACGCCATCATCGACGCCGGTCACCGTGACGAACTGGAAGACATTCCAGTTGGCCGGCGTGAAGGTGAGGGAAGAAACGTTGGTGGAGCCTTCGGTGCTGTCCGAACTGGCGATGCTGATGCTGACGTTGGCCGTCGGCTGGCTGGTGAGGCGCACGCTGAAGCCGGCCGTGCCGCCGCCCTCCGATGTGAACAAGCCACCGGTGGGCGAGACGGTGACCCCTGCCGTGTCGTTGTCCGTGTTGGAGACACTGACGTTGGCGGCGTTGAAGCCGTTGTAGTTGGGGTCGCTGCTGGTGGCCGCCGCGGTGACGATCGAATAGGCCACCGTGCCATCGATGATGTTGTCATCCGCGCCCGTGACGATCACTGTCTGGGCGACGTTCCAGTTGGCCGGCGTGAAGGTGAGCGAGGAAACGTTGGTGCTGCCTTCGGTGGCGTCGGAACTGGCGATGCCGACTGTGACGTTCGCCGTGGGTTGACTGTCGAGCACCACGGTGAAGGTGGCGCTGCCGCCGGCTTCTGTGGTGACCAGGCCCGAGGTTGGGGTGACGGTGATGCCGGTGGCGACGTTGACGATGACGGAGAACGTGGCCGTGGTGGTGGCCGTGTCACCGGTCATTTCGGCGCTGGTGGCCGTCACGGTGAGCGCGAAGTTGGCGGCATTGGCCACCGTGATGGACAGTCCTGTGAGTTGGGCGGGCGTCAGGGTCCAGGTGCCGTTGTTGTTGTTGGTGCCCGCCGAAAGCAGAGCTCCGCTGGGCACGCCAGAGATCAGGATGCTGCGCTGATCGTTGCCATCGCTGGCCGCGAAGCTGGCGGCGATGTTGAGCGGAATCGGCGTATTGGTGTTCCCTGTGCGGTCGGCGACGATGACGTTGGGTGCACCGGTCCGGGCGGACGTCGGGGTGATCAGGTTGAAGCTGTAGTTGACGCTGGTGGCGCTGGCCCCATCAATGGCCAGGATGTAGGTGCCATCGGCGGTGAGGTTCAGCTCCAGGTCGGTGGTGAGGTTCTGGTTGACCAGGGATTGGTTGGTCGGTCCGAAGAGACGCCAGGCGGCGGAGGGGAATCCGGGGGTCAAGCTGTCGAAGACGAGCCGCTGGCCGGCCGTGCCGGTGAAGCGGTAGAGATCGGTGTCCTGGCCGGGGGAAAGGGTGCCGTTGGTGACGGTGTCGAAATTGAGAGCAGTAGCGGCGGCGACATCGAGCAGCTGGAAGCTGTAGGCGCCCGAGTCGAGGGAGAAGGAGGAGGTGCTCTCAAGCAGCAGCTGGTAGGTGCCGGCCTCGGTGAGCGTGAAGGGCGCGTTGCTGTCGGCGTAGTGCTGCTGGTTGAGAAAGACGATGTCGCCGGTGGGATCGATCAGGCGAACGGGGAAGCTCTTGCTGGTGTCGTTGGTGAGGGCGTCGTAGTAGAGCCGTTGGCCCACCGATCCGGTGAAGGTGTAGATGTCCCGTTCGCCGATTTCGGCGAGCGAGCTGGAGACGGGGCTGTTGAGGCTGAGGGCGGTGGTGGAGGTGGTGGGGGTGACCAGACTGAAGCTGTAGTTGACGTTGGTGGCGCTGGCTCCATCGATCGCCAGGACGTAGGTGCCATCGGCGCTCAGGGTGAGATCCAGGTCGCTGGTGATGTTCTGGTTGGCCAGGGATTGGTTGCCCGGTCCGAAGATCCGCCAACTGACGGAGGGGAATCCGGGGGTCTGGCTGTCGAAGACGAGCCGCTGGCCGGCCGTGCCGGTGAAGCTGTAGAGATCGGTGTCCTGGCCGGGGGAAAGGGTGCCGTTGGTGACGGTGTCCAAGGGCAGCACTGTGGCGGCGGCCAGATCAAGCAGCTGGAAGCTGTAGGCGCCGGTGTCGAGGGAGAAGGAGGAGGTGCTCTCGAGCTGCAGCTGGTAGGTGCCGGTTTCGGTGAGGGTGAAGGGCGTGTTGCTGTCGAAGTAGTGCTGCTGGTTGAGAAAGACGATGTCGCCGGTGGGATCGATCAGGCGAACGGGGAAGCTCCTGGTGAAGTCACTGGTGAGGGCGTCGTAGTAGAGCCGCTGGCCCGCCGTTCCGGTGAAGGTGTAGATATCGCGTTCGCCCATCTCGCTCAGTGAGCTGGAGACGGGGCTGTTGAGGCTGAGGGCGGTTGTGGTGGTGGAAGGGGTGATCAGGCTGAAGCCGTAGTTGACCGTGGTGGTGCTGGAGCCATCGATTGCCAGGACGTAGGTGCCATCGACGGTGAGGTTCAGCTCCAGGTCGGTGCTGATGTTCTGGTTGGCCACGGACTGGTTGGCCGGTCCGATGACCCGCCAGGTGGCGTTGGGGAATCCGGCGGTCTGGCTGTCGAAGACGAGTCGCTGGCCGGCCGCGCCGGTGAAACTGAAGAGGTCGGTTTCCTGGCCGGGGGAAAGGCTGCCGTTGGTGACGGTGTCGAAGGGCAGAGCCGTGGCGGCGGCCACATCCCTCAGAGCGAAGTTGAAGTCGGCAGCTGTCGTTGCATTGTTGACCAGCAGCAGGTGGTATGCGCCCGTTTCCGAGAGGCTGAAGGTCGGGAAGCTGTCCGCTTCGCCACTGCTGCTGAGCACCGAGCTTCCATCGGGGCGCAGCAGCACCAGGTTGAGGGAGTCGTTATCTTCTTCGAGCGCGTCAAAGTAGAGCCGTTGGCCTGCGCTGCCATTGAAGCTGAAGATCTGTGTGGCGGCGGCCGCCAGGGGACCGCTGGTGGCGCTGCCGAGGGTGAGCAGCGTGGCATTGGCACTCAGATCGAGGATCCGGAAGTTGTAGTCACCGGTTCCGTTGATCCTGACGGTGTAGCTTCCCGAACGCGGCAGAGCGAAACCCCCACTTGAATCACTTCCGGCATTGGCGGAGTAGATGGCGGTGTTGGCATTGCCCTGATCGAGAATCTGCAGGGAAACACTGTCAAAATCCGGGTCCAGGCTGTCGACATAGAGCAGTTTGCCGGCGGCTGCGGTGATCGTGAAATCAACCGTAGATCCGGATACCGTCCCCGATTGGCTGAAGGGGAAGGCTGTGGGTGCGGCGGGCGGCGGGTCGATGGTGCCCGTTACATTGAAGTTGTAGCTGACATCGCTGGCACTGCTGCCGTCGATCTGCAGCAGGTAGGTGCCGGTGGCATCCAGAAAGGCCGTGAAATCCGTGCCGGCACCGACGCTGGCTCCCGCCACCGTCACATTGCTGGGGTCGAACAGACGCCAGTTGGCCCCCGTCGCGGCGGCCAGGCTGTCGAAACTGAGCCGCTGGCCCGCGGTGCCGGAGATGCGATAGAAATCCGATTCTCTCCCTGGGCTGAGGGTGCCGGTGATGGCCGTGCCCAGGGTGATCAGGGGGGCATTGCTGGCATCGATGAGCTTGAAGTCGTAGTCGCCCGTGCTGTTGGCATTGCCGACCTGGCCTTCGACGATCAGCTGATAGGTGCCGGGTTCGGTGAGGGTGATCAGACTGCCGTCGGAATCGGCGTCCAGGAAACTGAGCGAGGTCCCGCTGGGACTACGCAGAGTGGCGAGGATGCTTCTGGTGTTGTTGACCGTGGCGTCGAAGAAGAGTCGCTGGCCGGCCGTGCCGCTGAAGGTGTAGATGTCCTGCTCGCCCAGTTCGGTGATTGAGCCGCTGACGACACTGCCCAGGGTCAGAGACGTGCTGGTGGTGGTGGGGGTGACGAGCTGGAAGCTGTAACTGACGGGAGTGGTGGTGTTGCTGTTGCCCTCGATCTGGAGCAGGTAGGTGCCGGCCTCCGGCGTGGTGAACTCATAGTCGAAGTTGATGGTGCCAGAGAAGATCTGCGTGTTGCCGGCATCGAAGACCCGGAAGTTCGGGCCGCTGCCGGTGATGGCATCAAAGGCGAAGCGCTGGCCCGCCGCGGCGGTGAAGCGGTAGAACTCACTCTTCGCCCCAGGGGTCAGCGTTCCTGTGGTGACGCTATCGAGCGTGAGGATGGGTGCGGCAGCGGCATCGATCAGCTGGAAGTCGTAACTGCCCGTGCTGTTGGGATTGCCGACCAGACCCTCGACGAGCAGCTGATAGGTGCCGGTCTCCGTGAGGGTGACCAGGCCGCTGTCGGAATCGGTATCGGCGAAGTTGATCACCAGGGCCCCGCTGGGGCTGCGCAGGGTGGCGAAAAGGGCCCTGCCGTTGTTGACGGTGGCGTCGAACAGCAGGCGCTGACCCGCGCTGCCGGCGAACGTGTAGATGTCCTGCTCGCCCAGTTCGGTGATTGAGCCGCTGACGACACTTCCTAGGGCCAGCGGCGTGGTGGTGGTGGGGGAGGTGACGAGCTGAAAGCTGTAGCTGACGGGACTGGTGGCAAAGGCGTTGCCCTCGATCTGGAGCAGATAGGTGCCGGCTTCCGGAGTCGTGAACTCAAAGTCGAAGGCGAGGGTGCCGGAGGCGATCTGGGTGTTGCCGGCATCGAAGACCCGAACGTTCGGACCGGTGCCGGTGATGTTGTCAAAAGCGAAACGCTGGCCTGCCGTCGCAGTGAAGCGGTACAACTCACTCTCCGCCCCAGGGGTCAGCGTTCCTGGGGTGGCGGTATCCAGCGGGAGGATCTGTGCGGCCGAGGCATCGATCAACTGGAGGTTGTAGTTCCCCGTACTGGTGGTACTGCCGACCTGGCCTTCGATGGACAGCTGATAGGTGCCGGTTTCCGTGAGGGTGACCAGGCTGCTGTCAAAATCGGTATCGGCGAAATTGATCACCAGGGCCCCGCTGGGGCTGCGCAGGGTGGCGAAGAGAGCCCTGCTGTTGTTGACGGTGGCGTCGAGAAGCAGGCGCTGGCCCGCGGTGCCGACGAACGTGTAGATGTCCTGCTCGCCCAGTTCGGTGATCGAGCCGCTGACGGCACTGCCCAGGGTCAGCGGTGTGCTGGTGGTGGTGGGAGTGACGAGCTGGAAGCTGTAGGGAAGGCTGCTCGTACTGGTGCTGTCGATATAGAGAATATGGCTGCCCGTGCGCGTCAGCGTGATCTCGAAGTCGCCGGCGAGATTGCCACTGGTGATGGCTTCACCGTTTGGACCGCGCAGAAACACGCTGGCACTGGACGCCGATGGTGACTGGCTGTCGAAGACGAGGCGCTGGCCTGCCGTGCCGGTGAAGCGGTACAGCTCGGTACCGAAGGGAACCAGGGTGCTGCTGGTGACCGTATCGAAGGCCAGATCCGTGGCCGGTGGCTGCAGCAACCGGAAACTGAAATCCGTCGCCGTCTGCGCGGTGGATTGCTGAACGAGGTAGTAGGTGCCGGACTCGCTGAGGGTGAAAACGTCGCTGTCGTTGGAGGCGTTGACGAAGAAGAGGCTGCTGAGAGTATTGCCGCTGGGGCCGATCAGATACGTCTGAACGCTGTCGAAGTCCTGCTCGAGGGCGTCATAGAACAGCCGCTGCCCCACGGCGCCGCTGAAGCTGAAGATCCGTGCTCCTGAAGTGGGGGTCACGGTCTCGGTGACGGTGCTTCCCAGGGTCAGCGCCGTGGCGTTGGCGGCCAGATCGAGAAGCCGGAAATTGAAATCACCGGTGCCGGTGAGGCGCACCGTATAGGTGCCTGAACGCGGCAGCACCCTGACGGAGTCGTTGCTGGCGTTGTCGGAGCCCAAGCTGGAGCCGCCCGGCTCGAGGATGCTGAAGTTGACCGCATCGCCGTCCTGATCGAGGCTGTCGAAGTAGAGCAGGGTTCCGGCGGCCGCCGCGAAGGTGAAATCAACCGGAGATCCGCTTACCGATCCCGATTGGCTGAAGGGGAAGGCGGTGGGGGAAGCGGGCGGTGGATCACTGATGTCGTTGACCTGGAAGCTGTAGCTGACGCTGGCGGTGGCATTGGTGCCATCGAAGACCAGGTAGTACTCGCCATCGGCGGGCAGCGTGACGCTGAAATCCGTGCCGCTGGAGGTGCCGGAGGAGTTGAGCGCCTGGTTGCCGGGGCCGTAGAGAACCCAGGTGGTGCTGGTGGGGGGCGCGAGCAGGCTGTCGAACTGAAGACGCTGGCCCCTGGTGCCATTCAGACGATAGACATTGCTCTTGATCCCAGGTGTCAGGGCATCGGTGACCGTGGCGCCCAGGGGGAGGATGGGGGCCTGATTGAGCTTGAGCAGGCTGAAGTTGTAGTCGCCGGTGGTGCTGGCGTCGCCTCGGATGACGATCTGGTAGGTCCCGCTGAGGGTGAGGGTGGCTGGGGTGGCGTCGGCGGTGTGGCCGAAGTTCGTGAAGATCGTGGCCCCGGAAGGGTCGATCAGGCTGTAGGAGATGTTCTCGAAGACCGGATCGGCGTCGATGCCGTCGAAGGCGATTCTGTCGCCGATGACACCATCAAAGGTGAAGACCTGCTGTTCCCCCGGCTCCGTCAGCAGGCCGGTGAAATTCACAACATAGGTCGAGACAGCCATTGGCCTGAATCTCGCATGAAAGAAATTTCACCAAAGCCTAATCTGAATCCCTATAGCTGTTCCGCGTCAAATAGGCTTGTAATAAAAATTTATGACTATCGAATCTCCCGGATCGCTTTCCTGGGGGGAAGCCTGTGTCATCAGGATGACGTTGATGTCATCCTGATGACATCTTCATGCGTTCCTGGTGACATCCCGGCGGCGTCTTTTCAGGCCGCAGCGCAACGTTCATTCTGGGAGGGCCCCTGAGCTGCCGGACCCATCGCTTCTCTCCCCGCCCGATCCGCTTCCGCCGGCGTGACGCCCATGGCGACTGGCTGGCGCTTCTGGATCGACCGCGGCGGCACCTTCACCGATGTGGTGGCCCGCACGCCGTCGGGCGAGCTGCTGGTGCGCAAGCGACTCTCCGACCCGCCGCGCCCGGCCGATGGCGCCGCTCCGCAGGATCCCGCCGTGGCCGCCCTGCGGGAGCTGCTGGAGCTGGCGCCGGACCAGCCCATCCCCGCCGGGCTCGTCTCGGAGCTGCGGCTGGGCACCACCGTGGCCACCAATGCCCTGCTGGAGCACCAGGGGGCGCCGGTGCTGCTGCTGGTGACGCGCGGCTTCGCCGACCTGCAGCGCATCGGCGACCAGCACCGCCCCGACCTCTTTGCCCTGGAGATCCGAAGGCCCGAGCCCCCGCCCCTGCGGATCATTGAAGTGGGCGGCCGGCTGGCGGCGGATGGGGTGGAACTGGAGCCCCTGCAGCTGGATGAAGCGCTGGAGCACTCCCTGGCCCAGGCCCGCTCCGACGCCTTCCGAAGCGTGGCCGTGGCCCTGCTTCACGCCGGCCGTCACCCGCGCCATGAGCAGGCTCTCGGGAGCTGGCTGACCACGAAGGGTTTCGGCCCGGTGGTGCTCTCCCACCAGCTCAGCCGCCAGCCCCGGCTGGTGCCCCGCCTCGACACCAGCGTGCTCGAGGCCTCCCTGGGCCCTGTGCTGGCGGCCTATCTCGATCAGGTGCGCGCCGCCATCGGGGCGGCCATCCCGCTGCGGGTGATGACCTCCGCCGGCGCCCTGCGCGCGCCCGCTCTGCTGCAGGCCAAGGACACGATCCTCTCCGGCCCCGCCGGCGGCATGGTGGCGGCCGTCGCGGTGGCGGCGGCGGCCGGATTCGGTGATGCTCCGATCCTCGGCTTCGACATGGGCGGCACCTCCAGTGACGTCTTCCACTTCGATGGCAGCCGCGGCGAGGCCGCCTGGGAGCGCAGCAACGACACCGAGATCGACGGCCTGCGGCTGCTGGCACCGATGCTGCCGATCCACACGGTGGCGGCAGGTGGCGGCTCGGTGCTGCAGGTTCAGGACGGGCGCCTGCAGGTGGGGCCCCGCTCGGCCGGCGCCAACCCCGGTCCCGCCTGCTATGGCCGCGGGGGTCCCCTGGCGATCACCGACGCCAACCTGCTGCTGGGCCGGCTCCCTGTGAACGCGCTGCCGCGCCTGTTCGGCCCCGGCGGCGATCAGCCGGCCGATCGGGGGGTGGTGGTCGAGCGCTTCAAGGCCCTGGCCCGCCAGCTGGGGGTGGCCGGGCCGGAGGTGGCGGCCCAGGGGGCGCTGACGATCGCGATCGAGCGCATGGCCGAGGCGATCCGGCGCATCTCGATCCAGCGGGGCCACGACCTGCGTGGCGCCGTGCTCGTCACCTTCGGCAGCGCCGGCGGCCAGCTCACCTGCCCCCTGGCCGACGCCCTCGGCCTCACCCGGGTGCTGCTCCATCCCCTGGCCGGGGTGCTCTCGGCCTACGGCATCGGCCTGGCCCGACCCTCTCTGCTGCGGGAGCGCACCCTGCGGCAACCCCTCGAGCCGGCCCTGGTTCCCCAGCTGGAGCGGGAGATCGAGGCGCTGGTGGCCGAAGCCTCCGCCGAGCTGCGCACCAGCGGTGATCTGGCGCCCGGCCAGGCGCCCCGCTGGCAGGCCCGTCTGGAGCTGCGCTACCGCGGCAGCGACCAGGGGCTGGAGCTGGCCTGGTCCGCCGGTTCGCCCGAAGGGCTGGCCGGGCTACGCGCCGGTTTCGAAACCCGCCACCGGCAGCGTTTCGGCTTCGCGGTGCCGGACGAGCCGCTGGTGGTGGAGCGGCTCCAGGTGGAGGTGGGCGCTCCAGCCGCCGAGACCCCGGCGCCCGCCACCAGGCCCGCTGATCTGCGTGAGGCGGTGGATGCGCCCGAGCCTTGCGAATGGGTGCCCCTCTGCCTGGCCGAAGAGCACGGCGCCGCTGCCGGCACCGGGATGGTCTGGCGCCAGGTGCCCCTCTGGCGCCGGGAGCAGCTGGCGGCGGGCCAGCGGATCGCCGGGCCGGCCCTGGTGGTGGAGCCCACGGGCACCACGGTGCTGGAACCTGGCTGGGGCGGCCGGGTGCTGGCGGGGGGCGAGCTGCTGCTGGAGCGGCAGGCGCCGGCAGCCGGAGCGGCCCTGGCTTCCAGCAGCGCCGGGGCGGTGGATCCGGTGCGGCTGGAGCTCTACAACCATCGCTTCAGCGCCATCGCCGAACAGATGGGGGAACGGCTGCGCCAGTGCAGCCGCTCGGTGAACATCCGTGAGCGGCTCGACTTCTCCTGCGCCCTGTTCGACGGCGCCGGCCGGCTGGTGGCCAACGCCCCCCACATCCCGGTGCACCTGGGCTCGATGGGGGACAGCGTCGCCAGCCTGCTGGCCGCCGTGGCCGCCGGTGCCCTGCCGCCCCTGGCGCCGGGCGACGCCTACGCCGCCAACGACCCCTTCGACGGCGGTACCCACCTGCCCGACATCACCGTGATCACGCCGGTGTTCGCCCCCGAGGGCGGGGCGACGCCGCTCCTTTTCGTGGCCTGCCGCGGCCACCATGCCGACGTGGGCGGCCTCACCCCGGGCTCCATGCCCCCGTTCAGCCGCCGGATCGAGGAGGAGGGGCTGCTGCTGCGCCATGTGCCGCTGCTGCGCCAGGGCCAGTTCGATGCGACCGCCTGGCGGCAGCGGCTGGCCGCCGGCCCCCATCCGGTGCGCAACCCCGACCAGCTGCTGGCCGACCTCCAGGCCCAGGTGGCCGCCAACCGGCTCGGGGAGAGCGAACTGCAGCGGCTGCTGAGCCGCGATGGCACCAAGGAGGTGAGCGCCTACCTGGGCCACGTGCTGGCCAATGCGGCTGAGGCTGTGGGTGACGCGATCGTCCGCCTCAGGGATGGCGACCACACGGTCGAGCTCGACAACGGCAGCCGCATCGTCGTGGCCGTGCGCATCGACCGCACCGCCCGCCGGGCCCGGATCGATTTCAGCGGCACCTCCCCCCAGCAGGAGGGCAACTTCAACGCCCCGCTGGCGATCACCAAGGCGGCGGTGCTCTACGTGTTCCGCTGCCTGGTGGGCCGCCCGATCCCGCTCAACGCCGGCTGCTTCGAGCCGATCGAGCTGATCGTGCCCGAGGGGTGCCTGCTGCACCCGCGACCGCCGGCGGCGGTGGTGGCCGGCAATGTGGAAACCTCCCAAGCGGTCACCAATGCCCTGTTCGGGGCCCTGGGGATGATGGCAGCGGCCCAGGGCACGATGAACAACCTCAGCTTCGGCGATGCCCAGCGCCAGTATTACGAGACCATCTGCGGCGGCACCGGCGCCGGCGTTCTGCCGGATGGCAGCGGCTTCGCCGGCGCCAGCGCGGTGCAGAGCCACATGACCAACTCGCGCCTCACCGACCCGGAGATCCTCGAAGACCGCTTCCCGGTGCGCCTGGAGCGCTTCGCCGTCCGCACCGGCAGCGGTGGCGCCGGCCGCTGGCCCGGTGGCGACGGGGTGGTGCGGCGGCTGCGCTTCCTGGCGCCGATGACCGTGGCAATTCTCTCGGGCTCCCGGCGGGTGCCCCCCTTCGGCCTGGCCGGTGGTGGCGATGGGGCGGTGGGGCGCAACCGGCTGGAGCGGGCCGATGGCCGGCCGGAGGAGCTGGCCGGCTGCGATCAGGTGAGCGTCCAGCCCGGCGACCTGCTGGAGATCGCCACTCCCGGCGGCGGGGGCTACGGAGCTCCGCTGTGAGGGCGGTTCGCCGGGTCGCCATCGGGGCGGTGCTGCTGCTGGTGACGCCGGCCACCGTTGCCGCCGAGACCAACGTGCTGCTGGAGGGCGAGCAGCGCTTCCGGCCCCAGTGGTCGGCCCGGGGGCTGGTGGCGGCCCAAGAGCCGCTGGCCTCGGCGGCGGGGGCGGCGATCCTGCGCCAGGGGGGGAATGCGGTGGATGGGGCGGTGGCCACCGCCTTCGCCCTGGCGGTCACCCTGCCCCAGGCCGGCAACCTGGGCGGCGGCGGCTTCCTGCTGCTCTGGCTGCCCGGCCCCTCGCCGGCCCGCCAGCGGGGCTGCCTGTACGGGACACCCGGTGGCAACCCGGCGACCGGGCCCGAGCTGGCCATCGGCGGCGGCACGGCGGTGGCGGTGAACTTCCGCGAGACGGCCCCGGCGGCGGGCACGCCCACGATGTTCCTCGGCCCCGACGGCCAGGTCGACCGGACCCGCGCCACCCGCAGCCTGCTCAGCACCGCCGTGCCCGGCAGTGTCGCCGGCCTCGTCCTGGCCCAGCGCTGCTATGGCCGCCTGCCGCTGGCCCAGGTGATGGCGCCGGCGATCCAGCTGGCGGCCCAGGGCATCCCGGTGAGCCGCGAGCTGAGCGATTCCCTGGCCGCCGCCGCCCCGCGGCTGCAGGCCGATCCCGTCTCCCGCCGCCTGTTCCTGCCGCCCCCGGTTCCGGGCAGCGTGTGGCGCCAGAGCGAGCTGGCGGCCAGCCTGCGGCGCATCGCCGCCGACGGGGAGCGCGGCTTCTACGCCGGGCCGGTGGCCGACGCCCTGGTGGGCGCCATGGAGCGGGGCGGCGGCCTGATCACCCACGGCGACCTGCGCGCCTACCGCGCCCGGCTGGTGCCGCCCCTGCGGCGGGAGTTCCGCGGCCATCCGGTGCTCACCATGCCGCCACCCGGGGGCGGGCTCACCCTGCTGCAGCTGCTGGGGATCCTCGAGCCCTTCGACCTGGCGGCCACCGGCCTGAATGCCGCCGCCAGCCTCCACCCCATGGCCGAGGCCATGAACCTGGCCTACCGGGATCGCAACGCCCTGCTCGGCGACCCCGACCAGGTGCCGGTGCCGGTGGAACGGCTGCTGTCGCCGGCCCACCTCGATGGTCTGCGCCGCCGCATCGATCCCCAGCGCCACACCCCGGCCCCGGTGCTGGAGGCGGCCGCTGCCACAGAGGGCACCAACACCACCCATCTCTCGGTGGCCGACCGCCACGGCGGCCTGGCGGCCCTCACCACCACCCTCAACTTCCCCTACGGCAACGGCATCAGCGTGCCGGGGATGGGTTTCCTGCTCAACAACGAGATGGACGATTTCACCGCTCTCCCGGGCAGCGCCAACGCCTTCGGCCTGCGCCAGGGGTCGGCCAATGCCATCGCACCGGGCAAGCGCCCGCTCAGCTCGATGGCCCCCACCCTGGTGTTCCGCCCCGATGGCCGCCCCTGGATCGCCACCGGCAGCCCCGGCGGCAGCCGCATCATCACCACCATCCTCCAGGTGCTGCTCAACCGGATGGTGCACGGCCTCAACCTGGCCGGTGCCGTGGCCGCCCCCCGCATCCACAGCCAGCTCTGGCCCGACCGGATCGATGCAGAGGAAGGCCTCAGCCCCGACAGCCGCCGCTTGCTGGAGGCCATGGGCCACAGCGTCCGCCAGGCCCCGTCCATGGGGGCGGCCAACAGCGTCGAGGTGCTGGCGGGGGGCGGCAGCCTGGGGACAGTGGATCCGCGGCGGGCCGAAGGTCCGGCCGTGGCGGAATGAGCACCAGCCCTCAGGCCTGGGGAGCCGCGGGGGCGGTGATCAGGTTGAAGGCGGAGAAGGCCAGGCCGAAGCCGAACAGGGTGCCGATGGCCCAGAGGCTGTCGGAGGGCCACTCGGCGATCAGCATCCCCCCCAGCACCACGGTGACGATGCCATCGAGCAGCACCAGGCCCCGGGCCGGCCCGGCGCCGGCGGCGGCGCCCGCCAGCTCCATCACCCCTTCGACGGCCAGCAGGACGCCGATGAACAGCGTGAGGCTCACGGTGCTGGCCACCGGGAAAGCCACCAGACCGATGCCGCCCACCACATACAGCACCCCGGAGATGGCGCGGAACACCTTGCTGCGGGTGTCATCGGCCGAGGTGAGCCGCAGCAGCTGGGAGACGCCCGCCGCCGCTGCCACGCCGCCCAGGGCGATGGTCAGCAGGGTGGCCGACACGAAGGGAAGTGCCAGGCAGAGGACGGCCGCCACCAGCAGCAGGCCGGCGGTGACCCAGCGCAGGGTGGGGGAAGCGGGGACGGACAAGGGCTTGGGGAGGCTGGTGGGAGGTTAGGCCGCTTTCCCCGGGCCGACCGCCGGGATCAGCGGGTGCGGGGCGGGCCGTTGTAGAGGATCGCCACCACCGTGCGGCCGTCCGGGGCGATTTTGATCTCCGTTTCCGTGGTGGCCGGCAGGCCCTTGGCCTCCCAGCCGGGGGGGCCTCCGAGGAAGCGGTAGACGAAACCGTCGGCGTCGCTGCGCACCAGGCAGGGGTTGGTGGCCGCCGAGGTGCTGAACATGCAGTTGGCCGGGGTGTAGACCGTCAGCCCGCCATTGCTGAGCACGGCCGCGTTGCGGGCCAGGTTGAGGGCCCGGATCTCGTTGAAGGGGATGCCCTGGGCCAGGGACGGGGTCAGGGGCGCCATCGCCAGCAGGAGCCCTGCGGCGGCGGGCAGCAAGCGGGAGGCGGGCCGGAAGCGGAAGGCCATCGGAGTCCTTGCGGATGTCTCCAGTATCAGGCGGTGACCTGCCCCTGCGACCCAGGGGCGCTGGCTGTTGCTGAGGCGCGGCCTACCTTGACGGTTCCGAGTCCATCGCCGCAGTGATCCGACCTCCGGCAGCGCCGGCTACCCCGGAAGGCCTGGCGCGCCGGCGGCACCGCTTCTACCGACGGCTGCTGTTTCTGTGCCTTCTGGTGATGCTGAGCCTGGCGTTTCCCCAGACGCTGCGCCTGGCCGGATCGGTGGGCTACTTCCTGATCACGTTGCTCACCTCCGTCGAGCTGGGCGGCTTCCTCGCCGGCTCAGTGGCGCGTGACTGGGGTGACCGTCTGTACCTGGGGCTGGGAGGCGCCAACCTCGTCGCCCAGCTGTACTGGCTGCTGACCCCCGAGGCGCGGCGCCTCTCCGGGGTGCCCCTGCTGCTGATCACCACGCTGTTCATCGGCTGGAGCCTGGTGCGGCTGGTGCGGACCCTGGGCCGGGAGCCCCGGGCCACCCGTCCGGTGGTGGTCGGGGCGGTGGCCGGCTATCTCCTGCTCGGCCTCAGTGGCGGCCTGGTGCTGAGCGTGCTGGAAACGATCCAGCCCGGCAGCTTCCTGGCCAACACCGCCGATGGCCAGGCCGCCATCGTGCGCTCCCATGCAGGGGTGGCCGCCCACAGCGTCTGGGAGCTGGATTTCGCCCGCATCAACTACTTCGCCTTCGTCAGCCTCACCACCACCGGCTATGGGGACATCACCCCGGCCCTGCCTCCGGCGCGCATGGCCAGTGTGGTCCTGGGAATCGCCGGGCCGCTTTACATCGCCGTGATCCTGGGGGTGCTGATCAATCGCTTCAAGGGTTCGGAGGGGGGAGCCTCCGGCGACTGAGCCAGGCCATCCGGCGGCACGGCCCGCTCCAGCCCCACATCCACACCGAGGTGCTGATCGGGACGGCCGGTGATCAGCAGGGCCGTGCGCTGGCGGGTGGCGATCTGCCACATCCACTTGCTGAACAGGGCGATGCGGTTCTCGGTGTCGGGGATGAAGGCCAGATGGGCCAGGGCCCACAGGATCCAGCCCGCCAGCCCGCTCACATGCAGCCCGCGCAGATCCGCCACCGCGTACCAGGGGCCGATCACGGCCATGCTGCCGAGGTCGAACCAGCGGAACGGGGCGCTGCGGCGGCCCTCCAGGCCCGCCAGGATGTCGCGCGCCACCCAGCCGCCCATCTGCACCGCCGGGCCCGCCATGCCCGGCAGCACCCGGCCGTCGCCGGTGTGGGCGTAGTGGCAGAGGTCGCCCACCGCCCGGATCTCCGGGTGAGCCGGCAGCGAGAAATCGGCCTCCACCTGCAGCCGTCCGCCCCGGTCGACGGGGGCGCCGGTGCGTTCGGCCAGCAGCCGGCCCAGGCGGGAGGCGCGCACCCCGGCGGTCCAGCAGATCGTGGCGGCCTCCAGGTCGCCGAGGCCAGAGCCGCCGGCGTCCGCCTCGCCGGTGGCCTCCGGGGGGCGCCGCAGGATCACCCGGCCCGGTTCGATGGCGGCCACCATCGTGTTGAGGTGCAGCTCGACGCCGGCCCGCTCCAGGTAGGCCGCGGCGTCGGCGGAGAGATCGGCCGCCATCGCCGGCAGCACCCGATCCACCGCATCCAGCAGGATCACCCGGCACTGGGCGCGGTCGAGTTGCTTGAAGTCCCGCTCCACGGCGCGGTGCATCAGCTCGATCAGGGAGCCGGCCAGCTCGCAGCCCGCCGGCCCCGCCCCCACCACCACCACCGACTGCAGGAAGCGCCGCCGCTCGGGATCCCTGGTCTGCTCAGCCTCCTCGAGGGCCATCAGCAGCCGGCGGCGGATCTCATCGGCGTGCTCGAGGATCTTCATCGGCGGCGCCAGGGGCCGCCACTCCTCGTGGCCGAAGTAGGTGCTGCCGGAACCGCTGGCCAGGATCAGGTGGTCGTAGGCGTAGCGGTGGTCGTTGAACACCACCTCCCTGGCCTCGGTGTCGATGTCGACCACCTCGCCCAGCAGGATCTGGATGTTGGGGGCCTGGCCCACCATCTGCCGCAGGGGGGACGCCACATCCGCCTCCGACACCAGGCCGGAGGCCACCTGGTACAGCAGGGGCTGGAAGAGGTTGAAGTTGCGCTTGTCGATCAGGGTCACGCGCACCGGCTGTCCCGCCAGGACATGGCAGGCCTTGAGCCCGGCGAAGCCCCCGCCCACGATCACCACGTGGGGCCAGTCGGCCATGGCGCCGTGGGGCGGATCCAGCTCGAGGAAGAAGCGTTCTTGGGCCATCAAGCGGAGGGGGCCATCGGGCTGATCCTCAGGCGCAAACCGTAGGCAGCTCAACGCGGCGGGGCGGTAGTGATGGAAGCGGTTTGCCGGACGGGGCGTCGGGATGACCGGCTGGGGCGGCCAGGGGGGACCGGGACTGCTAGCTTGAAAATGATTCCCATGACCGGCCCTTTGGGTTCTGCTCCGATGCGCTCGGCCCCTTCCACGGCCCCTGATCGGGATCGCCTGCCCGTCACCGTCCTCACCGGCTATCTCGGCTCCGGCAAGACGACGCTGCTCAACCGCATCCTCACCCACGAGCACGGCCTCAAGGTGGCGGTGATCGTCAACGAATTCGGTGAGGTGGGCATCGACAACCAGCTGGTGATCGATGCCGATGAGGAGATCTTCGAGATGAACAACGGCTGCATCTGCTGCACCGTTCGCGGCGATCTGATCCGCATCATCGGCAACCTGATGAAGCGCCGCGACCGCTTCGATCACCTGGTGATCGAGACCACCGGCCTGGCCGATCCGGCCCCCGTGATCCAGACGTTCTTCGTCGATGAGGACCTGCGGGACCAGCTCCGGCTCGACGCCGTCGTCACCCTCGTCGACCTCCGGCATGTGGAGCAGCACTGGGAGAGCGAAGAGGTGCAGGAGCAGCTGGCCTTCGCCGACGTGCTGCTGCTCAACAAGACCGATCTGGTGGAAGCTGAAACGCTCGAGGCCATCCGCCAGCGCACCCGGGCCATCAATCCCCTGGCCCGTGTGATTCCCACCTGCCGGGCCGATGCAGCCATGGACCAGATCCTGGGCGTGGGGGCCTTCGAGCTCGAGCGGGCCCTGGAGATCGATCCGGAGTTCCTTGCCTCCGACCATGACCACGAACACGACGATGCCGTCAGCTCGGTGGCCTTCATCGAAGAGCGGCCGATGAGTTACAGGAAGCTGGAACGCTGGGTCGATGGGCTGGTGAGCGAGCGGGGTCCCGATCTGTTCCGCATGAAGGGCATTCTCCAGATCGATGGCGAGAGCCACCGCTACGTCTTCCAGTCTGTGCACATGCTGGTCGACAGCGCCCGGGATCGGCCCTGGCGGGCGGAGGAAACCCCCCGAACCGATTTCGTGATCATCGGCCGCGATCTCGATGAACCCGCCCTGCGGGCCGGCTTCGAGGCCTGTGTCGCCTGATCCGGCCATGGCGCCCCCCCAGGCCCTGGTGCAGGAACGGCTCAGCGGTACCTGCGGCAACGCCATCACCGCCCAGGCCTGGTCGGCCGATGGGGAGTTCCTGGCGATGGCCACGGCCGGCGGGGAGCTGCTGCTGCTCGACTTCCGGGCGGGTTGCGAGGAGCTGCTGCGCGGGGAGCGGGACAGCAGCCTCGATGTGCTCGGCTTCAGTCCCGACGGCCGTTTTCTGATGGCGGCGGGCCAGGGCGGCGAGTTGCTGCTCTGGGAGATGGGCGGCACGGGGGTGCGGCCGATGGCCTTCGATCCGGTGCCGCTCCAGGCCGGCTGGCTGGATGCGGCCGCCTGGCGGCCCCAGGGCGCCCTGCTGGCGGTGGGGGCCGGCCGGCGGGTGAGGCTCTGGGACGGGGAAGCCCGCGCGCTGCGGGAGGAGAGTCAGGAGCTGGAGCGCACGGTGCTCTCCCTGGCCTGGAGCCGCGATGGCCAGCGGCTGGCGGCCGCCTGCCACGGCGAGGTGCTCCTCTGGCGGCCGGACGATCCCGGCGAACTGCCCCAGCGCTGCGCCACCGGCTCGGCCGGCGTGGCCCTGGGCTGGTCCGACCAGGGGACCCTGCTGGCCAGTGGCCAGCTCGACGGCTCGCTGATGCTCTGGCCGGACGGCGCCGCCGGCCGCGGCTGGCAGTTCAGCGGCTTCCCCGGCAAGGTGCGGTCCCTGGCCTGGTGCGATCAGCCGGGGCGCCTGGCCCCCCTGCTGGCCGTGGCCTCCACCGACATCGCCGTGCTCTGGAGCCAGCAGGACCGCGGCGCCAAGGGCTGGAAGCCGGAGCCCCTGGTGCTGCACGAGGGCCGCGTCAACGCCGTGGCCTTCGCCCCCGGCAGCAGCCTGCTGGCCAGCGCCTCCAGCGATGGCACGGTGGCGCTCTGGGATGGCCGCGGCCGCCTGCAGCAGCTGCTTGAGGGCGACGGCCAGGCGATCACCTGCCTCAGCTGGCGACCCGATGGCCGCCACCTCGTCGCCGGCGGCGACCAGGGGCAGTGGTGGCTCTGGCCCGTCACCCTGCCCCCATCCGTCCGTTCTCGCCCCCAGCCTTCCCGCCCACCCCGTTCCGGAGGTTTCGCCCCATGACCCAGCCCCCCGTCCGTCGTCCCGTCCTGGCCCTGGCCGCGGGGCTGTCCGCCCTGCTGCTGGGCTGCCGCCCCGCCGTGCAGGCGCCGGAAGCCCAGGCCGGCCGGGCCGATCGCCCCCGGGTGGTGACCACCTTCCTGCCGATCACCCTGTTCACCCGGGCCGTGGCCGGCGACTGCGCCGAGGTGACGGCCCTGATCCCCGCCGCCAGCGGCCCCCACGATTTCCAGGCCAGGCCGGGGGATGTGGCGGCCCTGAAGAACGCCCGGGTGCTGGTCAAGAACGGCCTGGAGATGGAGTCCTTCCTCGACAAGCTGGTCAAGGGCGCCGAGAACCCCGACCTGAAGGTGATCGACTCCAGCCGCGGCATCGCCACCCTGGAGAACCCGGAGGCGAGCGGTGAGGCCAAGGCAGAGGCCCACGATGACCACGGCCACGATGACCACGGCCACGGCCACGGCCATGACCACGGCCCGATCAATCCCCACATCTGGCTCGATCCGGTGCGCGCCGCCCAGCAGGTGGACAACATCCGTGACGGCCTGATCGCCGCCGATCCCGCCTGCGCCGACGGCTACCGCCGCAACGCCGCTGCCTTCAGCGGCCAGCTGCGCCAGCTCAACACGGAATTCGAGAAGCAACTGGCGCCGTTCCGGGGCAAGACCTTCGTGGTCCTGCACGACTTCGCCCCCTACTTCGCCGACCGCTACGGCCTCAAGGCCGCGTACCTGGTGGATGTGCCGGAGCAGAACCCCTCGCCGGCGGACCTGGCCCGGGTGGCGGAGACGGTGAAGCGCACCCAGCTGCGGGCCCTGCTCAGTGAACCCCAGGAGGGCAACCGCTCCTTCAATGCCCTGGCCGGGGATCTGGGGATCCGCATCAGCGTCTTCGATCCGATGGAGACGGGCACCGAGGAGGCCTCCCGCAACGCGGCCACCTACGCCGAAGTGATGCGTCGCAATGTCTCCGACCTGGTGAGCGCCTTCCGCTGATGGCCGTTCTGGAGGTCGAGGGCCTGCGGGTGCTGCGCGATGGGGTGCTGGCGGTGGATGACGTCAGCTTCCAGCTCGCGGCCGAGAGCGACACGGCCCTGGTGGGGCCGAACGGGGCCGGCAAGAGCTCCCTGGTGGGGGCGATCCTCGGCCTGATCCCCCGCCAGGCCGGGGAGGTGCGGATCCTCGGCCACCGGCTGGGGCCCGCCGGCCAGCTGCCGGCGCAGGTCCGGGCCCAGCTGGCCTTCCTGCCCCAGGCCCTGCCGCTCCAGGGGCGCCTGCCCCTCACCGTGGCCGAGTTCGTCGGCTTCGGTTGGGATCCACCCGGCCCGCGTCTGCCCTGGAGCGGCGGTGGCGCGCGCCGCTCCGCCGTGCACTCCGCCCTGGCCAAGACGGGCAGCGGGCCCCTGGCCGAGCGCCTGCTGAGCGAGCTGTCGGGGGGGCAGCTGAAGCGGGTGCTGCTGGCGTTCTGCGTCGTCCGGCCCCGGCGCCTGCTGGTGCTGGATGAGGCCCAGGCCGGCCTGGATGCCCCCTCCACCGAGCAGTTCCACAGCCTGCTGTTCGACCTGCGCCGCAGTGAGGGCTGGACCGTGCTGCAGGTCTCCCACGACCTGGACATGGTGCGGCGCAGCTGCGACCAGGTGCTGTGCCTCAACCGCCAGCTGCGCTGCAGCGGCCATCCCGAACTGGCCCTGTCCCGGGCCCAGCTGGAGCGCCTCTACGACCCGGCCGACCTTCCCAGCCATCCCCGGCGCCAGGCACCCATGGGCCGTCCCCGGATCGGATGACGGAGTTCTCCCCGTTCAGCGCCGTGATCGGCCAGCCGTTCATGCAGCGGGCCCTGGTCGGCGGGCTGCTCACCGGGGCCCTGGGCGGCCTGCTGGGCAGCTTCGCGGTGCTGCGCCAGCTGTCCTTCTTCAGCGATGCCCTGGGCCATTCGGCCCTGCTGGGCATCAGCCTGGGCATCCTGCTGGGGCTCAACCCCACCCTGGTGCTGATCCCCTTCGCGGTGCTGTTCGCCCTGCTGGTGAACCTGCTGGTGCAGCGCAGCCAGCTCCCCACCGATGCCCTGCTGAACATCGTCTACTCCACCTCCCTGGCCTTCGCGGTGGTGGCCCTCAGCCTGGTGACCACCTACAAGGGCGGGATCCAGCAACTGCTGTTCGGCGACATCCTCGGCATCTCCTGGCTGGACCTCGCCCTGATCGCGGTGCTGCTGGTGGCGGCGGTGGCCTACCTGCTGGTGAGCCTGCGGGCCCAGGTGCTGGTCACCCTCCATGCCGATCTGGCCGGCGCCTTCGGCGTCGGCAGCCAGTGGCACCGGATCGCCTTCATCCTGCTGCTTGCCGTGGTGGTGGCGGTGTCGATCAAGGCGGTGGGGGTGCTGCTGATCAGCGCCTTCGTGGTGATCCCCGCCTGCGCCTCCCGGCTGGTGAGCCGCCGCTTCGGCACCTACCTGGTGCTCTCTTCGGTGATCGGCGGCGGCTGCGCCGTGCTGGGACTGCTCGGCTCGGGCCTCACCAACCTGCCGTCGGGCCCCTGCGTGGTGATCGTGCAGTTCTTCGGATTCCTGCTGGCCCTGCTCTGGAGCCTGAGGGGGCGGCCTCAGCGGCTGCGAGCAAAGCCGGCCGTCACCTCCTGACCGGCCGCCAGCACGATGCCGGCGCAGGCCTCGGCATCGGAGAGGGCATCGTGGTGCCGGAGCGGCAGCCCCAGATGCCGGCACACATCCGGCAGCTTGGTGGGCCGCAGATTCCAGGCCTGCCGGGCCACCTGCACGGTGCAGACGAAGGGCTGGGCTGGGGGGCGCAGCCCGGCCTGCTCGCAGCAGGCCCGCAGCACACCGGCATCGAAGCTGGCGTTGTGGGCAGCGATGAACTGCGCCCCATCCAGGCAGGCCGCCAGCTGGGGCCAGAGCTCGGCGAAGCAGGGCGCATCGGCCACCTGCGACCAGCTGATCCCGTGGATGGAGGTGAACAGAAACGTCCGGCGCGGCGGCCGGATCAGGCGGTGCTCGCGGCGCACGATCTGGCGCCCCTCCACCCGCACCAGGGCGATCGAGCAGGCACTGTCCCGGCCCTGATCGGCCGTCTCGAAGTCCAGCGCCACGAAGCAGTTCCGCCGGACCGCCATCAGGGCGTCCTCCCCCCGGCGCAGGAACCGGCGCTCGTCACGGTCCAGGTTGGCGGCGCCCCAGCGGCTGCGGTGGGTCCAAAGCTGGTGGTAGCGGCGCACCTCCGGCTCCGGCCAGCCGAGGGCCCTGAGTTCCTCGCTGCGGCTGGAGTCTTCCATCGCCATGACGGGCAGCTGGCTCGGGTCTGTGCGGGATTCTCACCGATCGATCCCCCCGCAGGGGGGCGACACCCCGTGGCTACGACTCCCCCTCCGGCTCCAGCGCAGCCCCGCAGTGCCTGCAGTGGCGGGCGTCGGCCTGGTGGTCACCCAGACCGCAAGCCGGGCAGGGCCGCCCCGTCGGCCGCAGCACCGACAGGCCGATCTCGGCGCTGAGGATGCCGGTGGGCACGGCGATGATGCTGTAGCCGATCAGCATCACCACCGAGGCCATGAAGCGCCCCAGCGGCGTCACCGGCGCCACGTCGCCATAGCCCACCGTGGTGATCGTGACGCAGGCCCAGTAGATGGCCACCGGGATGCTGCGGAAGCCGTCGTTGCCGGCCTCGATCACATACATGAAGGCGCCGATCAGGATCACCAGCGTGACCATCGCCAGCAGGAACACGGTGATCTTGCGGCGGGCGGCGATCAGGGCACTCCAGAGGAGTTCGGCCTCCTGCAGGTAGGCCCCCAGCTTCAGCACCCGGAACACCCGCAGCAGCCGCAGCACCCGCACCACCAGGAACAGCTGGCCGCCGCCGATCAGCAGCCCCAGGTAGGTGGGCAGGATCGCCAGCAGGTCCACCAGCCCGAAGAAGCTGGTGGCGTAGCGCCGCGGCTCGGCCACCAGCAGCAGCCGCAGCAGGTACTCGAGGCTGAACAGCAGGGTGAAGCCCCACTCCAGCCCCAGGAAGGTGCCGGCCCAGCGCTGCCGCAGCAGCGGATCGCTCTCCAGCACCACCGCCAGCACGCTGAGGGCGATGGCCAGCATCAGCAGGGCGTCGAAGGCCTTGCCGGAGGGGGTGTCCGTCTCGAGGATGGTGCGCTCCAGCCAGGGGCGCCCGACCAGCCGCACCAGGGCCAGGGCCACGACGACCAGGCCGCCCAGCAGGAGCGGCACCAGCAGGGGCTCCAGCAGCGGCACCGGCAGCATCGTCAGCCGCTCCCCAGGTAGGAGGCCCGCAGCCCGGCATCGGCCAGCAGGGCGTCGGCGCTGCCCTCCAGGCCGATGGCGCCGCCCTCCAGCACCACGCCGCGGTCGGCGATCTCCAGGGCGGCGGTGGCGTTCTGCTCCACCAGCAGCATCGACAGCCCCTCCCGATGCAGCGCCGCCAGGGCCGCCATCACCTCCGCCACCAGCTTCGGTGCCAGGCCCAGGCTCGGCTCATCCAGCAGCAGCAGGCTGGGCCGACCCATCAGGGCCCGGGCGATCGCCAGCATCTGCTGCTCGCCCCCCGAGAGGTTGCCGGCCAGCTGGCGGCGCCGTTCCGCCAGGCGGGGGAACAGGCCGTAGCAGCGCTCCAGGTCGGCGGCGATGCCGGCCCGGTCGCGGCGCAGCCAGGCCCCCAGCTCCAGGTTGGTGGCCACGGTCTGGCGGGCCAGCACCCGTCGGCCCTCCGGGCAGTGGCCGATGCCGAGGCGCACCGTGCGGTGGGTGCTCACCCCCACCAGGTCGGCGCCGCGCCACAGCACCTGGCCGGCGGCGGCCCCCACCAGCCGGGAGATGGCCCGCAGGGTGGTGCTCTTGCCGGCGCCGTTGGCACCCAGCAGGGCCACCAGTTCCCCCTGCCTCACCTGCAGATCGAGGCCCCGCAGGGCGGTGAGGGCGCCGTAGCGCACGGTGAGGCAGCGCAGCTCCAGCAGCGTCGCGCTCATCGGCCGTCTCCGGAGGCCCGGCCCGCGCCGTCGCCAGATCCGCCACCCGAACCCCCACCCGAACCACCCAGGTAGGCCTCGATCACCCGCGGATCGGTGCGCACCTCGGCGGGGCTGCCCAGGGCGATGCGCTTGCCGAAGTTGAGCACCGCCAGCCGGTCGCAGAGCTGCATCATCAGCGGGACGTGGTGCTCGATGATCAGCACCGTCAGCGCGAAGTGCTCGCGGATCGTGCCGATCAGCCGTCGCAGGTCGTCCTTCTCGGCCGGGTTCATGCCGGCGGCGGGTTCATCCAGCAGCAGCAGCCGCGGTGCCGTCGCCAGGGCCCGGGCGATCTCCAGCCGCCGGCGGTCGCCGTAGGGCAGGTCCCCGGCCCGCTGCTCCGCCAGGGCCTCCAGCTCCAGCAGGGTCAGCAGCTCCATCGCCCGCTCCTGCAGCTGCCCCTGCTGACGGCGGAAGGCGCCGCTGCCGAGCAGGGACGCCAGCAGGGGGGCGCGGGCGGCGTGGTGCAGGCCCACCAGCACGTTCTCCCGCACCGACAGGCTCTCGAACAGGCGCAGGTTCTGGAAGGTGCGGGCGATGCCGAGTCGGTTGAGGCCGCTCGCCCCCAGGCCCGTGGTGGGCGCGCCCCGCCACAGGCAACGGCCGCCGCTGGGGGGGGTGAGACCGGAGATCACGTTGAACAGGGTGGTCTTGCCGGCACCGTTGGGGCCGATCAGGCCGAAGATCTCCCCGTCCTCCAGCTCCAGGCTCACCTGATCGAGGGCCAGCAGGCCGCCGAAGCGGCAGCTGACCGCCTCCACCTGCAGCAGGGGCGCCGCGGCGGTGCCGTCGGGGCTCCGGTTCATGGGACCTGGGGAGCCTGACGGCCCCGTTGGCGGCCCAGGCCGAGCAGGCCGGCCAGCCAGCGCAGCCGCTCCGCCGTCACCAGTCCCTGGGGAAAGAACAGCGGACCCAGCAGGATCACCGCCCCGAACAGGATCAGACGCAGGTCGCCCACCGGCCGCAGCAGCTCCGGCAGGGCGGTGAGCACCAGCCCCCCCAGCACCGGCCCCGGCCAGAGGCGGGAACCGCCGAACACCACGAAGGCCAGGGTGGTGATGCTGGCGTCGAAGCTGCCGGCCCGGGCGTTCCAGGAGTTGAAGAAGTGGGCCGCCAGCGCGCCGGTGACGCCGGCCAGCAGGGCGCTGGCCACGAAGGCGATCAGCTTGGTGTGGGGGGTGTCGATGCCCACGCAGGCGGCCGCCAGTTCGTCGTCGCGGATGGCGGCCATCGCCCGCCCCAGCCGCAGGGCCTCCAGCCGCTGGCACAGCCAGCAGGCCAGGGCCAGCAGCGCCAGGGTGAACAGCACGTAGCCCTCGGCGTGGGCGAAGGGCTGGGGGATGCCGAAGATCCCCATGGCCCCGCCGGTGAAGGGCAGGTTGAGGTTGAGCACCCGCAGAATCTCCACCAGGGCGATCGTGGCGATGGCCAGGTAGATCCCGCGCAAGCGCAGCACCGGTCCGCCGATCGCCAGGGCGATCAGCCCCGCCAGGGCCCCGCCCAGCACCATCTCCGCCACCAGAGCCGGCAACGGTGAGGTGGCGCCGCTGCCGGCGAAGGCGGGGACGCCGGTGGAGAGCAGGGCGGCCACGTAGCCCCCCACCGCATAGAAGCCCGGGGTGGCCAGCGACAGCTGGCCGCAGCGCAGGGGCAGATACACCGAGAGCGCCAGCAGGGCGCCGAGGAGCATCTGTTCGAGCAGGGCGGCGTCCATGGCCCTCACACCTTGGTGGGCAGCGGCCGGCCCAGCAGGCCCCGGGGCCGCAGCAGCAGCACCAGGAACAGGAAGCCGTAGCTGACCGCATCCTTGTAGCCCGACCAGTCGGCCGGCACCAGGGCCTCCGCCAGCCCGACGATCAGGCCGCCCAGCACCGCCCCCGGCACGCTGCCCAGCCCGCCCAGCACCAGCACCGCCAGCCCCTTGAGGCCGTAGCCGATGCCGAAATAGGGCCCGGCGATGCTGACGCTCAGCCCCACCAGGCCGCCGGCCACCCCGGCCAGAAAGCCGCTGAGTCCGAAGGCCAGGCGCACCATGGCCGCGCTGTCGATGCCGAGGAGCTGGGCGGTTTCGGCGTCCTCCGCCACCGCCTGCAGCCCCTTGCCGTTGCGGCTGCCCTCCAGCCAGAGGGTGAGCAGGGCCAGCAGCAGCACCGCGATCCCCAGCAGCAGGGCCTGGACGGTGCGCACCCGGGCGCCCAGCAGTGGGAAGGAGGCCGGCAGGCCGCCGAGGGCGCCGGTGGGGATGGCGTAGCTCTCCGCCCCCACCAGCAGCTGGATCAGGTTCACCAGGATCACGCCGGCCCCCAGGCTGGTGATCAGGGCCAGCAGCGGATCGGCCCGGCGGCGGCGCAGGGGACGGAAGGCCACCCGCTCCACCAGCAGGGCCACCACGGCCGCCCCCAGCCCCGCCAGGGGCAGGGCGCCCCAGAAGGGCAGGGCGAAGGGCAGCTGGAAGCCGGCCAGCAGACCGTTGGCCCCCACCCCGCCGCCGATCAGCAGGTAGGTGAAGTAGGCCCCCAGGGTGAACACCGCCCCATGGGCGAAGTTGATCACCCCCAGGACCGAGAACACCAGGGTGTAGCCGAGGGCGAACAGCCCGTAGACCGCCCCCACCGACAGACCGTTGACCAGGATCTGGAGCAGGTCCACCCGGGGCTTACTTGAGCAGGGCGAAGCGTCCGCTGCGCCCGCCCGGATCCATGCGCACCTGGGCCACGAAGAACTGGCTCTGGATCACCTCGCCCTCCGGGGTGAAGCGGATCTCCCCGAGGGGGGTGGCGTAGGTGCCGGCCAGGATCTCCTCCATCAGCGCCTTGCGCGCGTTGCTCAGCGTGGCGCCTTTCAGGGGCTGGCGTTTGTCCAGCCGCACCAGGGCGTCGCCGATCACCTGCAGCGCCGTGTAGGCCTGGGCCGTGAGCTGGGGCGGGATGGCGCCGCCCTTGGCCGCCTGGAAGGCCTTGAGGAAGGCCGCGTTGGCGGGGGTGTCCAGCTCGGGGCTGTAGGCCTGGGCAATCAGCAGGCCGTCGCAGTACTTCTGGCAGATCTGATAGATGTTGGGGGTGTTCATGCCGTTGCCGGCCACGATCAGGCCCTTGTAACCCAGCTCCCGCAGCTGGCGGATCAGGTTGCCGCCGTCCACCGCCTGCAGCGACAGCACGATCAGGTCGGGCTTCTCCCGCAGGGCGGCGCTGATCTGGTTCTGGAAGTCCTGGTCATTGAGCTGGGTGCGCTGCACCGTCACCGGATCGAGGCCCTTCTCCTTGAGGGCCTTCTGGAAGATGGTGGTCTCGGCGGTGCTGTAGGCGTCGTCCTGGGCGTAGAACACCGCCGCCCGCTTCAGGCCCGGCTGGATCTTCAGGGCCCGTTCGATGGCCAGGGGCGCGATCACCGAGCTCTGGGCCGAGACCCGGCTGATGAAGAAGCCGATCTCCGGGATGCCGGTGGCGGTGTTGGAGGGGGCCACCACCGGCACGCCACGGCGCTGGGCGATCGGGTCGGCGGAGAAGGCCTGTTGGGAGAGGGTGGGGCCGATCAGGGCCAGCACGCCCCGGTTGATCTGCAGGGTGAAGGCCGCGTTGGCCCCCGGTTCGTCGCTGCCGCTGTCCTCCAGCGCCAGCTTCAGGGGGTTGCCGTTGATGCCGCCGGCCCCGTTGCGGTGCTGGAGTGCCAGCTCCAGGCCGATCTTCTGGTCCTGGCCGTAGACGTTGGCATTGCCCGTCAGGGCGAGCACCGCGCCCACCGGCACGCCACCGGCCACGTCGACGGGCTTGCTGCCGGGGTCAGCGGCGCAGCTCGCCAGCAGGGTCAGGGTCAGCAGCCCGGTGCCGACCCTCAGGAGACGACCGACGCTCACGCCAGCGACAGGAAGACGTCCCGGAAGGCGTCGATGGTGGCGTCGATGTCGGCGTCGCTGTGGGCCAGGGAGGTGAAGCCGGCCTCGAAGGCGCTCGGAGCCAGGTAGACGCCACGCTCGAGCATGCCGCGGTGCAGGCGGCCGAAGCGGACCGTGTCGGCGGCCTTGGCCTGCTCGAAGTTGTGCACCGGCCCCTCGCAGAGGAAGAAGCCGAACATGGCGCTGATGCTGCCGCCGCAGAACGGGATGCCCGCCTCGGCGGCCCCGGCGCGGATGCCCTCGATGAGCCGTTTGGTGATCGTCTCCAGACGCTCGTAGGTGCCGGGCTGGCTGAGCAGCTGCAGGGTCTTGATGCCGGCGGTCATGGCCAGGGGATTGCCGCTCAGGGTGCCCGCCTGATACATGGGGCCGGCGGGGGCCACCATCGCCATGATGTCGGCCCGGCCGCCGTAGGCGCCCACCGGCAGGCCGCCGCCGATCACCTTGCCCATGGTGGTCAGGTCAGGGGTGACGCCGAAGCGGGCCTGGGCACCGCCGTAGCTGATGCGGAAGCCGGTCATGACTTCGTCGAACACCAGCAGGGCGCCGTTCTCCTTGGTGAGTTCGCGCAGGCCCTCGAGGAAGCCGGGCTCGGGGGTGATGAAGCCCGCATTGCCCACCACCGGCTCCAGGATCACGCCGGCGATCTCACCGGGGTTGTTGGCGAACAGCTGCTTGACCGACTCCAGGCAGTTGTAGGGGGCGGTGAGGGTGCCGGCGGTGACGGCGCGGGGCACACCCGGGGAGTCGGGCAGGCCGAGGGTGGCCACCCCGGAGCCCGCCTTGACCAGGAACATGTCGGCGTGGCCGTGGTAACAGCCCTCGAACTTGATCACCTTCTCGCGGCCGGTGAAGGCGCGCATCAGGCGCAGCACCGCCATGCAGGCCTCGGTGCCGGAGTTCACGAAGCGCACCATCTCCACCGACGGCACGGCGGCGATGACCAGTTCGGCCAGCTCGTTCTCGAGCACGCAGGGGGCGCCGAAGCTGGTGCCCTTCTCCAGGGCCTGGTGGAGGGCGGCGATCACCTCGGGATGGCTGTGGCCGCAGATGGCGGGCCCCCAGCTGCCGACGTAGTCGATGTAGCGGTTGCCGTCGACGTCCCAGGCGTAGGCCCCCTTGACCTTGTCGAAGACGATCGGCTGGCCGCCCACCGACTTGAAGGCCCGCACGGGGGAACTGACGCCCCCGGGCATGAGTGTCTGGGCGGCGGCGAAGATCTCCTCGGATCGGGTGGTGAGGAGGGAAGGGGCCGAGGCGGGCGCTGAAGGGGTGGCCGAACTCAAGGCGGGATCCGCGGAAGGTGGAGGCATTCGTTTCCCATCCTGACCCAGAAGGGTGCCGGGGTGCCTTGCCTCGGTAAGTTCGGAAGCAATGGCACCCCTTCCCCGGCCCACCGGAACCCTTCCGTGACGATCGACTGGGCCGCGATGGAGCGCGACTGCCGCGCCCTGCTGCCGGCGCGGGCCGTGGTGGCGGCGCCCCAGGAGCTGCTGGCCTACGACTGCGACGGCCTCACCCTGCACCGGGCCCAGCCCCCCCTGGTGGTGCTGCCGGAGACCACCGAGCAGGTGGCGGCCCTGCTGCGGCTCTGCCACCGCCGCGGCGTGCCCTTCCTGGCCCGCGGCAGCGGCACCGGCCTCTCGGGCGGCGCCCTGGCGGAGAACGGAGCGCTGGTGATCGCCACCAGCCGCATGCGCTCGATCCTGGAGGTGGATCTGGCCAACCGGCGCATCACCGTCCAGCCCGGGGTGATCAACGGCTGGGTCACCCGGGCGGTGGCCGGCGACGGCTTCTATTACGCCCCGGACCCCTCCAGCCAGGTGGTGTGCAGCATCGGCGGCAACGTGGCCGAGAACTCCGGCGGCGTGCACTGCCTCAAGTACGGGGTCACCAGCAACCACGTGCTGGAGATGGAGGTGGTGCTGCCCGACGGCACGGTCACCACCCTGGGCAGCGGCCTGGCCGAGACCCCCGAGCTGGATCTGCGCGGCGTCTTCATCGGCAGCGAGGGCACCCTCGGCATCGCCACCGCCATCACCCTGCGGCTGCTGCGGGCGCCCCAGAGCGTGGCCGTCCTGCTGGCCGATTTCACCGCCATGGAGGCCGCCGGTGAGGCGGTGCGCCTGGTCACCGCCGCCGGTGTGCTGCCGGCGGGGATGGAGATCATGGACAACTTCACCATCAACGCCGTTGATGATCTGTTCGGCCGCGACGAGTACCCCCGTGATGCGGCCGCGGTGCTGCTGATCGAACTGGACGGGCAGGAGCGCGAGGTGACGGCGGCCGTGGAGATCGCCGGTGAGCTCTGCCGCCAGGCCGGGGCCCGCACGATCCGGCGCGCTTCCAGCGAGGCCGACCGCGCCCTGCTGTGGAAGGGGCGCAAGTCCGCCTTCGCCGCCGTCGGCCGCATCACCCCCACCTATTACGTCCAGGACGGCGTCGTGCCCCGCAGTGCCCTGCCCGGGGTGCTGGCGGCGATCGAG
This sequence comes from Tabrizicola sp. YIM 78059, assembly GCA_943367815.1. Taxonomy (GTDB): domain Bacteria; phylum Cyanobacteriota; class Cyanobacteriia; order PCC-6307; family Cyanobiaceae; genus Cyanobium. The sequence continues at coordinate 16,482 of CALRKA020000009.1, read as the reverse complement.
GAGCTCAGCCGCCGCTACGACCTGCCGGTGGCCAACGTGTTCCACGCCGGCGACGGCAATCTCCACCCCCTGATCCTGTACCGGGCCGATGAGCCCGGCGTGACCGACCGGGTGCAGGAGCTGGGGGCCGACATCCTGCGCCTCTGCATCGACGCGGGCGGCAGCATCACCGGCGAGCACGGGGTGGGCAGCGACAAGCGCTGCTACCTCGACTGGATGTTCGCCCCCGACGACCTGGCCACCATGCGCCTGGTGCGGGAGGCCTTCGACCCGGCGGGTCTGGCCAACCCCGGCAAGATCTTCCCCACCCCGCGCAGCTGCGGCGAATCGGCCCGGCGCCAGGCGTCGTCCCTCACCGTGCATCTCGATGCCCTCCCCGCCGGTGGCGTGGAGTCGCCGAGCCTGGAGCCCCTCGACGTCTTCTGAGCGGGGCGGCGGACCTACGTTGCAGGGCACTCCACCTCCCCCAATCCATGAAGATCCGTCGGATAGCCAGCCTGGGTGTGGCGGCCGTGCTGGCTGCTGCCACCCCCGCCCAGGCCCAGTCCCCGGTCGTCAACCTGGTGGCCAAGAAGGTGATCGAGCGCTACCAGAAATCCAGCTGCGAGCAGCTCTGGGCCGCCCGCAGCGAGCGGCGTGGGTCCCAGGAGCAGCGCGTGCTCGACATGCTCAACGACGATCCCCAGCTGCGTCAGGGCTTCATCGACCAGGTCGCCGGCCCGGTGGTGAACAAGCTGTTCGTCTGCGGGATGATCCCCTGATCGCCGGCTTCAGCCGCCCCCAATGAGCCACCAGCGCCCCAGGCCCACCGCGGTGGCGGCACCGATCACGGGCAGGGCCCCCAGTCCCCGGCCGAGCAGCACCACCGCCGCCAGCAGCACCAGCACGGCGCCGCCGTCGAGGCTGCCGCCGGGGGCCAGGGCCGGTCCGGCCAGGTAGAGCGCCAGGCTCAGGATCACCCCCACCACGGCGGCGGTGATGGCGGTGAGGGGGGCGCCGACGCGCAGGTCCTCGCGGCTCGCCTCCACCAGGGGGCCGCCGGCCAGGATGAACAGGAAGGAAGGCAGGAAGGTGAACCACACCACCACCAGGGCGGCCACCACGCCGGCCGACAGGGTGCCGCTGCCGTTCCAGCCGCCCATGAAGCCCACGAAGGCCACCACCATGATCAGTGGCCCCGGTGTGGTCTCGCCCAGGGCCAGGCCGTCCACCATCTGGGCGGCGTCCAGCCAGCCGTAGGTGTCCACCGCCCCCTGGGCCACAAAGGGGAGCACCGCATAGGCGCCCCCGAAACTGACCAGGGCCACCTTGGTGAAGAACCGGGCCATGGTGGCCAGCTGGCCGTCCCAGCCCCCCGCCAGCGTCAGCAGGGTCAGGGGCAGGCCGAGGGCCACGCCGCCCCCGAGCAGGGTGAGGGCGAGGCGGCGCCAGTGGAAGCGGGCGTGGATGGGGGTGGGGGTGTCGTCGCCGTGGAGGGCGGCCTCCGGTGGGGTGGCGCCACCGGGCGCGGCGGGGGCATGGGGTGAGGGGCCCCGGAACAGGGCCGGCCGCAGCCGACCGCCGATCCAACCCACCAGGGCCGTGGCGATGATCAGGGCGGGGTAGGGCACCCGGCCCACGGCCAGGGCCAGACAGGCCGCCGCCGCGATCAGCACCAGGGCGGGGTTGTGCAGCGTGCGCCGCCCCAGCCGCCAGGCCGCCTGGAGCACGATCCCGAGCACCGCCGGCTTGAGGGCCCAGAACACCGCCGCCAGCAAAGGCAGCTGGCCCCAGAGGGCGTAGACCGCCGAAAGGCTCAGCAGCACCACCACCGAGGGCAGCAGGAACAGGCCGCCGGCGATCAGGGCCCCGCCCAGGCCGTGCATCAGCCAGCCCAGGTAGGTGGCCAGCTGGGTGGCCTCCGGCCCCGGCAGCAGCATGCAGTAGTTGAGCGCGTGCAGAAAGCGCCGCTCCGACAGCCAGCGCCGGCGCTCCACCAGTTCGGCATGGAGCAGGGCGATCTGGCCGGCCGGCCCGCCGAAGCTGACCAGTCCCAGCCGCAGCCAGAAGCGGGCGGCGGTGGCGAGGCTGAACGGATCCTTCAGCACCGATCGGCACCGCGAAGGCTCACAACGTAGTCAGCGGGATATCCCCGGCGTCACTGATCGGATGTGTTTCCACTTACATCCCGCCCATCGATGGGCAGCAGGATGGAGGGAAAGGTTTGGCGATGGCAGGGAGCGATGGTCCCAGCTCCAAAGCCGGCGAGAGCGCTGGTGGATTGAAACCCAAGAAGCTGCTGGACGAGCCAGTCCGTGGGGGCTCCTTCTTCAGTCCGTGGACGAACTGGCGGGCCTGGATGGTGATGCTGGCGGGTGTTCTCCTCGGCCAGGTGATCGGCTTTTCCCCCCAGTTGTTCGTTCTCATCGCGGCGTTCTGTTTGCTTTGTGGCTGGCTGTTCGATCGCTGATCCAGGCCCACATCCTGCTGGGGTGCGAGTGACGTTCCGCTCGATGATTGCAGGTCCGAGGATGTTGCCTGGCTCAGGGGATGGGGGTAACGGGAGCTCCGGGGGGCTGGTGCCGCACCACCTCGCCCCCCACCAGCAGGACGGCCTCGCCGGCCTGAAGCGCCAGCCATTCCTCATCCCTGGTCAGCGGTTCGGTGCTGACGATCGTTACGACGTCGTCGACGCCGGCCAGCTCGGAGAAGTCGACGCTCAGGTCGTCATCGGCGAGGGTGGCCCGGCCGAACGGGGCCCGGCGGGTGATCCGGTGCAGGCGGCTGCTGGCATGGGCGAACAGCCAGCTGCCGTTGCTCATCAGACAGTTGAAGGTGCCCTGCTGTTCCAGCTGCCGGGAGCACTGCACCAGCGTGCCGAAGATGGCGTCCAGGTCGGCCGGATCGGCACCGGCGGCGTTCAGTTGCTCCAGGATCCAGCAGAAGGCCACTTCGCTGTCGGTGGATCCCTCCGGAACGAACAGCTGCGTTCGCGGCAGAGGCCCCAGCAGGTTGCCGTTGTGGGCGAACACCCATTCCCGCCCTTGCCAGCGCCGGTGGAAGGGGTGGCAGTTCTCCAGGGCCACCACCCCCTGGGTCGCCTTGCGGATGTGGGCGATCGAGCAGTGGGAGCGCAGATCCAGGCTGGCCACCTGGGCGGCGATCGGCGAGAAGGCGGCCGGGGCGTCCTCCCGGTACAGATGCACCCCGCGGCCATCGGGGTCGAAGCTGGCCACCCCCCAGCCGTCCCCGTGACAGCCGGTGGCGCCGCCCCGGCGGGTAAGGCCATGGAAGGAGAAGCGCATGTCGGTGGGGGTGTTGGCGCTGAGGGCCAGCAGTTCACACATCACCCGAGGTTCACCGAGGCCCCCATTGTCCCCGTCCTGGCGGCTGTGGATCAGCGGGAGCTGCTGAACAGCTGGTCCCAGACCCCGTTATTGCCGAAGAAGGTGTCGTTGATCTGCTTCCAGCCGCCGAAGTCGCCGGCTGAGAACAGCTGCTTCACCGGCGCGAAGCGGCCCTTCACCCGGCTCCAGACCCCGGGGTTGACCGGACGGAAGCCCTCCTCGGCGAAGATCTCCTGGGCCGGCTCGCTCTGGAGATAGGTGGCCAGGGCCTCGGCGGCCTTGCGGGTGCCCTTGCGATCCACGTTGCGGTCGACGACGGTCACGGGGCCCTCGATGCGGATGTTGACCTCGGGCACGATGAAGGGGGTCTTGAGGTCGCCGCTGCGCTTGGCCAGGATCGCCTCGTTCTCGTAGTTGAGCAGCACGTCGCCCTGGCCGCGCTTGAGGAACGCGTCACTGGCCTCGCGGGCGTCCCTTGGCAGGTTCTCCACGTTGCGGTAGACCGAACTGACGTAGGCCTTGGCCTGGGCCTCGCTGCCGCCGGTCTGGCTGATCGAGCCCCACAGCCCCAGGAAGTTCCAGCGGGCGCCGCCGGAGGTCTTGGGATTGGCCGTCAGAACGGTGACGCCCGGCTTGGCCAGATCAGCCCAGGTCCGGACCCCTTTGGGGTTGCCGTCACGGGTGATGAACGCCACCACCGAGTGGGTGATGATCGCGCCGCCGGGCAGGTCCTTTTCCCAGCCAGGCTGCACCAGGCCGGCTTCCTGGAGCTTGAGCACGTCACCGGCCAGGGCGAGGGTGGCCACGTCGGCATCGAGCCCGTCGATGATCGCCCGGGTCTGGGAGCCGGAGCCGCCGTAGCTGGTCTTGACGTTGATGGCCTGGCCGGTTCTGGCCTTCCAGTCGGCTTCGAACTTGGGCAGGATCCGGTCGTAGGCCCCCTTGGTCACGGCATAGCTCACCAGCAGCAGCTCCTGGGGAGCGCCGCCGGCGTCGGCACCGGCACCGCCGCCACCCTCGGGCCGGGGGCTGCAGCCGGTCAGGGCCAGGCCCCCCAGCAGGAGGCCGGTGATGGCGAGGGGGGTGGCGGAGCGGGCGAAGGGGGAAACCACGGTTCACTGATCGACAATCCGGCAGAGCATACACCGGTATCCCGATCGGCTATCCAGTCCCCCTTTGCCCCTGGCCTGCCCCCTCCCTCCCTCTCTGGTCTGCGGCTCCCCCGCTCAGGGGGCCGGCTGCTGGCTCAGCGGGACTTGGAGAAGATCGAATCCCAGAGCCCTCCCTTGCCGAAGAACCGCTTGTTGATGGTGTCCCAGCCGCCGAAGTCCCGGGCGGTGAACAGCTTCGAGACCGGAGCAAACTGCGCCTTGGTCTCGGCCCTCACCCGGGCGTTGATGGGGCGGAATCCTTCTTCGGCGAAGGCCCGCTGGGCCGGCTCGCTGTACAGGTACCTGGCGAAGGCTTCGGCCACCTTGCGGGTGCCCTTGCGGTCCACGTTCTTGTCGACGACCGCAATCGGACCTTCGATCAGGATGTTGGTGCGGGGAACGATGAAGGGGGTTGTCCAGGTGCCGCTCTTCCTGGCCAGGATCGCCTCGTTCTCATAGTTCAGGAGCACATCACCCTGGTTGCGTTTGACGAACACGTCGGTCGCCTCGCGGGCATCCTTGGGCAGGGTGTCCACGTTGCGGTACACGTTGGTCACGAAGGCGCGGGCCTTGGCCTCATTGCCGCCCGTCTCCGTCACCGAACCCCACAGGCCCAGGAAGTTCCAGCGGGCGCCGCCGGAGGTCTTGGGATTGGCGGTGATCACCTCCACGTTCTTGTTGTCGAGATCATTCCAGGTGCGGATCTTCTTCGGGTTGCCGGGCCGCACGAAGAAGGCGACCACCGAGTTGGTGATGATGCTGTTGTTGGGGTTCTCCTTTTCCCAACCCGGACGGATCAGGCCCGCCTCCTCGAGCTTCAGGGTGTCGGCCGTCAGGGCCAGGCCCACCACATCCGCCGCCAGGCCGTCAATCACCGCCCGGGTCTGGGAGCCGGAGCCGCCGTAGCTGGTGCGGACGACGACGGTCTGACCGGTCCGCTTCTTCCAGTCGGCCGTGAACCGGGGAATGATCTTGTCGTAGGCCGCCTTGGTGACGGCATAGGACACGAGCAGCAGTTCCTGGCGTGGCGCCGGTTGCTGGGCCTGGGCGTTCAGGGGCAGCAGGGTGCCGGAACCCCCCAGGGCGACGGCGACGGCCAGGGGGGCGGCCACCAGGCCGGGATGCCAGGGGCGGCGAGCGGCTGGCGGGACCGGCGAGGAGAAGGGATAAAGCACGGTTGTCCGATGGGTGAACTGGTGAAACCTATCCGTCGCGCTGCCGCGGCGATGTAGGGCGGATGACATCCCCCAGGTGCCTGGCCGTTGGCTGGTCCGGGGGTGGTGGCTGCCACAATCCCCGTAAGACAACCGTGGATTCCCTTGGCCTTCAGCGCGAAAACCGGATACGGCCTCGTCTCGCTCATGGAGCTGGCCGCCATCCATTCCCGCGGCGGCGTGCTGCAGGTGGCGGAGATCGCCCAGCGCCAGGGCATCCCCGACCGCTATCTGGAGCAGATGCTCGCCAGCCTGCGGCGGGGCCAGATCCTGCGCAGCATCCGCGGGCCGAAGGGGGGCTACCAGCTGGCCCGGCCGCCGGCCGAGATCCGTGTCGATGACGTGGTGAGCTGTCTGGAGGGGGATGTCACCCCGCGGGCCGGCGGCGAGGGCGCCACCCCGGAATTCGAGGTGCTGGGCCGGCTGGAGGAGCGGCTCGAAGAGGCGCGTCGCGCCATCCTCTCGGGCACCACCCTGCAGGACCTGCTGGACCAGCGCGATCACCTGGCCCAGGCCCAGGCGATGTACTTCATCTGAGCGGACCGCCTCCGAATCCGGTCGGACCGCGCCGGAGCGTTAAATAGACCACATTGCCGATGGGAAATGTGAGGTATGGTACTGGGGTCCCCGCAGGCTCCCCATGTGCTGTTGTCGGCGAATGCCTGTCGCTAGCCGAAGGCTGGCCGTCCGCTCTGCCCTGAACCCCCCGATCCCATCGCTGTCCGCCTGCGGTCATGACCACCTCACGTACGCCCCAGACCCTCCGCCTCACGCTCCAGCCCCATGACGTCCTGCCCGATGGACTTCATTGGAAGATCCAGGACGGCTACATCCGCACCGCCTCCCACGACGAGGAGGGCGAATCCTTCACCCTCGGCCTCTGGGGACCGGGTGACTGGGTGACCAACGCCTATTCCACGCTGCGTCCGGTGGAGATCCAGTGCCTGTCCACGGTGGTGGTGGAGCAGGGCCATCCCAGCGAGGTCGAGATCCTGGCCTTCCTGCATCACCAGATCCGCAATACCGAAGAGCTGTTCGAGATCAACCGGGTCCGCGGCGCCGATTCACGGCTGCTGCGGCTGCTGCGCTGGATCGGCATCCGCTTCGGGCAGGTGAGCAGCCGCGGCTACCGCCTCTCCCTGCGGGACATGAACCTCACCCATCAGGCCCTGGCGGAGATCTGCGGCCTCACCCGGGTGACGGTCACCAAGACCCTCAACCATTTCAAGCGCCTCGGCCTGCTGCATCAGGTGAGCGACACCGACCTGATGGTCAGCATCCCCTGAGTGCGCCGACGCGTTTCAGTGCCCCATTCTCAGCGTCTTTTCTGTTCATCAACACCCACACATCAACCATCACCGTCATGGCCGCCCAGTACTTCCGCTCCAGGCTCAATGAGCCCCAGCCCCAGCGCTTCACCCTCGTCTTCCGCAACGGTGAGCTGCTGCGCCACCAGGATCCCCTGGCCGTCGCCCAGTACCTCGCCGATGCCCGCCTGGCGGAGGTTCATTCCGAACCTCCGCGGCGCCGTGCCGCCACTGCGGTGAGCGACTGATCAGATCGAAAAATCCGGTTGAAAGGCGTGGGCCTGGCGGCTGATCACATGCAGTCGGTCGCCGGGCTTGAGGTTGGCGTAGTCCACCTCTTCCCGGGGGAACTGGGCCACCACCACCTCCTCGGAGTCGAGCACCAGTTCCGCCTGCAGGTCGCGGCCCATGTGGGTGAGGCGCCGCAGGCGGGCCGGAACGGTGCCCGGCTGGGGGGTGGCATGCACCTGCACGTGGTGGGGGCGCACGAAGATCCGGCCGTCCGCCGGCAGCGGCGGCACCGCATCGCGCCGCAAGGGCAAGGAGCCGCTGGGCAGCTCGTTGACGGCGCCCACGAAGCTCATCACGAACGGGGAGGCGGGATGGTCGTAGATCTCCGCCGGGGAACCGATCTGCTCCACCCGGCCTTCGTTCATGACCACGATCCGATCGGCCACCTCCATGGCCTCCTCCTGGTCGTGGGTGACGATCACGGTGGTGACGTGCATCTCGTCGTGGAGATTGCGCAGCCAGGCGCGCAGTTCCTTGCGCACCTTGGCATCGAGGGCGCTGAAGGGCTCATCGAGCAGCAGCACCCGGGGCTGCACCGCCAGGGCGCGGGCCAGGGGCACCCGCTGGCGCTGGCCGCCGGACAGCTGGGAGGGGTAGCGGCTGCCGTAGCCCTGCAGGTGCACGAGGTCGAGCAGCTCATCGACCCGCCGGCGGATCGCCTCGGGTTTCCAGCGGCGCAGTTCGAGGCCGAAGGCCACGTTGCGACGCACGTTGCGGTGCTTGAACAGGGCGAAATGCTGGAAGACGAAGCCCACCTGGCGCTCCTGCACCGACCGCTCGGTCGCCTCCTCGCCTGTGATCCAGATGCGGCCGGCATCGGCCTCTTCGAGCCCGGCGATCAATCGCAGCAGGGTGCTCTTGCCCGACCCGGAGGGTCCGAGCAGGGCCACCAGGGAGCCGCTGTCCACGTCGACGCTGACGTCGTCGACGGCGCGGAAATCGCCGAAGCTCTTGCTGACGTTGGCGACGCGGATGCCCATCGAAACGGCCTGGGTGGCAGGGAGAATCCGACTATACCGGTAAGCGCACCGCTGAACCGTCCTTTAGCCTGACGCCGTTGAAGCGCCCCGTCCCCCTGCCCCGATGACCCCCGCCCTCCTGCGTCGCTGGCGACCACCGGCCCTGGCGCTGCCCAGCTGGCCCTGGCGCATCACCTGGACCTACCTGGGCCTGATCCTGTTCCTGCCCCTGGGGGCCATGCTGCTCAGGGCCGCCGAGGTGGGACCCGCCGGTTTCTGGGAGATGGCCACCACGCCGGAGGCCATCGCCACCTACAAGGTCAGCTTCGGCCTGGCCCTGGTGGCCAGCCTGATCAACGGCGTCTTCGGGCTGGTGGTGGCCTGGGCGCTGGTGCGCTGCCGCTTTCCGGGCCAGCGCCTGCTCGATGCCCTGATCGATCTGCCCTTCGCCCTTCCCACCGCCGTCGCCGGGCTCGCCCTCACGGCCGTGTACAGCACCAACGGCTGGCTGGGCCAGCCGCTCAACGAGGCCTTCGGCATCAAGGTGGCCTTCGCCGCCCCGGGGGTGACCGTGGCGATGGTGTTCATCTCCCTGCCCTTCGTGGTGCGCACCGTGGAGCCCGTGCTGCGTTCCCTTGAGAAGGAGCAGGAGGAGGCGTCCTGGTGCCTGGGGGCCACGCCGCTGCAGACCACCCTGCGGGTGGTGCTGCCCCAGCTCCTGCCGGCGATCCTCGGCGGGGTGGCCCAGGGCTACAGCCGGGCCGTGGGGGAGTACGGCTCGGTGGTGATGATCTCCAGCAACGTGCCCTTCAAGGACCTGATCACCCCCACCCTGATCATCCAGAAGCTGGAGGAATACGACTTCGATGCCGCCACCGTGATCGGCGCGGTGATGCTCATCTTCTCCCTGCTGAGTCTGCTGGTCATCAACCTGCTGCAGGTGTGGGGCCAGCGCTACCAGGGCGATGCGGCCTGATCCTGCCGCCTTTCCCCGGCCTCACCCCCTGTCCTGTCCGCCTTCCGTTCCCGCCACCGGCTGTCCGCCATGACCATCGTCGTCCCCACCCTGGAGAGCCCCGGATCCGTTCGGGCCCCGCGTCCCAGGTCCCGCCGCCCGGGCCCTGACCTGGCGACGATCCTGATCCCCCTGGTCGCCAGCCTCTACGTGGGGGTGGTGATTCTGCTGCCGGCCCTGAGCGTGGTGGCCTCCGCCTTCGCCAAGGGGCTGGGCCCCTTCCTGGAGAACTTCCAGTCCCACGAACTGATCTCAGCCCTGCGCCTCACCCTGTTCGCCACCGCCGTGGCGGTGCCCTGCAACGTCATCTTCGGCCTGGCCGCGGCCACCGCCATCGCCCGCCGCCAGTTCCGGGGCAAGGCCCTGCTGCTCAGCGTCATCGACCTGCCCTTCTCGATCTCTCCGGTGGTGGTGGGCCTGATGCTGGTGCTGCTCTACAGCCCCACCCATGGCCTGCTGGGGGGTGTCATCGAGAGCCTGGGCTGGAAGATCATCTTCTCCTGGCCCGGGATCGTGCTGGCCACGATCATCGTCACCTTCCCCTTCATGGCCCGGGAGGTGATCCCCCTGCTGGAGGAGGAGGGCTGGGAGCAGGAGGAGGCCGCCCGCACCCTCGGCGCCACCAACTGGCAGGTGTTCTGGAAGGTGACCCTCCCCTCGGTGCGCTGGGCCGCCCTCTACGGCCTGATCCTCACCACGGCCCGGGCCCTGGGGGAATTCGGTGCCGTCGCGGTGGTCAGCGGCAACATCGAGGGCCTCACCCAGACCCTGCCCCTGTTCGTGGAGGACGCGTACAAGAACTACCAGACCGAACTGGCCTTCGGAGCGGCGATGGTGCTGGGGGGCGTGGCGATCGTGTCGCTGCTGCTCAAGCTCCTGGTGGAGCAGCTGCTGGAGCAGGACAAGAAGGCAGCCAGGACCGAGCCCTGAGCGGCACCGGACCGCTTCGGGTCGGGCCCGGGCCGGTTCCCTAACCTTCGCGTCGGCACGACGGGACAGCCATGGGGCGTTGGCAGGCGTTACTGGAGGCCCCCGCCTTCTGCATCAATCTCGAGCGTCGTCCCGATCGCCGCGACGGGCTGCTCGAGCGCCTGGGGGAGGCCGGCTTCACCCGGGTCTCGATCTGGCCCGCCGTCGATGCCCGATCGGAGAATCTGGAAGCCCTGTCCGAGCGCCACGGCCTGGGCCGGCCGATGGATGTCGATCGCTTCACGGCCCGGCGCGGCTCCCAGGGTTCGCTGCTCTCCCACCTGGGCCTGCTGGCCCATGCCATCGAGCGGGACCTGCCGTTGCTGCACATCTTTGAGGACGATGTCTTCTTCCCGCCCATCTGGACGACCCATGCTCGGGCCTTCCATGACGCCACCCCCGCGGACTGGGACTTGCTGTTCCTCGGTTCCCAGATCCTCTACGAGGAACTTCCCTGGCCCAGTCCCTTCCGCTTCCTCGAACGCCATCCCCGCCTGAGGTCGGCCTCCCGCCGCCTGGTCTCCAGGCCGACGCCGATCCTGCAGGACATCGTGACCTGCCCGCTCTTCTGCACCCACGCCTACACCCTCACCCAGGCCGGATGCCGTCAGCTGTACGGCTGGCTCACCGGCCAGCCGGTGGTCTACGGGTATGACTTCATGATCTGCGACGGCATGCGGCACTCCCCCCGCGTCAGCTCCTTCCCCCTGAAGTGGTACGCCTGGAACAGCCTGCGGCTGTGTCCTGACCCGGCCTGTCGCGGCAGCGATCCCGCCATCACCCGGCGCAACCGGGGGCTGGTGTTCCAGCTGGAGGAGGACGACCCGGGGGTGGTGGGAGACAAGCTATGAGAGGCTGCGGCGAAAGGCCTCGGGGAAGATGGGCCTGGGCTGCCCTGACGCGATCGCGGCAATGAACTCCCGTGCCAGGGAGAGGGACTCGGCGATCACCTGGTGCATGTCCATGTATTTGTACAGCCCCAGGCGGCCCATGAAGCTGGTCTTGTCGGTCAGCAGGCAATCGTCCAGGTACCCGTGCATCAGGGCCTTGTCGTCCGCCAGGCGCTTGGGGTAGTAGGGCTCATCCTCGGTGCCCGTTTCCTTGCTGTATTCCGTGAACACGATTGTCTTGTCGTGTTGCTTCCAGTATTCGTAATGCTTGTGCTCCCTGCGGCGGGTGAAGCTCACATCCAGTGAAGGGAAGTTGATTCCAGGATGGCCCAGGGCATCCCCTGTTTCGATCTGCCGCTCCCAGAACACGGTGCGATAGCCAAGCCGACCACGCCGGTGGCCGAAGAAGCCATCGAGGGGGCCTGAGTAGAACACATGGTCATAGGGCTGGCCATCGGAGGGTTGCCAGCGGTGGTTGAGGGTCAGGGAGATGCGCGGGTGGTCGAGGAGCCGCTCGAAGATGGCGGTGTAGCCATCTCTGGGGATGCCCTGGTAGATCGAGGAGTAATAGTTGTCGTTGTAGTTGAAGCGCAACGGCAACCGCTTCAGCACGGAGGCAGGGATCTGCCGCGGTTCGCAGCCCCAGTGTTTCTTCGTGTAGCCATGGAAGAAGGCCTGGTAGAGCTCATCGCCGATGAAGTGCAACGCTTGTTCTTCGAAGTTCCTGGGCTGCTCAATGTCATGGCGCCGGATGGTGTCGACGAACTGCCGGGCTTCCGATGGCGAGAACTTCTTGCCGAAGTACTGGTTGATGGTATGCAGATTGACGGGTAGGCTGAAGATTCCCTTGTCGATGCTGGCCTTGGGGCGGTTGATGAACGGCATCATCTCGGTGAAGCGTTGCAGGTAGCTCCAGACGCCGAGATCGCTGGTGTGAAAGATATGGGCACCGTAGGTATGCACGGTGATGCCCGTTTCCTGCTCCTTGTGTGTGTGGCAGTTGCCGCCGATGTGATTCCTGGCTTCCACCACATCAATCTGATGATCGGTGTGGTCGGCCAGTTCCCTGGCCAGCACGGCGCCGGCGAAGCCTGATCCAACCACAAGAAAACGCATGACGGAAAGGCAAGAGAGCGCTGACGAATCCCGGCTTGTTGGCTAGGGTTGCACGTGGAAACTGATCAGAACACGATACGATCGGGCAATCGCGACTCGATGAAGTCTCGGTAGTCTTCCAGCCGGGTCTGGGGTCGGATCTCGATGGATTTGGAGGCCGTGTCGTAGTGGCGGAAGCGCTTCATGATGCCGTTGAAGTGCTGTTCATCGCTGGCATCCATGTAGTCGATGGGGTTGGTGTCTTTGAGGCCGTGATAGCGGATCGTCCAACTGAGATGGGGCGGCAGAAAGGAGCGGAACCGCAGATAGCCGAATTCACAGTGGTTCCACTGGCTGATGTGCTGGTCGAGGCCGGTCCTGGCCCTCGGCGTGAGGATGGCATTGGTGCCGACCACGTTGGCCGGGTCTTCGCCGGTGAGAAGCAACAGCTTGCCGAGGTCATGGAGGAGGGCCAGCAGCAGCAGATCGTCGTCCAGCACGCCATCGCCCACCATCGCCTCGATCATCTGCAGGCTGTGGGTCAGCTGGCTGGCACAGCCCAGCAGGTTGTCGGTCGGATCCAGGCACTCCCCCAGCATCCGTAACAGATCCATCGGGCGGAGGCTGCCGAGAACCGGTGTCCGATAGCGGTCGTTAAGGGCCTCCACATCGGCGATCGACTGCCGGTCATGGCGATCCAGGATCTGTCGCTGCAGGGTCTTCTGGCGCTCGGCGGCCCGGTGGGGGGCTGAGTCGGGGGGATCGAGCTTGACGAGGCCGAGGCCGGCCGCGGCCAGCCCCCTCTCCAGCCCCTGTCGGGCCCGTCCTTTCAGCCGGGGCACCAGGTGGCTCGGCAGCAGCGAAGGCGAGAACAGCAAGGCGGCCGCTGCAGCGGGTCTGGGGCAGCCTATCGAGGCTGATGGGCGGCGTCTTCCGCACAGCTCCCGGGCGCCTCGATCTGGAGGGTGCTGTGGGTGATGCCCAGCTGGGCGAGCCGCTGCTGGGCGAGGGACAGCAGGTCCCCATCGAGCGGGCCATCGCCGCGGCCGACGAGATGGGCCGTGAGGGCGGTGCGGGAGGTGCTCATGCCCCAGACATGCAGATGGTGGACGTTCTCCACGCCGGGGAGGGCGCGCAGGGCCGCCTCCACCTCGGCCAGGTCAATGCCCCGCGGCACGGCGTCGAGGCTGGCGCTGAGGGCTTCCCCCAGCAGTTCCCAGCCGCTCCAGGCCACCGCCAGCCCCACGCCGATGGCGGTGGCGGCATCCAGCCACATCCAGCCCACCAGCCCCACCAGCACCGCGCTGACCAGCACGGCGGCCGAGACGGCGGCATCGGTGAGTAGGTGCACCACCGCCGCCCGCCGGTTCAGATCGTGGTGGTGGCCGCCGCCGAACAGCCGGGCCGAGAGCAGGTTGACCACGATGCCGGCCGCCGCCGCCCAGGCCACCGGGCCGCTCACCACCGGCACCGGATCCAGCAGCCGCTGCACCCCTTCGACGATCACCACCCCGGCCGCCATCAGGATCAGGGCCGCGTTCATCAGCGAGGCCAGCTGGGTGCTGCGGCCGAAGCCGTAGGTGAAGCGGGCCGTGGCCGGCCGGGCGCTGAGACGTTCGGCCCCCCAGCCGAACAGCAGGCCGGCCACGTCCCCGAGGTTGTGGATGGCATCACCGATCAGGGCCAGGGAGCCGAAGCCGATGCCGATCGCCAGCTGCAGCCCCGAGAGGCCGCTGTTCAGCAGCACACCCCAGAAGAAGGCCCGGGGCGAACCCTGGCGCCGGGGATGCCCGTGCTCGTGCGCGTGTTCGTGCTCGTTCTCGTGCTGGTGGGAGTGGGACGCCATGGAGGCGTCTTAGCAGTGCTGGCTTCGGCTGGCTGTCGAAGGGGTTCAACAACGACTTGACATTCAGCACCTGCATGAGGCTGACGCCATCGTTGTGGCGTACGTTCAGGACATCGCCCTGCTCCGGTTCTCGATACCTTCGCTCTGGCGCCACGGTGCCGGCAAAGGAAGCGAGCGTGACCTTTCGCCGTTGCCGGGCCCCCCGCGTTTCATTCCCGTTCCATGGCCCATCACCAGATCCTGATCGTCGGCGGAGGGGCTGCGGGCCTCACCGTGGCCAGCCAGCTCAAGCGGGCCAGGCCCGGCCTGGAGATCGCCATCCTCGAGCCCTCCGCCGACCACTACTACCAACCGGGCTGGACCCTGGTGGGCGCCGGTGTCTTCACCCTCGAGCAGACCCGCCGCGCCGAGGCCGACCTGATTCCCGAGGGGGTGCGCTGGATCCGCGCCGCCGCCGCCGGCTTCGATCCGGTGGCCGGCACCGTGACCAGCAGCGACGGCGAAACGCTCCACTACGACGCCCTGGTGGTGGCCACCGGCATCAAGCTCTGCTGGGACCGGATCAAGGGTCTGCCGGAGGCCCTGGGGAGCAACGGCATCACCAGCAACTATTCCAAGGATCTGGTCGATTACACCTGGCAGACGATCCAGTCCTTCTCCGGCGGCAACGCGATCTTCACCTTCCCGGACACGCCGATCAAGTGCGCCGGGGCGCCCCAGAAGATCATGTACCTGGCCGACGACGTCTTCAAGCGATCGCCTGCGGTGGCGGCGGCCACCCGGGTGATCTACGCCACCGCCACCCCCGGGATCTTCGCCATTCCCACCTTCGCCGAACCCCTGCGCCAGGTGGTGGCCCGCCGCGGCATCGAGCCCCACTACCAGCACACCCTCAAGGAAGTGCGCGCCGCCAGCAAGGAGGCGGTGTTTGCCGTCAAGGACGGCGACACGGTGCGCGAAGAGGTGCTCCCCTTCGGGATGCTGCACGTCACCCCGCCGATGGCGGCCCCCGACGTGGTGGCCACCAGCCCCTTGGCGGTGGCCGGACCGGGCGGCTGGGTGGACGTCGACAAGTTCACCACCCAGCACGTGCGCCATCCCAACGTCTTCTCCCTCGGCGACGTCTCCTCGCTGCCCAACTCCAAGACCGCCGCGGCGGTGCGGGGCCAGGCGCCGGTGCTGGTGGCCAACCTGCTGGCCCACCTCGATGGCCAGCCCCTGGCCGCCCGCTACGACGGCTACGCCTGCTGTCCGCTGATCACCGGCTACGGGCGCGTGATCATGGCCGAGTTCAACTACGACGCCCAGCCCGTTCCCTCCTTCCCCCTTGATCCCACCCAGGAGCGCTGGAGCATGTGGGTGGTGAAGAAGGACGTGCTGCCCTGGATCTACTGGAACCGCATGCTCAAGGGAGCCCCGCACGAGCGGCGCTTCATGCCGGGGGTTGCTGGCTGAGATCGCTGCTGGGCTGCTTGAGGTGGCCCAGGCGATTTTCCAGGCCATGCAGCATCTCCAGGGCGAACATCGGCAGTTCCTGGAGCGCGAACAGGAACTGCTCCCGGTTCATTTCCAGCAGCTGCGTGTCCCGCAGGGCCGTGGCGGTGCCGACGCGTCGGTGCTGGTTGTCCACCAGCGCCCCCACCCCGAAGCTGCTGCCAGGGCCGAGGGTTTCGCCCTGGTGCTCCTGGCCCCAGTCGATGGCGACCTCGCCATCGACGATGCCGAAGACCGACGCCCCCTCATCACCTGTCCGGAAGATCACCTCCCCCGCCGCGAAGGTGCGCAGGTTCTGCTCCTGGGCCAGGAGCCGCATGGTGGTCAGGGCGGCTGCTGGGGAGGGGGAGGTCATGGGGGACTCCTGGATGGGACCACCATGCTGACGGACGGTTAAGGATCAGTTGGAGAAGGGGCTGCCCGCCATGGCCACCGGGGAGGGCGTCACGTCCCAGATGCGGCCCGCGTACTCACCGATGGCCCGATCGGAGGAGAAGAAGCCGCTGCGGGCGGTGTTCAGCAGGGCCATCTGATTCCAGCGGCGGCGGTCCGCCCAGGTGGCGCTGACGCTGGCCTGGGCCTGCAGGTAGGAGGCGAAGTCAGCCAGTACGAAGAACGGGTCGCTCCCCTGCAGCTGGTCCGTCAGGGGCCGGAAGCGGTCCGTGTCCCCCTGGCTGAAGTGCCCCCGGCCGATCAGGTCGAACACCTCCGCCAGCAGGGGATCGGCGGCGATCCATTCCCAGGGCCTGTAGTGGCCGTGCAGCTGGGCGATCTCCTCGGTGGTGCGCCCGAAGAGGAAGAAGTTGTCGTCACCCACCTGCTCGCGGATCTCGACGTTGGCGCCATCGAGGGTGCCGATGGTGAGGGCGCCGTTCATCATGAATTTCATGTTGCCGGTGCCGGAGGCCTCGAGGCCGGCGGTGGA